>NZ_JFIM01000025.1 GCF_000586315.1 Legionella pneumophila subsp. fraseri | reverse complement strand
ATGCCGCCGGAATTGGTGATCATTTCGCTCCGGAATACACACTAATACCAATTTGTTATTTTCAAAACCACCTGGTATCGATGCTGAAACTTCAAATCATATGGCTTCATCTATTGACCGCTTAAAAGATTTTGACCGTTCAAAACAAAATCTTTGGTTAAAATACAGTGAAGACATCATCAATGAATTCTGTGCTTTATTACCAGAGTTTCCCAAGATAAAACCTAAAGTGCGTGAAGATATTCGCTGCCCGGAAGAAGCGTTATTAACTCAAGTCGGTTGTGCTTATGCTTTTTTAGCCAGTAAAAGACGCGAGGTAGCCAAGCTTTTAAAACATGGTCCTCTAAGACATCAATTTGGTTTATTTAACAAGCCAGGGTTTGCCTCAATCGATGATTTCAACCTCAGTAAAGATATTCCTTCTCAAAAGGATAAAATTTATGAGCATCTCTCCTTGTTAATCAGTCAATCTAATCCTTTTGTTGAAGTTAAGCAAAACAATAGAGAAGCCGAAGGTTTTTCTATTTACACCATAACGTTCAAGATGAAACCTGATGAAATAGAACAAGTGCATATAAAAAATTTGAATTCAAACAAGCCATTTATTGAAAATGATACGGTGCTGACGATAACTTTCAATGATTATGGGAAAAATGACAACAGAACATCAATTGTTATTGATCATTGCCCTACCCCTTTTGCTGAAAACTATACGAGCGAATCCAGTTATTTTAAAGTGCAATTTGAATTGATTGAGCCCTATTTTCAAGCATGCCTGGTCTGGGAGCCTTCAGAAGGAATGAATCAATTTTTAGAAAATGCCGGTAAAATTGCTTATATCCTCGCTCGTATGCAACCTGTTGGGCGTGGTAATTCTGCGATTGTTGAATGGATGATTAGAGGTCTTGCCCAAACCAAAAACATCGAATTAGGACCATTTAACCCTGATGAAAAAATTGGGTGGGATTTTAAAGCGTTTTTGACGCCTCAAATGCAGGATTATGCCCATTGGTTTTCTAAGAAAGCCTTTGCGCACAGCCAATTAAAAAATGTTTCTTCCTTGGGATATTAACAGGACTTACGAAAAACTCCAAAGCCAAGACAAAAAATGTTTTTAGTGAGAGAGTTTAGATAAACTAAATGACCGAATTAAAAACTTTTTTAACAAAGAGATTGGAGGGTTTCGTAAGTCCTGAAAAAGAGAAAGCCGGGGTTCAAGTCTTACTTTTGACTATCAGACGCAAGAAAAGTGAAAAACTTGCCCCGAGATAAATGTATTATTGTTTTAAGTTTGATTTAGATACTTCTTCTTCAAGTGTTTGAGCATCCAATAACCTTTGTGTATTGTTTGTGATTGCGCGACCTGTAATCATTGATTGAAATCGGTCAACCATATATACACCACCCCAGCCGAAAGTGCTGCTGTTTTTATACTCGAACTCAGATGCTACCTTGATAGAATTAGCCAGTTGCTCATCAGATGCGCCTGGGGCTTTATATTTTTTACGAATTTCTTTGCTTTTTTCACTGCTTGGTTTCATGTGCTAAACACCTTCATTGTTAAAACTGACGACATTATATATGAATGATATTCAAACATCATTAATCTAAAAAAAACAATTTGATCTAAATTTTTCATAAATATTTCTTTAGTAACACACAGTCCACAATGATTGAGTATAAAAAACAATGGACTGATTACGCTCAAATCCAATATATTAGGTTATGCTCATCTATTGGATAAAAACTGTGCTAACAAAAAATCTGATTATTTATTAACCAAAAAAAACGCGCTCCATTATATGACCTTCGCAATTGCTTGATTTTCCCAAAAATAAAATCTCACAATGAAAAAACAAACCCAATGGATCAAAATATTAACACATTGTATTTTATTTGATATAATAATAATCCTGTTTTACCCCATGTTATTTTTTTATGCTCACAAAAAATCTGAATGAAGCCCTAAGCGCGATAAAATATGTAAAATCCAAACTGATTTATGGTTCCAATACTGAGCAAGATTCAAAGAAGCCAAACTGGGAACCTGGAAGAATTATTCACTTAAGGAAAGAGGTTCATGAACAAGCTGTCGCCTATGCTCGTTCACATAATGGTAAAGCAGGATTTGATATCATCTCCAAACTTACTCATGCAGCACTCTTGAAATACGGATTTGGTAATTGCGGGGAACAAGCACAAACAGCATTCTGTTTTCTTCAATCTCGAGGAGTCGCGCCGCTTGATTATTGTCAAACATCAATAGGAGAACACTGCTTGATAGTAATTGGACGTGTTAGTGGTTCTGATCCTAATGATATTTCGACCTGGGGAGAAGAAGCCGTGATTTGTGATCCTTGGGCAGAGAAAGCCTATCCCCTTTCTGAATTTAGAGAAATGCAAAATCCTGATAATGATATTCGATACCCTGAGATGTGCTACACTAATGGTAAAAAACCCAAACCTTATTTAGCAGGAGATTTAATCAGTTTCCACAGGATAGAACCTGTGTTGAAAAGCACCTCACTGTCTTTCTTTAAAAAAGCAAATACTGATTATTCGCAATCGAGTTATACGACACTTAAATCGCTTGCCTAAAGTACTTAAATAAAAAGACCCTTTTCTACAGAATACTCCAATTTCCAGCCTTTCAGGTAGCCATTCATTGAATGGTCTAGAGTATTTTATTCATCTAACTAACAGACCAAGACCTACAATGCTTCCCTTGAAAAAAATCACCCAGTAAAAAAATAAAACCATTTATTGTTAACTATTAATATTCTCTTAATAAAAAGAAAGCATTATAGTCATCTTGAAGTCATATTTGCGCAGCAAAAAACATGGCAGGAAACACAAAACCACAATCAGGAGGTAAAAAATGACAGACAGTACCCATTTAAAAAATCCTGTTAGCAAATCATTAAATGACCTTTGTCAAGATGAGCTGACTGTAATTGGCTCCTACCTTGGTGCCTGGAATGATTTATGGAGCTTGACATTTACATCATCAGAAATGAAAAAACACCTCACTGATGAACAAAATGATAAGTTGTGGGAGTTTCTTTTCAAGGAATATTTTCCCTACATTCCTCTGCCAACACAAGATTTTTATAAGAATTTCATGGAAAGCTATAAAAGTTGGTATCAAACATTGTGCCGGGTGAAATCTGATCCCTTTTTTCTCATGTATCTGGATAAACTCAAGAAAGATCCTGCGCATCTATTCAGGAACGATAAAGAAATTATTATGGCAGCCATCGAAATACAACCCGTTTTGTATAAAAATTTTTCCAGAGATTATAAAGAGGATGAAGAGGTGATTCTGTGTGCTCTTAAAAGAAATCGATTTATAATCCATGATGTACCAAGATCAGTAAGAGATGCATTTGAAAAAATAGCTGATATTAAAGACGATAAAACAAGAATTGATGCTTGTGACAAGCGTATTGCTGAACTTTCATCGCAACGTGCTTCTAAAATCGAAAGCCTGGATTTGTTTAAAAGCCAATTACAGTTTCTAACGCAAGATACAAGGAAATCAACTGGTGAACAAGCTAATAGCCGTCAAATTCAAAGGTCAACGGTGTCCATAATAACACCTGCAGGGATCACTTCTCTTGTTAATTTAAGCCTGTTTAAAGACACACAAACCCAGGATCAGGAAAAAGATGAATCACCACACAACCAATATCGAAAATAAGGTACATAAATTTTGAGGTTACTATCGCGAAAATCATTACAGAAATATCCAGGCATCGCCTTAATAGATTGATTAATGCATGAAAACATGTCAGCTAATTTGTATTGATTACGACAAAATACCCTAATTTTTATGATACAACACCGTTTTATTGCGCCCTGAATTTTTAGCTTCATACAGCGCATTATCGGCAGCGGTAATGAGATCTTGCATGTTGTTGCCATGCATGGCGTACATAGCTAATCCTATGGATATTGTGATTTGGGTTAAAGCATTTCCTCCATAACGTAAATGAATACGACTGACCGCATCATGAATTGATTGAGCCCTTTGCAATGCTGTTTCAAGCTCAATCTCTGGTATAATCAGGATAAATTCTTCTCCTCCATAGCGGCAGGCTATATCCTCTTTTCTGCTAATTTGACGTAAAACATTAGCGAAAGCCTGTATCACCATGTCTCCTGCCTCATGTCCGAATTTATCATTAAATTGTTTAAAATGATCAATATCCAACATTAGCACGGCAAGTGATAATGATTTTCTTGCGCAACGATTCAATTCACGATCCAATGCTTCATTCAAATAACGTCGATTATAAAGCCCTGTGAGAGCGTCTCGTAAAGATTGGTTACGCAAGGTTTCACGAAGCATGATATTGGAAATACCAAGCGCTATTTGCTCGGCCATCATACTTGCGAGAATTTCCTGATTATTTTCTTTATTTATTTCTTCCTCTGCTTCCTTTTTAAAAGAGTTCCATTCCATACAAACCAAACCAAGAATATCGCTTTGAGCAAATAAAGGAATACAGGTATAAGGCCGTAAACTACTATTGATTTGATGATGGGGGCATATTAAATCTTTTTGAGGATCTTCTACTGTATACATCGAGCCACGTCGTAAACCCAAACAATCATCTGGTTTAATGATCCTTTCTTCTATCACAGAGTCGCCCCATGAGCTCATAGCTTCAAGATAATTACGTGAGGGATGCATGACATAGAAGATTCCCGATGTTTCAGGTAATAATTTAGTAGCATACAGAGCAATTAAATGATAGGCCTCCTTAATATATAAACAGGTTTGCAATGTTGAACTTAACTCCTTCAACCATTGCATTTCTTTATTGCGGTGATTTAATTCATATAAGGCACATTCAAGATTTTTATTGACTTCCATTAATTTTCTAGTCATTTCTATTTGAGCAGTTGTTTCTTTCTGCCCTTTCTCCAATTCTGATTGCAGCATCACATTTTCCATTGCAACGGATGTGCTGTCAGCCAGTACCTGCAGCCAATTTAATTGTTCCTCTGTAGGAAGGTAATATTCTGCCCAATAAATTCCAATGGCACCCAAAGGGGCAGCTGTTCTAATAGGAACCATTGCCAGACTCTTTACAAAAGTCGGTCGATAAGCATCAAAAGGAATTCTTGGATCGGAATAAATATCTTCAATAACAACCGACTGACGATGCTCCATAACCCAACCACTGATACAAGCACTCATAGGGAATCGTTTGCCTTTCCAAAGAGGGGCGATCGCATCTTCCTCCGCGTAATAGCATTGATTGCCATCACGCAATACAAATGTAGAACCGTCAGCTCCAGTCAATGTACGAGCGGCCTTACGTACAATGAACATGATTGTTTCCAGATCTTTTGCAAGAGAAAGTTTTTGTATGACATCTAATAAGAACTCAACCTGACAATTGGAAGCATCAGTTCCACAAGATTTTGATGGCTTGAGATGTGATTTAATTGGGAATTCTTTATTTGTTCCCATGTGCATTCTATTCATGTCCGTTTGGCTCTTTGCTATCATCCTTGTCTCTTTGTAATTATAACACTGTGTGAATATTTTTTGAACAAAACTTTCCTTTAGATCACTCCTCTTTATAATTTTTCTATCAACTCAAATTTTCATTTTCAATAATTGTTGAAACAAGTTGACGTCTGCTCAAAGACCATTTATGTTAATTATTGATCCATAAGATCTTAACCTATTCAATTTGATTTAAAATACCCAATGACTGAAACATCAATAATTTAAACAAGGAGATAGTCCTCAATACATAAAACTTTATGACGGAAGCGTTTTAAATACCCGATTGATTGTGATGGCTGTAGCAAAAGAATCGTAAAAAATAACTTAGAATTTGTTTTATATAAGGGATTATCGGTATGAAAACAAAGCAAGAAGTATCTCAGCAAGACAAATCAAAAGATTCAAAATCGTCTACACCACCCCAGACAAAAGAAACATGGTTACTATCTGATACCTTGAATATTACTTTTGACCCCTATGATTTTAGTATATCTGTTACCGAACAAGCCCCCATACCGTATCGTATTGTTTTCAGTGGCGGGGGTTCAAGAATACTGGCACATATAGGCGCCCTGGATGAACTAAACAGGCATGGATTACAGTTTACTGAATTTTCTGGAAGCTCTGCTGGTGCAATGGTCGCTGCGTTTGCTTATCTGGGTTATAATTGTTCCGAAATAAAACAAATTATTTCCTGGTTTAATGAAGATAAGCTCCTTGATAGCCCGCTCATTTTTAATTTCAATAACATAAAACAAATATTTAATAAAGGAGGCCTTAGCTCAGCCAAATTAATGCGTCAAGCGGCTAACTACGTCATTTTAAAAAAAGTAATGGATATTATATCCGATGAAAAATTCAAAGCGCGATTTACAACACGTCAAAACTTTTTAGAAGAAAATATATACAGCTGCCCCGAGAATATAACATTTCAAACCTTAGCCAGAATAAAAAAAATATGTCCTGAATGTGAATTAGGAGAAAAATTATTTATTACTGGAACAAATTTAAGTACCCAAAAACATGAAGTGTTTTCCATTGATTCAACACCCTCTATGGCACTCGCGGATGCCATTATTATTTCCGCAAATTTACCTATTGCCTTTGAGCGTATCTGCTATCAAGGAAACATATACAGCGATGGAGGAATCAGCAATAATTTACCTGCCCATTGTTTTTCAGAAAAAGGGCATAAAACAACTTTTTTGAAACACAAGGATGATGTTGACTTCAGTGTACTTGCCCTGCAGTTTGATAATGGGCTTGAAGAGAACGCTCTTTATAGCCAGAACCCAATTCCTAAATGGTCATGGCTAAGCAACACATTCTACTCATTGATTACAGGGCATCCCAATGTTACTGAAAACTGGTATGAAGATCTTCAAATACTGAGGAGGCATGCGCATCAAAGTATTTTAATCAAAACTCCATCCATTGCTTTGACTAATCTAACGCTTAGTCAAGATACAAAAGAAGCCCTGATCGAGTCAGGACGAACAGCGGCCAGAACCTATTTGGACCACCATGAGTTTTATACAGGTACTTATGGAAATATCAGACGTAATGAATGCTTATATGAAAAATTTCAAAAACCCGAAGAGTTATTGGATTACTGTATCCAACAAGGGCACGTTGAACTTTTAAAAAAAATAAAACAAGCTATTTCCAGTTCTCAATATTTAGAAAAAGGGTATAAACATTATTTATGCGAGTTATGTGAAAACTTCCTCCCACCTCAATTGAAATGCTCCAAAGAAGATCCAGGTATAGAACAACCTGAAAACAAATTAGAAAAAGAAACCATCATTTGCAAAAGGGATAATAATAAAGGGCTGAGGTGCTCAATGGCATTTTTTGGGGCTCAGCCTTCCTTAGTCAAAACATTACATCAGTATAGCCCTGAATTAAAAATTAAATTATTTACAGGTCTATATCCCATATTAATTCAAAACTGGCAAAATTTATGCCCTATTTCAGGCATTAGCGGCGTATTAAATTCTATCCGTATGTCATTACTTGAAATCAGTTCCACAGATACCTGTATCAAAGCATTAATCAATAAACTCAACGAAATTGAAATTGGACATTTTTTGATATTTGTTTTTAAAGCAGCTCTAAAAAATTACGATAAAAATGACTTCATATTACTATTGAAAAACCTGAAGCACCTTCACCATTCTATCGAGTTAATTAGAAATAAGCCGTTTCATTCTGATGACCGATTTTATGGGCAGTGGAATTTTGAAGGCCATGATCCTAAAAGAATTCTCGAATTCCTTAAAAGCGATGATATTTCAGGATTAATGACTATTTTAGAAGATAAAAAAGCACTTCCTAATAATAAACCTAATTAACAGACTTAAATTCAAAGCGTCACTGATTAACAAAATCAATTTGAATTGATGTTTTTACTACTAATCAAGTGACCTTTCTGTCTTGCTTTGGAAAATAAAGAATTAAGTATAAGATGGCCCCTTATTCATTGCTCTTTCATTAAATTCCTCTATCAATAAATCTATTTTTTGCCCCAGTTGACCTTTACCCATTAATTTCCCGGAAGCATTATAAAGTGTTTGGGTAAAATAAGAGTACATAGAATTTGTGCTACTGTCCTGATTTCTGCGCTTTTGTAAATTATTCTCTTCAGAACGCATGCTAAGTAACAGGATATTCACCATCTCATGGCAATCAGAGAACTCTCCTTTTTCATAGCGAGGATAAAGATCGGCCGCCTTCTGGATATATTTAAGAACCAATTGTTTTTTTGCATCAAAAATATCTCTGCTGGCTTTAGCGGTTATAAACTCATATTCCTTATCAAGAATATAGTCATAGAATACAAAAGAAAACTGATACACCCAAGGTACATTTCTATTATTACAAAACAATGATTCATCCATGATATGAGTAATAATAGAAGGACTTTTTTGAAACAGGTCAGCTACCACTTCAATAAAATTGACTAAACTGTATGTAAAAAAACTTTCATACAAATCTGTTGTGAAATCAGTATTCTTTTCTTCATTATATTCTTTGACAGCATTTTTGGCTGCTTGTAATGCCGAGTTAATTTCATCAGAGATCCGTTTAAAATAGTTAGCATAATCCTCTTGGGTTTTAACTTCCATTAATGAAATGGTTTTAATCAAACATCTAGCAAGCTCGTTTCGTTGAATTAATAATTCCGCTTCTTTGCCTTTGTATGTTTTTTCATCTGCCTGCAATTGGTAGCTATCCAAAATTTTCTTAAAATAGCGGTCGGTAATATCTTTAAAAATCCACATTATCTACCTCTTTAATTAGTGAGCCAGAAAGTATTTGTAAAAGTTGTTGCTGATTATCGAGAACAATAACGTCTTCCTTTTCTATTATGGGCGATACTCAATATTGTAATGACAACAAACACTGGATTTTTTTGTCCGAAGTGTTTGTAATCCATTGATAACCGCTAAGAATTAAAAATAAATGTTCAAAAGCAGTAGGAATAGCCATGGTGGCTAATAGTAACTCATTGTAAGTTATGGGAAAAGTATCTGTATTCAGTTTTTTGGAAATAGTCGAAGACATCCATTGGCAAAAAACACTACAGGAGAAGACTTTAGGTTTTTTTCATAGCCCTGACATAAAAACAGTATTGTTCTAAAACAAACATCATTTCAACTCGAAGCAATTATTTGGCTCTTTTCTAAAAAGGATTGATAATTAATCAAGAATAGAAAAATAATTATTATACTTTTCCAAAAAGAAATTAATCATGAAATCAAAATGCATTAAATTATCCTTTTTTTCATTCATTTTATGGTTTAGCAGCCCAATTCTTTTGGCGCAACCGTCCAGAGTGGATAATGTAATTAATAAACTGGTTCAACCATTTATTGAGACACATCAAACTCCTGGCTTAGCCATTGCTATTTATTATAATGGAAAGGATTATTATTATAATTTTGGATTCGCTGACCGGAAAAGCAGGAAACCCGTCACTAAAAATACTATTTTTGAATTGGCATCGATTACCAAAATATTCATCAGCACTCTGGTGGCCTTGGAAGTTCAGAAAGGAAAATGGAATGTAACCGATTATGCCGTTGAATATACACCTGAACTTTCAAAAACCAAAGGACTACCCATTGACAGGGTTCAAATTGTGAATCTGGCTACTCACACAGCAAGCTTTCCCAAACAAATGGAGCAATTTGGTGTCAATAAAGGCAATATACAGGTCTTCTTTACCCGTCTTAAAACATGGCGTCCTCCAGTAAAAATAGGAACTCATTATAAATATTCCAATATTGGTTTTGGGTATTTGGGATACGTATTGGAAAACGCCACAAACGAAACTTTACCTAACCTGTTAAAATCGAATATTACCAAGCCATTGGGAATGTCTCATACTTTTTTTGATGTACCAGAAACTCTGTCTCACTATGAAGCACAAGGGTATCGACCTAAAAACAAGCCAGCGCCCTATTATATACCCGCTAACTTTCTAGGTGGCGGAGCGCTACGTTCTTCTTCAGCGGATATGCTGACTTTTTTAAAAGCAAATTTAGGCATTCAACTTGGCACTGCATCAGCCGAGTTACTTTCTGCGATGCAGTATGCCCAACAACCATTTTTTGTAGTCAACCCAAATTTTGTTATGGGATTAGGTTGGCAAAGAGTGAAAAGAGGAAGGTACATTGTAATTACTAAAAATGGGGCAAACCAGGGATTTAGTACCTTCATTGGTTTTTCACCTGCAAAAAAACTGGGAGTCGTCGTATTAATCAATCAGGCGAGGGGCAAGGCAACCTTGCTGGGAAACCAAATTCTTAATAGTCTACTTGGGTTATAGCTTAAAGGACTATTTTTTAAGCATAGACTCATGGGCATTGACAATCAAAATGTCGTGCAACATGATTGTCCTTGTACCTATTCTCTGTGCGTCTTGACTTACAATATGGCTAGGATGATTTTAGTCTAAACTAATGACGAACAGAGCGATAGGTCAAACCAGCAACTTATCAAATAACTGAAAAAGGAAGTTTCGATGAAAAAATCTAGTCCTGTATACTCGTTGTTATTGCTTTCTGCTATTACCTTTTCGCCTGTTATCAAAGCAAGCCCTATAGGTCTGATGGTGGATATCTATTGTCCTACTACCCAGGGAGCACCAAACGTCATCACTAATTTCGGAGATTACATTGGTGGTTATGGCATGGAAAATATTTTGTCCCAAAATAATCCTATTTATTTTAAATCCATTTCGCTAGCCCATGATGTTCCAGCTCAACTTGGAAATTATTATAATGAAGCGACCAGTTATAACAGCACAACAGGTCAAGTCACTTGCAGTTATATAAGCAATAACCCAACAGAGCCTCGCTTTGCTGTAGCGTATACCCTAACCAATGGCAAAGGCGGATCTGTCCAATGGCAATCAGGGAATTCAATCAATATCATTTTTCCGGTTGGTTTCAACAGTTAATCCAAGGTTACTGTCTTAAAGGTACTAACTGTCTTCTTAGCCTCCCAGCAACTCTTTCTGAAATTGATTTGCTGGGGAAATTGATGGAAATCTTACAATAAAAGTAAAACCAAGAGGATAAATCCACTCGCGAATTGGCGTACTCTGGCTGAAACGCATTATTTATTTCATTTCAACTCAGACTACGTTAGCTGATACAGACTACTACCGCTTTACTTTGATGGTTGAGGGATTTTGTCCAATTGCATACTGACATGCTTGGTAATATCATCAAGCATTTGTTGGCATGATTCACGATGCTCTGGGAATTGTTTATAGATGACATTGGTCAAAAATGCAGACAAAGCCTGACAAACCAGCCTGCGATTACGAAGCTGTGGAGGCAACTTTTCTACAGATTGAGTTAATGATGACAATAAATTTTGGCCTATAAAATTCATTGCCTTGGAATAATCTTCAGTAGTTAGAGCTTCGCCTGGTTGAGTGTTTTCACTATTCACATTCATTTTTTATCCTGTCAGTGTGTGAGCAAGCCAGATTATAGAGTCTATCTCAAGCTACTTCAACGACTGTTTCAATTCTTTCCGTAAAAGCAGCTTGATTATCAATTAAAATAACAAAATACATCATTAACAGGACTTATATAGGATGTAGCTATGGTTTTACAATGACAACAGGCTCTGGTGTGCCACCCAAAAGACTAAAGACCAAAAGCACAATAAACATTACTATAAAGAGGAAGAACAGAACTTTAGCTATCCCTGTTGCGGCTGATGCTACGCCTCTAAATCCAAATAAACCTGCGACAATTGCAACAATAAGAAAATTAAGGCCCAATATAACATGATAAACTCCCTGTCTTTCAGAATAATAAGTTCTTCCCGAATTGTTTTTACCAGAGCAAAATCAGATCCCTCTGTTTGCGCTCATCTCACTTATAAAAACGAAAGAAATTGAAATACTTATTTATAGTCATCCTACTAAAATTGTAGACTATTTATCCAAAACAAAGAAAAACAAACAACTTTTATGATATTTCATATTGTCCTCTTTTAACCGTAGATTGTCCTTATTCGACCATCCAGCTCAATTGTGATTAATTTATAATTGTTTAGTTTGTTTTTTATCTGTTTAGCCCTATTTTTGATCTAACCATTCATAATATGGAAAACTATGAGAACGATCCGCAGTTACGATTAATACCCTGGATTCTATGGGAAAATTTATTTCAGCATTTTATCAGTGTGTATGAATTATCTCTTATGACTTTATCTTATAAAGAAGCAATCCATATCTTTTTACCGAGAACAAAAAATATGGAACAGGTGAGGCAATTGTTGTGTCTATACTATGCTCATTTTGACAGGAACTCCAAACAATTCTGGAATGATGTTCACAGTAAAGGAATAAAAAGTGAGGTTATTTGTTTTGTTGCTGCAATAACCGGTTGTTTAAATGCCTTGGATACAATATCTTTTTCTTTAATACCTGATGAGATTGTGAAGATGATTCAGGCAGAAAATTACCAAGCCTTTCGTCTGGCGGCAGAAAATGGACACCTCCATGTGATAAATCATTTATGTGAATTGGCGCCAACTGAAGTCACAGCAATGATTCAAGCTGAAAATTATTATGCTTTTCGCTGGGCAGCAGTTGGAATAGGTCATCATGATGTCATTAATTTTTTGCTCGACTCTCCGGTTATGCTCGCGTACGCAAAAATACACGAATTTGAATATGGAGAGAAGTACGTCAATCCGTTTATTACCAGCCATGTGAACAGGTTAAAAGAAATGCGCGATGCCTTTAAGCAAAGTAACCTGGATGGTGTCTTTGATTTAGTCACAAAGTCGGGATGCCTGGAAGGCTTTTATATGTTACGTAATTTAATCCGTCGTAATGATGAAGCATTACTTGATGATATTCGTTTTTTGCTAAGCATCCCCGGTATAAAAGCCTTGGCTCCTGCTGGAACCATTCCAGGAGATGAGAATGAGTTACTTCGCCTGGCTCTAAGGCTAGGTAATCAAGGCGCTTGTGAGTTACTCTTATCTATTCCAGACGTACTGGCATTGACTAAGGCAAACAATTATTACATTGATGAAACAGGGGGACGACTCGACTTGCGTGCCGTAGCTTAAGTCCGTCAAGAACAATCAAAGGAGTTGATGCTTGCGACAATAAAATTGTCATATCACTCAACCGTTATGGCTATGTTTATAAACGTTTACCTATGGATTACTCATCGGATATAACTGTAAAACTACTGAAAGTGAGTTCAACTTAATACGAGTCCAAAACCATTTTGTTCAAATTTTTATGCTATATTACATTAAAAGATGTTCTTGGAAAAAAATAATGTTGCGCACATCCAATCCCTTGCTTCACGCTGCTATTCTGAATCTTGATGTTGAAAACTGTAAAGCTCTTTTAAAAGACAACAAAATTAGCGATATAAACGAATTTGCAGAATTAATTAGGGATATTCTGATTGCTCCTAAAATTAATGAACATCGTAGTTCCTTCGATAAAGCAGTTCAGATTTTAGATGTTTTTTTGGACCAAGGTTTATTTCTTGATGTTTACAAATTACCTGAGGATATTTTTCATCGTTTGTTGATGGAATATCCTGATACAACTTATAAGGTCATTGATGATTTTCAAAAACAAATCAACGACGACTCACTCCCTAACTATGTTAAGTTTTTGAAAAAAAATCTTCATGCGATGCTATACAGTTATTCTGTATTAGGTTTCCGTGATGAAAATGGCCCCGCTTTTAAAAAATGCTTAGAACTTATTTTCAAGTTTTTAGGACAAAATCAAGTCGATTATACAACAGCACCTGGATTTGAATTTATGGAAGGGTATGATAGCTCTTCTTTTTGGCGTTTAATGCAAACTCTAGTGCAAAATGATTGCGTGATATCTTTTCAATCACTCCGAGAATGGCCTTTTGTCTCTCAATCAATAGAATTGTTGGAAATAGAAGCTTCAGATAAGGACAGTCCTGCAATATTTAGTAAAATTTGGTTAGCAAATGCGAAAAATATGAGTTTGGATGAAACTTTCTCTAAAATTGGTTCACTTTATAATAAACAAGCCCACAAATGTATTGCAGTCATTATGGAAAACTTAGATCTCAATGACGAGGTAATAAAGCGTATTAGGAATGTAAGAACAGTTACTTCAAACGATAAATTTAATGCTTATATCAGTGGAGATTTCAGAAAATTAAAAAATAGAGATAATGGCAAACTGATACTTGCTCTATTTAAAAACCATTATCGTCTTGCAGCAATTGAAGTGTTTGATCCAGATCGATTCAACTCAGCTGATGAAAAAGAGGTAAAGGAAAAAATTAGGGATTTATTTTTAAATTTATTTGCATCCACTCCTTTCGACAAAATTAATAAACTAGTTACTGCTCTTCCCAAAGATCATCCTCATCTACAAACTATTAAAGAAGTTTATTCGAAAGTTAAAACTGAATATTGTGACGCTGCACCTTGTTTTTCACGCTATGTAAAACCGCAACATATAGATAAACTTAAAGAGTTTTATGGAAACAAAGCTGGGAAAATCAATGATGATATTCAATTTGGCGCTAAACGAATGGAATTAGTTCATGAGCTCAATAAGTTATTATCTAATTCAACATATCATGTTACCCCAAGCAAACTACCTTTTAACTCTTTTACCCTCAAGCAGTAAGACGTATTTAGCTGCTTTCGTTCTTGAAAAAGTATCCGAATTTCTTCTGCAGACTGGACGAAGTGATGCAGTAGGTCGATTACGAGAGTCTGAAGATTATAACACACCTGTTAGAGCTCAGTATGCATTTGCATTACCTCTTATTAGAAATGTGTTTTATTTTTCCGATGACGTAAGACTAAACAAAAAAGGCTACTCTGTGAGTTATGGCCTATTTTATAATGACCTTCAAGTCAATAGTATTGAGGAAACCAGATACACTTGGAGTGGGCCTGTTGACGAGACTAATGTTGCACCTAACTTAATGTGGCAACATGGCCTGGCACCATTAAATGCCACCTGGCCTAATATTGAAAATTTATTTGCAGAAATCTGGTCTATGGATTTATCCTTTGCGGAAAAATATTCTGACTATCGAGACAAGCTTACGGTCTTTTATGAGAAACTAGCCGAGTTATCGTGGTTAATTGGAAATACTCAACCCTTAGAGCGTGGCACAGGGAGCTTTGCTGAAACTGTAGTAGCCTTGATGCATGTTCATCATGGTTTAAATCCGCCCATTCTCAAAAGTGATTTTCCACAACTGGATGTACTAAATATTACATTTCCTCTAGAGACTTATAAAAATATTTTCCCCTATTTTTTTGAACCATCAACTGTTCCCAAACACTTAAGGTCATTTACTAATATCCCTGAGATGGAAAATCTCCCTATCTCGCAACAAATACAACATTTATTCACTCAATTCCAACGACAACAACCAAATAATCCTGGCTATGAACTCGATGAGATCTCAGTTGCTAACATACTAAAAAACCATGCAACAAAAAATAAACCACCCACATTTAGCTTTTTGAATCCAGAAAAAGCCCTCTTAGCCAAAACATCAAACTATTATTTTTCTCTCTTTAATAAAGCGGACAACCCTGAACAAAAAATTCTGCTTCTTTTGACTATATTACAATTTTCTAAAAATAAAAATTTACAATTAGATATAGCAAAACAAATTTGTAGGGATAATTTCATTAGTTGCACTAAAATTATGGATAGGGAACAAATTATTAATAACGCGTTACACTTCATCAAGACTACTGCACTTGAAAATACCGAGAAGATTGACGAAAAAACGATTGCTACTTGGGAGCAAACTGCAAAACAAATTGCTGAAGCGGAACAAGAGAACCCAGAAAAAATAGTCCTACCTAAGTTTGAAAATATTTTAATTAAACAAGATACAGATACCAGACAAGAAATACCTACTTTACCCGATAAAACAAAATTATATATTAGTATCATGAAGATACCTGTCAATGAAAGAGAAGAAAATATTTTAGCAGTCTACACGGTATCAAATAATGATGAATTACTTACAAATCAAGATGGTTCAGTTCCAACCATTATCAAAGAAATACGAGACATGGTAGGGAAGATTGACCCTTCAAAAGAAGAAAATATAGCCAATACCATTATTGAAATCAAAAGAAAAATAGCTGAAAACAAAGACAATAATTACAATGAGAATGCTCATGACTTCATCAATGCATTTGCCAAACCAAGCTGTTGCGATTTCCAAAAAATCCGCGCTGCTTTAAGTGCCAACCCTGCAATTGAGGAAATAATGAATGCTGTCAGAGTAGAAAAGCAGCTAAAAACCTAAAACTTCGAGGACTTACAAAAACCCCCGGTCTCATCGTTAAAAAATGTTTTTAATTCGGTCATTTGGTTTATCTAAACTCCCTTATTAAAAACATTTTTTGCCTTGACATTGGAGTTTTTCGTAAGTCCTCACTTCGTAAGATCGCGAGGGATTAGCAAAAAGGAAAGACTTGTAACTGAAAAAAAGGCTGTTATGAAAGCTCAGCCCCTTTCAGTTTTATTGCAAAAGTAGTAGTCAGCCTCACCGCATTACTTTAGCATTTTAGAAGGTAGTGGGAAATTGTTATCTAAATTCTGTTCTCTCAATTCAAGTGAACTGGCTTTGCATTCAATACATTTTTGACACATACATTTTGTTGCTCGCGATACGATCAAAGGGATTGGAGTTGTTGATATTCCACCTATAAGTGCAGATAAACCCCAATTTACAGGAAAACAGCAAGCGAATAATGAACCACCAACAGTTCCTAATACACAACACACAACCGTAAACGTTTTTTCTTCTTTGGAAATACAACTGCTTCTGTGTGCTGGATTGTCTTCCAGGTCTTTTCTTTGTTGATTTATTGACTCTCTAACTTCTTTGATTGATTGTAATTCCTTTTGACGTTTTTGAGAGGCCACTAGGAATTTTGAGTATTTTTGATGTAAATGACTATAAGTTCCCTCGCAGCCTATATCAACTAAAGTTACATTAAACGCTTTACTTAACTGATGTACTTGATAATTAATATCCTTATTAGTTCTTGCAAAACGACTTAGTGATTGAAGATCAAGGAAATACATAACATGCAAGAGTATTTCATTAGGAACTCTTGTAAAACTGCCAAGATTGGTGCTAGAGGGATTACTTACTCTATTTGAGTTATTTTTTTTTAAAATGAACATAAATCAACCTTAACTCCAGTGATAGATTTTATTGAGCAAAAAATATTTTTTCCAAATAAATTTTTTTTGGTATGTACATAAACAACGAAAGAACACTAACATATGTTAGCATCCAAATAAAAGATAATATGATATCGAATTAGGGCATAATCAATTGACTTAAGGATCTGAACAAAATAACGATCATCTCAACTTGATTTATTGTGCTTAGTATTGATTAAGATCTTATAGGTTTTTCCCTTTTTTAGCATTGTTAAAGTAATATGAAAAATAATACAACGATTTTCAGGAGCATTATCTTCACTCATTTTTGTCATTTTGGTTAAAATAAATTGGGTAGTTGTGTCAGATTAAGTCGAAACTAATTCATATAATTTTTGATACATATTTTAGTTTGAGGCAAGCTGATTTACAGGAGATGCGTTCTGATCTTATGATAACTTTGCCAAAACAGAACAGTGCTTAACTTAATTTGACCTGGCTAACTTCCTCATGGACCAAATCTTTGGAGACTTTACGCGCAACAAGGAGCTCTTCCATGGATTTATTGATAATTTTATCCAGTTCACCCATTTCCAGTTTTGAAGTCTTCTTATAATGTTCAATCAAATCTTCTCGCGCCTTTCCAAGCTCTTTTGTAATCGCATTGACATCATTACCCATGCCTTTTTCATTGAGATCAATAAGCCTTTTTTGTAATGCATCAGCAATTTGCTCTTTGACTTCCGAATGCAATTTCGGAAAAGGAATGTTGAAAAAGTTCAAAACGTCTTTAACTGAATTCCAAAACGAATTCCTATTTTTATAACTATCCAATCGCTGAATAATTTTATCAGTCATATTGGTTTCGCCATAATGAGCTTTTGAGAGTTGATTCAATGTTTGAGATAGAGATTCTAAATTCAGGGTTTTTTGTGTATCCCCTGATAATTCAAAATAGGCTTTTTGGAAATGACTTCTTGTTAATTGACTATCATCTTCCGGTGTGGTGGCTTTGGCGTTTAACTCAATCACCTCTCTTCTTATTTCCCTATATTTCTGCTGGCTGTCTTTGTTACCATCGTTGACTATGCTATTCATTCTATCCATAGCCTTACGAATTTCCTCTTTCTGAGTGTCGGATAGCACTTGATTATGCTGAAGATGTTCCTGAAGTGCCGCTTTTACTTGTTCACAATATTGTCGAGCATTAGGGGAAATGTGATTAATTTGTTGCCAGAGGAAACCTTTTTCATTTTTGGATTCGAGAATCTGTTTCACCTCTTCCATGGTCTGTTCCAAATGTTTGATTGCCTCGCTATCCGGTTTTGTTCTTGATTCTTTCACTCGTTCTAACAGCAAATTTTTAACTGACTCATTCGTTGAATTCTTCTCATTACAATGATAGTGATAATAATTCGCAATGGAGATCAGTGAATGTTGTAAATAAGAAAGCCGATCCCTGACTGGAGGTAGCCTGAAGCTTCTTTTTTCATCCCGATCAATGCCCGAAGGTTCTGGCAAGGTTCCTGCAATATTTTTCTCATTAATTTGAAAGTGTTTCGCTAATGATGAAAAAAAATGCTCATACCTTGGATCTTCGGATAGCGATTTTAATTCAGCGATGACTTCTTCTTTTTGGGTTTGGCCACCATGATTTTTTTCAAAAAGCCAGTTAAATGATTTGGGATACAATTGCTTAAACAATTCCCGATGCTCTTGATTAACAAATAATCTGGAATCTTGTACGTAATCTTCTCGCTTGGACAGAATACTGCGTTCATGGTATTTCTTTTTCAGCTTGGCATAGCCCCATTCATTTTCCTTCATACCACATAACAATTCAAAACGTTTTTCTGGAGATAATCCTGAAGACGTTCGAACCTCCTCTTTTTTATCTCCTACTCTGGCAATAATTGGTGGAGGAATTCCAACAGACGGAAGGGAGCCGGTTTCCCTGCAAAAACGATTCATATCATCATGTAATAAAATGGCAGTGTGATTCGTGTTGGGATCTTCGGTAACGCGATTACCAGTATTGTGTTCCCCATAGTAAGGTTTAACAACCACTTTTGTTTTTTCAGGATCTGCAATCACATACCTTCCTGAATGTTGCGGATCAAATCCTGGCCTGTATTCATGTAACATCAGGGTCGACTCAAAATGTGCTACATTAGGGGGGACAGTATAAGAATGTGGATCATCGCGTTTCCCAGGCCCAGGTACCTGATCGATTAAAAATAAATTGACTTTGATGTCTGGATATAATTGATAAAGAAGATTCGCCATTCGCATACAGGTATCAGCCCCTCGGCTAAACCCGTGCAAATTGATTGTTTCAGGCAGTTGGCCTCCATTTTTTTCAATGATGTCATTAAGGTAAAGCACTGCCTCAAATAATAAATGCTCTATGCCTTCTCCCGCCAGATTCCCTGTCAGTTTTTGTATGGCATTGGTAATCGTTTGGGAGATTACAGGACTAATTAATATTTTGGAATTATCAGTTGGGTTATAAATGTAAGTCCCGGGAATAGGATCTTTGCTGTCGATTGATTTTGGTTCTGAACCAGGACCATCAAACATCCTCATTGCCACTGTGGGATTGTCTTTATGAACTTCCGAGATTTTATTATGGAAACTGGTGAGAATATGATGAACATTTTCACGATGTTGACCAGTACCCAGAAAACTTAAAGTGACTGTTTTTACTTTTTGTTCACGAACGTCTTTCTCTGGTGTGCTCATAATATGAATATCAACTAATAGGCCCCATTGATATAATTTTAATCTATAAGCACGACAAATGCACATAAAAATCAAAATGATTACTTTTGTTGAAAATTGTTTTATTTATAATCAACATTAAGCTGGAATGGCGATTAAATCTCGAAGGATAATCAAAACACAAGCAGCAACAGTGCTGGATACTGACTATGTTTTTCCTATCTCTAATTAGTTTTAGTCTTTAACCGTAACGTTTCAATTATCATTAGCAGTTCAATACAAGTATTGCTATCCTTGACACAACAATGAAAAAAATTAAAACAACGATTCATGGAATGAAGATGAAAACAATTCTCAGCATTTTAATTGCTCTGCACACCACGTCTACTTATGCAGGCCAGCAAGTTTTGGTACTGTCAGGGGGAGATAACCCAGGCCTTAACCACTACACCCAATACCTGCAAACAAAAACTCTTTATGAGCATTTAATCACCCGATTTAATCCTGAAACAGTGAGTATCTATTTTGGAGGAGGTAACACACCAACCGCACAACCTTCTCCCTTTGATGTGCACAAACTCATTAATACAAAAGATAATCAACAAAACAAAGAAGACGTCATGTTTACGGGTATTATCGCAAACAATCAACAAGCCAATAAATACAATGTGGATGCCTTTTTTTTATCTTCCAAAATTCAACAAATCAACCCTGGTGATAATTTGCTTCTCTTTGTCAGTGATCACGGAATGCCTCATGGGTTTTTAGAGGATAAAAATACCAATCCCTACAGTAACAATTGCATTGATCTCTGGCATTATCAAAAACCATTTATTAACAACTTCACTAACGCCAAAAACTTTAGCAAAGCCTGTTTATCCAAAAATGAATTATCGTCGCTGCTCACCTTAATACCAAGCCAACACATTATTTTTGCGATGTCTCAGTGTTATTCAGGCGGGTTTCATCAATTATCTGTTACAACACAAGATGGATATCCTATAGCTAATCCTAAAATTTGTGGTTTCACTTCCTCAACGGATGATCACTATGCCAGTGGCTGCACTGCTGATGCCAACGGTGCTACCTATCAAGGATATGAACGTTCTTTTACCGAATGGTACACAGGGCATGGTGTCATTGATGGAAAAAAAATCAGAGAACCGGCTAAAAATATGTTGGTTGCACATCAAAACGCGATCATTGAAGACATGACAGTAGACATTCCTTTAAGTACTTCGGACTATTATTTACTCCAATGGGCCAAATTATTCGCATCAAAACAGTTTAAGTCCCGCATGAAAAATTACGACAATAATACGATTCGATCCGTTTACCTGAATTATGAAGAAAGATTTCAATCCAACAACAATGATGCTCTTTCCCAATTTATCCGTGTGGCCAGTGCTTCTCAAGATAAAATTATCCAGTTAATGCCTGAAGCCAGTGAATTTGCCACTTTATCCTTAACCCAACAAAAACAAAAAATCAGTTCGCTGGAAAAGCGATTAGAACAACAAGGCAAGGAATTAGAAGCCGTTTGGGAGGGAATGATGAATCTGACACTGAATGTCATCATGCCAACCTGGGAAAAAACAGTGAATCAATCAAAAAATCAGCCTCTCAATGAGAAGCAACAAACTTTTGAAAAAGAATTTTACCAAACTATTATTAAACTTAATTTATACCAACATCCTTATCAATTTGAAATGTATTATTTGCAATATCTGTCAGAAAAACACAATGATCCTGATTTAGTGAACTATCAAAAAAATCGCAACACCATGATTTACGAATGGGCAAAAACTAATAATAATGAGCCTCTGGCGAATGCCATAAAAAATTGGGAAAAACTGAACCAAAAACAACTTGCCTTATCTGAACACATTGCTGAAGAAGAAAAGAAAAAACAGTGGTTAAAGCGGATTTTTACCTACAATCAGATCATCGCCGCCTGGGTGACGCTCTTAGCTATCCACGATGAAAAAGCCCTGATTGATCTCGAAGGTTTGTTAAAATGCCAAAATGCCAGTTGAATAAATTCTCGCCAGGTAATACAACAAGATATGATGCTAAAGCAACGACATAAAAGGCCTCTTATACCTCTTATGTCGAATTTGACTTTAACCTAAAAACAAAGATGAGCTTTGCTCATCAGTTTTTTGTTCTTCAATTTGCGTCTTGAAGAGATTATGACGATGATGATGTTTTAATCTGGATTGATTTATTTCAACACATATATCTTGCAATTCGAACAGCTGTTGTGTTGTTAAACCAACCGCAACATCAATAATAAATTGAGATGATTTGATAGTATTCTCAATACTGCTTATGTATATAGGTCTTGATTCATCTTTCATCTCAACCATCTCATTTCTGAAATCAAAGCTGATTTGTTTTGATGTTTTATCCTGAATTTTTTTGAGAATGCTCATTGCACTCTTATAATCACTGGTAGCTTCCTGATGATAGCTTTGGGTTCTAATATGCAAGTAGGGACGCGACATACTTTTTCCTTCTCTGCCATCAAAAACAACCAGATCCTGGATCACCCTATTATGCGGAAATGATTGTTTTAAAAGTCCGATAACATTGGAGAGCATTTCTGCGTTTGCATTAGTATTCTTTTCTTTTTTAAGTGAAAACTTATGAAGTTCCTGAGGATTTACCTCCTTGATAATGCATACTTTCTGGCCATCTTCAAGTTCTTTGCTTTCTGTTTTTAGACAATCAAGCAAAACAAGGCTATCCATTGATCTCAGCAGTTGTTGAACGCCTGTCTCCTTGGAATCTAAATTTCCTGTGCGCAAATCAATGGGGAACTCTTCACTGGATGAATGAAAATGAACTTCAAACTTCACCCCCAAAAGAGATTTTAAATCGTTCTGTATTTGAATGAGATTAAGTTCTGATCCACTATTTAATAAATCCAATAAATCAAGAACAGAAAACCATTGTTGTGTCGGTGTCGTTAGTTCGTTTTCTTTAAACGAACCAAGGTAATTCTCCCCATCGAGTTTTGCAGAATTGAATGAAATCCCTCGTACATACCCCCTATTCCCTGCAATTGACATACGAATAAAGGTCGTAGCAGGAATAGTATTTTGCATTTCTTCCTGATTCAGTGGGATAAATCCTTCCAGTTTCTCAACCTCACATGCGGTGATAATAAATTCCACCCCATTATCCTTTAAATTGTGCCCTTCCTCATATTTCACTGCATTGGCAGCAGACAACATGACGAGTACAGATCTTAATTCCTCTATTCTTTCTTTTGATTTTATAGGGCCTATCCTTAAATCGGTTGTAGCCCCCTCGTCCCAGGATCGACTTGTCGATTGCTCAATTCGCGTTACCTCGTTTTCTTTTTCATCCAGATTTAAAATCTCGCACAACTTGGTTTTGACACGATGAATATAAGGGTTTTGCAATTCATCCAAGGTAGCTAACAACTCGATAATTTCTTTCATCTTTTAAATTCCAAGTAAAGTAAAAGGACTATTCCAAAATAGTTTTTGTATCTAACTTCCTGATTTTATTGACCAAGAAATTGAACAATAACATAAAATACAATATACAAAAAGCTCAATGTTTATAATTTAAATACAAAATGTACTCTGTTTAATAAAAACTCTATGCCCCCATAACGAAGCACGAAAATTGTTAAAATAACTGGTGATGTTTTAAATGAATCAAATTATGTACAGAAAATGAAAGAGACCGGCTCGAAGAGATTTTGGGGATATACCTATATCAACTACTGAAATAGACGATATTATTTTCACAATTTATTTATTAAGGCAGTGTTTTGGTAGTACATTCACAACCACATTTAATTTGGGCATTCGCTGCGATTTCTGCATTGCAAAGACAATAAATCCCTCCTCCAGCACTAGCGCAAAGGCTGGGACCAGCATTTTGACAGTTAGTGAGCACAATACTGGAAGCTGTTCCATTCACACGACCTTTACAATCAGGGGGTGGCAGACAGTCATCATTCGCATCACAAGTCGCTTTATTCGCGTCTTGACAATACCTGTCTGCAATTTTACTTTTTAATGTCGCATTGGTGGGATTGCATGCAGTTGAATTAACACAAGCGCCCAATTGCCCTATCGAAAAAGGAGACGATGCAGGGTTTTGTGGAAATGGGTTAGGGGTTGTTCCGGTACAGTTTTGCCCTGAAGGACTGCGTTTAAGGTTCTGTTGAGACGATTGTTCCGAGGTATTTTGTGAGTTATTGCTCACCACAATGCTGTTGCCATTTCCATTGAACTTGGCACTGCTAGCCTCTGAAAGCATCGTACCAACTAGTAATAAAACAACCGGTAAAATCCTTTTTGTATTCATTTTATTCTCTTAAACGTTTGGACAGCTATTCAAAGTCTAGGATAATTTTTTAATCCCCTCAAGTGTGCAAGGTAAGGCGATGAAGATATGGTCATTAATAAAGAAAGTACCAAAATTGCATATGCATATATTGAAAAAATATAGCACTTTAGTAGCCATTAAAAATATCGGGCATTTATCGAATCTTGACAAGCAGTCATCAAACAATCCAAGAAAACTGAAACTGTTAAATCCATGCGATTAAAAAATACGGAGTCCTGCGCAGGACCCCTGATAATTACACAGGCGCAACAAGAGATTGCTTTTCTTGACACTCTTCCTTACCTGCCAGTTGACTTAATTGATTTTTGATATGCAGCCAACTGTTAAGATCATATTGAGTTCCTAAACTGAGTATGAACGGTTTAAGAGCATACTGAACCAATAATTTATTGAGCTCGTCCATCACATAAGGAGCCAATGAATGATTATTGTATCTGGTGGTAGAATCCGCAAAGAAATGATGAAGCAAGGTCAACAAAGACTCAACCGTACTGGTTCCCCGTGCTTCACTGGCGAGCCCGCCTGCTTTTTCTTCTCCTGCCTTGCCATGACGCAACCAGCTGAACCAACCATAAGCTTCACCGGGAGTAGTTCCTTCCATTTTTTTCTTCGTATAGTTGTCAACTGCTCTTGATAAGGCAGCCATCAGTTCCGTCCAAATTGATGCAGAAGAGTTATCTTCAACTTTTTTTTTATCATTAGAAAGGGATACAGATGACACCTCCCCCTCGGTTTTTTCTTCTTTAACAGAAGCAAACAAAGTACTGTCTGAATTGGTATAGCTAAAGGAAGAAGGAGGTCTATGATTGATTTTTGGACGTTCGCTCGTTAGATGGGTCAATCGGGGTTTGAGTGACTCGGAATTGCTCTCCTTCACAGGACTCTCTGATTCTTTATTTAAAGATTCTTGAGCTTTTATAGCTTCTTCTAATTTTGCCAAGAGCAATTCTGCTTTTCTTTTTGCAACCAAACCCTTAGGAATATCAGAAGGTTTATTGATAATAGGCTCTGATCGACCGGTATATTTTTCTCTCATATCCACTTCCCTATGTCATGATTTATGAATTTAAACAGTTCACTAATGTTAATGCAATATATTGTTTTCTTTCAAGGAATTAATCTCTTCTGTTCAACCAGAAAACAGAAATACGCTGAAATAAAGTATTTTGTATTTTTCAGTTACAGAGAAATATCATAGGCCAACTTACCTTGCACAAGCCACAAGAAAAAAGCAGGGGATAAAATCAAATACTTGCGTCAATATCTACTATACTATTAACATTTTATATCACTATAGTTCTCATCCGATTACTAAAAAATTATGGACTGGAATAAAAACCTCAAGGATTATGAGAGCAGACTCACTAACATCAAACCTTTTTTTAAAAAAGGCAAAATCGTTTCTGAGAAAAATATAGTCGCCCTTCTTGAAGCAGCAATAAAACCTCATGACAAAGTCTGCCTGGAAGGAGACAATCAGAAACAGGCCGATTTTCTGGCACGCAGCCTATGTTCTGTAAATCCCCAAAAAATATACGGATTACATATGTTGCAATCGGCTGTTACCTTATCGGAACATCTCGACTTGTTCGAACGAGGAATTGCTGAAAAAATTGATTTTGCATTTGCTGGCCCACAATCAACTCGTTTGGCAATTATGATCCAGCGTAATCAGGTTAAGATAGGCAATATACATACTTACAATGAGCTTTATGCACGTTATGTGATGGATCTTACTCCCAATGTCGCCTTAATCACTGCAGAAAAAGCAGATTATTACGGTAATCTGTACACCGGTGCCAATACGGAAGAAACACCGAGTATTATTGAAGCAACTGCTTTTAAAAATGGCCTGGTCATTGTGCAAGCTAATGAAATAGTCAAGAAACTCCCAAGAATTGACATTCCAGGAGACTGGGTCGATGCCATCGTTAAAGCCCCATCGCCATCCTACATTGAACCCTTGTTTACAAGAGATCCCGCACTAATTGACGAAGTAAAAATCCTCATGGCCATGATGGTGATTAAAGGCATTTATGCTCCTTATCAAGTCAATCGATTAAATCATGGGGTTGGTTTTAACACTTGTGCAATTGAACTTATTCTGCCAACTTATGCCCAGTCTCTGGGTTTAAAAGGTAAAATTTGTAAACATTGGATGGTCAATCCTCTACCTACTTTAATCCCTGCAATTGAAGCGGGATTCATCGAGTCTATCTTTTGTGTAGGGGGTGAGGTAGGGATGAATGAATTTATTCGCTCCAAACCAGACATCTTTTTTACTGGTCGAGACGGCTCATTACGTTCAAATCGCCTGTATGGGCAACTTGCCGGGCATTATGGTTGTGATGTATTTATTGGCGCGACTCTTCAAATGGATCCGCAAGCCAACAGTTCAACGGCAACCAAAGGAAGAATCGCCGGCTTTGGTGGAGCACCCAATATGGGCTGTGATACTTTAGGGCGACGTCATTCCTCTTACGCATGGCTTAAAGCCGGACAAGAAAAAAATTCTCATAATCCTGTAGCAATGCCTCGAGGACGTAAACTTGTGATACAAATGGTTGAAACATTTCAGGGGGCAGGCAAACCAACCTTTGTAGAAAAACTGGATGCATGGGAACTACAAAAAGAAATGCAGGCCGACCTGCCGCCCATTATGATTTATGGTGATGACATCTCTCATGTCGTCACCGAAGAAGGGATAGCCAATCTGTTATTATGTAAAAATTCAGAGGAGCGTGAACAAGCTATCCGCGGAATCGCCGGTTATACTCCGGTAGGTTTGAAACGTGATAAAGCAATAGTCGATGAACTGCGCCATCGTGGTATCATTCAACGACCAGAAGATTTGAGCATTTCATTAAAAGAAGCTGATCGAGATCTACTCGCTGCCAAAAACATCCGTGATCTAGTGGAAATTTCGAATGGACTTTATAGTCCTCCTAACAAATTCAGGAATTGGTAGACCTATTTATGGATAAATATCAATACACATTCAATTTGCCCCAAAAACTCCAAATATCGCCAATGATTAAAGTTGGAGTAGCCGGTTCAGGTAATTTGGAAGTGATTATTAAACCAAACTCTAACTTTGATAAAACCGATATTATTGTAAATACTGTAATCTCTGGTTTCCGAAATACCTGGGATGCAGTGATCGAACGCTTTGTTGAAGACTATCCTTATGGTGGGCTATCCATTACTCTTAACGATGCGGGCGCCACTCCGCCTGTCGTTTCCTTACGCCTACGTCAAGCGATAGAAACCTACCAAACAGGATATCATAAAAAGGATAGCTACACGGAAGCCGCCGCACGCAATAGAATTTATTCGTTAGTCGATGAAGCCAGTTTTACAGAGTTTTTACTTGATAAAGAGACACCAAGTCCAACCCTGCCTCAGTTAAACATGCAAGTGGAAACAGACGATGGGATCATCATTGGTATCGCCAAAATGGATGGAATTGATATAGCCATTGCATCGCAACAAAAAGATTTCATTGGCGGGTCAGTAGGAGAGATACATGGTGCCAAAATCAATGGTTTAATCAAGTATGCAATTAAACATCAACTGCCTGCAATCATTTTTTTGATTGACAGTGGTGGAGTCCGTTTACAAGAAGCGAACGTAGGTGAAATTGAAATTTCTGAAATCATTCGCTCCATCCTGGATGCTCGCTCAGCCGGCATTAAAACCATAGGTGTTATTTGTGGCAATAATGGGGCTTTTGGTGGCATGGGAATCATCAGTGGCACCCTTGATTATCTCATCGTTAATCAAGGAGCGCGTATTGGCATATCTGGAGCAGAAGTCATTCAGGCAGTAAAAGGAGTTGAAGTATTTGATAGCAGTAATCGTCCTTTAGTTTGGCGCGTCTATGGCGGTAGAACCCGTTTTCTTAAATCCGATGTTCAAGGATATACCACCAATAAAATCACGGATATTCGTCAGGCTATAACAATTGCCCTTCAAATACTCTCCGCTACCCCATCCCTTAGTCTGAATTCTATTCTGGCAGAGCATGAACAACTGCAAAAACGAATTGATACAGCCAATAATTGCCGTGAGGAAGGTGAGTGGTTAAAAAATAACTGGCCCGAATTATATCAACAAGACATTTTCAATGTTCCTGATCAGCAGTTCCTGGCATTGACTAATAAAGGGAAATAAACAATGTCTAATGAAAAAATTACTTTAAAACAATTAATCGATCATTGCTTTGACACATCGAAAACAACAATTAAACAGCAAATTGTTTTTGGATCCGGGAAAATAAAGAACCAAAATTTCAACATTGTTGGCACCATTGAAGACACCAGTTTTGGAGTTGACGAATCCATAGAAATGGCCCGATGTATTCTGGATATAATCAAAAATAACAACACAGATCCTATTGTCCTGTTGACTGATGTAGCCGGACAAAAATTAGCAGTACGTGATGAATGGCTAGGAATGTATGCATACTTTGCTCATTTATTAAAGTGTTTGCATTTGGCACGCCAAAATGGCAATAAAATCATTACCCTCATATACAATCAAGCCATTGGCGGCAGTTTTATCGCATTCGGGATGATGGCAGACAGAATATATGCTTTGAAAACTGCCAAATTGGCAGTGATGTGGTTAGAGGGTATGTCCAAAGTGACCAAGATAGATATCGATGTGTTACGAAAAATCAGCGAAACATCCCCGGTATTTGCCCCAGGCGTAGAAAATTTTAAAAAATTAGGAGGCTTACACCAGATACTTGATTTGGACGAAGTCTCGCAGCAATTGCTATTGACACTCAAGGAGCCCAATATTAGCCATGATAATCGTGCCGAATTAGGCAAACAATATGGCGGCCGCAAAGAAGCCTATGACATTATAAAAGCCATAGAAAACCTATGAACTATCTCAGACACACACTATGTTATCTTGATAAAAACACGACAACTGCAATCTTACCCGCTCCTGGACAACTTGATTTACTCCAGTATTGGTTAAAATGTGAATACCCCCTTATAGTAACCAGGCAGCCTGAAGATGTCTCCTGTGGACAAATCCAACTGGCCATTCCCTACTTTATCCCAGTACGAACCCAAAAATTACGCGCCAGCTACGTAGTGGATGACTCTTGGGTAATTAGCACAAGAGCACTCCCTTCTCTTCAAGAGATCTTCCCCTCTTTAGAACTTGATACAAGCAGCAAAATCCAGGTTTATGGCTCCTACTGCTGGCAATTCCTAACCCGGGAGCAATATGTCCAACCTTCCTCTGATCTGGATGTGCTGATATCTTATGACAATCAATCACTCTTTAACTTATCAGCATTGAAAAAACATTTACAAAAAACGCTTAACATTAATTGTATAGACGGTGAAATACGCTTTCCTGCTTTAGGCGAGTGTTCTTGGGCAGAATTGTTACAAATACAATCCAGTGATTCCATTTTGTTTAAAACAACAAAAAAAGTCATTTTAGTGAAAAGAGAGAGCTTATATGCAAACTTTCCGACACTCATTGCCTAATCCGCACAAAATTGCCAGATATTTCGCAAAAACAGCAGTTCAAGCACTGTATGATGAAGTAGCCTTGTATCCAAAACCCGGATTAGTCAGTTTTGTTGATAGTGGGGCACATCAAGATATGAATGGAGCTTTATTTTTTCGTAGTCTTTTTGGTTTGCGCCATTATTTTTTTCAGGTTGGTCTGCATACCGCTTTGGGATATTCACCTAAAAGTCTGGTAACATTTGGCTTGAATGCCGAAAAAACCATGCTAAAGATTACTGGTGGGGTCAATACCCATCGGGGAGCTATATTTGCCCTTGGTATATTATGTACTGCGATTTGCAAATTAAGTGCAAAATATCATACTTTTTCTATCGCAGATCTGCATTATGCGATTATTGATCAATGGGCTCAATACCTGGAAAAGGAACACCAAAACAGAGATACTCATGGTACATTAGTAACGAAAAGATATGCTGTATATGATGCCAAACAAACTGCCATTGAAGGGTATAAACCAGTATTCGATACTTATAATGAATTGTTGAGCATGACTCACGATCAGACATTCTTTGGCTTATTGGCATACCAACGTTTATTATTGACCATTGACGATATCAATATCCTTTATCGTTCAGGCCCCGAAGGATTACAATTTGCCCGCTATCATATTCAACAAGGCATATCTCAAAACAATCGGGAACAATCCATACAAAAAGCCATTGAACTGCATCAATTATTTTCCCAAAAAAACATAAGTCCCGGGGGTGTAGCAGATATGTTAGGCTTAATTTATTTTTTAAGGCATGTTTTCTCAAGAGAAGCTAAATGAAACTATTATTTATTTTTGCCGGACAAGGTTATCATGCTAACAGTTTGTTTGATATTTTTCGAACTGATAAAAAGGCAATGAATCTTCTAAAGATAATGTCTTCTGCAGCTGAAATTGACTTCTTACAAAATGATCTTGAAATAACCAATCCGCATTCTGTTCAATCTATTATTGGCGCCTATCAGTTGACTCTTTTTTCAAGACTGCTGCCGCTCTTCACAAATCATCAAGTTGACCTGGCTGGTTACAGTTTAGGCGAAATCAGCGCCTTTTTAGGGAGCATTAATGCAAGTCCTCAAGATTCCTTTAAATTATTCAGGTATCGTACCCAACTTATGACATCGATAGTAGATAAAAATATCATTGAAGAATACGATTTGTTGTCTATCGTTGGACAATTTATATTGGAAGAGATTCAACCTGTTATTGCAAAACATAACTGCTATATTGCTATTATCAATTCAACACAACACGTGGTGATCGGCGGAAAAATTTCAGATTTAACAAAATTGATCACAGCGCTTTCCCAATATCCTGTAAGACATGCGAAATTTTTAGGAGTTTATCTGCCTTCTCATACGGATTTTTACTCTGATAAGAGCAAACAATTCCAGCAATTTCTGGATGAAAATTATGGTTTTTATTCTCTAAAATATCCTGTCATCAGCCCGCTAGAATTAAATAAAATATACGATGCCAGGCAAGAAAGAGTTTTGCTTGGCCAAGAGCTATGTACAACACTTCAATGGCATAGAGTTTGCTCTTTAATCGGTGAGTATCAGTACAATTTGATTATAGATCTCGGACCTGGCGATTCAATGACTACTATCTTGACCAAAGCAAACGCAGAATCGCTCAATATACCCTTAATTACTGCATCACATTACAATAGTTTAAAAGGGCTTTGTAACGCCATAACATCGCTTACCTCATCTTATCAATGAGATAATATTCATTAAATTTCGCCCGGTTTAAAAATTAAATTGACTTAATCATCTTGTACTTTCAATTCTATTGATTTATTAAAAAGAGATCTCTTACCATAGCGGCTTTGCTCCATCAAGCACAGGGATCTTCTTTGAAAAACTTGTTGTTTCTTGTTTTGGTTATCCTGACTAACTCGCTGATGGCCCAGGAAAACTTGGTCTTTGCTGTCATTGGAGACTATGGTGCCAATTCTTTAGCGGAAGCCAAAGTAGCCAGTGTCCTCAAGTCTAAAAATCCCCAGTTTATCCTTACTCTTGGAGATAATAATTACACCCACGGTTGCTGGAAAACCATTGATAAGAATATTGGTAAATATTATCACGAATACATAGGCAATTATCAGGGAAAATACGGGAAAGGTTCTGATATCAATCGCTTTTTCCCTACTCTGGGTAATCATGATTGGCTTGCTCGAAAGACTTGTTTATATCAGGGAACATTACCCTATTTCAGCTATTTTACCCTTCCTGGAAATCAAAGTTATTATGATTTTGTTCGCGGCCCAATCCATTTTTTTGCCTTGGATAGTGATTCTCATGAACCGGATGGAAGCAAGGAAGGTTCCAAGCAATATCAATGGTTGTTTGAACAGGTACAACAATCAAAAGCTCCCTTTAAAATAGTCTATTTTCATCATGCTCCGTTGAGTTCTGGCAAACATGGTTCCAATACCCGTATGCAATGGAATTTTGCCGCTATGGGTATTGATGTGGTCATGGGAGGTCATGATCATCACTACGAGCGTATCGAACGCAACGGAATTGTTTATTATGTCAATGGAGCCGGAGGAGCAGAGCTTTATTCCTATAAAAAATGGGTGGAAGGAAGCAAATTTTTCTACTCTAAACACCATGGATTCATGCTGATAACAGTTCTCGAGCATGCCCTGAAAATTCAATTCATCAATGATGATGATGAAATCAAGGATGAAATAGTCATTCAAGAAAAACCGGGTATTGGATAACATCAGTACCTTGGGGGTTTTTGTAAGTCCTGAACATAAGAAAATGACGAGTTTACACCATTCTTGCCTCGGTTTTCTTAATATTCACATAATATTTCTTTGATAAAATGGCAATATTAAATACTTTTTGTATTATTGTATATCCATATGACGCCTTTGTTTCCAGAAAAAAATACTCCCCTTACTATAAAACAAGGCCCAGTCGATGATTGTTACTTGCTAGTCGCATTAGATTGTATTTTTAACTCTGGAGACGAAGCGCGTCAATTGTTAGCATCAAAGTTTACGCAAACTCCACTTGGGCTAACCGCCCGCATTAAACGAAATAATCAGAGTACCCGACTTGATTCTCAGAAAATGCGCGGCAAATATATCCACGTTTATGATCGAAACACAGATGAAGATGTTTTTTTTATAGGCCAGCAAAAACTGAAAGAAATTGATAATTCAAAAAAAGGGGTACAAACCAATTCACTTGCAATTAAAGTTTTAGAACGAATCAGTCCCTATTATTACACCGGAGATTGGGATCATACCGGTGAATCTGGCAGTCTAACGGCTCATAGCTTAAGACAAAGACACATGGAATCCTCCACCCGTTTTGTCGGTAAGTTACTAGGTATTCATGCTGAAGATACTGAAGAAATGGATGAAATCATCAAGCTCAAATTAATGAATCCAAGGGAAGCCATTTATATCAGCTTCGCCTATGGTGAGCCAGATGCCAATGGAAAAATTCATGAGCGTCATGCATTAAGAATAGATAAAGTGGTCCCTAAAACAAATGGTGGTTATGATTTTATTTTAGTCAATCCATGGGATAATCAAAAGCAGGAAACATTCAGTTTAGGAGAACTTGAAAAACGAGATTGCCGTTTTTGTACCTTCAGTCTCAATCAACAGAGATATGAAATCACACGTGTTTTATTAAAAAATCCGGTAGAGCAAGGGCAATATATTTTTGCAAACCCGGAATTGTTTACCCTGCTCTTGCAAATGCAAAAGCTAAGCCTGTTATCCGATGCTAAAAATATTCAAGCGTGTATTAATCTTCACAAACAAATGCCTTACTTGCCCTCCCTATACAATTCATTAACATCTGACGAACAAAAAAAACTGATTCAAGGAATGGTAGGCACAAAGGGTGATAAAGAAAAGTTTACAAAACACCTGATATCGAACGTTCCTCGACTGGATTTGATTAAAACGATTTTTCAAAACGAACCTCTGGAAAATAAAACTGAGAACATGATTGTTGACCTCGCACTTGAAGCAAAAAAGAAACATTCACCAGCACGCATTGTTTTCGAAGATCCGGAATTTTTTACTTTAATCATGAATCGAGCGATTCATCATAAAGCAAACATTCGGGGATGCAGTCAGGAACAAGCAAAAAAATTGATTGAATCCAAAATGATTAATTTTTATTTTGATAACATCGGAACAGATAGCCTGACTCGAAATGCAAGGTTATGTGAATTATTTGCCACAAAGATTTTCACAAAAACATCCATTGAAGCCTGGTTTGCTGCCAGACTTTCTTTGACTAATGTTGATTTGCCTCAGGCATTAAAAACTCTGGGATTTTCTGATCAACGTTCTGGAGTAATGAGCGCACCGGTTCTAAAAAAGCAAACAGCTTTGGCGGCTGGCCAGGTTGGATTTTTCCCAATCCATAAATCCTCACCGGCACTGGTAGCAAATAAAACTCCTGCTCCAATCCAGGAACTGACTACAAAAAAATCATCTGTTCCTACTCTACCATCTATAGTAAAAAAACCTTCTACACCGATTCCAGAACCTATTGCAAAAAAATTATCTACACCAACTCCACCACTTCAAGGGAACGGATTATCCATTTATAACCCAACGAAGCAAACATCTGTAAAAACACTCCCTCCGTTAAAAGGCATGCGTATTACACCACTCCCCTAGAGTTTATGGTATACCTATCGTGCTCTCGGTATTTTCTGTTGCCCAAGATAAGTCAGATTTTGGCTTCTCTAAAACTCAGTAACAACTTGACAATGTGGAACCCTAGTAAGAAGAGATTCAAGATCACTTACTTTATGCTAATATTGATTCAATATTGCAATAACAAAACTCCAATCGACGATCATGATGAACAAAGATAGCCACCCATTGCTTGCTATAGCAGCAGAAGAAGTCCCACTCCGTACCAAACCCTCTATTTATCCCGAGCCATTCGCATCCATGATGACTGGTCGTCAAAAACATCCGTTAGGGGATTTTTTTGGAATAAAAAATTTTGGCGTCAACTTAACAAGATTAGCTCCTGGCGCACAATCCGCTTTGCTGCATAAACATAAACTACAGGAAGAATTCATTTTTATCCTGAAAGGGCAACCAACATTGATAACTGAAACTGCGCACATTCAATTACATCCCGGAATGTGTGCAGGATTTACTCCAAATGGCGCAGCACATCAACTGGTCAATCGGACAGCTGATGAAGTGGTTTATCTTGAAATAGGAGATCGAACCCAAGGCGATGAAGTAAACTATCCTGCCGATGATCTGGCAGCAGTCTTTGGTAATGATGGGCAGTGGCATTTTATGCATAAAAATGGAATGCCGTATTAATAACAAATAATTAGAAAGAAAAAATTATGATAACTAACAACATCAGATTCAATTCGATTATCTTCAGCCTGTTATTTGGTTTATTAAATTTACTCAATATCAACGTACTTCATGCGGATGACACTGGAGAGCAAAATCGTCTTAATTTAGAGAATTATTCTCCTCAAACAAAGAAATTATGCCAATCAGTAGCCGATTTATCAGTACCAAGCCAAAACCAGCTTGATGAGGCCAGCAAGGCCTCTCTAAAAAACTGTGATGCGCTTGATCTTTATTATGGTTTTAATGCAGCCCCCGATTATGACAAAGCCTTTCAATGCGCATTAATGAATAAAGATTATAATATCTTGGTCATGGCTTATGCCAATGGTAGAGGAGTAGCATTTAATCCTGATCTTGCCATGCATTTTGCCTGCATGATGGAGGATGCCGCTCCGGCGGAAATGGATGGTCGTATTGCCCATCTTGCACAGATAAAAGAGGGTAATAAGAAAACTTCTTTTGATATTTGCGATGACATTACCAGTGGGTATATGATGGGTTGGTGCTCTTCTATCGATCAGCGCCTGGAAGATGTAAAACGCAATAAAAAAATTAATGCCTTAGTCAGTCAGTGGACTGCTCAAGAACAATTATTATATCAGCAGGTTAGAAAAACTGCCGAAGTGTATATCCGTGATCATTCGATGAATGAAATTGATTTATCAGGAACTGCCAGAAGCGCATTTGCCATCAATGCGCAATTAGGTCTGAATCAAAGCCTGTTTGAGCTGTTACAAAAGGTAGATCGATGTGAGGCTCCTCTTGTGACAACAAAGCAATATGAGGAACTGGATAGGCAATTGAATAGTATCTATAAAAAGTTGATGGCAGATACTACCTCCTTTCAATACACTACTATTACCAAAGAAGGTATTAAAAAAACCGAGATAGCCTGGATTAAATATAGAGATGCCTGGATTCAACTTGCTCACACGAAATGCCCCAGGATCAGCGCAGAAAGCTGGCAAGTGCTCTTAATTCAAGACCGCATTAAATTGCTCAATGAAATTCTTGAGCTAGCTGAATAATTAATGTTATTGACTATCAAATAAAGCGAGTAATCAATGACCCGAAATTCAGTGAAAACAGTATGTATCTTTTTATCGATAATCCTTTATGTTATTGCCTTGTGCTTACCCGCGGCAATAATTCCTGATTTTGAACGAGGAATACATCAAACACATTATGGATTTGAAATTTTAATCACAGGGTGGATGGGTTTTCTAGCATGGCAACCTGCTTGGCTGGCAAACCTTTTGTATCTATTTTCATTACTGACCTATGGATCCAAAAACAGTTATCGCTTTGGCATTACAGCTTTTATTCTTGCCTTGCTTTCGCCATTCATTCTTGTAGAAAAATTATTAATCGGATTTTACGTATGGCTTGCCAGTTTTGCTGTCTTACTATACGGGAATAATTTGCATGAAATGACTATAGAGTAGATTTAAGATTAATAAGTTTATTCATTGTCTAATAGAATATTTACAGAATCATTAAAGCCTCATGTCTTAACATGAGGCTTATTGTAAGCTTGTATAGAAAATGCATTCTATGCATTAGATGCGGCTATTTTTTTAAAACGATCATGTCCTATGAAACGAGCTCCCGGTCCTTCATGAGTAATATCCTGAGCCTGATGGGTCAAGATGGAAATGGTATCAATGATGTTTCCTTTTTTAGTGAAATTACCACTAAAACTTAATACAGAACCACACCCGGGATAAACAACACTAAATGTCACAGTGTTACCTACAGCATAGCCCGTAATTGGTCTTTTTTGGCCAATTGCCTGGGGACAAGATTTAGAAGCAACAGCCGTGGTAAAATAACCTTCGACTTTATTATCTGATAGAGTTTTCAGTTCTAAAATTGAACCACGAGTGTTTTTAAAAGTTAAAACGTCTTGTTGGGCGTAATTAGGCAAACTAACCAACGAAGAGACAATAAAAACATTACTACACAACCATTTTATTTTCATTGATAATTCCTGAATAATGTTCATTGAAAGCACCAAAAATATTATTTTTGGTTTACCTACTTTATTACATACAATATTTATTGTATCTCCGTGAAATCACGGGTGATTACGATTAAATTTTGCTGCCAATTCTGCTCGGTTTTCACCTTAATTTCAATTTAAATAAATAGGCTAAAGCTACCCGAATTGTAGAATAGCATTTTGAATCAATTAAAAATCGCTTAATATTCTAAAACTGAATTTGGTGATTCTAGCCAATCCCAATGCAGTGAAACAAAGTACGGGAATAGCTAAACTCAATGGTTCGGGCATCCATTGCGCTGTCAGAATACCAATTAGACCTGCAAGACCAAACTGGCAAGCACCTAACAGAGCGGTAGCGATACCAGCTTGCTGTTCAAAATCCTTTAAGGCAAGCGCTGTTGCTGTACCCATACTCATACCAATGCCTACAGTCAAGCAAAGCATAGGAAGCATAAAACTTAAAATACTGGATTGATGAAGATTAAGAGCAATCATAAAAAAGCATGACAGAATCATTAACACCAGGCCCCAACGAACTATCCTTTCCAAGGAGTGAGAATAAGTAAGACGTGCAGCCATCATATTGGCGATAAACACTGTCATTGCATTCAAACCAAACCAGAAACCATATTCAGTCGCACTCAAGTGCAGTTGTGTGATCAAGATACCTGGCGATAGAGCACAAAACAAATACAATCCCAGTAAACTGGCTGCTGCAATCAATGTGTATTGGCGAAAATCAGAGTTATCTATTATCTGCCTCATCACTTGATGTACCCTCATCTGGGGTAGCTCTGGTTTGGGATAATGATAATCGGGGATGTAACGGAAGGCTATGCCACTCATTAACACCCCAAGCAAGGTTAAAAAGTAGAATCCACTATGCCAATCCTGCGTCAGATCCAGCAATAATCCCCCAATGACTGGAGCAGAACTGGCCACCATTGAATTGGTCCCAGACAAGATACTAAACAAGCGGGCACAGGTATTCGTTGAGAAATTATCTCGAACTATAATAAAGCACAGCAAATAGGTTCCACAGGCTCCAGCTGCCTGAATTATACGGGCAAAAATCAATGTCGGTACTGAAGGCGCCAACGCGGAGATCAACGATCCCGCAAGAAAAAGAAGTGCCATACTCAAGGCCATCTTTCGGCGGCCAAAACGATCGGCCAAAGGGCCAACCAATAACTGTCCCAAGGCTACAGTAAGCATAAACAAGTAAAGAGTAGCCTGCATTGTTGTACTGTCGGTCTTGAAAAAACGACTCATTTCTGGAATTGCAGGCACAAAAACATCCATAGCAAAAGAGATGCTGATAATGAGGGGAAATAATCGATAAAGGCTTTGTCTTTCTGTCCAACCAATAGAATTCAATTCATGGTATTCCTGTTAAAATACTTATTATAAAAAACACAAAAAGCGCTTAATAATAACAGATTTACACTGACTATTACAAAGTAACCTTTTAAATCAATACATTAGCCATACTTCCATTAGACTAGGTATAAAACGACAAATTTGTGTAAAATATATTCTATTAAAACCACACTAAAATTAAATAATATATAATTTAAATAGATTTAAAATGAATTGTGTTAGAGATGCCATGGAAACTGAAGAAGACAAAACAAAGCAATCGAATATCAAACGATTTAAAGAATTGCATCATCAAAAAGAACGGCAACTGCAGGAAGAGGAAGAATATAATCGACTTTTTAATCAATTAAGAGATGAGATAATTGCTCATCCAGAATCTTTGAAAGAAGAGGTCGAACTCAATTATGTTTTTTCTGAGGGAGCCAAACCAGATCTGATTGAGCTTTTAAAAGATTACAAAGATGAATTTGGTAAGGAGCCTATACCCCATGAGAGTGGATTTGCGCTGAGTTTTAATAGCAAGGAAGAAGCTGTTGATTTTTTTAAATCTCAATCTGAAAAAGGTCGTGCGTTTGACATGTATAATGCGAGTATAGATCATCGTGTTTATTCAGATGGTAAAGGGGTATTTGTTCACGGTACAAATGCTGAAGTTATGGATTATCTTAAAAATAAAGAAAAGTACGAAGTGGGTAAAGATGGAGCGCTAGCCAAAATAGATAATATGGAACACGGTATGTCAATACAGTAGTTGTCTGTCAAGAACATTGTTTTAGGAAAATATCCTGGCATTTTTATGAGGATTTATGTTTTGCAATTTCCTTGGCAAAACGATCCAGAAATCCTTGCAGAAAATTACGAGTAGGCTCTATGGTAATGGAATAATTGCTATCAATCAGTCCATCTTTATAAATAAGATAAACTTCCGGTTGCCCAAAATATATTCCATCAATTGCAACCATTATGCTTCGCAAATGCGATTGAGCAACAGCAGTTCCAATAGCTCCTGGACTCGTTCCAATAGCCGCCATTAGTTTTCCTGCCCATACATTTTTCCCATAGGGTCTGGTACCCCAATCTATAATATTCTTCAATACACCGGGTATCGATCGGTTATATTCCGGGGTCACGAATAAAACAGCATCTGCTTCCGTAATTTCTTTTTTTAACCGCATGACTGATTCAGGTAAATTGTTATCAAGATCCTGGTTATAAAGAGGAATATCATCTATTTTAATATGAGATAGCTGAAATGTAGGATGCTGAAGCTTCTCCAGGGCAAACGCTAATTTACGATTAAAAGACTCTTTACGAAGGCTTCCGACAATCACAGCTACTTTGAACATAAATTTTTCCTTAAATTTATTGATACAAAAAGAATTAATCCATTTATCAATGATTATGCATTAAAAAGCAGTTATTAAACAAGACGTATTCTTGCTATGCCAGTATCTCATTGCATGCAAGAAAAAATATGGATAATCCATTAATACATAAGGAATTCATAATGGGAATATTAATTAATGGCATTTGGCATGATGAAAATAATATAAACACGGACAAAGAAGGTCATTTTCTCCGTGCTGAATCCGGTTTCCGTCAGCACATTACTGCGAATGGAGAAAGTGGGTTTAAAGCAGAACCTGATCGATATCATTTATACCTATCCTATGCTTGTCCCTGGGCATGCCGAACATTAATCATGAGAAAACTGAAAGGATTGGAAAAAATTATTTCTGTTTCCTTTTCAGATCCAGTGATGGGGAAAAATGGCTGGAGTTATGGCGAATCAGGTAATGAAACAAAAGATGAAATCAATCATATCCATTATCTCAAGGAATTGTATTTGGTTGCCAGAAAAGATTATACCGGTAGAGTAACAGTTCCCGTTTTATGGGACAAAGAAAAGAAAACCATAGTCAATAATGAATCATCAGAAATCATGCGCATGTTGAATAGCGAATTTAATGCCTTTAGTACCACAGATTATGACTATTATCCAAAACAATGGCGCCAAAAAATTGATGAGATTAATCGGCTTGTCTATGAAAATATTAACAATGGGGTTTACAAATGCGGTTTCGCTAAATCTCAAAAAGCTTATGAAGAAGCATTTGACGCTTTATTTAAGACATTAAATCAAATAGAAAACCTATTGGCAACACAACGATATTTGACAGGAGAGCAACTAACAGAAGCCGACTGGCGTTTGTTTACAACCTTAATTCGATTCGATGCGGTATATCATGGTCACTTCAAATGCAACTTGCAAAGGATTATCGACTATCCACATTTATCCAATTATTTGCGAGAGCTTTATCAATTTCCTGGTATAAAGGAAACCGTAAATTTTAATCATATCAAACAACATTATTATCGTAGCCATTTAAGCATTAATCCTACCGGAATTGTTCCCAAGGGTCCAAAATTAAATTTGGATGAACCACATAACCGCTATTAATTCTGATAAATTTTTCAATAGCTACAAATAAGGATAAAAAAACCATGCAAAAAATCACTCCATGTCTCTGGTTCGATGATAAAGCTGAAGAAGCAGTGAAATGTTATATCTCGATTTTCAAAAATGGGAGTATTGAAAAAATTTCTTATTATGGCAAAGAAGGATTTGAATTTCATAAAAAGCCAGCAGGCAGTGTGATGACAATCCTCTTTAATTTGAATGGGCAACAATACGTAGCGCTTAACGGCGGACCTGAATTTCAATTTAACGAATCCATCTCACTGATGGTCAATTGCGATACTCAAGAAGAGTTGGATTACTTCTGGAAAAAGCTCTCAGCAGGTGGAGAAGAAGGCCCTTGTGGCTGGCTCAAAGACAAATTTGGATTATCCTGGCAGATAGTCCCCAGTATCTTGGCTGAATTATTGAGTGACCATCAAAGATCAGAAAAAGTAATGAGAGTGCTTCTGCAAATGAAAAAACTGGATATCGCAAAGCTCAAAGCTGCAGCAGATTAATATAAGACTTACAAAAAACGCCAAGACCGGGGTAAAAAATGACTTTTAACTAAGAAATTGGGGGCTGAATAAGTCCTGCAATAATTAATCTATCAAGGAGAACAGATGAAACCGCTAATACCTTACCTTCTTTTCAACGCTACCTGTCGGGAAGCAATGACATTTTATCAGGATTGTTTTGGAGGAGAATTAGAACTAATGACCTATGGTGATTCACCTGAAGGGACTTGTGATAAAAAGGCCGATAAAAATGAAATCATGCATGCCTGTTTAAGAAAAGACAGTTTCATTCTGATGGCATCTGATTGGCCAGGTGGTGAGGCAATACAAGGCAACAATGTGCATCTCAACATTGATTGCAGCACGAAATCAGAAATTGAAACCTTGTTTAAAAAACTCAGTCAGGATGGGACAGTAGTACAACCACTTGCCGATACCTTTTGGGGTGCGCACTTCGGTATGCTGATTGATAAATATAATATACACTGGATGTTAAATTATTACTTGAAACAATAGAAATCAAAATACAAAAAAATTCGATCGACAATTTTTGAGCAATTGATGCTGTTTCACTACATTGTAAATCCCCTATGACAAGCAAAACGCTAATCATACAGGGATTTACCCCATGTCATTATTTACGGTCATAAATACATGAGATGGTTTCTTGTTTAATATCATCTAACGTATTTCCTGTTTGAAAATGCTGCCCTCTGACCACCAGTTGCTCTTGCTCCAATACCATGGAAACCTTACTAAAAAACACATTCAAACTACCGGTTTCATTGATAAACAAATGATAATTAATAAAAATTAATGCTGTGTTATCTTGATTCCATCTCACTGTGGCATTGCCGCTTTCCGATAAAGATAAGCGAGAGGACGACTCTGCTCGGACTTCACCCATAATATATTTTTCTTCCATGAATCCATATGAAATAGAAATGTGATCTCGAGTATGCTTGATAGTCAGGTCCACAGCCGGATTACTACCACATTGCCCACTCCATATCCCAGAAAAATCTATTTGACTTTTTTTGATTTCATCATGAGCCCTATATCTCAGTTTGGTATTGTTTCTGAAATCATTCTCATGCTCAAACCAGGGAAGAGCTGATACCTGATTCATAAAACCAACGAAAAAGAATAAAACTATAAAAAAATATCTTATCATTTCTGACTTCCTTATCAATAAAACGGTTTTTACAGAATACTATTTCTTATGTCTAACCGAAATCGAATTCATAATATCTTTGACTTCGACCTTTTAAGGAGTATTCAGGGAAATGGTGCCAAAGGCTCCTAGTTTTTGACTCCACTCTTATAAAATGGCGCAGTCTTGTTTGGTTATAAGACTTACTTCGAGTAATCCACAGGAAATTGATATCCCAGTACCTCAAAACTGAATATTTTTGATTTCACAAACTATTGGCATGGTTTTTATCAGACAATTTGCTGGCAACATAAGTAATAGCTAAAGCAGCGCCTCCAAATAACCCCCACTTTAGTACTTTCGATGCATAAGAACTATTGCTCTTTTCTATCCTGGGATCACTTTCTTTTTTTAAATAACCATGATCCATTTGCTGTGACATATGTTCTATGGCTTCTATTAAATACTGGATAATATCCTCAGGTTTGGCAGGATCTTCCGCATTACCCATCTGGATAAAGTTTTTTTGGCTATGAAAATAGGCATCTGGATTCATTGGAGAAAGGGTATTGCTCAGAAAATCTTCTAATAAAACACCTACCGTATCATCACCATTAATTTGTTTATTCACCAACTCTTTATCCAAACACTCGATAGGCAGTTTTAATAAATAAAATTGCAGGTATTGCAATACCATGACATGTTCATTAGGTGTTAAATCACCTTCCTTACGTTCAGTAGGAATTCCAAAAAACAGATTATAGTTGGATTCGAAGTAAGATTTTATGGCCGTTTTTTGCTGAGCTGATAACCCCATACTGAACCTCCTCCAATAGCTGTAAAGTCTAAATAATGCAAAGTAAAGCTTAACAGAAGACATACTGATCTTAAATATTTCATGATGACCTTACAATGAATTTTGTGTTTAAATTATAAATAATCAAATAAAAACAACATTAAGATTTTGCTGTCATTGTTTGGAGGGATTTGTTAAGTTAATCTTTTCTTTGAGTTTCACGAATCAATATGAATCGCTTCATTCATTCTTTATTGTTTCTCTTGATAACCTGCTCTTCAGGCTCTTTCAATCTTTATGCAGCCAATAAAAATAATGATTTTGTTTTATTTGAAAAAATATTTACTGACTGGACTTTGGCATTTAATCAAAAAAAACTGGCACCAACCTGTGCTTTATTTGCAAAATCATTGGCTGCCGATTATCAGGGTGCCCCGCAAAAGAATTACACGTCTATTTGTCATGGCTTTAAGAAAATATTTCAGCAAACAAGGAAAAATTACCAATATCATTTTAAATTAAAACGGGTCTATCGCTCAGGCCATCTTGCTGTTGCAAGAATTACCTGGTACTTGCAAATATTTGAGCAAGGAAAACTCATTTCCGAGACGCAAGATGAAGGATTAGATGTCTTTCTTAAAGATTCACAAAATCAATGGAAAATTATCAATTTCATAGCATACCCTGTCCCTGACAATCTCAATGAAAAACACTAAAACAAGGTGTAACAATAAATTGTAATATGATCTTGGATTGATCTTGTTGTATTTTATCAATATAATCACGCCTCTATTTATTTGATGAGTATTAGAATGATCACTGAAATTGAAACATTACTAAAAAGAGCCGGGTTTACTTATGTAGGAAATGGCAGAGGCTTGGGGGAATTTGAAAAATATGAAAACCATCTCTACCATAAAACTGTTTATGGCTCAATACAGCAGATCCAACTGGCTATGGACAGAGAGAATGACACGGTCAGACCTGTGTTTTCAAAAAATGTCCCAGTAGAGCTACGTGACAGTATTTATGACATCATGAAAGGCTCATCTGAAAAAAATTCGTTACAATTTAATTGACATTAGAGTCTGTTGACAATTCATTTTATAATATAATCCTACTAGGTGCCACGGCTGTCCGTGGTACCCATAAGCTCTCCGGATACTGCGGAAAAGCCGCAGTACGTAGCGGTTATAGAGCAATTGTCAACAGATACTGGATTTTGAGCCATAATTTTTAAATGAAACCCATAACACATATCGCAGATAAAAAAATACTATCTATCCCTATCAAAGAATGTGTCGAAGAACTCATTGATCTTAAAAACCAAAATATTATTGTTTATGGACCACCTCCAGAAACACCCTTAACCGCAAATGACTACACCAAAATACGTAAAACTGTATATCAAAAATTATGTTTGGCACAAAATGACCTGCCCAACGGCTGGCGTTTTAGATTATATGAAGGATTACGCAGTCTGTCTGTTCAGGAAATTCTGTTTAACCAACAATGTGATAACCTGCGTCAAAGCAAACAGTACGATTCCTACGAGGATTTATTTGATGCAACGTGCCGCCTGGTTTCTCCAGTAGTCCATTTGGATGGGACAGCCAATGTACCGCCACATAGCACTGGGGCTGCAATCGATCTTGAGCTCATTGATAGTTATGGTAATCTGGTTAATCTTGGAATGGCCGCAAAGGATTGGTTGATCGTCGACCCTGATTTATGCGAAACCGATTCAAAACTCATTTCTGAAGAAGCTATGCAAAATCGTATTCTGATGCTGAAAATACTGACTAAGCATGGTTTTGTTGTTAATTACCCCAGAGAATGGTGGCATTTTTCTTATGGAGATCGCCTATGGGCCTATATGACAGAACATTCTACCGCGATCTACGGTACAATCATAAATAATTAACTCAATGGGATAGGGTCTGTTATTCTTGAACTAATCTAATTAGTTGATCATTCTGTTAATATTACCCTAAAGAATAACTCTTATGACTCCATCCATTTCGCTTATTACCCTCTATTCTTTATTACCTGCCGTGTTGATGTTAATCGGTGGGGGGATCGCGAGCATTTACCGTCCCGGTAGTGCTATAACCAGTGCCACCCAACATTTTGCCGCAGGTGTTGTTTTTGCTGCTGTAGCAAAAGAACTGCTACCCAAAATCGGAGCATACCATGATCCTCTTGCTCTTATTATTGGTTTTTCAGTAGGCATTCTGGGCATGTTATTTCTAAAATGGTTGACTAACAGGCTCGAAGATCTTGAACAAGAAAAAACAGGTCTATCCTGGGGATTATTAACCGCAGTTGGAATTGATTTATTGATAGATGGTATCTTAATTGGGGTTGCTTTTTTGGCTGGCGAACGAGGAGGAATTCTTATCGCTATTGCTCTTGCCATTGAAATTTTCTTTTTGGGATTATCGACGACCGCCACTTTAGGGGCAAGACAAGTGAACGTGCCAATTCGTCTGTTAACCAGTGTCATTTTGGCCATATTGATCCCTGTGGGAGCTGCTCTGGGCGCCAGTTTATTAATTCATTTACCACTATCGATTACCAATGGAATTTTATCATTTGGTGTTGCGGCATTACTTTATCTGGTCACTGAGGAGTTATTGCTTGAAGCCCATGAGGTTCGTGAAACCCCTTACATTACTTTATGTTTTTTCATTGGATTTTTGTTGATTTTATTGTTAGAAGGGCTGGCAGCATAAATACAAGCGGGTATTTTAATAAAAACATAAGCTATGATGAGCTGAACTAGCCTGGAAAAGCAAATACAAACCGCTTGTCTATAGTTTAAAAATTAAATTTTCTTCCATTTTTTTTAACTCCGTTTGATCAAGGGGGAAGTCCACAGTCCAGCGCTTTATCGGCTGGGGAAGATTTGTTTCAGTACAGTAAATTTTCAACTCTTGTGCTGAAATATGATCGATATCAAACTCCTTAACCAGTATTCGCACCCCCTCCTCAAAACTGGTTAAAGTTTTTTGAATGACTTCATCAACTTCATGTTTTGAAAATTTCAATTGATTCGATTGGGCATCCCAAACCAACGATTTACGTCCATGCTCAGTAATAGATCCAACAACCGTTTTATTGTCTCGAATAGAAATGGTATCCGGATAACGTTCCAATTTGAGTAAGTTCATTTCTACCGTTTTGAGATCTATGGGGAGCAAATCAGTCTGCATCAAGCGAAACCACCCTTGACTGGTTTTTCTCTCCAGAACATGCACACCATCATGCTTATAAAATTTAAATTCTTCCTTGCCTTGTAAAATAGGCTCGTCTTTTTCTGTAATCCATATTCGAAGCCTTGGAGCAGAAGCGCCTAATCCCGGATCCAGAAGAAATTTTTTGTCTCCCAAAGTTACTACTAAAACAAGATGAGTAGCAGGTAACGCAAGTACCTTAGGAGAATTCACAGGTTCGCCAATAAGAACATGCGCCGCACAATATTCCGTCTTAAATCCCAATTGCATTAATGCATCAAACAACAGACCCGCACTTTGGTAACAATACCCTCCATGTTCTGAAGAAAGCAGCTTTTTATAATTAAAAAAAGACAAGGATTGTCTTTGGACAGGGTGTTGATTGCCAGCCCGACGTAATTCAAAATTGGAATAAGGAAAAGCCTTGACATGTGCCAAATAGATACTGTTTAGATATTTAATTTGTTCTTCTGTAGGTAAATCAGATAATACTTGAAAACCTAATTTTAATTTCTGGAGATATTCCTTTAAGTCAATTGGTTTCATATAAAACTAAATCATAATACTTCTTTACATCGTATCTGGTTTAAGTTTGAAAATAAAGTGTTTTATTAAAACAAAAATCAAGGGTTCCATAGAACCCTCTGCCCGGAGCCCAAGTAGAATAGACAAAACACTTGGTTTCTATGGTTACACTATCCAGCTAAGCCAGCTTATTGGCTATTTCTGTTTTTAGTGTTTCCAGATTATTGGTAAATTCATCCATTTTTTCAGAAGAATCTGTTTTTATATTTTCTTTGCTCGAAAAGAAAACTCCTACATATCCTTTTGTTGATGAAAAATGTACAACCAATGCAGGAATTACTGCTATGGTTGCAATAACTCCTATAATTCTTCTGACAAAATCAGGATAGCCATGCCAACCGCGATGCGTTGATAAAACTGGGCTGGCCTCCTCAAGAACCTGTTTACACTTCCTTTCAAATTTTTGAAAAGATTGAGGAGTGATTTCATTCATAAAAAAATCATTTCTTACTGTGGATAAGTCATTAATTAGTGCTTGCATGACATTGGTTGCTTCGTGAAGAGTACCATATTTTTTATTCAGTAATTCTGCTTTTCTTTGTAATTCATCTAATAATTTATTGAATGAATTTTGATACGGCATAATTTGAGAACGCAACATCTGTTGATTATGTCGTTGTTTTGCACGTATTTCATCTTCTTGAGTAAAAAGCTTTTCAAGGTGTGGGCAATACTTTAAAAACAATGCGATTAATTTTAAATCCCCATTATTTATCGCCTGGGTTAAATGAGCCTTGTTGAATTGGTCCTTATAAGCAGTATTTGTCTTAAAATTATCTTCCATGCGCTGATAATAAGTATCAAATAAGGCAACCATCTTCGATGCCTTTACCGGATCGCTTTTATCATAGCATCGTGCCCAATCAAGCGCAGTTCTTCCTCCTGTTGGAGCTTCCCCTATTTTATAGCGGTGATCCTGCGACACTATTGTTCTGACATGGATATCAGCACCTGCATCCATCAAATATTCCACGATATCCACATGACCATTAGCACAAGCCCAAAGCAAAGGAGTTTGTTGGAAAGAGTCTTTGGATTCCAATAAATCCGGTCTATGTTCTATAATGATTTTAACCAGCTCAAAATCTCCTTTTTTTGCTGCCTGAATTAAATCATTCCCGTCAATATTCAACGCATGACGAGAGTCTGTGTTGAGAAACGCTCGAATCAAATCAATATGAACCGGTGTACTCTTTATCACTGAAATAAACACGGATGGGAAAACAAGATTGGCATAGTTTGCAATTAAAAGTTTTGCATGTTCGTATTTCTTTTTTTGAATCACTTCGCTTAAGATTTGTGACTTTTGATATTTCGTCAGGTAGCGAACTTTTGACGCCACAGCTTCAGCTATCCCTTCGTCATTCACTTCTTTATCTAGCAGAACTTTTATCTGTTGAAACTCTCTTGATTTATCAATATAAGATTGTCTTTGATTATAAAAAATTTCAAAATTTTCAGATGAAATTTTCTTTTGCTGCTCCAAACTTCGTATATTTCCCTCTTCATTAATAGAACTGGTGCTCCAACAAAGACGCCCTCCCATCACGATATAATTGGAATCCTGGAGCAATTGAGCACTGCATGCTATTCTTAGTTCATCAAAATGTTCAGCATCAATATGAGCCAAGACGATGCCATAAGTTGATTCAGCAATAGACGCGTATTCTGCAGAAGTCAGATCAAATTCATCGGCCATCATTCTCATAAACGCTTTTTCATCGTTACATAATTGTAATACCAAATTATTCAACGTACCCCTGTCTTCAAACAAACCCAGGAATTTTTTTGCCTTTTCTTTGTTTTTTAAACGCAACTGCAAAGAACACAAATAGAGAAACGTTTGTAAAATAAACAGCTGATAAGTGTTCCTGCGTTTACATCCTGATTCAGAATCATCATTAGTGCTTTCGTTATATTTATCAAAAGCCTGATTGTAGACATCTGCAAATGTTTTTTGCTTGGTTCCTGATTGTTCACTCAGCAAATTTGCTTGTTTAAATATTGATTTAATGGCATCGACTATCTCTTCCTTTTGCCAGGTACTAAAGTCTTCGTTGTCTCCAAAGGCAGCGACCAAATTGCCTTCCATGACTTCGAAAACAGCTGATTGTTGATTTTCTAAAGAGGTATCCTGTTTTTGCAGAATTTCATAAACCGCTTTAAATAAAGCTTGAGGATCTTTATTATCTTTTTTGCATAAGTAATCGATGGGGTCTGCATCCAGTTTTCCCAGCGCATCAGTAATCAGGTCCAAGTTACCCTCTGCAGCAGGCTTTTGCACAAGAGACAATGCTTCCAGGCATTGATTAATGTCGGACTGGGCAAGTAATTGCTTGTAGCGGGATACACCGGGATTTATAAGACTCATTACGTTTGGCAAATCAAATTGTCGCACTCTGTCTGGATACACCGTTACAACAAACTCGCTCTTTGATACCATGATTTCATCGCTGTGACTAAAATCATTTTTCATGTCTTCAAAGCCTGGATTTCCTTTTCTGAAAGCGAGAGCTTGCTCTTTCAACTCATTGAGATTTGCTATGATTGTTTCAAGAAATAGTTGCTCATCCACACGGATTTCAGTAGACGATTTGAGACCATTTAATTCATGAATCAGATTTGAGAACAATTCGGTAAAGGGTTTTACTGAGTGACGACCTCCGGATTTCTGCTTACCATAAAAAAAAGTGCTTCTTTCCAGATCTGATTTGCACGTATTATCGCCAAATAAATAAAGAAAAATTGGCTTGGTTTCATCGGCAGTAAAATTGTCGGAAATACTGGCCGCGCCTGTTAAAGGCACAATTATTGATAGCTCACCTGATTTATCTAAATGAACAAAGGGGTATTTTTCGAATATTTTGGCTAATTGGTCTTTCAATTTCGTTATACTCTTTCATTTTAAGCTTTTTTGGCACCATTGTAATATAGTTTGCTTAAGACAAAATTAATAACACTGTGGGTATAAATAAGCCCGGCAAAAACCTCTTGTTGTCTCTGCCAACAAGAAAATCCCAAGATTTGAAAAATGAAGAACTTGCCTATTATTTACAAACACTGCCAATTTTTTTAATATCCGCTGATTCAATAACAAGGAGTTTCCAGTGGCTTTTCAAAGATCATTTTTTTCTCATATCGAAGACGATTGGCGTTATTATCAAAACATTCGTGCAAAATACTCTGATGCTATACCTATACCACAAAGAAAATATTTCGAACCCATTCATTCCATAGATTCATTCGCTACATTAGCAGTACGGCCTATTGAAAAACCTCTTTGGCTTGGCGTTCACACGGCAGGTTTTTTGCTGAAAGCGATAATCCACTTAGTAGGGGCATTAGTTCTTTCACCATTTGCTTTGATCTTTGCGGTATGTGTTCCGAGATCCGAATTGAGAGAGCAAACTGTCTCATCATTTAAATCTACTGCTGCCGGATCTATTGTTGCTGCAGGTATGGCTTGTGTTGCATTACTCTCAACTTTAATGTCGCTTATTTTTAATCCGTTGTATATATTAAGTCGAAGTGCCGCCACAGGAATCGATCATCTTAATTCAGTAACCGAATCCTGTTGCGGTCTGACTATAGCAAAAATCTGATTAGGTAGTTCAATCGCAACCCTTATTTATTTCAAATCTGGCGAAAACTAGAGAACAGATGGTCTCATCTGTTCTGCTGGCTCACTTTTTACCCTCATAGTTGATATTGCTCCTCCAATCAAATCAATCAAATTAATAATGGGGCTAACAATCACACCAATTGCGGTAATAAGAGAAACAGCGAAATGCACCACGCTATCAATAATATGAATCTTTGCGGCTTTTTTATCAGAAAAAACCAGGCTGTTGAGAGACTTTAAGCTCAAATAGAGAGACGACGAAACAAGTTCTAACGTAATAATAGAAAAACTAATCGGTGCTGCTACCACATGACCTGCTCTGTATAAAAAATTAGAGGCAGATGAATAGGGGGAGAAAAAAACTGATTTCAGGGGTTTGTCTTTCCCTTTTAAATAATGGTCAGCAACCAGGTAAGTGGTACCGCCTTGTTCCAATAAAAATTCATTGAATGTTTTTAAGAAATTATTAAACGACATAGATACTCCCTGTTAAAAAAATCTTCACCATAATATCTGAATTTGTACTAATTACTAAAGATAATTTCGATAATGATTTTTACGGGAATTCATTGCCTGTAAATATTGCCAGAAGTAATCAGAAATTTTGAAAAACCCTAAAGTCGAAGCAAAAATGCCTTTAATGAGAGAATTTAGATAAGCTAAATGATCGAATTAAAAACATGTTTTAACAAAGAGATTGAGGTTTTTCATGCTGATCATTGCTCCGCTTGATTTCAGAGTTATAACTTCAGCATAATGCGTCGAAGATTTTCGCCGGATTGGGAGTTTTTCATGCTTCATTTTAAATGGTATGAGTTTTCAGAATTAACAAGCAAACAACTCTATGACGTTTTGGCATTACGAGCGAGCGTTTTTGTAGTAGAGCAGCACTGCCCCTACCTTGATCCAGATGGCAAAGATTTTTTTTCCATGCATTTATTGGGTCTGGAAGAAAATTCTCTCGTTGCTTATTTGCGCCTGTTTCTTCCAACTGAGATTGAAAACCATCTCACATTTGGCCGTGTTGTTACAGCCAGATCAGCGCGGTCTAAAGGATATGGAAAAAAACTGATACTCGAATTATTGTCTTATTGTGATATGCGTTACCCCGGTATTCGTATCCAATGCTCTGCTCAAAATTACTTGAAAAAATTCTATGAAGGATTTGGCTTTAAAGGTTATGGAGAGATTTATGAAGAGGATGGCATTCCGCATCTTGCCATGCAAAGAACTTTATAAAATCGTAATGGCAAATCTGGATTTACGGTAAGAAATCCATGACCATCATCAAATTTTTAAATTGACATCGGTGTCACAATAATGCACACTTTTTCTCGTATTTACTCATTAATAATATTATTTAACGTGAGTTATGGATAAAATCAGTTATTATCTCGAACCGCTCGGGCTGAGGAGGCGTTTATGCCGTCTCGAAGCCCAGTATTGGACTTAATGTTCCATGCTAAGGCTTCGAGACGATGCTTAGGCATCTCCTCAGCCCGAACGTTCCCTGGGTATCGACTGATTGTTATATCCTCTTTAGCCATAACTCACCTTATTTAAAGTATTATTCTTTGGAGATGTTATGACGAAAATTGTTTATCTAAAAAACGACCCGGATAAGATGCTCTATTATAAAGACAGCGTCCCCAAAGATTTAAAAGTGGTTGAGCCAGATGCCAAAATGATGCTGGAAATTTTAGAGCAAAAATTAAAACTACTTGAAGTATTAGATTTGGATTGGTTTTATTGTGCAATTTGTATGGAACTTCCTAAAGAGCCCGTGTTTTATCCAACCTCAGAGGGTATTAGCAATCTTTACGAAAAAAGTGAATTAGTAAAATGGTTTTCAAAAGCCACCGGGAATAAATCCGACCCTGTTGGACTTGGTTCAAATGTTACTATATCTCAATATAAAACCCCTACTCCAAAAGAATTGCTTGATTTTGTCATTAAATCAACAGGATTTGCTGAAGAGGTGTTTATTGAGCATTACAAAAAACCCCAGGTAAAAGTTTCTCCGGAAGAAGAGCTTTTGCTTGAGAAACCCGATTATACTAGACGAAATGAAATAGTTAGCCCATCTCATTCACAGCAAAGATCCTGCTTGAGTCTCTTTTTGTACAGTATTTTTGGTTGTAAAGGAAAGAGATACGGAACACAGGAAAAACCTGAATCTCTAACATCAAATTACCTACCGTCTAATCATTAACAAAGACAAATTCGGTCTTTTTTAGACATTTTTTTATTATGTACAGGACTTACGCCCCCAAAGATCAAGGCAAAAATATAGGAGTTTAGATAAACTCAATTATTGAATTAAAAACCTTTTTTAATAAGGAGATTGGGGATTTTTATAAGTCCTGATGTATAATAATGATATAGTTCAACTAATCAATCAGGGTGTTCCATGTTGACTCCTCCACCTGACTCAAAAATTTCAACCACAGATAAAAGTTTGGATAAATTAAGTGTTCCAATGGATATGCTTAAACAAATGAATGAGTCAACAATGGAGCAAACCAAACTCGATGGACTACGAAAAAAAATGTCCCTGCAAGCCGAAATACTCAATAAAGCGAAAGCAGATAATGATATGTTTTTTCGTTTACTTATCGAATTAATGTCATTAAAACTCCAAGGTGAATTATTTAAAGAACAATTAAGCAAAATTTCTAAAGAAAGTGGTTATGACAGCGTACAAAGCGCATTAATTCAAGCTACAAACTCAGAAGGGCAAAGCCCTTTACAATACGCCCTGCAAAAACAAGATTTCACTACGGCAAAATATTTTCTGGATAATGGAGCGAAAGTAGGCCCGATAGAAAAAGCCGTCTTTGAAATTGCCCTTGACAGTAAGGCTGCTAAAGAATTTGGATTCCCACCACTGCCCCCTGAAAAAGAAAGATTGCATCCTGTCAAAAATTTTGGTCTGGTTTTAGGGATAAAAACAACCAGTGTTGATGGCACTCCCTCCCAATTCGGCCATATAGCACCAACTTATCAATTGATGACAGATTCTGTCAGTCATTTTGCCAAAGCTCATCCTGACAACAAGAATTTTCAGGAAATAGCCAATGCCTTCCATTTTTCAAATGAGGCATCGGCATTCAAATTCAGCACACCGCAAAGAAATCCGGAAGCAGGTAACGATCTTGCACGACGCATTCAAGCCGGTGAACTCACCACAATTCCTGTTAGCTGTAAAGGCCATGCCATGGGATTATCGTATGTACCTGACGGCCCTGGCTCCAAATCTGGCTACCTGATATATACCAATCGCGGTCTGGGATCAAAGAGCAATGAACATGGCACCCATATTTTCCGAATCGAGGATTCCAGTAAAATCACCTCGGAATTTATTAATAATATGACCAATGGACATTCGAATGGTGCCTCTCATGATGAAATTATGTCTCAAATTAAAGCAGCTGCCGGAAACAAAGATCCCATTCACCATATCAAACAAAAAGGACAAAAAAATGACAATTGCACAATAGCCAACTCCCGATCCAACATTGAGGGGATACTATTATGTCAAAAAGCCAGAGAAGTGGGAGGGTTCGATAAATTAACTGAAAGCGACAAAGAATCTGTTAAAAAGGAGTACAAGGAATTTACCAAACATATGCGAGTAGAAAAAGTCAATGAATTAGCCAAAGCCCTTAAAGAAAATCCTCAGGATCCTGATTTAAATAATTTGACCAAAGAATATTTAAAGCAACATCCAAACGCCGACCCTAAACTAAAACAAACGTTAGAAACTGCGTTAAAACAGGCTTCTGAAAGCAGTATGACATTAAGCCAGCCAGGAAAAACCATTTAATACTACAGTGCCTACATGGATTGTAATATCCAAAATAGTTTAATGGCCTCGCCATAATCGAGCGGTTTAATTAAATGGCCTCGAATATTCAAAGGCTCAAACGCCTGCTTATCCTTGCTAGTATAGGCGGCTGTAAGCACAAATACCTCAATGTCTGTAAATTGAGAATCAGCTCGTAATTCTTTTAAGAACTCAATACCATTCATTTTAGGTATATTAATATCGAGAAGAATCAACTTGGGATGAATTTTATTTTCTTTATTTCGACCATAAAGCATGTCCAAAGCCTGATTTCCACTTTTAGCTATTTCAATCTTGATTAATGAACTTATTTTATGGAATACACGCTCAACGGACTGAATATCGACCTCATCATCTTCTAAATACAAAATATCTATTTTATCAGCTGCGAGGTCCATCACTATTCTCCATGAGACAATATTTTATTTTTTATTTCTAAATTAATTATAGACCTAAACCTTTATTGATGAGGTATTTTAGGCCATGTAAATGAAAACTTTGCTCCTTTACCCAACTCAGACTCCACCTCAATTTTCCCATTTTGAGACTCTACAATTTTCTTTACTATAGTTAATCCTATGCCAGTAGTTTCTGCCTCATCTTTGGATTTTAAAGTTTGAAATATTCTGAATATTTTCTCAAAATACACCGGCTCAATGCCTGGACCATCATCTGCCACATAAAACTCATAAAACGAACCTCTATCCAAAACACCAATTTCGATAGTTCCCGTTTTACAGTGATGGTGTTTCATGCTGTTTGCAATCAGATTAGAAAAAACCTGGCTTAGAAGTAATTTGGCAGTTGACAGTTGGGGCATGGATTCATGAACTATGATAGTAAATTGTTCATCGTGATTAAGAATATCCATTATTTCTTGAATTAACTCTTTAGTATCTACCCATTCTATCTCCATATTGACTCGTCCTGCCCGCGCGTATTGTAACAAGCCATCTACCATGCCGCTCATGCGATGGGTACGTTCTCTAAGCAATTGAAGATTTTTTCTGGAAGAAGGATCCAGCTTATATCCACAATCCTCTTCAATCCAGGTTGCCAATTGAATAATTGCTCTTAGTGGTGCTTTTAGATCATGGGAAATAATGTATGAAAATTCTTCAAGATTCTGGTTGCTTTTAATCAGCTTTTCTTCAAACTTTTTAATTTCGGTAATATCTTTTGAAATAATGACGTAACCTACTCTTTTTCCTTTTGAATTATGATGTATGCTCATCGTAACAGAAGCAGTGAACTGGGATCCGTCTTTTCTCACCCTTTGAAATATTTCTTCCGCCTTCCCTTCCCGACGTACTGTTTGAAAAAATTTTCTTACTTTACCAGACTGGATATCTTCCTCTGTGTGCAAAATTTCGATGCTCTTTTTGTTTATTAATTCATGAGCCTCATAGCCGTAATTTCGCCTGGCCCCTTCATTCCAAACCAGGATAACGCCTTTCAAATTGATTGCAATGATTGAATATTCAATTGCGCTTTCTAATATGGTTTGTAAAGTACTTTTGGCATTGCGTTCTTCTTCTGTTTTAGCGATTTGCAGCTTTAATGCTTTGGTCTTCTCTTTTAATTTTTTACTTATTTCTTTTTGAGCTTTTAAACTCTCTTCCAGACGCTGGGCAAAACGATATAACTCGGATATTTTTTTTTCACTTATTTCTTCAGCTTCTTTCCTTGCGCGTATCTCTCTATCAAGATGGCGTAACAATACTTCGTAATCACTCATCAGGATCGCCTTTCGTTAATATAAATCTTACCTTAAAGCCCGTTTTTGCAGACAGATTTTCACGTACAATACTAATATTTTCCCTATGATAATTAATACAACCTCTTATTAAACCTTCCGCAAAATCGGCTAAAGAACGTGAAGAAGTGTAAATCATTTCCAATTGATTTGGACTGAGATATTGGCATTCAAAATGGGGCAATTCAGTATGGTCATACAATTTTTTCACTTCGAAATGAATATGTGTTTCAAGCTCTTCCAAAAATTGAAACACCGTTTTTTTTTCCCTGAAAAATTGAGGATATTTTTTTGCAAAAACCTCAAACAAATATTCTCCATATTCTTGTAAAATCACTGATGTTGGTTTGCCATTTTTCACACCAAGTGCTTTAACCAATTGAAATAATTCTTTGGGAGAGTATGTACCGATAGACGTGTAGGCACCATGGGACTTCAAATGACTATCCATAATAATTTGATCTACCAGGGTGTAGGATTCACTTTTTTCTACAAAATTGAGAAATTCGTTGAATATGATTCCTTTCATAGACAAAGTGTTTTATATCAATTGAACTATATTTTAAGTATAGTCATAAATTTGTTACTAATAATATAATCCTTACGCAATCAGGAAGTCCTAACTCAATACCACAATATTTAACCTCTCTAATATTACCCTGTTCGGAAGAAAAAATAATTTCCTAGGTTAGCTGATTTGAAAAGGCAGGTAACTTGGACCAGTCCGGATAAGTTAACTCCCATAATCGATAAATTTTTTCATCTTTATATTGAGCAATCAATATGACTTCAATTCTCTTGGCAAGCTCATTAGGTCGAGTGGTAGTAATAAATACCCGCCCGGCTATTTTTTCACCTTGCTCAAGAAAAGTCTCCTCATCATACTCAACTTGATATTGAATTTCAGTCGCATAATATTGTTGATGTGAGCTTAGAAATTCATCATAGTCTGTCACTATGTCATTGGTATAGAGTAAAAACTCCCTATGATAATATTCTGGAATAAGATTAGCATTTTTCTTAATTACCATTTGAGCAAACATTTCTTTTAATTTTTGTATATACATTTTCTACTCTCAAATTAATTTTTCAAAATTATACAACAATTATTTAGCAATAAAACTGATCATTTTGAAAAATTACCCTCAGCATTGTTCATTAATTGAAGAAAGGTTACTATGAAATTGCATGGAAGTAATCATTAATACTGGATAATAGGAGAAAAGGAATGTCTCAATTCAATTTTTTTGAAAAAAACCAGGCTTTTGATGAAAAAAATTTCGAGCAAAAATTGCAAGATGCAATTAGCCTGATAAAACAAAATCAATCTTTTGTCGCAAGACTAGTGCTTGATGTCATAAATTCCAATCAAGTCACAGTAAGTACTTTCTTTCAACTTACCCCAGATCATTACCAGAGAATGAAAACCATTATGAAAAAGGACTATCATACTACTCTTCCAAAAACTTTCCCGCCTACAATGTCGGCGGTACGTAAAATTGAGAAAGAATTAGACGGTATTATTTATGATCACCAACATATTTATATCAGCTCGACAAAAAACGTTGAAGAAATTGCCAAAACATTAATTCATGAAGTCTGTCATTTTTTAAATTCAGATCTTTATGATAAGGAACTGGAAACAGAAGCGTCAAAACAAGTCAGCTATAAAGATGAAATAAGGGCATTTACAGCAGAAAAAATATTTGAAAAAAATAATGGCTACCTGCTCAGAAGCGATATAAACCAAATACATGAAACGGTTACCGAGTTATATCCTGAATTCACCGATCCGGATAACCCAATATCAGGGTATATTTACAGCACTTTTGATAAGCCTTCTTAGAGTCTGTTGATATTTCGTCAAAGGTAATGAAGTTAGTTAGAGAACCTACGAATTTTAAAGAATATTAAGTATAATTGTTGTGAGTTTGAATTATAAAATAAATCCATTTTCTTATCTTAAACTCACAGCAATTAAAACTTAAAAGATTATCCAGAGAGCCTGCATGTCAAAACAAGAACGTATCATTTCTCATAACACCGATTCATTTCAGCTGAATACCGTTATAATGCAAATGAAGGAAAGAATAATAAAAGAGGGTGATAAGCCACATGTCACAGTAGAAACGCAACTTAAAATTCTTCAAGAATTAAGTCAATTTGGGTTTGGTCAATTTCTAATAAAAAATCAGGGCATTAATGGGTATTGGACCCATTATATGTTGACTCATCCATGGTTTGGAAGAAAGACAGGGTTAAACAATAGTGGCGAGCCATTATCAGACATGGAACGTTTCTTATTGGACAAGGCACCAACAATGTTAGCAACCCAACAACGCTTTGGGTTATTTTTGCAGGAAAATCAGAAAGCCCTATTTAATGGCGCGACCCTTGCGTCTATTCCCTGTGGGATGTTAGGGGAATTACTTTATCTTGATTTTAGTGGTATCAATAACATCCGACTCATTGGTATAGATTATGACCCGGCAGCACTAGATGATGCCAAAATCTTGGCAAAACAACAAAACCTGGACAAATTCACAACGCTTGTTTGTCGTAATGCCTGGGAGCTTAATATTCAGGAAGAATTCGACCTCATTTCCAGCAACGGGTTAAACATTTATGAACCAGACGATAACAAAGTCCTTGATTTATACCAGCAATTCCATACAGCCCTAAAAAAAGGCGGGAAGTTAGTAACCAGTTTTTTAACCTATCCTCCTCACCTGAGTTCACAATGCGAATGGATGTTCAATAAAATTAATCCAGAGGATTTATTACTGCAGAGAATTATTTTTTCAGATATTTTGAATGCAAAATTCCAGTGTTATCGCTCTTCCCAACAAACCCAAAAACAACTCGAGTTGGCGGGCTTCAAGAATATTCATTTTCTATATGACGAAGCTCATCTCTTCCCAACCGTAATAGCTGAAAAATAGCAAGAAAAAGGAAATTGTTATCAGCATTTTTTAAACTTCCATTTCTTCACACTTCATTTTAAAATAGCTGATTTTCCCAAGGATAGTCGAACATTCGGCACCTGATTATTATCACAAATAAAATAAAGGAATAAGCAATGGTAGACTATCATTATTTCAAGAGTAAATTGAATCACTTTTATGGGCGCTATGTAGGATATAATCAACGCCCGGTTTTTTTTGATATTGAGCAAACTTTCCCAGAATTAAATCATATAACACGTCATTTCCCCGATATCAAAAGGGAATTCGAAAATGTACAAGCGAATGTGAAAGAATTTCCACGCTACCACGACATAGATCCTGGAGAGTCTGCCATATCAAACACCACAGAAAAAAACTGGAATGTCTTCATGCTGTATCTTCTTGGTTATCAACTCAAAGAAGCCCGTTTATTATGCCCGACACTTTGTAATTTATTGGAAGGAATACCACATCTTATACAGGCTTTTTTCTCGATTTTAGAACCTGGAAAATCAATTCCCCTCCATGAAGGACCCTATATTGGCTATCTAAGATATCATTTAGGAATTCATGTCCCTAAAAACAATCCACCACAAATCTTTGTTAATAACCAGTCTTACACTTGGAAAGAAGGAGAAGCAGTACTTTTTGATGACTCCTGGCCACATGAAGTACGAAATACAAGTGAAGATTATCGTGCTGTATTAATCATTGATGTCTTACGCCCTATGCCCTTCTTGCCGCAATTGGTTAATCAATTTGTAACCCACGTCATTGCTCGCTATTTTTATGGACGCAAGGTAATGAAACGCGCGATGCAGTATGGTGGAGAAGTAAAACCTTTGGCACTTTAAATAAAAAACGATTATCTTGCAAATATCAGTTGGGAAAACCACTTAAGGCATAAAGAAACTCATATCGTAAGCTTTAGTGCTCCTTCAATCTCTTTTTTTATTTGGATAACGACTTCCCTCATTGCTTTTTTAACTGATTTGGACAGCGCAGTATTAAAAGTGGTGTTATCAATTTCAATCCCGTACAAAATGATATCCTCTGGCAAATCATTAAGACTTTGACCTATTTGAAGCGCTTCTGCCACACCCATTTCATGGGTCGATAACCTGCTTTGAAATGCAAAAATCTCGTTATTTTTTAAGCGATGAATTGTACCTGGAGCGCATCCGGATTTTACGGCATCAATTAAAAAAACGACTTTGGCAGGATTCATCAATTCAATCAAAAGAAGACCAGGTCGATCGTAAGATTCTATGATCAGCGTTTTACTTGCATAGTGCTCTTTTGACAGTTCTGTCTTAAGGCGATCGGCAACCAGCCATCCCGCTTGATCCTCACCAAAAGGTGAACCTATGCCTAAGACTTTTATAAGATTCATATTCTATCGATTTTTAAATTCAAAAAATGAGTAGAGCATGAAATACACGGATCATAATTACGAATTATCATCTCACTAAAATATCTTATCGCTTCTTCCTGTTGATTAAGGCCAAATTGTATTAAAGAATGTCTTAAATCTTCTTCAATACGCGCTTGATTTTGGCTAGTGGGAGGAACAATCCGGGCTTGTAAAACCTGGCCACTTTCATCAAAACGATAATGCTGCCACAACAGGCCTCTGGGAGCCTCGGTACAACCTACTCCTTCCCCTGCCTGAGGCCTGATTTCAGGATGAGATTGCTCTGGCAAGTCATATTGTTCCAAAATACGGATAGCTTCCAAAACACAGTAGTACATTTCCACTGCTCGAGCAATAATGCTATGGCACATATTCCGCGAAGGGAATTGAATATTCAGGCTTTGTAAAAGAAGATGAATGGGTACTGGCAAATGCCCGAAGCAATTATTAATACGGGCCAGAGGGCCTACTAAATAGGGTTTATTTTGCAATAAACAGTGCAATGCATTGGAGTAATCCACATGATGCTCTTTGAAATAGCTATCAAATTCTTCTTTGCTTATGTTTAATCCACGATCTGAAACAATTCTTCCTTCATTCATAGGATATTCAGTAGGGTGATAAAGCGAAACACTGGTAAAATCATGAGAATTATCAGGTAAAGATAAGCTGGCAAGCCAAGCAATTAACGCTTCGCAATCCGAAACCCGATCTTTTCCCTTGTCTAATATTAATTTGATTTGTGAATGAGAAGGCGCTTTATAAAAACCTCCAACGCAAGCTCCCACTGGATGAACGGAGCGCCCCCCTAACAATTTAATCAAATCATTACCAAAAGCCTGAATCCGCAACCCGCATTTCACTTCCTGTGGATATTTCCTTGCCATTTCAGGTGCTGATTGAAATCCTAAAAAATCTGGTAAAGCCAAAAAATAGACGTGCAAACTATGGCTTTCGAGCCATTCGCCGCAATAAAACAGCCGACGCATATCGCGAACCCAAGGAGTAGGGCTCAGATTAAAACATTGTTCTATAGCCTGTGTTGCACTCATTTGATAAGCAACGGGACAGATGCCACAAATACGGGCTACAAAATCCAACACTTCGTTGTAACATCGACCTTCCAGAAATTTCTCAAATAATCTTGGTGGTTCATAAATTTTTAATTTTAATGTGTCAATTTTGCTATCCCGAATGCAAAGCTCAAGAGCCCCCTCACCTTCCACCCGTGCCAAAATTGGAACATTAATTGAAATGTCTTTAGCCATCGCTGATTCTAATTCCCTTAAAGTAATTTCCGGCTTGATTAAATGCAGGTGCCTGATTATTAATATGTAAAAACTGCCTGGCAATCGCTTCTTTGGTTAATCCCATAGATAAAAACCACTCTCCCAAAGAATTGGGATTGGAGTTTTCTTTTGGTCCATAACAGGCATAACATGCTCTGCCCAACGTGGGGCAAAGCGATCCACAGCCCGTTTGAGTTACTGGTCCCATACAGGGTTGTTTTTTGGTCACCAATACACACACATTCCCTTTTCGTTTGCATTCCATGCATTCAGAATCTCTTTTTATTTTGGGAGTCGCGTTAGATAATAAAAAACGAATCGCCTCCAATACCTGCCCACTATTTACTGGACATCCCCATAACTCCCAATCCACTTTAACGTGATGCGCAATAGCTGTTGAGGTCGTTAAAGTCTTGATATAATTTGGTGAAGCATAAACGCTGGCCATCCATTCCCCGGAATCTGCAAAATTACGCAAAGCTTGTATACCTCCGGCTGTAGCACAAGCACCTATGGTAATAAGGTATTGACTGTTTTCACGAATTTTACGTATCCGACGCTCTTCATCAGGAGTTGAAATGCTGCCTTCAACAAAAGCGATATCTACTTTCACATCCACATCCACCATACCTGCCTCTGCAAAATGCACGATTTCAACCAAGTCAGATAAGGTCAACAACGATTCACCCGCATTTAAAAATGCCAATTGACATCCATCACAAGAAGTAAATTTATGTACAGCGATACGTGGTTTCATAGCATCCCTCAGGCACTTTAAAATCCAGGTTCTTTGAATAACTCTTTAATCTGAGAATAAGCAAAGACAGGGCCATCTTTGCATACGAATAAACCACCATATTGACAATGACCACAATGACCAATTCCACATTCCATGTTTCTCTCCATACTAAGGTAGATGTCGTTTTCAAGAATCCCCTTTTGGGTAAACACTTTAACGGCTGTATTCATCATCATTTCAGGCCCACACATCATCACTACCGACTTATCTGGTTGTATAATGATGTGGTCAATCAAGTCAGTCACATAACCAACACCCCAAGGCCATTTAGGACCAGCTTGATCTGCGGCTATATAAACTTCAGTATGATCTGATTTTTGCCATTTAGCATACTGCTTTCTAAAAATAAAATCCTCGCTGTGTTTTACTCCCTGCAAAATACTGAGCTTACCGTAATGACGTCGTCTTCCTAAAATATAATTGATAATAGAAACAGATGGAGCACAACCCAATCCCCCGGTTAGAACAATAATGTCTTTACCTATCGTTTTTTGTAGTGGCCAGCCTACTCCAAAAGGACCTCGTATTCCAAGACGATCACCAACCTGCAGTTTTTGCATGGCTTTGGTTACCCGCCCCACAGCCCGGATGGTGTGACTCAGGAAAGTTTTCTTTCTGGGATCCGAGACAATTGAAATAGCCACTTCACCTACCCCATAAAGGTACAGCATATTGAATTGACCAGGATAAAATTGAAATTGCTTATGATGTTCTTCATCAGTAAAACGCAAATGCAGGGTAAAAATTGAAGACGACTCCTGCGTACGCTGAATAATTTCAACTTCTTTTGGCAAATAAGGATCATAGACTACTTTATTCACTTTCTATTTTCCTTACATTAGACTCGCCCGAAATCGCTGCCAACTCTTCAGTTATATCAATTCCCACAGGACACCAGGTTACACAACGTCCACATCCAACACAACCGCTGGTATCAAATTGATCAAACCAGCTTCCAACCTTGTGAGTTAGCCATTGCCTGTATTGTTTTTTTGTGTCATCACGAATAATTTTCCCATTGAGATAAGTATGACCTGTCGTAAAACAAGAGTCCCACTCTCTATGGTGTTCACTGGTACAACCATCCAAGCCTGGCTTTTCAACTTCACTATGACAAAAACAGGTTGGGCATACCAAAGTACAATTACCACAGGATAAACACCGTTCGGCCACGTCATCCCAACGAGGATGATTTAAATTCGAAAACAGCAAATCTCGCAAATCCCTTTTATTATCCAAAGGAATCCTCTTGGTTTGCAAGGCAGCGGCTTGTTTCACATTGTTTTGAGCATCGACACATTGCGCGCTTTTTGCATCATGTAAATCCAGTTGATTAATAATCTCTTTGCCTCTATCACTACCTGTTTCCAGCACAAACCCATCGTCAATTTCCGTCATAAGAATATCAAACGAATTGTTCACTGCAGGACCGGTTCCGGCAGAAACACAAAAACAATTTGCAGAAGAATAGGTACAATTCACGGCAACAACAAATAATTGCTCGCGTCTTCTTTTATAACGAGGATCAGGATTATTGCTTTCTATAAAAACTTTGTCTTGAATGCTCATCGCCGCTAAATCACAAGAGCGAGAACCGATAATGGCAACAGGCAGTTCATCAGGTTGATGTGGTTTAAAGCACAATTTTCCTTGTTCATCACGCTCAACCCTCCAAACCGTTTCCTGTGGCTTGAACAATAGAGGCTTTATTCCCTGAGGGCCATTGGCAAAGGCAAAGGCTTTGCGTTCCGGAATCTGTTCCAATCGATACCCGCCTGGTTCCTGATGGTCACGCATACCCCAGGGTAATTGTTCAGCTCTGCTCAGGACATCATAAACAATCGCACCATCACGCACCTGAGGCCCCACACAGGAATATCCAGCATTTTGCAAAGAATCAATTAAATGTTGCAATTTATCATAAGGCAAAAAACTGGCTGTCTTGTCATTCATCCTCGCCATCCTTTCATGTCAACCATTAGTACTTAATTAACAGATTCTGGGTAATTGCTCTCCGGCCAGCCAATCCACAATTCGTAACCCGCCCAATTTTGTTTTCAGCTGAACAAAACAGCGATGATCTTCAATCACTTCGCCAATGATTTCAGCATGTAAACCCAAGGGGTGTGCTTTCATAGCGGTTAATAACCTCTCTGCCTTTTCAGAAGGACAAATCGCAATTAATTTTCCTTCATTAGCAACATAAAGAGGATCAAGACCTAATAATTCGCATGCGCTGGCAACCTCGGTACGAATCGGAATTTTACTTTCATCAATGACAAACCCGACTTTGGATTGCAAGGCCAATTCATTCAGTGTTGTTGCAAGCCCGCCACGCGTAGGGTCACGTAAGCAATGAAGCTCCGGGACTGCTTTCACCATCACATCTACAAGCTCATGCAAGGAAACTGTATCAGACTGCACTCTGGTCTGAAATTCTAGGTTATTGCGATGCGCCATAATAGCCACCCCATGGTCCCCTATAAAACCACTCACAATGATTTTGTCACCCGGTTTTGCTCCATCACCTGAAATATGAATTCCCGCAGGGACAATACCTACTCCGGTTGTCGTAATAAAAATGCCATCGCCTTTTCCTCGCTCCACAACTTTTGTATCGCCGGCAATGATAGCAACAGCTGCTTCCCTGGCTGCATCGGCCATGGAATAAACGATTTTTCGCAAATCGTTAAGCGGAAACCCTTCCTCAAGAATAAAGCTGGCTGTCAAATACAAAGGTTTTGCCCCTGACATAGCCACATCATTAACCGTTCCATGCACTGACAAAGAACCAATGTCCCCGCCAGGAAAAAAAAGGGGGGAAATAACATGAGCATCGGTTGCAATGACCATACGTCCTGAAGGAACAATAAAGCAAGCCTGATCATTTTTCTGTGCCAACCACTCGTTATCAAACGCTGTTAAAAATAATTGTTCGATTAGCTGAGCCATAGCACGGCCCCCACTGCCATGGGTCAAATTGATAGTACCTTCTTTAAAATTCATTTTTGGCCCAGTTAATTTTTTAGTTATCAGGATTTCACTCATAAAGCATTAACCCGTCCATAAGCATAAACAGCAGCGCAAGCTCCTTCCGATGAAACCATACAGGAGCCTAAAGGATTTTCTGGCAGGCAAGCCTTGGCAAACAATTTACAATCAGTTGGCTTTTTTACTCCTCTTAATACCTCTCCACAAAGACACTGCTTATGTTCCTGTGCTGCACTATCAGGTAATTCAAAACGCTGCTCGGCATCAAATTCAGAAAAAGACTCTTTGATTTTTAACGCGCTGGATGGAATAAAACCCAAACCACGCCATTCAAAACGATCCCGTATTTCCAGGACTTCAGCCATGATTTGTTGCGACAAAAGATTACCCATACGATTTACCGCACGAGTGTATTGAATTTCCACTTCACACCGCCCCTCATTCAATTGTTGAATTAACATGAGAATAGAATGCAACACATCCAAGGGTTCAAACCCTGATATCACTATCGGTTTTTGGTATTTTTTACACACATGCTCATAAGGATAGCTTCCTATCACGATACTGACATGAGCTGGGCCGATAAACCCATCCAGGGCAACTTCATTGGTCTGCAGCAAGCTTTCCATCGCAATAGGAGTTAATACATGGTTACAAAATACACTGAAATTGGTGATGTTTAATTTTTTCGCTTGTTTGATGACAAAAGCAGTAGGAGGGGTTGTTGTTTCAAAGCCTATAGCAAAAAATACAACGTCTTTATCAGGGTTTTCCTGAGCGATTTTTAATGCATCATTCGCAGAATATATCATCCTGACATCAGCGCCACCTGCTTTGGCAGTTAACAAACTTTTTTGTCCAGTACCCGGAACTCGCAGCATATCAGCATAGCTGCACAGTATCACTTGCGGCATTGAGGCCAGCGCAATAGCCTTATCAATTCTCGCAATAGGCAAAACGCAAACAGGGCAACCGGGGCCATGAATCATTTCAACATTATTTGGAAGCAAACTTGGAATCCCATAACGATGAATTGCATGCGTGTGGCCACCGCAAAACTCCATAAATTGATAATGTCTTTGCGGATCTGCTGTCGCAATAATTTCATTGACAATGGCTTGTGCGTAAGCACCGTTACGAAACTCTTCTATGTATTTCACTTCAAGCCATCCTTTAGCATCTGTGCAAACAAACTCAGTGTTTTGTTCGCCTCGCTTTCGTCCAGTTTTGTTAAGGCGAATCCTGCATGTATGATAACGTATTCCCCTTTAGAAACTTGATCCAAAAGAACGGTGGAAATTTCCTTGCTGATCCCACCCAAATTAACGATTGCCTTGTTATCTTCCAAAACCTGATCAATTTGCGCTGGCAACGCTAAGCACATAAGCCACCCTTATTCTTTTATTCCAACAATCCATGCTTGACCTAATGCAATCCCCCCATCATTTGGTGGAAGCAATTGGGGTAGCAGGGGTTTAATCCCTGATTTAATTAATGAATTAACTAAACCTTCCGCAAGAATTTGGTTCGAAAAACAACCGCCACTCAATAGTATCATGCGCATCTCTTTTTCTCGACAAATTCCTGTCACCCACTCGCTAAGACCTGCTATTAACGTACCATGAAACAGATTGGCCCCCAATTGTTGCTCTGTCGTGTTTGCTAAAAACTGTAAAGTAGGTCGCATGTCAAACACATTGTCGTTTATCACCCAGCCTTTGTTTAAGACTTGTGGATGAGTCACCATGCTTTCCAACCTCATGGCCGCATGACCTTCAAAACCAGACAGGAACTCAACCCCTAAAAGAGCGCTGACCGCATCAAACAGTCGCCCACAACTGGTAGTCAGCGGACAATGAATCTTTTTTTCTAATAATTGCAGTAAAAATGGCGATTGGGGTTGCTCTTTAAACCGTTGTGAAATCTCATCCCCCCTTCCCAAAGTATGCAAAATGCCAGCAGCCATACGCCAAGGTTCCCTTGCAGCAATTTCCCCTCCGGGCTGAGGAATAGGGAAAAAATGTCCAACGCGCTTAAATTCCGCTTTCTCCAGTAATAATAATTCGCCCCCCCAAGCTTCGCCATCAGAACCAAACCCATAGCCATCCAGAACCAATCCTAATACAGGCTCCTGAATGCCATATTCTGCTGCAACAGAGGCCAAATGGGCATGATGATGCTGAACTCCATAAAAAGGTAAACCAAACCCCTGTGCCAATCTGCTTGTATAAAAGTCAGGGTGCCAATCACAGGCGATTCTTTCTGGTCTGACTGCAAGAAATTTTAACAAATGATTCAACGACTCATGAAAATACTCAATCGTCGCTTTATTATTTAAACTGCCAATATGTTGTGAAACAAACGCTTCTTCGCCACGAGTAATACAAAAGGTATTTTTAAGATGCCCTCCCAAGGCCAACGTAGGAGGGATTTCATAAGGTAACTTTAGAGGAACAGGCACATATCCGCGTGCCCGACGTACTAATAGAGGAGCTTTATTAACCATATGAACTACGGAATCATCCGCTCGGGTAATAATTTCTCGATCATGGGAAATAATTTTATCGGCTATTGAAATTAAACCTTGCTCAGCCTTTTTATCATCAATAATGAGCGGTTCACCGCCAATATTCGCACTGGTCACTACTAATACCATGGAATGGTACGCATCCAGCCATTGGCAATAATCCGGGTTGCCAAGGAACGAATTAAAGAGCAAATAATGTAATGGAGTGGAAGGCAGCATGATACCCAAATGATTTAAGCCAGGAGCAATCCCATCCGGTAAAAACGTTCCCTTTTTCCTTAGCAAAACAATCGGCCTTTCTCTGCTTTCCAATACCAATCTGGCCTGACAACTTACCTCGGCAATTTCTTCGGCACTTTTTACATTGGCTACCATTAAAGCAAACGGTTTGGCCTCACGGTTTTTTCTTAACCGCAATTGTGAAATAGCATCCTCATTTCGAGCATCACAAATTAATTGATACCCTCCCAAACCCTTTAAAGCAATAATTTCCCCCTCCTGAATTCTTTGAGCCAACTTGTCGACTGATAGTGCGAGTTGCGGGCCACATTGACTACAGGCTGTAGGTTGCGCGTGATAGCGACGATTATCAGGATTTAAATAATCAGATTGACACCATTGACAAAGAGGAAACTGGTTCATCGATGTTTGACAACGATCATAAGGCAGATTTCTGGTAATTGTGAACCTTGGACCACAGTGAGTACAATTTAAGAAAGGATAACGATAGTATCTGCTTTGAGGGTCAAATAATTCGCTGAGGCATTCAGAACAAATGCAAACATCCGGAGTGATGGCAGTATTTGCTTTACCTTGCTGGCTATCAAGAATTTCAAATATTGTTTCATTGGAAATAACTGGAAGTGAAATGAACTCCACGTTATGAATTGTTGCAAGAGGCGGTAATTGTTCTCTTAATTTCGGAATAAATTGAGATAAATATTGGCCTTGAATTTCTATCAAAACACCTGATGGATTATTTTGTACAAAGCCAGTTAATTCCATTTGTTTGGCAAGCTTATAAACGCACGGTCTAAAACCAACCCCTTGCACTAGTCCTTGAATGCTAATTTGTACCCGTTCCAATTCCATGGGCTACCACTTTTTCTATGAAGAAGCCTGGACATTCAACCTAAAAGAATGCAACAACCAATCGTACCAATCCTTCAATCCAACACCATTAACCGCTGACAGGGTAATAATCTCTATGGATGGATTCGTGCGGCGTACATATTCCTTACATAAATCCAAATCAAAATTCACATGGGGTAATAAATCTGCTTTGGTTATCAGGAGCAAATCTGCGGAATGAAACATATCAGGGTATTTGAGCGGTTTATTCTCCCCTTCCGTCACAGAAAGAATCACTATTCTGAATTGCTCGCCCAGATGAAATGAAGCCGGGCAAACGAGATTACCCACATTTTCGATAAATAAAAGCGATTGCTTTTTTAGGGAAATATCTTGTATGGCATGACTGACCATATGGGCATCCAAATGGCATACTTTTCCAGTATTGATTTGCCAGGCATCCCCTCCACGGGATTTTAGCATTTCGGCATCACAATTTGTTTGTTGATCACCAACTATGACTGTAATATCAATTTCTTTGCCAAGATCAGAAATGGTTTTGGACAGTAATGTTGTCTTCCCGGATCCCGGGCTTGACATCAGATTCAAGGCCAAAATTTTATGCTTAAGGAAGTAATCCCTGTTATGAGCAGCAAATTCATTGTTTTGCGCTAAAATATTCTGTTCGATATCAACTGAATGTTCATGGGGAACAGAATGCTCATGGTGAGTAGCATGGTGCTCATTATCCATGGTTTGACCTTTTTCTACTGAACATCCGCATATCCCGCACATTATTCCACCACCATTGATTTCACTTTTAATTCTTCACCTTTTGTCAGTGTTAAGGAATGATTGCCGCAAATCAGGCACTCATCATAATACTGTTTCATCGGTACAATTTGTTGACAAGAATTGCATATTGCTTCACCTGGGATTTCTACAATCAATAATTCTGCATTTTGAGCAATCGTCCCTTGAGTTATCACTTTAAAGCTAAAATTCAATGCGTGCTTATCGACTGCTACTAGCTGCCCTATTTCCAGCACTATTTTCTTTACCTTTCGACATTGATTGCCAGTGGCTTGTTGCTTGATAATCTCGACAATACGCTTACATAACCATAATTCATGCATTTTTAGCCTGTTTAAAGCAATTTGCAGCAATTGATTATAGCAATACCTATGCTAAAAAAAGCAATGCCAAATCCTACTAATCTTGAGAAAAGTAATGAGAACCCATCAGCACGCCGAATCAAGCTTGCTACAAAAAATCCATTTAATCCATCCGACATCATCATTCCCAGCATAAAAACAAAACCTAATAACCCGGAAAATAGAAAACCTGATAAAGCACTAGCTGCAAGTGAAAACAATACAATTTGACTAATCGTATCAAAAGATAAGGCAAACAACGCACCAATTAGAAGAATCATAAGAGGATGTACATTGTTATCAGCAAGCTTCCTGAATAAATAACTCCTTAAGTTGGTTGGTATGATGGCAGAAGATGAATAATGAAGCGTATTCCATAAAGTTAAAAACCCAAATAGCAATAAACAGGTAACTGATACAATATTTCCCACTTCATTTAACCATTCAGGAGTACTCGCTGAAATAATACCCCCGCCAATGATCAAACTCACAATAATAACTACCAAACCATGGCCTAGTGAAAACAAAAAGCCAACCATGCGCGATAAAGAAGGTTTATAACGAACTGTGCGAGTTATCGCATCGATCGTTGCCAGATGATCCAAATCAAAACCATGACGCATGCCAAGCAAAAGAGCAGTTGAAATCAAAAACCAACCTGAATCGTTCATTTAGTATGGAATCATTATTATTGTTAAAGACTGTGAATAATATACCAATACTTTCACTGTTTTTATAATCGTCGATGGACTCAGCTTCACAGAGTAGGTTAACATATGAAGCTATCTATCTTTATATCTGGTGCATTAATACACGTTATGCCTAACACTGCAAAACATGAAAAACTCATCTCTTGCGTTGTTCCTGTTTTTAATGAGGAAGTACTTATCGCTGAATTCATCGCTGCATTGGATAAAACTCTTAAGAGCATCACTTATCCTTATGAGATCCTGCTGATCGATGATGGAAGTCAGGATAATACTTTCGCAATCATTCAAACATTAAGAAAAGAGTATTCTCTTCGTTGCATTCGTTTCAGTAGAAATTTCGGCAAGGAAAAAGCGCTCAGCGCAGGATTGGATCATGCGCGCGGAGATGCTGTGATCTTATTGGATAGTGATTTCCAACACCCGCTTGAATTATTAAGCGAATTTATCGCCAAATGGGAAGACGGTTATGACATGGTTTATGCCGTGAGACAAAATCGTTCTGACGAATCATGGCTAAAACGAGTTTGTGCTAAAATTTTTTATCATCTCACTTCCAAAATAAACCGTATTAATATCCCGGCAAATGCAGGTGATTTTAGATTGCTCGATAGAAAAATTGTCGATGCACTACAAACACTTCCCGAACGTAATCGCTTCATGAAGGGCTTATACAGCTGGGTCGGTTTTAAACAAATAGCCGTGCCATTTAATGTGCGCCCTCGTAAATCGGGTAGTTCACAATGGAGTTTTTATTCTTTACTGGATTTGGCAATTACTGGCATAACATCGTTTACTGCTTTTCCTCTAAGAATGATTTCCCTGGGAGGGATGGGGGTAGCCGCCCTGGCCCTTATTTATGCCGCCTGGATTGTATTAAGCACACTAATCTTTGGCATTGAAACCCCTGGCTGGGCAACAATAGTCACTGCAATCAGCTTTTTTGGCGGATTGCAATTATTTGCTATCGGTGTAGTTGGAGAATACATAGGACGCGTTTTTGATGAAGTGAAACACAGACCTCACTACATTATCGATGAAGAGTCCAGTTTTGATGACCATCGTGATTAAATTATCCCATTGATTAATTTATTTGAGTCTGTCGTTAAATAGACTTGATATTCCTCACAATCTTGTATAAATCCATCGCTCAGAAAATAATTTAGCTCTCTGATTCGGGCCACTGCAATAACGTCACTACCCCAATCGCCTTCACCAGGATGACACATAATTAAGGTATTTGTCGGAACGTTGTTTAACCATTGCCGGAATAAGGATCTGTAGTTCGTTCGGTCAGAGAAATCATAAACTCCCGCAAAACAAGGATTATGAGGGATATTTGTTTTCTTTAACTGGCTACTTAAAATTTTACCACCAGTTATTCCCAGAATTTTTGATTTTGCTTGATATCGTGACATATTAACAGAAGGGTAAGTGGAACGAATAAAAATGTTCTTTCCCTTTAATCGCTGCTCATAAATACCAATAATAATTTGTCTAATGGTAGGAAATTGATGGATATGTTGATGACCATCAATAAAATCTGGCAACTGTCCCATGACGTTTGTGAAATGGCCCAATTGAGCATTCAATTCATCAGAGATTAATCTTGAATTCAAGAGCCCCAAATGCGCTCTGATGAGTAATTCTTTCAAACCAAAACAAAGCTTGTCGGGAAGAGACAGAAAATAACCTTCTGTGAGATTAAAATGCAAGCCTATGCGAACTTCATTTTTCAACGCCAATAGATCCTTGGCATGAGCCTCAAAAGAACTGGCATTGACAATACAACTTACTGCGGATAGGCGCTGTAAACGAGCCACTTTTAAAATACCTTGAGTGATACCCTCATTAAGGCCAAAATCGTCAGCACACAAGAATATATTTTTCAGATCACTCATTAAAAACTTCTAATTCCCAAAAAAGTTATAATATCAGGACTTACGAAAAACCCTAAGGTCAAGGCAAAAAATGTTGTTAATGAGGGAGTTTAGATACACTAAATGACCGAATTAAAAACATTTTTTAACAAAGAGATTGGGGTTTTTCGTAAGTCCTGAATATATTATTACCCCTATCCTTTTTGTATAATTATCTGGTAAATCAATATTAAGGATATATACAATCAGTTCGGAATAACTAGGCTGTCTCAGGTTGTTGCGTTTTTGCAACAAACAGACGAGTAGTCAATAAATTAATACAAAGCCCACTAATCACCAGCAATCCGGCAACAAGCTTCCAAAGATAAAATGGCTCTCGCAAAATAAGGACAGAACTCAAAATACCCACAACTGGAACCAATAAAGTGAAAGGTACTACCATGCCAACAGGATAACGGCTTATCAACCAATTCCATACCCCATAACCGACCCAGGTTGAAATATAAACAATATAAAGTACAGAAAAAATACCTTTCCAGGTCATATGTTCATAGGTTGTTACAAAGCTTGCGGGTCCTTCAAAAACTAAAGAAAGTATAAACATGGGCAAACAGGCAACAAAACTACTCCAGACAATCACAGCAATCAGATTGACAGAATGAATTTTTTTCGTAATGAGATTTCCAATGCCCCAGGAAGCCGCTGCAGCAAGAATACATAAAAATCCCATTAAAGACACATTGTGGTCGAAATGTAAGGCCACTACACCAATGCCTATGAATGAAATCAAAGCCCCTATTATCTGGCCGACTTGAGGTTGTTCTCCTAAAAATATTATTGCAAAAAACATACTGAAAAAGACTTGCACTTGCATGAGTAAAGAAGCCACTCCTGGAGTCATACCCACTCGCAAACCAATAAAAAGCAATGCAAATTGCAAGGCAAACATGATTAACCCATAACCAGCAATAATCTTAAAAGGCACAGCAGGGGGTTTGATAAAAAATACAGCAGGGACACTGGCTAAAAGAAATCTTACCGCGCATAGTAGCAGTGGAGAAAATTCTTCAAGACTAATCTTGACGAAAATAAAATTAATTCCCCAAACGAAAACAACCAATAGAGCTAACAAGAGATGTGCAAAAGGCATGAATGCGTCAACTTTTATAAAAGTCCCTTTATTTTAACCCATAAATATGAAATTTGCTAAGAAACATTAACAATTGAATAAATAAAATCCAAACTGTCTTAACAAATAAATTAGGAATTCTAAAAAAAATTATAGTATTATTAATGTTTTTGGTTTTTAGCAAATCCAAATGTACTTTATTAATACTCTCTTAAGTTTTTTCTGCTAAATTTATGCTAGGTTTAAAAATGCACTGACTTTATTTTGATCACACTGGGGAATTAAATGGCCAAAACTATTACAAAAGACAGTTTTTTTCATAGTCGTTTACAACAATTTGTAGCTAATTCCCTTTTTCCAGCAGGGGCCGGTGATTGGTATAAAAACAAAGGCTACGGAAAAAAGGGCGAAGTTGATGACGAAGCTCCTTTTAGAGATTTCGTTGAAAAACAAAAAACCGATAAAAAATCACACTATTATAAAGAGTTTCAAGGCCTGGATTTAAGTCTGAAGAAAGTGAAAACAAAGCTGGTTTCTGGTGAATCCTGTCAGTTAGAAGTCATGAAATGCCAACCAGAGTCTCATGAACCTAAAAAGCCCGGCACCGGAAAACACATTGTCTATTTTCCCGGAGCAAATACTTATTACCAAGCCTGTTTTCGTGATATCAGCACCGCTTGCAAAGAAACTGGAGCAACAGTACATGCTTTCAATTTTCCAGGAACAGGGCTTAGTTCAGGAAAGGTGAGAGAGGCAAATGACTTAATCAATGCCGGTATTTCTGTGGTATCTTCTTTGATTAAACAAGGCGTGCACCCCGATGATATTATTTTACAGGGTGATTGCTACGGAGCAAGCATTGCATTAGAGGTAAAAAAACAATTAGAAGAACAGGCAGACATCAAAGTTCGCGCAATCATGAACAATGTTTTCAAGTCATTTAAAGCAGCCGTTTGCGATATGATTACCCAATCACCATGGCTACCTAACATATTAAAAAGCATTGTTAAAAGATTGTTAGAATTTACTGGCTGGCATGTTACCCCAGGAAAAAAATATAAACATGCCGATCCTTACCAATGTCATATTCAACACTTGGGAGATCAAACGCTAGAATCGTCAACATTATCAGGTAAAGTCAGCAAATATCATCATGAAATACAAACTGGGCAAACCAAATCTCAAAAAAGGGCTCCCATTACCGATACTTGTCCAGAAGAGTATCGAGAGGATCGCGATGAGTTGGATAGGAAACATTATGTTCGAGTCAAAGAAAGCGCTAAAGAACGCCTGGCTTCCAAATTTGGAGTAGATAAATTTGGAAGAGTCAATGCTCACTTTGCCGATTTATGCGAACTGGAAATGTTGGATGGGCAATCGGTGTATCAAGGCTTTGTCAATGACTATATTGCCAGATCGAATGCTTATATCGAAAAACACCCTCAAAAAGGTATTAAAGAAATTCAGGATGATTTACGTAAATTACATTACCTGCAACCAGCTGATTCAATAGAAATTACTGAAGATGAGGCTCAGGATTTTAACACGGTAGTTGATCTTATTACAGATGAACAACAACTAAGACATGATCGAGTCAACGACAATACAATAGGTAAAAGCATCTCTATGTAATTGAAAGTACTGACTGGCAGGACGATTCAGCTTTTGCCAGTCAGTTGTCTCGAACAAAATCCTTGTGCTTCAACGCCAAGGGCACTATTAAATTTACTGGACATATTCTGAAATGCAATCAGTGCTGTCAATTCAATGATTTCCTGTTCAGAATAATACAATTTCAATTGATTGAAACACTCATCATCAGGACATTGATCAGAATAAGTTACTTTTTCAGCATAATCCAATGCCGCTTTTTCTTCTGGTGAAAATAATGAGGAACTCCTCCATTTCGCCAGTTGTTTATACTGTGCTTCACTTCCAGCCCTTTTAATTAAAGTTGCTGAATTAATATCAATACAAAATGGACACCAATTAATTTGAGAAACCCGGACAGTGACGAGAGAGCGTAATATTGGGGAAAGTGGTGATTTTTTTCTGTCTATTACACCATACATAGCAGCAACTGCCAAAAATAACCTGGGAATTCTTGCCCAAATCAAAGCCGGTTCGAGTACTTGGCCGTATTTTCTTTTCTGATTCCAGAAGAACGGTTTTAAATACCAGGGAGTTTTCTTGATATTTTTTTCCAAAATTCTCATGCATAATTATCCTTTTTATGAATACTGAATTAATAGCATGGAATAAGAATGAAAGAAATTATTTTGGCAACCAGTAACCTTGGAAAAATAAAAGAATTTGAACAATTACTTGCACCCACAATATGTATACCCCAAGCCGACTTGGGTATATCCGATGCGGAAGAAACAGGATTAAGTTTTATAGAGAATGCCATTCTCAAAGCTCGTCATGCCAGTGCCTTAGCCAATAAACCAGCCTTAGCCGACGACTCAGGTCTTGTAGTCCCATCTTTAAATGGAGAGCCAGGCATCTATTCAGCACGCTATGCTGGAATAAAGGCAAATGATGAAAACAATATTCAACAATTATTAAGGAAAATGGCCGATTTATCCCAAGAACAAAGGCAGGCCTATTTTTATTGCGCAATAGCCCTGATCCAACATGCCAAAGATCCAACACCACTAATTGCAACAGGCGTATTCCATGGCGTTATTAGCGTGAAACCTTCCGGAACAAATGGCTTTGGGTATGACCCAATATTTTATCTCAACGAATATCGATGCACAGCCGCTGAATTACCTGCTAAAATTAAAAATAGGATTAGTCATCGCGCAAAAGCCTTAAACCAATTACGCGCCCTTCTTCCAGATTGATATGAACAGTGAAGTAGATACTCTTTTTGCACAAGCCTATAAGCTTCAATACGAAGGCCAATTACCTCAAGCCATTAGCTTATATGAACAAATACTTGCCCAATCGCCAAAACATACGGAAACTCTGCATTTCCTGGGATTAACCTATGCGCAACTGGGTGATATGGAAAATGCCATTTTGTATTTTTTACAAGCCAGAACAATGAATCCCAGTGACGTTGGTATACTCAATAATCTCGCTAACGCTTATAAAAAGGCAGGTCAATTAGATGAGGCCATTAAATACTACCAACAAGCCATTGAGATTAAGCCAGAGTATGCTCAGGCTCATAATAATCTGGCAGCCACCTACGCACTGCTTAACAATTACCAGAAAGCCTTGCATCATTATGTGATTGCAGTGAATACAGAACCTGACTTTAGTGCGGCTCACTTTAATTTAGGTTTGTTACTTCTCAAAAATCAACAATTGTCTGCTGCCAAAACACAATTTAATAATGTGATAGCTCTAAATCCCCAGCACAGAGAAGCTCAATTTTATTTAGGTATCTTGCATTTGGAAGACAATCTACTTGCGGAAGCAGAGCAGGCATTTCATAAAGTGTTAGAGCAAGATCATGAACATGTCCAATCCCTAATTAACCTGGGCGTGATCGCTTTGAAAAGAGAGCAAAACCAATTAGCTGTTGATTATTTCACTAAAGCATTGGCTTTGGATAATGAAGACATTGATGCACGCAATAATTTAGCAGCTACCTTCATGCATCATGACCGATTTGAAAATGCGCTCATGCATTATGATGTTTTACTTAAAAAAGAACCAAATAATCTGGAGTATTTATATAATTCCGGAGTCGCTCAAATGGCGTTGGGTCATCTCAATGAAGCCACCCTTTTGTTCGATCAGATTTTAACATTACAAAGTGATCACACCCCATCTTTGAATAATCTGGCCGCTATTTATTTAAAAATGGAGATGCGTGAGACCGCTCGTGAATATCTTGAGCGTGCTCTGGCAATCAACCCCAATGATGTGGTCAGCAAACATATGTTAAATGCTATTACAGGCGCAATGAACGTTAATACGACAGAAAAATATGCCCAAAATTTATTTAATAATTATGCCTTGTATTACGATCAACACATGCAAGGCGAATTACACTATAAGATTCCACATCACATTGGCCGTCTCATCCATCAACTTCAACTTCTGCAAACCAGTCGTTCTTTGGACTTGGGCTGTGGTACCGGATTGACAGGTATTGTGCTCCGTGAAATAAGCAAACACTTAACCGGAGTAGATATAGCAGAAAAAATGATAGCTCGAGCAAAAGAAAAAAACATTTATGATCTTTTGGTATGCTCGGAATTAATCAATTTTCTAAGAGAAGATAAAAACGATTACGATTTAGCAGTCGCTGCAGATGTGCTACCCTATTTCGGTAATCTGGATGATATTTTTAATTACATTAATCAACATCTGAAGCAAGAAGGGTATTTTATTTTCACAACCGAAATCAGCACAACAATTCCATGGAAACTGGAAAGCAGCGCCCGATTTAGCCACCACCCCGAATACATAGAGAGTTTAATCAATAAATACCAATTTCATCTTATAAAACAGGAGAAAATACCAGGCCGCACCCAAAACAAACAAGTGCTGGAAGTCATGCTGTATTGCATTAAGAAATCAACCTCTTGTTTTGTTTCCAACTGAACTTACGAACCCCCTAATCTCTTTGTTAAAAAATGAACCTTAACCTGAGCTTTTTCGTAAGTTCTGTCCAAATCTGGCAAACTCTGACAAGGATAACACTATATTGAATTTTTCATATTCCTAAACACTAAAATGGCAAATCCAACTCAGAGTCCAGGCGCTGAATTTGTTTCTTAAACAAATATTGAATTTGCTCCAGATGATCTTTATCTGTAGCCTCAAAACGCGCAACCAAGCAGGGAGTTGTGTTTGATGCGCGTAACAATCCCCACCCATTTGGAAATTCAACACGCAAACCATCAATATTCAAAATCCTGCCCTCAGGGAAATCAGCCTGCTCACTAAAACGCTGAATAAAATCAAATTTTTCTTCATCAGTAATCGCTATTTTTATTTCAGGAGTATTGACACTATTAGGGATCAACTCAAATTGTTCACTGACAGTCAAATGGGAAGAACTGATAATCTCTAACAATCGACATGCGCTATATAAAGCATCGTCAAATCCATACCAGCGATCTTTAAAAAACAGATGCCCACTCATCTCGCCAGCCAAGATGGCTTGTTCTTTTTTCATCACAGTTTTCACAATCGAATGGCCAGTTGGACACATTCTGGCAACTCCGCCTGCAGCCTTGATTTCTTTCTCCAAATGACTGGAACACTTCACGTCAAACACAACAGTAGCACCTGGATTACGACTTAAAATCTCTCTTGAGTAAAACATCATTAAGCGATCAGGCCAAATCACTTCACCTTTATCAGTCACCAAGCCAAGTCTGTCGGCATCTCCATCAAAGCCCAAACCAATATCAGCTTGATGATTTGCCACAGCCGCTTTTAAATCAAGCAAATTGGCTTCTATTGAAGGGTCAGGGTGGTGATTGGGAAATCGACCATCGACTTCACAATACAGGGGAATGACTTCACAACCTAATTTCGCAATCACTTTGGGAATAATTGGGCCCGCCACACCATTTCCGCAATCAACAACTACTTTTAAAGGGCGTTTCAATTGAATATCGCTTACGATGCGCTGAATGTAGTCTTCGATCACATCAAAAGTCGTTTCTTTGCCACGAACAGCTGCCTGTTTAACTTCACCAAGCAAAGAATAAAGTGTATCTATTTCATCTTGAATTAGTGTTTTTCCGGCTAATACTAACTTGATACCATTATAATCAGCAGGATTATGACTTCCGGTAACCATCAATCCAGAATCAATCCCTTGAGTATGGGTAGCATAATACATGACAGGCGTAGCCACAGCACCAAGATCAAGGATATCTATTCCGCTATCTAGCAAACCTTTTTTCAAGGCCATAGTCAATGCGTAACTGGTCAGACGTCCATCACGAGCTACAAATATTTGTCGACGATTTAATTTTTGTAAATAACACGCAATGGCTAAGCCAATGCTATAAAAAGAATCCTCATCCAATTCTTTACCTATAATTCCCCTGATGTCATAGGCGCGAAAGACCGAACGAGGGATTTGCTTTTGTTGATGGCTCATTTAATATCTCCCAGAGCTGCCGAAACCACCTTCCCCTCTGGAGCTTTCTGTAAATTGATTGACTACTTCAAAAGAAGCCTGCACAACAGGAATAAAAACTAATTGAGCAATCCGATCACCGGGATTAACAGTAAAATGTTCCTGGCTCCTGTTCCAACAAGAAATTTTTAATTCTCCCTGATAGTCCGAGTCAATCAGTCCTACAAGATTTCCTAAAACAATACCATTTTTATGGCCTAAACCAGATCTTGGCAAAATCACTGCTGCCAACTTTGGATCGGCAATATAAATAGAAATGCCGGTAGGCAGCAATACTGTTTGCTGAGGCGCTACTTGCATAGGCTCTGAGATACAGACCCTTAAATCCAGACCAGCAGACCCATCAGTGGCATAGGCAGGCAATGGAATGGTATCACTTATCCTTGAATCCAGAATTTTTAACTGAATAACTTGATGCATAATAATTCTCAATCGTTTTATTGCGCCTAATTTTGCAGACTTGCAGCAAGGATTGCAATAATTTGGCCTGCCAGGCGTGTTTTATGGGTTAATGGCAGCTCTATTTGTTTCTTTTTTGTAATCACTGTTACTTGATTTACATCACTATCGAACCCCATTCCCTTACCTACCTGATTGGCGACGATCATATCCAGTTTTTTATTTTTCATTTTTTCTTTTGCATAGGAAACGACATCCGTTGTTTCAGCTGCAAACCCAACAACAAAGGAAGCTTTACCACTGTTAGCCACTTCAGAAAGAATATCGGTATTTCTAACAAGCTTGAGAGTTAATTCAGAATTCTCATTTTTTTTCATTTTTTCCGAAGAAGGATTCAACACTCTATAATCCGATACCGCTGCTGTTCCAATAAATAAATCCCCTTGTTGTAAATGCCTGTTCACCTCTTCTAACATAGATTGCGCCGACTCGACCCTTATTAGCTCGATATCCGAAAACGTTTGTAAATGACAAGGACCACTAATTAATGTCACTTGTGCCCCTGCCATAACAGCGGCTTCTGCCATTGCAAACCCCATCTTTCCTGAGCTGTAATTGCTTAAATAACGAACTGGATCAATCGACTCGCGGGTAGGGCCTGCAGTAATCACAATTCGTTTGCCATGCAATAATTGGTTCACATCCAGTAAGCGCAAGGTACTCACAATTTGATCTGCCTCACTGACTCTTCCCAGTCCATGTTCCCCGCAAGCCTGAGAGCCTTCCTCAGGCCCGACAAAAAACACACCCCGTTCTTTTAATAATTCACAGTTTGCCTTGGTTGCTGGATGTGCCCACATGCTTCTGTTCATGGCAGGGCAAACAATAACTGGCGTTTCAGCAACAAGATATAATGTTGAAAGCAAATCATCAGCAAGACCTTGAGCCATTTTGGCAAGACAATTGGCGGATGCAGGAGCAATGAGCAAATAATCCGCCCATCTGGCCAATTCAATATGTCCCATAGCTCGTTCAGCTTGAGTATCGAATAAATCAATCCTCACTTCATTGCCAGATAATGCCTGCATCAATAAAGGGTTAATGAACTGTTGTGCTGAATGAGTCATGACAACCCTCACATCAGCTCCCAAACGAGTTAATTCTCTAACCAGATGAGCAGATTTATAAGCAGCAATGCCGCCACAAACACCAAGTAGAATTTTTTTATTGATAAAATCTTGCATGGCTCGCCATTTTTGATAAGAATAATCCCGATCAAAGCACAAACTTCGCAATAAAGGAATATAAAAGGAATACAAAATGATGTTTGCCCAAACAGCGCAACAACTTGACTTGCGCGAAAAACTACTTACTAATGGAGTGCAAAGCCTCTCTGATATCGAACTCTTAGCCGTTTTTATCAGTTCTGGTAACAGTAAAAAATCTTGCTTGCAATTAGCTTATGAGCTTACTAAACACTTGGGAAATTTACGTAATATCCTCAATACTGATCTGCAAAGTTTTAAATCAATCCAGGGATTAGGAGAAGTTCGCTATGCGCAACTTCAGGCTGCGAAAGAAATATGTCATCGTAGTGATTTTATTCATCTGCAAAAAGAAATACAGTTAACTAACACGCAACAAACTTATGCTTTTTTAAAAAAACGATTGCGAGACTATAAAAATGAAACCTTTTCCGCACTCTTTCTGGATAATCAACACCGAATCATTGCTTATGAAGAATTATTTTCAGGGACCATCAACACAGCAACAGTCCATCCCAGACCTATTGTAGAACGTGTACTGCAATTAAATGCTGCTGCTTTAATTCTGGCACATAATCATCCCTCGGGCTTGTCTGATGCAAGCCAGCAAGATCTAGCCATTACAGAACGCATTCGAGATGCTCTGGACTTGGTAGATGCCCGGTTACTGGATCACATTGTCATTGGGGATAATGAAGTGTATTCCATTTTTGCTGAGAACAAATGGGTATGTAACTAGTTCCCGCCCCTATCATTTGAGTTAATGGATTAAAAATGTTCCAACCATTTATTACAGATTTTATAAAAAATCGTTCGTTTCAATTTATTTTTGTAATGGGATTAGTTTCTGATATCGCCCTGGCTGGGACGATAAAGCACATAATATTTCTCTTTGGGTTCCCCTATTTAAGCTCTGTTGGTCTTTATTGTCTAATGAAGCGTAAAAAAACAACTGTTAAAGCAAGAATCAGTGAGCAATACCGGCCAAAGCAGAAAGAAATTTGCAGATGAATTCTTAAGGTTTAGTTAATACTTGGTGGCTATAATGGCACAAAGTGTTGTTTTAGGTCAGGGTGATTATGTTAATTTATCAAGGTAAAGAAATAGTTCTATTTAAAGAAAAAACGGGGGGTAAAAATAAAAGCGACGTCGATGGTTTTTACAAAGACAATGATGGCGGGAAATTTTTTATAAAAAAACCAGGCGACCCTCGTGAACTATTCACGGAATTATTTGCCGGCTTGTTATTAAAAGAATTCATGAAGCGAGGATTGATTGATGAAAGCTATTTTCCATCATTGATTTGCGCGGATGTCATTCAATTTGAAGACAAGTCCTATGGCCTGATCCAACCACTGGTTTCATTTGATGAATTACATAAAGTCATTGGAACGAGCTCTGGTGATGGCAAAGATCGTAATACAATAAAAGAAACCTTCTTTGGACCAGGTTATTACGCTGGTATTACGAAACAAAATAAATATTTTGGCCTTTCTATGGCCCTTATGTTTTCTTTATTGTTTGGAGCCCATAGTGTACATAGTGGCAACATCGTTGTACTCAACGGAGAGGAAAAAGAAAAGTGCAAACAATTTGGCCGAATAGATTGGGGAGACGCCTTCCGTTATTTCGCTCATCCTAACAATAATGACAATCTCCTTTATGCTTATGAAAACAGAGGTTGGTTTAATTATAAATCACTAACTAAAGATTATTTCCTCAACTATAAGAAGATCAATGGACTCTTCCCTGCGATGGCTGAAAAAGCCCGACAATTGCAATCCAAACTCAATCCTAAATTGCTTGTTGAAATAATAACCAGCGCACTCAAAAATATTCCAGCTGATCTGATAGAAGAAAAAACCAAAATCCAACTTGCCGCATACATGTGTATGGATTCATTTAAAGAGGCGACATTTGGCCCAGAGGGTAATTGCAAAGATTTTGCCATTGCCATGGCCACATTATTAGAAAATCGTTTAGGAAAAATTGCTGTCCTTAAAGATATGTCCCCGTTGAGCAATCCAGAAGCGCTGTATCAGAGTATTATGGAATTAAAACCCTTGACGCTTCTTATGACTTCCTCAACCTCTTTTTCAGAAACCATAAATCAATGGGCAGATATCTTAAAAACTTCAGACATTGAAAAATTTTCGTTTGATAGTACTCCAATTAACTTACTGGAATTAGTCAAACAATTTAATCTTTACGTTGATGAACTAGCCCTCACGTGTGAAGCCAATAATGTCTGGGCAAGAGAAAGAATAGACAGCACCCATAATCTATTTACCCCCTACGATAATAGTGGTGGTGAAGCGATTCACGGACATGCCTTTGTTCCTTACTACAAAGAAAGCATTGTATTGCGCCGCCTATTTACAGTAGACCCTAATACTTTCAACTTATCTCGTTTTGCTGCTTTTGAAGGACCATGCCAACTCTATTGCAAGGAACATAAAGACTCTGCCTGGGTTAAAATCCAAACCTTACTGACTTTAGGTAATGGAATTATTAATACGCTAAAAATAATCAAACAGGCTCAAGCATTCGGAATAGATGAGGCAGTTACAGAGAATTTAAAAGCATTGAAAGAACAATTCATTGCTTTTCAACTGGCGGAAGCTGATGTAAAAGAATCATTAAAAGCACCTTCTTTTGCAGAGCCCTTGCCTAATAAGGAAAGTGAGTTTTTTTATCCCATTGATGAAAAAGCATTAGCTAAAATGAATGGATATCAACTTGCAACGATTTGTCTGGAAGAACTAAATAGCCCTAAACCGTCGCCTTTAATTGAAAGAATTCTCAGTAATAAAAAATTTTGGAAACGTATTAACTCTGCTTTTGAAAGTGGTGTATTTAAAGGCCGCACGGATGAGCCCGCCGGTAAAATAGCTAAAATCCGTGAATGGCATCAATTATTACAGATTTCTGGTAAAAAAACTGCTGGACAAATTGATGAGCTGCAAAAGATAGTAATTTCTCTTCAATCAAAAATTAAAAAGCAAACGATTGAATTTGAGGAGCTAGAAGCGACTTTAATCCAAATAAAAGAAAAATATCAGTTACTGGAGAAAATGGCTGAGCAAAGCGAACATGAGAAATCTTCCGCCCAATCCATTATTCGCTCTCTGAATTTAGAACTGGGTCAGCTTAAATTACAACTGCAAGAGCAAGAAAAATTACAGTTCCAATTAAAAGAACTCAAAGAGAAAATACATGAACAAACGACTCTATCCAAGCGATTAGGAGAGGAGCTGCAAACGCAAAAGAAAACCAACACGCACCAGGAAGAAACCATTCAAAGAATTACCAAAGAAAAATCATTGGCCGATTCTTCCCTTGAATTGCTGCGAAAAGAACTGCATGAATTAGCAAAAAAAGAAAGTTCTCTTCATAAAACGCTCGAAGAAAAACAATTACAAGTACAACTGTTAGAAGAGCAATTAGCAGAGAAAGAAAAGGAAAATCTATCTCTGAAAAAAACCATCAAACAAAGTCAGCATGAAAAATCTCTGGATAAATCTGCTATTGAATCTCTAACCTCAGAGCTTAATCAGCTTAAACTAGAACTGCAAAAACAAGAAACATTAGAATTGCAGTTAAAATCTTTAAGAAAACAAATTCAAGAGCAAACATTACTTGTAGAAGGCTTGAAAGAGGAGTTACAAAAACAAAAGAAAAGCAACACACACCAGGAAGAAACCATTGAAAGAATCACTAAAGAAAAATCATTGGCTGATTCTGCTCTTGAATCGCTTCGAAAAGAGATGCATGAATTAACTCGAAAAACCGAGGAAAATCAACTTAAATTAACAAAACAAGTCCATTCTCTTAGCGAGCAACTTGAAGAGAAACAATTACAAATTAGAGAATTTGAGAAGCAATTACAAGAAAAAGAAAAACGAGTTGAGCAAAGTGAGAAAGGTAAAGATTCAGCAAAACGAACTGTGGCTTCACTTAGGGAGCAAGTAAGCAATTTAAAATTGCAATTACAGCAACTTGGAGAGGTAATTCAGGAAAAAGAAAAAGGCTCCTCTTTGATAAGCCAGCAATCCAAACAAATTATTGCTCTTCAAGAGATTATAGAAGATCAAAAAAGACAATTGGAAGAATTGAAAATAAAAATTCAGGAACTTGTATCTGCAAATCAAGAGCTTGGAAAACAAAATCAAAGTTTGAGCAAGGAAAATTTACATAATAAGAATACAGTTGAAGATCTTAAGAAAAAATTGACCGAATTAAATGTTCAATTGGAACAATTGCATCAATCCTCAAGTGAAAAAGAACAAACCATTAGAAAATTGAGAGAAGAACTCATTAAGAAAGATTCTTCACTCAAACAAAATGAGGAAATGCAATTAGCCCAAAAACATCTGCAAGAGGAAATTGATCGTCTACAAAAAGAAATTAAACAACAACAATTAAATACAAATCAATTAGAATCTATAATTGCTCAAAGTAAAGAGGCTGAAAAACGCTATCAGCAAGCTTTACAACAGAAAAAGGGAATTTACTTTGCGCGAATGGAAAGAGTGTCTCCTATTTATTTGCAAATACAGCAAATTGAACAAAAGGCCAAAGAATTGGAGGAAAGAAGGGAAACAGAAGCATCAACAGCGGCAAAAACACTCGCAACAAAACTTCGTTTAGAGATAAAAAATTATATCGACAATAATGAGTCCGATGAAAAAAGTGCCTTAAACTCATTCAAAATAAATGCCAAACGGCATATTGAAAACTCGAAGGAAACGCTAAATCAACATCGCGAAGAATGGAAGTACCTGTTAGCTAATGTTACTTTAGGGGTATTCTTGCTTGGAATCGGTTATCTCGCCGCTATTTTGATTAACAAAGCAACTACTGGCAATTATACCTTTTTCAGCCAAACTAACAGTGGGAAAAAATTGGACGCGTTGGAAAAAGCGATTTCTTCCACTCACTCCGAAACATTAGTTTATGGATAATCTTCTCTTTTTGGCATAGGTTGGCTTAGGGCGTGTTGACAATTGCCCCCGCCTACGTGCCTTGGCTTG
>NZ_JFIM01000024.1 GCF_000586315.1 Legionella pneumophila subsp. fraseri | reverse complement strand
ATGCCGCCGGAATTGGTGATCATTTCGCTCCGGAATACACAAGTCCTGATTTATTGACTCGAAGATTGTCAAAACACATCAACATAGTCCGCGCGCGAAGAATCATAATTTATCAATTATGTTAAGAAATTCATAGCCTGTGGGAAGCTGCTTGTCGTTAAAACGCTTAAACAATTAGTTTGGACAATAGAAATTAAAATTTGATTGGAAAAATCAATGTTGTTCAGGACAATTTGTTTAAAAAGATTTATTCTTAATACAGAATTTCCCTAGATTGCATGCCTCGGACAAACCGAGGCAAATAGGCAATGGGATCTCAAATTATCCCCTAACACCCATAAACATTTCCATCTTTTGGCGTATGGTCATTTTTCTTATCCCCACTCTCTTCGACTTTCTTGCTGAAGAGTGAATGGGATTGGAGTGCTACCTTGACATGCTCCTTATTCACAAGTGCCAGAGTATAAGCGGTTGCATCATTCATCGCATGCTGTAGAAATCCAGCAAGCTCAGGGTTTTCTTTAAAATAGCTATAAAGGTTAACTTTAACACCATACTCTTTGAAGATCTCCTGTACGTAGGGATCATGAAGAACATCAATGACCTCAAGCATCGCATGAAAACCACGCTTGGCATAAACACCTATGACCTGGATAAGAAAAAGATTGATGTCACTTTGCAAATCGGGATCTTCTTTATATTCTGCCATATACTTGGCTAACATACCCACAATATTGCAAGTATGCCCGGAAATCGACCCTACGTAAGACGAATACTGGCGGTTATTGTTCCAAAACCATTGTTTTCCCTCTTTATTATCAGGTGCAAAAGTTGATGAATCTACCAGCATATTACGCATGGGTTCGCGTTGAGCGTCATAAAAGACAGGAGAATAGCCTCTCATGACTCCGCCACCACAATTCCATACATCCGAACCGACTTTTTCTGAATCAGTCTCAAATTTTCTTTCTTTAATGCCCGTCGATTCTTCCCGTCCAATCCGATCGCGTCCTTTATGCGCTTCAGCATGATGTAATACACCGGTAATAAACTCAACTTCTTTCTTGGTAAATTTAGAAGTATCCTTATAACCATTGGCAAAGATACAGATTTTTTGTTCCATCTCTCGTGGAGTATCAACTCGTCCACAATCACCTAAAAAGAATTGCAGAATTTTATTACATGCCTTCAGCGTGCTATCCCTTAACTCCTCATCTTCAGGCTCTATACTCTCTTCTTTCAACTCGATTTCAAGGGTTTCTTCAGAGTGGGGAAGCCCATTAATATACTGTGCAAGACGGGTTTCAAAAAATCGCCTTGGGTCATTCCTCTTGGGATCAAAAAGCTTAAGGTTTCGAGATGCTTCCATGATTTTTTGAACTTCATTTTTTCCTAATTTTTCTATTACTTCCTTTTCCTTTAATTTTTCCATTATTTTATGCAAGCAGTCATCATATCGAACAAATAAATAATCAGCCGATAATTCTTGCAGAAACCCCTTATCTCCTATTTTTAAGGAGGAAAAAAGACCAATGGTTAATATTAAAAACTCTGAAATATCTGTTTTATCACCAACAAGAGATAGGTATTTACTCAAGTTTATGTTCGTTTTCTTATAGCTGGGATCACCAATCGACGGACGAAATGCGGGTAATACAGAATCAAATGAGATATCGGTTAATTGCGACATAATGGATTTTGCAATCGAAGTATCTACTTTTTCAATTAAAAGAGGCAGTAAGGCTTTTTTAGTTTTCATGCTTAAAGTCCCGGTCTTGCTATCAAGAGAAAGCTCAGGAATAGATTGAAAGGCATTCATCAAAATAGTAAGCAATGATTTTTCACGTTCATCGGCAAGCACGAGTTGTACAAATTCTAAAAGCTCAGGTGAGAGTGGATATGTATTGTTCTTACTAAAAGCACCGAGCATCTCCAGATCACTTGAGTAAGGTATTAATTCAATTTGTCGTATAATTTCTTCAAGTAGAGGTTTATTATGAGTCAATAGCCCTTTTAAGAAGAGAGATTTTAACAATATATGCTTGGATTTCGGTGTTTCCTCAATTGCTTGCCAAATCTGCTTAAATCGAGAAAAACGTATATTTTTCATAAAATTATCTAAAACTTTTTGGGCCTCAATCGTGCTGACTGTAGTATCTACGGTGAATTTTTTAGTGACTTCACTAATTTTTTGAACCGTTTCATTGGATACCTTAACCACATCTTCAGCAACTTTCTTTGATAAAACACTGAGCTTCTCAGCCGTTTCCTTCGAAGTCTTTTTCAGATCCTCTCCCAGTTTCTTTAGAATCTCATCTATGTTTTGCATATAAACTCTACCTTTAAACATTGTCTTGCTTGACAACTTATATTTCAACGACACTATGTTAAAGCACAAACATTAAGAAAATATTAAACTTATTGTTCAAATTTAAAAAAACATGTCTTTTATTTAAATTAATGCCTGAATTGGCCTAAATAATCATTATGAGTAAAATAAATGAACAAAAATATTGTCATTTATACAGCTCTCATGCTAAGATTCAGCCAGTTTGATTTTTAGAATACTATGACGATAGTTTAAAACAGGTGATTACAATGGGTAGAAGTGAAATGAAAATAGCATCAGCTGAATTGCGTGATTTGATGAAGGCAGTATCTGAAGGTCATTATGAAACTGTCAATACTATACTGGATAAAGATCCTGAGCTTGTAAATCAGTACGTCCCCCCAACTTATGATTCACCCCTGGCTAGAGTATTAAATAAAAAACATATTGACTACAAAATGCTTGATATTTTGGTTAAGCATCATGTTGATTTTGATTATCCTATCAACCATCACAAAGAAACACCAATTGAATTGGCTTGTAAAAATCAGGATCTTGAATTATTCAAGTACGTAGTTCAACATAATGCCCCCATTTCAGAACAAGCACCACATTTCCTGCTGGTGAATAGCACCAATATCAAATACCTGACTGAAGATAAAATTAAAAATACCTGTGAAATCATTAAATTAATGGGTGGTTTGGAAGCTGTTTCTTCTAAATGTGATGCTGAAGGTAATCGCTTCGGAGAACAAGCAAGGAAATCACAATTAATCAATCGCTTCGGTGGTATAGTAAAGTACGATTACATGCAATTGCTGCAATCCGTTTATTCAATCGTTGATAGAGAAGTAGATGCTCCAACCATTCATGCCTCTACTGAAAAACTTACAAATCTGCTCAATAAAATTAGGGAGCAATACAGCTCAAAAGAAACATACGATCAACAAAATTTAAAAGATTCTATTAGTCTTTTCTTTATGACCGGTGGAGAAATACCTCCCTTAAGAAGAGTTCCAGAAAGCCGTTTTGAAGAAGCTGGCATAGACGCCCCTAAAAATGCGCTTTAAAATTTTTTATCCTACCTATTAATTCATCAAGAAACACCAAATTTACTATTTGGTGTTTCTTGTCATCCTCGTATCTCACCTTTTAAAATTCTCCACTCAGGTGAGCACGATTCAATTTTCTAACCCAATTAGACAATTTTATGATTGCCTGATCATGCGTTTTTTTTAGCTACAATATAAAATTTATGCCAATGTTTATAATAACCCAAAGCATCCATAGCATCGTTTTCTTCTTCTTGAAAATACTCGATTTTGAATTGGGCAAACAAATGGCAAATCATTTCCCGATTTAAAAAAGTCATATCCGTTCTGGTATTCCAGGAGTCATTAAAACCAAAAAATGAACCAGAAAATCGACCATCTGGCTCAAGCCCTCTTAAAATAACTTTCCAGAATTTATAGAAATAAACCGGCTTAAGAAATGGGAGACTAAAACTGGCGTTAATTAAGTTTACTTTAGGAAGAAAATCCAAAGTTTCAAATGAAGATACTACTGTTTTTAGATGATTAACCCATGTTAACCCCTGAACTGAAGAAAACAAACTGTCTATAGCGGCCAATTGCGAATCAATAGCAATGACAAACCAACCGCCACGTAAAAGCTCCATAACATCCATACCAGCACCACATCCCAAATCTATTGACGACTTAGGTGGGCTTACCTCTTCTTTATCAAAATTTGCAATTGCCTTGAGCAAAGACTTCCTGGGCAGAGTATTTTGTTTCGTAGAATTATAATAAGCGATCCAATTTCTTTTATTCATTAACTATGTACCTCCTAGTTACCAAAAAGTAACTAATTGACTGATTTTATTGAATATCTTAGTCTCAAACCGGTTCATTTTATAAAATAAAGGAGTGGATTATGAAAGAAAAACTCATAAAAAAAATTGTTCAGGAAAAACTGTTAAAAAGGCATAGAGGATGGTGTGGCCCAGGAACTTGTATTGGATGATTTAGCCGGAATAATGGCGCGTTAGCAAAAACGTGCCGTTACACTTAAACCAATCGAAGACTCATAATCATGCATCCTGACTTAAAACACTTACTCGATTACCGAAATCATAAAATTATTACCAGATATAATATGGATTACCCGACTGCAGCCATGCAAGCTGAAGATGCATTGCATGAATTAATGAAATTTATTTGGCTCTGCCATAAACATAAAACAGATAAATTACTTTATCCTGATGATAAAAATCTGGATTTCTCTTGTGTCATTCATGCTGAAATGGCTGATATTGATAAGATGTGGCATACCTTTCTTTTATTCACCAGAGATTATCATGAGTTTTGTAATACCTGTCTTAATGGAATTTTCTTTCATCATGATCCTTTGCTCGACAAAAACCTCCAAGTTTCTGAAGAAGATTATGCCTTGGAACTGACTCGCTATTTAAACTATATCCATGACCATTTAGGTGAGGAAACTTTAATAAAATGGTTTAGATAAATTAGGAATCACAATAAAGCTTCTGTTCACTAAATGTCTTTTCCGCATTGATTATTCTATCCATATTGGTTTCAGTCCAGCGGGTAAGCAAAACCAATATGGCACTTAATTCTTTACCCAAACCGGTTAATGAGTATTCAACCTTCATAGGTAAAACAGGATACGATTGTCTTTGGACAAAGCCATATCGCTCCAATTTCAGTAATGTTTGTGCCAGCATTTTGGGCGATATTCCACCGATCTCTCGTTTTAACTCACCAAAGCGGTATATTCTTTGGGATAAAAGACTAATCACCAATATAGACCATTTATCACTAATACCTTCAAGAATATTATGTGATGGGCACTTCTCGTTATAAACACTATAGTCAGGATGAGACATGTTTGTACTTCCTACTTCTAATTAATAATGACCTTCAAACTGAATAAAATGAGTACGAGCTTTATTCATCAGCAACTTAAATCGTTGCAAATGCTGTTCAGATGCCGTTGAGGAATGTAAAACAAACTCTGAAATGCATAATGCAAAAACCAAGCGTCGGATTTCCCAAATCGTTTCCTGAAAAATATCAATTCTTTTTTTAGTATGTTCACTGGTTTTAAAATCCAGTTTCAAATTTTCGGAGCTGATGGATATCGGGAGATAATGCTCGGTAAATTGGCCACGTAATTTCTCTACAAAGAGTAAGGTATTCACTTTTTCTGTATTGGACTTAGCGATTTTTTGCACAATATCATTTAAAAAATCATAAACCATCACCTGATGAAAAAAATAAAGTCTATGAGAATAACGGTATGCCTGAAATAAGAAATAATCGCCTGCCAACACAATACAAATACCAAACAGTGTGCATATGCCTCGATTAAGAACCATCTCAAAAGGGCCATGAGGCGATGTCGCTTCTTCCGTTTGTGCCATTAAAAAAAAGACAACTAAAGTAATAAAAAATACACTAATGTCGTAACGTTTTGTGTTTAACGTAGCAACACTCAATCCAACTATCGCCAGAACGAACAGGATGGATATCAATCGATAGTTCAATTGCAATAAATAAAGTAAGGGAATCAAAAGGATGAGAGCTAAAAGTGTTCCCCAAATCCGATGTTTAGCTCTTCTGATAATCAATCCTGGTTCAATTCCCGCACTTACTGACAAAACAGTGATCAATACCCACCATTTTTCAGGAAAAGTTGAAAACAAAAAAATGAGCATGGCAACCATAAACATGATGAGCAGGTGAATAAATCGAGCATAATCAAGTTGTTTCTTCAATGCTGAAGTATTATGCATAATTGATTCCATTTGCTAAATGCTTGTTGCAAGCATCTCATAACATATTGTTGTAATTTTGTCTCAGGCAGGATAGACATTATAGGATCATCACAGGATGTATTTGCTTTAATTGCGCATCTAAGCCTATAAAGATTCTCTTTCACTTCATGCCAGAAAGCTTGATTTTCTCCTTCATAATAAAGATTATCCAAAGAAAATTGAATATTACGTATATTGATTGAAATTTTCTGGGTAAAAATCATGTATTTTTTGGGGATAAGTCTACGATATTGTCTAATTACGCTCAGATTTATCATTTCTTCCTGCATGAATCTCAGACCACGATGACTAAATGATTTTTCAATATCCAGCTCAAGGGATTGAATAAATTTTGCCATAGCCCTCTTCCATACTCTGAGATATTGGTTTGGAAAAAATCTTAAGCAAATGAATATGGCAATCATCGATAATGCGCTTGACCCAATAATGTCATAAACAATTTGACAATTTGCAGGGGGCTCTGTACTTAAAATTGTTGCTCCAGATGCAACAATAAGCATAGTCACATTCTTTAATGAAAGATATTTTTTCAGTACATAAAAATAAACACTTGTTAATGCAATAACTGAGAAAAAGAAAAACACAACACGAAATGGGTAAACGAGATAAAAAGAAGTACTCAGCAATATCACTACCACTCCAATAAAAATCAAAAAATGCTCTTTCTCTTTAAAACTGGCAAGACTGGGAGATTCATAAAATCTTACCAGCAAAAATGGTGAAAAAAATGCCGTAAAATTCGTGGGACGAAATATCCAATAAACATAGGCCATTACTGTGGCAATAAAAAGTGATTTATAGAGTGCTATTCGTTGAACAGCATAGGGATCAACCTGCTCAACCCATTCAATAAACTTCGACATAGACATAAGCACTAGCTCCGACACGAAGTGGGTATTTAGGGTCAGGGTCAGTAACCTTGATAATCACAGGAAGGCGCTGGGGCAATAAAATCCATTGATTTTCATTGATAACATTTTGCAGCTGCGTGCGCACGTCCACCAATTGCCTATTCGCAGACCAATAATCAGAATCAATAACACCATGAAATATTTTTCTTCCTAAATACATTCTTGGAAATATCAATACCTTTGATCCCTTGCGCACATCACGCAAATCCGTCTCATTAAAATTGGCCTGAATATAAATATTATCCTGATCAACTAATGAGAATAATGGCTGATTGATATTGACTGGCGTTCCTATGGTAAAAAACAAATTTTGAATAACCCCATTACCCTGCGCATAGACATCCGTTAAATCCAAATTGACTTTGGCATTTTTTAATCGAGCCTGAATGGATTTTATTTCATTCTCCTGAACTGTTATTTGATGCTGATCTATTTCCAGTTGTTTCAACGAAGCCTGCCATTTATCTTTAGCTGCTTTTGTTTCTTGTTGGGAGTTTTGCAAAGTGATCAGAGAAACAGATCTTATAGCATACCCTTTAAGATATTTTTGATCATCCTGTGCCAGTTTTGTATATATTTTTTGCTCATTTTGACTAAGTTTGAAATCCCGTTCGTACGTGGTTTTTAATACAGCCAACTTTGCCTGTGCTCCAGCTAAATCAGCGCTGAGTTGCTCAACTGTGTATTCATAGGGCTTTTTGAATACGGTAAATAGTTTTTGTCCCTTACGTACTACATCACCATTTTTTACATAAAGATCGGTTATGTATCCGCTTGTCAGTGCCGCAACTGGCCGTACATTATTTACTACAAACGCATTATCAGTAAAAGGAATCAAATAGGAGAAAACATAGATAATTGCGGTAAGAAAACCAATAAAAATAATGGAATTAGTGAGGGTAAACCAACGTTTTGGTTTTAAACGAAGCAAATACTCTTTTATTTTTCCACCATATTCCATCAATTTTTTCATAAAATAGCCAACCAGTTTCCCTTGGTATATAAAATAATGCGAAATTAGCCTATCTCATCAAACAGCTCAAGAGATGAGAACTGGAATTTTAGCCTGCTTGGCAACTTTTAAAATCAGTGCGTTACAAATCAAACTGATTTAGTCACTATAGGCATACCCACCAGCCAAATCTTGATACAACATAACAAGTGACATGGCCAATTCCAGCTTCGCCTGATTTGTTGAGAGTGCCAAATTATCCAGATAAACCTTACTCTCCAATAACTCTTTATAAGACATTAGACCTGTTTTTAATAAACCATTTTGTAACTTGTATTTATGCTGATAATCTTCTTGTGCATGCCGATAGGATAAAAATTGCTCTCTCATGCGCTTATTAGCTGAAAAAGCATTATCAACTTCTTTTAAAATTAATCGGACTGTCTTAACGTATTCGGCCAATTTTGCATTATAAACTCCCTTACTAACTGAAATTTTACCCAGAGTATTTGGATTAATTGCCCAGTTTAAGTACGCATCGGTCGCTTGTTCAAACGTGCTATCAGGCAAATGTGCCTCTCCAATGAAATCATCCAGCTGCATAACAGGAAAAAAATCACTATACGCTACAAAAACACCTGTACGAGCTGCTTTTAAGGAATACTCAGCCATCTTCATATCAGGGCGATTACTTAATACAGTAGCGGGTAAACTTCCGGGTTTAAAGCGGGTAAAATCCAATTGAGCAAAATTATTTTTGCTTTTGATTAAACCAGGATTCTCATTGATTAAATAACGCAACGCATTCTGGCTAACGACAATGTTGTGCTTGATAGGTTTTATTTGTGCTGCTATCAAGCGCTCGTTAGATTGTAACTGAGCCAAATCAATATCATTTTTTAATCCTATATTGATTTCTTTCCTGCTCAAAGCAATTAACGATTTTAAATCCCTGTCCAGTTCATACAATAATTTAAGTTGCTCCAACTGCGCAATCAAAGTGAAATAAGCTGCTGCTACCTGACCAATTAAGGTCAAGCGCAAACCATCGATGGCTGCCTGATGATATTGGACCTGATATTGAGCCCGCTTTTGCTGAGTATAAAGTTGCATAATATTCAAAACATAAGTTGGCCATATTCCATAAAACCCTCCAGGCACCCCAAGAGCAGGATTAGTGGAATATCCTCCCAATATTTGAACATTAGGTATCCAACTCAACTTCACTTGCTGTAACTCTCCTTGTGCTTGTTGTAAATTAGCCATCGCAATATGAATATCCATATTGGTTTTCAAGCCAGCATCAATTAAACGATCCAACTCCGGATCTTGAAACTGCTTCCACCAGGCTAAATAAGGTAATTCTTGAACTGGCCGATAATCCCTGGGACTGGAAGGGAATTGTTTAGGTGTTACAATATTAGATATTTGCTGATCCGTGCTTTGACCACAGCTTAACAAACCTGCTCCCAACAATAATAAGAACATTAATTTTTTAAGCATGCACATCATCGTTTATTTCAAAGTGAAAGTTTATCATTGTAATTTATAATTCATCTAATGGTGAAAGTATATTTAAATTTCAACAAGGAGCTCCCATGATCAAAAAAATCGCATTTACCATGTATCCAGCTCAAAATATGGATAGAGCAAGGCAATTTTATGAAAAAACACTTGGACTTAAAGTCGGTAAAATTTCCGCTGAGGGAGCATGGGTAGAATATGATTTACCTCAAGGGGGTTGTTTTGCAATTACTACATTGGCTCAAGGAGTTATCCCCAGCGCTAATTCCGGAGGTAGCGTTGCTTTTGAAGTAGATAATCTTGATGAGCTGGTATTCCAACTAAAATCCAAAGGAGTTCAGTTCAAAATTGATCTGTTCACTTCGCCTGTTTGCAAAATGGCAATCGCCTTGGATTCAGAAGGAAACGCGATCACTTTACATCAATTAACATGATTGTTTCCAGGAGTAATTGTGAGGGTCTCTAAAGGAGCTCTCCGACCAAATCAGTGGTATGCAAGGTATCAATATTTCCAAAAATATAAAATAACACCCACCTTTAGTATGCCTTGTTTACTAGCAGGACTTACGAGAAACCCCAAGATCGAGGCAAAAAATGTTGTTAATGAGGGAGTTTAGATAAACTAAATGACCGAATTAAAAACATTTTTTAACAAAGAGACTGAGGTTTTCCGTAAGTCCTGACTAAATCACCCAAGGTAGACAGTAAACTTTTTAATTCACTTTCAAGGTAAGGAATAGAAGGCATGGAAGCTTGCCAAATGCCTTGAGGCCACAAAGGATCACTTTTTCTGCGGATAACAATATGGATATGTAATTGCGGAACAATATTGCCAAGAGCGCCTATATTAAGCTTGTCTGGTTTAAAGTAATCACTAGCCAGAAGAGACAGTTGGTTGATTTCTTCAATTAATAAAAACCGATCACTCTTTTCAAGTTGATAAATTTCTTGAATATCCATTCTTCTTGGAACTAAAATAAACCAGGGATATGAGGCGTCATTTTTTAAAAGAACTGTAGATAAAGGCCATTCTCCAAGTATAAAAGAAGACGACTTAATCCGATCATCAATGCAAAACAAAATACTCTCTCTGTCAATAAGTACTCAATCATTGTAACAAAAACATGACCTCAAAATTATAAGAATTACAGATAAATTTTAATAAACCTATTGAGTAATGATCCCTTTTTGCGTTATGTTGAAATGACCTATTGTAAAATAGGCTTTTAACAATTGTCATTTAAGGAAGAATGCAATTGCTCAGCTGACCGCTTATGTCAGTCGACGATTGATAAGCTTTAGCATAAGGAGGATTCATGGCTAGAGGCGAAGTCAAGTGGTTTAATAATGCCAAGGGTTGGGGTTTTATTATCCCGGAAGGTGGCGGGGAAGATATTTTTGTTCACTTCTCGTCAATTCACGGCACTGGATACAAAACGCTGGTTCCAGGGCAGGCGGTCACCTATGATGTAGTTAATGGTGAAAGAGGTTTGCATGCCTCTAACGTTGTTGCTCTTAGTGAAAACGCTGAACAAGAAGAAATAGCTTAGCCCAATTGATGTGATAAACTATTAAGCGCGGCAGTGTAGCTAATATTTATGCTGCTGCGTCCATCAACTTAAGGTATTATGTCCTTCATTTAGTAACCGGACTTAAGCTGATGAGACGTGGTTTATTACTGTTAAATCTTGGCACTCCCGATAACGCTGATATCAAAGCGGTAAAATCCTATTTGCGTGAATTTCTTACTGACAAAAGAGTGATAGACTTACCAGCTCTTGTCCGATACATCCTCGTATATTGTTTGATTTTGCCCTTTAGATCACCAAAATCAACTCGGGCTTACCAATCGATATGGACTGAAAAAGGATCTCCGCTTTTATATCACAGTCAAAATTTAGTGAACAAATTAAAGGTTGCGCTTAACAATGAGTACAAAATTACCTTGGGAATGCGTTATGGAACTCCATCAATTACAACAGCACTTGCAGAATTAAAAGATTGTCACTCCCTTACCATTTTACCCCTATTTCCTCAATATTCTTCTGCAGCTACAGGTTCATCTGTTGAAAAAATCATGACTTATTTTGCAAGCCAAGAAATAATTCCATCAATCAAGATCATTCGAGATTTCTACCAAAGACCAGAATACATCCATGCGCAAGCTAAAATTATGAAGCCTTATATTAAGGATAATTTCCATCTTCTTTTTAGCTACCATGGGATTCCCGAACGGCATATTCACAAAAGCGGGTGCGATACGGTTTGCCACCAAATTTGCCCCCCCATATACGATAAAAATCAAGCCTGTTACAGAGCTCAATGCTACCAGACCAGCCTGTTACTGGCAAAAGAATTGCAATTAAGCACCCACCAATATACAACGGCCTTCCAATCCAGACTAGGGAAAACTCCCTGGATAAAACCTTATACCGATGAAGTTCTTGCCGAACTCATCAACAAAGGAATTAAGAATATTGTAGTCTCCTGCCCTTCTTTTGTCGCAGATTGCCTGGAAACTCTTGAGGAAATAGGAATTCGCGCAAAAGAACAGTGGGAAAAACTTGGTGGTGAACAATTTACGTTAATTCCTTGCATGAATGATCATCCTGAATGGGTCAAAGCAATTCAAAGTATTGTTAACGCGCCATTTTAATGTGTGATGTTACTGATTTCACCCCATGCAGTTACAATAAAACCACGTATAACATTAAATTTTTATTGCAAAACAATAATTTTTTTATAAAATACACATGATCTCATCTTAGAAGGACAATTATAATGCAAAAAATAAAATCTGTGAGTCATTTACTTTTTCTATTATTCAAAACATTGACCTATGGCCTCCCTCTTGTAACAGCTTATTTCATTCTATTTCATTTCGAGAGCATGCTGAATTGGGGAGGATGGCATTCCCTTCTATCAACCCCAGTGAAAGACCCCTCTCATTTCTCCTTGTTGCATCGTTTCATTATTTTATTGATAGAAGCATTGCCCTTATCCATCACCGCTCTAATTTGTCATCAATTGGCGAAGCTGTTTCGCCTATATGAACATGGCCATTTATTTGAAGAAGAAAACATTCGACTTATTAAGAATATTAGTATTTATCTGATATCAGGAGAACTTATACAATTGCTTTATCAACCCTTGATCACAGCCGCTCTAACCTTTACCAATCCTTCTGGTCAGCGTATTGCAAGCATCACCTTGGGAACAGCTAACTTGTCCACGCTAATTACTGCTTTTATCATTTTGATCGCTTCCTGGATTATTAAGGAAGCAAATAAATTAAAGACGGATGCCTTATTAACCATTTAATGTGAACTTCAGCGTAAGGACATCAAGAGATTTTCTTACGCAGTCTCAATCAGTTTATATCCCGCTTGTTTAAGGAGTTTCAATCGATGTCAATTATTGTTAATTTGGATGTGATGATGGCAAAAAGAAAGTGTCGACTTAGAGATTTAGCTGAAGCTATAGGCATTACTGAAGCGAATTTATCCATTTTAAAAAATGGTAAAGCCAAAGCAATACGTTTTGCAACTCTTGAGGCCATTTGCGCCTACTTGCATTGTCAACCCGGCGATCTTCTTGAGTATCAATCCATTGAAGACAATCGCTTTATCAGAGACAGAGCTTGATCTGAGGAAGCTTTAAGTAAGGACTTGCAAAAAACAGGGTCAAGGCAAAAAGTAATTGATGTTAAACAGATTTTACAATAATCCGCCCTAAAGACTATGGTCTGAAAAACTCATTTCCTGTACTATGGCGACCTTCTTTTTTAAAACTAACTACTATCAGGAGATTATGTTGAAAAGGATCTTTTTCTTAATGATTTTTTTTGTCTCACAAACTATGGCTTCAGTATTTACCCATGAAGAGGTTCAAATATTAAAAAAACATTTTTTAAATAATTTTCAGCCCAATGGAGCCATCGTAGCCTCACCCTCACAATACAACCCCAATTATTATTATGACTGGATTCGAGACTCAGCCATTGCCATGGGATTGATTGAAACATGGTATGAAACGAGCCAATCCGCTCGCTATAAAAAGCTTTTATTAGAATATGTATCATGGACAGAAAAAATACAACATCAAACTGATCCCATTGCTGGTCAGGACATATTGGGTGAACCCAAATTTTATATCAATGGCAACCCTTTCGATGGCGAATGGGGAAGACCACAAAATGATGGTCCGGCACTCAGAGCGTCTGTTTTAATTCGTTTTGCGCAACAGCTTCTCGATCATAATGAAACGGATTATGTCAAAACACATCTTTATAACAGCACTATGGATCCCCAATCCATGGGTACTATCAAAATGGATTTGGAATACATCGCACATCATTGGCAAGATGCAAACTTTGACCTGTGGGAAGAGGTTTATGGCCATCATTTTTTCACGGCTATGGCACAACAAAAAGCGCTGACCGATGGTGCTATTTTGGCCCACCAACTTCATGACAGACAAGCTGCTGTTTTTTATGAAATGCAAGCCAACTTAATTAACAGTCGACTGAAACAGCATTTGGACCACCAGAATAAAATAATTCAAGCCACATTATTACCTCACCCGGGTCCTCAAAAAACCTTAGAGCTTGATTCGTCCGTCATGTTGGGTATTTTAACCAACCCACAAAAAGAAGGTGTTTTTGCCCCACATCACACCTTTGTGCGAAATACTGCAAAGGCTTTGCATGAGCAATTTAATTTGATGTTTCCTATTAATAAAAACCGTTCTGGAGCAATATTGTTTGGTCGTTATCCCGGCGATACTTATGATGGCTACCAAACAAACAGCATAGGGAACCCCTGGTTTATCTTGACAGCTACGATGGCTGAATATTATTTTACCATGGCTCATAATCTGTCGCTGAACAACAGTAATAAACTTCATATACAGAATTATCTAAAGAAAGGGGACAATTACCTAAGGCTGATAAAACAATATGGCCCTGATCTGAATTTAAGCGAACAAATTAATTTGAATACCGGAGTTCAGCAAGGAGCGACATCCTTAACCTGGAGTTACGTTTCCGTCTTGCGAGCTATTCATTTAAGAAAACAATTGGAAAATAGAATAAAAATTATGGGCTGGAATACCCATTAGGATTTTATATGGTCAGGTAATACGATAAAGAACAGAATTTGTAGCCCGTGTTAGTCAAAATATAACACGGGCATCAGAAAAAAATTTGTATCAATTCGTTGAAGCCAACAAAGAAGATTCCGATTTAGCTGGCTCATCATCAACCTCTTCGTCTTCTCTACCTAAAAATCGTAATGGCTTGCCGCTCATTATATAAGTTTCTATTTGTTCTAAACTGATATTCTTGGTTTCAGGCATATAAATATAAGCATAAATGAAACCCAAGAAACAGATTACCGCATACAAAGCGAAAGTCATTTCTATACCAAACATTTGATGCAGGATAGGAAAACTAAAAATGACTATCGTATTAAACGACCAATTACTCATCGCAGACATCCCCATACCGGCACCACGAACATGAAGAGGAAAAATTTCTGCCATAGCAATGTGGGGAATAGGACCCACGCTGATTGCAAAAGAGAAAATGTAAACCATTAAACAAATAACTGATAAATAAGATAACCAGGCAACATGATTTAATGAAAACAGGGATAATGCCAACAAACTCAAACTGGTTCCTGCAAAACCCAGTAAGAGTAATTTGCGTCGTCCTAATTTATCGACATATAAAATGGCAATAATAGTAACCAGTAAATTAACTAACCCTATTCCCATTGTTGCTAATATTTGTCCAGCCGTGCTGCCCAAGCCTAAATTCTTGAATATTTCCGGTGCAAAATAAATTACTACATTGATACCGCTTAATTGTTGTAAACAAAATAATATGGTTCCTAACATCAACACAGGCAATAAAGGCTTTTGAAACAGAAGTAGCCAGTTGCCTTGTTTTGGTTCGTTTGCCAGTGTTACTTCAATATCCTTTAACTCCTGCTCAACCGATTGTTTGCCTCTCAATTTTCTTAAAGAGTTTGCTGCTGCATCATAACGCCCAACACTACATAACCACCTTGGAGACTCCGGCATAAACAAAATCCCTATGGTCAATAACAAGGCAGGAATAGCACTCGACGCAAACATCGCACGCCACGCTTGCTGTTCTATCAACAAATAGTTCACTGAATAAGAACAAACAATACCCACAGTCAAAGCGAGTTGATAAATTGCAACCACTGCACCTCGTGATTGCAAAGCAGCTGTTTCAGCCAGGTATAATGGGGTTAAAACAGAAGCCATCCCAATAGCCAAACCTAGAATTAACCGAGATAAAATCAATACAGAGATGGATTCAGCAAAACCGGCGCCCAGAGCCCCAACAAAGAACAGAAAACCGGCAAAAGATAATAAAGAACGTCTGCCGAAACGTTTTACGCCCTTTGATGCCATAAATGCACCAATCAACATTGAACCAAACAATGCCCCAAAAGGTAAAGCAGAAGCCATAACGCCAATGTGGGTTGCATTCAGATTAAAATGATTTTTTACCAGTCCAAGAGAACCTGCTATTATTCCCTCATCGTAACCAAATAAAAAACCGGCAATTGACCCAATTATTGCAACGATCCAAGCCATTTTTCACTCCTTGATTTTAAATTCTTTTCCTCTGTCTCTACACAATAAACTATTTTAACTGGTGCTCTCTTTACCTCACGAAAAAGTATTTCTTTGACTTGAATAGATTAACGCTGCGAGCAAAGTTCTCGCTTTTGAGAACTCACCGCCATACATAACTCTGTAATGAAAGACCAGTTATGATTCTTGATAGCCTCTTCCGGTACAATCCAGGACCCTCCAACGCAAGCTACATTTGGCAAGCGCAGATACTCCTCATAATTCCTGGAATTAATTCCACCTGTTGGACAAAATGTAACTTGAGGAAATACCCCCGATATCGCTTGCAGCATTGGGATACCTCCAGCTGCTGCCGCAGGAAAAAATTTAAAATGGCTATATCCCATCCCCAAGCCTTCCATTAATTCAGAGACACTGGCTACACCTGGAATGAGAGGAATTCCACTTTTCTGTCCTGCTATTAATAATTCCCTGGTTTGGCCAGGGCTAATGGCAAATCGAGCGCCCACAGCCGCCACATCATGAAGTTGGGCAGGAGTAATCACAGTTCCAGCACCGATTAATTCATCTGGAAAAGTATTGATCAATAATTCCAGCGCTTTTATTGCCACTGGTGTTCTTAAGGTCACTTCAAGAACATGAATTCCACCAGCAAATAAGGCGTCGGCCAAAGGTATTGCATCCTCTAACTCATTGATTACAATGACAGGAATGACGGGAGATGCACAAAATACCGTACCTGGTTGTATTTTCCACTCAGGAAATGACATGAAAAGCTCCTGCCAATGATTGTTTCAAACTAACACTCGCACCTAAAATGCCTGGTTGAGACGCTGCTATAACATAAGTGGGAATTAACGCATTAAAATCGCTAAATCGACCTTTGTCTTCAAATTGGATTCTAAAGTCGCTTTGATGTATTAGGGAAAGTAAACGCGGCACAATACCCCCTGCAATATAAACACCACCAAAAGCACCATAAGTTAATGCTAAATCGCCAGCAAAAGATCCCAAACTTGAAAAAAACTGGGTTACTGTCTTATGAGCTATAAAACATTCCTGACTCAATGCCATCGATATAATTTGCGCTGCTGACAAAAATTCAACTTTTTTACTATGATATTCGGCTAAAGCTTGATATAAATTTTCCAGTCCTTGACCCGATAACAAGCGCTCATAAGAAACATGGGAGTATTTACTTTTTAAATAACGATAGATAAACCACTCTTGCTCAGTTTGTGCCCCCCAATCGGCATGCCCTCCTTCTCCTGCAAAAGCACTATAGCGGTGTTGATGGGGAACTAAATAGGCAACACCCAAACCAGTTCCTGCGCCTAACACCACTCTCACCTTACTGGTGTCCAGATAACCATTACCAATCTGAATTAGATCCTGAGTTGATAAAGCGGGCAAACTCATCGCAATCGCTGTAAAATCATTCATGACTTCCAGAACATCAAGGCTGAGCTCCTTTTTTAATTCAGTTATTGAAAACTGCCAATGACAATTCGTCATAGAAACCAAATCATCGATAACAGGACACGCAATCGCTATCGCAATATGTTTTATTTCTTGCAGAGAATGTCGGATTTTATAATTTACTAGAGCGGATTCCAGACTAATAAACTCGGCACATGGATAAATTTCGATTTTATCCATCTGCAAATTAACAAGATTTACTCTACTGAAACGAGCAAAAGTGCCGCCTATGTCTGCAACAATCGCATACTGTACTAAATCATGAGACATCATAATAAAACTCATTCCCTTTAAATAGGCTACAAGCTCCCTGTTCTGCCCCAGTAAAATGCAATCTTAAATTACTAAACAATTCTCGCCCCATACCTTGAACAGAAAAACTTCCATCGACCGCAGCTGGAGGACGACTGGCCAATTCCTCATCAGAAATTAATAATTGAAGTATCCCTCTTTTACAATCAATCAAAATCATATCGCCCGTTTCAATTTTAGCAATACCACCCCCATCAACCGCTTCCGGAGTCACATGAATTGCAGCGGGAACCTTACCGGATGCGCCAGACATTCGACCATCAGTAACTAATCCCACATGAAAACCTTTATCCATTAACACGCCAAGTTTTGGCGTTAATTGATGTAATTCTGGCATTCCACAGGCTTTTGGACCTTGAAAGCGTACAACCACCACACAATTTTTATTTAGCAAACCTTGGTTGAATAGATGTTCAAACTCCTCCTGACTTGAGCAAACGACGGCAGGCGCTTCTATCACATAATGCGCATCATAAAGGCTGGATGTTTTAATAATCGCCCTGCCAAGATTACCACTTAAAACTTGCAAACCACCTTGAGGTTTAAATGGAGCAGCAACGGAGGTTAATACCTCAGTATTACTTGAGCTGCCAGGACCATTAACCCAAGCTAATTGACCATCAATCAATTGCGGCTGCTTCGTGTATTTATCCAGTCCAAAACCCACCACTGTGTTGACATCAGGATGAAGCAAATTAGCCTCTAGCAAGGTTTTAACAAAATAAGCCATTCCTCCTGCTCTTTGAAAGTGATTAATATCTGCCTGACCATTAGGATAAATCCGGGCAATTAATGGAATAATTGCCGATAATTGCGCAAAATCATCCCAATTTACCCAATACCCTGCCATAGCCGCTATCGCGACAAGGTGCATGGTATGATTGGTCGATCCTCCTGAAGCCAATAACCCGATAATGCCGTTTACAATATTTTTCACATCAAGCATCTGCCCTATTGGCATATAATCAGGATGTAAATCTGTTAATGACAAAATCTGACATGCTGTGGCTTTGGTTAATTCATTGCGCAGGGGCGTATCAGGATTCACGAAGGAAGAGCCAGGGAGCTGCAACCCCATCAGTTCAATGACTAATTGATTCGAATTCGCTGTACCATAAAATGTGCATGTTCCAGCCGTATGATAGGATGCCGCTTCCACATCCAATAGTGCATTTTTGTCGACTTGACCCGCAGCATACAATTGACGAATTCTTGCTTTTTCCTGATTGGAGATTCCAGAGGGCATAGGGCCCGCGGGTACAAAAATAAAAGGCAGATGGCCAAAAGCCAATGCGGCCATTAATAATCCAGGGACTATTTTATCACAAATACCTAAGAGGAGTCCTCCATCAAACATATTATGTGACAAAGCAACAGCCGTAGATAAAGCGATCACGTCTCGACTGAGTAAGCTTAACTCCATCCCCGCTTGTCCCTGAGTAATCCCATCGCACATCGCTGGGACACCTCCGGCAAATTGCGCAACCCCTCCTGCGGCAGATATCGCTTCTTTAATCAAATCAGGGTAAGTAGCATACGGTTGATGCGCTGATAACATATCATTATACGCAGAAACAATGGCAATATTGGCTTTTGCATTACCTCTCAAAATAGCCTTGTCTCGTTTAGCACAAGCAGCAAAGCCATGTGCTAAATTTCCACAATGCAAAACACTTCGCTGCGGGCCAATAGTACGAGCCTTATCAATTTGCTTCAGATAGGCCTCTCTTCTCTCGGCACTACGATTTTGGATATTTGCCGTCACTTGGCTTATTATAGGATGCATTCTTTTTCCTCATCCATTGGAGCGTACATCACCTGAACATTGACATCAGGGGCATTCAAAATAGCGCAGATCGGCAGGACTTCCGGGTTGTTAGTCACCATTGCCTGTTCCAGGACAGCCTGTTTTCTTTGACCTACTAAATGTAAAAAAACAGTGCGACTGTTTAATAATCGCCTTTTCGATAGGCTAACTCTCTGGAATAAAGCTGTTCTGGGATTCACAATAAGTACCGCATTGGCTTTATCATCTAACCCTGTTCTCAATTCATCACTGCATGGAAATAAAGAAGCGGTATGACCATCTTCCCCCATTCCTAAAATGACTGCATCAAACATCGGTAGAGAATCAATTTGCCTATTCACCGCATCCAAATGACTTAATGGATCCTCTTTTTCATCAAATAAGCTGATAAATTTGGCTTTTTTTGCGTTATGTTGCAGCAAAAATTCGCGAACCAGTCGCTCATTACGTTGTGAATCAAAAAGATTGACACAACGTTCATCCGCCAAAGTGATCACTACTTTTTCCCAAGGCAATTCAACTAAAGCTAATGCCTTGAACAAATCGACAGGGGTTTTACCTCCGGAAACAACCAGATAAGCTTGCCCTCTTTGCTTGATAGCATCTGATAAAATGGTTCTTAATTTCTCCACCATTCCTTGAATCAACTGTTTGCCATCCAAAAAACTATGAAACTGCATTGTGATCACCCCAAACGTGTGCTTGCCCATTAAATAAGCGTATGACTTCCTTTGGCCCCCATGTACAAGCTGGATAGGTATACAGCGGAATATTATCTTCTTCCCATGCCGATACAATACTGTCAATCCATTGCCAAGCCTGTTCAATTTCTTCTCGGCTTACAAAAAGATACTGATTACCTAACATGACCTCTAGCAATAATCTCTCATAGGCATCAGCAATCCTTTGCGTTTTAAAACTATGATGAAAATTTAAATCCAACTTGGAATCATGCAACATCATACGCTCACCAAGACCCGGGATTTTATTCATTATCCTCACCTCCACCCCTTCATCGGGTTGTAAGCGAATAATTAACTGATTAGGGTACAATTCTTCATTTAAGGGATGGAAGATATTATAAGGCTGTGGTTTAAAATAAATAACCACTTCGCTTTGCTTTTTGGGTAATCTTTTGCCAGTAAGCATATAGAATGGAACACCAGACCATCGCCAATTGTCTACATAGGCTTTGATAGCAACAAAAGTTTCTGTTGTAGATGCCTGATTAGCACCCACCTCTTCCAAATAACCAGGTATTTTTTTACCATTTGCTAAAGCATTGGCCACATATTGGGCTCGTACTGTATGATCATGAACATTAGACTTGTTAATAAAACGCAAAGATTTCAGTACTTTTAATTTTTCGCTTCTGATGCTTTCTGCTGAAAGGCTTAAGGGGGGTTCCATCGCAACTAAAGATAATATTTGTAACAAATGATTTTGCAGCATGTCCCTGACTTGGCCCGACTTATCATAATATTCCCAACGGCCTTCAACACCGATTTCTTCGGCAACAGAAATTTCAACTCGATCAATAACGCGATTATCCCAATTGGTTGAAAATATGGAGTTGGCGAAGCGAAGCACTAATAAATTCAAGACGGTTTCTTTACCCAGGTAATGATCAATTCGATAAATCTGATCTTCGGCAAAAAAACAAGCCACTTGTTCGTTGGTTGCTACAGAAGAAGGCAAATCATGGCCAATTGGTTTTTCCAAAACAACTCGCGATGGTTTCTGTGTTAGATTAAGGCGAGCAAGACTGCGGCAAGTTTGAGAATAAAGGCTTGGAGGGATTGCCAAGTAAGAAATAACCACTCGCTCAGAAGGGTTAACATAGTCCGTTAATTTTTGATAATCGTCTGATTGATTCAAATCAAGCTTGCAATAAGTCAGTTTCTTTATAAAACGTAACCAGACTGCTTCATCAATTTCATCAAATAAAAATTGCTGAATTTTATGTTTAATCAAATCAACATAAGCAAAAAAATCCAGCTCTTCTCGGGCACATCCAATAATTCTTGTTTTTTCATGAAGCAAGTTAGCTAATTCTAATTGATATAATGCAGGTAACAATTTTCGACAAGACAAATCACCCAGTGTACCAAACAAGATTAAATCACAAGGATACTTCGATTCTGCTTTTAAGAGCATATATCATCCCAAAATTACAATAACTATTTTCCCTGAAATCTCATCGATTTTACATCACTGGAGTCAAGCGTCAATCAAAATTGATTTTTTTTCACGCTTTCTATTATTAGACATACTGTAATAGCCTTCTAAAAGCGGCAAGGCAACAGGAGATAAAAAAAGATTACAAGGAATTAGCAATTTTTGTCTAAAAATTGCAAAACTTCATTTTTATGCTATATGAAATAAATACAAGCTTGTGAATAGACCTCTAGCATAACCTGCTTATTTTGTTTTAGGGCAAGGCGCAAATGTTTTAAGGAGCGGAGTTTACATGCATTAAATAAGCACCGCAGCAACGTTTGCAGCACGGCAATAAAATAAAAGATACAGCTTAGGCAAGAAGTTTAATAGATAAAATCCTTTTGATTAGGAGAAAACCTATGCTTAACAAGAGATTTTCAGAACGCCTGAATAAAGAATTGGATAGCATTGGAGTACCAGAGGCAACTACAGAACGAATTGAGGTACTTTCTAAACTCATCAAAGTTCCAAAATTTAAAGCAGAGGCTTTGCTTAATGGAATTACAAGTCCTGATGAAGCTGTACTAAAAACATTAGCTCAAGAACTTGAAGTTAATGCCGATTGGCTAATTGGCAAGAGTGATTCCAAATCAGGAGCCCATTAAAAACTATCCATGAAACCTATGATTCGAACTAATTGGCTTTGCTTTTTTCTCAATGTATTCAATAATTTTTCCTGCCAAATTAATATTTGTTGCTTTTTCTATACCTTCAAGGCCTGGAGAAGAATTAATTTCTAACACTAATGGGCCATGATTTGAGCGAATCAGATCCACGCCAGCAACTCTTAATCCCATTGTTTTTGCGGCACTAACAGCGATTGCGCGTTCTTGCGGTGAGAGTTTCACTTTTACTGCTTTTCCTCCCTGATGGACGTTTGCACGAAACTCCCCATCTTTAGCCTGTCTTTTAACTGCGGCAACTACTTTTTCTCCTATGACAAAACAACGTATATCCGTACCTCGGGATTCTTCAATAAATTCCTGAACCAAAATATTGGCATGCATTTCTTTAAAAGCATTGATGATACTTACCGCCGATTGATGACTGTCAGCAAGGATTACTCCTTTACCCTGTGTTCCTTCCAATAATTTTATGACCAGAGGAGCTCCTCCGACCATATGAATCAAATCTTCCGTATCATCAGGAGACTGGGCAAAACTGGTTAACGGCATAGGAATCCCTTTACGCGCCAGCAACTGCAAAGATCGAAATTTATCCCTGGAACGCGAGATAGCGATGGATTCATTAAGAGTGTACATACCCATTGTTTCCATATGACGCAACACTGCCGTACCATAATAGGTAATGGATGCACCAATTCTTGGAATAACAGCATCAAAATGCGGTAAAGGTGCCCCACCTCGATAATGTACCTTAGGATTAGAAGCAGCCACGTTCATATAACAATATAAAGGGTTAATAATTTTAACCTCATGCCCCGCAGCCTCTGCCTCTGCCTTTAAACGCTTATGAGAATACAAATGGGGGTTAGTTGCCAATATCGCAATTTTCATGAATTAAACTTTCCTCAGTAATTTCATACTTCAATCTGAACAATCCAAAATAATTTCCCTAACTTTCTATTTAATAACGCAAATTTTAAGCATCACAACAGAGCTGCTTTGCAATGATATAAGCAGCCAAGTTTAGAAAATCGCGGGTTTTAAGCCAAGATAAATGAAATGTCAACAACCCTTACTTAAAGCCTAGATTAAAAATCGCAAATTATCCTCCCTGCTATACCCAACAGGGGAGTAATTTTTGGATTCATGCAGCAGTCAATTGATTAACTAATGCATTCTATATAGAGTCCATTGACATAAATAAAATAAGTCAGCTTAGCTATTGATCCTGTAGAGATAAAACATCGAATTACAGGTTAAGATACCAATAAGATATAATCCTTAGCCAAGAGATCCGCATGATGTGGTGTTGTAAAAAATGCATTTAATTCGCCTTGAGGATTAAATAGCATGACTGCCCCACTATGCTGTATATCATAATTTTGAGGTTCCGAACTCTCTTTATTGGCAACTTTTGCATAAGCAATGCCCATTTCTTGAGTCATTGATTTAATTGAATCCTCTTCACCTCTCGCACCATAAAATGATTTATGGAATGAAGTGACATAACTACCTAGTTTATCAAGGCTGTCTCTTTGCGGATCAATAGATATCATCACAACTTGGGGTAAATTTTTCACCCCTTTCTTTTCCAGAATTCGATACATTTTTCCAAGTTCTGCCATAGTGGTTGGGCATAGATAACCACAGTTGGTAAAGCCAAAAAATACCAAAGTCCATCGACCCTGCAAGCTTGTGTTATTGAAAGCCTTCTGGTCTGTGCCTGTCAAACTAAAATGATTAACCGTTCTTGGATTTTCAAGATAAGTTCCATGAAAATCCGCCACATTGATCTTCTTTTTAAAATGAAAATTCTGAGAAATATAAATACCTGCCAATAAACTGACCAAGGCCAATACAGTGATTGTTACAGCGCCCCCTTTTATCTTTATGTTCATTCTAACCCCTTAAATATAGTGATCTACTAATAAAAAGACAAACAACAGCATCAGGTACAGAATAGAAAATCGAAATGTTTGCATAGCAACGACTGGTTTATCAGTGAAATACAACTTATGTGCCCAAACTAAAAACCTGATGCCCAAAACTAAAGCGCCCAGCAAATAAATCCAGCCACTCATACTCACAACAAAAGGCAAAAGACTAACTACCAGTAATAAAACCGTATACAGATAAATATTTAATTTTGTGAATTGAATACCATGTGTCACCGGTAACATAGGAATTTCAGCATCTTGGTATTCCTTATAGCGGTAAATTGCCAAGGCCCAAAAATGGGGAGGTGTCCATGTGAATATAATCAATACTAATAACAAGGCCTGAGGATCCAATTGATCAGTAACAGCAGTCCACCCCAATAAGGGAGGCGCAGCTCCGGCCAACCCACCGATAACAATATTCTGTGAAGTAGCTCGCTTTAAATAACCCGTGTAAACACCGGCATAACCAATCAGTGTCACAAAGGTAAGTAACGCTGTTAATTGATTCACAAAAAGGATGAGTAGACTTAATCCCGTTGTCCCGATAATGACTGCAAACCATAAAGCTTGCTTGACTGAAACTCGCCCATAGGCTACTGGCCGCTTTTTGGTTCTGGCCATAATCGAATCAATGTGCCTGTCTACCAAATGATTGATTGCAGCAGCGCTGCCAGCGCACAGTCCTATACCAAGTAAAGTAAAAGCGATTAACCGCAAGCTTACCCAGCCGGGAGCTGCTAAATACATTCCTACAATGACAGTGAGAAGCATGAGCAACACGACGCGTGGCTTACACAATTCCACGTAATCACGCCAATCCAAAGGGAATCGAGGTGCGCATTCAGTTCGCATGGCTGGCCTCCCTCTCTCTTGTAAAATACAACGCACAAAATGCCACAGCTAATAATAGTGCAGCAACGCCATTATGAGCGACTGCGACTTTAAGCGGTAATAGATAAATCACATTCATTATTCCTAAAGTGAATTGAAGCAATACCAGCATAGCCATGGTAATAGCGGTTGCTCTTAAATAAATTGAATGCGATTTGAACACGATTATTAATGAAAGAGCCAGTATATAACTGGCTGTCAATATCGCTCCGACTCTGTGAATAAATTGAATACTGGCCCTAACTTCATTCTCCAGTAAACCGCCTTGATAATTAGCGCCTATCGCGGAAAATAAATTAAATCCTTTTGCAAAATGCAATTCAGGAAACCAGACCCCATTACATAATGGAAATCCGATACAAGAAATGCCTGCATAATTGGCACTTACCCAACCACCTAACGCAATTTGCAACAAAATGATTACAACGCCCAAACGCAGCCAAGGGCGCCATATGGGGGCATCTTGGCCGTTTAGATGACTTATTTGCAAACGAAAACGACACAAACAGGCAACTATTAACATGCCACCAAGCAAATGTCCCATGACAACTGCAGGCAGTAATTTTAAAGTAACAGTCCACATCCCCAATGCTGCCTGAAATACCACCAGCATGAACAAAGCCAAGGGAAGATGCCAGGGTAAATCTTGACCCTGACGACGCTTGAACCATACCTGGAAAGCAATGAAAAAAATCAACAGGGCTAAGGTTCCTGCCACATAGCGATGAGCCATTTCAGTCCAGGCTTTCCTGGATTCAATGGGAAGATCAGGATATTGAGATTGGGCTTTTTGCAAATCTTTTTCTGCTCCTGGAAGCACCATACGGCCATAACAACCTGGCCAATCCGGGCAGCCTAAGCCCGCATCAGTTAAGCGAGTATAAGCACCTAACATAACGACAAAAAAAGCCAAAAAAACAGCGAAAGTTGCCGCCAATCGTATTGAACTATTAGACATCAATTTATCCGCTCTTAATTTCAGTTGTATTGAGTAAAAGTTTCAAATCTTTATATATATCACCGGGATTACATCCTGGCTGATAGCTCAGTATGAGGTAATTATCCGGATTTGCTATAAAAATTTTGGCTTCGGGATATAAAATCGCCAGTTTAGACGTTTCAGCTAATGATAAGGACGCAACATGGATATCTTGCTCTTTCAAAAGGGGCTTTAATTCCTCTGCGATCAATGAATCTTTGTTGCTTAGAAGCAACCATTCATCCACCTGATACAATTTTCTCCCAAAAGAAAGGCGGACTCTTCCCAACATATTAAGCTGCTTAAGACAAGTCTTGTCGCAGCCATTAGGATTCCAATAGATAATGCGCCATTTTGCACTGCTATCTAACGGTTTGAGAGCGATCGGTGGAGAAAGTAAAATTCCTTTATTCACTTTAGAAGTTCCAAGCCAGGAAGGATGTTTATAGAATAAATAAGCCGTTATTCCTGGTGCTGCAAAAATCACTACCAAGAGTAATAATGTCATGTATTTATATTGTTTTTTCATTTTTCTTCAAATTTAAAATCACGAATATAATCAGAATAACCAATGCCATCGCGAACCACTGTATCGCATAAGCAAAATGCCTTTGCGGGGGCATGGATACTATCTCCCATTCACGTACAAAACCAAAAGGCTCATTCTTGTCGAGGCGAATAATAAACGGATAGACCTTTTTTTGCAAAAGTTGTTTCAGTATTTCTTCATCAATGAGTTCAAGAATGGTCACCTTATTTTCCTTTTCTTCAAAACTCGGCCCTAATACCCATTGTTTTTTACTTGGGAAATAAACCGCACCCAATAGTTTAACCCTCCCGTGGGGAGTCTGGGCATTGGGAAAAGTACGCCGAGTGATGTCTCCAGAAACCCATCCTCTATCCACCATAACGATGGAATCATCAGCAAGAAGCAGAGGAGAAACAACGTCATAACCAAACTGATGTTGATAATGTTGATTATCAAGCAAAAATAACTCGGGTAGAAAAGTCCCTTCAAGGCTAATCCTTTGATATTGTTCTGGCAATTTTTGCCCTGGCTTCCAAATTATGGGATCCTGCTTTGCAAGCGCTTGTTGCGCTGCTATCATTTCAGTTTTTTCATCAGCTCTGTGTATTTGCCAAAATCCAAGACAAATGAATAAAAAAAAGAAAAAGGCAGCAAGAATAAGCATTGGCCAATTTGAGGTGAAACGAAAATTAAAACAGGTTAAACTAGGCATCTTTTATCAACTACTCATTTAGTTAGCTAACATTCCCCTGAAGCTAGCAATGCCGGGAGTATAACAAATGTTCACTAAAATCTTCATCATCTTTGTCATGATTCTTATTGTTGGCTCTTTAGCGAGTGGGCTCTTTTACCTCGTCAAAGACACTGATAAATCAAAACGCACAGTGAAAGCGCTCACCGTACGCATTGCAATTTCATTATCTCTATTTGTTTTTTTATTTATTGCATTCAAATTGGGATTGATTCAACCGCATGGAATTTAACTTTTTAGTTTTTAATCAATTCACTTCGAGAAACATGGTCATGGCTGAGATCCTTTTAAATAGTCATTTCAGCTGTTGACAAGATAAACCGGGCTCCTGGCGCTAAACAAAATCACCTTCAGGAAATCTCTCCCTAGTCCACGAGACGACAAACAACGGAAAAATTTCACCGCAAGCATCAACAGGGCTTACGAAAAACTCCAAGACCAAAGCAAAAAATGATTTTAATATAGGAGTTTAGATAAACTAAAGAACTGAATTAAAAACTTTTTTAACAAAGAGATTAGGGGTTTTTCGTCAATACTGATCAATTGACAGTAACCCAATAAAATTTCGAAATTGCTCAATAAACTATCTATACTTTTGTTGTAACCCTCAAAAGGGATGGTGATCATCATGATGATAGTACTGTTTTTACTTTATTTCATAATAGGATTACAAATTTTATTTAAACCCAATAAAACCATAACACTCCAATTTCTTTTCAGTTTATTTCTTATACTAATCAGCTTCAATTATCACAGCCATCTGGTGAATCTATGAACAGACAAATGCAATGGCATCTTTTCGGGAATACGTCAGGATTATTGATAATTTGTTGCCTTTTGCTCCTGGCATTTCTGGATCAATTCATCTTTTATGAACTGCCCTGTCCTATATGCATTTTGCAAAGAATCTGCTTTGTTGCAGTAGGTCTGTGTTTTGTTATGAATTTAATGTTGGGTATCAGAGCCTCACATTATGGGCTGATGCTTTTGGCAAGTCTTTTGGGATTGTCTATATCAGTTCGGCAAATGTATATTCATTTAACCCCTGGTGATACTGGTTATGGCGGCCTCTTTTTTGGTTTACATCTTTACACTTGGTCTGCAATCATATTTTTAATCATTATCTTGTTGATTGCTGGGGCTTTAATCCTTGATAAGGGTTTCATGCCAGATTATAAAGTGCGAAGCAAGTCGGTAAAAGTAATGATATGGATGTTTTTTATCTTGATTCTTGCTAATGTAATCAGTACATTCTTGGAATGTGGACCGCACGAATGTCCAGATAACCCGAGCAAATATTATTTACTAAATAATAATTAAGGATCTTGAGGATTTAAAATGCGTCTTTTGTTTATCAGTTTAATTCTTATCAGCGGATATTTACAGGCCGATACAATAAATAATTATATGAATATCGCTAACAATATTCCGCAAATGGAAATGAAAGCAGACCCTCAAGCTCAAGCCTGGGCCAGATCGGCACGTCACGTACTCACTATTACCAGTGAAAGTATTGCTGAAACATTAATCCAGGCGAATGAGGCTGCAAAAACACACGGCAAACCTATTTTTTGCTTGCCGCAAGGTGTACAACTCAATTCTTTTGTCATGAACGAGCTCATCCAACAAACTTATAAGGAAATATCCAGTCAACAGAGTGACAAAGATAAAATGACTGTTTCCCAAGTAGCTTTATTAGGACTTAGCAAGAAATATCCTTGTGAGCCGACCCCTCAAGAAAAACAAATACAACATGTGGCTTCCCTGTTGTCACCTCAGTAGCTCCCTCTGGGGTAAATCCCCCAGAATTTTTTCTACAAACCGCCTCTTTTTCTTAAAATTGTTATTGCGGAAACGGCAAAGCAAACTTGGCAGAGCGCAAAGCACTTTGAATTGCTTTGCCAATGCTTACCAAAACTCTGCCTTGCTGGTTTTTTTACTGATTTTAGTGTTGCTTAAGTGCAACTTAATGCCTTCCTTGATAATTACTTACTAAACTCCTCAAAAGCTTCCAATGCCTCTGCAGCATACATTAATGATGGGCCGCCCCCCATATAAACCGCCATACCCAGTGTTTCTAATAATTCTTCCCTTGATGCTTGCAGTTTCACTAAAGTCTGTGAATGAAACCCTATGCATCCGGGACATTGCTTTGCCACGGCCAACGCCATAGCGATTAACTCCTTGGTTTTTTTATCCAGTGCGCCGTCTTTAGTCGCAGCTTGCGCCAAAGAAGAAAAGCCAGTCATTAACTCTGGCATCTCTTTGCGAAATTTGGCTAATTGTATAGTGATATCTTTTGTAATATGTGAAAACTTATCTGACATGAGCCTACTCCTTCCTTTTTATAATTTTTTCAAGCGCCTCTAATTTACAGCATAATATTGGGATGCAAAAGATATATTCTTTAATTTAAGAAATGACGATTTCAGGATATCGCCCGATTGAGCGTTTCCTTAGCCAGGGTAAGTCTTTTTTCAACATTCCCTAATTCGGTTTGTAAATGCAAAATGGTTGCAGGATTAGAGCAAGACTTCATTTGTTCCAAAGTTTTTCTCATGGCTTGATGTTGTTCTTCCAGGACACAGATATTCTTTTCCATGGTTTCAATCCATTGTTGTCTTGTACTAAGCGTTGTCAAATCAAAAGAAACTTTTGTTTCAGGTTTGTTATTCTTTTTGTCCATTTGACATAAAATGACCAAGACATTAATTTTTTTCTGAATACGCTCTGCCAAAAAGCATGCAATTGATTCATCCTTATGCTTCTGTAAAGCGTGAATATCATCCCTGATTTCTTTGATACAGGCAGGCCCATTGAATTCTATAACGGAAGAGAATATGCCTTTGGGCAAATTATGAATTGAAATAGAAGAACTCAATCCATTGATCTTCCACTCCAACTCTGGCAATCGTGCAGATAGTTCTGCCAACAATTCGTCAATATAGCCCATCTTTTGAAACTTACATAAACAACTAGGGTTATTAAAATTAACCTGTCCTGTTAAATTAAACAGCAGGTTCCAAATCCGCCTCTTTGGATTGCAACCAACTGGTTATAAAAGGAGGTGCACACATGAGCAACAAACCAATAATCAAAGTCAGCTCATAGCGTGTTGCACTGCCGACATTAATCCCCTCTGGAGGAATAAAGCTAACAGCTAAAGTGGTAACCACTCCAATGATGCCTATACCTGCTACAAACAACATTCCTGCCATACCACCTGGAATTTTAAAAGGTCTGGGATGGTAAGGTTGGCTTATGCGCAATTTAATTGCAGCAACAAACATGATCAAATACATCAGCATGTATAATTGAGCCGCCAATGCCGTTAAGAGCCAGTAGGAGCCATTGACACTGGGCATAAATAAAAATAAAGCCGATAACACTGTGACTATGGTTGCCTGGGTGTATAGCATCATAGCCGGAGCACCTTTTCCATTAGTCCGCTGAAATACCTCGGGTAAATTTCCTTCTTCTGCAGCAACCAACAGACCTTTGGTAGGGGCAATGATCCAATTGCTCACACCACCAAGCCCACCCAGAACCAACATCACAGCCACCACGGGCATCATCCAATCCATGTGATATTTCAAGAAAAAGGCAGAAAAGGCTTGCATAATCCCGGCAACCAGATTGATATCCTTTTGTGGAAGCACTACCGCAATCGCTAATGAACCTAAAATCAAAGTACTCAGAATAATCCCTACAGAATAAACCAGGGCTTTAGGAAAAGCATGCTGGGGATCCTTAACGTCATTGGCATGAACCGTAGCAATCTCTATCCCGCAAAACGACAATATGATGGCGGTTAATGAAACCCACATGCCCTTATCTGATAAATGAGGAACAATACTTGGCATGTCAAAACTGATTTGTAAGGGGTTACCTTGAACTATCCAAACCGCACCCAAACCAATGATCAAAGACATGGGTAATAATAATCCTGCTAAAGAGCAAATATTACTGAACATGGCCGAGGATTTCATGCCGCGCAAATTCACAATGGTTGCTCCCCAAAAACAACTGACAATGACTGCCCAAAGAAAATAAGGATTGGTAGTTAAAGAGGGATTAATAAGATAACCTATTGTTCCTGCAACAAAAGATAAAATCGTGGGATACCAAATCACATTTTCTATCCATTGCAGCCAAATGGCCAAAAAACCTGATTTTTTCCCAAAAGCTTCTTTAACCCAGATATAAACTCCACCCTGCTTGGCCCATCCAGAGGCTAATTCTGCCGAAACCAATGCGGTTGGGATAAGGAAGAATAAGGCACCCAGAATAAAATAAAAAATCAATTGACTCCCAAATAATGCAGTAGCTGGCAAGTTACGGATACTGTCCACAGAGCCAACGGTAATCATAGTCAAGCTAAATATAGTGAGAGAATGTTTTTTATTGCTCATTGTATTCCTTCAGTGAGGACTATTTGGAATCAAAAGTTTATTATAAAGAAATAAGCTTAAGGAAACCTTAATAATCGAATAAAAAATAACCAAATATACCCCTTAATATACTGACCTATAAAATTGCTTCAACAGATGTTGAGAATTTTCATATCAGTACAGGTCCGATGCGAAAACATCATATGATGTTATGTCATGAAAAACCAGTATTCTGTATATAAAATTAATAACAAGAATTTTTATAATGCACATTAAGTGGTTTATTTACTAATTGGACGCCAAACCCCAAGGTCGAGACAGAAAGATTAGCGTGTTAAAAAAATTTTATTCTCCTACTTCATACTAAAGCCAGGTTGTTGTGAGTGATAGGGAATAGCTTTTACTCCTCTCTGGAACAAAGTACCTTTAGTCTCAGAAAATTTAAATCGACTAGGGGTTGAGTTCCCCTGCATACAAGCTTCTTTTTCCAATCTCTCCTCAATCATGTGGATTGCAAGGGTATGCTCGTTTTTTAGAGCATGATCAAGTGCCGTCAAACCGTCATTATCTTTAATAGAAAGCGAAGCACCTTTTGCTAACAATAAATTAAATAATTTTCTATCATCTGTTACCACAGATTTTTTACAGGCGTACATGAGTGGTGTCCGTCCCTTGCTGTCTTGGGGATCAATTTTAATTCCACGTATGTTCAACAGATCTTCGACTATACCACTACCGCCATACCGACAGGCAACATGGAGCAAAGTAGAAGAATCGTTTTTACGCTTTTGGTTAACTCTATGTCGAGAAGTACTCAGCATGGCACGTACTACGTCTCTTCTTCCTAAATAGATGGCTGTTAGGATAGGTGAATCATCACTTAATCGTTGTCGAGAAAAAATTGACCACCCAGAGTGAATACACTTTTTTACTGAATTCATATCACCCTGGGTAGCTGCCATGGAAAAAAAAGCCAATCGTTCAGGATAAGATGTTTTGGTTCTGACTGGAAACACAGGAAATACATTCTGCAATACTCTTGACAGTTTTTCTTCAGGATGAATGGAAATAAAATCGGTATTCACGGTCAATCGACTTCCCTGAAGGTTCTCGGCACACGCACGATACAACTCTTTAACCAGGTTTCGGGATGAGAACTCAAAGTAAGGTTTACTTTTGTCTTGTTGGTATAAATCATTGATGTTAATAAACCGCCAGACATTACCCGCCAGTTTAAACCCCATAGCGTGATCCGCAGTACTGATAATTACTGCAACATCTTCTCTAATACCTGTTCTTTTTAATAATTCAAAATACTCTGTTGCTTCATCCTGGTTTAAAAAACTATGTGTTTTATAAAAAATGTGCTTTGCAATAGAAGAATCAGCATTAATGGCTTTCAAAATGGAGTTAATATCAGGCTGCCATACCAGCTTTTTGTATTTCTCTTTATATTGTAAGGGATCTTGAGCAATACAAATTTTCTTTCCTAACTGAGGCAAAGTTTCAATGACCGTCTCATCGTTGCTTAATGATTGTTTACTTTCTTTCTTGTCTGCAATTTGTTGTAACGTTTTTGGTAAATCAAACTGATGGATCCGTAAATGATGTAATTGGCGGTAAAAAAAAGATTCTTTACCCTGAGCCACCGCCAATGCCCAATTGAGAGTGAAGCCATAACAGACTCCCTCAAATTTGGGATGACCGAGTTGAGTTAAGACATCAGTAATACCATCATGAGTTAACTCCCTGGAATCTCGATTTTTTGAGATAAGAGAAGGAGAATACGAAAGGAACTTGGGCATGAGTTGATACACGACCAAACCACAAACTAAAACGATACAAATTAGAACAAAAATCATATCCCTTGAACCAGATGCTATCCATAATGAATTCAGTATAAAATTAACCCATAAAATAAGTCGAGGGGGGCCGGGGTTAAATTTTCTTCAAAAAACTGGGTAATACCAGAAAAGCAAATAAAATCATCCACGCTTTTAAATAATAAAAAATTACCCGGATCATGGATTTCATCTCCGGGTAATTCAAGGTTACAAATCTGTCATTAAGACTAATTTAAAATAAGCTACTGGATTTATTGTGGCCACTTTTCTCATAACAGGATTTAATATACTCAGGAACCCAAGACTCTGAACCATCACAAGGTTTTGCCCCTGAATCATCCATAATTTCCAAAGAAGCTCCTGCTTGAACCAATAATTTAATGGTTTCTTTATCTCCTCTTTTAATCGCATAGTGTAAAGGCGATTTACCAGACTTGTCTTGAATATCGACAGAGGCGCCAGATTTCACTAATAATCTTGCGCAATCTAAATGCCCCTGCATCACAGCCCAATGAAGTGCTGTGTATTGATTACCTGTTTTATCTTTTTTATTTAAATCGGAAGTTGACATTGATGCAATCAACACTTTCAATTCAAACAAGCGACCCCAAGCTGCTGCTCTACGTAATGCTTGATCAAAAATAGGTGACGTAGTTTCACCACTCTTGCGAAGGGACATGCAAACGCTAATGCATTGTTTATGTGATTGCGTCGTTTTAGGTTTTCCAATAAAGCTTAAAAGCTCACCAGCAACAGTCCCATTTGCTTTTGCAATAATTCTTTTATTCATTTCACCCAAACGACTGGTAACCGAAGACATGCTCAGTAAAGTTTTAATTTCATTTACTTGGCTTTCTTTCAATGGTTTTTCTGCAAAAAGCAAATTGGACAAGTCGATAATTAATTTCGGCATGGAACCAAATAGTGTTGTATCACTGGAGCAAATCGATTTCACTGCGATTAAATAAGAAGCCACGAATTGGGTATTATTAGACATTGTCTGATAATACGTTAATTTACCATCCTGCATCGCCTCAATAGAACTCATAACCCCTGTGGAAACAACCAAAGGACCAGAAGACTTTGAAACCATGTTTCGCATTAAACAATTATCGACCGAATCATGGAAGAAAATCTGAGGCACCGTTAGTGATACCGAACTGCCTTTGTACTGTAAACTATGCAGAGCCATTTGAACTTCTTTTGATTGTTTGGCGTATTCACCCACTAAGACATATTGCCCCATCCCAGTTAAAGACATGTATTGATTCATCAAATAAACGTCATCAATCCCATGTACAGCGGCAAGATACATAAACCCATACTCTCCACTTGGTATTTTTTGTGATTGTGTGGAGTTCATCTTGGGTAATTCATCGACTTTTGGCAAGGATGGTAATCCTAATCGATCATCACCTAAACCAACACTTTGTATTAGAGAATCGTCTTCGTCAAAATGCTCATAAACATTAGGCTGATCACCTTTATGGCTTATATACAGCCAGGATTTAGTATATTTATCGCCTTTTGCTATTGCCTTTTGGTTAGCAGCTCCAATAAATAAAAACTTGCTGTCAGGAGAGAGAACTCTCTTCAGAATATCACTTGGCGCGTATTTGCATCGGTTTGCTTCAATGAAAGCGACCACTTCATTATCTACCGAGTCAAATAATTCCAAGGCACATAAGCCTACACTGGTTCCTTCAATCATTACACGACCATCAACTGCTTTGCCATAAAGGCTTTCAAATCTTGCGACTCCATCCAAAGTAGAGGTTAAAACCACATCGATATCATCAGAAGTTTTTTCTCTAACTAAATCTTTAGCAATCTGCCCAGCCAGAGCAAAATCACCTTTGGCAGTTGAATTAACACAATTAGCATACACCAGGATTATTTTCGCCATAACTTTCACCATATCTAGATACAAACTGTGCAAAATAATAACTAAAAATCATTAAGAAAATATTAAGAAAAATAAGCAAATTGGTTTTTTTATTGTCAAATAAAAGGGCGAGATAAATGCTTGTTGAAAATAAACCTTGAACAATAGGGATAATGTATTTTTAATTGAACTGTTTTTTATGAGGATTTATGAAAAAATTTTAAAATCAATAAATTATTCTATATTTTTCAATTTTCGTGTTGGTTGTGTAGTACTGTTACCTCATCAGAAAGTATTAGTAAAAAGAGAGAAATGGAAATGGGGTAAGTCAATACAAATCGAAAGCTTAATTGTACAGGAAATCCGATATCCTCGAAGCAACAGATCAGTTATGGCAATTCGTTGATAGCACTACTTATTTCTTCTTAAGAAAACCTTAATGTTGATGTTTTAAACTATAGAGCCAAAATATAGACAACTGCTTTTTGTAAAAAATCATTGGAGTCCCTTATGCCTAAAGCATTTACCCATTTGTGTAAAAAAGTCAACCTCAGTTTATATAATGACACATTGACTGTCTACCCTAAATCATCTGTACTGCCAAAACCTATTCAAATACGTAGTGAGCTTGATCTTCTCATGGTTCTGTTGTTTTCTCAAATGGATTGCAACAGCGCACAGGTTGATCAGTTTTTTATGATGCGTTCGAATGAACTCGGTGTCTATCGTTTTATTCATCGTGATGATCATGATCACGATTTGTATCATCAAGATGAATTTAGCATGGACGATAACCATTATCATGCTCAATTTGATAAAACTATTGATGAGAGTAAATTGGAAAATATTCTGGGAATATTAGAAAAGCATTCTCTTATTTCTTCTGAAGAACACGTCAGCTTTATCGATGCCTACCATAAAGCCAATGCTCTCCCCGAAGATATGCCAAAACTGGAAACAACCGTGCCCAGTCCATTGCCTGTATCCTCTCCTTCAGTTCACTCAGGCACAAAACGACCTGTTGTGAAAGAAAAAGAAGTAGATACTCCAACCACTTTCGCAGGGCTAAGAGTAGGATTTTTCCTTACCTCAACAAAAACAACAACAAAACCTTTATCCAGAGCTCACGATGATGAGAAGAAAACCGGAATGGATAAGCATGGGTTCCATTAATTGATATCGTTTGATAAACCATAGTGAAGATCGTTCTATTGGTTTACTTAATATGACAATTTATGGTGATTTATCCAAAACCTGAAAAACTGCAGAGTAACTAAAACTGTAGAGTAACTAATAAGTTACTCTACAGCTTCTAATGATAAAATCATAAAGACAACCCGACTTGATTCACTGTCATCAATTACGGCTAATCATTAATGCGTTTTTCTCTGTGGTATACTTTTAACTCTCTATGGTATAGTAGTCATTTTTTGGGTACTACTCACTATGTTTGATAATTTAACCGAACGCTTAACCCGGACCTTTAAAAATTTGCGGGGCCAAGGCCGCCTGACGGAAGACAATATCCAGCATGCTTTGCGTGAAGTAAGACTGTCTCTTATTGAGGCCGATGTCGCTTTACCCGTTATCAAAGAGTTTATTGAGCAAGTAAAACAAAAATCACTTGGCCAGGAAGTCTTAACCAGTTTAAATCCCGATCAAGCATTCATTAAAATCGTGCATGATGAGCTCATTCACGTTATGGGTGATGAGCGGGCTGAACTTGATTACAAAACCCAACCACCTGCTGTCTTTTTAATGGCCGGCTTACAAGGTTCTGGTAAAACAACGAGTACCGCAAAACTCGCGCGTTATTTAAAGGAAACTGAAAATAAAAAAGTGATGATGGCCAGCGTTGATGTATACAGACCAGCCGCTATACATCAACTGAAAGTATTAGCCGAGCAAATTGATGTCGCCTTCTTTGATTCAGACTCCAATGAGCAACCGATAAAAATTGCTCAGAAAGCTTTAGAAAGTGCCAAAAAACAGTATGTCGATGTTCTTATTCTCGATACAGCAGGACGTCTGCATATTGATGAGGATATGATGTCTGAAATCAAATCCTTGCACAAAGCAGTCAATCCAATCGAAACTCTTTTTGTTGTTGACAGTATGACAGGACAAGATGCTGCCAATACTGCAAAGGCATTTCATGAGGCTCTCCCTCTGACTGGTGTGATTTTGACCAAAACGGACGGCGATGCTCGAGGAGGAGCGGCACTATCCGTCAAACAAATCACTGGGAAACCTATAAAATTTATAGGGAGTGGTGAAAAAATAGAAGCCTTGGAACCTTTCCACCCTGAACGGATTGCATCAAGAATATTGGGGATGGGAGATATTTTAACTCTCATTGAAGAGGTAGAACGCAAAGCCGACAAACAAGCCAGCGAAAAACTGGCCAAAAAATTAAAAAAAGGGAAAGGATTTGACTTAGAAGATTTTAAACAACAATTATTACAAATGAACAACATGGGGGGTATCTCCGGGATGATGAGCAAATTACCCGGGATGGGTCAATTGCCAAAACAGGCAATGCAGCAAGTGAATGACAAAGCGATGGCTCAAACCATTGCAATCATTAACTCCATGACGCCCAAAGAACGTCGTATACCCAAGATTATTGTAGGCTCTCGTAAAAAGCGCATAGCCTTGGGCTCTGGAACTCAAATTCAAGACGTCAACAGATTATTAAAACAATTTGAACAGATGCAAAAGATGATGAAAAAATTTACCAAACCCGGTGGAATGCAAAAAATGATGAGAGGAATTGGTGGCATGGCTGGATTGAAGGGCATGTTTCCAGATGATTTAAAATAATTCGTAAGAATTACTTCACATGTCGATGTAATTTTCGTACAATACACGGCATTTTTATGTAACCACTCTAACAGTAGAGGAAAATAATGGTCGTTATACGTTTATCACGAGCTGGCGCTAAAAAGCGTCCTTTTTATCACATGGTTGTTACAGACAGCCGCAAACGTCGCGATGGAAACTACATTGAGCGTATTGGTTATTTTAACCCTATAGCACGTGGACAAGAAGTAAAACTTCACATTGATATGGATAAAATGACCCACTGGCAAAAAGTTGGGGCCAAGTTATCAGATCGAGTCAGTGCCTTGTTAAAAGAACATAGTAAAAACTCAGGAACAGCTGCTTAGTCAAAGTGAATAACAAGACAAATTGGGTGGTCATCGGTCGTTTTGGCAGACCGCATGGTATTAAAGGTTTTGTCACAGTACATTCCTTTACAGACCCTGCTGATAATATCTTGCGGTACAACGACTGGCACGTTTTTTTAAATAAACAGTGGCAGCCCGTTAAATTTTTGGCAATAGAAGTAAGAAGTAAAGCGATTATTGCTCAAATTGAAGGGTATCCTGAACGTGAATTAGTTTCTGCATTGACTAATTTAGATATTGCTGTGCAAAAATCACAGCTTGCTGCTTTGGCACCAGGTGAATACTACTGGTACCAGCTGATTGGCATGAGTGTCATAAACGCCAAAGGTGAATTTTTTGGAAAAGTTGTTGAAATCATGCCTACTGGCTCGAATGATGTGCTTGTTGTGGAAGGTGAAAAAAGACATTTAATTCCCTATCTTCCAGGCCAATTCGTAATTGATGTGGATGAAAGCCAGCAAGTAATCACTGTTGATTGGGATATGAATTTTTAAGTGGCATTACATCTTGGAGTCATCACGCTGTTGCCAGAAATAATGAAAGGTATTCATTATGGGGTAACCGGCCGAGCTATTGAACAAGGCTTGGTTAAAATTGATTGCTGGAATCCCAGGGATTGGTCATCAAAACCTTATAAACAAGTTGATGACAAACCCTATGGCGGTGGACCAGGAATGGTTATGATGTATGAGCCATTGCATGCCGCAATAAGGCATGCCCGTGCTGAAATGAAGGAAAACTGCAAGACAGTTTATTTAAGCCCTCAGGGCAAGGTAGTTAAACAAAACGATTTAAAACTAATAGCTACCCAAAAACAATCCCTGCTATTTGTTGCAGGAAGATATGAAGGAATTGATGAGCGAATCATTAGTCATCATATAGATGAAGAATGGTCGCTAGGAGATTTCGTGTTAAGTGGTGGTGAACTGGCTGCAATGGTATTTATTGACGCGATAATTCGCTTGATACCTGGCAGCCTTGGGCATTTGGGATCAGCTGAACAAGATTCATTTATGAATGGATTATTAGACTGCCCACATTATACCCGACCAGCAACTATAAATGGACTGGATGTACCTGATGTTTTATTAGGAGGAAACCATAAAGAAATAGAGCGCTGGCGTAGAAAACAATCCCTGGGTAAAACCTGGCTCAAGCGCCCGGATTTACTTGAGAAATTACAATTAAGTGAAACAGACAGGCAATTGCTTGCTGAGTTTAAATGCGAACACGGTGATTCCTACTGAGGATAAGCCAATTTGAGGAGTAGTCCATGACTAATATTATTGACCAAATAAATGCCGAACAAATGCAAGGCAAAGAAATTCCTGATTTCAACCCAGGCGATACTGTTCTGGTTCAAGTAAAAGTTATTGAAGGTAACCGTGAGCGTTTACAAGCATTTGAAGGAGTTGTGATTGCCAAGCGCAACCGTGGACTAAACTCTGCTTTCACTGTACGTAAAATTTCCCATAATGTTGGTGTAGAGCGTGTTTTCCAAACATACAGCCCTATTGTTGATAGCATTACGGTGAAAAGACGTGGGGACGTTCGTCGTGCCAAATTATACTACTTAAGAAATCTTGCCGGTCGCGCAGCTCGTATTAAAGAAAAATTATCTGGAAAGAAAGGCGATTAATTCTTGAATGGTGAAATGCTCCTCGTGTCTATTTTTAATACCCCTGTGGGTAACCTGGAAGTAGTCCATGATGAGCATTTTATTTTCAATGCCTCCTTCACAGACAAATCAGGCGCCCCAGCCCCAAACCAATTGGCTCATTTAATCGCCTGTGAATTAAAAGCCTATTTCGACAATCCCCATCACCGTTTTCTACTTCCGCTAAAACCTCAAGGAAGCCTCTTCCAGCAAAAAGTTTGGAATACGCTGTTAGTGATTCCCGTTGGCAGAACTGTCACTTATGGAGAACTCGCTATTAAACTGCAAAGTAGTCCAAGAGCAATTGGACAAGCCTGCAAATGCAACCCTCTGGCTTTATTTATCCCCTGTCATAGAGTAGTGGGCAAAAATGATCTGGGAGGATACATGGGCAATCCAAACGCTATTTCTTATAAAAAAAATCTGCTCACTCATGAAGCAAAAATCACCTGATTAATTGGGCTTACAATAATCAATATTACATTGAGACAGGACTTACGGCAAACCCCAAGGTCAAGGCAAACAATGTTTTTAATGAGTGAGTTTAGATAAACTAAATGACCGAATTAAAAACATTTTTAACAAAGAGATTGAGAATTTCTTAAGTCCTTTGAGATTACACTTTGGGATTCTTATCCACATCTGAATTGATATTCACAGGAGGAGCAGGAGCTTGTAATATACTAAAAAATCTGGCACTCAATCCCGTTAATATTCGCACAGTATTATCTATAAACGATAGCGGGGAAATTTTCTTTAAAAATTCTTCTTCAAACTCAGCAGGCTGCATTTCCCAGAGCTTTTTTACATACACTGCTATTTCATCGAGGACATCTTGAGTTAATTCAGTTTGCTCGTTGAAATACTTGGCTAATCGAATAATCAGGCTGATGCGAGAAGATTTTAATTGATCATTGGGCAAGTGTGCAGACTCTAACAAATTAAGATAATCTTCAATTAGATATTTCAGATAAGTGACTGAATAAATTTGATCAAACGCTTCATAAATCGCAGAAGGATCTGACTCTTTAACCCAAGTAAAAAATTTATCTTGCTCTTGCCCTAATAACTCAACAAATTGTCGCTTCTCAAGATAAGTATTATTCATGGTCATCAATTGGAGCACTTCCTTACTTGATAACTTTTTTGAATTAATATAGTGCTTTTGCAGATTATTTGTTAAATACACCATACATGGAAAAAGAGCGATGGAAATTGTAGTGAGCGCATAGGATAATCCCTCCCTTAAAGGCCTGGACTCCATTTCATGGACAGCATACAAAATAGCAAATTTTTTAATATCCTCCTCACAAAAACCATTATTTAACCATTCAAATATGATCAAATTCACCATTTCATCAGCTTCTTGATTCTTGTCGTTCTTACCATAATATTCTGCAATAAATTTTGGCCACTGCAGAAAAAGCAGGTATTTTCCATCACGTAGAGCTTGAAGATATTCCTTTGTTGATGAAAGCATAGTTATCCATTACCAAAATCTGATTATTCAATTTATAACATTAACAATACTAAAAATCTTGTGAAAATTTATTTCATGTTAAACAACATACGCTCATCAATTGTTATTCTATACTTAAAGAAAAACTACGACATCGGTGGGGAATTCTATGAAAAATAAATCAGTTATGAGTGTATTATTATTCCTGTTACCAACAGCTGCCGCCATGGCTAATTGTGATTTAACCAAGTTTCGATGGGATTGTGATATTCCAGTACAGGTTAAACCCACCTCAGGTGCCTCATCTCTAGTGTATTGCGGCAGTTCTTACGGCTATATCACAAAGCAGCAATATGATATTCTGGCCCGTTATCAACGCGCCAGTGTCAATATGGTTTTGGATATTAATGGTGAATACATTGATAGCCCATGTATAGGGGCTGAGCGTTAAACAATAGTCGAAATGCCATTCAAGAATTTCGATAAATTGCCATGAAGGCAATTATTGAATGCTCATAGTGAGCATTCAAATTATTGTGACAATAACTTAAAAACAAACAATGAGAAAAAGAATAGTATTATTTCTTGCAAATCGCTTATACAGATCCCGTGGATATTCAATGAACTCAATTATCAATATCATAAACATTGCTTCTTCTGTATAATCGAAAAACAAAACCAATAAGCTATTTTGCTATGCACATTCAAATTGATGGCATTCCCATAGAAATACTGAGAAAACCCATTAAAAATTTAAATTTGAGAATTTATCCTCCCGACGGCTTAGTCAAAGTGAGTGTGCCTTTAAAGTGCAGCGAACAGCTAATAAAACAACAGCTGCAGGAAAAAAGTGAATGGATTCGTGTCCAACGCGAACGAATTCGCACACGGTCTTTTTCCCGTGAACAATCACTTCAAACCGGTGCAACCATTCTATTTAAAGGTAAAAGTTATTTATTAATTGTTGAAGAGCATCACGGCCCTTCTCAAATCCTAATGAAAGATGAATTAATTTATTACTATACAAAACCCAATTTAACTCCACAGCAAAAGCAGATAGTTCTGGATCGCTGGTATAGAAAGGAAATGAATCTTGTCATTCCCAGGCTTATTCAACAATGGGAACCAATAATGGAAATCAAAATTAATCAATGGGGTACAAAAAAGATGAAAACCCGTTGGGGTTCATGTAATCCTCGCGCGCAAAGAATCTGGCTTAATCTTAATTTAATCAAAAAACCTTTGGAGTGCCTTGAATACGTTCTTGTTCATGAGATGGTACATATTTTGGAAGCCAGTCATAACAAACGATTTTATGCGCTCATGACACATTTCATGCCCAAATGGCAAGAATATCAAAGGATACTGGAAGGTACATCTAATACCAGTACGTTCGCAAGACAATAACCAAATTCATTTTCTCATTGTTTTCAAAAAATAATTCATGGCGTACAATACATTATCACTTTGCTTGATTGGTGTAGACAGGTTGTTTAATCCGGACTTAATCGCCCACAATATTGGCACTCAACGATTTCATATCATTGATGAATTTCTGGAAGAGGAGCACTACCACTCTTTACGAAATATGGCTAATGAATTGAAACAGCAAAATTTATTCAGAAATGCCAAAATTGGCCAGCATTTACAAGCTCAGCAAAATGACAAGATTAGAAGCGATCAAATTTTCTGGATAGATGCAGACTCTCCTTCTCCGTCCATTCAAGCTTACTTAAAAAAACTTGTCTGTTTGGGCAATATTCTGAATCAAACCATGTATCTTGGTTTAGTAGAATTTGAAACCCATTTTGCAATTTATCTCCCTGGAACCTTTTACAGAAAACATGTTGATCAATTTGAAAGCACGAAAACCCGGAAAATATCATTCGTCTATTATTTGAATGAAACTTGGCAAACAGAATTTGGCGGTGAATTGTTACTCTATAATATTGAAGACAAGCTCATTCAAAACATATCTCCAGTGGGAAATCGATTAGTCTGTTTTGATAGTGAATTACCGCACGAAGTCCATCCGACTCATCAAACGCGTTTCAGTATAACAGGGTGGATGAAAACGCGCTCAACCTCCGTACTGATCGACAATAAACTGACCCAAATAACTCAGTAGCACTTTGCACCCTGTATAAAACAAAAAATTAGTTTATAAGGTCACAAGAACTATTGAACTTTAAGTTAAGTTGATATTAAATGAAACACTATCAGGACTTAGGAAAAACCCAAGGTCAACGCAAAAATATTTTTTAACGAAGAGATTGGGAGGTTTCCCAAGTCCTGAAAATGGTTCCATGGATCAGGAGTTACCACCATGCCTATCAGTAATGCCTTTCTTAAGTTATTCAGTGAATTTGTTGATAATTATGCACGCAATGGCACCCCTTCATTTTATCATTGGGCAAAGGAACAAAATCATGAAGTAATTAACAAATTTTTCCATGAACTCTTGGAAATTATTAAATCAAACACAGAAACATTTCACGATGTCAGTATTATAGAGCACCTTAATGCTACAGTACTATTATCAGCAAAGACCAATCCCTACTTACTCGATTGTTGGATTTCATTTATTACCAAATACAATACTGAAACCAACAGCTTTACCCCAATAGGGGCTTCGATGCACATTAAAATCGGGCCAGAAGGCACCCCATCCGAGCGGATAATAAGGGAGCTCAAAGAAAGTCTGGCCATGACGCAACAAGCGTTTATTTTAGCTCAAAAGGCCAATGCTACGGAAGTTGACTCTTTAAAAAGACAACTTGAGCAAACAAAGCAAGAAAACGAGCGCTTAGTCACACAAAATCAGTTTCTAAAAGATCAAGTCAGGGCAGAAAAAACATTCACAGACCTTAACCCACAGATTAACAATGCCCGGCAACAACTCAGTGCTTTAACCGAATTAATACAAACTCTAAGCGAAATCACAAATGCCAAACCCAAAATAGAAACTGTATCTTCCTTATCCATTCCAGTTGTTACAGAAAATAAATCTGAACTTCTAAAGGAAAATTCATGCTCTGTCGCTTCTATATCCAAGGAAGTTACTCCTGCAATCAGTCAAGATCCGAAAAAAAGACCTGTTCCACCGCCCCCCAATGATATGGATGGTCAAGCATTATCCCCCAATATACCCCCTAAAGAAGATGTGTCTATAAAAGTTACAATACCGTCCATGCCCAAACCAAATTCAACCCAGCCTGTTACAAAAAATTCAGGTTTCTTTTCAGGCGATGGTTTTTTAAAAGAGTTAAATGCAAAAATTAAAGAAAGAAAGGAACGCCCAAAAGATGAGCCACATACCACTCCCGTCGAAAAAAAAAATCTCTAGTTAAGCCAACATCTGTTCCTCCTGAATATAGAGCGCTCTTAGCTAAAATGGAGGACATTAGAAAAGCAGTGACAGGCAAATACCCTCATACTGATGATTCATCACCAGAGTCAACTCCTCCCTCATCCCCGGAATTAACCCGTTGGAAATGAGGGATGAATTAAAATCCATAGGCTACTGTAGAATAAAAATTATGGTGTATAATAGCGTTTTTGCTTAAATAATAAATCATGCATGCCTTAGAAATTAAACAACTTTCAAAAACCTATTCAAATGGAGTTGAAGCGTTAAAAGGCATTGATTTAACAGTGAATACCGGTGATTTTTTTGCCCTGTTGGGGGCAAATGGCGCCGGCAAATCGACTACCATTGGTTTAATCACCTCTTTAGTCAATAAAACCTCAGGAAACATCAAAATTTACGGCTTCGACCTGGATACTTCTCCTGAAAAAGCCAAATCTTGTTTGGGATTGGTACCTCAAGAAGTCAATCTGAATATTTTTGAAAACTGCGAGCAAATTTTACTGAATCAAGCTGGCTATTATGGCATTTCACGGAAAAAGGCTTTGCCCAGAGCGGAATCCTTGCTAGTACAACTAGGACTTTGGGACAAGAGACGTTCTATAGTACGCCATTTATCAGGTGGAATGAAAAGAAGGCTTATGATTGCCAGAGCGCTGATTCATCAACCCAAATTACTGATTCTGGATGAACCCACCGCCGGTGTTGATATAGAAATAAGACACAGCATGTGGGATTTTCTAGCGAGAACTAATGCAGAAGGAACAACGATTATTCTGACGACTCATTACCTGGAAGAAGCGGAACAATTATGTAAAAACATCGCAATAATCGATAAAGGTCAAATTATTAAAAATACCTCGATGAAAGCTTTATTACAAACATTGCGCCATCAAACCTTTATCTTTAACACAGAAAACCCCATTGATTATTTACCAGATATACACCCTTTCAATGTGACACCTATTGATGCGACTACTTTTGAGTTGCGTGTAGACAATAACTTCAGTTTAAATGAAGTATTTGCGGTATTGACAAATCAGGGAATAAAGATTCACAGCATGCGCAATAAAACCAACCGCTTAGAAGAACTTTTTATGGATCTTATTAAAAATGGCGTTTAAATATCAACTCATTGCCCTTTATACTCTGGTAAGACGCGAACTGGTCCGTATGTTTCGCATTTCGAGCCAGGTGTTTTTACCACCAGTCATCACTACAACATTATATTTTCTAATTTTTGGCAGTTTGATTGGGCCTCGTATTGGTGATATTGAGGGCGTGGATTACCCACAGTTCATAGCACCCGGATTAATTATGATGTCTGTTATTATTAATTCCTATGGAAACGTCTCTAATTCACTATTCAGTGTAAGATTTCAAAAAAGCATAGAGGAAATGCTGATTAGTCCCATGCATCACGGGCTTTTATTATTAGGTTATGTGATAGGAGGTGTGCTTAGAGGCTTAATCGTCGCAATTCTGGTTTTTGTTATCTCTACCTTTTTTCTACCTGTTGAATTAGACCATTTACCGATGACCCTGGTAGTCGTCGTGCTTGTTGCAGCCATATTCTCTCTGGCTGGATTTACCAACGCCATGGTTGCTCGAAATTTTGATGACATCATGCTGATACCTACCTTTATCCTGACCCCTCTTACTTATCTGGGAGGAGTATTTTATAGTATTAATATGCTGCCTCCCTTTTGGCAAAAAATCTCTCTTTTCAATCCAATTTTATACATGGTAAACGCCTTAAGACACACCATGATTGATCAGGAAGAGGTTAGTATGACTCTGGCTATGATTATTATTTTCCTGATGTTAATTGCATTGACGGCAGGGAATATGATTCTTTTAAAAAAAGGGGTTGGATTTCGCGAATAAAAATATTTGGATTTCTTACAAAACCAATCTATTTGCGTTTAAAACCTAATGCTTCCAGACGCTGTTCTATACTAGGATGAGTTGAAAAGGCATTATTTAGCGATTTTACTGGGTCAATATGAGAAGGATCAAATAGATAGGAGGCTTGCCTTACCTGCTCATGAGGAGTATCCCCATAAGCTTTCGCATATTGTTCTGCATTCTCGACATGATCTTGATTAATTTTAAGCAAAGCCCTGGCCATAGGCTCGTTATCTCTCATTAATTCCACACAACCGGCGTCAGCCATGTATTCTCTGGTTCGACTTAGAAAGAGAGCTAACAAAACAGTAATAATGGGTAAGACATATCTTAAGATGATAATAATCATTAACAAACGGTTATCCCCTCTTCTGTCTCGTTTGAAAATTACGGAATAAAACAGGATATCGATGACTATCAATAAAATATTACTTAGCACGGCAACCATGAGAGTCAATTTAATATCATGATGTCTGATATGACTTAACTCATGAGCCATTACAGCCTGCATTTCAGCCCTGTCCAGCTTTTCCATCAAGCCACGCGTAATCGCAACCATCGCCGATTTCTCACTATAACCGCTGGCAAAAGCATTCATGTAATTGGCTTCGATAATGTAAACTTTGGGCATATATTGCAAGCCTGATGCTACTTTCATCTCTTCAACAACGTTGTATAATTGTTTTTCTTGTAAGGTCCGGGCCGTTTCTGGTGTTATTTCATAGTATTCCGTTCCCAATAACATAATGCGGTCATAAAGAGCATAAGTAATTAACAAAGAAATACCTGCGAATGCGATCATTAATAAAGTAGCAATAGGCACCACTTTAAAAGTGATTAAAGCATAGATAATCTTTTCCAAAGAGGCATGAGAATACATACCTTGTAAAACAAAAGCATCGACTATCAATCCCACAAGGATATAAACTAAAAAAAAGACCACAATCACACTTCGGGTCTTTTTCTCATTCCGCCTCAATTGTGCACGCCAATCTCCTGCGGTGGCATGATAATCTGCAATCCCCATGGCTTATGGCTCAAAGTTTCACAGTGTAATTTTCTTTTGCCTGAATTTGTTCTTCTGGAAGCCCCCAATAGATAAATTCTTTATCCAAAGCAGAAGAAAACATTGCCACAACCATGGATTCAAAAAATGATTTTTTCTTTGCGTTATAACGTTCTATTCCATCGTTATAAGCTTGTTTCGCATAAGCCAGTTTGTTTTCTGTATTAACAATTTCCTCTTGTAATTGCATGACATTTTGGCTTGCTTTCAAATCAGGATACTGTTCAAAAACCAAATTCAAATTGGATGCAATTTTTGAAATTCCATTTTCTGCAGCAATTCTTCCTTGCTCATCTCCGGCTTCTTTAGCGGCCTGTGCCTGATTACGTAATGCAACAACATCCTTGAGAGTGGTTTTTTCATAATCCATGTATTTTTTAACTGCTTCGATCAGTGATTCAAAAACTTTAAATCGCCTATCCAATTGAATATCTATTTGTTTTTTATTGTTATTAATTGCCTCAATTAATCCAATTAGAGTGTTATATATGCTAATTGCCCAAATAAAAGCAAGTGCAATAATAATTAAAATTGCGATAAAAAATGTTTTCATCTTCTTATCCTATGAAAGATCCTTTCCTTAATTTATAGCCTGAAATTTCAAAAAATAACAGGTAAGATAAGAAAAAAGAAACTACTGGATACAGTGTCTTTTGTCGAAAAATACATTCAGATTGTCTAAAAACAACCTGAATAAAACATCAAATATAAAGACAATTTGAGAATTAATGAATTATTTGACTTTTAGAAACTAATTTGATTTAGAGAGCATTTGTTTTAAAAACTGGCCTGTAAAAGATTGAGAAGTTTCGGCAACCATTTCGGGCGTCCCTGTTGCAATAACCTTTCCTCCTTTACTGCCTCCTTCTGGACCAAGATCAATGATCCAATCCGCCGTTTTTATCACATCCAAATTATGTTCAATAATGACGATGGTATTTCCTTGCTCGCGCAAGCGAGTCAACACCGTTAATAACTGTTTAGTGTCATGAAAATGTAACCCCGTTGTGGGTTCATCAAGAATATACAGTGTATTCCCAGTATCCCTTTTTGATAATTCTCTGGCCAATTTAATTCTTTGTGCCTCCCCTCCAGAGAGAGTAGTTGCACTTTGTCCAAGCTTTATATAAGACAAACCAACATCCATTAATGTTTGACATTTTCTGGCAATAACAGGAATGGCAGCAAAAAAAGTGCATGCGTCTTCCACTGTCATATCCAACACTTCATGAATATTTTTGCCTTTGTAGTGAATTTCCAAAGTTTCCCTATTGTACCTTTTGCCTTGACACACATCGCACGAAACGTATATATCAGGTAAAAAATGCATTTCAACCTTAATAAGACCATCGCCTTGGCAAGCTTCACATCGTCCACCTTTGACATTAAAACTAAAACGTCCAGGCTGATATCCTCGCGCTCGCGATTCGGGAGTCCCTGAGAACAAGTCTCTTATATGAGTAAATAAACCAGTATAAGTTGCAGGATTCGAACGCGGAGTTCTGCCAATTGGACTCTGATCAATGTCAATAACCTTATCACAAAGATGCAGTCCGGAAATGTCCTTAACCTCACCTGTAGTCATTAAGCTGGCTCTGTTTAGTGCATTGGCAGCAATAGGATATAAAGTATCATTAATCAAACTGGATTTACCTGAACCAGAAACACCAGTAATGCAAGTAAACAAGCCTAAAGGAATACTGACATCAACACTATGTAAATTGTTACAAGTCACTCCTTTTAAATGAATCATCCGATCATAGTTAACCGGGATTCGAGCTTTTGGAATTTCTATTGCCTCTTTACCAGACAAATATTGACCAGTGAGAGACGCCGGATTGTTCATGACTTCTTCTGGAGAACCGCTAGCAACTACTTCACCACCATGAACTCCAGCGCCAGGACCTATATCAAGAACAAAATCAGCACTTCGAATAGCATCTTCATCATGCTCCACAACGATTACAGTATTTCCCTGGTTACGTAAATGCATTAAAGTACTCAATAATCGATCATTGTCACGCTGGTGCAACCCTATTGAAGGCTCATCCAAAATATACATGACACCTACAAGTCCTGAACCTATTTGACTGGCCAGGCGAATACGCTGAGCTTCTCCTCCGGATAAAGTCTCCGCGCTTCGAGCCAGAGACAAATAATCCAAACCGACATTCACCAGAAATCCCAGTCGTTCTACAATTTCCTTATTTATCTTTGCTGCAATTTCACCTCTATACCCTGATAACTTCAGCTCTTTAAAAAACTGATACGCTTGTTCAATAGAGTAGCTGGTAATTTCTGGTAGATTTTTATCCTTAATAAATACATGTCGAGCTTCTTCACGTAATCTCGCCCCCTGACAAGATTGACAAGGGCGTGAGGATAAGTATCTGGCAAGTTCCTCCCTGACCATACCAGAGTCTGACTCGCGATAGCGGCGTTGCATGTTGGGAATTATTCCCTCAAAACTATGCCGCTTCACCATATATCCTCCATTGGGTCTATGATATTGAAACTCGATTATTTCACGGCCACTACCATACAAAACGATTTGTTGCATTGCTTCACTTAAATCACAAAAAGGCGTATTGGTATCAAAACCATAGTGCCGAGCAAGCGATTCAAGCATACTGAAATAATAAGTGGTTTTCTTATCCCACCCCCTGATTGCCCCTTCTGCCAAACTGGCGGTTGCATCGTGGACAACTCTTGCTGGATCAAAAAACTGATCCACACCAAGACCATCACAAGAAGAGCAAGCTCCCACAGGATTATTAAATGAAAACAGCCTTGGCTCCAGTTCACTTAAACTGTAACCGCATTCAGAGCAGGCAAACCGGGAAGAAAATAAAAGTTCCTTGAAACTCCCATCCATTGACGCAACGATGACAAGGCCATCTGCCAGATTGAGCGCATTTTCAAAAGACTCACTCAAACGTTGAGCCAAATCAGAGCGCACTTTAAAGCGATCAATAACTACTTCTATAGTGTGCTTGGTGCGTAATCCTAATTTAGGGGGAGAATCCAGCTCATAAAGCTCCCCATCAATACGGGCACGGACATAACCCTGGACTTGTAATTGTTGCAGAAGCTGGACATGCTCTCCCTTTCGTTCACGAACAACAGGCGCCAGAATCATCACTTTACTGTCTTCGGGTAAAGCCAACACCTGGTCAACCATTTGACTAATAGTCTGAGCATGTAAACTGGTATGGTGGGTAGGACACCTTGGCTCTCCTACTCGGGCATAAAGCAAACGCAAATAGTCATAAATTTCGGTAATGGTGCCTACAGTCGAACGCGGGTTATGGGAAGTTGCCTTTTGTTCTATAGAAATCGCAGGAGATAGCCCCTCTATTGAATCAACATCAGGTTTTTCCATCATGGATAAAAACTGCCGTGCATAGGCAGACAAAGACTCCACGTAACGGCGTTGTCCCTCGGCATAGAGAGTATCAAAGGCTAAAGACGATTTCCCAGAACCGGACAATCCAGTTATTACTATTAATTTATCTCGAGGAAGATCCAAGTCCAAATTCTTGAGATTATGGGTTCTTGCGCCGCGAATGGTAATGGTATGCATAAAATTCGTTAATTTGACTTAAAAATAGGTGAGTATATCTCTGCTATAATAATAAAACAAATTGCACACTATGATGAGAAATAGGGATTTTAATATGAAATCACTAATAAAAAACTTGCTTTTCATTGTGGTTCTCTCAATCAACTCGCCTGCTCTCTATGCCGCTAATGGTAATACCAGGGTGATTCAATGGGCTCAGCAAACCCTTATGGATACTTTATCTGTCAGTTATACTTCAAAACCACAAGATTTTGCCACTGTTCGTAAAAATTATTCACTTAATGCCTGGAGTGGAATAACCGGATTTTTAGGTGGGAATATGAAAGACATTCGTGAAAAGCAATTGACTCTTCATCCAGTTTTACTGTCCGACACTCAAATTCTCTCAACAGGTCTTTATTCAGGTATGAGTTATTGGATTATCAGACAATCCGTAGCCATAGACGAACTCAATATCAAGTTAACCTTTACCTTAACTATCCTGGGACGATCTGCAGCAGCGGGCTCCCCATACATAATTCAAAGCTTAAGTATTTTTCTAAATGCATTATAATTACGAATTAAACAGGAATCACCCGAAATATGGATTGTCCCCATAACCATACGTAATTCACTTGTAAATCTATACTCCCGCTTTAAATTCTGCTTCAATATAAACAGGACTTACGAAAAACCCAAGGTCAAGGCAAAAAATGTTGTTAATGAGAGAGTTTAGATACACTAAATGACCGAATTAAAAACTTTTTTTAACAAAGAGATTGGGGTTTTTCGTAAGTCCTGATAAAAGCAACAACAGGAGGACTCAACCATGCCTAAGTGTATGCATTTTATTTTGGCTACTGCATTAGTTTTTGTTACAAGTACATTTTATGCCAGCAATCTACAGGAAATAGAACAAGAAGTAAGTGATTCAGTGATTACTGCCAAAATTACTGCAAAGTTTGCCGAAAGCAGGCACTTGAATCCATTAAAAATTTCAATTGACACAGAAAAGGGAGTTGTGACCTTAAGCGGCTATGCTCCTGACAAACAGGCTTTCATCGATGCCTTGCAGATCGCGAAAAGCACGAAAGGTGTCAAGGCGGTTCATGCCAACGATCTTCACATAAAGAAAGTCAACACGGCATTCACAGATGCCTTCATCACAGCAGAAGTTGAAACAGCCGTTCTAAAAGCCAAAGTTCTTGATGATGAATCAATACCATTGGTTGGAATTAATGCCAGCACAACGAATGGCGAGGTTACCTTGTCTGGGCATGTAAAAAGTGCGCGCTCCATTGCAGCCATCATTAAACGAGTTAATGAGATACACGGCGTCAAAAAAATCGTTACCAATTTGGAAATTCAGGAAAATACATGAGCCCATTAACCCAATTTAAATTCTTTTTATGGTTTTTTAGCCACTTTAAAGTAGCCTTGATTGGCTATTTAAAGCCTAAATTAATTCAGCTGACCGATAATGAAATTGTTGTGCGACTACCATTGACAAGACGCAGTCGCAATCATCTGCATTCTATGTATTTTGGTGCCTTGGCAGTTGGTGCGGATATAGCTGGAGGATTACATGGTTTTTATCATGCCAAACAAGCAAAATGCAAAGTATCCCTCGCATTTAAAGCCTTTCAAGCGCAATTTCTGCGTAGACCTGAATCCGATGTTTATTTTATGTGCACAGAAGGAGAGGTAGTTAAAAAAATGATAGAAGAATCAAAAAAATCCGGTGAACGCATTAACAAACCAATTCATATCAAGGCCTATATCAATTATTTGAGCCATCCAGAAGAGATTGCTGATTTTATCCTTGAACTCTCTGTAAAAGTTTTAAAATAACAGGCTTCAATTCTTATATTAAAAATATTAACTCTGCAAATGATTATTATTTTTTCAACTTCATTTCCTTAAACATCATACCATGATCAGGCTCCTAAAATGACTTGTTATTGAATTGATTAGACCATTTGACAAAGAAGATACCCGTGTCTAATTTTAAATCATGAAGGCACTATTTTTACCGCAAGGACTTGCCTATGATTGACCTGATAATACAAACTCAACCTGATGATGAAACTTGCGGACCAACCAGCTTACACGCCATTTATTTATATTACGGTTTGGATTTACCATTAAACGAAATCATTCAAGGAGTGGATAAATCGCTTTCAGGTGGGACTTTAACACCCATGTTGGGAAAACATGCCCTGCTTCATGGATTTAGAACAACTGTTTATATCTATAACCTGAATATATTTGACCTGACCTGGTTTCATAATGGTGAAGTCAATAATTCCTTTTTAATGGATAAACTTGAAGCCCAGATGAAATATAAAAATGATCCCTATATTACCAAAGCGTCTCTAGCTTATTTAGACTACTTAAAACTGGGGGGGACTATCCGCTCCAAATCACTTAACGTGGACTTGTTAAAAAAATATTTTAATAAGAAAATCCCCATTTTAACTGGTTTAAGTGCTACCTACCTTTATCGCAGTGCAAGAGAATACTTTACTCCGGAAGGCAAATCAGTTTACGATGATATTCGTGGTGAGCCTTGTGGGCATTTTGTTGTACTGTGCGGTTATGACGTAAAAAAACGCCTTGTAATTGTTGCTGACCCCCATACAGAAAACCCACTGTCTCATAACAATTATTATAAAGTAAGCATCAATCGCTTGATTAACTCTATAATGCTTGGTGTGCTAACTTATGATGCGAATCTACTCATAATTGAACCTAAAGAGTAATAAATGCAAACAGTTATTGTTACCGATGATCTGGACAGCTGGTCTTTTTTAAGTGAACTTGCCCCGATAGTACATGCCTTGGAATATCTTAGTGGCGATGAGTATCATCAAAATAAATCATTTCGGGTCATTAACTTATGCCGATCTTATAATTACCAATCGATTGGCTATTATGTATCTTTACTTGCTCAAGCCCGTGATCACAAAGCATTACCCTCTGTACACAGTATTCAGGATGTTTTAAACGTCAGTTTATCCAAACTGATCTCTCAGGATACTCATGAAGAAATACAACACAGTCTCCACGATATCAAAGGCAATGAATTTGTTTTAAGCCTCTATTTTGGCCAAAATCTGGCAAAGCGATATGCAACATTGGCAAAACAACTCCATGGTCTTTTTCCTTTACCACTCATTCGTTTTTATTTGGAAAAGAAAAAACAATGGCGGATTAAGACAGTCGTTCCCTTATCTTTGTCAGATGTACCAGAGCATCATCTCGAGTTTATGCGTCAATCAGCCGACAATTACTTATCAAAAAAACGGGTTCATCAGTGGCGTAAAAAACAACGATTTCATGATTTGGCCATTCTTGTCGACCCATCCGAACCCAATGCGCCCTCCAATAAAAAAGCCCTTGAACTGTTTGTTTCTTGTGGCGAAGAATTGGGATTAAACGTTGACATCATAGATAAAAATGAAGCAAAAGCGATTGCTGAATACGACGCCCTTTTTATTAGAGCGACCACTTCAGTGAATCATTATACCTATCGTGTGTCACGACGCGCAGCCCAGGAGAATTTGGTCGTTATTGATGACCCACAATCCATTATTAAATGCTCGAATAAAGTTTATCTTGCAGAACTCTTAAGCAGTCACCAAATCATGACGCCAGAAACCTTATTTATCAGCAAATATGACAAGGAATTACCCAAGATTGAATTCCCCTGCGTTTTAAAAAAGCCGGACAGCGCTTTTTCTCATGGGGTGGTTAAAATAGATGATGAAAAATCTTTGCAGAAATCTCTAAACCAGTTTTTTAAAAATTCTGATTTGGTAGTGGTTCAACCTTTTATACCGACTGAATTTGATTGGCGCATCGGCATCCTTGATAATAAAGCACTTTTTGCCTGCCGCTATTTTATGGCAAAAGGCCACTGGCAAATCTATGATTGGCATTGCCAGGAAGAAAACAAAGAAGGGGATAGTGAAACGCTGCCCCTTCATGAAGTACCAGAGCAGATTATTAAAATAGCTCTGAAAAGTACGCGCTTGATTGGTGACGGGTTATATGGTGTCGATATAAAAAGTCATGGTAATAAATATTACGTCATCGAAGTGAATGATAATCCCAATATTGATCATGGCCTTGAAGATAAAATACTCGGCCAAAATCTGTATGAACAGATTATGAGCGTCTTTTTACAACGAATTCGCAGGAAACATGGTTATGTCTGATTTTCCTATTTTTTCTGTCTTAGGGATAGAAATAGAATACATGCTAGTGGATAAAGAGAGTTTGAATGTCCAACCGAAAAGCGATCTTATATTACGTGCTTTGGCTGGCCATCAGGTTAATGAAATAGAATTAGGAGATATTGCGATAAGCAATGAATTAGTATTGCATGTCCTTGAATTAAAAAATAATGGTCCCAAACCACTACATGCTCCAGTAGCCGAACATTTCCAGAAAACCATTAGAGATCTCCAGCCACTTCTCGCTCAACACAATTTGCTATTATTACCAACTGGAGCCCATCCCTGGATGGATCCAAATACCGAAACAATTCGCTGGCCTCATGGTAACCATGATATATATAATCAATTCGATTCGATTTTCAACTGCCAGGGGCATGGCTGGGCAAACCTGCAAAGTATGCATGTCAACCTGCCTTATTCCAATGAAGAAGAATTTGGTCAATTGCATAACGTCACTCGTTTGATTTTACCATTATTACCCGCCATTGCGGCAAGTACTCCATTCCTTGATGGTCAAGCGACAGGATTACTGGATTCCAGATTGTACTTTTATAGCCGAAATCAGCAACGGATTCCGTCTATCAGCGGCGATATTATTCCTGAGTTTATTAGAACAGAAAGGGAATACCAGGAACAAATTCTCGAACCCATGTATCGCGATATTAGCCCTTATGACCCCGAAGGAATATTACAATATCAATGGTTAAATTCTCGTGCTGCAATTCCCAAGTTTGACATGAAAGCTATTGAAATTCGGATTCTTGACAGTCAAGAATGTGTAGAAGCAGACATTGCCATAGCAAAAGCAATTAATGCCATTTTAAAATACTGGCAAAGCACTTCAAGTTTTTATCTTGATAAGCCATGCGATACCAAGAGTTTAAAGTACGTTTTTGATCAAACAATAAAGAATGGATTAAATTGTCATATCGATAACAAACAATTACTGGAACAATGGCAATTACCTCGCCAAGAAATGTCCGTCAATACCATATGGTCACTATTGATTGAAAGAATTAGTCATGAACTGGACAGGAAACAGCAACTGGCCCTGGAACTTATTTTAAAACAGGGAAATTTGAGTGAAAGAATACTCAAGGCTTGTAGTTCCCATCTCAATCATGATTCTTTAAAACAAGTGTATAAACAATTAACACATTGTTTGCTTCACAATGAACAATTTACCCCCTGATATAATGAAACATATAGCCCTTCTGATCAGTTGTGAACATGCTGTCAATACAGTCCCTTATGACTATCAAACGCTGTTCGAACGCCATAAAGAATTATTAGAGTCACACAGAGGAATTGATTTTGGGGCGCTTGAAATCGCACAGTCGATTCATAAAAAAAACCATTGCAGTTTGTTTCAGGCTACCTGTACAAGGCTCTTGGTTGATTGCAACAGGAGTATTAATCATCCCCATTGCTTTTCAGAGATTACAAACAATCTACCCTCAGATGAAAAGAAAAAAATACTGGATCAATTCTATTTTCCATTTCGCAATCAAGTCATGAACCATATTCACCAACTGATTAGTCAAGGACTGCAAGTTTGGCATCTGTCCACACACAGTTTTACGCCGGTAATGAACAACATCATTCGCACTACCGACATTGGCGTTCTATATGACCCACAGAGTCATTCAGAAAAAATCCTGGCCAGGCAATGGCAAAAAGAAATCAACATCCTCCACCCCCAGTTAAAGGTACGTATGAATTATCCTTATAAAGGAACCAGTGATGGGTTTACTACATCCTTGCGTAAAAAATACAGTCATCATGAATACGTAGGCATTGAACTGGAAGTCAATCAAAAACTTGTCTTTAACAATCACAGCCTGGACGCAGTCAAAAATACAGTATCATTGAGCGTATCAAACACGATTAAGGCATATCAAAAATCAGAGATGTGACCAACAATATTTTTTTCAAGTTGCAATTTAAACAAACTAAATGGCTTAATTAAATTTTTTTTTTACAAAAAAGATTGAGTTTTTACAAGCACTGATCATGTGTTAATATTTGCTTAAGTATTTTTCTTTATAATATCACAAGTTAATTTTTTTAATATTGAAATGATTTCAGAAAAGATCAAGCTTTTAGAATCCTTTAAGCAAAACCAATTCTCTAAATTAATTGAAAAAATTAATGCAAAAATTCTTGCGACTTTAAAAAGTAGACATTTCAATCCCAGACTGGCGCCCTACCTGGAAAAAATGAATAAAGAAGGGGTTCCATTCACTGATTTTGATCTTGACCCGGAAAATATTTCTCAAATCAAGAAACTGATTAACGCCCTTTACCATGCCCGTTTAGCTTTCCTGGATTTAGAGAATATTGATATACGGAACATCAAACGAACTATCCCCGATCTCAAATTACTTTATAGCAATACGATTCACCAGGCCTATCAAGCCGGTTATCTAATCACTAACCTCGATGTTGATTTGCAGGAAATGTTCAAGGAAGAGATTGATCTTATTCTCCCTGTCATTGGACAACTACAAGCCTTTGCTGGTGAACACCAGGAATGCACCAAGCGTTTGGCAGAGTCTTGGAAGGATTTTCCTATAAGCTATAAAGCAGGAGAAGTTACAGGCATTGCCTTAGAGCAAATGCAACCGAGAACAGGAGATTGGGATTACCAATTCCTCACTCAATTCAGTGCCGTATTACCTGGTTATATAGAAAAATTAACTCAATACATTCAACAATACTCTTCGCAAATCAAAGAAAAAGAGCCTACCCTAAATAATGAAAAGCTGGAAGAGTTACAAAACGCATCATTAAAATTACTAAATGACCTGGAACATCTGAAAGGGAATGACTTTTTTATATCCCTTAAAGTTTTAAAATACATTCACATTATCCGTAATATCATCACATTGGCGACAAGCTCTGTTGAGCAAATGGGACATTTCAGTGATTCATCCCAAGACGTCATTCGTGATAATTTGGCTCAATTAAAATACGTTGTATTACCTACTTTATTTGGGTTAGTGGATAAAATTGAAGACAATGCCATGCTGAAGCCTGGTACACTGTCTATTCCGTTAATGGAAAAAATTAAACCTCTATACCAACTTTTAATTTATTACGCATCCAAACCCGTCAATTTCAAAGAAAAGGGAGAAGAGTTACTCAGTATAGAGGACTCCCGTTTTCTCGCTTTAAGACTGGAAAGAACATATCAACGAATTGATGAAGCCAATAAAGCCCTTTTTAAAATACAAAAAGCGCAAGAAGCCTTGGATAATTTTTACAAGCTATTGGACACCCCCCCCTATAATAAGCAACCCATACATCAATTACCGAATGAAATTAAAAAACAACTGGTTACCCATTACAAAATAATCAGTCCTTATATGATGGATTTGGATCCCGATCTCAATATTTTGTTGATCGATAGCTTGCAAAGCCCGGAATCCTGGTCTTCTTATTTAACAAAGCCGTGGCGCTGGTTAAGAGGTACACTCCCGGCGGACCATGCCCGTTTTGTTTTGGCACAACAGGAAGCATTACAAACTTTAATTAGCAAAAAGAAAGCAACCCAGCAATTTCATATCGAGTTGAATAGAGACCTCATCGAATCGGTCCATAAACAAACAAATCTGGTTTTATTCCCTTATAGTGAAAAAACAAACGTCTTCCTCATTGATGAATCAAAGGCATTAAACCCTGCCAATGGCGCTACTGAGAAACTAAAATTCAGGTCGGAGAAAGGACATAATATACTGGTTAATCCTGAGGATTTAACATCTGAACAGGCTCTTGACCTCTATCAATGGTATAGAAACAAACGTGAAAAATTCAGAGTTGCCAGCAAAGCATATAACGAATTTATTACCTTATTAAAAAAACAAACTAAGACAATCGCTGAAACAGAAGGCAGGATTCTCCATTTAAATAATCTTGATAAAGAGACCAAAACTCGCTGCCGTAATTTATATAATATATTTCAACCTTATTTTATCGATGGGATACCCCCTGAACTCAGAGCGTCCGCAATAAGTTTTGACAAATTTTTGGTCCATTCCTTTTCTAATGAGTCATCCACCTATGATGCTCCGGCAGTTGATCTGTTTGAAAAACTGGATGAACATTTTCAAATTTATTTTACAGAAATTGATTTACAATGGGGTAAAAAGAGTAATCAATATTTAAAATGGGCCCAGGAAAAATTTGCCAGTGAAAATAACTCAACCGAGCTTGAACATGATGAAAAACTGGAAAGCAGAGCCCATCATTTAATAAAACATACCAATTTCTCTAAATATATACATGAGTTCAGAACCGAGTTAAATCAAATCATTTCATTATTTAATAATGCAATGAAAGCCCAACTTAAGCAGCAACCCAACGGAATTCCTTACCCTGAATTGCAAGATAAAAATAAAGAGCTTGCCCAGAGCGCGCAGGTTATCGCAATAAAACGCATATTCAACAGTCTTTATCATGTTGAAAAAATTGTTGTTGAACTGGAAAAGCTGGATACCAGAAGTTACGAAAGCGTCTATGTTTATCACTTAATACAAGCCTATGATCACATTAATGAAATTAAGAAGCTAGCGCTAAAACTTGCTGTGGATCCTCATTTTAAGCTCATCGCAAGCGAGTTACTGGAAAAAGCGCAAACGCTTATTGCAACAATACAAGAACACAGTGATGCGTATCAGGTGTCTCCGTTAGAAGTACCTTATAACCATGATATTAAATACAATGCCCTTTGGTATACACTCAATGCTTTTTATATTTCACCAAAACACATTAGAAGCTTAAGAAATACCAACTATCTCACGACAGAAGAACTCAACGACTTACACTTAAAGGCAAAGAAAGCAACTGTTACTGTAGAAAATATTATTAAGAGTTCAAACTCCTATTTCAAATTATTCTTACAAACGCCTGCCATGTATTCTCTCTATAGAGAAATGACTAATAAACTGAATGAATTTATTAGCACATCACATGACGCGGTAATGAATAATCTGGATCAATTCCGCTCCAAGATTTTCACCCCCATGCTGATGGAAGCTGATGCATGGGAAGATAAACTAGGCTTGGTACCAGGCACTATCTCAGGACCATTAAAAACAATAACGGATGAATATTATAAAGGCCTGTTACATCCTTTAGCTCTGCATTCCAAAGCCCATATTCGAATGATATGTGATAAAACGCCAATAGATCAAAGAATAAAAATAACACATAAAAAACTCGAAAATGCAACACAACATTTGGATAAAATAGAAAAAAACTATAAACATATCATCAAGTTATATGAAATTATTAAAACAAAAAGCGGTAAAACCACTGATGATGAATTAATCGAAACTTATAAAAAAGCTCTGTACAAATTGGCAAAATTACAAAAGCGATTACCAGAGAATACAGATCCTGATCCTAAAGATTATGAACTAGACACTCTTTTAAATTCAGAACTGAAAGAATATGAACCTAAATTAACGCTCATTAAGCCTCTCATTATCGCAAGTTACCACCATTACGAAGGCTTAAAAGCCACCTATCTTATGAAGGCAAACACTGCCAGAGAAAAGCTGAATTATCTTAAAGAGTTACGATCGACTCAGGAGCAAGAAGATCTCCTTTATATAGAAGAATACACTACAGAATCATTTAATAAACAATTAGATGCCTTCTGCAACCGTCATATAGGCTTACAATACACTGACAAGGAATATCGCACAAAACTTAGAGAATATTTACTGGCATTCAAAGACAGTATTATTCAACACTCAAAATTCGCAGAAGATATTAATTTAACTATAAAAAACTTGCTAAAGGAAAAAATTAAAAATTTTGAAAGGGATAATTTTGAGAAATATTATCACCTTGATGCCGTAAGAGTTGCTTTAGCCCAATTTAAAAATTACTTTAGTCTTTCCACCGCAGCCATCGAACAAAAGAATTCGACGTTTGAAAGCGAGGAAACACTGGCGAAAAAGACGGAACTCATCAATAAACTGGTTGATATCAGTGAAGATGGAACTCTTACGCCAAAAGAACGTGTCGACCAAATATCTTTTCATGTTAAAAATCCTAATTTTGAAAGAATCATCATGGATTACAAACAGGAAAGCTATTTTAGTTTTACCTATTTAAAACAATGCATCTTATCCTTATTGGAAGCGCTTTGCTTGTACACCCCGGAGAGAAGAAAACTATTTAATAATTTGGAAAGCTCTGTAAAAACTCAGCCCAAAATCAATGAGCTGACCAAACGATTTGGATTATTTGCTGGCAATGAGTCGGCCATGTCCACAAAATCCGAATCCAGGGCGCTTACGTCAGTTTCCTCTGTTGAAAACAATGAGACAATAGAATTAAACCCATTAGCGCCATCAGCATAAAAATATTTGACTTAATCTTTCAATCTATACCATAACCATGTCTAGGTATTGAATGCGATAGTTTCTTGTAATGCGACTCCAATAAATTTCTCTATTTCATCAAAATGCTCCAAACTCTCTGGATTTGCTAACAAAGTGTTGTAGCCTAGTTTTTGCACAGGATCGAGGTATTCTTGAATGTCATCGACCAGTAAAATCGATTCATTAGGTAAATAACTGTATTTTTCATGATGTACTGATTGAATAACCTGAGCCTTTGTCATCATTTCCTTTCGAACAAGTATTCCCTCTTCCATTATCATTTTACTGATAAAAAACAAAGAGTCCTTTTTAAACCCGCCAATACCAGGATGAAAGCCATCGACGCTTGCAATAAAATCAGTCATTAAATCAACACAAGATTGAAGATCAGGACGTCCGCTCAAAAAGTACAAAGGAATATCGGCGTGAATAGCAAACTTCACTAAACGTCTAAATTTTTCCTTATCCAGATGGGAAGCGCCAATTGACCCATCAGGCTGAATATCATATTCTCCATTTGCCTTCCTTGCAGGAAGAGCAACAGTGCCATCAAAATCAAGAAAAATAACTTTTTCAGGCAAATGCCCTAAGTCCTTCTTTAGAAATAATGATGAATACATTTTTTCCTCCTGACCATTCAATGTTTCTATCCATTCAAAATATTGTGGAGATTATCAATATCGACTTGTCAGCGTATCTGATTAGGTAAATCGAAACAAGGTCACTTATCATCTCTTCAACAGGAAATATTTTCTGCCTTTCCCAGAAATAATTTGTAGAACAAGTTTTTTCAAAAAAACAAAAGAACAAGGTGATTGTTTAATAATCATTGATTCCCTATAATTCGATTTCCTGAATAACAATAAGAAGGTATTTTCATATGAAAAAATGGACCGTACTGGCAGCAAGTAGCCTTTTAACGATGAATGCATACGCCAATGAATCATTCTGTGGATACAAAGATTTTTTCCATTTGAGTGATAAAACTCATCCCGGAATTTATGTAGTTAGTGGTTATAATGATTCAGATGTCGTATTACAAATAGTTGGCCCACGCAGTTTTGTAATCAGAGATGGTTTTGATTGTCGAGCAGGTTATGCTCATGTGACTGTAGCCTACGACAATGCCAATTGGTGCGTACTTGATATTAATGACGGTCCATTTATGAACCATCCTGTCGTCAGCGCTTCCTGCAATGGTCTTCGTTATATCAATACCACCTATGATGGTTTTGGAAGTTACTCCTATTCTATCAACCTTGAATAAAAGTAACGTGAGTTATGGATAAGGATTATATAAGAAGCAGCCGATATCCAGGGTCCGTTTGGGCTGAGGAGGCATTTATGCCGTCCCGAAGCCTTGTATGGAATTTAATGTTTCGTGCCAAGGCTTCGAGACGGTGCTGATGCATCTCCTCAGCCCAAACGATTCAAGATAACGACCTATCTTATCCATAACTCATTTAAAAGTAATTAGTCCAGAAGCTGCCCTTGAGACAAAAGAGAAATAAAATTGTATTCTCTTGTCATACTTACTGTAATCAAATCCAATAATTTTAATTGACTCTCAGCTCTTACTAGCCTAACGATTCTGATTTAATCTGATTTTTACCTGCTTTTTTTGCTTGATAAAGTGTTTTATCAGCAGCAGTGATGGCACTTTGTTGATCAATCATATGCAAAGAGTCAATGCTTATAACTCCCATGCTTAACGATACATTTTTATATTGATTTTTTTGGTTAAACCGCTTTTGAATAGTAATACAAAATGCCGTCACTTCATTTGGTGGCATATTAATAAGAATAGCAGCATATTCATCTCCACCAATTCGAAACATGCTATCGCCGGAGCGCCGTAATGTTTGTTTCAGGATGTTTGCCACATGAATTAAAAAACTGTCACCTACAGAATGTCCGAAGGTATCATTAATATACTTGAAATTGTCTATATCGATGAAAATCAGGCTGATAGGATATTTATTACGTTTCGCTCTGCTTAATTCATTACTGAACACCATATCAAAATGACGACGGTTAAATAAGCCGGTCAATGAATCGGTTATAGATAATGTCCTTACCTTGGAAAGCAATTTTGAATTTAATCCTGCAGTTAATAAAACTATAATCAAAAAAAGCGAATACATGACAGCAAGAATTGCTTTATCATACTGAAATAAATACAAATTGTAGGCAATAATTGGGAAATTCATTGGCAATACGTAAGCATAATAGGCTGGAAGATAAATCGATAAGGATGCGATAGCACCTGTCGATAAACCTCCCAGCATGAGTACAAAAATCAACTCATTTGTATTATTTAAATAAGGAGCAAAAATCAAGTAGCTCAAACCCCAAGCCAGCCCCATGAAAAAATTGAGTAGTAAAAAACCAATTAAAGACTGTTTTCCTTTTGTAATGTATCGCTCTTTACTGATTATAATTTTGCTGGCCATCCAGCGAATCACACTTAAAATTAAAATGAGAAAAAACCAGATTACAACCAGTTTGATTGGAGCCTCGTTCGTATAGATAAAATCCAAAGCCAGCACTATTACTGCCAGGATATTGAATGGGATAGTTCTTAAGGAGCTCTCCAATAATGACAAAAAGGCTTCAAGCTCCAATGAAGACCGCTTCTGTTGATGCATAATTAATTCAAAACCCAAGCACCTTCATTATAATTGCAAGTATAGCCTAGTTTATTTATTTACTCTTAGCCGGCAGCAAATAATCATGACCGACAAGCTGATCCAATTGCAATGTCCAGGTTAAAGACACTGTGGGCAAATACCATATATATTTAACGCATGATCTGTCATTTTAAAATGAGCACGCTCTGCAATAGCTTTTTGTCTTTGCTCTATTATTTCATCGACAAATTCTTCTACTCGTCCACACTTAACACAAACAAGATGGTCATGATGCTCGCCCTGGGACAACTCAAATACCGAATATCCACCTTCAAAATTGTGTCTCGATACTAATCCCGCTGCTTCAAATTGGGTAAGAACTCTATACACAGTAGCTAAACCAACATCTTCGCCTGATTCCAACAAGGCCTTATAGACTGCTTCTGCGCTCAAATGGTGATCCCTTGATTGCTCCAATATTTGTAATACCTTGATACGAGGTAATGTAATTTTTAATCCAGCGTCTTTTAACTGTTGACTTTCTTCCACTTGTGCTCCTTAACTGTAATGAATTCCGAATTTTAATCATTATTTCTTGAAAATTAGACTAATAATTGGCATCAGCGACTTTAAAACTTAGTCCAGCCCAACAATGACAAATACCAAATTCCACACGATGACAGGTGCCTTTCAATAAATGACATGTTATTATGGCGAAATTTTTCATGGTAGGCAAAAAAATGCGAATAATAACCTTTTTTATTTGTTTCATTTTAACATTAACCTTAACCCAATGTGCATCATATGACTTCTCAAGACGCATTACTCAGCAAGGTAATTTGTTGCCTCAATCAAAAATTGCCCGATTAAAAATAGGCATGAGTAAAAATGACGTTGCAATCTTGATGGGTACCAGCTTAATGAGTCCAACATTTAATAATGATCGGTGGGACTATGCATACACTTGGAGACGAGGAAAAGGTAACCTGGAAATTCGTAATGTTGTTTTATATTTTTCCAGAGGTTCTCTGACAAGAATAGAGCATAAGCCGTAAGTTAGTCTCTCTCCTTGTCTAATCGATTAGATAAGGGGAGAGTTAAGTGTAACTTAATATTCCTTTATTTTTTTAATTGAGCTAACTTACGCCGCTTTTCTTTAGGATCGAGTATCAATGGCCTATAAATCTCAATTCTGTCTCCTTCTTTCAATACCAAGTCCATAGAAACCTGCTTTCCGTAAACTCCTATAGGTAATCCCTTCGTTTCCGGACAGGTAGAATAAATATTTGATTCAATTAATGCCTCTTCAACCGTAGCACCTTGTTTTAAATCCATTTTGTAATGCAAGCAATTTTCAGAATTCGCTATATAGACTAATTCAACCTTTACCATAAATGACCTCGGCTCTTTCGCAAAATGCGTCAACCATTTTATCGGTTATCTGATCAAATATAGGACCAAGAAGCATGGAAAATATTTTCCCTGCAAACTCAAACTCCAAATCAAAAGAAATTCTGCACCCGTTTCCTTCCTCATCAAAACGCCAAAATCCTTCCAAATGACTAAATGGGCCATCAACCAGACGAATTTCAATCATTTTATTAGTTTGCAATCGATTACGAGTAGTGAATGACTTACTCATTCCAGCAGCTGCTATCACCAAGGTCGCCTGGACTTCATCATTGTCACGATGAAGTATTTTACTTTCTGCGCAATAAGGTAAAAACTCGGAATAATGTTCAACATCATTAACCAGTCCATACATTTGTTCACAAGAATAGGGTACTGTTCGTGACCTTTTTACTATTGTCATTGTAAAACTCCTTGAACCTGCTTATTAAGCCAAAGGCTAAGATCTTTAATTTCTTCAAAACATATAGAATGTTCCATAGGGTATTGATGAAAGGAGACTTCACTATACCCCTGAGCCAGGAGCCAATCCTTGCTTTGTTGCGTCCATTTTGGCAGAACTAAAGGATCAAATTGTCCTGATCCCATAAAAATGGGGGTATTCTTATCAAGTTGCGGCTTATTATGCTTAACCAAGGGCAAGTAAGCGGATAATGCAATAACCCCTCCTAATCGATCAGTTATATGAAGGGCTGTATGCAACGCCATAGCCCCTCCTTGAGAAAAGCCAGCTAAAAAAATTTGGTGTGGTCTAAAACCACAATTATATTGAGCGTCAATCACCTTACAGATTAATGATTCAGACTCTTCGATTCCTGCCTTATCTTCCTCATCGACCAAATCTAATCCATAAATATCATACCACGCGGGCATAACCATTCCTCCATTCAGAGTAACTGGTCTTCGAGGAGCATCAAGAAACACATGCCTTAAAACCACATCTTCTATCATTAGCTGATCAGCTAAACTCATCATATCAGAGGCATCAGCTCCCAATCCATGCATCCATATAACACAAGCTTGTGCTTTCTCTAAAGGTTCCTTCATATAAACGCTCAAAACAAATTCTCCGCAAAAAAACATAAATTATCGCCAATGCAATAAAGCAGTGCAAGTTTAGCATTCAAAAATATATTGAACAAATTATAAGCATACTGAGTGAAGAAAATAATAACTATTGATTTTTTTTGTATAAAATTTTATCATTATGTTTGTTTTATAAGTTGCATGTTGTATGAGTATTTTGTTTTTAGCAAGAAAGCTGGCTTCTGACTACGGATTCATTGAGCAAATCCAGCAAAGCCAAAATAGAAACCAAATAAATTATCGCTTCTATTCACCCCGGCCTGATCTGAATAGCTCGCATACAAACAGCTTATATGGAAGTGTTGGTCAAGGCGTCATTTCAAAAAATATGACTTTCATATACTGGTATAGGGATGGAAAAAATAGTTACGTCATTGAGTCTACAAAGAAAATACCTAAAAAAGAACTTGCTGTTTTGCATCAATCAGTCATGGATAATCAACACTCTTTGGAAGAGATACTCGAGGCATCCAATAATCTGGAGCTTTCTTTCCAGACACGTCATGCTTAAGAATTACCTCACAATAGACACAAAATAATAAAAAGAATGAATCATTGAGTTTCAAAACAAATCTCATATAATTAAAATTTAACTCTATAATAGTATTTGATGAGACACATTTATTTCGCTTTATTATTCATTGTTGTCACCATGGCTTCTTTATGTTTGTCAGCTTGTGGACAAAAGGGACCATTGTATTTGCCTGAACAAGAAAAGAAGGCAACCGCTAATCACTAGAGATATTCTATGGGAATAAGATTTACTAAAATGCATGGTTTAGGCAATGATTTCATTGTACTGGATGGGATCAACCAATCTATTCAATTAACTCCCGAGCATATACAAAAACTAGCCAATCGCCATACCGGTATTGGGTTTGACCAATGTTTATTAATTGAACCCAGTCAAAACGAAGAGATTGATTTTAATTATCGAATCTTTAACGCCGATGGACAAGAGGTAGGACAATGCGGCAATGGAGCGCGATGCATAGCCCTTTTTGCCAAGTATTATGGTTTAACAGCAAAAAATAAATTAACAGTAGCAACTAAAACCACGCTTATGGATTTAATCATCAATGATGATAACAGCGTGAGTGTCAATATGGGCGTTCCTAAACTAGCCCCAGATGAAATCCCTTTTCTTGCAGATGAACAATCACCCGAATATTCACTTGAATTAAATAACGACAATACAGTTAATCTTCATGCAATAAGTGTGGGTAACCCTCATGCTGTATTGTTGGTTAAAGATATACAAACAGCCCCTGTAAACAGTTTGGGACAACAGATTAGTCTTCACCAACAATTCCCAGAGCAAGTCAATGTTGGATTTATGCAAATAATTAATCCTGAAAAAATCAATTTACGCGTCTATGAAAGAGGCTGTGGTGAAACAATTGCTTGTGGTAGTGGTGCCGTTGCAGCAGCAGCAATAGGACGTTTGTTTTACAATCTGTCAGATAAAATCACTGTTCATTTGCCAGGAGGGGATTTGTTTATCCAATGGCCTTGCCGCACTGCTCCCATTATATTAACTGGACCTGCTGCTTTTGTGTATGAGGCCACATTACTTTCATAACAAAATTCACAAAATTAAAACAAGTATTGAATTTTTTTTTCAAACAGTTATTCTGAATTAATCCACAAGTATAAAACAGGACTTACGAAAAACACCAAGGTCAAGGCAAAAAATGTTTTTAATGAGGGAGTTTAGATAAACTAAATGACCGAATTAAAAATCAGTTTTTAACGAAGAGATTGGGGGGTGCGTAAGTCCTGTAAAAATTCCATCGGGAGAGTTTGTGAATATTATATTCCCTGGCTTAACATGAACGAAATGGGTAATAAAGTTGATAGAGTAGTTTTGACATTTCGGTCAAGGAGGATCAAGTGGTTGATTTTGATAAACCTATCTCAAAAAATGACATTCTCACCAGCTTATTAATAATCGCGGATTTAAACAAACCATCTCTAAATCAAACTATTTCCTGGGAGCAAGCTCTCGAATCATTTTTATCACTTAATGATCCACTTATTAAAACAGAAATATTTATAAAATGGCTCAGTCAATTAAATCCTGATGAACTTCAATCCTCCACAGAGATATCTCTCCTTTTGAAACACCTTGCCGAGCAAAAGTTGCTCCCCTACACTCTCAAAAAGATATTGATTCAACAAGAAAACTTCACTACCTCTCAAATCAATTGGCTTTGTGATCATTGTCTTATAGTTGCACCAGATCAAACGACTTTACCTGATATTATTAAACTCAGCTCATGGAGCTGGCTGGAGAATCATATGAAAAGAAATGAACTATTAAATTTTGATTTATTAAAAATAGCCATCTTAAATAAGGATTATTTAGCCAGCATCAACCATACCAAAGAAAGTCAGCTCGATTTTATCTATGCGTTAAACGCTAATAAATTTAACTACCAGCAAATACTGGAATTAATTGCTTTAGCACAGGACAGCCAGATTAAGTCATTATTAATTACCTGCCTATTAAGCAAAAAGGAGTACTTGGACAATTTAAAAGGCGAATCATTTCTAGCCCATTTAAGTCAAAGTGAATTTCACTCTCCCCCTCGGCTTAATGCCTTAATTCATCAATTAAACCTAAATTGTTTGACTGTGGGGCAAATAGAACTTCTCCAACCTGAGGCCTGCGTTACTCTGCTCTGTTCTATCCCTCATTTTCATCAATTGTCAGAAAAGCAAGTTGAAAAAATACTACTTAAATATCCAAAGCCTGACATGATTGCTTATTGGCTACATCATTATTCATCAAGGCCAAATGCACATTTTATTTTAGCCCATTTAATGAACCTGGTAGATGTTCATGTTGTAGACGAACTTAATAAAATGGATCCTACAAAAAAGGAATCCATTATTATGAATATGGTTGAACATCTCGAACTGTTTGATCCAACTCATCCTCTTTTGATCAACCAAAATGAAGAGAAACGACTAATTTCCGCTATTCAACGTTATCTCTATGGCCAACATCATGACGCTTATGTCACCTACATCAAGTTGTTGGTTTATAAATTATTAAGCCGTAATTACCAATTCTCACCTCAAGCGATGCAGCTCCTAATTTGTTTAAATAATCTCGAAGAATTTAAAGAGCTAAATAATAAAATTGCTTATCTGACCAATTACTACCTGCGGGCATCAGCACAATCCGGTGATTCAAGCTTGTTTTATAATGATTCTCGCATAAACATCACCAGCATGACGCAACTGGTCCAGTTAGCTGCAAAATTTCCAACTAAATCAAAAGAAAAAAGTCTTTTAAGCAGTCTCTTCTGTGGCATCAAATTAAGCGAAACCTCTGTAATTACACCCACCAATGATATACCTGAACATCCTTTAGTTAATAAATTAATAAAAAGCAAGAGAACAGTTAAATCGATAGATTATTTCTTAATGCATTTTAAAGGCGACAAGCAACTGCTTTCCAGGATCATTAATGATTATTTAGCTTACTATGTCCAAGAAGGATGCACTGAAATGCATCGACGTTCGATATACCATTTAATTGTTCTCATGTCTTTAAGCGATATATCCGCTTCTGTTAGAGAGGCTATATTTACCGCTTTTTTAAACTACCCTGAATTACATGATGAGCAAATTAATTTCTCGTTATTTGTCTATGATGCCAAAAAAACTATCCGGCATTTTGGGGCACAAGCTAGCGAAGACAGTTATACCAGAATTATTGATTTATGCGAGGGAGCTCTAAAAAAATTAAATCCCAATAGGCACAAGGAAATTATCAGTATAGCGACTCAAGCTTTAACTGAGGCAAAACTTGAGTTAAGTTTTGGTGAAAGTACCGGATTTATCGCTCAACTGATTACAAGAGTGAAACGATGTTGGTATTATGGCTGGACTGGATTTTTTTTCCCAAACCCACCTGCCTTTGTTGCAATAAGTGACACTCCAATAAAGCAAAACGAAAAAAAAGAACTCTCCTCTCTTCAACAAAGAAAATATTTCACTACCAAACTTGAAACAAATCTGTCGATTATCCTCGATGATATAAAATCAGGCTACACCCAACAAAAACTTAATGAATTAATTGAAGCATTGAATATCTTTTCCCTGCAACACAATCCAAAAAATGAGCTTAAAATCCGCCAAAAGCTTCATCGCTTATTCCACTATCTGTTATTAGAAAGCAAAAGCGACTTAACATTGGATGCCTGGCTTTTAAAAAATCAACCACTTTTAATCACGAATCGTTTTCGTTTATTAGAAATGCTATTAATGAAAGGAGCCCGCAATGAGGCGGAATCCTTACTTAAAGAATTCGATGAAGACTCTACTCATTTCAGCTCAATCAGCAAAGAGTTTACTCATTCTTTACCTGAGCAAAATCCGTTTAAGAGTGAATCGGTTTCTGCAAATCAAACTCCGGCGGCAACCATACTGGATACTGCAAATGAGTTGGCTACCAGCTTAAAAAGCACATTAGGCAACTTGGGAGTATTTTTTAGCAACAACATCATGGCAGCTATTTATCCAAATAATAAATCCACTCCCCAATCGACAACGACAATGATTTCACCTTGATTAATCTTCCGGCTGCGCATCTACAGCCGGATTGATTCATCTATCCTTTATAATAACCTGAAACAAACAACCGTTCTAAAATTTGGATCCTTCCTATTTAATCAACAGATATCACGCTCATCCGGTTGACCTATGAGGAATAATAGACCTAAAATTAAAAAGCATACTTAATTTATGGTTAAACAATGGACGAAAGGCGAAAATATTTTCGGCTAAAAAACCATGGCGAAATAAATGCCAGCTTAGACAATAATCCAATTGAGATTGTTGAAATCTCTTCCAATGGTGCTGTAGTAGTTAAGAAGAAAACTGATATTCCCAAAGAGGGAATTCTTAAATTACAAATCCATAACTTTATTGTGGAACTTAGCTATGAAGTAGTTCGAATTGAAGATAAAAACATAATTATTCATTTCACAAAGGAAGACGAGACTAATAGATTATTTTTGGTGCTCAAACGATTAAGAGACGAACGAAAAAATAAAATATAATGATTTGACAAAACCTCTCCATAAGAAGTCATTCCAATATACAAACATCTTCCTCATGATAGAGCGGTTTGGAGAAAGCATCTCTGTAAGAAAAGCAAGTATAAATCAAAAAGCATGAGCCCTGTTCATAAGAGTTTATTCTAAAGGTGAGTCATAGAGAGCCCTTTCATTTAAGAAAGCTTCCAGCGCTTGTGCATCCAATTCCACTGCTCCGGATGCGCCAAAATAATCTTTTCTAAAGCCTGATTATACGCCAAGGTATTTCGGTATAACGATTCTTGTGTGGTTTCATAATCTTTCCAGGGAATGGGATCATGAAACTCCAAAACATGCTTTCCATTGGGTAATCTATAGCTGGCCGCAGGTATAACTGGAATACCAGTGTGACGAGATATCGTTGCCAAACTTCTGTAGGTACCCGCTTTTTTGCCAAAAAACTCAACTGCTATCCCATCTCTGTTCACTAGAGATGCATGCTGATCCAATACGAAGATTACAGCATGATTTTGTTCTAGTGCAACACACACCTGTTCCAGAGAATTTTTTTTAGGAATAACATTTAGGCCAGCTTGATAGTAGTTTTTGAACATAATGCGTTCTATGAACTTAAATCGCAAAGTACGCCTGATAAAATGAAACTGTCCTTTGAATTCCTTGAAGTTTAATACACCTCCCAACGGCGCAAACTCCCAATTTCCAAAATGGCCGGTAACGACTAAAACTCCTTTTTTCTGTGCAACAACAGCCAACATTTTTTCATGGCCAAGTACTTCAACCTGATCTCGTAATTTTTTTTCACTCATGAAGCGTAACTGCAGTGCTTCTTTTAAAGATTTTGCAAGATGTGAGTAATAAGCTTTTGCCAAGCGTTTTTTTTGAGATTCATTCAATTGATCATTATAAACTTGGCTAATATTAGAAAAAATTAATCGACGCCTGTATGGCAAAAATCGATAAATAAAACGACCTGCCAGTGTAATGGGTAATGCTTCTATTTGCTGAGCTAAATTATTCACAAGCTTTGATCACCAAACATACATTCATACTGGCAAACCCTCTGTTGATCATCATGGCATAGGAATTAGATGTTATCTCTCTATGCTCACGACTTACCGATAAACCTTCACATGCTGGAGCAATTTGCTGAAAATTAGCGATCCCGGGAGCACATTTGGTTTCAAGGGCATAAGTAGTGAGAACCGCATCCAATACACCAGAGGCGCACAAAGTATGCCCCATAGACCATTTAAAAGCAGTCGCAGGAATTTCTTCTTGTTTGAATACTGATTTAATAGCCTGGGCTTCACTATCATCTGATTTACTGTTTCCGTTCCCATGGGTTACTATTATCCCTATTTCCTCGGAGTTTATTCCTGATGTGCTTAATGTCCGCCCCATCAATGAAGCCAAATGTTGCCCATCTGCTTCAATAGAAAATAATCCTGTTGCTTCAGTAGCGGATAAGCCACCAACTATCTCACCATAACAAGTCGCAGCTCTCGATTTGACGCTAGCTTCACTTTCCAATACAAGAGCAGCAGCACCTTCGGCAAGAATAGTCCCGTCATGCTCCTTATCAAAAGGCTTTAAATGACGATTGCTCACCACACCCAATTTTTCATAATAAAATAAACCCTGAGGTTCTGTGCCTATATCATAGGCAACAACGACTGCACGTTCTGCCTGCCCGCTACGTATGGCATGATACGCTTCCAAAATGGCTTGCGTACCGCCTACCGCATGATTCGTTACATTGTGATTTGGGCCTTTAAAACCATAGGTAATGCCTGTATAGGCAAGCACATTATTAGGCAAAATCCTCAATAACCACATGGGGTGCACTTCATCAAACAGCTGGTTTGCAAAGCTACGCATATCTCCATGGGTTTTAGCCAACAAAGGTATAAAGTCATATTGTTGAAAGTACTTATTTCCTGGAGAACCAACATAAATAGCGGTTTGTTCATTAAATGAGTCAACATCTGCAAGACTATCTCTATAAGCAATCATTTGGCTATGCTCTACAGCTTGCACTGCTGCGTTAATTCCCATTATATCCTGACGGGAAATCACTTTTATTAATTTTCTGTCAGGCAACATCCTGGAAGGTTGAAAATCCTTTATCTCCCCCCCCAATCGATGCGACCATTGAGATAATTCCCAAAAATTAATTTCAGCAATCCCCGATTGGCCTGAAATTATCGCATTCCAAGTTTCATCAGCAGTTGCACCAGAGGCAGTTAGAGCACTGCGACCCGTAATAAATACTCTATTCGCCTGACTCATTTATTTTGCCTCCTCGAATTCTGGATGCTTAAATAATAAGCAGCTATTAGAACCTCCAAAACCAAATGAATTGGATAAGACTACCCCTAAGGATTTTTCACGTGGGCCATCAACAACATAATCCAAATCACACTCCGGATCAGGTGTTTTTAAATTCGCTGTTTTAGGGATTTGCGCCTGCTCTATGGATTTAACAGACAACACCGCCTCTAGTGCGCCAGCGGCTGCGATTAAATGCCCTGTTTGACTCTTGGTAGAGCTAACAGGTAAATTGGCGATCCTGTCACCAAAGACCACTTTGATTGCATTCGTTTCACTTAAATCATTCATTTTAGTTGATGTGCCATGCGCATTAATATAATCGACATCTCGTGGCTGCACTCCGGCATCCTCCAACGCACGTTTAATCGCTTGAATAGCACCATCACCATTGGGATGTGAATCAGTTATTCGGTAGGAGCTCAAAGAATTCCCCTCCCCGGCCAATTCAGCATAGATTTTTGCCCCACGGGCTTTTGCTTTACTCCACTCCTCAAGAATCAAAAAGGCAGCCCCTTCACCCAGGACAAAACCATTGCGTGTCGCATCAAAGGGGCGACTTGCCGTTTGCGGAGTCTCATTATAAGTTGATAAGGCACCCAAAAGACAAAAGCTCGACAAACCCAAAGGATTAATCATGGAATCAAATCCACCTGCCAACATAAAATCTGCCTCGCCACGACGAATCACCTGCATTGCCAATCCCAATGCTTGGCCTCCTGAAGCACAGGCAGTATGGACAGAAGAGGCATAACCTGTAATCCCATATTGTTGTATTAATAAGGAAAGTCCAGAGTTTGAAGTAGTTTTACCAAAATCAACCAAATTATAAAAATCTCTGCTATTGGATTGCAGTTTTCCCCAATCAATTTCACCGTCTGTTGCACAGGTTTGTTGAAAACGCATTAAATATTCGAACTCGGCAGTCATCATTCCACTGCCAGTTACTATTCCCCACCGATCGGATGTCTGTCTGGTAGGAAATACAGAAGCATCCTCAAATGCTTGGCGTGCCGCCTCCAAGGCAAAATGAGTAAAAGACATGATAAACCGAGTATGTTTTCCCGAAATAGACGTATCAGGTGAAAAGTTTTTTACTTCCGCAGCAATAGTGGTAGGAAAAGCACTGGCATCAAACTGTTTGATATTATCTATGCCAGAATACCCGGCAATCAAATTGTTCCAGGTGGTGGATACATCATTCCCCAGAGGTGAAACAACCCCTAGACCTGTAATAGCAACGCGTCGTTTCATGACTTCATTTACCTTTTGGAATAAGCACTATGTCGACAACACAGACCCTCTTGCCATCAACCTCACACCTATATGACAGTATTAACTCATCATCCGTTTGTTCTTTTACTTTGACCTGGCAAACTACCACGTCTCCGGGATGAACAAATTCATTCATTTTAATTTTGCGTAATTCACTGATTTGATAGGGTCTATCATACTTTGCCCTAGCTATAAACTCTTTCGCCAAATTCAATTTACATTCGAGCAGTACCGTCATCGGTAGTACAGGCTTGTTTGGAAAATGATCCGGGAAATAAGATGCTGAACGAGTTATCCTTTTTTCAGCCATCAAGCTTATGCCTGGTTCACAAGCGAGGATTCTGTCAAATTGCATGGAAGAATTAATAGCTCCATAATTAAAGCAGCTTTCTTCTTTTAAAACAGGCAAATTCATGTCCACAATGGAAGACCAATCACCTGGTCGATAAATTTCTGCAAATTGCTGTATAACAGCCCCTGTGCTAATAAAATCAGTCATAGGCAACATGGGACCCAATGCGCCATCTATAGTAAAAATAATATCATTACCAACTTTAGCAATACTATGGTATTGAACTGCTCTTTCATCCAGCGCATCAATATTTGATTCAAGTAGTAAAGTTTCACCGACATAAGCAGGTCGATACAATCGAGCACTCGACACTACGCCAGCAACAGGCCTTGAAGTAAATTGATTATGTTGCATCACATTCCATGCTGCTAATTGCCCCAATGTTTCACCAATCAAAGAAGGCATAAAACAATGCCTTCCTTGATCATCAATGGTTAAATAAGCATCATCCCCTGTAACATGCTTTATCCCCTTAATCCATTCTCCTGGGGATAATTGTACAATGCGGTCAACAAATAAGAACCTCATCAGGCTACAGTTTCCATTGCTTGCTGCTGGGCTATAGCTGAAACAACCAGCTTGCAAAAAGTTTCTACGGTAAACAACATAGGAATTTCGTTCACTTTCATGTTTTGTTTAAACCGATCTGCCGGAACCTCACTCAAATAACTCTTTAAAGCCTGCAATCCTGATGCTGTTAAAATACCACCTTTCTCAAACTCATCTTCAGCCAGATCACCACGAGCATTTTTTTCCAACTGACCTCTGGGGATTTTAATCTTGAATTCTTTTTCCAATTGAAAAACCAAATCAAGAAAATCGATAGACTCGGCACCTAAATCCTCAATTAAACTACTATTTAAAGAAATTTCTTCTTCATCAATTACTAATACATCAGCAATAATTTCCCTAACCTTAGGGTAAACTTCAGCTACATTCATATTTTATCCTCTGAACCAACAAAGCTCGCAAAGCTTGAAATTATATCATAAAAATTACTTTTATCATCTACTACCCAACCTGACTATACCCTGCATCAACATATAAAGTATGTGCATTAATCATGGCTGCTTCAGGCAAACAAAGCAAATAGATAGCATTAGCCACATCGTCTGGTGTTAAAGCTCTGTCAGCCAAAGCATGAGCTTGATATTCATCCAATAACTGCTCTCTGTTTGGAAAATGCTTTAAAGCATCCGTATCGACTACACCGGCAGAAACAGTATTTACTGTAATACCATAAGTAGCCAGCTCCAAACTAAGCGAACGAACCAATGCTTCCAGAGCTGCTTTAGAGGCACCAATAAAAGCATAATTTGGAATTGCTCTTGATGCACCTAAACTGGATAACGCAATAACTCGACTATTTTTGGGCATTAAATCAAGACCTTCCGTAACCAGGTGATTCAAAGCCAGAGCATTCGTTTCCAAACACCAGCGCCAATGTTTAGTGGACATCTTCAAAGCGGGTTTTAATACTCCACTCGCTGCATTACTCACTAAAAAATTTAGGTGCTTAAAGTGCTCTCTGAATTGAGAGAACATTTCTTTAACAGATTGACAATCTGCTACATCAGCTTGTAAGGCAATTGCATTTCTGCCCATATCAGTTATTTCATCAATCAGGTTTTGTGCCTCATCAGAACTATTATAATAGACAATAGCAATATCACAGCCAGCACGCGCTAATTTTAATGCCGTCGCTTTTCCTATTCCCCGTGCCCCGCCCGTTATCAATCCTACCTTTCCTGAAAAAACTAATGAACTCATACAATAACCCTATAGTATAAAATCCCACCAAACTACCGTTAATCTGCTGTGCTGTCAATGGAAATATAAGTGGCCCATCAATCGGAATTTCATAATTTATCTTGTTTCCAAAGCACTTAATTTGTACCATCACCACACCGTATAATTTACACCTATAATGAATGAAGTATTCTTGGAACAAAACTGTTTTTCCTATAGCAGCAATATTCTCTTTTCGATTATTGGGATTGTTTTTACTTATCCCGGTATTCACTCTATATGCCAGTCACCTGAGAGGAGCTACTCCCACCCTAATTGGCTTGGCTTTGGGTAGCTATGGATTGGCTCAAGGATTACTGCAAATCCCTTTTGGCATGCTTTCAGATAAAATAGGCAGAAAACCTATGATTGCCATAGGTCTTTTGCTGTTCGCTGGTGGAAGTTTGTTAGGAGCAATAACCAATTCAATTGGCGGAATGATAGCTGCCAGAATTCTGCAGGGTGCTGGTGCCATAGGTAGCGTGTTAATTGCTCTTCTTGCTGATTTAACGCTGGATGAACAACGCACAAAGGCAATGGCTGTAGTAGGGATAACTATTGGAACATCATTTAGCCTCGCGATGATAATTAGCCCGGCTCTTACCCACTACTATGGATTATCAGGGGTATTCTATCTCACGGCAGTTTTAGCCGTTCTCGGGATTATGATACTTTATCTAATCATTCCTAACCCTTCAAAAGAGCAGTTTCATGCTGATAGCGAACCTAACTTATCTCTAATCAAACCTGTAGTAACAGATCAACATTTACAACGCCTTAATTTCGGTATTTTTTGTCAGCATTTCATTCTTACAGCAACTTTTTTTGCTATACCCATGCTTTTAAAGTATCAAATTGAGAATGGACAATTGCACCAGCAATGGCACTTTTATTTGCCGCTGATGGTATTCTCGTTTGTTTTAATGGTACCTTTTATCATTATTTCAGAAAGAAAGAAGCGCTTAAAGACTGTATTTATTGTATCTGTACTACTTAGCATGCTCTCACAGGGTTTATTGGTACTCACATCAAAAAACTGGTATTGGCTATGTGCCTTAATGTTTTTGTATTTCATTTCTTTCAACGTTCTTGAAGCAACATTACCCTCGTTAGTATCAAAACAGGCTAACCCTGCCAGTAAAGGGACTGCCATGGGTATTTATTCAACGAGTCAATTTCTAGGAATTTTTTTTGGAGGTTCTTTAGCCGGTATTCTTTATCAATGGCATGGTAACCAGGCTATTTTTTTACTTAACATGATGCTGGGCTTTCTATGGCTGATTGTTTCACTGAGCATGAAATCTAATGTTTATTTTTCTACCTTAATTTTGCCTTTTACTGCAAAAAATGAAGAATCAAAATTAATAGTTGAACAGCTTTTAAAAGTACCTGGCATTAAGGAAGTTATTTGGTCCAAAGGTGAAAATACACTATATGTTCGAGTGGATAATCAAGAATATTTTACAGGAAGCGCTGAAAAAATTCTTCACCAGTCTAAAATTTAACAATAACCCATTCGCATTGAGCCGCTACGAAATAACTTGTAAATTATGTATAATGCCAAACTAACTTTCGCATACAGGAGATCATTTCGATGGCAAGAGGTATTAATAAAGTTATACTGGTAGGTAATGTAGGCGCTGATCCTGAGGTACGTTATTTACCCAATGGAAATGCTGTAACTACACTTTCAGTTGCCACCAGTGAAACATGGAAGGACAAAACGACTGGTGAAAAGCAGGATAGAACCGAATGGCACAGGGTCGTATGCTTTAATCGTCTGGGAGAAATAGCCGGTGAATATATTCGCAAAGGTTCCAAGCTCTATGTTGAAGGAAGCTTAAGAACAAGAAAATGGCAGGATCAGCAGGGCCAAGATAGATATACAACTGAAATCATTGCATCTGATATTCAAATGCTTGATAGCAAAGGAAATAGTACCTCAAATTACGACGACATGCCTTCATTTCAGGGGACCTCCTCTCCTCAACAAGCCCCAACAAAAAATCACTCAGCATCCGCTGCATCTACCGCACAAGATGCTTTTGATGAACTAGACGATGACATACCTTTTTAAATGATTAAAATAAAAAGCCCGCATTAACGCGGGCTCAACATATACAGCGTATATATATAATCTATAATTTACTCTTCTGTATCATCACTAGCAACGGGTCTATCCATTAATTCAACTATAGCCATAGGGGCATTATCACCATCCCTATACCCACATTTAATAATACGGATATACCCACCAGGTCGCTTTGCAAAACGCGGACCTAAATCAGTAAATAATTTACCTACCGCTGATTTAGAGCGCAGAATGTTAAAAGCACGTCTACGTGATGCTACTGAATCAGATTTGCTAACTGTGATCAAAGGTTCGATATATCGACGTAAATCCTTTGCCTTGGGCAAAGTTGTTCTAATCAACTCATGCTCAATCAAAGAACAACACATGTTAGAAAACATGGCCTTACGGTGGCTACTTGTACGGCTAAAACTACGGCCGGAATTACGGTGACGCATAACAAAGACTCCTAAATATTACTCGCCAAGGTTTGCTGGCGGCCAATTCTCAAGTTTCATACCCAGCGATAATGATCGCGATGCTAAAACATCTTTAATTTCAGTTAGTGATTTCTTACCAAGATTAGGTGTCTTTAATAATTCACTTTCTGTTCTTTGAACCAAATCGCCTATATAATGAATATTTTCAGCTTTCAAACAATTAGCTGATCGAACTGTTAACTCCAAATCATCTACTGAACGTAATAAAACAGGATCAAAATCATTGCGTTCCTTATTGTCAGTACGTGATTCTTCAAATTTCATATCAACAAAGGCATGAAGTTGTCTTTGTAGTATACTAGCGGATATTCTTATTGCTTCTTCAGCATCAATTGTACCGTTAGTTTCCAATTCAATTGTAAGTTTATCTAAATCAGTCCTGTTTTCAACCCGTGCACTGTCAACAAAATAAGCCACTTTTTTCACAGGAGAAAAACTGTTATCAATCTTTAATTTTCCAACAGTTTTTTTCTCAATTTCATCATCATGATAGCGAACAAATGCATCGGTATTATGAAACCCAATCCCTCTTTCAACTTTTAGGGTCATGTTCAATTTACCCTTTTCATTGAGATTGGCAATAACAAGTTCAGGATTAATAATTTCCTGACCATGAGTCAGCTGAATATCTCCAGCTGTAACTTGACACGGCCCCTCTTTATTGAGTGTAACCTGTGCTTCATCTCCCACAGTCAATTTGATAGCAACTGATTTTAGGTTAAGTAACAAATCAACTACATCTTCTTGAACCCCTTCAATAGTACTATATTCATGCAATACACCATCGATAGAAGCTTCAGTAATGGCACTTCCAGGCATAGATGACAATAAGATTCTTCTCAAAGCATTGCCGAGGGTGTGACCAAAACCTCGCTCCAAAGGTTCTAAAACTATTCGAGCTTTATAGGGCGACTCGGCCTGTACCTTAAGAACCTTAGGCGTCAACATTTCATTGATTTCAGTATACATTCAGCTATCTCTCCGAGCTTACTTAGAGTAAAGTTCTACAACAAGGTTTACGTTGTAGTCTGAAGATAAGTCCATTAACGTTGGAGCTGTAGAAAATGTGCCTTTAAAAGAAGCAGTATCTACAGTAATCCAATCACAGGGGGCTCTTTGTTCAGATAAAGCTAAAGCAGCTTGAATACGACCTTGGTTTTTAGCCTTTTGCCGAACTGATACAGTATCCCCAGGATTAACCAGAAAAGAAGGAACGTTAACTACTTTATCATTTACAAGAATTGCCTTGTGTGCAACAAGCTGTCTAGCTTCAGCACGTGTGCTGGCAAAACCCATACGATATACAACATTATCTAAACGTCTTTCCAAAAGAGCCATTAAATTTTCACCAGTAGAGCCCTTTTGTCTAGCCGCCTTTTTATAATAATTACTGAATTGCTTTTCAAGAATTCCATAAAGTCTTCTAATCTTCTGTTTCTCTCTAAGCTGAATTCCATAGCTATTTAAACGAGGTTTTTTATCACCATGCTGTCCAGGTAACTTTTCAGATTTACACTTGGATTTATGATCACGAACCCCACTTTTAAGTAACAAATCACAACCTTCACGACGTGATAATTTACATTTAGGACCAAGATATCTAGCCATTAATTACTCCTGAGTCTTACACACGACGTTTTTTAGGTGGCTTACAACCATTATGTGGTATGCCAGTAACATCGGTAATTTCAACAATTTTAAAATCCTGGGTTATTAATTCACGAATAGTAGATTCACGACCAGGACCAGGACCATGCACAAATACTGCAACAGATTTCATACCATATTCTTTAGCAACAGCAGCAGCTCGCTCAGTTGCAACTTGCGCAGCATAAGGAGTACTTTTTCTAGAACCTCTGAATCCAGAACCACCAGAAGTTGCCCAACATAATGCATTACCTTGTCTATCTGTAAAGGTAACTATAGTATTATTGAAAGATGCATGTATGTGTACTATGCCATCAGACACTACACGTTTTACCTTTTTTCGTGTTTTTTGCTGCTTTGACTTTGTTATTGCCATCTTTTATTTTCCTACATGAAAAATCAACTACTAGTGCCTTTTCTACGGCCTTTTCTGGTACGAGCATTAGTTTTCGTACGCTGTCCGCGCAACGGCAATCCTCTTCTGTGCCTTAATCCTCTATAACAACCAAGGTCCATTAACCTTTTTATGTTCATCGTTACAACACGTCGAAGATCACCCTCTACAGTAATTTTTGCAATTTCAGTTCTCAATGCTTCCAGTTGAGCGTCTGACAATTGAGAAACTTTAACTGAAGGATCTATATCAACTGTTTGACATAACTTTAATGATGTTGTTTTACCAATACCATAAATTGCTGTTAAAGCGATTACCACATGTTTATGATCAGGTATATTAACTCCTGCAATACGAGCCATTAGTTTCTCCGAACGTTATTTGTTCTGTCGAAAGGGACAGAAGGATACTATTTTAATAAAATAAAATCAAGCTGATATTAACCTTGCTTTTGTTTATGACGGGCATCCTTACAAATTACTCGTATAGTGCCACTTCTTTTTATTATTTTACAATTGCGACAAATTCGCTTTACTGATGCTCTTACTTTCATTCCTAACTCCGATAAATCATAGCAGACCAGGTAACTTAGTACCTCTAAAATTCGCCTTTTTTAATAAAGAATCATATTGCTGGGTCATTAAATGAGCTTGTACCTGTGCTACAAAATCCATAATAACAACAACTATAATCAGCAATGAAGTTCCACCAAAATAAAATGGAACATGCCATGTATACATTAGAATTTGTGGTAACAAACACACCAATACTAAGTAAATAGCTCCAACCAATGTTAACCGAGTCATAACTGAATCAATATACTTAGTTGTTTGTTCTCCTGGTCGAATTCCAGGAATATATGCTCCTGATTTCTTCAGGTTATCCGCTGTATCCTTAGGATTAAATACTAAAGCAGCATAAAAGAAAGCAAAGAACAAAATAGCTGCAGCATACACTATCAAATACAAGGGTTGACCTGGCGATAGTGCCATTCCCACATCAGATAACCAACCCAGCCCTTTAGTTTGCGAAAAAAATTGCGCTAACGTTGCTGGTAATAAAATAATGCTAGATGCAAAAATTGGTGGAATTACACCTGACATATTTATTTTTAATGGTAAATGACTTGTTTGTGCTGCATATACCTTCCTACCTTGCGTTCTCTGTGCATAATTAACACGAATTCGCCGTTGAGCACGCTCCATAAATACTACAAAACCAGTAACTACTACTACTACTACTGCAATTACAACCAAAGTGAGGGCTTGCATCTGACCTTCTTTAACTTGTTGAAGAACAGACCCTATAGCATTTGGCATACTAGAAACAATTCCAGAAAAAATAATTAATGAAATTCCATTACCAACACCTTTTTCTGTAATTTGCTCACCCAACCACATTAAAAACATTGTACCTGTAACCAAAGTTACAACAGCAGTAAAATAGAATGAGAAATCCGGCTGCATCGCAATTTGCTGACTAGCCAGCCATCTCGCCATACCCATAGACTGGAATATAGACAATAGCAATGTTAAATATCTGGTATATTGATTTATTTTTCTGCGACCAGACTCCCCCTCTTTTTTTAGCTGCTCCAATTTAGGAGAAACTACAGAAAACAGTTGGATAATAATTGATGCAGAAATATAAGGCATAATACCGATAGCAAAGACTGTCACTCGGGACAATGCTCCACCAGAAAACATATTAAACAAGCCAAATATGGTGTTTTGTTGTTCACTAAAAAAATTAGCTAATTTTGCAGGATCTAATCCTGGAACAGGTATATGAGCACCTAATCTGTACACTAATATGCCCAGGACAACAAACATCAACCTTGACTTTAGTTCGGCTAATCCACCACGTGGTTTACTACCGTTATGCTTTTGGTTTTTCATAGTCACTCTTCTATACTACCGCCTAAACTCTCAATAGCAGAACGAGCTCCCTTTGTGACTCTTAAACCCTTAAGCTTAATAGCTGCTGTCAGCTCGCCAGATAAAATTATTTTTACATCTTTAATTGAGTTATTAATTAAGCCTGCTTTACGTAAAGCAAGTAAATCAATGACTTCATCATTCAATTTTGCAAGTTCGCCTAAACTCACTTCATCTATGGTTCGACCTACTCTAGACTTAAACCCCATCTTGGGTAATCGTCTTTGGATAGGCATTTGACCACCTTCGAAATTAATTTTGTGGTAACCACCTGCTCTTGATTTTTGACCTTTGTGACCTTTACCACATGTCTTGCCCAATCCAGAACCAATACCTCTGCCCACCCGCCTTCTTGAGGGCCTAGAGCCTGGATCTGGTGATAGTGTATTTAAATTCATTATGCACTCTCCTCAACCAACAACAGGTAATTAATTTCGTTCACAAGTCCACGAATTGCAGGAGTATCACTATGTACCACACTTGAATTTGTTTTACCTAAACCCAGCTGTTTGGCTATAGCAACATGCTTTGGTTTTCTGCCTATTGTGCTTTTAACCAAGGTTATTTTAATTTTTTTTCCCATAATTAGCCTGCCATTACTTCTTCAACTGTTTTTCCACGTTTGGCTGCTACATAGTCCGGTGTACCAACATGTGTCAATGCACCAATAGTTGCACGAACAATGTTACTTGGATTGGTAGAACCAATGCTCTTTGCAAGAATATTTTGCACACCCAATACTTCCAACACGGCACGCATAGCACCACCAGCAATAATTCCTGTACCTTCACTTGCTGGCTTCATAAATACCTTAGAAGCACCATAGTTCCATGTAATCTCGTGGAATATTGTAGTGCCTGAAAGAGGTATATAGACCATATTCTTCTTGGCTTGGTCCATAGCTTTTTGAATTGCTATTGGAACTTCTCTAGCCTTTCCTCTTCCAAACCCAACTTTACCCTTTCCGTCACCTACAACCACTAAAACAGCAAAACCAAAAACTCGCCCACCTTTTACAACTTTAGCCGTACGAGTTACCGATACCAACTTCTCTTGGTATCCATCTGACTTGGGTAATTCATCGAATGACATAATCGTTCCTTAAAAATCTAATCCGGCTTCGCGTGCACTCTCGGCAAGTGCTTTAACTCGGCCATGATATTTATAACCTGCTCGGTCAAATGCAACTTGAGTAATACCTGCTGCCTTAGCACGTTTACCCAATAGTTGACCAACTAAACTGGCTTGTTCAACTTTACTTTTTCCAGTCAAACTGGATCTTAATTCTTTATCTATAGAAGAGGATGCTACCAATACCTTATCGCCAAGTTGATCTGACTTGACAATCTGAGAATAAATATGCACACCACTTCGATACACAACTAATCTTGAGCGCCCTGATTTACGTATTAAGGCTTTGGCTTTTAATCCACGTCTATGTCGTGCGTTTTGCTTATTCATAGTTAACACCTTATTTCTTCTTAGCTTCTTTTCGAGCAATCTGCTCTCCAGCATATCTAACACCCTTTCCTTTATAGGGCTCTGGTGGTCTAAAAGCTCTAATTTCAGAAGCTATTTGTCCAAGAACTTGCTTATCAACGCCCTTTAGTAGAATTGTTGTATTATTAGGAGTTTCTACTGTTACACCCTTTGGTAATTCATATTCAATAGAGTGTGAATATCCTAATGACAAACTAATTGATTTGTCCTTAGACTGAGCTCTATATCCTACACCAACCAACTCTAGTGTGACCGTATATCCCTCAGTAACTCCTTGAACCATGTTTCTTACCAAGGCTCTAGCTGTACCGGCTTGTGCCCATCCCATTGGATCATTAGAAGCAGGTGAAAACTCTATTTTATTTGATTCCTTACTATGTTGAATATTAACCAATTTATTAATTTTTTGAGTTAATATTCCCTTTGGGCCCTTTACAGTGATTACTCCATCAACAAATGTTACATCAACATTTGGTGAATGAATTACTGGGGCCTTTGCTACTCTAGACATATCATTCCTCGCAAGTATTAAGCCACTTCACAAATGACTTCGCCACCAACACCTTTTACTTTTGCTGATACATGGGTCATTATACCTTTAGACGTAGAAAGAATAGCTACACCAAATCCAGGTATTGAATGCAAATCCTTGTATGATTTATATACCCTTAAACCTGGACGACTAATGCGCTTAATAAATTCAATTACTGGCCTTCCATGATAATACTTTAATTTTAAAGTAATGGATTTTAGACCATTTGGTAATGTTTCAATAAAAAAATCTTGTATATATCCTTCTTCTTTTAAAACTCGCGCTATTTCTTCCTTTAACTTAGAAGAAACCAAAGTTACTTGCTGATGTTTCGCTTGTTGACCATTTCTAATTCTAGTCAGCATATCAGCAATTGGATCATGCATACTCACAATTATTCTCCAATAAAATAGTTTACCAGCTTGATTTTCTACCGCCAGGGACATTGCCCACCATAAGCTGTTGTCTTAAACAAATTCTGCAAAGATTAAACTTGCGATAAACTGCGTGTGGTCTTCCACATTGCTTGCATCGAGTAACATAGCGAACAGGATTTGAATTAACTGGTAATTTTGCTAGTTTTGCCTGACTTTCCATTATTACCTGGAAATCATCAGATGATTTAATCAATTGTTTTAATTCGTTTCTGCGCTGTCTGTACTTTTCTACCAGCTTCGCACGCTTTGACTCTCGCATCAGCATTGATTTTTTAGCCACAATTTCACCCTTTTATTTTCTATCTTTGTCTTTCAGTGGAAGATTAAATGCTTCTAATAAAGCTTTAGCTTCTTCATTTGTTTTAGCACTTGTTGTAATACAAATATCTAAACCTCTTATTCCATCAGTTTTATCATAGTCAATCTCTGGAAACACGATTTGCTCATGTATTCCCATGCTGTAGTTTCCTGTTCCATCGAAAGATTTTGGATTTAAACCACGAAAATCTCTTACACGAGGTAAAGTAATAGATATTAATCTATCTAGAAACTCATACATGCGTTCTCGTCTGAGTGTTACTTTACAGCCAATTGGCCATCCTTCTCTGATTTTAAAGCCTGCTATTGATTTTCTTGCCTTTGTGATGACAGGTTTCTGACCAGAAATCAGCGTCATGTCTTCAATGGCATGATTCATAACTTTTTTGTCACCAACAGCTTCTCCAACTCCCATATTCAGAGTTATTTTAAGAATCCTGGGAACTTCCATCACACTCGAATAGTTGAACCGTTTCATCATCATAGTGACGACGTCTTTCTTATAAAATTCTTTAAGTCTCGCCATTTCAATCACCTAACTCTATATACGGTCAATTATTTCATTGTTAGATTTATAATATCTAACCTTTTTGCTAACGCCATTATTCTCAAGATATTTAAAGCCAACCTTATCAGCCTTTTTTGTAACAGGATTGTAGTGAGCAACATTTGAAACGTGCAATGGAGCTTCACGCGCAATGATTCCACCCTTATTTTCAGGCTTTTGTGGATTAGGTTTAATATGTTTTTTAATTAGATTTCCACCTTCCACTACTACGGCATCATCAATTACTCTTAGAACCTTACCTATATGACCTTTACTTTTACCGGCAATAATAATTACTTCATCGCCTGATTTAATACGTTTCATATCTAATCCTTCTCACAAAACCTCAGCGGCAAGAGAAATTATCTTCATAAATCTTTCTCTTAACTCACGTGTAACAGGGCCAAATATACGTGTACCTATCGGCTCGTTTTGGTTGTTTAAAAGAACTGCTGCATTATCATCAAATCGAATCAATGAACCATCATCTCTTCGAACACCTTGAGCAGTTCTAACCACTACCGCTCTCATTACAGCCCCTTTTTTTACTTTACTTCTTGGTATAGCATCTTTCACGCTTACTTTAATTACATCACCTACACGGGCATACCGTCTGTGTGATCCACCAAGTACTTTAATACACATTACTTTACGTGCTCCGCTATTATCAGCTACTTCAAGCACTGTCTGCATTTGGATCATTTTTCTCTCCAGATCTAATTTCGACCAGAAAAAGGCTGCTGATTATATCAGGCCTTTTAGGGTTTTAAAAGTAAAACAATTAAGTTACTTATGAAATTACTTCGACTAATACCCAGCTTTTCGTTTTAGAGAGTGGTCGTGACTCACGGATTTTTACGGTATTACCAACTCGGCAAACTTGATTTTCATCATGTGCATGTAGTTTAGTTCTTCGCTTCATGATTTTCCCATACTTTGGATGTTTCACAGTACGTTCAATCATAACTACAATAGTTTTATCCATTTTGTCGCTAACTACTTTTCCAATCATTGTTCTGGCATTTGATTCACTATTAGTAGACATTTCACTTACCTGCCTTTTCAGTCAAGATTGTTTTAACTTTTGCCACTGACTTACGCACCATAGTGATCAGATGTGTTTTATCTAGTGAGCCGCTTGCTTTTTTCATTCGTAAATTAAATTGATCTTTACGTAATGAAAGCAATTCATTTTGCAATTCTTCAACTGACATATTGCGCAATTCATCTATTTTTTTCATTACATTACCGTCCGCTCTTCAAACATCACTTTGAAAGGAAGTTTTGCTTTTGCAAGGTCAAATGCTTCCATTGCAAGTTCTTTACTAACACCTTCCATTTCAAATAAAACCTTACCTGGCTGTATTTGGGCCACCCAATACTCTACACTTCCCTTACCTTTACCTTGTCTTACTTCAAGTGGTTTTTGTGTGATTGGTTTGTCTGGAAATACCCTAATCCAGATTTTACCACCACGCTTTATATGTCTTGTCATAGCTCTTCGCGCTGCTTCAATTTGTCTAGCAGTTAAACGTCCACGCTCTATAGCCTTCAGACCGAACTCACCGAAACTAATTTTGCTACCACGAAGAGCCAATCCTCTATTACGACCCTTCATCTGCTTTCGGTACTTAGTACGCTTTGGTTGTAACATAATTTCAAATCCTCACTCACTGGGCGCTTTCTGTTGATCTTTTCTTTTGTGGGAGAATTTCACCCTTAAAGATCCAGACTTTTACACCAATAATTCCGTAGGTGGTTTTAGATTCAGCGGTACCATAATCAATATCAGCTCTAAAAGTATGTAAAGGTACCCTTCCTTCTCTGTACCATTCGCTTCTTGCAATTTCGGCACCACCCAACCTTCCACTTACACAAATTTTAATACCTTTTGCCCCAGCTTTTAGAGCAGAGGTAACAGCACGCTTCATAGCTCGTCTGAACATAACTCGTTGCTCTAACTGCTGAGCAATACCTTCAGCCACCAAAGTAGCATCCAATTCAGGCTTTTTCACTTCTTCAATATTCAGATGAACTGGCACACCAAGGTTATCTGAAATTTCCTTGCGCAGTGTTTCAATTCCACCGCCCTTTTTGCCAATAATAACTCCTGGCCTTGCTGTTAAGATAGTTACAACAGCATTATTAGCTGGTCGCTCTATAAGAATCTTGCTAACGGCAGCAGCCATTAATTTCTTTTTTAGATCGTTTCGAAGTTTTATATCCTGAATTAAAAATTCAGCATATCGCTTTCCTGCAAACCATTTAGAGTTCCAATCTTTAATTATTCCAAGGCGTATACCTATTGGGTTTACTTTTTGTCCCATTGCTATTCCTCGTCAGACACTTTAATAGTTATATGGCAGGTACGTTTGCAAATTCTATTTGCTCTACCCTTAGCTCTGGGACTAATACGTTTTAAAGTTGTTGCTTCATCAACGCATACCATGCCTACTTTTAGATCATCAATATCTGCACCATTATTATTTTCAGCATTGGCGATAGCTGACTCTAATAATTTAAGCATTAATTTAGCACCCTTTTTTGGTGTAAACTTGAGGACATCAAGCGCACCAGATACATTCATATTACGTATCATATCGGCTACTAATCTACCCTTTTGTGCGGATAAAGGAGCACCTTTTAATTTAGCTGTTACTTCCATCATATCCTCTTACTTACCTTTAGCCTTTCTGTCCCCAGAGTGGCCCTTGAATGTACGAGTCATGGCAAACTCACCTAATTTATGACCAACCATATTATCTGTAATAAACACAGGAACGTGGTCTTTGCCGTTATGTACAGCAATCGTTAAATCAATCATTTCAGGAACGATTGTAGAACGTCTAGACCATGTTTTAATTGGCTTTTTTGATTTTGATTCGATTGCAGCTTCTACCTTGCTGATCAAATGATGGTCAATGAATGGACCTTTTCTAATTGAACGAGCCACTTGATATCCTCTTATTAATTATTTCTTCTTACGCCCTCTGACAATAAAAGTGTCAGTACGCTTGTTACTTCTAGTTTTATAGCCTTTTGTAGGTAATCCCCATGGAGACACAGGATGACGCCCACCTGATGTTCGCCCTTCACCACCACCATGTGGATGATCAACAGGGTTCATAGCAACACCTCGAACAGTAGGTCGTATTCCTCTCCATCGTTTAGCACCAGCTTTACCTAATGCTCTTAAATTGTGCTCACTATTACTTACTTCTCCAATTACAGCTCGGCATAAAACATGGATCTTGCGCATCTCACCTGAGCGTAATCTTAAAGTTGCATAAACACCTTCTTTTGCAACAAGTTGCCCACTGCAACCAGCACTTCTAAGCATTTGTGCACCCTTACCAGGCTTCATTTCAACACAATGAATTGTTGTACCTACAGGTATATTTTTAAGTGGCAGACAGTTGCCAACACTAATGGGTGAATCAGCACCACTTTGAATTGTAGCTCCGACTTCTAAATTTGAAGGAGCTATGATGTAGCGCTTTTCACCATCCTTGTAGGATATCAGCGCAATTAGGGCAGTTCTGTTTGGATCATATTCCAATCTCTCAACACGACCTAATATACCATCCTTGTTGCGTTTAAAGTCTATGACTCGATACTTTTGACGCTGTCCACCACCAATATGTCGAACAGTTATTCGACCTTGATTATTTCTTCCACCTGTCTTTTTTAGTTTTTCAACTAATGCAGCATGTGGCTTTCCTTTATAGATATTGTGATGTACAACACGTATTTCACCTCGTTTTCCGGGTGAAGTCGGTTTAGATTTTAATAGTGCCATCTTTATCTGCCTTATTCAGTAACTGTAAAGTCAATATCTTGGTCTGCATGAAGAGAGACAAATGCCTTCTTCCAGTCACTTCGCTTTCCACTGGTTTGTTTAAAGCGTTTCGATTTACCCTTCACATTGACAACAGATACACTCTTAACTTTTACATTAAATATATGTTCAACTGCTAATTTAATTTCAGTCTTAGTCGCATTTTTCAGTACTTTGAAAGTGAACTGTTTAAACTTATCCGCCATGACAGTTGCTTTTTCAGAAGTATGTGGTTCTCTAAGAACCATCATCAATCTCTCAGCGTTCATTGTAACTGTTCCTCAATTTTTTTAATTGCAGCTTCTGTAACAACAACCTTTTCAAATCTTAGTAAGGAAACAGGATCTATAGTTGTAACATCACAGATATCATAATCAATTAGGTTTCTTGAACCAAGGTATTCATTTTCACCAACTTCACTCATTATAATCAGAGCATTGTTTATATCCATCTGATTCATTTTTTTGAGAAAATCCTTGGTTTTGTGATTATCGCATTGGAAATCACTAACAACTACCAAATTGCCAGTACGACAAAGTTCGGAGATTATACTACGTAATGCACGTTTGTACATTTTTTTATTAAGCTTTTGCGAATAATCTCTTTTTTTAGAAGCAAATGTTACCCCACCACTTCGCCATAAGGGGCTGCGGATTGTTCCTGCTCGAGCTCGACCTGTTCCTTTTTGGTTCCAGGGTTTTTTACCACCACCACTAACTTCAGAGCGAGTTTTCTGAGCACTATTACCGCTTCGCGCATTGTTCATGAAAGTAACTACTGCCTGATGAACTAAGCCTTCGTTGTAAGTATAAGCAAATACTTCTTTATTGAGCTTTAATTTTGACTTTGTATCTATTGTAGTAATTTCCATCACTCACCTCGTGCTTGCTTTTTGACTGCAGGCTTAATTTCTACTCTAGAACCTGGAGCACCAGGAATTGCACCTTTAATGAGCAGTAAATTTCTCTCAGAGTCGACTTTTACCAATTCCAGACTTTGAACTGTACATCGTGCATTACCCATGTGACCGGCCATCTTTTTTCCTTTAAAAACACGACCTGGAGTTTGGTTTTGTCCTATAGACCCAGGCACTCGATGTGATCTTGAGTTACCATGTGATGCATCTTGAGTTCTAAAATTATATCGTTTTACAGTTCCAGCAAAACCCTTACCTTTAGTCAAACCTGACACATCTACATATTGCCCGGCAGTGAAGACATCAGCAACAGATATAACTTGTCCTGGTGTAAATGCATCCTCTGAATCCACATGAAATTCAACTTGCATATCCCCAGCATCGATTTGTGCTTTAGCAAAATGACCAGCCATTGGCTTGCTCACTTTACTGGATTTTTTTGTTCCACCAGTTAATTGCACAGCTGAATAACCATCATTCGCTGCTGTTTTTACCTGAGAAACGCGATTCGGCTGAACCTCAACAACAGAAACAGGAACCGAAATTCCTTCTGGTGTGAAGACGCGCGTCATACCGATCTTACGGCCTAATAAACCGATCATCATTGTAACACCTCTTTAATATCCTTTGCCTTAATAATTAGTCATCAAGGCTTATCTGAACATCAACCCCGGCAGCCAAATCCAATTTCATTAAAGCATCTACAGTTTTTTCAGTTGGATGAACAATAACGACCAGGCGTTTATGAGTACGTAATTCATATTGATCTCTAGCATCTTTGTTTACATGCGGTGAAGTCAATACAGTAAATTTTTCTTTTCTGATAGGCAATGGAATTGGCCCACGTATTTGTGCGCCAGTTCTTTTTGCTGTATCAACGATTTCTCGAGTTGATAGATCAATCAACCGATGATCAAAGGATTTTAATCTTATTTTAATATTTTGATTGCTACTCATTTTTTTTACTCGATTATTTTAGCGACTACACCGGCGCCAACTGTTCG
>NZ_KK074222.1:50928-96543 GCF_000586315.1 Legionella pneumophila subsp. fraseri | reverse complement strand
AATGCCTAACGGAATTAGTGATCAAGTCCTCCGGAATACGCAAATCGGTTACACGATGTCACCGGTTGAAAAAGATAAACCGGTGACAATTTGTTACCAATTAAAAATTACTTCATATACGTTCAACTGCAAAAAACCTTTGACAATAATACGGGGGCAGATCCTGAACGATCCCGTCATAATTTTACACAATCATAATTTCCCCAATCTAATACATGATTACTGATATAAGAAAAAGCTTGTATCAGTTATTTTGTACTCACTTTATAAAAAGTTAAATGCCTTAGAATATGAAGCCCAATGAACATGATACTTAATACAGGAATAGAACGAACGGTATTGGCCTGAATTTGATAGTGCCATTTATTGGATATTGCAACTTGACCAGCTAACCACGCAACTACTGTAGCAAGAAGAGCGATGAGGATTAAATCTTCTAAGCGCTCGATACTTTTTGTACCAGATTCAGGGAGACGAAATCCATAACGTTTATTTTTTATATCTTTAAAAGCGCCTTCGATTTGCATGCGTAATTTATATATTTTGATTATTTTTTTAGCGGTATTTAAGCCTTTTGAAAGAGACGTAATAATTATCCATGGCTCATGAGCTCCTTTAGCATATTTCTTACTATTGCCTGATTGACACTTTACTCCTTGAATCGTCTTTTTTATACGACCTTTACTATGTTCCTTATAGATATAAAGGTCTGCATTCAGTGGATTTGCTCTGGCAATGGTCGCTCGACTTAGGTATTTAGGTGTCGTTGTCGCTTTCGGATATAAGCGTTTCACATAGACCCAATCTTCATCACCTATTTTTATCAACGTCTGAAACCTTACTCTCCCAATAAAATCTCATCCTAATTTAGTAATAAGCCTAAACCATGTGTTTCTAAAACCTGCATCTGTAACAACAATAGGATGACAGTTCTCGGGTAGAATGGAGCGTAATTTTCTTAAAAAATGGGTATGAATAGTATTATTTGCCCATAATGCTTCTGAAGATGAACCTCCTCATAGATAGTCATTGAACGACCTACTCCGGTAACTGATGCTCGTAGAAAGTAATGCTTACAATCAGCTGATACTGGAGACCAATCAACAATTATTATTGGTTGTGTTTTAGTGCCTATCAAAGTAGTAGCCACATAGTTATAAAAACAGTCTCGTTCGTCATGCAATTTTCTATTGCCAACCAAGGTATCTACTTTCTTTATATTATGTTTTGCAGTCGTGTGATTCTTCAGGCCCCTGCCTAAAGCACTTATCCATAACTTTCCACAATCAATTAACGAACCGACCACTTCAAATAAACAACCAGTTCGCTTTTTATGAATATTTGGACATGACTTTTCTATATTCGTTTGCAATAATCTCACTGCATGCATGGTCTTTCCTATCTTAATTGTTTTTCGCAAAATGAATTAGATCACGAACTACCATGCATGTCTATTCTTCATATTTTACAACCTATTCTTTTATATATCTTTTTTTCGAAAATTTGACGGGATTCATCAGGGGCAGATCTTGCCTTTTGCTTGAAAAAAATTGGTAAATATTTGGGGCTCCACTATTCAAGAATTAACAGAATTATAAAACAATTCTACGTTCAAGAAGCAAAAGGCAAGATCTGACACCTTTATCTGATCATTTAAATCTTTAAAATAGGTAAATCTCAACTCCCGAGTTTCCAAAATATTCTTTAACGCACTAACATCTGTAAAATGATAAAGCACGTCTTTATAATCCATTTTATCTGGATAGACCATACAACTATTAACAAACTGATTTATTAGAGTATCTAACTGTTTCACTATTCATTCTCAAATGAAGGCTGATAAAATAAGATTAGTAGAAATATGAATTTAAATTAAATGGACTCCTCAAAGCATCAGGGTTTGAATTTTTTATAGAACCCAATACAAAACTCAAGCCTTTACCCCATATACATTCACCAAAATATCTTAATTTACTGATGATATCGGCTCTTGTTTTTCAATTGACAACTGTAAGCGAAAGAGTCACCCATTGGTCCAGGATGAGGGGATTGAAGAGCAAGGTAATTACTAAAAGAGAATATCCTAGGTCGGAATAGGCAATTTACCTTACTTAAGAGTTATATAGTTGGGATGCCAACTTGACTCAGATAGTCATAAACAGAATCATAAAATTCCGGCAATCTCGTTTCGTCACTCTGCTCACCCTTTGGCACAAAAATCACCATTCCCTGTCTGGCCCTGGTAAGCAAAACTCTGTAGGTATTTAGTAAATATCTTTTGCGTATTTTATCATTGATGTTTGACCATTTTGTCCCGCTAAATTTTTTATAACTCCAACCAGTAGGTGTTTTTCTTAAATTCGCATCCCAAGCAACACAGGTCCAATCGAGCTCTAGACCTTGAATATCGAATTCAGTAGCGACGTCCTCTAAAAAATTTGATGAACGTACATCATCATGAGGATTTAAAAACCATTGAATTGGATCTATCTCAGACTTAATATGAATTCCATAAGGTTTGAGTCTATATGCTCCTGACGAGGCAATAATGCCCATGCTTTCAGAGCCCCTTGCCTTACTTTTAAGCCAATGTTTTGCTCTATTGAGATCTCGTGTTAATACAATTGGATAGAGTGGATTTAAGTTATCCAAAATTCGTTTGGCATCTTCTAATTGGCAATCTAAAATTGCCTTCACGAACATTGAGAGTTTCTCTGACCGAAAAGACCTCATTGAAACTGCAAGATGAAGTTCATCCCTTATATTGATTTGACCTTCTCGAAAATCTGAGTAAATATTTTTTCCATTAGTATACTCACTATCTGTAAGTTTGTTGGAAACATACACATCCCAATGAGGATAATCTTTTTTTATCGCATGAAACCACTCAGAAAGTCCTGCTTCACCAGTGTTGATTTCTTGGCCACCACCAATTAAGCATATAATAATGGACCAATCTTGGTGGCGATCCATAACACTTATTAAGAACTCAGGCTCTGACATATCAAAATCTGATATACCTTTTTTTCTTTTCATGAAGAAAGTTGTTTGTTCCAAGGTCCAGGCCCGTTGAGCCTCATCAAATACAGCAACTCGCTCAACAGGAGGAAGGAAATGCTGAAGAGCATCATCTCTAAAATGATGAATATTCTGTATAAATGCCTTGGTTTTAGACAAGGCTTCCTTTTTAGATATTTTATTATTAGTTCTTTTCCCTTCTGCCACTTCATTGCGTGCAAGCGCCTCCTGAAGCACAGCGACCAACGGACCATTACCAGATAAAAACACCGCATGTTCACCTGCATCTATATTATGTCGTTCATTTGCAATGTTAAGGCCAGCAAGAGTCTTTCCAGCACCAGGAACCCCGGTAATAAAACAAATCGATTTACGATTATTTAACTTGGAACAATCAATTATCTCTGAAATTGCTTTAGAAGTGAGACTAAGATTAATTGCACCAGAATCAGAACGGGATATTTCCGCAACACTATGCCCTTTATAGAGCGCCTGTGCAGCTTCAATAATGGTTGGCGTTGGTTTATATATTGAATCCATCCATATTTCTGAAACGAGATTAGCAGCTGATATCGACCTCGTAACTTCATTTATGATTGCAAGAAGATTTTCTTTATTTGCCCTGAGCGGTGAATATACTTTGTCATCATAACTATCTATATTGTTGTAGAAATTCGGTGCTTCAGTAGCTACTAGAATTGGCACTATGTAGCGAGAATGGCTTTGTTCGTGAAAATTTTTCAAATCTAAAGCATAATCAAGTGCTTGGGTTAACGCACTGTTTGTGTAATGTTTATCACCTACTTTAAACTCTAAAACAAAGATAATTCCCTTGTGAAGTAGGATAACATCCACTCTTTTGCCCATCCTTGGAATAGAGAATTCAAATGCAATATAGGAACTCAATAAGGCTGATCCAATGGTTTTACAGATCTCGATCTGTTTTAACCAAGCGTTACGCTGTAATTCATCAAGAGAAAAGGAATGGAAGGTCGATAACTCGCCAAGAATGTAACTTGGGGAATCTTTGATAAATTGTTCGATGTCGGAAGCATAGTAAGCACGAGACATTGTATTAAGTTCGCAATCCCAATTATTTTTTATTTAAAAAGTCTATCACCTATGAATTATAGGTCATTTAACAATTAATATCTTATTTAATGATCAGCAAGCATAACCTTGATTTAGTGAATTGAAGTCAAGACTATGTTAATACCCCAACTGCCGGTCAATATGTATTTTCCGTTATTGCATGAATACCATAAATAATCCAAATTTGATTGAATATTTACAATAATCGTAAAATAAATTAATATATTGTTCTTATATTATTCACATATGAAGGTTATGAATTTATTATTAGTTTTACTTTTATGTATTATCAACTCTTCAGTTCTAGCTACGTCACAATCTGAACACGATAAAAAAATTATATATTGCCCAGAGCAAGTTGAATGTCAAAACGATAAATGCGTTGGAATCGGTAAGGACAAAGAGTATTTTAAACACCCTTACATCTCTAGCGAGTCTTTTCAGGAAGGAACTTATTATTTCACAGGGGCAAGTTATAATACTCAGATTGAACCCTATGGTCCATCTATATATACAAGATGTGGATATATTAAGAATTACGGACCATTCAAAAATGATATCTCTTTAGTATTGAAGAATGGCTCCAATTTTGAGCCATTAATTGAAAACTGGACTAAATGGCAATCCGGCCCAGGAAAAGTCAAAGCATGCGCTGCGGATTCATCAAATATTTGCCCATTGATTGAAAAAAGAGAAATTTTCTTAGACTCCAGGTTTCGCCAAAAAAACAATAAAGAAGAATATGAGCAATACCCTAGAAGAGTTCTTATTGAGCTAGCAACAGAGAGTGGCAACTCAATTAACTACTCCTATAGTGACGATAATCTAATCCCAATGAATTATGAAAAAACCATAGATGCCTGTGGTGTAAACAAGCAATGTAAGATTTATGCCAGAATTAGCGGGGTTGATCGTTTCGGACAAGTAGGAGCACTTATGTTTTTAGGAAGTATTACAATCACTACAGGCGAAATTATGAGGATAGTTTCAATAACTCCTTCAGATAATAATTCATCCTTGGTTATGGCGACTAACTCACCTATGAATAACACCATTATTTTTCAATCAAAAAATTAGTAGGCTTTTAGAGAGCGTTGTAAATTTCAAAATTTTGAATCGAACTTTGGAACATTTAGATTTAAACCCGATTTATTTCTCCATAAAAATTAACTCTTCATAAAAATAGCTTTGAATACCAAAGTACACCCAGAAGTACACCTAGCAGATTTTTTGATTTTAAAGGAGTTTAACTAGAAATATGCAACTTACTGATTTTAAAGGGGAATTCATGGTCGGGACGGAAGGATTTGAACCTTCGACCACTAGCACCCCATACTAGTGACAATCAATTTCATTTGATTTCAAATAAATTCAAATATAACCAAAGAACCCTTTCAAATAAAGGATTTGTTGCGTTTTCATATTTCAAATGATATAAATTGATTTCATACAAGCAAACAAAAAAGTGTAGCCAGAAGTGTAGCCAATTTCTGATGTCCTAATAAGAGCATAATTATGGAAAAGTTTACTCATAACAAAATTGCAAATTTAAGTGCTGAAAAAAATCGTTATCATATTACTGAGGGTAATGGCTTTTGTTTAAGAGTTTCTCCTAAAGGTACAAAAACATGGTTCTACCGTTATAAATTTGGCGGTAAAGAGAAATGGCTCACTATTGGTAATTTCCCAGTAATGGGTGTAGCCGAAGCCAGAAAAGCCTTTAATGATTTATGGGAGATAAGGCAATCTGACCAAGACCCAGAAGAAATTATCCAAAAAAAATTGCTCCAAAAAAATAATAATGTGAAAACTTTAGTTTCTGATTGGTACAACAATTATATTGTTAAACACCGTAAACAACCCCAACAGATTAAACAACAAATTGATGCTGATATTATTCCCCTATTAGGAACATTAGAAATTGAAAAAATAGAGCCTCGAGACATATCAAAGGCCTTGGATAATATAGTTCAAAGAGGCTCCCCTGTTCACGCCAATAAAGTGCTTAGTACCTTGAAACAAGCATTTAATTACGCGGTAAGCCGAGGAGAAATTACAATTAATCCTGCTATAAATATTCGAGCAAGAGATATAGGTGGATTAGAAAAACCTCGTGATCGCAATCTCGATCTTGATGAAATAAAAAAAATATGGCTATTTTTGGATGGCGATGAGCACTCTATGTCGATTCAGATTAAAAACGCCATTAAAATCATATTATTAACTGGCGCAAGGACTGGCGAGTTAAGACTAGCAAAATGGTCTGAATTTAATTTCGATAAATCTCTTTGGATTATTCCTCCCGAGAATAATAAAATCGGACTTAGTATGAAGATTCATCTGAGCGAGCTTACTAAAAAGCTTCTTTTGGAAATAAAAGAAATCACTTTATCGAATTTTGTTTTAGCTGGGATCGATGATGACGCCCCACTAGGCGATAAATCTATATCTAAAGCGATTCAACGCATTCAAAAACGAGTAGGAATCCCTCAATGGACTGCCCATGATCTTAGACGTACTTTTGCCACTCAGCTTGGAGAAACATTGCGAATCGACCCAGTAGTTATAGAAAAATGTCTTGGGCATAAAATGCCTAAAATCATGGCTACTTATAACAAAGATGAAATGCTGTATCAACGCAAAGAGGCTTTAGATAAATGGGGTAGCCTGATAGAAGAACTAACAATAACCAAACAATAACAAATTTGAATTTGTGCAACTATAGTGGTACAATTATAATGGATAGAGATATTGAATATATTGCCTATCAAGGTGAGAAGTTTACGATTGAATGGTACTTTGACGAAAAGAAGCATAGCCAATCTCAAGAATATTATTACTCTTTGAATAAAGATGAACGTATTCAACTGTTGAAGCTCTTAAAGAGAATGGGAGATGCCGGTATCATTCACGATAAAACTAAGTTTAGACATGAAGGAGACAAAATTTATGCCTTCAAACCTAAGCCAGACAGATTTTTATGCTTCTTTTTTGAAGACAAAAAAATAATTTTAACTAATGCCTTCAGGAAGAAACAGGATAAGTTGCCTTTAACTGAAAAGGAAAAAGCCTTAAAGGTTATGGAACAATATATTGGTAGAGTAAAAAAGGGTGATTATTATGACTAAGAAACATTTATCTACTTTTGAGCGGGAAATGCAAGACCCTCTTTTTCGTGAGCAATTTGAAAAAGAGTATGATGAGTTTTTATTATCTGAAATCATCAAAGCACTCATGAAGAATGGCAAAATGACCGTGAGAAAACTGGCCGAAAAGGTAGGACTATCTCCGACTGTAATTCAAAAAATTCGCTCAGGTGAGCAAGAGGATGTAAAGCTTAGTAACTTCCTTAACATTTCTCACACTTGCGGTTTTAAAGTAATTTTAGAGAAAGGAGATGATAAGTATTACTTGTAACTCTTTGGAAATTAATCATTGTCTAAAGCAGATCATTAACCACTTCAGACAATGACAATGGATTTATCTGACATGTTGATTAATCCAGTTATCAATCACGTCTTTATGCCAGGCTAAAGTTCTGCCATGTAATTTTACTGGCTTAGGAAACTTTCCTTCACTCCACCAACGGCGTAAAGTCAACCGGTCCTTTCCAATAATGACTTCTACGTCATTGATAAACAAAATCTGTTGTGTAAATAGATCATTAACTGGTTGCATCATTGATTCTCCAAATCCCACTGTTATTTAAGTTGTAAACGAGCTTTCCATTCACCCTTTTGTTCCATATCAATGACGGTGATAAATAACTTCAGCAAATTCAATTCAACCTTACTTTCTTTAGGTAAACGATTGTGCTGGTAGATTAACTGCAAATGAGCCATTTGCGAGTTTGATAAATTAGCGATTCGATGCAGAGAATAATTGGTTGAATCCAGCAGATACTGAATAATACCCTTATAGATGGTGATCTTTTGATCGTGAAACATGCAACATACTCCTGTAAAACATGTGTATTAAAGTCCAATTCGCACCAAATTAACATTTAACATCATTTGGCGAAACTTATATTAATACGATATTGATTTTATTATCAATACGTGTTTTAAAGAAATTTAAATTAAGATACGATATGATATTGAATGATATCGTTTTATATGATAATTTTTTTACGACGTTCGATTACAAGGAAAATTTTATGAGTAAGGGACCCTATCAATCGTTTGCCAATCGTTTGATTCATACCCTCAAAGACAAGGGACATACTGCGTCTCGCTCACCTAGTGGGATCTGTATCAAAACCTTAGCTGAATTTGCTGGGGCATCTGAACAAATTTGCCGTCGTTACATAAGAGGTGATGCTCTACCTGATTACGAGAAAATTAAACAACTAGCTCATCATCTTCACGTAAACCCAGGCTGGCTATTATTTGGTGAAGAAGGACACACACCTTCGAAGAAAGATGAAGTTGATGAAACATTACTTCATTACATCCTGAAGCAAAGCCATCATTTATACCCTGTCTCCCATGGGAATAATGACGATTATGCCGATTTTGTGTTAGGATTGATCAAAGAAGTGCGTGCAATTGACACTTCGGAAGTTAATTTACTAAAAATCATTGACTTGGCCATTGGCTCTATTTCTTCCTATGAAGAAAAAAGAAAAAAGCACAGCCATGCAGTTTAAGAAGTTTGTAGATATGGATGTAACAGATGTTGAAGTAAGGCTTCACCCTAAAGCCAAGGAATTTCTCTTTGAACATTTTGTCACTATGCGCAAAGTGTTCTCCGATGTACTTGGACAAGTAGAAACAGACTATGCTTCTATTGCCCTTATTAACCAAGCAGGACAGATCTTTTTCATGTCCTCGAATCCATCAATAGAGCAAAATTTAATTGAGAAAAGTCTCTGGCTATTTGATGGATGCTATCAACCAACTTTTTTCAATAAAGAGCAGCCAAAATTATGGAATGAACTCCCACATTTAGGCCATACAGAAGCAATTAAAAAATATAAGCAAATAGAACCTGGGCTTATCACAGGCATTTCCATTCCCACTGAATATGACTCTTATAGAGCAATCTTTTCATTTGGATTAAAAGAGTTAAATCCCTATATCCAGAATAAAAGCTCCATTCATTGCGAAAAACTGTTAGCCATGGGCAAGTTTGCGTTAAGGCGAATTCAAGAGTATTTAACTTTCCCTGACAAACAGCCCTGCATGCCGACTAAGCCCAAACTGACATTAATAATCAACAATCAGGTGACCTATGAACACACTCCTTGATAAAAACGACCCTATTTTAAGACAAACTGCTGAGCCAATTACTGAATCAGAATTTGGTAGCAATTGGCTAAAAGAGCTGATTAAGACTATGTTCGGCATTATGGCTGACAAAGGTGCCGTAGGCGTAGCTGCCCCCCAAATTGGCATCAGCAAACGAGTTATTGTATTTGGTACTGATTATACCAAACGGAGGAAACCAGAATACCCCATCCCCGATACTGCATTAATTAATCCTGCACTAAAAATCCTATCCCAAGAAATTCAAACTGGTTACGAGGGTTGCCTTAATTGCGGTGAATTAATGGGAGAGGTTCCAAGAGCCATGGAGATTGAATATTCAGGCTTTGACATAGATGGAAATAGAATTACCAAAAAAGCTTCCGGCTTAGAAGCTCGTATTCTTCAACATGAAATTGATCACCTGGATGGATTTTTATTTTTAGACCGAGTGGAAGATCAAGATTCTCTAACCACTCTATCGGCTATGCAAAATAAAGGATAATCGCATGAAGCACCAAACTCGAATCATTCTGGCTGGCACATTAGGCAATTTAATAGAATCTTTTGATATGGCCATTTGTGGTCTACTCTCAGTCTACATTGCCAAATACCTAATTGGTGATGCTTCAAAGGGTTTGTTTCTAGTATTTTTGACTTTCTTTGCTGGATACCTTGCCAGACCTATTGGGGCTATGGTGATGGGCTTACTGTCCGATATCTATGGCAGAAAAATTATTCTTGCAGGCTCGATCCTAACTATGGGCATATCAACAACCCTTATCGGTTTTATTCCTCCTCACAGTACCATAGGTACATTTTCTGTTATTACTTTATTAATGTTGAGAATTATTCAGAGCTTCTCCTCTGGCGCAGAATATCTAAATTCTTCTGCTTACCTAGTTGAAAATGCCGAAGCCTCAAAAAAGGGCTACTCGGGAAGCTGGGCATCCTTTGGCGCTATGTCAGGGATGCTGGTAGCGTCATTGGTGGCACTGATTGTTACCTACTTTACCAACCACTATCCTGAACACGATTGGCTGATTTGGCGAGTACCCTTCATCCTGGCTCTACTAGGTTCTTCCATTGGTTTATATATTCGATTGTGTATTCCTGAGAGTATGGAGTACATCATGTATTATGCTGATAGACCCAAGCCTAAATTTAAAAATTTACTTACTGAGTCTGTTAACTATATCAAGAATAATAAAATTCAATCACTATATGTATTCGTTCTAAGCTGTCTAGGCGTTACAACTACTTTTCAAATTTACATTTATGGACCCATGCAAGCTCATCTATATGGAAATTTTCAGGATTATCAAATTATTGTTTCTAACATAATCTCGTTAATAGTGTTACTAAGTGTATTTCCTTTAGTTGGAAAGCTGTCTGATAAAATTAATCGAGAAAAGATTGTAATTACTGCAAGTATAGGATTTTTAATCTTTTCTCAGCCTTTTCTCAATACATTATCACATGAGGACTTCTATCGATTAGTTTTCAACCAGGCCTTAATTGCTATCCCAGCTGGAACATATTATGCAACAGTACCAGTAATGCTAGCGGAAATGTTCCCTATCAAACTACGCTGTACAGTTTTATCGGTACTATATTCCACCGCAGCGAGCTTGTCAGCGGGTCTAGCTCCATTGCTCTCATTTGCACTGGTTAAAAAGACTAATAGTGCGTCTTCGCCATCAATTTTGGTTTTTGTGCTCATAGCAATTACATTTGTAATAATGATTTTTAAACTTCTTTCAATTAAAAAGAGTTATCAGCAAACCACATAAGAATACTGCCTTGGCTCATTATGAATGGACAGAATTAGATATAGAGACATCTTTAAAAAAAGTATCCTGCATAGAGCAATTTTTTTCATGGAAGAACTATTCTATAAACCATCTAGCATGCCTTTCTTTAATCAAGTCAAATGCATATAAAATGCAACACCATGTAAAAAAATTGCCAATAAAACAAAGAAAATAATTAATGCAATAAAAAAGGATAGCGTTTTCTTCTTTTTTCGAAAAAAAATCATTAAACTCAACAATAAACCAATCAACAAACAAAGAAGTACCAATCCCGTTAAATTCATTAACATTTCTTATCCTTAACGTGTTTGATTATTTATTCTGATGGCTGATGGTTATGGCCACCATCACCTCCAAAACCGCCATCATATCCTCTTTCTGGATGATTTTCTGTGGAAGTTGACTGAGTCGAAGCACAGGACATTAATCCCAGTCCTAAACAACAGATGCTCATTAAAAAAAATAATCTTAAATTGCTCATCGTTTTCTCCCTCTTAACTGCATTTTAATTTTTTTAATAATTCCATTAATTTCAAAGCATCATTTTGGGTAATCGGTTTCACGCCATACGTTTCAGAGCCTTGATTCATTTTATCCACGCAAAGATCCTTAGAAAGGATGACTATGGGCGTTGATTTATTAAGTTCTGAGTCACTTTGGATACGCAAAATAAGTTCACGATAATTAAACCCGTCAGCCAAATTTCTATCAATTAAAATAAAATCATAACGTTTCATTACTGCTAATTCCAATCCGGAATGAGCATCCCAGGCCATGTCGACACTGTGGTTTAATTGCTACAGTTGAGCACGAATACATATTCGCTCGCCAAGCGAATCATTCACAATCAATAATGATAAAGAATTATCCATGTTTAACCTTACCCTATGAGTCGATTCACTATCTCTTCTAATCACTAATCCTCCTGTATCTCAGAATGGCCTTTATGAGAATTCAACAATCGCAATCCATTCGCCACTACAATTAAACTAGCACCCATATCAGCAAAAACAGCCATCCAAAGGGTTGCCACTCCTGCAAGCGCTAAAATGAAAAATACGCCTTTAATGGCAATGGATAAGCTGATGTTTTGGCGAAGAATTCGGGCCGTATTGCGGCTTAACTCTATGTATAGAGGAAGCATGGCTAAATTATCATTCATTAATGCCACATCAGCTGTTTCTAAAGCCGTATCGGTTCCCTTACCCATGGCAAAACTAATACTTGCTTTCGCTAACGCAGGAGCATCATTAATACCGTCCCCGACCATCCCCACATTCGTATATTGTTCCAATAAATGATTAATAGCTTGTAATTTATCGGTGGGCAACACATTGGCTTTCACCTCATCAATACCCACTTGTTTGGCAATCGCTTGAGCGGTTACTGCATTATCACCAGTTAGCATTGCCGTTTTGATGCCTTGCTCATGGAGTTTTGAGATGGCCCATTGACTCGTCTTACGAAGCGTATCGGCTACTGCAAAAAGGGCAAGTACGGTCGTATTATTACTTAAAATAACCGTGGTTTTTCCCTCTTCTTCCAATTGTTTAAGAATTTGTTCTATCTCAGGCGAACAGACTCGATTGTCTTCAGCAAGTTGGTGGTTGCCCACAAAATACTGTTTTTGTTGCACTAAACCTTTTACACCCCGTCCAGGCAGTGCTGAGAATTGTTCAACCTCCAACAGTGTGGTATTGGGTTGTTCTTGTTGCCAATACGATATTAAAGCATGGGCCACAGGATGTTCTGAGTGACTATCAAGGCTTGCAGCCAATAAGAGTAACTCCTGCTTTGTTTTACTCTTGTCATAAATAATAAAATCAGTGACTACAGGTTTGCCTTCGGTTAAGGTGCCTGTTTTATCCAATGCAATTAATTTTAAGCGATACCCCGTTTCTAAATAGCTTCCTCCCTTAATCAAAAGCCCGTGTTTGGCAGCAGAAGCTAAGCCACTCACCACCGTTACAGGAGTTGAAATGACCAAAGCACAAGGGCATGCAATCACCAACAAAGTGAGCGCCTTATAGAGCCAATCATAAAAAGGATAACCAAATACCAAAGGAGGAATCAGCGCGATAAGAACCGCGATGAGGACCATAATCGGCGTATAATAGCGTGCAAATTGATCAACAAAACGTTGCGTTGGTGCGCGCTCTGCTTGCGCTTGTTCAATGGCCTTTCCGATTTTAGCAAGCAGTGTATCCCCAGATGCTTTAGTGACTTTCACCTCAAGCGCGCCATGCTCATTTAAAGTACCCGCAAACACAGCATCATCAATCTGTTTAGTCACTGGCATGGACTCACCCGTAATGGGGGCTTGATTCACGGTGCTCTGCCCTGAAACCACTACCCCATCCAGCGGAATACGCTCTCCAGGTTTGACTTTAAAAACAGCTCCTGGTTGCACTTTCTCTATAGGTAAAGAAAGCCATCGCCCATTGTCCTGTTTTACAAGCGCATCCTCTGGTGCAATTTGCATCAAACTGCGAATAGCAAGCCGTGCTTTGTCTAAAGAATAGCGCTCAATACGCTCCGCCAGCGCAAACAACACGGTCACCATGGCAGCCTCCGGCCAAGCACCAATGAACACCGCACCGACTATAGCAATCAACATCAAGCTGTTGATATTCATCGCCTTGGTACGTAGTGCCAACCACCCCTTTTTAAAAGTAGGAGGCCCACTTAATGCAATGGCCAGTAAGGCAGGAATAATAGCCCAGCTTGAGCGTTCCGAATCCAAATAATAGGAGGCCAATTCAGAAAAAAGTGCCAAAATGCCAGCTAATAAAATGATTTTCCAAGAAGCATCGACAACCGGCAGCTCTCCTTCTTTAGTTAAATGAGCACTACCTTTAGTACGTACACTCATCCCTAAGGATTCAATGTGCTGCTGCAACGAATCAATAGCAGAAAGCCGATGGTGTATAGTGACTTCTTCTGCTATAAAATTAAATTCCAAGTGTTCAATTTCAGGCATGTCTTTTAATTGCTTTCTGATAAGCTGCTCTTCTGCAGGACAATCAAGGCCTGCCACAAAAAAGGTGGTTGCTGTTAATGGCGTTGTCATAGTAATTTCCCACATTGTCCACAAAATTTAGCGCCCGCTGCAACTAGAGCACCACAGGCACATAGGGTATTTTGTATTCCTTGGCCGCACTGGCCGCAAAAACGAGCCCCTGGGGCATTATAGTTTTGGCATTGGGGACAACGAATTCTAGCCTCATTATTGGGCGAATTAGTAGTATCATGGTTCTTTTGGCCACGATGCGAGTTGCGGTAACCACCATGGTGACCATTGAGAACGCTTCCAAAAATTCGTTTTAAAAAGCTCATGTTAATTCTCCATCTCTTCCTCTTCAGTAAAATGTTTCATCATGTCTTCGAGAATACAACGCACGTGTGGGTCAAAAATACGGTGATAAATATGCTTGCCTTCTCGCTGAGCGACTAGAAGACGAGCAGAGCGCAAAAGGCTTAAATGATGACTGGTCAAGGGAACTGAAAGTTGTAATTGCTCAGCCAATTCAGACACTGATTTTGGCCCCTCAAGACAGGCTAAAAGAAGTTTTAGACGATTCGCCTCGCCCATTAGATGTAGGGTGTCACTTAAGGCAATGATTTGGTCTTCGGTTAGCATGATGAGTTCAATAGTTAAATAAGTGTTTAACTATAAATATAGATAAAGAATAGTATTTGTCAATGAACACACTTTTAAACATGAAACAAATTATGGTGTTGTTTCGCTTTTAAAAAAGAGAAAACTAAACATTTTGTTCTTTTATCTCTTTCCTCTGTTCACTCTTTTTTCGGCGTTCATGAAAGACATAATACAAACCTGGTAAAACCAACAACGTCAAAAAGGTGGAGGAAATAATTCCTCCAATAACCACTGTTGCAAGAGGTCTTTGAACTTCAGCTCCAGTGCCAGTCGCAAGTGCCATAGGCACAAAACCTAATGATGCAACTAAAGCAGTCATCAATACCGGTCTTAGTCGTGCCAATGATCCTTGCAACACGGCATCTTTTAAATAGAATTTCTTCTCGTCATGGAGCTTATTAATAAAAGTAATCATCACCAAGCCATTGAGTACGGCTACACCTGATAAGGCAATAAATCCAACCCCTGCAGAAATAGATAAGGGGATCCCACGCAACCACAAAGCAAAAACACCACCGGTTAAGGCAAGAGGAATTCCGCTAAACACCAATAGCGCATCCCTTACTCTGCCAAAACTCATAAAGAGTAATAAGAAGATGCCTAAAAGTGTGATTGGAACTACGAGTTGTAATCGCTGTGAGGCAGATTGAAGTTGCTCAAACTGACCACCCCAGGTGATCCAATACCCAGAGGGTATTTTAACGTTTTTATCAATACGAAGCTTAGCTTCATTAACAAAAGAACTTAAATCCCTATTTCTAACGTTTGAAGTGACCACCACACGACGCTTGCCAACCTCTCGACTGATTTGGTTTGGACTTTCACTGCGCACCATCGAGGCGACTTCACTCAGTGGGATAAAATGCTGCTCCCCATCTTTAGCAATAGGGAGCGGAATGAATATTTGGCGCAATACGTTCGGATCAGTTCGTAAAGATTCAGGCAAACGCACCACAATATCAAAACGCTTATCCCCCTCAAAGAGCTCTCCACCCTTCTTTCCTCCAGTAGCAATAACAATGGCATCTTGAACCGTACCAATTTGTAATCCATACCGTGCCAGGGAATCGCGATTAATGTCAACGGTTAAAAGCGGTAACCCACTCACCTGCTCTACTTTAACATCAGCTGATCCTGGTATTAGTTTTAACTGAGTACTAATCTCCTCTGCTGTTTTGAGCAAAGTATTCATGTCATCACCAAAAACTTTTACGGCGACATCACTACGAACTCCAGAAATGAGCTCATTAAAACGCATTTGAATGGGTTGGGTAAACTCATAATTATTGCCAGGAATTTGTTTTACAGCATCCTCTATTTCTTGAACTAGTTCTTGTTTGGTTTTTTTAGGATTTGGCCAGTCTTTGCGTGGTTTTAACATAATAAACGTATCAGCCACATTCGGCGGCATGGGATCAGTTGCCACTTCCGCAGTCCCTAATTTGGCAAAAACAATTTTTACTTCAGGAAACTCTCTGACGCGTTTTTCGACTAAATCCTGCATGGCAATTGCTTGTGTCAAGCTGGTTCCAGGAATTCGCATCGCATGCATGGCAATGTCGCCTTCATCAAGGCTTGGAATAAACTCCCCGCCTAAATGAAAGGCAAGCAATAAACTTAAGACAACTAAACCAATAGCCGCACTTATAACTATTTTTCGAGCATGAAAACAACGGCGTAATACTTTGCCATAGCCTAAGGAGAGGTAACGCACTAAAGCATTTTCTTTTTCTTGTAAGTGTCCACGTAAAAAAATAGCAATAGCAGCCGGCACAAAGGTTAATGCAAAAAGCATCGAGGCTAATAGCGCAAGAATCACTGTTTCTGCCATGGGTAAGAACATTTTCCCCTCAACACCAGTCAAGGTGAGAATCGGTAAATAAACCACCGTAATAATAAACACACCAAAAATACTGGGTCTAATCACTTCAGTGGTTGCATGAGAAATAACCTTTAACCGCTCCTCCAGATTTAAAACGCGCTTGAGCGCATGCTGTTTCTCGCCAAGATGCTTTATGCAATTTTCAACAATAATGACTGCCCCATCAACAATCAAACCAAAATCCAAGGCCCCTAAACTCATTAAATTGGCACTGATTTGATTCGTTACCATACCAGTAATGGTCAATAACATCGACAAGGGAATCACCATAGCAGTAATGAGCGCCGCTCGTATATTTCCCAAAAACAAGAATAAAATGATGCAGACTAAGAGTGCGCCTTCCAAGAGGTTCTTTGTCACCGTATGAATTGTGGCATTAACCAAAAGGGTTCGGTTGTACACGGTAACCGCCTCAACGCCTTCGGGAAGCGATTTGTTAATTTCTGTCATTTTGGCAGCAACGCGCTGAGAAACAGTTCGACTGTTTTCACCCATCAACATAAAAACAGTACCTAGAACTACTTCTTTACTGTTCTCGGTAGCAGCACCCGTGCGTAATTCTTTACCTAAAGCAACCTCGGCCACGTCACGAATACGAACCGGTGTTCCTTCAAAACTGGCAATGACAATGTTTTCAATATCAGGAATATTTTGCACCTGCCCAGGTACCCGGATTAAGTTTTGTTCCCCATTGGTCTCAATATAACCTGCACCAACATTGGCATTATTGCGTTTTAATGCCTCAACCACATTATCCAGGCTTAATCTGTAGCGTACTAACTTCATAGGGTCTGGTGTAATATGAAATTGTTTTTCATAACCCCCAATAGTATTGACCTCAGCAACGCCTTCTACATTACGTAATTGCGGTTTAATAATCCAATCTTGAATGGTACGAAGTTCGGTTGGATTATAACGTTGACTTTCAGGTACATTAGGTTTATTGGTGACCGTGTACATAAAAATTTCACCAAGGCCTGTTGAAATAGGCCCTAAGGTAGTTTCTGCTTCCGGAGGTAATTTATCTTTTACCTCTTGCAAACGCTCATTAATCAACTGACGGGCAAAATAAATATTGGTTCCATCTTTAAAAACTACAGTGACTTGCGATAACCCATAGCGCGATAAAGAGCGGGTATAATCCAAATTAGGCAAACCACTCATAGCCAACTCAATTGGAAAGGTAATCCGTTGCTCCACTTCATAAGGAGAGTACCCGGAAGCCTGCGTATTAATCTGTACCTGGACGTTGGTGATATCAGGTACTGCATCAATGGGAAGGCCTTGGAAATTATAAATACCTAAAATGGCAATGATGAGAGTAAATAAAAGCACAAACCAACGATGTTTTAAAGAAAAACGAATAATATGTTCCAGCATCTCTATTCCTTAGTGCTCATGGCTAGCACCTTCTTTGCCAAGCTCCGCTTTCATAAAAAAGCTGTTTTTACTCACATAACGCTGACCCGCATCAAGCCCCGAAACCACCTCGACCCATTGGTCATCCTTTTGTCCCAAAACAACAGGGGTTGCTTCAAAATAATCCCCTTGTTGGACAAAAACCACATCGGAATCATTCAGCCTCTGAATAGCAGAAATTAAGACTGCTACCGGGGCTGTTTTCTCTTTAATGACGATTGATCCATTTACATACATCCCCGGCAGCCAGATACGATTGGTATTGGATAGAACAGCACGTGCTAAAGTGGTTTGACTGTCTTCGATACCTAGAGGTGCAATATAAGAAATGGTGCTCATTGACGTTGGTTTTCCCTCATCACCAGTCACAATGACTTCCATGCCTTGTTTCACAAGCGGAGCGTCTTTGCGATATAAGGTAAAATCAGCCCAAACAGTAGCCAAATTAGCCACTTCATAAATCGGTTTGGTATTTTGTGCAAGCTCACCATTAGTTGCATACTTTTGCACAATGGTTCCAGTCATAGGGGATATAATGTTGTAATTTTGGAGGCTTTCATTACTTTCAATGGTGGCTAATATCTCCCCTTTAGTCACTTCTTCGCCAAGATTTTTAGTCATCGATTTTATGAGGCCTGAATAACGAGCATAAATGGGTGCTAAAGTATCGCGATTGGGTACAATTTTTCCAACCACTTTTAATTGGGTTTTTATCGTTTGGCTTTGGGCTGTTGCTACTTGAATATCAGCCGATTTAAGAATACCCGCCACAATTTTTACCCGCCCCTCATAAGTTGAGTAATGCCATTGATATTGTTTACCCTGAAACTCCAATTGAATGTTCACATCAAATGAATGAGGTTCTTGAATAACCTGATTGCTTTGCAAAAAATCTTCAATTCGGTTAAACGTAATCGTCTCTTTTTTCCCGTTAAATCGAGTCAATTGCACCGTTAATCGGGCTGTTTGTGGCGCAATAATCGCACCATTCTTATAAAGAAAAGCACGAAAATGAGGCGGCATTGCTCTTTCAAAAATTAAAAGCTCCAGGGCAATATCGCTGTCTTTTAATAATCGCCCGCCTTTAGGACCTTTGGCAATCATTTCTTGATGCCCCGCTTCTTCGGTAGCATGCGATTCCTCGCCTGCCCAAAGAGAAGAACAATTGAATCCCAATAAAAGAACAATCAATGGAATTATAGAAAAAGCTGATTTTAGTAATCTCATTTACTCTCCTTGGAAGGATGTAATCCCAATAGCCCTATGAGTTGAATTAACGATTTATGATAATCGGCATGGGCTTGTTGATAGTGCCGCTCTTCTTCATATAAAGCATTGAGTGCAGTGGATAGTTCAATATAGGTGTAGCGTCCCATTTGATAACCATCTTGGGCCAATTTGATGGATTTTCGTGCTAAAGGCAATAAGGAATCCGTGACTAAATTCGCCTCATAATTACTTTGTTGGGCTTGCAAAAAGGCATTATAGACATTTTGACGCACATCAAGACGAGCCCCTTGGAACTCATGAGCCGTCTGCGTGTATTGCGCCTCTGCGGTCATGATTTTCCCTTGATTGCGGTTATAAACAGGGGCTTCAGCAAAAGCAGACATCACCGCGGCATTACTGCCATCGTCCGAGAAATGGCGTCCACCCAATTGAATGTTTAAATCAGGCCAGACAGCCTTTTTAACTGCCGTGATGGTTGCACGCTTAGCCTGTAACTGCAGTTGCAGTTGCATCAATTGTGGGCTTTGCGGTAGTTTTTTTAATAAATCAGACCAATTCAATGAAAGACCAGGTAAACCTTTGTCGATTAAAGGTCGATCAACCCTTAGACCATCACCTAATAAACGCGCAAGTTTTGCGCGTTGAGATAAAGCATCTCGCTCTGCTTTTTTTTCCTGAATACGTGCTTCGCCTAATCGCACTTGTGCTAATCGCAAATCCAACTCCGCTCCAGCACCTGCTTTAACCCGACGCTCAATCGCCGATACTATATCTTGATTCAATCGAATAAGTTTTTTGGTCACTTGATGCCATTGTCCGGCATAAAGAGCATCAACGTAAGCAGCTCCAACCGTCATATAAAGTAGTGCTTTCTGAACATTAATCTGTGCTAGAGACGCCAAATAATCCGCATAGGTTGCTCTTTTGAGATACTTAAGGCGACCGCCTAAGGGGATAGGTTGGGTCACAGAAGCAGTGGTTTCTGCAGACTCATAACCTGAGTAACTGCCAGAACCACCAAAATTTTCACCCGTTAAAGTCAATTGCGGATTAGGATAAAGTCCACTTTGAATAAAAGCACCTCTCATGGCTTGTGCTTTATCTATTTCTGCTTGTAATTCAGGGTTATTACGAAAGGCTATATTGAGTGCTTGTTGAAATGTTAATGGAACAGCATGAGCTAATGCTTCATAAGCAATTAAGTTTAGTGTGATTATAAAAAAAATCCTTAAGAAAGAACACATTCCATACCCTTTATAATTCCTGTTTCAAACTAAAACCAATCTTTAAGTGTACTAGGACTTTAATCAAATATATAGATCGTGCTATTTTTGCCAAGTACCTCAGGGTTCCCCACCTATTTCGATAATGATTTTTCGCCGAAAAATACAATAATTTCTTGATGTTAATACCCACAAAAGCAAATAGCCAACAATACAATTTGAGGAAATATTACCGTTAGATATTAGTCCTTCATCGGTGTATTATGGCATGCAACAGGTTGCACAGCGTCTAGAAAAAGCGCTTGGCAATGAACAAATGAATGTTTGTTGAAGGCTGTCCATATGAATGGGAAAAATTACCACGGCCCGAAGCACACTAACGGTTGATTTTAATTAGGAATTAATTTAAGTATAGATTGGTATCGTAAAGAGGAAGAATGATCTGCCATTTGGCTAATCAATAGGATCACAAAAATGATTCTAAATCGACTGGAGTTCAGCTGAGAGATTTTTTGCACCTAGCAGTCATAATGGGAGACATTGCTGGTATTATTGAACATGTTTTTTTATGGAGTAATACGTGTGGAGTTCATCCAAAATTTTACGTAGTGTTTCAAAATGGGCTTGAGTCGATTTTTTGTCATTGGTAATGCTGCTTTTATCCATTTGAATTACCAGTTGTCTAATAGAAGCAATATTTTTTTGAAACATTTTTAATTATGTTGATGATAAATGATGACTTAAATTAGGTAAGGCATTCACCAATTTAAGGACAGCAAAAACATGATAACGCACTTCGTGCAACTGATTGTTCTCAAGCATTTTATAAAGGGCCAGGTTGTACTCATCAATTTCTTGAAAAATTTTAGGAACAGTCGCAGGAATAATCACTTGAGATACAGGATGCTCACTTGCTATTACCAGTGATATCGATGTTAAAAAAAGGAATAGGATTTGAGCACTTCTGGTGAATAACGAACTTAAGATAAAGCATTTCATGTCCATAGTTGTTTCCTTCCGCCTATCTCAATAAAAGTATAAAATACCATAACCTGAAAATTAACATCAACACGCGAATAGTAGCACAAGACTCAACGAGATATGATTGCCTCAATAATAGCAACGCGATTTGGTTTAGGTCCTCGCCAGGAATTATGTCATGAATTGGCAACATTCTCACCAAGGCCAGTTAATTTTTTAGAAATTACCCCTGAAAACTGGATGCGGATGAGAGGATGGCGCGCCAAACAATTGCACGAGCATTATCCCCTTATTGCTCATGGGTTAAATTTGTCCATTGGTGGGACTGGGGCCGCTCGATATGGAGTTTCTTGAGGCGTTGCGCCAGTTTTTTGTAACGCATCATATTGCTCATTACAGAGCACTTAAGCTACAGTCATGATGTACCGTATTAGCAATGAAACTATGTATCTCCTTCAATATATTCTTGCAATATATTTTTGAATCCAAATAAACAAGTGGATTGCTGCAAGAAAAAACATTAATCATTAAATAATGAATAAGTATGGTATATAAATCAGGAGAGTTTATTCAATTGATGTAGTATTTATTATCAATTCTCATATCAATAATTGTTATCAAGATCTAACTTAACCTTTTCTAGCCACTCTCCATGGGGATCTTCAGAAATACAAAGTAACCAAGATGCAGCTACACAAAGCTCTTTTGACAACAACTTAGCCTCTCTTGGACCAGGGCTCCTGGTACCCTGCTCCCAATTGCTAATCCGCGCAGCGCCTAATCCTGTCCTCTCGGCCAAAATCTTAATCGTCAATCCATTTGCCTTTCTAGCCTCTGTAATCCTACTGCCAATAATTTTTTTCATATTCATTTAGGTTCATTTGCTATCAAACGGAAATACCCCATTGACACTAAAAAGTGACTATTTACAATGGGTTATCAACAACACATTTCGTGTTATTGATTGATACTAATTGAAATCATTTGATAGTGCAAGCGCTGTTTTTGATGGTGCTTTTGAAGGATGAAATAGAAAAATGGGATTTTTGTTTGTTAATACTGATGAATTATCAGCACTGATGGGATTGCCTTATATTCAGCAATCAGCCTATTTGCTAGGAATTCGTCCGTATATGGATCGTAATACCTTTCTGGTAGGTGTTAAGCGTAAAATCAGCTATCAACAGCTTTCTGAAGCCCTCTATGTTGAACCACACCAAGGTTATGAACATTCAGGTAGTCCAAGCCGTCAACAATTGCGCCGTATTATTTATGCCCTCGAACGAGCTGGTCTTGTTGAGATTCAATCTATTGGTAAACAACTTATTTTAAAATGCCTGTTAGCCAATTCGGATTTATCTGTTCAAAATAAACCCGACACAAACCCGACATATCAACCCAACACAAACCCGAACAATAAAAATAATATTAAATCATCAGGTTACGATAAAAACCATCGAAAACCGAACACAGTGAAAAACACAAAACCCGACACACCTCATAACTCAGAAGATATGTATGTGTGTGTGCGCCAACAATTTCAAAAATTTTGGTCTCTTTATCCACAGAAGCAGGATGAAACCAGGGCGTTTCAGGAGTTTTTTAAATTACGTCCTGATGATCAATTGTTTTCTCAAATGCTTAACGCCCTTCAAGCCCAAACCCAAAACCGTCAAGAAATGGAACTCGCGGGTGAATGGGTTCCCAAATGGAAATTTCCCGCTAACTGGTTAGCCCAACACTGTTGGAACGATGAACTATTACCCCTAAGAACTCAGGAGCAACCGAATGCAAGCAATCAAACAAGTGTTCGTAGAAAATCAGCAGCAGATATCCTCGCTGAATCCTGCAAAGACGCAAGCTTCAGCTTCGACTTTGAAGACGACCCAGTCCCCGAAATCGCAAGCAATGTCATCCAATTCGGCGCAGCCACCAGTTAGCGATAAACGAATTGACACGCTCTTTGCACGCTTTAATGCAATCTATGGGTATTTATGGCTATCTGCCTATAACAATGCAAAAGTACTCGATATTGCCAGGCTTGAATGGTCTGAAAGCTTGCAAGAATTTGATAATCAAGTTCTGAAGCTCGCCTTGGAAAAAACTAAGAAAACCGAGCTTTACCCACCTGCATTACCCCACTTTTATGTAACTTGCCTGACAATCAAAAAGAGCATTGAAGCCCGTCAAGAAGCATTAACGAAGAAAACAGAAGCTCAGATACCCACCGATCCTAAAATCGTCCAATTCCACATCGACGAAATGAAGAAATATCTGTTTAAAAACCCAAAGGAGAAACCATCATGCTGACCTTGAACCGCCGTATCGGCGAAGAAATTTACATTGATAAGGGCAGAATCAAAGTGCATCTGCTCTCTGAAAAGGACGGGCTGATCAAACTAGGTATAGAAGCTCCAAGACATGTTGATGTTGAACGTAAAGAGGTCTTTATCCGAAAGGCGGTTGAACAACATGCCCTGGCTCAAGAATTACGGAATAAATCTACAGAACAATCAGGAGACAATCATGCTTAGAAAATCTCTGCTTTGTTGTTTTGTTTTATGTGGCCTCAATGCTCAAGCAGCTAATATTACGCAAATTGGTCGTTATGCCACTGTCAACAATCAACCTTTGGCTGCTCAGATTAATCCATTGAAAACCGTTCAACAAATTCATTTTCCTGCATCCATACAGACTATTGGGGAAGCGGTGAATTACTGGCTTCGTTATTCAGGGTATCACCTTGCACCCAAAGAAAAACAAAGCAAAAGCCTACAACAAGTATTTAAACAACCACTGCCGCAGGTTAGCAGAAATTTAGGCCCTTTAACGATTACAAATGGGCTGACGGTGTTGGTCGGTCAGCATCTATTCAATCTCAAGCAGGATGACCTGTTAAGAGAAGTCAATTTTAGTCTGATAGCAAGGAGAGCAGGATGAAAAAATATTTGGACGCCAAATGGCTTAGTCTTTTTTTGTTAAATGGATTGTTGGTTGTATTCGTTTGTGTAAAAAGCCAACCCTCTCTTGAGAACAATAAATTTAATACGCTGGATGAGCGATTAACCACCATACAAAAACAACTCAATCAACCTATTGAACAACCGGATTTCTCGCCTATCACCCAAAACCTAAAACAATTGGGAGCTTTCATTCAGCAACTACAAAACAAGGACGATCACCAAGTAGGTGAAATGTTTACGACTGAACAAATTGCTATTAAGAAAAAACTTGAAGGCATTACTGATTTGTTGCGTCATCTGGATGAGAAAAAACAACCTGTCAAAATGCTTCCTGAAAGCCAACTGCCCTTTAAGGTCTTGAGTATAGATAGTATCCAAGAAGTTTCTGTTGCCTCTGCTTCCTACCATTATAAAACCCAAGCATTGGAAAAAGGCGATTCCTTAGCCGGATGGACTGTCTTTGAAATCGATTTTGCCAAGCAAACCATAGCATTTGAGAATAATGACAAAGCGCATGTGCTGGTTCATCTAAGTCAACAAGAGGTGAGTCATGCTTAAGCTGTCCACACTGACAATTGGACTACTCTTGGGACAACAGGCAATTGCCGGTTTGTATATCCCAGGCATTGCCACCGCACCTATGCAAAGTGCTGATAATGCCTTGACGAAAGCGGGTCTTGCTGAATTTCATGATGAAGTCATCGAAGGCAAAGATTTTCAACTTAACGACTTACAAAAACAGGAGGCCAAAGCCTGGGGATTAAGTGAGACAGAAGAAAAACGCTATCTGCAATTAATGCAAAGTAGAAGCAGGATTTACTACAAAGACCTGCGTATGACACCTGTTGATATTCTTGGGCTTAATGCTAAGGATGATGTTGAACGTGCGCATTTCGCCGAACTTGCGGCCCTTCAAGAAGCCCAAAAGGTCGCACAAAACATAGCCTGGAATAATGCCTTTTACAAAGCCTATAACCAACTCTTTAAAGATGTGCCTGTAGTCGGTGATTTTGATCCATCTCCTTACTCTCCCTACGCACATCGACCCATTCAATTAAAAGAGGGTGAATCGCTCTATTTCTTTATAAGACCAGATGACGCTGTAACCACCATTTTGCTGCAACTGATTGATGCCATTAACCGCACGCAAAATACAAGATTGAACCTGCTCTTTCTGGATATGGACAATAGCGCCATCCAACTTTGGGCTAACAGACATCAAATCCCTATCCATTTGGTGACCAGTCAGCAAATCACGCTGAACCCAGGGAGCCAACAATACGAAGGTTTAAAACTAGACAAGAAACAAACACCTTTACTCTTACTAGCCAACGGCAAAACTTCACAAGTCGTCGATTTAGGGAGATTTTAATGATTAGGATTTTGCTATTGCTGTTAGTTGCTTTAAACGTTCATAGCATGAACGTGATTCCTTTAACTCTGTCACAAAGTGATGCGTCTTTGAGACTTAATCTGTCTAGCCCGATAGGTGTACCAGCAAAAAGCAAAGCCACTGTAGGCAAAGTAAGCCATAAAAAATTGGATACAAATTTATTAAACATGGCCTTATTTATCATAGGTGTGGATAAAGAATCCATCAAATGGTTAGAACAACATCAAGAGAAATTAAAATCCATGCAAGCTACAGGGTTCATCACCAATGTGAATGACTTTGAAATCATTGTAGCCTTGCAAGAAAAATTCAAATTGCCATTACTGCCTGTCAATGTTGATCCACTGCTGAATTATATCCATGAACAGCATTACCCCTTAATTATTGCTGAGGGGGCTGTATGGCAATAAAACAATATTCAAGACAAATGACCTTGCAATTAACATTGGTTCTCTTTCTGGGTTGGTTAGCGTTGATTATCTGGGCTGTAAGTCAATGGCTGCTTCATGGCTACCCATTTGCCTTTGATAAGGTCAATATCCTCGTAAATACTCAAAGAGAAGCCATCACCCCTGTCTATCAAGGTTCACTACTAGCAACCCTACCCTTAGATGCCAAGCCTAGCTGGACGTTAACTATTCCCTATTTAAACAAATTAGCCATTAACGACTTTGCAGCAGACTTACTCGAAAAATCGCAACAGTTTTTCCAACTGGTTTTATTAAGCAGTCAATGCCTGTTAATTAAACTCATCATTTTATTCGCTGCCATGCCTTTATTTGCCCTGACCATGGTTGCAGGTCTGGTTGATGGTCTTAACCAAAGAGCAATACGCACCGCTTGTTTAGGCCGTGAGTCATCTTATGTCTTCCACAGGCTGAATCACTATTTAAAAAAACTGCTGGTGATTTTACTCATGCTCTGGCTTGCCCTGCCTGTCAGCATCACTCCGGTTTATGTCTTTGTTCCTATCAGTTTATTGATGGGTTTAATGGTGGCCATGACGGCCAGTCGCTTTAAGAAGTATCTATAAGGAGAAACCATGAAACGATTACTTTGCCTGACCTTAATGATAATAAGCCTGCACAGCTGGGCGAATAACCCTGATTTAAATGAAACACTGGTGCGCATTATTAACCAGATTAACGCCATCATGCCCCTGCTTGATGAAGCACAAACACAGATAACACCCAATGCCCGTATCCAATTACAAATTGAAGGATTTGAAGATGTCCAAGGCCAACATCATGCAGGCTTAAGAGAAGATTTACTGAATATTCGCAATGGCCTGATTGATTACATCAATCAACCCATCATTGCACCACGCAAGATCAAGTCCTTGGAAATGGACTTTGTGAGGAAACCCTAATGAGTAAAGACGAAATAGCCAGGATGTTTGCCACTACCTTTAAACAAGCAAGCAACAACATATCGGCACAAGTCTTTTCCGGAAGTATCCGCTTTATTGCCATTGCCCTGGTGATATTGGCGGTGATGTGGTCTGTCAACCACATGATGGACGCAGAGGAAAAACAACAACATGGATACTTACTGCGTCTGGGTTCTCGGCTCATCAGATTAGTGATTGGTCTGATGATCTTCATTCTGGTTTTATTCGTTAAGGAGACAACATGAAAACAATGCTTCGCTCTATCTATCTTGGGGCAATCAATCTCTTATATACCCCTGTACTATTAGCAGATAACTGGTTTCCTAAAATTTCCGATGCGGACAACATCGGGGATGGCTCTAAAAGCATGATGACGGTGACAGGGAATTACGTCAAACAAGGTCTGGGTTTATTGCTCTTCATTACCGCAGTCGTAACCTTTATTAAATTCATTACCACGGTACAACATGGTATTGAAGAGTCCAAAAAGAACGAAGGCTCCATGGTGGCCTTCGGTACTTTTGCCGTAATGGGCATCACCTATTTAGCCATTAGCATTGCTTCCGGTTATGTGGGTTACACCATGATTACCAAGTTCAAAATATAGGAGGTGAAACCATGAGTCAGCCTTCTTCGCGCCATCTATCACACGACTTCCCAGCCTGGAAAGGCTTAAGTCTTCGTGAATTGTTTTGGATTGTGATCACCACAACCCCAGCAACTACCCTGTTATTCATTCTCTTAGGGATAACGATTGGGTTTCCGCTGGCCTCTGGCTGCATCGGTTTTGTGATTGGATTCATTCTGTCTATTACCGTGTGGCCTAAAGGAATTTCCCGCATCAAAGCAGGAAAACCTTATGGTTATGTGATGAAAAAAACGATTCAATGGATGGTGCGATTAAGGCTCAAACATTCACCTTGGATTCATTACCAGGGAACTTGGCAAAAGAATAAATCTGTTGGAGAGCCGCATGTTTAACTACTGGAAAAAAATCGACAGTCTACAACACCACAATCGTTTATTACTGGCTTTTGTCGGTGTGTTATTAATCATCGTCTTGGCATTAATTATTAATCTGATGACAATGCCCAAACACTATGAATTCTGGCTTAGTCCTAATATGGCTGCTAATGGCGGTTTGATGAAAGCAAGTGAGATACCGAACGAATACGTGCAAGGGTATGTGACCTCCTTAATGCCGACACTCTACAGCTGGTCTAATAAGGGCAAAGAAGAATTCAATCAAAACATCAAAGCCTTTCATTATTACTTCACGCCACGTCATGAGCAGTTACTTCGTGAAACCCTGGCAGCTTATAAAAACGCTCAGCTCTTTGACCGTACTCAAGTAGCTAGCCTCTATCGCTTTATGGAACCGCAAGACATTAAAAAAATTGGTCCCGATACCTGGGAAGTCAAACTGATACTACGCATAACGCAAAGGCTCAAAGATAACTCTGCCATGGTCATTGCTGACAAAGTGGTGGCTTATCACCTTCGCGTGGTCAAACTCAACCTGTCACGTCTCCATAACCCTTTCCAATTAGCCCTGGATGGCTATACCCGTCCTGAAGAACGTTTACAAGATTTACTGGTTGACACGGAGGAACACAATGAAACTCATTAAAATTAGCCTATTTGCCCTGGGCCTTGTTGTGATGCACTTAAGCCACGCCCTGCAAAGCGAACATCTGGTTTGGGAAAAAGTCCCTTTGACGATTGAGTTACCTATTAATAAAGAAAGGCTAGTTCAATTTCCCCAAGCTATTAAGGTTATTGATCAACAACTGAGTGCCAGCCTTGATATTCTGAAAGTCAAAGGCAGTTTGTATCTTAAAGCTAAGGAATCCTTCAAAGATTCTCGTTTAATTGTCCAATTATTGCCTGAAGGTGAAGTGGTTATTCTTAACCTTAATGCCAATGAAAAAGCAATCAACACCACGCCGATTGAAATTCTGATTGATGATCCCAAAACCAATCATAATGCAGGAGCCAGTCAGTATGAATACAACGCTATTCAATTAACCCGCTTTGCCATTCAAGCCTTGTATTCACCTGAGCGTGTCAGAGAAATTCCAGAAGGAATTTATCGCTCACCCATGCAAACTAATAAAACCATCCCTTTGTTTTACGGTGCAAGTATTGAAGCTCATCCCCTGGCTTCATGGCGTGGAGGCAATCTCTATGTCACCGCAGTCGATTTAAAAAACTTGCTCAATAAGCCTGTAAAGCTGCAATTCACCAAACTTATGGGGCATTGGCAAACCGCCAGCTTTTACCCTAGAAGCGAACTGCCACCAGGCAATCAACATGAAAGCACCACTGTCATTTTAGTCTCTGATCAACCTTTTGCAGCAGCACTCACTCAACATGCGAGGTATAGCCGATGAATAAAAACAATGGCATTAAAATTCTGGCAGGCTCAGTGGTCTTTGCGGTCATTATGATTCTGATCAATAGCCGACATAGCTCACCCGCAAGCGATAACACACCCAACCCTAATAATTTTGGTGAAGCTATAGCAAGCCAATTCAATGACAATATTCGTGATGTTTCCGCTCGGTTATTAGAAACAGAAAAGAAATTAGAGCAAATGCACAAAGAGAATAAATCGCTACAAAAACAATTAAAACAACCTAAACAAGAAGTGGGTTTTGCACTGCAAGATGAACTGAACGCATTAAAGGAAAAATTTGCATCACTCACTGAGCACCAAACCCAATCTTACCCCATGGAAGGCAATCAAGCCCCTGTATCCGGTCAAATTAAAGACTTGGATACCTTGCTGGATAAGGCTCCGTCAGAAAGCAAAATTTTCACCGAACATGACAACTCAACCAAGGAAGAAGCGCCTACTAAAACGCCCTTTTATACCATTCCAGCGGGCAGTGATTTCAGCAAAGTAACGCTCTTATCAGCTTTAATCGGCGAAGTACCTGTTGAGGGCAAACTCATGCAGCCTTTATTTCCCTTCACAGCAATGGTCAGTCGAGGGGATTTAATGACAGCTAATGGGATGCAACTGCCAGAAGAAATCACTGGTATGAAAATCAGCGGTTATTCGATTGGCGTTGGTTCCTTTCTCGATAACATCAGCTGTGTCCGCGCCTATATCACTTCAGCCTTATTTGTCTTTGAGGATGGGCATTTTGTGAGTATCGGCCAGGAACAAATGAAAAGCTCCGCAGAGCTGGTGAATAACGACAGCATTGGTTATCTAACCACGCAATTCGGCAACCCCTGCATCAAAGGACAGTACATCACCAATGCGCCCAGAGTATTAGCTGCCTTCATGGCAGCAGGCGGTATTCAAGGTGCAGGAAATGCTCTGTCTAAATGGCAAATGAGCTATCAAGCCGAGGGCGGTTCTGCCATTGCCACACCTACAGGCGACTTAGCACACTTTGCAGCAGGTGGAGCAATAAACGAAGGCAGCCAAAAGATTACTGACTGGCTTGAGAAAAGAATCCAGGGCAGCTTCGATATGGTCTTTGTTCCTGCCAGCATCCGCAGCCATTCAGGATTTGTCCCTAATCAACTTAGTTTACATTTCAGCCAAACCATAGCCATTGATAAAGAACACCAAGGGAGGGTATTAGATTATGGTTACCATCAACAAAAAAACTTTGATACTGCTTTGCGCTAGTCTGGTATTAAGCGCTTGTTCCACTGCTAGGATGTCGCAAAACGCCATTCCTGAGCAGGGCTTAACGGTCAGCCAGTTGTATCAGCAGAGCCTACAACAACCAATACAAAAGCCTGTTTACCAACAGGCACGTTTTGATGATTCGGGTGAAGAGTTTAAACAACTCCCTAACCACGAAGTGCCTATCCATGTTTTTGCTCATGTAGCGCAATTGGGTGATGAACAAATCATAAAGCCTGCCTACACGACACGCTTTTTCCTTTACAAGCAAAACCAGTATGCCTTGGCATCAGAACTGTACTAAGGAGACATGATGAAACGATTATCTAACTGGTTGCTTGGGGCAATGAATCCCCAAGCCATAAAGGAGCAAAGCGTTAAAAAGCGTTACGCCAATCCTTTACCCTCTTTTGCCGATAGACTGGCTATTGTTGATTTTAATGAACAAGAGCAGGTCTTTTTATTTGCTGATGGTAAAAGTTTAGGTTCGGGGTTTGAATTAGGCGACATTCAAGCAGAAGCCGCTTCCCCTGAATATTTACAAGCCGTATTTAATAAAATTCGGGATACCTTTGCATCGGTAGTTCCACTTCATGTCGTTGATCCTTGGGTCATGCAGATGTTTGTTCAAGACGAATATTGCCTTGATCCCGTTATCACTCATATTAAAACCCAAATCCCCCAACAATTTAGAGAAAGTCCATTAACGCAAGATTATTTAGAACGCCTGCACGATCTCTACAATAAGATGACCCGACCCGAAGGCTTATTTATTGATCCCAAAACAGGCGCGCCCTACCGTGGACGAAGACGAAGAATCAGAGTTTTGTTTTATAGACAATTACATCAAACCACCTTGCCACGAGAGCAAATTCTTCTCGAACATCAAGAAGTCATTAGTCAGATTGAAACCAAACTGCGTTCACCAGGTCTGGAAATTAAACGCCTCAAAGGCCAAGATTATTACCAGTGGTGGATACGTTGGTTTAATCCCAAATCAGCTGACGCGATATTAGAACAATACCCTTATCCTAATCCCATACCAGCAGGTTTTAATCTAGCGCAAAATATATTCTTTACGCCACCTCAAAGCGATGAACAAGGATTCATCTTTGAAGGAATGAAACAAAGAATTCTATATGTGGATGGATTAAAAGAAGCGCCTATCATTGGTTTAGTCTCACGAGAAAGACAACAAGCCAATCCCAAGCACCGATACGCACTTTTAGACACCCTGCCAGAAGGAAGCATCTACACAATCCAAGTCGTCTTTAGTCATGATGAAAATCTTGATTCGCATTTAACGCGATTGGAAAAAGGAATTGTAGGAACCAGTCTAAAACCGCAAGAAGTCAGAGATGATATTAGAGCAGCCCGTAATGAGTTAAGTAGTGGCAATCGGCTGTTTTGGGTTAATCAGGCCGTTTTTTATCAAGCCGAAGATGAGCAACAAGCTCAAATCATAGAAAAAAATCTGCACACAATTTTCAATGATGCAAAAATGCCCTTGATTCATTCTAGCTTTGATCTCCATCCTCTAAATTCCTGGCTCAATGCCTTGCCGTTTAATTTTGATCCTCACTATGCTCGTAAATACTTATGCTTTGACCGCCTTATGTATGCCACTGAACTAGCAGCCCTACTCCCGGTTTATGGCCGTAACCAAGGAGCAAGGCATTTACCTTGTTTCCCCTTTTTCAATCGTTTGGGTGAACCTGTTTTCTTTGACTTACTGCATCATGATTTTGTTAGCCAAAATTCTCATTGCGCTATTTTTGCAAACTCTGGTGGTGGCAAGTCGGTTTTAACGGGTTGGATGATTCAATCTTTATTAGCCATGAAAAATGCCCGAGTAGTGCTCTTTGAAATGGGAAACTCTTTTGACAGGATACTCATTCATGCCAAAGCACACGGTAAAAAGACCAAACAGTTATTACTGAGTAATAAGAAAGATGAAGCAGTTCCATTAAATCCATTTTGTGAAGCATATAAAGCTATTCCTGAAATCACGGATAATTTAAGTACTGAGCAGGCTACCTTAATTGCTCAAAAAATCATGGAATTAAAGAGTAACCTCCAAGAACCCGCTAATTCAGAGGACGTGGTCTGTGGTGATGGTCACCGTTCCTATCTGGCCGAGCTAGCCTTAGCTTTACGTACCATGATTACTGAGGCCAATGCTTTGGAAGAAGAACAATTTACCTTGGCTGATGAAACGCTATTAATCGAAGTGTTAAGTGATGCGATTTTAACGTCCTTTAACAGTGACATACCGCAAATGCTCACTGAGCATATCGTAAATGCTTTTAAACGACGACTGGATAGAGAAACGGTTGCTCGCAAAAAAGACCGCATCCTTGATATGCACGACCGATTGAACAGTTATGTCATTAACAGCGCCAAATCTCGCTTTTTTAATGTGCCGACAGAACCCTTAGGCGATTTTGATATTTTTCATATTGATATTTCAGCCATTAAGGATGATACCGGAAAACTAGCCTTGGTTATGGTGTCCTTGCTACCGAGAATATTAGCTATGGCAGAAGCCACTCAGAACGATAACAGACCAACCTTTCTCTTTATTGATGAATCCCATTTGCAATTTCAAATCCCCTCTGTTGTGACCGTATGTTTACTGGTTGCCAAAGTGGCAAGAAAGCTTGGGCTTTGGCTGGTTGCTATTACCCAAAACGTCACAGACATGGATTCAGAAAAGGCCACCAAAATTTTATCGTTGATTGAAACCTGGATTTTATTGGGGCTAGATGAAAAAGAAATCACTGACGTAAAACGCTTTAAATCCTTAACACCACAACAAGAAACCTTAATCAGAGATATTGATTCGCAAAAAGGCTTGTATGCAGAAGCGGTTTTATTAGGGTCACGTTATCAGGGATTGTTTCGTGTCATTCCACCTCGCTACCTGCTTGCCCTGTTAATGACTGAGAAATCAGAAAAAGCTCAACGCCACCTCCTGGAGAAAGAACATGATGTCCTTGAAGCTGCTGAAATCATGGCTAAAAAACTCGAACAACCTAAAACGGCTACTCACAATAGGACTTATTTTTATGACTAAATTGTCCTTTGCCTTAGAAAGCACAAGCCCGCCTCACCCTGTGAACACCTTCACCATAGCCACACGGGTCTTGCAAAAACTATTTCAAAACAGCCATTACAAAGTGATTGGATCTTGCACATGGACTGTAGGTCGTCTACCACCAAGGCTTGAAGTCACGCCTGCGATTGAGCAGTTCTTGCCTGATTTAATCATTACCGTCAGCAATAAACCAGAAGAAAATCCCTGGCTTGAAGCACGAACGCTTTATGAAAATAAAGCAGCAAGAACACTGTATGAACAAGCCTATAAAGCTGCGACTGGATCTGAATTAGGGTTTGGCAATGACAGCGGACAAACCACCGATCAGCATATCAATGATGAACGTACCCGAATCGTTGATGTTATTGGCAGCCCTGCTGCTTTCTATCGTATTCCCTACCTGTCACATAGATCTGAAACAGGTTTTGGCGTTCCTTATTATCTTGCCGAAGCCGATGCGCTCATGGACAGAACAGAAGCAGCTGAGTTGTTGTATATGGGAACTCATCCTCACCTATTAATTAACCATGACATTGGCACTTTCACCCAAAATTGGGGTTCTGAAATTCCAAGATTAATGCGAGTGACTCAGCCCTACAACTATAGAGCCTCAGTTGTTGCAGCCATGCACGCAGTGGATATCGTCACCAATAAAAATCCCCTGCATGTCACTAAATCAACCCGCAATTCTTGCGGGAAAAACTGTGTAGTGGCTAATGCCATTTATGACCCAAAAAACACAAAAGTCATCTGGCAGGAAATCTACCCCATTAACCGAAATATTCATCCAGGCGAGGCACAAGACTTTGGTACAGAGGATGAAAAAGCCGGAAATGGCAATTATGTCTTTGTCCTCTGGCGTAAATACCGCGGCTGTATTCAGCACAAAGGCAAACTCGTGAATTTTTTAACCTTTCCCAAAGTAGAACAACCTCAAAAACGATAGGAAGATGCCATGAAAAAATCGCTACTGCTTAGTTTACTAATCCCCTCACTAATCCATGCTGGCAGCTTTATGCCCAGCCAATCTGATTACTATTATGAATTAGGAGGAACATCCAATTTATTTATTCCACCAGTCAATAAAGATCAAACACTGGTTATTGGTGCAGATATCGATGGCCGTATGGGCTTTTCCTGTAGTGGTTTTAATCCTGTGGTATCCATTACCAATACTTTTCAGGATTTAAAGAAATCAGCCTTAAATATCCCTGGCGGTGTAATTGATAATTTGAAAGGCTCTGTCGCAGGATTTCCACTTTATAAGCTACAACAGTCCATGCCTGCTTTATACAATGTTCTACAAAATGCTGCATCTAGCGCGCAAAATGAATTTACTCTCAAAGTTAAAGATTGTCAGGAAGTCAAACAAGCACTGGAACAAAACCAATCTCCTATGGAAGGCATCTTATCAGTATCAGATAGTCAGGGATGGCTCGATGCTGCCAAACGGGCTAAGAAGGAAAACGTCGATGTAACCGAAACGTCAAAAAGTATTGCCCAAAAACGAGATGAATACGGTCTACCCTGGATAGGCAGCGATAAAGGTAATGCTGGCGGTAAATTCCAACGCCCCATTAAGGTGATTAATGATGTAGTCATTGCTGGGTACAACATTCTTTTGGAGAGAAAACCTTTAAATTCCTTGGAGAAGCCAAGTACCAAAATCCCTATGACACTAAGCTGGCCAACGCCCACTGATGCTGCCAATTGGGCAGTTAAGGTTCTGGGTGATATTCAAGTAAGCAGCAGTGAAAACAAACAAAATCACGATGCGAAAGCAGGAATAGGCTTATCAGCTTTATTGCAAAGCTGTGCGAACGCTAATACCTGTAGTCAGAACATTGCCAAAGCCTTATGGAATTTAGTCAATGGTACCTGGACACTGACCGAAGAAAATCTGCATAAAGTCAGTGCCTCCAATTTACTGATTACTGATGAAGTCATTATCACAATTCAACATTTACCTCGTGAAGAACAGATGTTCACTGTCTCGAAGTTAGCTGAGGAAATTGCTGTCCAAAACATGTTGGATAAAGCCTTAATGATGCGTCGTATATTACAAGCAGGGCTGCAAGTGCAAGAAGTTCAAAATCTAAAGCCTGCTATGAACATGGTCCTTTTTGCACTGAAAAAATTGGATGATGACATTCACTCATTGTCATTTGAAAACGATGTCCGCAAAAAAATGATGAACGAAACTTTGGGAACCATTATGGACATTCGCCATCAAGCACAAAGCCAAAATATCCCGGGCCAGGATCATGAACAGCCAGCTGTAAAAAATGGTGCAATCTACGTCAAAGAAAATAAGGGAGCTTAATTATGATTGTCTTTAACCCTTTATCTCTCTACACCACCTATCTAGGATGGCAACAGTATGAGGTTCTATTTAATGCCCTGTGGCAAACAGGGCTGTTATATCTTGGCTTTTTGGCCATTGGTTATCGCTTTCTTAAAAATGTGCTTAATCCAGCTGGGGCTTTCTATGCGGTTGAACATGCTTTAAATAATTTCCTGTATGAATTGGCAGTCACTTTCCTGATATGCAGCTTATTTGTCTATCCTTGCGTACCATTGGAAACCAAAGCACTACAATTTAAACCCTTGTGTGGACTAAAAAATCCGACGACTGCTGTCATTGGCGACAGCGGCACAACTTATGATGAAGCCTTTGCGGATCTTCTGACTAACCAGGTCAAAATACCTATAGGCTTTGCCATCATCCAGAATTTTATATCGAGCTTTACCTACAGCCTTATGAAAGTAACGGGTTGCACCGATAGTTTGCAATCCATTCAAGGCGATTTGGTATCAACCTATCTACCCCAGAGCGTTCGCAAACAAGCATTGGATTTTCATAGACAATGTTTTATTGAAGCAAGAACTCAATTCAATAGTGAAAAGCATGAAGCAAGTGAATTAGACCCTATGCTAAAACGCTATGGTGGTGAGGATGATTTAAACTGGATGGGTTCTAAAATCCTGCAAAAGATGTATTATAGCAAACTTCATGCACGCCAACCCGTGCCAGGATTTACCTTTCATCAAGCCCCTAATCGCAATCTTGAAAAAGCAGCTAATCGTGGCGATATTCCACCCGAACGATTGCCAGAAGATGGTTATCCCAGTTGTCAGCAATGGTGGAACAAAATCAAAACCGACTTGGTTGAGGTCTCTAATCAGGCCAGTGTTTTTAATAAACATCTAAACTACTACGCTATGCTGGATAGGGTTCGTCAATATAAAGTAAAACACCCCAAAGCCTGGAAGGCGGACATCAGCGCAGAAGATTTTATTGCCAAGATGCTCTTGCAAGAAAGCAGAGACATGCAGACCAGTTCAGTACAAAACCTCATGGACAACAACAATGGAAAAGTCGCATCTGCCATTACCCATAGCCTGGTCAATGTCGGACAATGGACAAAATCCTGGACATCAACCCCATTAAAAAGAGAAGCAATCATGCAAACCCTGCCCGTCATGCAAGCGTTTTTCATGTTCTTTTTAATCATTTTAACACCAATGGTATTGTCTCTAAGTTGTTATAGTCCAAGAGCATTAGGCAGCTTGTGCGCCTTGTTTGTTATGGCTATCTTTCTTCAATACCTCTGGCATTTGGTCGGATTTCTCGAACGCTCCGTACTTGATCCATTAGGTGAAAACGATGCAATTTCGGCTATGAAGAATATGGCTGTGATGTTTTACTTCGTTGCACCTGTTTTGTTACTTAGATTATCTAGTCATTTTGGTGGTGACGCTGGTGCAGGCCTTATGGATTTAGTCAGCGGTTCTGAACGTCATAGCGACAACGTAAGTCAGTCTGGTATGCAGGTAGCTAAAACAGGAATTAAAGTGATATCAGGAGGTCTTCGATGAAGGCCTTATTTAGACTCAATGGATTCATTGTATTCACGAATACTAATCAAACCCTTATCAAACTTTTCTTGAGCCTCATAAACAGTCAAGTAGCGTTTAGCAGGTTTATCCTCAGCCACACCAACAAGGGCATCAAGAACCACTGCCAACAAACGAAATACCTGTCTCATTTGGAGTTATCCCTATGATTAAACATTATATCCGTTCATCCATTATAGTACTGATTCAAACCATTTTACCAATCATTGGTTTATTAATGATTACTCCTTGGGTTATCAATACAAATCTTCTCACCCGCTGGCAACATACATTTGCCAATATTCAACCATTGTTTCTGGGCTTGCATGGACTAATTTATTTAGCCTTGATTTTGTTATGGCCAAAGCTAGTCACACGCATACAGCTAAATAATCAACTCACCTCCGAACAACTAAATACAGCCCTCAAAGCCCGCTGGTATCTACTGGCTATTTTCTTATTTATTGATGCCCTGATGATATGGAGAATGTTATGAGCGATTATCCTATTAATAATCTATTACGAGAACCAACCGAAGCCTGGTCAGCGATTACCTGTTTGTCTTTGGCTCTACTCGCTTATAGCCAACCACATCTGTTCTTGCTTACTCAAACCATGAGCCTGTATGCAGTGATTACACTATCAATCCCTGGAGTTTATAGAGCGTGGCAATCAATAAAGGTTAAGCGATATCACCGCAGACTTTTAGCCATGCCAACCTATGCACTATCTACCACAGAAATCCCCTTATCCAAAAACTGGTTATTCCTGGGCAAAGGCTTTCGCTGGCGACCAAGTCATACTCAAAAATTACATCAAATTAAGCAAGTCAAAAATGAAAAATTCATGCAACAAGGGTATTGCTATCAGCTGGCCAGACAATTTTGCCAAAACCATGAGCACACCCGATTAGCAAAATGGCTTAACAACAATTCCAAGTTAAATCCATTTAGACCCGATCCTCCTGTTGGAGGAAGCCCTTTCCTGCATGGGGTTGGAGAAGAAGATAAACCCGTTTACATTCCGCAAGATGTACGTGTAGGTCATACTTTCGTTGTAGGCACTACCAGAGTCGGCAAAACACGCTTAGCCAGTATTCTGATTAATCAAGATATCAGAAATGGCGATGCCGTCATCGTAGTAGATCCTAAAGGCGACCAGGACTTGGTTAGAGACATGATGGCTGCCTGTGGGGCATCAGGCAGGACAGAAGATTTCAAAATCGTTCACTTGGGCTTTCCAGACCAATCGGCAAGATACAACCCACTCAAGAACTACGACCAAGTCAGTGAAGTTGCAACCCGAATTACTGATGCAATATCCGCAGAGGGTGAAGGAAAACAGTTTGCTGCCTTTGCATGGAAGTACGTAAACATTGTGGCTATATGCCTTGAAGAAATGAAACAACCAATTACCTACCAATCCATAGCCTTCTATATCAGTCGATTAGATCAGCTATTGATGACCTATGCTGACTCCATCCTACCCAATCACTATCCCAACTATCATCAAGAGATTGAAGATATTATCGAGGAACACGACGGCAAAATTGGTAAAAACAATAAAACCAAATCCCCTATGGAGCGCCACCAGGCAGTCATTCAATACGTCAAAGACCACATCAACAAAACCATCAAAAGCAACAATGCCGAAGCGCTTCACGACCAAATTCTGATAGACCTTTATGATGCAGCCATCATGGATAAACACTATTACGATAAAATCACAGCCAGTGTCGGACCTGTGTTATCTGAAATCAATAAAAGTAATGCTTCTAAAATCCTGTCATCAAAAGTTGAGCCGGGAGATATTGAACTGATGGATGTGATTAAAAATAAGAAGGTACTTTATATTGGATTGGACAGTCTTACGAATCCTAATATCGCCCAAGCAGTAGGTAAAGCATTCTTGTCAGATCTGGTTTCTACAGCTGGTAAAATTTATAAAAAACCCAATGCTCGCTATATCTTGAATCTACATTGTGACGAGTTGTCCGAAATTATTCAGGATTCATTTGTGAAGATTCTCAATAAAGCGGGCGGTGCAGGTTTTCAGGTTACTGCTTATGCTCAAACTACTCAGGATATGGAAGTTGCGCTTGGATCCAGGGCTAAGGCTGAAGTCTCTGAGGGAAATTTTAATACCTTAATAATGCTTAGGGTTAAAAATGAGGAAACTGCTAATCTGCTTGTTAAAGTACTCCCGCAAGTTGGAGTTATTGGTCATACCCAAGTTTCTATGGTTAATGATACACCTCATGGTGAAGATGGGGTTTATTTTAATACAACTAATGAGGACAGAGTACAAACTTCTTCAGTGCCTATGATTGGAGTGGAGGATATTATTTCTTTGCCAAAGGGGCAGGCTTTTGTTTTAGTAAATGGTGGAGAACTTTATAAAGTAAGAGTTCCTTTACCTTTAAGTCACAAAGATAAGTCATCTGACATCTATTCAATGAAATTGAAAATCAATCGACTACCAGAAAATTAATCATATGCCAATGGATAGTTTCTCCAGTTTTATTTGCTCAATTTGAGATGAATGGACTCGTAATTCAAGTGATATATCCAGTCTTGTGGATCTAATATTTCATTGTATTTTTTACTGGGATTCCAAACGGAGCAAAAAGTGTTTTCCCATTGATTTGTACCTGTGCAAACAGTTTAATAAATCCGGGTTTATTTGGTTCGATATGAAATTGTAATTCAGGTCCACCTCGCTCAGCGTTATTGGTTGGTTCTTTGCCCATTGGATGGACATGGGTTACTGTTTTAAAGTCCTCATTAAAGCCTACAATGTGTGCATAAGCACCCATAATTGGCTCTAACGTATGGACTGGGTTTCCCTTAGCATCAACAATATCTATTTTGCCCATAGCTGGTTGCCCCACTTGTAAAGGTGTTTTATCAAAAGTTAATTTGAACTGATAACCATCGACAGTGCTTTCAAATAAAGTCTGGCGATCTAGATGATTTCCTAATCCCTCAATATTTTTAGGTGATGGAAAATCGACAATAATGTATTCCTGAGTTTTTGTATTCGCAGGCAATAGATCGGCCCATGCACGATAAGTAGCATTTTTGAGGTTAGGCTGCCATTCAAATTGGTAAACACCGGGTGTCATTGTTTCAACTGGATGAACATGACTGTAGTCCATGAGATTGTCATCGATAATCAGCAAGTGAATTTTCTGAGTATGCGCCTCAATGAGATTGTCTAAGGTGATTGGTTTGTTGCTTTTAGTATCGCTTAGCTTAATCAATACTAATTTTTTATTTTCTTTATCCATGATTTCTTGAATTGATAATTGCATGGTAGGACGAGTCTCTGATTTTGAAGACTGTAACGTGACATGGGTCATTGTGTGATGGTGGGAATTCTCAGCAAAAACAATAGGATGATATAAATTGATTAATGAGAAGCTCATTAAGGTGATGGTCAATTTTTTCATAAAACTTGGGTCTCCAAAACAATCATGGATGTATTAGTATCATTGTTTATAATGATTTTGTTTGTTATTGATTCAAATCAGTAAGTACAATGATATCATGGTTTGATTCATAGGCCATCAACAGCCCCCATCTGCTTTGATTTATTGTGTGAAACCATCTATATTGTAGTCATATTTCCTTTTAAAATCATCGGGGAAGACCATCATGAAGCAACGTCATTGGATAATTTTAGCTAGTTGTTTAGCACTTGCTGCGTGCATGAATAATAGTACCTCTACTAAAAACACAGAGAGTTTAGATAGTCATGTGGCTCAAGGCCATGTTGGGCATGGTGGCGGTGGTGGCCGCTAACCTATAGCCTTTGGATTGTAATACAACGGAAAGCCATCAGTGATGCTGTAATTAATATGAGGTTACTTTAGGAAGAGTTAAGGTCATTTGAACATACTGGCTGAGCCGATTCAAAGGATGAATTACAATGGCAGAACAATGGCATGAAAAAACGCTTCAGGATATCGCATCCCAGCTTAAAATAGACCTGACTTTAGGTTTAAGCGAAGCAGATGCCGCACAACGATTAGAAGAAGTAGGGCCAAATCTGCTGAGTCAAAAGAAAAAAACATCAGCACTCATTATCTTCTTTCAGCAATTCAGTAGTGTGGTTACCTGGGTGCTTTTGGGTGCGGTCATTGTTTCTTTTTTACTTAGTGAAAAAGCCGATGCCATTGCTATTTTGGCCATTGTTATTTTAAATGCCATCATTGGCTTTGTTCTAGAATACCGAGCTGATCGCGCTATGGCAGCGCTCCAGGAAATGGCCGCACCTAAAGCGACCGTTTTGCGCGATGGCCATGCGAAAATGATTGCTGCTTCGGATATCGTCCCGGGTGATATTCTCCTTTTTGAAAGTGGTGATTTAATCGCCGCTGATGCCCGTCTTTTTGAGTTGTCAGCACTCAAGGTCAATGAAGCACCGCTCACGGGTGAATCCATGCCAGTAGGTAAAAAACTGGACCTTTGTACGAAAGACACCTCTCTAGCCGACCGTAAAAACATGGTATTTATGGGAACGGCCATTGTCAACGGAACAGGACGTGCTCTTGTCGTAGCAACCGGCATGCAAACTGAAATGGGTCGTATTGCCCAGCTGCTTGGTGAAGCATCTCGTGATAAAACCCCTTTGCAAAAAAAACTCAATCAAGTGGGATCTCGTTTATTATGGGTTTGTTTTTTCATTGTTATGGCTATTTTTGGCTTAGGGCTCCTACGTAATATTCCTATCTTCAATCTGTTTATGAGTTCAGTTAGTCTTGCTGTTGCTGCGATTCCTGAAGGTTTACCTGCTGTGGTCACAGTGGCTTTAGCATTGGGTGTACAACGTATGGCCCGGCGTGCTGTGTTGGTAAGACGATTATCGGCAGTAGAAACACTTGGCTATTTACAAGTCATTTGCACTGATAAAACAGGAACTTTAACTGTGGGTGAGATGACAGCACGTAAATTTGTGACAGCAAGCGATGTATATAGTATTTATGGAGAGGGCTATAATCTCACAGGAAAATTTTCACTTCAAGGCCAGGAGATTAATGTTTCAGAAGACAAGTTATTGCAGGCTTCATTACAGGCTATGGTAGCCTGCAATAATGCTGAATTTAGACAACAAAATGGGCAAATGACAGTAGCAGGGGATCCGACTGAGGTAGCTCTTTTGGTTGCAGCAGCTAAAGGAGGTTTTTGGCGAAGTGAACTGCAAATTTCTAATCCTCGCATTAAGGAGCTGCCTTTTAGTTCCGAACGCAAACGAATGGCAGTGGTTTGTCAATATGACAATGATGAGCTCATGGTTTACGTAAAAGGGGCTCCAGAAATTGTTTTAGAACGCTGCACTCATATTTTAACAAAAACTGGTATTAAAAAATTAACGCTGAATGATAAAGCGCGTATGAGACAATCCTGTGAATTCATGGCTAGTGAAGCATTAAGGATTTTGGCATTCGCACAACGCCCATTGGATACTTCATGGCTGGATAAAGAAGTTGATGAGATTGAAAGCAATTTCGTTTTTTTAGGTTTGGTTGGTCTGCAAGATCCACCGCATGCCAGTGCAAGAGAATCTGTTTCCCGCTGTAAAAAGGCGGGTATCAAACTGGTGATGATTACAGGAGACCATCCTGTTACAGCGAGAGCCATTGCTCAAGAACTTGGGATATTAAGCGAAGGTGATCAACTCCTTACTGGCAATGAACTTGAAAACATGTCAGAGGAAGAATTTAACTATTGCGTCAAAGACATTGCGGTCTATGCTCGTGTGACTGCGGAGCATAAATTAAAAATCGTACGTGCTTGGAAAAAACAAAACAGAGTAGTTGCGATGACAGGTGATGGTGTGAATGATGCGCCTGCTCTAAAAGAAGCCTCTATTGGTATTGCGATGGGAAAAACAGGGGCTTCTGTTACGAAGGAAGCTTCTGACATTATTGTCATGGATAATAACTTCACATCAATTGTAGCTGGGATTGAAGAAGGTCGAACGATTTACGATAATATTATCAAAACACTTATTTATTTGTTAGCAGGTAACAGTGCTGAATTGCTGGTTGTTTTTGTAGCACTTTTAATCGGATGGCCCTTGCCTTTACTCCCTATTCAATTACTGTGGATTAACTTAGTGACTGACGGTTTGCCAGCCATTGGTTTAGCAACTGATAGGTCAGAGCCAGGAATTTTGAATCGCCCACCCAGAACCATTCAAAAATCCATGATGGATAGTGCGTTTCTCAAACGAGTGAGTTTTATTGGTTGTGTAACAGCTTTAGTAACTTTAACTGTTTTTGCTTATGAGTATTTAGCTTATAAGGATTTAACTCAAGCGCAAGATGCTGCGTTTTCCATATTAGTGACAGCAAGACTTTTGATAGCATTTGGAGCTCGTAGTGATACTAAGACTATCTTTCAGCTCGGCTTTTTCTCTAATCTGCATTTATTTATAATTATTAGCATTAGTTTTTCACTACAGGTCTTGATTCATCATATTCCCGTACTGCGAGATTTGTTTGGCATTGGGCAAATCTCATTTACCCAATGTATTTCCTGGATCTTGATAGGCACGTTGCCTTTGTTAGTAATTGAAGCCCAAAAATGGCTAAGGAAAGCACCTGGTGAGACATTTTAGTATTAGAAAAATTATTTGGATTGTTCTCCTGAGTTTCTGCTTTACGGAGTCATTCATTTATGCAAAGCCCAATCCTGGTTTATCGCAGTTAATTCAGGAAGCTAAGCAAAACAATCCCCAAATTCGGGCGGTACGCGACCGCTTGCTTGCTGCAATTCACGTGATTCCTCAAGCGAAAGCCCTTCCTGACCCGAAATTGAACGCGGGTTATATCAATATGTCCGAGAACATTCCCATGGATGTCGATCCAAGACGTGAACAAATGTTGGGTGGCCAACAGGAAATTCCCTTTCCTGGCAAGCTTGTTGTGCGAGGAAGAATAGCAACGCTTGAGGCCAAACGGGCAGAAGCGGAGTATCAAGCCACTTGTTTTGCTGTCATTGCTGAACTAAAACAACTCTATTATGACCTTTATTTTGTCAATAAATCTATTGAAATCGTACAAAGAAACCAAGAACTTCTCCATGAAATGGAAAAAAGTGCCGAAGCTAATTACAGTGTCGGAAAAACACCTCAACAAGATATTTATCGCGCTCAAACCGAAATTTCTCGCCTTTTGATGCGTTTGGTCATCTTAAAGCAACAACGCCAATCCCTGCAAGCCGATATCAACCGTCTTTTGAATCGTTCCTTAGAAAGGGTGATTAGTACTCCAACAACACTCCCTATCACACCAATGGGCCATAATTTGGAGTATTTTTATTCGCTGGTGAAACAGCGAGCACCTCAATTAATCATGCAGCAGCGTAACGTGCAAAAAGGACGACAAGCCATCAAGTTAAGTAAAATGGATTATTTCCCAGATGTTGAAATCGAGGGGGGACGGCTTCATGATACGGGAATGCATACCAAAGGCTATCAAGTGTTGTTAAAAGCAACCGTTCCCCTTTATTTCATGCAAAAGCAAAATAATGCGGTACGGGAATCACTTGCCCGTTACAACGCCGATATGGAAGACTTGCAGACGACTTATCGCACACTCTCTTTCCAGGTGAAAAATGCCTATTTGTTGGCAGAGCGCTCGGCAAAGCTCATT
>NZ_KK074222.1:36815-50875 GCF_000586315.1 Legionella pneumophila subsp. fraseri | reverse complement strand
TCTAACGCTTACCTCTTCACAAGCCAATTACGGGGTTGGCAAAGTTGATTTTTTAACGATGCTTAATAATTTGTTGACACTGCAAGAAAACGAATTGGAATGGCACGGTGAGCTTGCTGAACATGAAAAAGCGATTGCACAAATCGAAGAAACCACAGGGATGTACTTATGAATCATAAGGTGATGAGAAGATGGGTGTTCGTTTTGAGTTTGCTGGCTTTGTTGCAGTTAACCCAGGCACAAAATGCAACGGATACACATGGCAAGATGGACATGAAACAATCCACGCAAAAAAATGAGATGGTGATTGATCCAGTCCGCTTACAAGCCATTGGCATTACCTCCGAGTCAGTCCGCCGCCAACTGATCGAAAAAACAATCCGGACGGTAGGTCGTGTTGAAGCCGATGAGCGGCGTGTTGCCCATATCCATGTGCGCTTTGATGGCTGGATAGAACAATTATTCATCAATTTCACTGGCGAAAAAGTTAAAAAGGGACAAGCTCTTTTTACGGTGTATAGCCCGGAGTTGGTGGCTACCCAACAAGAATACTTACTTGCCTTAAACGCTCAAAAAATCTTAAGCAAAAATACGACATCCAGTGCTGCCCGTGGTGCCCAAGGGGCCTTTCAAGCCGCCCATCAGCGGTTGCTGCTGTGGGGGATTTCTGAAAAGGAAATAGAGCAATTAAAGCGCACCGGCAAAATTACTCGAACGATGACCATTGACTCACCTATCCAGGGAACGGTTCTTAAAAAAATGGCGCTTATTGGCATGCGTATTGAGCCAGGAGATGAATTGTACACGATTGCTGATTTATCACGCTTGTGGGTTTTAGGGGATATTTATGAATATGAGTTGCCCTATATTAAACTAGGACAAACTGCTGATCTGACCCTCACCTATTTGCCCAATGAATTATTTAAAGCCAAGCTTGATTTTATTTATCCGACCATTGATATGAAAACGCGTACGGCCAAGGTGCGTTTTGAAGTAGACAATACAAAAGAACAATTAAAGCCTGGGATGTACGTTAATCTGGAACTCAAAGTCCCTTTGGGTGAGCGTCTTGTAGTCCCTAAAAATGCCGTTTTACTCACGGGTGAGCGTGCGGTGGTCTTTATTTATCATGGCAATGGCAAAATTGAGTGGCGAGACGTGACTGTTGGGGTGAGAGCTGGTGATTTGCTTGAGATAGTAAAAGGGGTTAAGGAGGGAGATAAAATTATTACCTCTGCCAATTTCCTCATTGATTCGGAGAGCCAGTTGAAAGCAGCCATGGGAGGCATGCAGCATAAATAATAAGAGATGAATTGCTTATGAGTGTTATCTCATAAGGCTCTTTCATTCAAGAACAGGAATGATGTATGGGATTTCTATGAAATAAAGGGATTTTATGGTTGAACGGATTATTGAATTTTGTGCACGCAATCGCGTTATTGTGTTGCTCTTTGTGCTTGGGTTTTCTTTCATGGGTTATATAGCCTTGAAGAATACCCGCATGGATGCTTTGCCTGATATTTCAGACACGCAAGTGATTGTGTACACCACCTGGATGGGGCGCTCTCCTGATTTAATGGAAGACCAGGTCACTTATCCTATTGTGACCGCCCTATTGTCTGCACCGAAGGTGGTTGCGGTACGAGGATTTTCTGATTTTGGCTTTTCTTATGTTTACATCATTTTTGAGGATGGAACCGATATTTATTGGGCGCGTTCTCGTGTCTTGGAGTACATGAGCCAACTGGCAGGGAAATTACCCGAAGGGGTTACTCCTCAACTAGGTCCTGATGCGACCCCTGTGGGTTGGATTTATCAATACGCCTTGGTGGATGAAAACGGGAAACATAATCTGGCTGAGTTACGCACGTTTCAAGATTGGTATTTGCGCTATTGGTTAAGAGCAGTTCCTGGGGTGTCTGAAGTCGCCAGTGTGGGTGGGTTTGTCAGGCAATATCAAGTCAATTTGGACCCCGTTAAAGTTCTTGCCTACAACCTGTCGGTTCCTGACATCATCGAAAAAATTCGCATGAGCAATAACGACACCGGTGGAAGGGTGGTTGAATTTTCAGGCGTGGAATATATGATTCGTGGACGAGGATACATTAAGTCTACTGAGGACATTGAAAAAATTGCCATAGGTACTAATGCCAATGGGACACCGATTTTGCTGCGTGATGTGGCGACCGTGCAGCTTGGCTCGGATATGCGTCGAGGGGTCGTTGATTTAAATGGCCAAGGAGAAGCAGTGGGCGGCATTGTCATCATGCGCTTTGGTGAGGATGTGTTGCAAGTGATTGGTCGCATTAAAGAGAAACTAAAAGAATTGGCCAGCGCCATCCCCGAAGGAATAAAAATGGTTACTGTGTATGATCGCAGTAATCTCATTCGAGAAGCCATCTCCACGGCCAATTGGAATTTGATTGAAGAACTGGTGGTGGTTGGGTTACTCATCATCGTATTTTTAGGTCATTTTCGTTCAGCATTAATCCCCATTATTACCTTGCCGCTTGCGATTTTGATTTCTTTTATTCCCATTTATTTTTTACATATTGGGCTTAATATCATGTCCATTGGTGGGATTATTGTGGCGGTTGGCGACATGGTGGATGCCGCCATCATTATGGTCGATAATGCCCATAAACGCTTAGCGGATTGGGAGGCAAAAGGAAGTCCAGGCGATCGCACCCAAGTGTTAATCGACTCGGCCAAGGAAGTAGGTCCTGCGATTTTCTCATCACTTCTTGTGATTGCCATCTCGTTCATGCCCGTTTTTACTCTAGAAGCCCAAGAGGGGCGGATGTTTTCACCTTTGGCTTATACTAAAAACTTGGCGATTTTCATGAGTGCCCTGTTGGCCATCACCCTAATTCCTGTACTATTGCCTCTTTTGGTGCGTGGTCGAATCATTCCTGAACAAAAACATCCTATTACGCGGTTTATGCAAAAAATGTACGCACCCGTGTTAAGGCTAGCCTTGCACTATCGAAAGTTGGTGATAGGTATTGCGGTGGTGGTTGCTTTAAGCATCATTCCTCTTTATAAACTCATTGGCTCTGAATTCATGCCTCCTCTTTACGAAGGCACCATTTTATACATGCCAGTGACTTTACCGGGTATCTCAGTAACTCAAGCGACCGCCTTGCTTCAAGAAATGGATAAGAAATTAAAAGCCTTTCCAGAAGTATCCCATGTGTTTGGAAAGACAGGACGAGCGGAAACCTCTACCGACCCTTCTCCATTTAGCATGATGGAAGTGATTGTGGAATTAAAGCCCAAAGAATTTTGGCGTAAAGGAATGACTTATGAAAGCTTAATTGCTGAGATGGATAAAACCTTGCAATTTCCTGGGGTAAGTAATGCCTGGACCATGCCCATTAAAGCACGCAATGACATGCTCACCACAGGTATTCGAACGGCTGTTGGGATTAAAATTTTTGGTCCCGACATTAAAAAAATTGAAGCCATTGGCAAAGAAATTGAAATGGTGGCCAAAGAAGTGAAGGGGACAAGTAATGTCTATGCAGAGAGAGTCGCTGGAGGCTATTTTCTAGATTTCCAAATCAATCGCGACCAGTTAGCACGTTATGGCTTAACCATCATGGATGTTAATCGCATTATTGAGTCGGCGGTTGGCGGTGAAAATATCACCACCACCATTGAAGGGCGTGAGCGTTATCCGGTGAATGTGCGTTATTTACGCGAATTACGCGACGATCCAGACAAACTCAATCGTATTTTAGTCAAAACACCAAGTGGTGCTGAAGTACCTATTGCACAATTGGTGACGTTAACATTTCGTTCAGGACCTGCCATGGTCCGCGATGAAAATGCTATGTTGGCAGGTTATGTGTTCATCGACATCAGTGGTCGAGACATTGGCGGTTATGTGGAAGAGTTAAAACAAGCAGTCAAGGCCAAAGTCAAAATGCCCCCAGGCTATACATTGGCGTGGTCAGGTCAATACGAATTCATGCAACGGGTTTATGAGCGACTTAAAATTTTTGTGCCGCTCACCTTAGTCATTATTTTTGTTTTATTTTACTTTACCTTCCGTACCATCACGGAGACTTTGATGGTGATGCTCGGTGTTCCTTTTGCTTTATTTGGCGGTTTTCTGTTGCTTTATGTCTTGGGATACAACATGAGTATTGCCGTTTGGGTGGGAATGATTGCTTTAGCCGGTGTGGCCGCCGAAACCAGTGCGGTGATGCTGGCATACCTGGATTCGGATTACAATGAGAAAAAAGAGAAAGGGTTGCTTAAAACCCTGCCGGATTTAATTCAAATGGTACACCTTTGTGCCATATCCCGTATCCGCCCCATGGTGATGGCAGGTCTTGCGAACATCATCGGATTATTACCCGTAATGTGGGCCACTGGCATTGGAGCGGATGTCATGAAGCGCCTGGCGGCACCCATGGTGGGTGGCGTTTTTTCCGCCCTTTTACTGACTCTCATTGTCATTCCCGTGGTTTATGTGATGTGGCGTTGGCAAGTGGAATTGAAACAACAAGGAAGTCTGACGGAGGCAAAATGAAATTAACCTTTTTAGGGGCAACAGAGACCGTTACCGGATCAAAATATCTTTTGACGGTAGATTCTAAAAAAATTCTTATTGATTGCGGGCTTTTTCAAGGTTACAAAGAATTACGATTGCGTAACTGGGCTCCCTTGCCAGTCAATCCACGCGACATTGATGCAGTCATCATCACCCATGCTCACATTGACCATACGGGTTATCTTCCTTTGTTCGTTAAAAATGGTTTTCAAGGCAAAATTTATGCAACAACGGGTACCAAAGCGTTGTGCTCCATTTTATTGCCCGACAGTGGTCATCTGCAGGAAGAAGAAGCACGATTGGCTAACAAATATGGGTTCTCCAAGCATAGGCCTGCTCTTCCACTGTATACTGAGCAGGAAGCTCGAGTTGCCTTAAATTATTTTGAGACCATTGATTTTGATACGCCACATTCACTATTTAATGTGTTGAGTTTTGAATTTCATCGTGCCGGCCACATCGTGGGGGCTGCCATGGTCAAAATAAAAACAAAAAAAGGTTCCATTGTGTTTACCGGGGACCTTGGTCGTCCTCATGATCCTGTCATGAAAGCCCCAAGCGTGATTCAAGAAACCGATTATTTGGTGATGGAATCCACTTACGGAGACCGGCTGCATGATGCCACCGATCCCTTGCCACAAATCGGTGAAGTGATTAATCACACCATCAAACGAGGAGGCTCTGTTATTATTCCGGCCTTTGCGGTGGGACGGGCTCAAAGTCTTTTATATTTTATTTATGAATTAAAACGCAAAGGAGAAATTCCTAAAGAGATTCCAGTATTTTTAGACAGTCCCATGGCGATTAATGCAACCAAACTACTCTGTACTTATAAAGAGGATCATCACTTAAATGAGGAACAATGTCGTGGATTATGCCATGTGGCCACTTACATTAATACGCCTGAGGAGTCCAAAGAGATTGACAGGCATAAAATGCCACAAATCATCATAGCCGCCAGTGGCATGGCTCAAGGCGGTCGTATTTTGCATCATTTGAAAGCCTTTGCGCCTGATCCTAAAAACACACTTCTTTTTACTGGCTTTCAGGCAGGAGGTACTCGTGGTGCCAGGATGGTTAATGGGGAGCGGGAGGTTAAAATTCATGGTGGTTTGGTTCCCATACGCGCTCAGGTGGTGGTTATGAGCAGTACCTCTGCTCATGCTGATTATCTCGAGATGTTAGAGTGGCTAAAGCATTTTACTCATCCGCCTAAGAAGGTCTTTATCACGCATGGTGAACTCCACAGCGCTCAATCATTAAAAGAGAAAATTGAAAGCCAATTAGGCTTTTGCTGCACGATTCCTTCTTATCTACACACGGAGGATTTGTCGTGATCCATGAAGAACCTCATACGTTACGTTTAAAACACTTGGGGATTAAAACCTATCACGAAGCCATTATCTACATGCGAGAAGATTGTCATGTGTGCCATTCAGAAGGCTTTGAAGTTCAGACCCGCATTCAAGTGACCCTTGGCCAACGTTCCATTATTGCAACGCTTAATATCATTACCTCAGAGCTTCTTAAGCCTGGTGAGGCCAGCTTGTCGCATTATGCCTGGGATTCTTTAAATGCTAAAGAAGGGGATGAAATCCAATTATCGCATCCTAAGCCTCTGGAATCATTAAGTTATGTGCATACGAAGATTTATGGTAATGAACTCTCTTTTAAACAAATCAAGGCCATCGTGGATGACGTTTTAAGTGGCCGTCTTTCTGATTTGCAAATTTCAGCTTTTTTAGCGGCCAGTGCCGCGGAACGTTTAAGCAATATTGAAATCGTGAAACTTACAAAAGCCATGATTGACAGTGGCGATCGCTTATCCTGGTCTTCCCCTTTGATTGTAGACAAGCATTGTGTTGGTGGTTTACCAGGAAATCGCACCACCCTTGTTGTGGTTCCCATTGTAGCGGCTTTCGGGTTGACCATCCCAAAAACCTCTTCACGGGCTATCACTTCTCCAGCCGGGACAGCAGATACGATGGAAACTTTAGCGCCGGTGTCACTTAGCCCAGAGGCTATGTGTCACGTGGTTGATAAGGAAAACGGATGCATTGTTTGGGGAGGTGCTGTGAGCTTAAGCCCTGCCGATGATGTGCTTATTCGGGTGGAGCGTGCTCTTGAGTTAGATAGTGAAGGACAATTGGTCGCCTCAATCCTTTCTAAAAAAATTGCCACAGGAGCAACCCATGCGGTTATTGATATTCCAGTAGGACCTACCGCCAAAGTCAGGAATAAGTCCAGGGCTTTACTTCTTAAGCAATCCCTTGAAGAAGTAGGAAAACAGTTAGGTCTTGTGGTCCATACCTTAATTACTGATGGCGCACAACCGATAGGAAATGGTATTGGCCCGGCTTTAGAAGCACGCGATGTGTTGGCGGTATTACAAGGTTTGCCTCATGCCCCAAAGGATTTGCGTGAAAAATCATTAACTCTTGCAGGAGCAGTACTGGAATTTTCATCAACAGTACCACCAGGCTCAGGTCAATCGATAGCCAAACAATTATTAGATAGCGGAGAAGCGTTTAAAAAATTTCAGGCTATTTGTGAGGCACAAGGAGGGATGAGGGAATTGACGGTGGCACGTTTTACTCACCCTATGGTTGCTGAGAAAGCAGGTAAAGTATCTCTCATTGACAATCGAATGCTCGCAAAAATTGCTAAACTTGCAGGGGCCCCCAAGTCTAAATCAGCAGGAGTTGATTTGCATGTTCATGTTGGTGACCAAGTTGAAAAAGGGCAGCCTTTGTTCACCATCCACTCAGAGTCTTCAGGGGAACTGACTTATGCTCGCGATTTTATTCGCGATAAACAAAATACCATTGTTCTGGGAGAGAAGCCTTGAAACCCATTTTATTTTCATTATTTGATACTTCAGGAATCAGTGGGCGCTTAAAAGAAGCGCTTCAAGTGGAGGTGGGTGATGTCACGTTGCATTGTTTTCCAGACACAGAGTGGTACGTAAAAATTAATTCGGAAGTTAAAAATCGCAGCCTCATTGTAGTGGATAGCTTAAACCAACCCGATGGAAAAATACTGCCTTTGCTGTTTTTTGCTAAAACAGCAAAGGAATTAGGAGCTAAAAAAATCGGCTTGATTGCCCCTTATCTTCCCTATTTACGTCAAGATAAACGTTTTCATCAGGGGGAAGGGATTACCTCGCGTTATTTTGCTGAATTACTCTCTACTTCATTTGATTGGCTCATGACCATCGACCCCCATTTGCATCGTTATCACTCTTTGGATGAAATCTATTCAATACCTACTTTTGTCTTGCATGCTACAGCCAATATTGCCACATGGATTAAGAATCATGTGAATAAGCCTGTGATTATTGGTCCTGATATGGAAAGTCAGCAGTGGGTTGCCGACATTGCTGAAAAAGGCCATTTCCCTTATGTGATTTTGGAAAAAATTCGACGTGGAGATAAAGAGGTTTCTATTTCTGTGCCAACTATCCCTGACCTTGAATCGTCTACTCCCGTATTAGTCGATGACATCATCTCCACCGCCAGAACCATGGTGGAGACGGTAAGGCATTTACAAATGGCAGGGGTTCAGTCCGTGATTTGCATTGGGGTGCATGCGCTTTTTGCAGAAGAGGCTTATTCTTTATTATCGGGGATGGATGGTGTGCAAATCATCACGTGCAACACCATCCGTCATATCACTAATGCGATTGACGTGAGTGAAGTGATTGCAACCACTTTAGATAAATACAAACTCGCCAAGGTGTTATAAAAATAGGGATGAAAAAATTTTAACTAACTAAGGAGTGTCACATGTCACTTGTGAAGATAATCAAGGTCATTGGAATGGTCATTGGACTTTCGGCGACTTTCTTTTTGAGCTCTTGTGATGGTACTCTGAAGCAGAGTGCGCAAGAGGTTGATGGGGGCTACGGAGGACACAGTGCGGGTGGGCATGGTGGGCATGGTGGTGTTGGGCATTAGGCCTCAATTGAAAGAAAACGAGTATTGTAAAACGAACCATTAGGACATTTAAGAGTCCTTTCGAACAAAGGTTTATTATTGGTGGACACGCAGGCCCCTGCGGGCATTAAACAATAGGAAATAGGTGACCCATGAAACAGGACCATCATCAAAAACATTCTAATTCGGACAAAGAACATGGGGGTTGTCATCAGGAACATAAAGCACACAAGCCTCATAGGCCCTCCTCCAACATGGAAGGTTCGATCATTTATATGTGTCCCATGCATCCAGAAATTCGCCAGTCTGCCCCTGGCCATTGCCCGATATGTGGTATGGCATTAGAGCCTGAAACAGTAACAACAGAAGAAGTAGCGAGTCCTGAATATCTTGACATGAGACGTCGATTTTGGATTGCGTTGATTTTGACTGTGCCTGTTGTGATATTGGAGATGGGTGGGCATGGTTTGCAGCATTTTATTTCTGGCAGTATTTCCAGTTGGATTCAATTGTTGTTGGCCACGCCTGTGGTTTTATGGGGCGGTTGGCCTTTTTTTAAGCGCGGTTGGCAATCTCTAAAAACACGCCAGTTAAATATGTTTACTCTGATTGCCATGGGTATTGGTGTGGCGTGGATTTACAGTGTGGTGGCTGTTCTTTGGCCAGGTGTATTTCCCAATGCGTTTCGAAGTCAAGAAGGAGTGGTTGCTGTTTATTTTGAAGCGGCAGCAGTGATTACGACTTTGGTCTTATTAGGGCAAGTGCTGGAACTCAAAGCACGAGAGCAAACGGGGAGTGCTATCCGTGCTTTGTTGAAATTGGCTCCTGAACGCGCTCATCTTATTAAAGAGGATGGAAGTGAAGAAGAAGTATCGCTTGATAAGGTCCATGTCGGAGATAAATTGCGTGTTCGTCCTGGTGAAAAAATACCAGTGGATGGTGAAGTACTGGAAGGACGAAGTTTTGTCGATGAGTCTATGGTGACAGGTGAACCTATTCCGGTGACTAAAGAAACAGGAGCCAAAGTCATTGGGGCGACGATTAACCAGACGGGTAGTTTTGTAATGAGCGCGTTGCATGTGGGCAGTGATACGATGCTTGCTCGTATTGTCCAAATGGTGAGTGAAGCCCAAAGAAGTCGTGCTCCCATTCAACGATTAGCGGATACCGTTTCGGGATGGTTTGTTCCTGCAGTGATTTTGGTTGCCATATTGTCTTTTATTCTATGGGCCTTGCTAGGCCCACAGCCGTCATTGAGCTATGGTTTAATTGCCGCTGTATCAGTACTTATTATTGCTTGCCCTTGTGCTCTTGGTTTGGCAACACCCATGTCTATCATGGTCGGGGTTGGGAAAGGAGCCCAAAATGGGGTTTTAATTAAAAATGCCGAAAGCTTGGAACGCATGGAAAAGGTCAATACGTTAGTGGTTGATAAAACAGGTACCCTAACGGAGGGGCGCCCCAAACTGACCCGCATTGTAACTGATGGGGAGTTTGATGAAGAAGATATCTTAGCACTAGCTGCGGCTCTCGAACACCAAAGCGAACATCCGCTCGCCAATGCCATTGTAACGGCTGCGAAAGAAAAACAGTTGTCCTTTGGCTCAGTGGAAGATTTTGAAGCACCTACCGGCAAGGGAGTCCTAGGGAAGGTCAATGGTCATCGTATTGCCATTGGTAATGTCAAATTAATGCAGGAGCATGGCAGTGACAAGGCCTCTCTTCTTGAAAAAGCCGATGAATTTCGCAGCAAAGGCGCATCAGTCATGTTCATGGCAGTGGAGGGTAAAACAGTAGCTCTTTTGGTGGTAGAAGACCCTATTAAACCAACCACCCCAGAAACCATTCGCAAGTTGCAGCAAGGCGGTATTGAAGTGGTGATGCTCACAGGGGATAGCAAAAAAACAGCAGAAGCGGTAGCAGGTACCCTCGGTATTAAAAAGGTGGTGGCCGAAATCATGCCTGAAGATAAGAGCCGCATCGTGAGTGAATTAAAAGACAAAGGACTCGTTGTTGCCATGGCAGGCGATGGAGTCAATGATGCGCCAGCGTTGGCCAAAGCCGATATTGGTATTGCTATGGGTACGGGTACTGATGTAGCTATTGAGAGTGCCGGTATTACCTTGCTGCATGGCGATTTGCGTGGCATTGCCAAGGCACGTCATTTGTCAGAAAGCACTATGAATAACATCCGTCAAAATCTCTTTTTTGCATTTATTTATAATGTATTGGGTGTGCCGGTGGCCGCAGGTATTTTGTATCCCCTGACTGGTTTACTCTTAAGTCCCATCATCGCAGCTCTTGCCATGGCGCTTTCTTCGGTGTCCGTGATTATTAATGCGCTAAGATTGCGACGGATAACCCTATGAAACAGAAATACGGCCGGCCTGTTATGGGCCAGCCTAAGTATTTCTATTGATGGTTTGAGTTTTTGTAAACTACCACGGTCTTAATAGGCCCAGCTGAAAAAATTAATGCCAATTACCATCATGAAGAAAAATCAAGTCTATACTATAGAAGATAGGCCAGGCTGTATTTAAGGTAAAATCATGGTAATCCCAGTTGTTATGATACTGTTTGGTATCTCTTTTCTTGTCAAGGGCGCTTATTTAATCAACCAGTTAATGCAACAGACCAATCAATATCGACGGAAATGGCTTATTTATTTTGCTTTTATCATCGCTTTTATTTTGAGTTATTCGGGCAGTATTGTTTATGGTTTGTTGGTTGATCCTCACTGCCTTAATTATTTTTATGCCAGTGTGTTTTTAATGGGTGCTACCTATATTTATTCATCATGCCATCTGATGACCAAAACCATGCAAAAAATGGAATTGATGGATGATATTAAAAACCGCTATGAAACGTTACGCCATCATGCGACTTATGATTCGTTGACTGGGTGTAATAACCGAGAATATCTTTTTGAGATGTTGAATACGCGTTTCCAACAAATACAACTCCATGGCGGTGAAGTGGTTGTTCTCTTTATCGATTTAGACCGATTTAAGGCAGTGAATGACCGTTTTGGTCACGATATGGGGGATACTGTTTTGCAAACCTTTGACCAACTCCTAAGACAGCGTTTGCGAAAGGATGATGTGGTGGCGCGTTATGGTGGCGATGAATTTATTGTATTGATGGAAAATACCTCTTTAAGTGAAGCCCAGAGGATTGCTGAGAATCTTGCGACGGTTGCTACCCAATCCATTAATGAAGGCCTATTGGACTCACTGGATTTGGGTTGCTCCATTGGCATTACTCAAATGAGCCGTCACTCGGTCTCCGTGAATACCACCATTAAAGAAGCGGATTTGGCCTGTTATGCCGCTAAGCAAAGAAAAATTGATGGTGCGGTTTGTCTTTATAGTCCCATGCTTGCAGTAACAAACAATCACATCGTTTCTTGTATCAAACAGATGGCTAAATAGAAAATTAGCATTTGAAATTCTAGGTGAAACTCATAAAACCCATCTTAAATTCAAGCAAAATTGAGAGCAGTTTAACATGTACATTGAATTACAATGAACCTATGTTTTATTCGATATCACTTAAGTTATTATTTTGCAAGTCATTGTTTAATGACATGGGATAGGAGATACTTTAAAGATAAAATAATAAAAAGAAGGTATTGATTAATGGCACATTTTCTAATGAAACAAACTTACCTATTCTTGGTTCCTGCGCTCCTTATGAGTTGCTCTTATAATGCTAAGCTTACTCCTGAAGGAGAGAAAGTGAGCATTCTCCAATCAGGAAAGCCCTCAAAGCGCTGTGCTTTTCTAGGGGAAGTGAGCGCTTACGATCGCAATGGGATGAGCCAATCCTATCAATCGCATGAGCATTTGATTCAGGACGAACTCAATATTCTAAGAAATAAAGCAGCCCTTTTAGGGGCGAATACGCTTTTCGTTACGAAACATCAGCAAACTTATGAAGGCAATCCCAAAAATGATTTCGTAGCAGATCATTGGATGGTAGGTCGCGCTTACCAGTGTAAGACAACACAGCAATAACTATTTTGAAGTTTAACAGCTATGGAAAACAATAGAGTTTGGCTTTTTTCTTGTTGGGCAGTGCTTCTGTTGCTGTATTCTTCTTTGGCAACGGCTTTGACTCTTCGAGAAATAACCCAAATCGCTCTAGCGAATAACAAGGATTTAAAAGCGGCTCGTTATAATGTGGCTATTGCAGAGGCACGTTTAATACAAGCGGGCCTCTGGCCCAATCCAAGTCTTAATCTCTCAAACAACGACGATCGTTTGTTTAATGATGAAGGAGAGTATTCGCGCAGTGCTGGTTTTACTCAAGCATTCCCTATTTCTGGACGTATTGCCAAACAAAAAACAGTGGCACGCCTTGATGTACTGAAAGCTATGGCAGAAATTAGGGAAGCAGAGCGTCAGCTAAGTGCTAAAGTGGCTAATGCGTTTTATGCCGCAGTTATCACCGAGCGCCGTATGCAACAATTGAATTATTTATTACGGATTAATCAAGAGTTAGTTGATGTCATCCATAATCGTTATCATGCGGCGGAGATTTCAAAGCTGGATGAGAACGCAGCGCGTATTGAGTATTTGCGCATTGCTCAAGAAAAGCACTTGTTACACAGCCTTCGCATTAGTCAAAACGCCACGCTGAATCAATTGATGGGAAGGCAAGCGGACTCTCCTTTATCCCTTAAGGCTGATTTCATCACAGGACAAAAACATCCCGAATTACTCACTCTAAAAGCACTGGCGCTTAAAAATCGTCCTGACCGTCAAGCCATTGTGTTATCGATGAGTCGCGCTGATGCCGACCGCCGTTTGGCAAAAGCCGAGCGTTTTGCTGATTGGACGATAGGGCTGGGGGTCCAACAAGATAAAATTGTGGTGGAAGAGGGGCCACCCCAACCCGCCGATCGCACCTTGGGGGTTACTCTTTCTGTGCCTCTTCCTCTTTTAAATCGTAATCAAGGGCGAATTTTGGAAGCCAGTCACACAGGAACTCAAGCGATGATGGCGTTAGGTGCTTTGGATTTAAGCATTGAAACGGAAGTGGCCAGTAATTATGCGCAATTGAAAGCACTGCAGATGAGCCTCAAAGAAACACAAACGGTCTCCCTTAAGTTAGGGGTGGATAATGTGAAATTGGCACGTGAGTCTTATGAAAACGGACAAATTTCTCTTTTGAATGTGTTGCAAGTACAAAAGCAACAAAATGATTTGCAAATGACTTACCTCAGCACCTTAGAAAAATATTTACAAGTGTATGTGGCCTTATGTACAGCCATTGGTCCTGGTAAAACCCAAGAATTTTGTCCCTATTTAGCGTATCAAAGGAATGGTGATGTCAATTACATTGCGACAACGAAATAGAATTATTGCATTCATTATTGGTGTTTTTTTTGGTTTACTCTTCCATGCTCAGGGGAGCTTTGCTCATGGAGAGGAAATCGAGGTGAGCGAAGGAGGGGCTAAAGGCCCCGTTCATTTAACCCCGCAGCAAATCAAGATGTTGGACATTAGAGTAGCAGAAGCAACCACTCGTCCTATGGCGCAATTACTGGGTTTAAATGGCCA
>NZ_KK074222.1:0-36765 GCF_000586315.1 Legionella pneumophila subsp. fraseri | reverse complement strand
GATGTCAGTATTCGGATTAGTGGCAGTGTGACCGCCATTGATGTGAATTTAGGGGATAGGGTCAAGGCAGGACAACGCTTGGCTACGGTGCAATCAAGACTCGTTGGTAATCCTCCACCGAGCGTTGCGGTCACAGCGCCGATTGCAGGCCTCATTGATGCGCGCAACATTAATTTAGGTCAAGCGGTGGAGCCCAATACCGTTCTTTTTCACATTAGCAATCGCGATAAATTGTTAGTCATTGCTCAAGTGTATGAAGAAGATTTAGGCAAGATTAAGGTCGGACAGGAAGTGAATATTCATGCATTAAGTTTCCCAAAACGAATCTTTCCAGGCCAAGTGACTTTAATTGAGCCCAATCTGGACCCATTAACCCGTACCGTTAATGTACGAATTATTTTAGACAATGTGGAGGGGTTTCTCAAACCAGGCATGTTTGTGCGCGCCAACGTGATTTTAGATCGTAATGAGGCAGCATTTGCTGTACCTAATGCGGCTTTGTTGCAAGCGGATAATGAGTCCTTTGTTTTTGTGCAAAACGACGACATCTACGATCGTGTTGTAGTGAACGTGGGTGCAGTGGACGATGAGTATTCAGAAATTACCGATGGCTTGGTTCCTGGCGACCTTGTGGTGACTCAGGGTAATCGTGAGCTTTATACTCTGTGGTTGAGTGGGGGCAGTAAAACGAAGAAAGGCCAAGAGGAGCCTCATTAAATGTTTACTTATCTCATTGCCTGGTCATTACGTAATCGCCCCTTAATTTTAGCCTTGACCATTATCCTCTGCTTGCTAGGCGGCTATACCCTACAACAAATGCCAGTGGATGTGTTTCCCGAATTTGCACCACCCCAAGTGGTGGTGCAAACTCAAGCGCCTGGTATGGCTACCCAGGATATGGAAACACTGGTGACTTACCCTTTAGAAAGTGCCATCAATGGAACACCGGGTGTGGCCAGTGTTCGCTCAAAAACTTCGGTGGGATTATCCACCATTACGGTAGTGTTTGATGACAAAACGGACATTTACCGCAATCGTCAATTGGTTAACGAGCGTCTTCAGCAAGCAGTCGATCGACTTCCCCCGGGGGCCAATGCACCAGTGATGTTGCCTGTTACTTCTGCGGTGGGATGGCTTGTTAAATACGCACTTATTAGCCGCACCTCAAGCCCTGAAACGTTGCGTACGATTTCCGACTGGACCATTCGTCCTCGCGTCTTGGCTTTAGGTGGGGTGGCTGCGGTGGTTTCCGTTGGTGGGGAAGTCAAGCAATATCAGGTGCTTCTGGACCCCCAGCGCATGGTGGCTTATGGCATCACCATTGAAGAAGTACGCCAAGCCTTAACGTCCGCGAATCAAAACGTTCCTGGTGCTTTTGTGCATCAGGCGGGTACGGAGTTTGTGGTGAGCACCATGGGTCGCATCAAAACACTGGATGACATTAAAAAAACATTGATTGTAGTTCGTAATGGAGTTCCTATTACCATTAATAACGTAGCCACCGTCGCTTTCGGTGGTGAAATCAAACGAGGCGATGCGTCTTATAATGCAGAAAACGCGGTCATTGGCACGATTTCCAAAATTTATGGGGCGGATACTCTAACCACCACCTATAAAGTAGAGCAAGCATTACAGGAGATTAAACACTCTTTGCCAGCAGGTGTGGAATTAATTAGTGAAGCATTTCGCCAAGCCAATTTCATTGAATCGGCGATTCACAACTTGACTAGAGCCTTGATTGAAGGGGCCATCATTGTCATTGCGGTGCTGTTTCTCTTTTTAATGAATTGGAGAGCTTCTTTCATTACTTTTCTTTCCATGCCTATTTCTTTTATCGTCGGTATCCTGGTTCTTCACTATTTTGGTTTTGGTATTAACTCAATGACTTTAGGTGGGATGGCTATTGCCATTGGTGAGGTGGTGGACGATGGCATTATTACCGTTGAAAACGTGGTGCATCGCTTAAGGCTTAATCGCTTGGCCAAGAAACCCTTGCCTGCGATTGAAGTTGTTTTTGACGCGGTTTTGGAAATTCGAAGCTCAGTGGTTTATGCGACCATTATCATTAGTCTGGTGTTTTTGCCGATTTTCTTTTTATCAGGAATTCCCGAGCGAATTTTTAGTCCTTTAGCTATTGCTTACATTGCGTCGGTCATGGGCTCACTCGTGGTTTCTATTACTACGGTGCCCGCCCTTTGTTATCTTCTTTTAGTAGGAAGAATGGAAAAACAGCAAGATGCTCAAGTCGTGATGCATGCTTTATCCCAAAGCGAACGCTATCAATTGACTAAAGAAGAAGTAGTCCAGCACGCTCAAGCAGAAACTCGTTTTGTGATTTGGTTAAAAAAACATTTTTTAACGGGTTTAAATTGGTCATTGGCGCACTGTAAAACGGTTGTGACTATGGCCATTGGCGCCTTTCTTTTTGCTTTAGCCTTGCTTCCTTTTTTTGGGACTTCGTTCTTGCCTGAGTTTCATGAAGGCAATTTTATTATCGCAATGAGCACGCTTCCTGGAACTTCCCTGGATGAGACCATGCGATTAGGACAACAAGTCAGTAAAGCCTTGCTGAAGTATCCACAAGTCATTTCCATAACTCAACGGGCAGGGCGCAGTGAATTGGATGAAGATGCCATGCCGCCCAATGCCAGTGAATTTGATGTGCGCCTTGATTTTGGCAAAGACAAAACCATGTCACCGGATGAATTGTTGCGTCGCATTCGAGCAGATTTGGCGAACATTCCAGGTGCTGTGTTTAATGTCGGGCAATTTATTGCCCATCGTATGGACGAGGTGCTCTCAGGAGTCAGAGCACAAGTGGCGGTGAAACTTTTTGGCGATAATCTGACTACCCTTAACGAGTTAGGCCAATCGGTTGAGGCTATTTTAAAGACTGTTCCAGGGGTAGTGGATGTGAACAAAGAACAACAAATCAAGGTGGCCCAGTTGGTCATTACCATTGACCGAGAGAAGGCGTCTCGTTATGGGGTTAATGTGGGGCAGATTTCAGAGGATGTGCAAGTCCTTCTTAATGGGGTAACAGTATCAAGTGTTCTCGAAGGCCAACGAACGTTTGATTTGTATGTGCGCATGGGTGAGACAGGGCGAGACAGTATTAAAGCCATTCAAAACATGCTGATTGATGCCCATGGATTGGCGAATCAGGAAACTAAAATTCCTTTGCGTGCGGTGGCAGAAATTCAGCTGGAGCCTCAGCCTTTTGCGATTAACCGTGAGAACGTCCAGCGCTTATTAGTGATTGCCTTTAATGTGCAAGGGAGAGATTTGGGTAGTGTGATTCAAGAAGTACAACAACAAGTTAAGGAAAAGGTTTCATTGCCGAGTGGCTATTTTATTCAGTATGGCGGGCAGTTTGAAAGTCAACAGCAAGCCTCCCGCGTGATTATTGTATTTGGTGCATTGGCTATTTTTATCATGTTGATACTTCTTCATAAAGCGTTTGGGACCTTTCGTGAAGCGCTATTGGTCATGTTCAATTTGCCTTTGGCTTTAATTGGTGGAGTGATTTCTTTGTTTCTGGCGAGTGGTGACATGAGTGTGGCTGCGATGATTGGTTTTATCACCTTATTTGGCATTGCAGCCCGTAATGGGATAATTTTAGTAAGCCACTATAATCAATTACGTACCCAAGGACAATCTCGGGAACAGGTGGTTATTCAAGGGACTCTGGATCGTTTGGTGCCTGTGCTTATGACCGCGGCGACCGCAGCACTTGGCTTAATTCCTTTGTTGTGGGGCTCACCTTCTGGAAAAGAATTGGAGCGTCCCTTGGCACAAGTATTGCTTGGAGGATTGTTTACATCTACGTTTTTAAATATGTTTGTAGTGCCAACGGTTTATAACGCGATGGAAGCTTGGCGTGAAAAAAGACAGTATGCAAAGGAAAACTCTCAAGGAGAATCATGATGAATCAAATAACGAAGTCCTTTAATAAAAAAGCACTAGGTTTGTTTAACCTGTTTGTTGTTTTGCTTTTTTTGTTGTCACCTGCGTATGCTTCTGCTACTAATCATGAGGAGGAAGCTCAGACAATCCCAACTACCATTCCTGCCATTTGGGAAGCCATTGACCAACATGCTGCAGCCATTAACAAAGCATTGACTGACAATCAGCTGGATACCATTCACCAACATGCGTTTGCGATTCGAGACTTAGTCAAAGCACTGCCCGATTTAAGTAAGAGTTTGTCTGAAGAACAACTCAAAAATCTTAAGCAAAATGTGGGATATACTGAGCAACTGGCAAAGCGTCTTGATAAAACGGGTGATGCCAATGATAAAGAAGGCACACAAGCCAACTGGCAAAAATTGCAAAAGGTGCTGGCACAAATTCGAGCCAATTACTCTCTTTCAGGCTCCTAGACTCCTCCTTGATTCACAGCCAATCAACTCGCTTGAGGGTAAGCTCTGCCTTTCTGTTTTGGAATAAAAGATAAGACCACGCAACAGAAAGGCCATCTGATTCATTAATAATAATCACAGAAGGCAATTGATTTAATGCCCACTATGATGTCCGCCTCCATGGTGCCAACCATCGCCATGATGATAGTTATTTGCGGCTAAAACGACGTTACCTTGAGGGTTTACTGGAGCATTAGGAGTAAACGCAAAAACAACAGGAGCACCCATAAAGGCGATTGCAGGAATGGCAATTTTTAATACCTTTAAAATATCCATACCGCACTCCTTGCTCCTTAAAAACAAAAAAGAGCTTTATATAGGTCAGAACGTCATTTTATTCAATTGATGAGCAATATTTGTTGTACAATATTCCGAGTTACCTCAAATAATGTGACTGAATATACAAAAGAGACACTAAGAAAAGGGAGCTCGTTCTGATGCGTATCTATTTTGATAAATAGAGCCATTGATTTTTAAATGACCCTATTCATGCCAATTTTTATATCTTAATTTAATGGGGGAATAAATACTTTAATTTTATAAGGATTTGCTATGAATATTGTAACAGTATTAAGGAACACCTTTCTTTTAATAGCACTTTTTTTATTCTTCAGTGTCTCAGCATGCACGTCTTTGACTCCAACAACTAAAAAAACTCAAAATAATGGCAAAAATCAGAGCAGTGGTCTAAAGCATAAAAATCCTTCTATTGGGCGTGTTTGGGCCAGTCATACTCGAAGGCATTAGTACCACCTTCGTATCCAGTAAACAATAACGAGAGTTCCTAGTTTTTTACATTCCTATTTAAGTAAGAAAAATTAAGGCAATAAAAGCGAAATTGGTGGTAAGTCATCAGAGATTACAGTCATGTGATTCACTCTCCCCTAAGAGTCTGCAAGTGCTGCTGAGCCGCTGGGTACCCCTGCTCAGCAGCTTTTTGAAGCCACTTTAGTGCTTCATCATGATTTTGAGGAACCCCTTGGCCATCATGATAAATTGCAGCAAGCGCGTATTGAGCTTGAGGCAATCCTTGATTGGCAGCGAGATGAAACCATTTCATTGCTTCAATATTATTTTGCTTCATACCTTTCCCTACAAGAAAACCGATAGCTATATTATACTGAGCGATAGGATCTCCTTGCTTAGCAGCCAGATAAAACCATTTCATCGCCTCAAAATCATTTTGCTGAGTATGATTACCTTCTGCATACATTGCACTGAGAGTACGCTGAGACGCAAGATCGCCATGTTCACCTGCTTTACGAAACCATATTATTGCCTCACCATCATTTTGTTTTACACCCTTGCCAGTTAAATATAGGATACCCAGAGTACGTTCCGCGTCTGGAAATCCTTGTTCAGCTGCTTTGTGGATCCATTTAACAGCTTCCCCATCATTATGTGAAATGCCAATGCCTTCTATATAGAGTACACCAAGATTAAATTCAGCGACGGGATCATTTTTTTCAGCTGCTTTTCGAAACCATTTCATGGCCTTGCTATGATTTTGAGCAACACCTTTGCCGGTTGTGTACGTTAAACCAAGGTTGCGTTGAGCCATGGTATCACCCTGCTCTGCTGCCTTTTGAAACCACTTTACTGCCTCAGAGTAATTTTGGGGTACCTTTTTGCCAATCATATAATCTATCCCGCGATTATTCCAATCTGCGGGATTTTTGTGTTGAACAACATAATTGTCCACATATTCTTTAATCGTATTAATGATTCCAGAATAAATGCTCACACCAATGATAATTCCGGCTAAAGGGAATGCTAATAGACGTAATCGCATACAATACTGTTCCTTGTTAACAGCAACAAATGGAAACCTATCTTATTATTGAATCAATAAAAATTCAAAACAAATACTTAATTTTATTGGGGAGTTTTGAATATCTCCGAACTATATAGTTATACCATTCCTATTCAATTGATTGCTTAGCTTTTGTGCTATTACAATTAACAATGAGGGGTTGTTAACTTATGAGGCCTATTTTATTGCAAGGAATATCAATATGCGAACTCGTAGACTATTCAAGATGATTATCGTGTTAGGGATATTGGTTAGTTCATCCCCTTTGTTTACTTCTTGTGCATCAACAACAGCCCTGAATTCACAAAATGATTCTTCTACGTACAAAGGACATAACACGGGAGGAATTGGTTGGCACTAATGCTGGTTGCGCGTTATGTTTTTTATAATGGGTAGATTTAAGTTGGTCGACCTCTTCGCTTACCTATTAGGCAACAAAATATATTTCAATTTGTTTTGAATAGAATAATTTAAAAAGAATACCTGCTTATAAAGTTTCTGCGAGTAAATCATTAAACCATACGTTTAAAGTTCCTTCGCCCAAGTAGTCATAAATATAAGATAAATAGAGATTAAATTCTTGTTCAAACCCCTCTTTCGGTAGCACTTCATCTTCTTTAGCGGGGTGGTGATGAATATATTCACCAAAATAATGATTATAATGATTACAAAAATCCATGTAATCTTTAGTAAAGAGTAGAAAGGTATACCATGATGTGAGTTGTGGTGTTGCTTATGTTCTGTATTATCATTAATAGAATAATAAGCGCGGCCTTTTCTTTCATAAAATGACAATGAGTAAGGCGTGTGTTTCTAATAGTGCTATTATAATAATGATAAATAATAACACAATTCGTTTATATAGTTATTTAACAAGCGTTTTATTTTACATTATAAGGAACATTGATATGTCAACACTCAGACTATTTAAAGCTGTTATTGGGTTAGTTGCCCTAGTAAGCTCAACACTTCTAATTATCTCTTGTTCCACATCCAAGACAACCAGTAATTCACATAGTGTTTCTCATACTTACGAAGGACACTACAGTGGAGGAATAGGCTGGCATTAATATTCATTCTCTAGTCTGTCTTTAGCTTTTTATGGTCGTATGGGCACCACTGTGCTAGAATATTAAGTCAGGATAATACATTGAAAAATAAATAAGGAGATTTCATTATGTTTAAACGGAATGCGTTAATTCTATTGGCCGCTTGCAGTTTGGTTACCACGACACTCTTTGCCGAAGACATGCCTTCTAGTACTAATTCGAATAACATGGGAATGCAAAGCAACAATCAGCAGTCAACCCAGCTACAAGAAGAAATGAAGCAAATGCAAGAAGCCATAAAACAAATGCAAGACATGCATAATAAACTCATGAACGCCCAAACCACAGAAGAAAAAAAATCATTGATGCAAACTCAAATGCCAATGATGCAAAAAGGTATGAAGATGATGCAACATATGGGTGATGATGCAGCAAAAAATCCAGAAATGACGGAACAACGCATGAAGATGATGCAAATGATGATGGAAATGATGCAAACGATGATGGATCGAAAAATGATGGGATGCCCAATGATGAAGAATGAATAAATTCTCTTTATAAAACAATATAGTGCAATAACTTAATCACAGGTGGCTCTTATTAATCTGGTTTTCTAGAGAGCCCTCTTGTTACGCTTGGATTGTCAGTTGTTAAATTTAACTCTAATTATTCAGAAAAGACCTATTTCATCGAGTCTTTTAAAAGAGCAATTCGGAGCCACTTAGTAGCTTTTATACTGTTAAAGCCTTTGGGATTTAGAAATTTTTTGAAAAAATACTAAAAGTAAATAGGCAAGGATAGGGATAGGAATCACATGAACTATATCAAGTCATTTAAAATAAAAAAAACAGGCCTTATTAAAATTATTCTTGCGGCAATTTTTTCCTGCATGGCACTCAATACCTATGCAGGCATGCAATCCTACCATATTAAATACCATAAGGATTCCAAAATAAATAATGTGCCCTTATCAAATACTGAAGTATTAATAGAGTTCCACCGTAATGGCAATTCATTAGGAAGACTCCTGGCAAAAACGAATGATACTCAAGACATCACCATCGACAACACCTATGGAAAAAATTTGGTTATACATGTCCTATTCATCAGTAAAGAGGGAAAAAGAATACGATGTTGGGGGGTATCCGCTGCTAAAACAACTACCATTGAGGTCCAGTGTGATAAAGTGGTTTCATTGAAAAAATTAAAGGGAGACACTGAAGAGACCACTGATTAAACGGCTATGAGCTATTAGATTAGCCACTATTGGCATAGAGAGTAACGTCGCATGACACTATGTAACCCACTTAATTATAAGGAAATAAACAAAAATGACCAATAAAATTCGTGGTAAAGTTAAATGGTTTAATAAAGACAAGGGATTCGGTTTTATTGAAAGCAGTGGCAGAAAAAGCAAGACTTGCAAGGCTTTGATATTGACATTGTCTACGTGGATACTTCTTCCTTCAATGATTGTGAGAAGCTGTTCCATAAAGTGATGTAACAATAGAGGAACATCCTGGCATATAATCTCATGTGACACGAATAAAACTGGAAAATGATGGATAAAAACACGGCTGTTACTCAAAGTCATGGAACACCAATCGGCAGGATTGTTGAAATCAATGGTCCTGTTGTCAAAATAAGTTGTGATAGTTTACCTTCTTTACATCAGTCTCTTAAAACCCACACGGACAGTGATGAATACATTTTAGAAGTGTGTCAGCATCTTGATGAGCATCATGTCAAAGCCATCACGCTACACCGCGCCTCAGGATTGCAAAGAGGTTTAGTAGTCTATGATCAAGGCACTTCCTTACAAATCCCCGTTTCTAAAGATTGCTTGGGCCGCCTTTTAAATATTTTTGGTGAACCTTTAGACGGTGCCCCACCATTAGAAACCAATGAATATCGTGATGTTCTGATAAAACCCGAACCACTTGAAATGACGAACACTCAAGAAACTATTCTTGAGACAGGAATTAAAGTCATTGATTTACTTTGTCCTTTCGTTAGAGGGTGTAAAACGGGATTGTTTGGTGGTGCAGGAGTTGGAAAAACCGTACTACTGATGGAATTGATGCATGCTATTATTCAATTACATCAAGGAACCTCCGTTTTTGCTGGTGTTGGGGAACGCATTCGGGAAGGACATGAATTATGGCATGAGATGAAATCCGCTGGGGTGATGGATAAAACCCTCATGATATTTGGTCAAATGGATGAATCGCCAGGGGTTCGTTTTCGCACAGGATTATCCGCATTAACTTATGCGGAATATTTGCGTGATACGTTGGAACATGAGGTTCTTTTTCTTGTGGATAATATTTATCGTTTTGTGCAAGCTGGCAGTGAAATTTCGGGGTTACTCGGCAGAATGCCGGCAAGTGTCGGTTATCAACCCACCTTAATGACTGAGATAGCAGAACTTGAAGAGCGCATGACGTCTACTGCCAAGGGAGCAGTGACTTCAGTACAAGCGGTTTACGTTCCGGCCGATGATATGAGCGATCCGGCTGTGACTGGAATCATTACTCATTTAGATTCCATCATAGTACTCTCTCGCTCACAAGCAGGCAAAGGCATTTATCCTGCCGTAGATCCCCTGGCTTCCAAGAGTCAATTTATGGATAAAATCCTATTGGGCAAGCGACATTATTCCATTGCCCAAGCCGTACGAGAACACCTGGAATGTTATCAAGAATTAGAAGACATGATTTCTATGATGGGAATTGAAGAGCTTTCTCCTAAAGACCGTGCTATCGTGTTAAGAGCACGCAAACTGCAACGCTACCTTAGCCAACCCTTTCATGTCACAAAGCAACAAACAGGCATTGAAGGGAAGTCGGTTTCATTAGAACAAACATTAACCGATTGTGAATCGCTCCTAAGAGGAGATTACGATGAGTTTTCAGAAGAAGAGTGTTACATGATAGGTGCCATGAATAAAGGGAGATAACGACTGACATGGAGCTTTTTACTATCCATCTTAAGAGTGCCACACAATATGAAACAAAGGATAGGGTCGTTAGTTTTGTTGGCGAAGACCACTCTGGGCAATTTGGGATTTTAGCTCATCATGGCCGAATGATGACGTGTCTAAAATTTGGTTTGGCCTGGTTTCGTTATGAGAATGATGAGACTGAATACTTAGCCTTACCAGGAGCAGTGGTTTATTTCATTGAAAATCAATTACATATCGCGACCAGACATTATGTACGCCATAAAGATTACCAAGCCATACAAAGGGCGATAGAGGAAGAATTACATTGGGAAGAAAACAATCTATCACGTATCAAAGAAAGCTTACATCGTTTGGATGAAGAAATGTTAAAGCGTTTATGGGAATTAAAACGGCAGAATACCTATGGGATTTAAAGATTCGAAAAAGGAACTTGAACAACAAGTGAAACGGAATGTCCACAAAATCAATGAAGCCAAAAAGGGAAAATCTACTTTATTAGCCCAAACGGTTTATTTGGGTACTTTAGGCTTTGTTTTTGTTTTACCTATCATTGCAGGAGCCTATCTCGGGGTTTGGCTCGATGAAAAAATAAAAGGGTATTCCATTAGTTGGACCATCAATTTAATCATCGTCGGTGTGATTATTGGCGCCATTAACGTGTATCTTTTAATTAAGGATTAATCGTGGGAGAAGAAGGATTCTTAGCGCACTTCGCCTTTTCAATCGGTGGGCTACCCATCACACAGAGCGTATTGACCACGTGGTTCATTATGATGGCCTTATTCCTTTTGGCATGGAGTTCTACTCGAAAACACTCTCTCCTACAACCAAGCACTTGCCAAGTCATTTGGGAAGGCGTTTTGAGCACCATGCATGATGCGATGAACGAAGTATTGCCTCAACACGTTGAGCAGATATTTCCTTTTGTAGCCACCTTATGGATTTTTATCCTTGTTTCCAATTTAATCGGTGTTATTCCAGGATTTTATTCACCAACGGCTGATTTATCTGTGACGGCGTCACTTGCGATGATTACTTTTTTATCGGTACACTGGTTTGGAATTCGTGCCGAAGGATGGCGAGATTATTTGAAACATTTTATTAAGCCAACTCCTTTTTTGTTGCCTTTTCATTTGATAAGCGAAATATCTCGAACATTCGCATTGGCAGTCCGATTGTTTGGTAATATCATGAGCTTGCAATTAACCGCCTTGATTGTCCTCATGATTGCCGGATTTTTAGCCCCTATTCCAATCCTCATTTTACATATTATTGAAGCCATCATCCAAGCTTATATTTTTGGCATGCTGGCTTTAATTTATATCGCTGGGGGCATTCAAGCCCATGAACTTAAAAGCCGAGGAGAATCGTTATGAATGACATGAGTTGGTTTAGTTTAGCGTCAACCGTTATTGCGGCAATAGCCATTGCCATAGGAACCATAGGACCGGCACTGGCCATGGGGCGCGCCATTAGTCACGCCCTGGATGCTTTAGCAAGGCAACCTGAGGCTGAAAAATCCATCACGAGAACCTTATTCATTGGTTTGGCCATGATCGAATCATTAGCCATTTATTGTTTGGTGATTGTTTTGATTATTCTCTTTAGAAATCCATTATTGTCTTATTTTGTAACGCAACAGGGATAAAGCCAATGGAACTCTCTTGGACCACTTTTTCATTAGAAATCATTAATTTTCTTATTCTCCTTTGGATTTTGAAACGCTTTCTTTATGCGCCAATACAAAAAACCATGTTAGAACGAAAAAAAAGGGTGCAAGAACAATTAGAGAATGCTGCAACACTGCACGAGGAAGCAAAGCAATTGCAAACAACCTATGAAAATCGTCTTACCGATTGGCAACAAGAGAAAGCGACCCTGCAAAACGAGTGGCATGAGGCAATGGAACAATGGAAATTGGAGGAGAGGCTTCGTTTTGAAACACAATTGAGTCAAGAGAAAGAACAGATTTTTTCCCATGAAATGCAACGAGCTTCAACCATCATTGAAAACAATGCTAAAGAAGCATTCCTTTTGGCTGGGAAATTTGCTGAAAAGTTGTTAATACCTTTTGCTGATGCGCACCTTGAAGAGAAAATCATCGAAAAAACCATCGAGGAGCTCCATCATTTCCCAGTGGAAAAATGGCCATGGGGGAATATTATTTCTGAGGAAGAGACCGTTTCTATACAAAGTGCCTACCCCATCAAGGAACATCAAAAGCAGCGACTGCTACAAGCCATTGAACAATTAGTACCTCAAACACTTAAAATCCATTTTACGGAAAATCCGAAGCTTCTAGCCGGATTAACCCTTCAAATGGGTCCGATGTGTTTGCAAGCCAATCTTCGTGATGAATTAAAATTCTTTACAGAGACAAAAAATGAACTGGCCTAACACCTCTTCTTTTCTTGAGAAGCAACGACAACGCCTTGAGAACTATCAGTTTCAAGTCAAGATCTCAGAACAGGGAGAGGTGGTTTCTGTGGGAGATGGCATTATCTGGATTAAGGGATTACCTGGAGCCGCTATCGATGAAATTCTTATTTCAGAGGATAATTGTTGTATCGCCATGGTGTTCCATCTCACAGAAGACCTTGTAGGCGCTGTTATGTTGGTACAAACCAAAAAATTAAAGGCAGGCACCCTTATTTTCCCTCTGAAACGAGTATTGAGTATTCCTGTAGGCGACAACCTGCTCGGGCGGGTGATTGATCCTTTAGGCAATCCATTAGATGGCGGCGAGATTCCTCCGTGTGATGAACAAGGATTACTTGATAGGTTGTCGCCACCTATTATTCACCGCGACTTTGTCAGTCGTCCCTTTTATACGGGCAATAAGATTATTGATAATTTAATTCCTATTGGCAAAGGGCAGAGGGAATTAATTATTGGCGACAATGGGCTTGGTAAAAGTTCTCTGGCCATTGATATTGTGATGAATCAAAAAGATAAACAGGTGTATTGTGTCTATGTGTTGATTGGACAAAAGCGTTCCACAGTGAGCACTACCATTCAATTATTAAAAAAAGCCAACGCATTGGACTATACAACTGTTGTGGTGGCCCTTGCAACGGCATTACCTGGATTACTTTATCTGGCCCCTTTTGCAGGGTGCGCCATTGCCGAACACTGGATGAAAAAAGGCTTGGATACCCTGGTGGTTTATGATGATTTGAGTGCCCATGCCAATAGTTACCGTGAGCTTTCCCTTTTACTGCGTAGACCACCTGGACGTGAAGCGTTTCCTGCTGACATTTTTTATCTGCATTCCCGTTTATTAGAGCGCTCAACCTGTCTTTCCCCTGCTATGGGAGGCGGCAGTATGACTGCGTTGCCTATTATCGAAACCAAAGAAGGTGACATTGCGACTTATATCCCTACGAATCTTATCTCAATCACCGATGGACAAATCTTTTTTGATGAATCATTATTCTCTTCTGGATTTCTTCCAGCCATTGATATCACCAAATCGGTCTCACGAGTCGGTGGTAAAGCTCAGTATTTGCAAATTAAAAAAGAAGCCAGTCGAATGAAACTGGATTACATGCAATTTCTTGATTTGGAAATGTTCACTCGCTTTGGGGCAAGGCTGGATGCCAAAATGCAAAAGCAAATTCAAAAAGGGCGAATTTTAAGAGAAATTCTGAAACAAGAACGATTTTCACCACTACCTATTGAATTTCAACTCGCATGGCTGATTGCTTACAATGAGGGTTTCTTTGACGAATTGAATTTAGAAGACGTCCCCAAAAACCTCAAAAAAATAGAAGAAGAAATAAAACAGAGCAATTGGTCATTGGGAAGCACCCGAGAACAATGGAAAAAGGCTATAAAAGAATGGCTAATGGCATAGAACTGACTCATTATCCATTCCAAAGTAAAGTAATGAGTATTATTTACCACTTGGATGGTTATATGACTAAGCGAACGAAACTGAAAGAACATCTTCATACCTTAGAGGAAATTGGCAACATCATGACGGCCATGAAAAATCTTTCTTTAATTGAAATAGGCAAAATTACCACATTTCTTTCCATGCAAGACAAAGTCATTAGAACCATTCGTGAGGTGAGCAGTGATTTTTTAAGTTTCTACCCTATTTCCCTCATGAATCAACAAGGGAATCACCCGTTAATTTCTATTCTTATCGGCTCAGAACGAGGCTTTTGTGGTCCTTTTAATGATAATTTAATTCATCAGCTGGATGCTCTCAAAGAGCAAAATTCTGAATTGGAGCCAATACTCATTCTTGTAGGAAATAAACTGACACTAAAAATGGCTAATGATCCTCGTGTCATGGCAACAATAGAGGGACCCAATGCTATTGAAGAAATTCCAGCCGTGATTTTAAATTTATTACAAACGTTAGAAAAAGCCTTATTACAAAGACATAGGATATTACATTCTTTGCATTGGAATGTTCTCTTCAATGAGGAAGAGCGAAATCAAATTCAAGTAAAAACCTGGCGACCCTTTGAAGAATTTGATCCAAGTCTTGCGAATCATTTTTCTATGCCACCCATTTTAAATTTACCCAAAGACCAGTTTTTTTCTGACTTGGTAGAACATTATTTACTTGCCATGTGTTATTCGATTTTTTATCAATCGTTTTTTGCGGAGAATCATCAAAGACTTTTTCATTTAAACCAGGCATTAGATCGCCTAGAAAATAAAAAAAATTCATTAAACAATCGTCTCAATTTACTGCGCCAAGAAGAAATTACTGAAGAAATTCAGAATATTTTGCAAAGCGCGGAAGCGATTATTGGCCAGGAACTCACTTAAAAATATGAGGTAAACAAGTAACACCGCCTCTTTATGAGGTCGTTTTCTTATACGGGTTACAGAATTAATTACTACATGAATTCATAGTAATACCTTTTGAGTCATTGGAAATTTGTTACAGAATATGGGATAAACTAATATTAGATGGGAAAACAAATAATTTCAGCTCAAAATACAGAATGGTCTTTTAGCGAATAAGAAAGACTTTCTTGCGGACTGCTTCACTTAAATCATTTCATGAATTGACATTTTAAGTGAGCTTTGGAGGAAGAGGATGCCGTTTCAATACATTAAAAAAGGATTTGCTCCGCTTCGATTTTTTCAAAAAGGGTTAGTTTATTGCATGTTGGCGGTGACCTCTCTTGCTTTTGCACAACCCTCAACGGAAGAGCATGCCGCACATCATCCAGGAGGAAAAGAGAAAGAAGGCGGGGGAATGAGTGGCATGATGAAAAACATAGGTACTCCCTCTCAGGAGCTTTACCCCTCTTTAATGAATTTACCCACACTATCCCCAGAAAAACGCATTGCAATTCAACAAAGGGCACACCAACGGATAACATCGGGTATTGCGCTCATGAAAGATGGGCTTAGCAAGCTTTTATCCGCCTCCAACAATAACGATTACGCTAAAATGCAGGAGGCTTTAGAGAAATTACGTGAAGGGATTGCCCAATATGAAAGTGGGCTGGCAGCACTTCGTGCGCTTGCTGAGGGGAAAAATCCGCACTACATCGCATTACAGTGGTTTAAACGGGAAATGAATCTCCTTCCAAGTGCTCCTCAAGCCAATCATATCTTAGGTGGTCCTTTTTTTCATTTAACGATTATAGGCCTATTTAGCCTGTTTTTTTTAGTCATGATTTGGATGTATTTTTTCAAAATGAGAAGGTCCGCTGCATTGCTTGACCGTTTAATAAGACAAAATACGGCTGCTTCTTCGGATGCATCACACTCCTCTGCAAAAGCAGCTGAACCAACACCTTCATTAGCATCAGTTGAATCCAGCGGCACAACTCAAATTTCTGAAGCACCGTCGGAAACCGCATCAACTGCCCCTCCTAAATGTCTCATTCCTAAATTTCCAGTCATGAGATCGTTAACCGAACCGGAAAAGAAGTGGGAAGGAAAACTCCGCGTTTGTCGTATTTTTCAAGAAGCTCCAGGAATAAAAACATTTCATTTGGCGTCACAACATCAGGTGGCTTTACCATTTACCTATTATCCTGGCCAGTTCATTACGCTCACCGCGGTGATTAATGATAAAACAATAAGGCGCAGTTATACCATGGCCTCGACACCAACCCAATTACATTATTGTGCCATCACGGTAAAGCGAGAAGAACAAGGCTTGTTTTCTCGTTATTTGCATGATGAAATTAAGGAAGGCGATCTTCTTGATGTGATGGGGCCCAATGGTAAATTTACTTTTACTGGCGAAGAAGCAAAAAGCATCGTACTGATTTGTGGAGGAGTTGGCATTACTCCGATGATGGGTATCATACGCTATCTTACTGATATTGGGTGGCACAATGAGATTTATTTGCTTTACTGTTGTCGCACAACCGTTGATTTTATCTTTCGCGAAGAATTAGAACATCTTCAGGAAAGATACCCTAATCTCCATGTTTATGCTTCGATGCTGCGTTCAGAGGGAACCATTTGGATGGGCTTACAAGGCATGTTTACCAAGAATATCATCAGCTATCTTGTCCCCGACATTGCCTCCCGTCGTATTCATGTTTGTGGTCCTCCTGCCATGATGGACGCGGTACTGGATATCTTGAAAGAGCTTAACGTACCAAACGACTTGATTGTAATAGAAGCGTTTGGGCCGGAAAGAAAACCTGAAATAACGCAGGCAGACTTTGACTTCATCAAAGCAGATGCTCATGCGATGGTTTCTTTTAGAAAATCCAACAAAACAGTTCCGATTTTGCCAAACCACACACTACTTGAAATAGCCGAAGCAAACAGTATTGCTATTGATAATGCCTGTAGAACTGGTCAATGCGGATTATGTAAAGTGACATTGCTGTCAGGAGAGGTGACCATGGCTTGTGAAGATGCCCTTTCAAAGGAAGACAAACAACAGGGGCTTATCTTGGCCTGTCAGGCAAAAGCCACCCAAAATATTGAGGTGGATGCTTAATGAACGCGCCAGGACGTATGATGGTTTTGGGCTTGGTACTGTTAATGCTTATCACGTGGCTAGGCTTTACAGTCCATGTGTCTCCTCGATTTGCAGGGAGTTTTTGGGGTGGGGTTTTTGGCGTTAGTGGCTCGATATTGATGCTGATTCCACTATTCTATGTCTTTATTAAGCGCATTTCATTTTTGAAGAATTGGGTAACGCAGTATGTCTCCATGAATACCCTGTTGTCCTGGCATATTTACACAGGCATTATTGGTTCTATTTTAGTCTTGATTCATACAGGGCATAAATTCAATGGCGCTCTGGGTATAGCCCTTACCGCAATGACCCTCATTGTCACTATCAGTGGTTTTATTGGTCGTTATCTCATGGGCTTTATTACTCATGAAATAGATGAAAAAAAGGCCATACTGATGGGATTACAAAGGCAATATCAAATCGTTGCCCAAGAATTGCAATCGAGCACATACTCCAAACAGAAAATCGGGAAATTAAGTCTTATGAGCGCGCGCTTCCTTCTATGGTTGCTTGAAGGCACCGTATTTGATAGTCATTTAATAAAATCTTCAGAGGTACGTGCTTTGTCTTTAGCAGAAACCATATCTGAGCTTGAATACGCCATCCGTTTTCATGAGCACTTCAAACGCGTATTTCAAAAATGGTTAGCGTTTCACATTATTACAGCACTGGTATTGTATGTTCTGCTGGGTCTGCACGTGTGGTCCGGAATTTATTTTGGATTAAGGTGGTTTCGATGAAGCTTAGCTGGGCTACATTGGTTGCTCTTACCATTATAGTGGTGCTGTCTTTTGTCGCCTATTACACGTCTTATCATGGGGATGAGGTGAGCAGCTTGACTAGCGTGGCAGAGTGGCAAAGAATGGCTAGTCCCGGAGAGCTTTCCAAGGCTCACTCTTTTCTTAGTCACAACTGTAATGCGTGTCATACTCCAGTAAAAGGGGTTGAGGCAGTCAACTGTATTGCATGCCACGCCAACAACGAGTCTCTTTTAAAACGCCAACCCACCTCATTTCATGCCAACATTGGCAGTTGTGTTGAGTGTCATACAGAACATCAGGGTGGCAAGACACGCTTGACTCAGATGGATCATAATGCTCTGACTTCCTTAGGACTGCAGCAACTCCGTTCCTTTTCAAATTCGAATGATGAAGAAGAACGGTTGATTATTGAGCAGGTTACGCTCTTTTTAGAGCAGAATGAATCCAAAAGACCAACGTTACTGGTAAACCCCCATTTATCGAGTAAAGAACTTACTTTACGGTGCGCATCATGCCACCAAAATAAAGACAAGCACTTTAAGTTATTTGGTGACGATTGTTCTGCTTGTCATGAAACGGCTCATTGGAGCATCCCTGAATTTAGACACCCTTCCCCTCGCTCAATGGATTGTGCTCAATGCCATCAAGCCCCACCCAGTCATTATATGGAGCATTTTAATATGATTTCAAAAGTAGTGGCTCACGAGCATGAGGCTCGTGTTGACCAATGTTTTCTTTGTCATCAAACCACTTTGTGGACTGATATTAAAGGCGTTGGGTTTTATAAGCATCATTGATGGGTATAGGTTTCAAGTTCTAATGCAGTTAATTCACTGAAATTCAACCAAGATAATTTCCTTTGTAAACCTAGCTTGAAAACAGTTTAGGAATAAAGGCCGGAGTTTTCTGTGCATAGTGTTGGTATTCTTCCCCGAACTCCCTAAGCGTCTCCTCTTCTTCTTTATGCGCCAGTTTCACATACATGATGACCAGTATAGGAAACATGATTAAGGTCAGAATGGTTGGCCATTGCAGTAAGAAACCAATCATCACCAGAATAAATCCATCGTATTGCGGATGACGAATTTTAGCATAAAGTCCTGTCGTGGCTAATTGATGATTCTTTTGAGCGCGATAAAGAGTACCCCAGGCTGATGCAATCACCCAAAGACCACCGATGATGAACACAAAACTTAAGATATGAAAGACATCAAAATGGGGATCTCCTTTCAAGCCAAGTAGAGTATGTAATAAATGGCCACTGTCATGACCGTACAAATCAACTCCAGGATAATATTTAGAAAGCCATCCTGACAATAAATAAATGGTTAAAGGAAAACCATACATTTCAGTAAAATAAGCAGCCACAAAGGCAGAGAAAGCCCCAAATGTGCGCCAATCTCGCCCTGTCTTAAATGTGGTGGTAAAACTATAGGCAAACAGAATGAAAATGGCTGAATTAACAATAACTAATGACCAAAAACCATAAGCATAAGCAGTATGTTCCATTTCGATCAATCCTTATTCTCAGAAGAATCGTTGTCCTCATTATCCGATTTATGGTGATGGCCCTCTCCATGCCCCCCATGTCCTTTGTGCATAAAAAGATGCATCAATGGACAGAGTAAGACTAAGAGCACCAAAGGCGAAGCTCCTAGAAAGCTTGCTATGTGCACACCATGCTCTACAATCAAGTAATAGCCAATAATCCCAATAATGACGATGGCCACCAAGCCAGAAGGAGAACTCCAAAAGCGCTTCTCATTTTGTGGTTTTGGTGGCCTCGGGTGATGCCCAAATGCAGGCGACATGATGTGTCCTCCTTTGACTCATTAATCCTATTAGTATAGTCCATTCTTATAAAGGATTGCGCCAGTAATGTATAACCCGAAATGCCTCAAAATACGTTCAAAAATATGTTCAAAAATTGAATAATTATTATGCCTTGTCTATAATTAAAACGATAAGTGTTGGATTTATAATAGTTTAGAATGGCATAATCACATCCTTTACAAGGAGCAGTGTATGTGGACTTTAAAGATGTTGAAACTGTTTGTTGCTGTAGCAGCTTTGGCAGGTTCAACTGTTGTAACTGCTGCCTTTGATACCTCAATCAAAAATGATTCACAATTAGGTTCTATGATATTGGCTGCCAATGTACCTCATGCACCTCACTGGACACCTCATGGTGGACCTGGCCGGTGGCATTGGAATGGACATAGATGGCATTGGATTCAGTATCACCAAAATTGGCATCATAACTGGCATCAAAATTGGCACCAACAAAACTGGCATCACGGTGGACAAGGCGGGCATGGTGGACAAGGTGGGCATGGTGGCGGACATTAGGCGTAAGGAACTCATTCCCCAATCTTGATGACTGAGCTAGGAAAGGTCATAATCTTTTGTTGAAAAGGAATTTATTGTGCTAAAAATGTGTTCAGGCAGATAAATGGTCACCATCCTAAGAGAGGTAGTGAGTCTTTCTGGTATTTTGTAAGAATAAGCCTAATATTCCAATCACCAAGCCAGTTCATTGATATGAGATAATGTCCATCCTTGATGGACTAATATCACGAATGAGACTATTTATTCCTATGAATTCCAAATAAGACAGTTGATCAGTACTTTTATGGGTTTTGCTTTTTTAAAAAAGAACAGCAACCCCTAAAGTAACTGTGTCTTGAGTGGTGGGCTCTCCCTGGCTTTGAAGAATCCTCTTAAGAGTCCCATACTCTTTATCATGTTCGTACTCTGTAAAAATACTAAGCCCTGGCTTAAGACGATAATAAGGTCTAATGATGTAACGCATTTGGTTTAAACCATTGCCAATCTCATTTTTGATTACGGTATGGGTGGCCAGAATGCTACGGATCCCCGTTAGGAAGAAGAAGTTATTGGTCAACTGGTTAGCTCGTGCCAACTGAATGTCAAACTTAACACTACCATCACGGTAATAGGTTCTAATGTTGGTATCAATGTAATAAGGCATCACCCCTTCAATACCAATACCGGGTTGCCAATAAGGTCCTCCCGGGCGATAAAAATAATTGACCCCACCTTTAATGGCCCAAAATTGACTGATCAAATGCCAATAGAACACATCGATGTCTGCATTTTCGACTGCTCCTTTATAGATTTCAGCATCCTCAGTATACAACTGCAGTTTATTGTAATCTGGGCCATAGAGGCCTCTAAACGTCATTTCCTGAGCGTTATGAAAAGGGTCTTCTCCCAGTTCGAGGTAGCTTGCGCGATAGAAACCTTGATGATGCCCTGCGGGGTGATTGATGAGTGCCGTATCCAGTGGCATGACTTCGTCTTCTCTTACGATAGGCCGATTAATATAGGCTTGTTGAAAAGCGTAATTCTCTGGTTTTAGAGTACCTTTGGCAATCTCGATGATGGTGGTGTATTGAAATACCCGCGCCATACCCGCCGTCATGTGCAAAAGATGATGGCAATGGAAAAACCATTGGCCACTGGCCTCCGTATCAAAATCAGCAACGGCAGTGGCGCCTGGGGCGACCTCAATAGTATGCAATAAAGGATCGTAAGCCCCATGGCCATTGCGTAAAATAAACCAATGGCCATGAATATGCATGGGGTGACGCATCATCGAATTATTGGTAAAAATAATCCGATAACGCTTTCCTGGCTCAATCAGAATCGGTTTGGCCTTGTATTCCGGTAGGCCATTAATAAACCAGATATAACGGTCCATGTAACCAAACAATTCCATTTTAATAATCCCATCGACGGGTTTATTCGGATTATTTGTTTTAACTGCAGCTTTTAACTCTTGATATTTGGTTCCTATTGTGGTGGCCTTTGTAGAATCAGGTGGCTCTATCTTATCGCCTATGATGGTCGGCTCAATAGGCATCTGCATATTCATGGAATCATTCATCGACATGCCATGCTCCATAGGCATATCAGGCTTCATTTTCATATTCGCAGACATGTCGCTGTAATTAGCAGAGTGAGCCATTTTTTTGCCCATGGACCCTTGTGTTGAAGAAGAATGCTTTGGCATCGAATGAGACGATTGAGTAGAGTTAGGCCTCTTATTGTTGTTCATTGTGCCATGATTCATGCCCGGCATGTCCATAGTCTTCATCGAGGTCAATGAGGACTTGGATTTCATTGAGGGTAAGGAGTGAACTGAATGATTTGATAAATTGTCCATTTTCTTTTGGGAAGTCATGGAGGCCATGGAGTGATTGGCACTTTGCGAACTCATTGTCTTAGAATGCGAAGGCATGGTCATTGATGGTTTCATCGCCGTTGATGATTTATTTTTGCTCATCAAACCATGCGGTTGGTTTCTATCCATCGCTCCGCCATTCATAGACTTCATCATGTTGGCCATCATCTCTCTTGTGACAGGAAGTGGTTCAGGAAAAGGAGTCACCTGCTGATAGTTGACGGCTTGGTTAGAGTCGGTCACTAAGGCTCCATAGGCTTTGCCCAGGGTGTCAATCGACTCGGCATAAATAATGTAAGGTTTGTTTTTTTGAATTGTAACCAGGATATCATAGGTTTCACCCGGTGCAATCCAAAAATCCTCAATAGGATAAGGTGACACATCATTTCCCTGGATGTGCACCATGTCCACTTTGGCATCAGGAATTTTGACGCGATAGATGGTACTTGCTCCCGCGCCAATGAAGCGTAAACGCACGGTATCCCCTACCTTCACAGGGGCTGTCCAAGGATGGGATTGAGACTGACCATTTAATAAATACGCATCGTAAGCCACATCACTTAAATCATAGATGCTCATGCGCATTTGTTGCATCATTTTGTAATCAGCGATTAACTTTTTGCGCTCTTCAAGAGAAGCTTTGCGATAATCATGAAGAAATTTCATAAGAGAGGGTTGTAGGGGAAATCGAGGACCGTAATAATCACCGTCTTTTTTTAAATTCGCAAGCACTTGTTCGGCGGGTGTGTTGCTCCAATCGGATAACACCACCACATAATCTTTGGTGTAGTGGTAGCTTGGTGGGTGTGGTGGGTCAATAATAAAAGTCCCATACAAACCTTCTTGCTCTTGAACCTTGGCATGGGCATGATACCAATAGGTCCCCCTTTGATAAAGCTTAAAGCGATAATGGAACACCCCTCCTGGGGGAATTGGCTTTTGACTCACCTCGTCCACCCCATCCATTTGCCAAGGGACTAAAAGACCATGCCAATGAATAGACGTTCCCTCATCCAAATGGTTATACACATTGATGGTGACATCATCTCCTTCTTTAAAATGTAACGTAGGCGCCGGAATTTGCCCATTGACGGCAATGGCACGCCGGGGTTTGCCTGCAAAATTTACCGTTTTATAAGCAACCACCAAATTGACGATATGCTTTGCTCCGCCTGTCATGGTGAGGGGCTTCACTGTACTAATGGGTTGCTTTTTAGACGGTTGTTGTTCCGTTTTGTATTTCACAGGTTTAGGTTGAGACGGTGTTGCCTTGGGAGAGGTGAGTGTTTGGGTTGAAACATTGTGTTGCTCATGCTGGGCAAACAAAGCAGAAGAACTGAACAATAAAAAGGAAAAAATAAAGAAATAGTTCCTTACTGAACAACGCAAGTCCTTTTGTAACATGTTTCCATCCTTCTATGACAATCGTATTAATGCGGCGATACCGTCTTTTCTGCTTTGACAGGCAGAACACCATACCCATAGCGATAGACTAATTCCCCTCCATACCAAGCCGTTGTGAGTAACAGCACTTGGACAATGAACAACGCCATTAAGAAGGTCAGAGTCGGTTTTTGGCCTTTAATATAACGCCAAATTGACCAAAAAGCCATAAGTACAATAGCACTCGCTGTAGCTAGTGCCCAGTTGCGGTGAATCACTTTTGCTGCATGCAGCATAGCGCCATGTTTTACCGTATAAAAAGCATAAAACCCAGCTGACACGGTGGTAATCGCGCTCAATGCGGCTAGCCATAAACACCAACGTGCCACTATCTCAAATTCGACAACCAACAAACTCCTTTTCCATCGGCTATAAGAGGCCAAATAGATGACGGTATAAAGAATCACTGAAACGGTGAATAAAGCTACTGTAAAATGAACAAAAATGGGGTGCCAATTAGGTATAATTTCTATCATGGTCGATGCTTTCCTTATTCCAGTTTGGGAAACCAACATCCCCTCACCCTTGATTTCCCTATAAAAAATACCCCATTCTAATGGACATGCTATGGATGCCTCTTTTATTCCTTACTCTTGTCAATTAAATGGTTATGCGCCATGCTAAAGGTTGGCTATGGAAATAGCAACAATAAACCAGATTGTTTCTAAAGGAATGGCTATGAATGCGAAAGAGAGTTTTGTAGAGAAGGAACACAAAGAAAAAACAAGGGAGGCTATTCCTCTTCTTGATGAGAAAAAACGTCATGAAATCATGGAATTAGAGAATGAGATTGACCTTGATGACGAATTTTATGCCATACGCTCCATGAATTAACGTCCTCGCACGTTAATCGGGGTCTTTATAGAGCGCATCAAACCAATTTGCCATCAAATCATTACGCATTATTCTGACCGATTCTAACGAATCCCTTATCATTTGTGCCCAAGCATGCTCTGTTTTTTTAAAGTAATTGTTCTCTGCTGCCATTCGGCGATTAGCATGAATGGGTAGGGCTAATAGTTCCATTGCTTTCATCAGCGGATTCACTTTTTCAGAAAAAACATAGCGACTCATGCGTATGGGATGAGTTTTCTCAAGCCACCAGGATAAGAAAGGATTACTTAAGCATCGCACCAAGGGTTGCGTTGTTTTTTGGTAAATCGAATCATTGGCTTCAGATGTTTGACGAACCTTGTCAAACGGCTGGGTGGAATGACTTGTGCAAAGTTCTGTGAGTTCGCGCTCTTCAAAACGCACATGATATTGTTCTTTACTGCAATCGGGATCACCCGTTGGGTTAATAATCATCATTTCATAAAGCCCTGGCTGCAATTGCTCAATGGCATCACTATGCTCTAAAATAGCGCGATGGTGCAAGCGAACGACTTTGGCTGAGACAAAAATCCCTAAATGCCCTATGGAGGGGTGAAGAAGATAAACAATCCGCTGTTTGGCTTCCTTCAATGCTTGCGTAGTAGGATAAATCGTTCTTATCCAATGCAAAGCCTGCCTCGGTGGGGTAATTTGATCACCTTGGGAAGCAAAGAGAACAATGGGACTTTGAATGCGTTTCAAATCGTAAACACATCCTTTATGAATCTGCATTTCACCGCGCTCTAGTTGATTACCAATAAAAAGATTATTCACTGTGGCCATTATCTCTTCTTGGCTAAATTGGTAAAAACCATTCCACCAGCGCTCAAATTCTAAAAATCGCTCCCTCCCCTCATCGATTTCATCAAATAAACCATAATATTTATCCCAAATCGCTGTGGTTGGATTGAGTAATTCAAAATTAGAGACTAACCACGCCCCATCCAATACTCCCTCCTTTAAATCCGATAGAAAGCGGGCACTCCAGGAACCACCCAAGAGCCCCCCTAATAATTGCATGGGGTTGGCTTCTTCTTCACTGTTTGACCAATAAGAAACCGGTGAGCCATTCATGACCGTCAAATCAACGGTTCCCACACAATCAGAAGCCAATAAGGCAAGCATCCAACCGGCTTGACAATTACCATAAAGAATGGGCGATTTGCCTTCATGCCAGGTTTGGACTTTTTCAACAAAATGGCGCAAAGTAATCAGGACATCAGCGAGCGCTTGATGCGGAACAGGGTTAGGATAAAAAATAACAAAGTACACGGGATGACCACTATGAAGTGCAATGCCCACTTCAGAGTCCCGCTTGAAACCACCAATCCCTGGCCCATGGCCTGATCTGGGATCAACGATGATGACCGGATGAGCATGAGGATCAAAACACTCTTCAAAACAAACATCGCCGACCTCAAGAATTTTAACTAAGGCATAATTCGTTTTGGGCTCTAATGATTTCCCATCCAGGACTAGTTCGTATTTAAAATTAAGCAGTGGTGGCAACCCTTGTTGTTCGTGCTCCATCATATTATTGGCACGTTCACGCAAAGCATCCAAAAACAAAATAGAACGCTGCCAACAATCCAGTTGATAAGAAAAAAAATCACGCCCAATTTGATAAGGCGAGTCGATGTTTTGCTTGTCCATGCGTTACCACCATCCTGAATAATCAACCTCTTTATTTATTTTGGACTAGCAGAGGGACTTTTACAAAAGTTTTCAATCAATTGGATTCCTGCTATTTAAAGACAACTCCTTTTCAATTCTTTTGAGGGGCTTGATGTGTACGTCTGAAAAGTTTTGTAACAATAAATTAGATTAAATACAATCTAGAATGATTAATATAATTTCGAATTAATCGGTTCAACGGATACTGAAACTATAAAACATCTTTTTGGTAATAATAAAGGTGTTAGAACCCTTTGAAAATGGAATTAGCGGGTTAAATTTTGTGCTATGATTTACTATATTTTATTGATTATAAGCTTAATGCCAAGGATATCGGCTATGAATGAACTAGAAAAGGAATACTGCCCTAAGAAAATTCTATTAACTCCGCAGGAAGAATCTCCAGAGGGTTTAGATTCTTGTTGTGTACCCAGTGATGTGGGCGTTTCAGATAATCTCTTTGCTTTTTTTGGTCAGTTATTTCAAGCAAACCTTGCTAAATGGACTGCGGGGATAAGCCCTGCAGCGATAGGTTCTTCTTATTCCACCTGGCTTTGGCAATTAGCACAATCCCCGGAAGTATTATGGGAACTGGCCTTTTATCCTGTCTTTCATGCCAATGACTGCATTAATAATATCATTTGTGTCGAGCGTGCTGCTGGTGGTAAAGACGTACGTTTTAAAAAAGACAGCTGGCAGCCTATGCCTTGGCGTTTATATGCGGAAGGATTTCTGCAGGTGGAGGATTGGTGGCGACGCGCCACGACCAAAGTTCCTGGTCTACCCAAACAGGTGGAGCGCACCGTTTCATTCTGGGCACGACAATATCTTGATGCCCTGTCCCCTTCCAATTTCGTGTGGTCTAACCCTGATTTATTTCATGAAGCCATTCGCACTGGGGGACTTAATCTCATTCAGGGCGGCCAAATTGCATTTGAAGACTGGCTAGAAAAGCTAACAGGCGCGCCTCCTACAGGTTCTGAACATTTTATCCCAGGTAAACAAGTGGCTATTACCCCAGGGCGGGTGGTATTTCAAAATCATTTAATTGAATTGATTCAATACGAAGCTCAAACTAAAACCGTGTATAAAGAGCCAATATTAATCCTGCCTGCCTGGATTATGAAATACTATATTCTTGATTTATCTCCCCATAATTCCTTGGTGAAATGGCTTGTTAGACAAGGGCATACCGTATTCATCATTTCCTGGCGCAATCCAGATAAAGAAGACCGTGATTTAGGAATGGATAATTATTATCGCCAAGGGGCCTTGGCTGCGATTGATGCCGTGTCAGCTATTCTGCCCAAAATAAAAATTAATCTGATGGGTTATTGTTTAGGTGGCACGTTAGCCCTGATTACTGCGGCAGCGATGAGAAGAGATAAGGATGAACGCTTAAATAGCCTCACTCTTCTTGCAGCTCAAGGGGATTTTACTGAAGCAGGGGAATTAATGCTCTTTGTTACTGAAAGCCAAGTGGCTTTCCTTAAAAACATGATGGGAGAACAAGGATATCTTGATACCAAGCAAATGGCAGGTTCCTTTCAAATGTTACGCGCTTACGATTTGATATGGTCCAAAATGGTTCAAGACTACATGAAAGGGATGCGGCGTGGGATGATTGATTTAACCGCTTGGAATGCGGATGCCACCCGAATGCCTTATAAAATGCACAGTGAATATCTTGAAAAATTGTTCTTAAAAAATGATTTTGCAGAAGGGCGTTATACCGTAGAAGGAAAGCCAGTGGCTGCTGAAAATATCCAGTTACCCATTTTTGCAGTCAGCACTGAAAAAGACCACGTAGCACCCTGGCAGTCGGTTTATAAAATCCACCTTATGACGGAGGGTGACATTACCTTTGTCCTCACCGGCGGCGGACATAATGCAGGGATTGTGAGTGAACCGGGTCATCCTGGGCGCTCTTACCGTGTCCATGAGCACAAGAAAGGGGATGCTTATCTCAACCCCGCGAGTTGGCTTGGGATTGCAGAAAAACAAGAAGGCTCCTGGTGGCAAGAATGGCACGATTGGTTAGTGCAGCAATCGACTAAAAAACGCATTCCTCCACTGGTCATGAATGCCTCACTACCTGTTGCACCAGGTACTTATGTACTGCAGAAATAGAAGGGAAGAAAGATGGACAAGGAGTTTCTTGAGAATGTGACCTTTGATGAGCTTACGGTGGGCCGTCAAGCGAGTCTAAGTAAAACACTCACTCAAGACGACATCAATTTATTTGCGGCCATATCGGGTGATGTGAATCCTGCTCATGTGGATCCGGTGTTTGCCAAAAACGATATCTTTCATGGTATTGTAGGTCATGGCATGTGGTCCGGCTCGCTGATTTCAACACTTCTTGGTACTGTTATACCTGGTCCAGGTACCATTTATCTTAAACAGGATATTCAATTTAAAAAGCCAGTGCGTTTAGGGGATACTCTCACCATTACCATCATCGTCAAGGATAAGGGTGCCAATAAACCCCGCGTGATTTTTAATTGCAAGGGCGTAAATCAACACGGAGAAACAGTCATCGAGGGGTTAGCAACCGTGCTTGCCCCAACGAAAAAAGTACGGGTTGCACGGGCTCATTTACCGTCTATAGAAATTCATAGCCACGATCGCTTCGAGGCGATAATCAAAGCGTGTCGCTGTATGGGCGCTATTCGCACGGCCATTGTGCATCCGGTTAGTGCCAGCTTAATGGAAGCAGTGAACGATGCGGCAAAAGCTGGGCTTCTTAATCCCATATTAGTGGGGCCTTTGGCCAAAATGAAGACAGCAGCCCGTGAAGCCAATATTAATTTATCACAGTGGGAAGTTATTGATACGGAGCATAGTGATGCAGCAGCAAACAAAGCTGCTGAATTAGCAGCCTCTGGAGAAATTGATGCCATTATGAAAGGTTCACTAAGCACCCATGAATTAATGGCGGCTATTGTGTCCACGACATCTGGTTTACGTACCCAACATCGAATCAGTCACGCCTATGTCATGGATGTCCCTTCATATCACAAACCGCTCATCATTACGGATGCAGCGATTAATATTGCCCCTACTGCCACCGACAAAGCGGATATTTGCCAAAACGCTATTAATCTTTGGCGAGTATTATTTGGCGAGGATAAGAAGCCCAAAGTAGCTATCCTTGCCGCTATCGAAACCGTCGACCCTAAGATGCAAGCTACCGTAGATGCCTCCATTTTGTGCAAAATGGCTGACCGAGGACAGATAAATGATGGCATTCTTGACGGTCCCTTGGCTTTTGATAATGCAATTAACAAGGAGGCAGCCAAAGAAAAAGGAATCCTTTCTCCTGTGGCAGGAGACCCGGATATTCTTTTGGTTCCTGAAATCGAGTCTGGGAATATTTTGGCCAAACAATTGACTTTTCTAGGCCATGCGGATGCTGCCGGAATTGTTTTGGGTGCTCGTGTTCCAGTCATTCTGGTGAGCCGAGCCGACTCTCTGCGAACGAGGCTTTTTTCTTGCTCCCTGGCTGTTAAACTGGCGGCAGCTCGAAAGGAAGGACGAATCAAATGACCCAAGTACAAGCAGCCAGTATCCTTGTGATTAATGCAGGCTCTTCCAGCGTCAAATTTCAGCTTTTTTCAAGACAATCCAACCCACAGCTTTTAGTTCAAGGAAAAGTTTCTGATATTGGCGAGAGTCCTTCTTTTATAGCTACTGATGCAATACCAAATTTCGGTAATACAGAGGTTGATAAAAAAAGCCTTTCTGATGAGTGTACGCATGAAGAAGCTTTATGTCTTATTTTGAACTGGATTGAGGAGTGGAGTGAACAATGGCAAGTGACTGTGGTTGCTCATCGCATTGTCCATGGTGGAACCCTCTTTAAAAACAGTGTCGTAATCAATCCAAATGTCATGCAGAAATTATGGGCATTAGCCCCATTAGCTCCTTTACACCAACCACATAATTTGAAAGCCATTGAGCTCATCAGCGCGCTGAAACCAGAGGTACTTCAAATTGCTTGTTTTGATACAGCGTTTCATGCCCATCATGAGGCTTTGTTCACCGAGTATGCATTGCCACAAAAGATAAGGGAGCAAGGTATTCGTCGCTATGGGTTTCATGGATTATCTTATGAATGGATTGTTCACACCTTGCAACGCTATGAGCCGTCATTAGTTGAGGGACGGCTTATTGCAGCCCATCTTGGCAATGGAGCGAGTTTGTGTGCAATACGCAATGGAGTAAGCGTTGATACGACGATGGGCATGACAACCTTGGATGGGTTACCCATGGGAACTCGTTGCGGGAGCCTTGATGCCGGTGCTGTGACGTTTATGATGCGTCATTTAGGATTGTCTTCTGATGAGGTTGAGCATCTTCTTTACAATGAATCTGGACTTCTTGGTTTATCAGGCTTAAGCAATGATGTTAAAACCTTGCAAGACAGTACGGATGCCAGGGCTCAATTTGCGCTAGAGTATTTCTGTCTCAAAACTTCCCAATTCATGGGGATGATGGCAGTAGCCCTAGGCGGGGTTGATGGCATCGTGTTTACAGGCGGTATAGGTGAGAATTCAGCCTTTGTGCGAAGCACTGTCTTGCGTCATTTGAAATTTCTTAAGCCTTTTGAAACACGAGTTGTTGCGGCCAATGAAGAGCGCATGATGGCACTGCATGCCATGTCACTTCTTGAACATCAAGCGGGAGTAAAAACTGATGGAGAATAAAAAAGGGTTGATTGTTGGTATTGCCAACGAGCACTCCATTGCTTGGGGTTGTGGCAAAGTGTTACATGAAGCGGGTGCTGAACTAGCAATCACTTATCAGAATGAGAAAACCAAGAGTTATGTGCAGCCTTTGGCTGAAAAAGTGTCATCTCCCATTGTTATGCCCTTAGACGTGACGGATAAGGCACAATCTGATGCCCTATTTCAGAAAATAAAAGACTGCTGGGGTCGTCTTGATTTTGTTATCCATGCGATTGCCTTTGCACCAAAAACTGATTTACAAGGTCGTGTTGTCGATTGCTCGAAAGACGGCTTCATGATGGCGATGGATATTTCTTGTCATTCGCTCATCCGGTTGGCAAAAGCCGCTGAACCACTGATGGTCGATGGGGGTAGTATCATGACCATGAGTTATTATGGTGCCGAAAAAGTTGTAAAAAATTACAACCTCATGGGGCCAGTCAAAGCCGCTTTAGAAACCTCAGTGCGTTATCTTGCTATGGAACTTGGGAGCAAAAAGATTCGGGTCAATGCCATTTCCCCAGGGCCAATCAGTACGCGTGCGGCATCAGGGTTGGCCGATTTTGATAAACTGATGGAAAAGGCTGCCAATGAAGCCCCTTTACATCAGCTGGTGACGATTGAGGCTATTGGAGAGGCAGCTTCTTTCTTGGTATCCGATAAAGCCTCATCCATTACTGGACAAGTCCTTTATATGGATGGAGGCTATAATATCAAGGCCTAATAAACCAAAAGTAGTTCTGCTCCCCAGAATGGCACTTGGTTATTTACATGTATTGCCCACCATTGACATCAAAATTGGCGCCCGTAATAAAGCCACTTTGCTCATCAGCTAAGAAAGCAACAATGCGAGCAATTTCTTCAGGCTGCCCCAAGCGTCCGACAGGAATTTGAGCAACAATCGCTTCTAAAATATCGTCCCTCATGGAAGCGAGCATCTCTGTTTTAATGTAGCCAGGAGAGACTGTATTCACGGTGATTCCTTTCTTTGCCACTTCTTGCGCAAGACTTTTGGTGAAGCCGTACAGCGCTGATTTACTGGCGGCATAATTACACTGTCCAAACTGACCTTTGCGTCCATTAATGGAGGAAACTGTGATAATACGCCCATAACCATTATCCAACATATTAGATAGCGCGGTTTTCGTCATATTAAAAACGCTATTTAAATTGGCATTGATCACATCCTGCCATTGTTCGGGAGTCATCTTTTTCAAGGTGGCATCGCTGGTAACACCTGCGTTGTTGACTAGAACGTCGATTTTGCCGTATTTTTCTAAAACCAAATCCACCAATTTTTCACAATCATTGAAGGAAGAAATATTCGCGTAGACAATGTCGATATCAAATCCCTGAGTAGCTTGCTTCGTCTGCCATTCTCTTGCCAAATCATGATTGCCCTGTTTGAAATAACAGGCAACAACTTGGTAATCCTGTTTTTGCATCTCTTGGCATATGGCTGTTCCAATGCCACCTGTTCCACCCGTCACTAAAGCAATTCGTTTATTCACCTTCCTTCCTCCTTGATTTGGTTATTAATTATTTAACGAGTTCAATGTCCTCTGCTTGCGGCCATTTTTGTCTTCTACCTGCTTTAAATAGAACATTTGCTCCATCGGGAAGTGTTTTAAAGCCACTACCTTGTATGGCGCTGAAATGGACAAAATAATCCTTGCCACTGCTTCCAATAAAGCCAAAACCCTTGCTTTCATTAAACCATTTCACTTTGCCGCGAATTTTATTGTCATTTTGGTATCTTTCCTGATAATTGAGTGCTTTATAGTGTCATTTTTGAGGGACAATGAACGTAAGTCTGATTCAGAGTATCTTTTGACAAATAACCCAATCATTAATGCATCGTATTCTACTCCTCTTTTCTGCGTCACTGCAATTTTGTGCAGTGACGCAGAATACAAGCCTGGATTTTACATAGTAAAATCAACATATTACTGAATTTTGTCCTGACGCCGGTCTGGCGTCAGGACAAAATTCTTCTCTTTTAACCCTTGCACAGCAAGCACTGCTTTGATATTTTTTAATGAAACACAACTGATGAGCTGGTGTGATTCCAGCGAAACGTAATGCAACGTCTTGTGCAAAGCCACTTTATTCCCTAACTCTGTGGCTGGACGTTCAGTCGGGAAAACCATCTAGGAATCTCTGTCATCCGACAGGGCAACTCCCTCGGGAGTTTAAGTCAATTTATTTCAATTTGACCATGGACTTGTGACAAAGCCCATTGTTTTGTCGTTTTTATTAATCAACAACACAAGGAGGAAATAACCAGAAAAACTGTTGTAAATCGGCGAAATCGTTTGCCTTATAACGATTGTTTTGCCCCCCTACTTCGAGCTTTATGGCTTTTGCCAGGTTTCATCTTTGAGTGAGCCGCTCGACCAACACTAAACCAGAGACAGGGCAAATGAATTTTCGGATTGGATGATGAGAAAAAATTCCTTAAGACAGGCTGCAAATCGGTACTTCCAACTTGATAACCGAGGGAGCTACCAAGAAAAGAAAAAACGCGCATACGTCATACAAAAGATGATTGATGATTTATTCCGTATTGGAGAGGTTCCTGTTTCATGGCAAGACATGAAATCAGAGCATATTCAAAAACTAATTGAATATTGGAAAAGAAACCTTATTAAAGACGCAACAATTATGCGTTACATGACAATTATCAGAAATTATTTACACAATATTAATTGTCCAATATCCAATATAGACAACAAGTCTCTACAATTGCATCGCAAAAAACTAAAACCCCAACGATTAAAATGGCAACCCAACCTCTGGGAATCGTTCTCTGAAATGACATCACGCATCATTATGGCCTTACAAACAGAATTTGGGCTGACTTTTAGTGAAGCAATACATATTAAGCCAGGTGTCCATATCAAAGAGCATAAACTTTCACTCACGAGAGAAATCACTTTTAACTCGGTGGATAGAACTATCCCCCTCAGAAATGAAATTCAAAAAAGCATCTTGACTGACTTAGAAAAACTAACCAACAGACAAAGCTTAGTACAATTTTTTAGCTATAAACGGGTCAAACTTAACTGGAATTATGCCCTCATAGAACTCGACATACCCATAAAAAAATCTTGGCGTTATTTATATGCTAAGAAAATGTATCAATACTTACTGCCAATACTAGGTAACTACCAAACCTGCTTGGTTTTACAAGATGAACTGGGAATAAAATCCCGTAACACACTATGGACATACCTACATGAGTAAATCAAAACTGAAAAGCGCACTATTTTCTATTAACGAATGTATCAAAGAACTAAATGTATATTCCCATGCCAGTAAAGCTGACACACGCCATATCTTGAATCGCTGCATTAAGGATCTACACGAGCAAGGCTTTATGGTAGCTCATATTAAGGGACTAAAATCAAAACACATTTATGTGCTAGTACAATACTGGAAAAAACAAGGTAAAACCCCAGCCACTATCAAAAACTACATGTCTAAACTGAGGAAGTTATCCATCTGGCTCAATAAACCAGAATTGATCAAACCTAGCAATGATCATTACCAGATTGACAAGCGGAATTATATACCTACTTATAATAAAGCCATTACTGACATAAACTTCTCAAAATGCGAAGAACCAATGATACGTCTGTCTCTTGAAGCTCAATATCTCTTTGGTTTGCGTCGAGAGGAGTCAATGAAATTGGTTATTAGTGAGGCCTGGAGAGGAGATCGTCTCATATTGAAGCCCAGCTGGACCAAAGGCGGTATTGGAAGATCCATTGATATTACCAACAAAGAACAAAAGGAATGGCTAGAAAAAGCGATTAAACAAATACCGCATGGACATTCATTGATCCCCAAAAATAAGACATATAAACAATATCTGAGACAATATCAAACTGAAACAGAAAGGCTAGGATTGAAAAATTGTCATGGTCTGCGTCATGCTTATGCTCAAAAAAGATATCACGATATAACAAGCCAACTATCGCCTGATAAACAGCCATTTAAATGTCCCATTGAAGGGGGAAAACCGTCTAAATATTTGTCTCAATCAGAAAAAGCAATAGATCGTGAAGCCCGTGAAATTATAAGTAGAAACCTCGGTCATTCCAGAGTATCCATAACCAAAAGTTATTTAGGCTGACACTTTTTATTTTTTAGCATTTCAATACACAATTGCATTTTATAGTGTGGCACTGGATGCCATGAGGCTATAAATTCTCCAATGATTTCAAAACCAGCTTTTTTATAAACATGGACTGCACGCTCATTAGAGATCTCAGGATCAATAAGCACTATTTTGGCATTAGAAAATTGACTTAAGATAAATTCATGAATCATCTGTACTGATAATCCCTTACCGATATAATCCAAACTGCAAATGAATAAATCTAGTGTAACCGCACCATCAGGATATTCTTCTGATTTCTCTATTTCAGAAGTAATTAAATAAGCGAATGGGGTTTCATTATCATAGGCTATCCAATGAGTAGCCCAGGGTTCCCCATCATTTAAAAATTGATCAATATCTTTAATGGTATTACTTAGTCCTTCACCATGAAGCCATTCATTAATATGTGGCTGATGAATCCACCCAAGAATAAGCTCATGTTGTGATTTATTCACTGGTTTGAAACAAAAACGAAACTCATTTTTAGTAACTTTAATCATCCAAATAATACCCAAATAGTTGGAAACTAATCCCGAAATTGTATCACTTATCTTGGAGCTATGTATCAATGAATTTTCAAATAAGTTCATTTACTATCAATTGAAAAAAGTCCTTGATTTCAAGAACTGGCTTGATAATCTAAAAGCTACACAACTGAAGAGTCAGTGCAACTCTGACGAAACCTATAGGTCTTGTGATATGCCATCTTGTTCCCTAATTCCATGGCAGAGCGTTTAGCAGGGAAACCCATCCATCAGGAGATGTCTTTACGGCTTTACGCCCGAGGAGTGCTTTAAGCACATCATCATTAATAATCAGGTAAATCAACCGATGTTTCGGTGATCTTTTTTGCATAACCCAATTGGGATTCATAGTCCCTTTGGGGCTAATCCTCCCTATTTCCAAGGAGACTACCATGCAACAACAGGAACCAGCACAACTTGAGATCGAACATTTGCTGTTTGAGCTGAATTGTTGTGTCAATGATTTAAGTCGTCACCGACTGCAAATTAATCCCTATGACATTCAGCAAGCAGAGTTAAGTTTGCACAAACTGGAATCTCTGATTTCTTTTGTCAAACAGTTTGATACTCAACGAATTGCTTGTTAATTGAAACAAATTAAGTCTTATCCGCATAACAGAAAACCACCTGCCTATGCGGATGTTTTTCTGTTATGCGGCTCACATTTAACAATAACAGGAGAATACAATGACTGCATCTTTAAACCGCGTTCAATTAATCGGTAATCTCGGGGCTGATCCTAAAAGAATCACCGGAAAAGATGGATTATCTTTTTTCACAGCCACTTTGGCCACCAATGAGTCATTCAAACAGAATGATGAATGGCAAACCAGAGTGGAATGGCATCAGCTGGTACTATTTGGAAAGCTAACTAAAGTCGCTGAGTTTTTAAAGAAAGGTTCACAAGTATACCTAGAAGGCAAATTGCGTTCTAATCAATGGACAGACAACGAAGGCAAAGCGCGTCAAGCCTTAAGCGTTGTTGTCAGTCATATTCAGCTACTCAGCTCACCGAAATCAACTGATGAATCCAGCAACAAAACCGCAGAACAGCACATGGCTCAAATGCGTGAAATGTTGCAACCCGATTCAGAAGAAATTCCGTTTTAAATCAAACCCTACCACGGGAGCAAGCTCTGTCTCTTGATCACATCTTATCCATGAAGATGCTTTGAGCGA
>NZ_KK074221.1:94889-106343 GCF_000586315.1 Legionella pneumophila subsp. fraseri | reverse complement strand
CGCCAGGGTTTTATTCCTTATAGCGGCTTTCATGCCGCTTTTTCCTTCTTATGCAATTATTCTGCTATTAATTAAATACTCTATTGACCAAACCACAATCTGATATCAAAATAATTCTTTTTTTATTAGTAAGCATAACGTTATTTTGAGATATTCCAGTTCAATAGTATTGATGAGAATGCTTGTTGTTTCAATTTTGGTTTAAGGATAGGCTGCAGACTTTAATGTTAGTACAAGACATTCGTAGGTTTCTTGATGAATTGAGGGAATCGAAACCTATTCTTCCCTGCGATAAAAGATTATCAACTATTTTACTAGAGCGTTTCTCCCATAGAGAACGTCAGGAAGAGTTAACTTCTGATGATATTCAATTTATTTTGCAATGTTTTGGCGAGCGATGGATTGCTGACTCAGAGAGTGATTATCTGCTTTATCCTTCTCGGGCAAACCAGATTTGGGTCAAATTGGCCCATGAGATAGAGCCATTAACAGATAAAAATTATTTGCAAATTTTACTACCCCACATAACTAATCAGTTTGATTTTAATAATTTAACTCCACTGACTGAAACTGTTCGATTGGAAAATTTTTATCTTGGATATGATGGAAAAACTCTATATAGAAAAAGAGGATTATGTGAGCATTTGCTTAATAATCAGTTTGAGTTATCCACCTGTAGAACGCTAAAAACCAAGCAATTTGAGCTCATTACTATTGAAGAATTAACAAGGTTGTATAGAGGGAAATATTGCAACGGGGAGTTTTCTATTGATAAAGAAAAGTTTGATAATTTTTGGGATTTTCTATGTAAAAAAACTTTTCCTCGAATGCAATCGAAAGGTCAAATTCCATTAGAAGTAATACCTCACTTACTTATGCTAATTGAAAGCTACTATCATTTAAAAACTTCAGGTGAAGATATTAAATTATTTACAGATGAGGTTCAGAAATTTTTTAAAATATTATATCAGTTTGAATTAGAGAATATTAATTTTCTCTATGGGGTTAGAGTTCCATATCATGGGAAAGAAGTTTATCTATTAGAACTTTTTATTTTAATAAATATGGCGCAATCTTATGATGTAGATGAACAGTTAAAAGCCATAGCGAGTTGGTTGTATCAGTTTAATCCAACATTAAAAGCCGTAAATAAGGAATTATTACCTTTATATACGGAATTGGAATCAAAAAGGCAGTTAAAAATACATTTAGAAGAAGGAGAAGAAACCAGAAAAGATAACTTGATGTATCGTATTAAAACTTTTCTGCTTTCGTTATTTGTTATCCCATTCGAAATTTTTCCTTTTTCAGGCAAAACAATCAGTTTTTGGGATATTAAAAATGTAATTTTTTCAGAGGGAGAAGAGATCTATAATCAATTTGCTCCTTTCTTGATGACAAATAAGTCAGACAATTTAATTTCAATTTATAAGAAGACAATAGATGAGCATATTATACCTTGTCAAAAGAATAAACACATTTATAAATGGCTGACACACTACAAATCAACGCTTGATTGGTACCAGTTTGTTGAGACGGGTGATTTATCTAAAATGGATGTTTATTGGTTTGAGCCGGAGTTATTATTTCATGTTTTAGCCCATTTTAGATTGATTAATAAATCATTAGGCGAAAAAATAGTTCATTTTTTAGATGAATTAATCCATACCTATGCTCAAAATAATAATGAGCTGCAAATTCAACTGAGAGTCAATATTTTATTTTCCAAATTCTTGAAGAGTTTGGATGAGCAGCAGAGACGAAAGTTAATTTTAACTTTGTCATTGTATGATCCTGTCGATGCAAAAAGTAAATTTTTAACAAACTGTGTTAATTATGTGACAAATCGATTAAGTCAAATTAGTATGCATCAGTCAGACGGCTCCCCTAAATTTTTTAGCACTTATCAATGCATGGATAGTAAGAAATTATTAATTAGTAAAGCAGATTTAAGACAAGTGAGTGCTATTTTAGAAGCCTTTAAAGAAATGCTTCATTCGTTAGAGGAGCGTTGTAATCCTGATCAATTGGAAAATATGCTCATTTATCTGCGAAATATAAGCCGCCCTATATTGACGGTGGCGGAAATAGAAGAAGCGCAACAATCAGCAAGAGTTATAGATTATATCGGTGCTCCAACCTGACTTAATTAGTAACTACTGCTGTTGCATATCAATTAGAATACCAGTGGGGAATGAACAAAACGCTATGATTCCTCCTCTAGCCCCAATAACAAGTGCTGCCCTGCGTTGATAACCGTTTATCCATTTGAGGAGAGTCTTTTGTTTACTCTTTTGAACTATTAAATTGCGCACATAATTTTATAAAGTTTTCATACCTTTGGGTTGAAATCTTCCCTTTATTTAGCGCGTCAATGATCGCGCATTGGGGAGTATCAATATGTGTACAGTTGCGGAACTTGCATTGGGACAGATAAGGTTTGAATTCTTTATATCCTTGAGCAATCGTAGAGCAATCAATATCCCATAAGCTGAATTCCCGAACTCCTGGCGAGTCTATCAAGGCGCCGCCACTAGGCAGATGATAATAGCGTGAGTTTCTTGTAGTATGTTTGCCTAATTCTGCAACCATGGATATCTTATCGATCGCAATATTTTGCTCATGCGGCAATAAACTTGAAATCAATGAAGATTTGCCTACCCCTGATTGGCCAACAAAAACACTGATTTGATTATTTAATGCTTGTTTTAATGGTAGTATTGTGTCTGGGATTTGATTGCTGGCCATGATGACGGGATAGTTTAACGATTGATAGTCTGTTATGAGCCGTTCCTGAAGTGTTTGACAGGTAAGATCAATTTTATTGAGAACAATGACCACGTGCAATTGAAGTATCTCTGCCATAATCAAATAGCTGTCAAGTAACGGCCAACTGATCTCCGGTTTTGGAGCAACGACTACAACCAGCTGAGTGATATTGGCTGCAACGGGTTTCTTTAACCCCTTCTGACTGGGTCTTGCCAGTACACTTCCTCTGGGATAGAGGCTCACAACAACCCCTTGTTTCTCACCTTCTATCTGCCAGATTACTCTATCACCAGCAACCAGTGTATCAAGATTAGGCCTGATAGAACAAAGAATTCGCTTTCCTTCATTGTCTTCAATTTCTGCATGCCTGCTAAATCGGGTAATGACTAAACCATCAACCAGGTTATCGGAGTTATTTCCCATGCTTTCATGGTAGTTTTTCTGGATTTTAGCTATACGAGCAGATTGCTGCTTATTGATTCGTCTTTTACTCATAGTGTCAATCTATACTATAATTGATGCGATTAATGATACAGTATGAAGGTAAATCATATTTAATGAAAGTCTACTTGGTGGGTGGTGCAGTTCGTGATCGATTATTAGGAATTTCTGTCCAGGAACGGGATTGGGTCGTCGTTGGAGCAACACCGGAAGAATTATTGAAAAGGAAATATAGGCAAGTTGGCCGAGATTTCCCTGTTTTTTTGCATCCTGAAACGAAAGAAGAATATGCCTTAGCGAGAACAGAGCGTAAATCAGCTCCAGGATATTATGGGTTTATTTGTGATTTTAGTAAGTCTGTCACGTTGGAAGAGGATTTGGCGCGACGGGATTTAACGATTAATGCAATGGCTATGGATGAACAGGGGCATTTAATTGATCCTTATCAGGGAAAGCGAGATCTGGAAGAGAAATTATTACGTCATGTGTCCCCAGCTTTTGCAGAAGATCCTGTTCGAGTTTTACGTGTTGCCCGTTTTGCCAGCCGGTTTTATCATCTTGGATTTAGAATAGCAAATGAGACCCGTTTATTAATGTATTCTATGGTTAAACGAGGTGAATTAGCTCATTTGATTCCTGAACGTGTTTGGCAAGAATGGCAAAAGAGTCTTGAAGAAAAAAATCCCGAACAATTTATTCTATCTTTACGATCTTGTGATGCGTTAAGAGTTGTTTTGCCAGAAATTAACTTATTATTTGGAGTGCCTAATCCGTATCAATATCATCAAGAAATTGATACGGGCATTCATTCATTAATGTCATTAAGGGCATCATCTGACCTGAGCGAAGAACCATTAATACGATTTGCTGCTTTGGTTCATGATTTGGGCAAAGCGTCGACACCAATTCAAGCTTGGCCTAAACATCATGGACATGAGGAGGAAGGTAGCAAACTGATTCGAGCTTTATGTGCTCGTTTGCGCATCCCTAATGATTATCGCGATTTGGCTGTTACAGTAGCACGTTTTCATTTGAATATTCATCGGGTATGCGAATTGCGTCCAAACACAATAGTCAAGCTTTTGGAGCAGGTAGATGCTTTTAGACGACCCCAATTATTCCATAAATTATTAATTGCTTGTCAAGCTGATGCCGAGAGTTGTGGTAAAACAGTGGTCTATCGCCAAACTCAATTATGGAATGAAATATTATCTGAATGTGTTAAAGTGACGCCACAGACTTTTATTGCACAAGGTTATGAAGGTAAAGCGATTAAGGAGGCCATGCATCAAAGTCGTGTGGCTTGTGTAGAGCGAATTTTGACTTCTTGGAAATGAAATGAAAAATAATCAAAATTTAATTTGGATTGATTTGGAAATGACTGGCCTTGATCCAGAACAAGATAGAATTATAGAAATGGCTACGATTGTCACCGATCCACAACTTAACATTCTCGCGGAAGGGCCAGTCATAGCCGTATCTCAACCTAAAGCCCTTCTTGACGGTATGGATGCATGGAATACAAAACAACATAATCAGTCAGGATTGGTGAAGCGAGTATTAGAGAGCGATGTCAGTGAATCCCAAGCGGAACAATTAACGATTGAATTTTTAAAGCAGTATATTGATAAGGGAAAATCACCTATGTGTGGCAATAGTATTTGCCAGGACAGGCGTTTTTTATACAAATATATGCCTGAGTTAGCGGCCTATTTCCACTATCGGAATTTGGATGTCAGCACATTGAAAGAGCTGGTGTTACGTTGGCGCCCAGAATTAATGAATGGAGTAGTTAAGGAATCAAAACATCTTGCTTTGGATGATATAAAAGATTCAATCAATGAGCTGATTTATTATCGACAGCATTTTATTCATTTGCCGGAAGTACAAAATGACAATTAGAGAACGTTTGGAATTACCTGATGGTGCTAAAAAATTATTACTTCATTCCTGTTGCGCTCCTTGTTCAGGTGAAGTGATGGAAGCGCTCATTTTTTCCGAGATAGACTTTACTATATTTTTTTATAACCCCAATATTCATCCTCTCCAGGAATATGAAATAAGAAAGGAAGAGAATGTTAAGTTTGCCCAAAAGCATAGTATTCCCTTCATCGATGCTGATTACGATAAAGAAAACTGGTTTGCTCGAGCCAAGGGATTAGAATGGGAACCAGAAAGAGGCAAGCGTTGCACAATGTGTTTTGATATGCGATTTGAAAGAACAGCGCTTTATGCGCATGAGCATGGCTTTCCTGTTATCAGTAGCTCTCTGGGTATTTCTCGTTGGAAAGATATGAACCAGATCAATGATTGCGGGGTACGGGCAGCAAGTCATTATCCTGATTTAATCTACTGGACTTATAATTGGCGTAAGAATGGCGGTTCTGAAAGAATGTACGAAATTGCCAAAAGAGAAGCATTTTATAAACAAGAGTATTGTGGTTGTGTTTATTCTTTACGAGATACGAATGCCTGGCGTAAACAAAATACAAGAGATCGCATTAAAATTGGAATTAATTATTACTCTAAAAGTCAGGGCGAAGGAGAATTATGAGTAAGCATTCGCATGATGGAGGACACCACCATCATGATCATGGAGAAGTGACTTATGATAGGGCTTTTATAATTGCAATTACTGCGAATGGACTTTTTGTTGTGATGCAGATTATTTTTGCCTATTTAGCGAATTCTACCAGTTTGCTGGCGGATGCTTTTCATAATTTAGGTGATGTAGTTGGGCTGATTTTGGCATGGATAGCAACGGGATTAATGAAACGAAAACCTACCCATAAGGCAACTTATGGGTTTAAAAAAACTTCTATTTTAGCGGCATTGGCGAATGGCGCCTTATTGGTGTTTACTTGCGGTATTATAGCGTCAGATGCGATGTATAAGTTATTTTCACCGACAGAAATTCAAGCTGTTTCTGTGATGATAGTGGCTGGTATTGGTATAGTCGTGAATTTCTCTACAGCGCTCTTGTTTTTGCGGGGTTCTGATGATCTTAATATTCGAGGGGCTTATTTGCATTTATTTTATGATGCATTGATCTCGGTAGGCGTTGTCTTGTCGGCGGCTTTGTTATACCTGACAGGTTGGTTATGGATAGATCCCATTGTTGGGCTATTAATCGCCGTAGTGATTTTAAAGGGAACCTGGTCATTATTTGCTGATAGTTTCAGATTAATTATTGATGGTGTTCCCCGCGATATATCCTGGATTAAAGTCAGTGATTTTCTTCTGGCTATACCTGGCGTAAAATCTATTCATGATTTACATATTTGGGCAATCAGTACGAAAGAGAATGCACTTTCCGTTCATTTATTTATGCCCGAGGAGTCATTATCTGATGATTTGCGTAGAGAGCTGGTTGAAAAATTAAAGCATGATTTCAGCATTCAGCATGTCACTATTCAGGTTGAAAAAACAGAAACGGAATGCAATGACGCATGTCATAATCCCAGGATAATTATTTAGGATAATTCATCTTTTGTTATCAACTCCAGACCTTTTTTATAACAAGAGCCGCTGGATAAGGGATCATTTAGTTTTTCGTGGAGCTTGCCAAGCTCTATAAATGCTGCAGGGGTAGGGTTTAGCTCAATAGACTGTTCAAGATAATGTTTGGCTTTTCCCCATAAATGTCGAGAGAGGCACATTCTCCCTAAACATAGGTACAATGCGGCTGAGTGAGGATTTTTTTTGAGTAATGATTCAGCAAACAATAATTGATTTTCTTCACAAGGAAGCAGGCTATAAAGCTCAATTAACCTGTTATCTAACTCTTTGCGAAGGCATCGCCTTAAATGATATTCTGCCTGATCGTAATTCTGATTCTTAATCAGAAAGCGGGCATATTCTGCTGTAATTGCTGTATCGTTAGCTAGTGCCTTTGGCAGTGTCTGATACAATTTGTCAATGCCATCTGATTGATTGTGTTTTGCCAAATCAATCATGGCTTGCAAATAAGTATTTTGTTGTAATTGTTCAAAAGCTTGATCTGAAATAATATGATTCTTTTTTAAATCAGGTAAAAGAGCAATCAACTGTTGCCAATCTTTTATTTCTTCATAAAGATTCATTAATAATTTTAAGACATAAGGATGGCGAGGTGCCAAATCTTGAAGGTGTTTCAATGTGGCTAATGCCTGTTCCCATTGGTTATTGGCCAATTGTAATTGTGCCTGGGTTAACTCGACAGCAATTTTCGCTTCGGGCATAGACTGCTGTGCTTCCCTAAGATAATGATCGCGAAGCTTGCTATCCCCCATTTTTTGAGCAGCCCTCGCTGCTGTTAAATAATTAAGTAACGGAGTGTCGGTATTTGGCAGAGCTTGTATTAAATGATTTTTTGCTTTTTGCCAATAGCCTTCACTGTATTCTATAAGCCCCTTTCGAGTCGTGGCTTGAGCTTTTTGTGCCAAGCGTCGTGAATGCCATTTATTTATCATACCGGGCATTCTTGTAATTTTATTGCAAAGTTGAACCAGGCCATAGATTAAAAAAAACAGAAAAAACAAGCCAAAAACGGATGCCCATAAGGTAGTTTCTATAGTCCAGTTATTAATAGCTATTAAGACATAACCCGGATCCTTATTGAGTTGAATACCAAGGAATACGGAGAGTAGTAAAATAATAAAAGCAAACAGGACTCGTATCATTCTTAATTTTCTCCTTTCTTGCTGTTTGCTTGATCGACCAGTAATTCTTTATTGTCAATCATTTGATTGATTAGCGGGATGGCTTGTCCTACGACAGGTTTTTCCTGAGTTAATTTTACATTTTGCAGAGTGGATAACTGTTTAATCAAAACAGCTGTGTTGTGGGAGGATTCATTAAATACTCTTTTAAGATTTGCAATGGCCTGGTTTAAAGCAAACTGGTAGATTGTGGGATTATTATTTAAAATAGCCCACTGCGCTTCCTGAAGGTTAAGGCGGATATTCTCTTTTATTGTAGATTCATATAGAGGGGAGATAAGTGGTTGAATATTTTCATTGTGGCGACGAATAACAACCAATTTCTCCAGAAAGTTCACACTGTCTTGCAACCGATTTCGCCATCCAGTTTTGCCAGACTCTTCAGACTTGGTGATATGGTTTAGCACTTCCTGTTGATCTACTACGGATTGAATAGAAAGATTATTGATAGCCGCTTGGGCCGCATCCAATTGGCTTAATATCCCTGTGATATCAACAACAGAAATTGACTTTAATTGGGCAATTTCTTTGGCGATTGTCTGGCGAATGGTAAATATTTTGGGGATATTCATGCCTTTCAGTAGCGCATCAGCTTGCTGTAAAAGGGCGACAGAGGTATTAAAATTATCACTCCAATGAACATTGATTTGCGCTAATTCAAGATAATAACGTGCTTTTAAAAGAAGCCAATCATTATTTTGATACAATTTTTGCTTCATAGCAGTTTGTAATTCTTTATTTAAGCTATCCATTTTGCTTGTTAAATCGCTCTGGATTTGCTGAAGATTATTGGCATTGTTATCTATGAGCTTTTGGACTGTATTTTGATCTGCTTTTATTCTACCCAATTCCTCAGTTAACTTTTTGTTTTCAATAAGCTGATGGTTTTGAAATTGTTTCTCCACTTGAATGGAATAAATGGAGGCGATGATAGCGAGGACAGCCAAAAGCAATGTCAAGCTGATTATTAAAGAGAGGTATTTACTGCTGAAGAAAGGGGCTCTCGCTTGTTGGTTGATGTTGGCTTCAACTTCAGCAGTTTGTTGCGTTTGAATTATTTTTTTCTGTTCTTCATTGCTATTGGCCATGGATTAATCCTTATAGTCAAATAACGTACCTATCATCCTTTCTGGATGGCTAATAAGAATCTTTTTAATTCCAAATAAAGAAGCTGCCTTTGCAAGTCGTTCACTAATGACCAGGCAAGGTTTGTTTTGTAACCACATTTGCCCCTCTATGCTAAACATTTTAAAAAGATTATGTATGGACTGCTCACTTGTTAACAGTATAATGTCCACCAGGTCATCGCGCCACAGAGAATTAAGAAATTCTTGGTCGATGCTTGGCATGACTCGCTTATAGACTGATAGAATACATAGCGTTGCGCCCTTAAGCATTAAATATTCTTCAATCAGTTGCCGCCCTCCTTCTCCTTTCACAAGCAGAATCGTCTGATTTTTTATTTGTTGTAACGAATTGAGAGTCAATAAATGCTCGCTGTCAGGTAACTCGGGGATATCGCTAACCTGGATATTGAATTCATTGAGCATCCTTGCAGTGCTTTTACCAATAGCAGTTACTCGGATGCTATTTGGCCAATTGATTCTTTTGGAAGACAATTCCATCATGAAATAACGAACTGCATTTGGACTGACAAAAATGGCCTGATTGACTGAAGCCAAATCAGGTAATTTATTTATCCAATTGGTTTCAGACGCCACTATTTCCATTGTGGGGCAGTCGATGGGTCTCCCGCCAGACTCGACAATTTTTTTATTAAGTACTTGTGCTTGTTCCCTTGGTCTTGTGTTTAATATGCGAAGACCGTTAAGTGATTTGGTCATGATGGTCTCGTACCCAGTAAGGTCATTGCTCCTTTAGTCATTAATGATTGAGTACACCTGTCTGCAATGAGGTCAGCTTCTTCTATTTTCCCTTGTTGCTTGTCATCAATGATTTGAGAACCATCCAGATTCAGTACTTTTGCTCTCAAAAGGAGTTGGTTTTCCGCAGTAACGGTACAATAAACAGCAAAGGGTATATGACAATTCCCACCTAACTTGGCGTTGACTCGCCGCTCAGTGTGGACACAAAGAGCAGAAATCGGGTCATTTAAGCCATGAACCAGCTCCTGGATCTCCAAATCGTCAGTTCGGCATTCAATACATAAAGCACCTTGACCACAAGTAGGCAGCATAATGTCATCGGGGATAAGTTGCGTGATGTGATGTGCTAAGCCCATTCTTTCCAAGCCTGCGGCAGCAAGAATAATAGCCTGATACTCTCCTGACTCCAGCTTGCTGAGTCTTGTATGGATGTTTCCTCTTAATGTTTTGATTTGCAAATTGGGTTTGTAAGCCAATAATTGAGATTGGCGTCTAAGACTTGATGTACCAATAATTGCGTTTTTGGGAAGGGCATCCAGATTCTTAAATTGGGAACTTATTAAAGCATCAAAAGGGTTATGTCTTTTGCAAATGGCAGCCAATGAGAGGCCTTCCGGGAGTTGGGCTGGCATGTCTTTAGTCGAGTGAACCGCCAGATCCGCTCTTTTATCCAATAATGCCTCTTCTAACTCCTTAACAAATAACCCTTTCCCTCCTGCAGATAATAATTTATCTTTAAGAAAGCGATCGCCAGAGGTTATCATGGGTAATAACTCAATGCTTAGATTTGGCCATTGCTTTAAAAGCATTTCCCGTACATGATTAGCCTGCCATAGTGCGAGCGGGCTCTGCCTCGTTGCAATTCGTATGATTTTTGAGCTCATGGAATAGACGGTATTTGTTCTATGAACAAAGATCATAACATTGATTCTAATTCAAAAAGAACCCCATTAAGATAATAGATACGAAATCTTGTCAGGGCATTTGTTTTAAGTGAGCATTTCATACCGATTTGAGAATTAGATCATATCTCATGCATAACTCCTCTATTTTATGTTAGGCTTTTCCGGTATATAAGGTAGTGAAAATCAAGGGAGTTTTTTAACTTGATTTAAGGATAAGGAATGTCACAATTTAAAAAAATAGTGAAACATTTAGATGAATCAATGCAGCGTAGTTTGTCTAATTCCGCTCATCAATTGGTTGCAGTCGGAGCAATAGCTTTTGTGGGATTTCCTTTATTTTATGTTATTTGGGCTTTTTGGTTACCGCAACCTTATGAAAACCTTCCACTCCGTCTTATTGGAAGCCTTTTAGGTTTGGGATTGATGTTTACTCCCTATTGGCCATTAAAGTGGAAACAATATTTATCCTGGTATTGGTTTCTAACCCTTTTGTTTACGTTGCCTTATTTTTTTACTTTTTTATTTTTAATGAATCAAGCAAGCGTTATTTCTGCGATGTCTTTGTTGTGTGGCGTATTTTTACTTGTATTGCTTGTTGATTTATTGAGTTTATCTATTGTGCTGATACTGGGGTTCAGTTTGGCCCTTGTAAGTTATTATCTTTATTCTCCGCAAATGTATTTTGGAGAAGAACACATTCAAATGACATTGGTGATTATTTTTACCATTATTGCGGGCTCTACCTTAAATTAT
>NZ_KK074221.1:1453-94836 GCF_000586315.1 Legionella pneumophila subsp. fraseri | reverse complement strand
GTATGGCTGCAGCAGCCGGTATGATTGCGCATGAGTTACGTTCACCATTGTTAGGAATAAAGAGCGGTGCTCAAGCCTTGGTCCAATACCTGCCAAGATTAATTGAGGGTTATCAATTAGCTAAAAAACAAGGGTTAATCTCTTCTCCTTTGCGTGAAAGACTGTTGTTGCAGCTTGGAGGAGTCAGCAATCGCATTGTTAGTGAAATTGATTATGCCAATACGATCATTGATATGTTATTAGTCAAGGCAAGTCGCGATAATATTTTGCAAAATTGTATATTAGAAACTTGCTCTATCGCAGAATGCTTGTCTGAAGCTATAACCAGATACCCATTCCAGTCACCAAGGGAAAGAACATTAATCACATGGACTGGTGATTTTCAATTTAAAGGTTCCAAGTTACTAATGCAGCATATTTTATTTAATTTAATAAAAAACGCACTTTATGTCATCGCAATGGCCCAGCGTGGAGAGATTAATATTTGGACTGAATCTGGTGATAAGTATCATTATTTGTATTTTAAAGACACGGCAAAAGGAATGACCAGACAACAATTAAACCGATTATTTAATCATTTCTACACTACTACCTTTATGGGAACAGGCATTGGTTTATCTTTTTGTAAATTGGTTATGAATGCGTTCGGCGGTGATATTGTTTGTGAATCCAAAGAGGGAGAATATGCCTTGTTTATACTGAGCTTTCCAGGCTCTGTTTAAAGTGGGCTTGCCCTGTGATTCTGTTCTGTTAGAGTTTGACAGTTTTTACTGAGATGGCGATAAAGATGTATGTCCAACCGGTGACAATCAATTCAATCGCAATAAAAAGTCCAATGATCCATAGCCCGCTAACTGGCCATTGCATTAGAATTAATATCCCAAGAATCATGGCGGTGATTCCAGCTAATAGCAACCATCCCCAGCCTTTGGAATCTTTTAAGGCAAAAGCCATAATGATTCTTGTGAGCCCAATGACAATGAGCACCGCTGCCAGAAACGCTGTGATTAGAGTGGATGCTAAAAACGGGTCATACAAGACAATACACCCCGCTGCAATATACAATACAGCAATAAGCGCTTGCCATATCATTCCTTTCCATTCTTTGTATTTAAACACGTCTATAATGTGACTTATTCCCCCAGCAATTAATAAGGCGCCAAAAAAGAACATGCTTACCAAGGTTAGTCCAACCACCATTCCAAGCCCCACACAGCCTAGAATAAGAAAGAATATTCCAAATCCTAAAATCCAACCCCAGTTTCGTTTTAACTCATTCACTGGAGGTTGGTAAAAATCTTGTGAATTAGCCATATCAATATCCTTTTTTGATTACCTAGCTGAGATAAGGTGCTTATTAATAATATAGACTTATATTCAATAACTTGTCTAATTTTAAGCTTTGGCTTGAAGAGTGTTTCTCTTGAATAGTCACTGCAAAAAAGCCCGATGTATATAAAACGTAAATAATTTGGTTATAATAAGCAATCATGATACTTTATTCACAAGTTAGCCAGGTTCTAATGATGGGGCCAAAGGTTATTAAAAATTCATAGAAAGGATATAACTTTGGAACGTTTTGCTCAGGAGGAGCTATGCAACATTTCTCAATACCTACCTGTTACTTTCCAAGTACTACGGTTTTTGTCGACGACAGTCGGGATTTCTTGCTTAATTTCGTATTGCAGCTTGATGAAGGTTTGGCCTACCGTGTATTTGACTCGCCTTTTGATGCTTTGGATTGCATTAAACAAAAGCGCTGTGAACTTGAATTATTAAGTGAACGTTGCATTAGTGAATACACAGAAGCCAAAAATTGCCCATTAACCAATCATACCATTAATCTTGATTTGGCTGCTATTCATGCAGAAGTTTATAATTCTCGACGATTTTCTGAAATTTCCGTCGTAGTTGTTGATTACGCAATGCCAGGTATGGATGGATTAGAGTTTTGCAGGCGAATTGAAGATACTAATATTAAAAAAATATTATTAACTGGGCAAGCAGATGAGAGGCTCGCAATCGCTGCTTTTAATGAAGGATTAATTCATAGATACATTAAAAAAAGTGATCCGGATGTCGCCAGTCTCATTACTCAAAGCATCCATGATTTACAGTTACAATATTTTCAAAGCATGTCTGACATGATTGTACGTATGCTCTCGGTGACATCCCCTAATTGTTTACATGACAAAAAATATGCTGAGTTATTCTGGCGTTTGTGCAGAGAAAAGGGAGTTGTTGAATTTTATCTGGCTGATAATTCAGGCAGCTTTTTAATGCTGGATGATGATGCCAATATCAGTTTTTTAATTGTGAAAAACGAAGCAGATATGCAATTACATTATGATTTGGCTTTAGATAATGGAGCGAGCGGGGATGTATTGGATCAATTGTACAACGGAGAAAAAATTCCCTGTTTTTGGCAATCTAATTTAGTGACGCCCCAATGGAATGAATGGTCGAATTGTTTGGTTCCTGCCAATCGATTTGTTTCTGATGAAACCTATTTTTATGCTTATGTGCAGGGGGCTGTTTTGTTTGATGTGCGCTTGGATAAAATTCTTTCCTATCATCAATACCTGGAAGAGTTGGATGCAGAAGAAATGTTTCTGAATTAATAGGAATTCAATATAAAGGGCACATAATTATTATTTTAAATAGTAAGTGTTTAAAATGGGCAGACAATATTTGGAAATCTTGTTAGTTACCTTTAAACAAAGGCATTTCGGGTCTTTTTCTTGCAAGATTGGCCAGACACTCAACAACTCTGAGCAAATCCGATTTTTCGTGATGTGCGCCGATAGATAAACGAATCAGACATTTATTTTTAGGGGTGGCAGGCGAACAGAATACCGCTCCAAAGAGCTCTTCTTTTTCTAACTCATCCCTTAACCAAAGCGTATTAGCCTCGCTTCCAGTTATTAAAGGAACTATTTGCGATTCACTACCCCCGATATTAATTCTCAGGCATGATAAGGCTTCCCGTAAAAATGCAGCATTGGTTTGTAATTTTTTTCTTCTCCATTCTTCTTGCGTAATAATTTCTAATGATGTGCTAAATCCTGCCAAATCGTGAGGCATTAAAGCAGAGCTGAAAATAGAAGGCAGAGAGGAATATCTTATATATTCTATCAGTCTCCTATCTCCTGCAATGAGTCCTCCTCGTCCTGAAAAGGCTTTGGCCAAGCTTGCTGTTAAGAGGTCTATTTGGCTTGATAATCCCAGTTTAGCAACCATCCCTTTGCCTTGCGGCCCATGAGTCCCTAATGAATGAGATTCATCGACGATGAGCAAGCATTTAAATTTTCTTGCAATTTCCGCATAGTCAGCCAATGGGCTAATTGTGCCTAGCGTACTATAAATAGAGTCTACTGCAATAATTCCTGGTCCATGGTGTTCAATTCGTTTTTTTAGTGAATCGATTGAATTATGTCGAAACGGTATGAGTTTGGCTCTCGCTGCTTTTACTCCAGACCAAAAAGACATGTGGGCATAAAAATCCAGATACACTGGTGTATTATACTTGGCCAGGGTTTGTATGAGACCAACGTTAGCGCTCCAGCCTGATTGAGTTAGCAAGGCTGCAGAATAATTTAAAAAGGAACTAAATTTTTTTTCACATTGTGTGAGCAAGAAAGAGCTGTTATTTAAAAATACGGCGGATTGCATTTGACCATTACCATATTTTTGCATCGCCGCAATTTGAGCGTTAATTAATTGCGGATGTTGACTAATGTTTAAATAATCATTGCTTGAAAAAATCAGTGAATTTGCAGTTGGGGTTTTGCCATTGAGTATGTGTTTCCCTCGCCAGGATTTATTGACTCGATCCACGTAATATTTTTCCATGGAAATGTTGATGAACTCAGGATAAGCATGGCGTTGATGTTCTTCTTCTCCATTGACATATTGAGTCTCGTTATCACTTGTCAGGTATTCTGTATTGCTCATCCATAACTCAGATTTTTTTCCCTTGTTCGCAGTGTAGCACAATGGTTAATAGTGAAAGGATCTTTTCAGTAAAAGTCCAGGTATTAATTTCAATATACAAGTCCTGATGTTATAAATCGTTGGACTTATTAAAATCTTTCTGGAAAAAAAAGTCACTTATCGGTATGATTTTTAAATTGGTTATTTAGGGGATGGACAAATATGAGGTTGAATATTGCGCTGATCTTGTCTTTTTTTTCAGTTATGCTTTTTGCAATGGACGAGATGGATGAGCAACAAATTTTACAAAGAATTCAACCGGTCGGTAAAGTTAGAGTTCAAGAGGAGCAGGGTAATAGCGTAGAAGTTGATGCCACTAAAACGACTATTGTTGACTCCAAAAATAAAAAAGAACCAGGCCAAGAGATATATGATAAATATTGTTCTGTATGTCATAGGGATGGATTGGCAGGAGCACCTAAATTTCAATCGGAGGCCGATTGGAAACCTCGTTTGGCAAGTAAAAAAATAGATGATTTACTTGCCTCTGCAATTAAGGGGTTGAATGCCATGCCAGCAAAAGGTACTTGTATTGAATGTTCTGATGCTGAGCTAAAAGCCGCAATACAATATATGTTACCGAAATCATGAAAAAGCTTACTTACAGAAAAATACAATCTTTTCAGGCGATTATTACAGTATTTGTAATATTCGCTTCATTTTACCTTGAGTATGCGGTCGGATTACAGCCATGCCCTTTGTGCTTGATGCAACGAATTTGTGTGTTTATTTTGTTGGGTTTAATGGGCTTATCTCTGGGAACCTTGAAAAAAGCGCATATAGTAAGTTTGATGCAGTTTCTAGTCGCGTGTGCTGGTTTGTATTTCTCTTCAAGACAATTGTGGTTGCAATCTTTACCATCTGACCAAGCCCCTGCATGCATGCCTGGGCTTGATGTATTAATTCAGTATTTTCCATGGCAAACAGTTGCTAAAGCCCTATTTTGGGGGGCAGGGGATTGCGCTGAAGTGACCTGGACCATGTTTGGAATTTCTATGCCTGGGTGGGCTGCCATGTATTTTATTTTTATGGCGATAATGGGTTTTTTTTATTTTTTCGAACCCGTACGATTAATTAATTCCTGGCATTAAATGCGCGCTTTCGTTATCATTCTCTGTTTTATTTAGTTATTTCTGCGAATGAACACTTTTTCATGTGAGGTATTGTACCAGCATTCGGGTACTAAAGCTCGTGTTACACGTGTGGTTACGCCACATGGTGAATTTATAACGCCAGTATTTATGCCAGTAGGAACCCGTGCAGGGGTCAATAATATGATGCCGTCAGAACTATCTGCTGCGGGCACTCAAATTATTCTGGGGGGTAATACCTATCATATGCTATGTGCTCCTGGCATGGAAGTAATAGAAAATGCTGGAGGTATGCATCGCTTTATGGGTTGGCATGGCCCTATGTTAACCGACAGCGGTGGTTTTCAAGTTTTTAGTTTGTCCAAGAACAAGGAAATTTGTTCTATAGATGAATTTGGTGCTCATTTCAAATTGCCAGGCAGTAAAGGCATTATCCATATGACCCCGGAAATGTCTCTTGAGACCCAGAAAATAATTGGTGCCGATATTATCATGGCGTTTGATCAGTGTACCCCTGATAGTTGTTCCAAAGATGAAGTAAGTCAAATCATGTTGCGTACCCATAGATGGCTAAAACAATCGATTGACTATCATCAGCAATATCCCAACTCTCGATACGGATATAAACAAGCTTTATTTGGTATTGTCCAAGGGGGAGTTTTTCAAGACTTACGTCGGGAAAGTGCCGATTTTGTTTCTGCAATGAATACGGATGGGATTGCAATAGGTGGAGAAACCATAGGTTTTGATATGAATACTACGGTGGAAGTCATTCGTTGGGTGCATGAGTATCTTCCGGACAATAAGCCACGTTATACTATGGGGGTTGGGATGTCGCCTCAAGATCTGTTGGATGTGGTGGCAGAAGGTATCGATATGTTTGATTGTGTCGCACCAACACGTCATGCCCGGCATGGCGCCTTGTATTGTGGTAAATTAGTAAGAGAAGGGAATTGGCTAAAATTTCAAAGTGAACATGAAAATGAACGAATTCAAATAAAAAAATCATGTTTTGCTGATGATTTGGCACCTGTTATGGAGAGTTGTTCTTGTTATACTTGTCTTAATTATTCAAGGTCCTATTTGCATCATTTATCAAAACAAAAAGCTAATTTATTTACTGCTCTGGCAAGTATCCATAATATCCATGTTCTGCATGATGTTTGTAATCACATGCGTCATTTGATAATAAATTCCTAAATTATTTAATATTAAGAGGTGAAATAATGGTTTTAATTTCTACATCCAAGGGAGATATTCATATTAAATTAGATACAGAAAATACCCCATTAACTGCAGAAAATTTCCTGAATTATGTGCGTAAAGGTTTTTATAATGACACGATTTTCCATCGTGTTATTGATGGTTTTATGATTCAAGGTGGCGGTTTGAATGCAAATATGGAGCAAAAAACAACGGCCTCTCCAATTGAAAATGAAGCAAAAAGAGCACAACCCAACAAACGCGGAACCATAGCAATGGCCAGAACTATGGATCCCCATTCCGCGACAGCCCAATTTTTTATTAATGTTGCTGATAATGGTTTTCTGAATTACAGTGGCGAGCATCCACAAGGTTATGGTTACTGCGTGTTTGGTGAAGTAGTTGAAGGGATGGATGTGGTTGACGCGATTGCTAAAGTGAAAACAGGTCAACGAAATGGTCATGCTGATGTCCCTGTAGAAGAGATAAGCATCATTGAGGTGAGAGAATTGGTTTAGCGAGAAAATGCATTGCTGAAATAGCATGGGTTTTCCATGGCAAAAGAAGGATTTGTTCTTTCATTGTATCCCCGGGGTGGAGAAGGGATCTTCGTTATACACTCCGGGAGCTACATTCGCAAAAAAGTGAGATTTTTCAGGAGCAAGATGTCATTGGGAGGCCTCTTTCTAAGGCTAACATGAATACCCAAGCATTCTTACTGAAAAATAACGTTATTTTTTTCGCTTCTTTATACTCTCTGAATAATCAAAAATTGGAATTTCAATATGAAAAAAAATAGCCAATAAGCGGGCGGTAAAAATGCATAGCAAAGTGATAATGATATTTAAATTATGAGGGACATGAAAATAGTCTAAAGTTATAAACAGGAGCGCGCCAGCTAGGGCAATAACAGCATATAATTCTTTTCTTAAAACCAAAGGAATGTCATTACATAAAATATCTCGCAACATTCCCCCGCAAATCCCGGTAATCATTCCACTGATTACTGCAACACTTGGTGGCATACCATGGGCGAGAACTTTTTGTGTGCCAATAATGACAAACGTTGAGAGGCCAAGGGCATCAAGAATTAAGAATACTTTCATTATTCTAACCAGTGAATGAGCAATAAAAATAGTTAGAAAAGCGCATACTGAGGTATATAAAAGATATTCCGGGTGAGCCACCCAAGTCAGTGGATAAGTGTTAAATAATGTATCCCTTACGGTCCCTCCTCCCAGTGCAGTGATTGACGCAATAAGTAGCACCCCAAAAAAATCCATTTTTTTACGTCCTGCTGCCAGGGCTCCTGTAATCGCTTCTACACAAATCCCCACAATAAAAAGATAATGAAGTAACATATGATTTGCTGCTATTTAAAAAGACAATGATAGCACTAATAGTACAAATGAAGAAATGCTGTACTTCGACTAGAATTTAATAGTAAGGTTTTAATTATTTTGGCAGGAGCAAATTGATGAATAATACGATCGATAATCAATCGCAAGAAGAATTAACTCATTTTGATGCAAATACGCCCCAGAGCATCATTCAATTGGATAGAAAGCTCAGAGAAATGAAAAGCGAAGTCGATATGAAACTAAATGATCCTTCATCTTATAATGGGGATGATAAAGAAGTTTATTTTCAAAAATTATCAAAATTATCTGAAGAAATAAATGAAGCAATCAGGAGCTTGGACGCATTAGTTAAAATGGTTGATATTCAGGATGAAGAATTTAAAAAAGATTTTTATGAAAGTGATGTCATGAAAGAGTTTAATGAATCCGTCATGAAAAGTTTTGATAAATTGCCCGAATGAAAATAGATTTTAAAGGCTCTTAAAATAAATTTTGAGAGTGTAAAATAGTTAAATCAACAAGCTCTTCTGCAATACTATTTGTCGCAGGAACTGTTTCAGAGGTAATATTCAAAATACCCATATTGAGCATTTATTTCTCCCATTCGTCTTGTTTTGAGTATTAATATTAGGCGGTTTATTTGAAACTTCAACACAACTGATGATGAATAGTCATTATATTGACATATCGCAATAATACGATATAATTGAAATATGAACGTAATAAATATATTAAAAGCGCTTTCTAATGAAAAGCGATTACAGATAGTCAGATGGCTAAAAGAACCAGATAAACATTTTAGTTCGTCGCATTGTGATGTGAGCAAAGATGGGGTTTGTGTTGGCTTAATCGAAAAAAAATCAGGCTTATCTCAATCCACAGTATCTCAATATTTATCACAATTACAGCAAGCTGGTTTGATATTCACGGAGCGTAGAGGTCAGTGGACCTATTGTAAAGCGAATACAAACCTAATTAATGAATTTATAAAAGAATTGAAAGCTATGATTTAAAAAAATTTGCTTTAACAAATCGAATATTTGCGATATTCCAATATATTATTATGACATACAGGAGATTTATCATGTTTAACTCCGATTTAATTTTAAGTCCTTATCAGCTTAATGAGAAAATTACATTAAAGAACAGAGTTATTATGGCTCCCATGACTCGTAATATGGCTAACGATGATTTCAGTCCAACAAAACAGATGGCAGATTATTATGCTCGAAGGGCAGATGCCGGATTGATTATTACTGAAGGCACTATTATTAGCCCGGATGGGCAAGGCTATAGTAATGCTCCTGGAATATTTACGCAAACCCATATTGACGGTTGGAAAATGGTAACTAATGCTGTGCATGAGCGGGGAGGAAAAATATTTTTGCAAATTTGGCATGTCGGCAGAGTGTCTCATCCGATTTTTTTGAATGGCGCATTACCGATTTCTGCTTCAGAAACAATAATGACAGGTAAGGTCAGGCGTGCCGATGATCTTTATTATGGAAAATCAAGAGCAGCTACATTAGAGGAAATCAGCGAGTTAATCCACAACTATGCGTTGGCTGCAAAAAGAGCAATGACAGCGGGGTTTGACGGCATAGAGATTCATGGTGCCAATGGTTATTTGATCGATCAGTTTTTACACTACCATACCAATCAACGTGATGATCACTACGGACAGTATCCAGAGAATATGGGGCGATTTGCGCTGGAAGTGGTAAAAGCCTGTATCAATGAAATAGGTGGGCAGTCTGTAGGATTGCGCCTTTCTCCCGGAGCTTATCTTAATGAAATTGTTGGAGATCAGCGAGATGCTATGGTGTTCCAGTATTTATTGGAAGAATTGAGTGACTATGGAATAGCTTATGTGCATACAGGTAACTTTGATGACGGTATTCAATTCAAAGAATTAGGATTCAAAACGATGACTGAGTTTATGCGAACTCATTTTAAAGGAACCTTAATTGCTAGCGGTAGCTACACGCTTTACCAGGCAAGAAAAGATATTCAAAATAAAAAATATGATTTAATTGCTTTGGGAAGACCGTTTATTGCTAATCCTGATTTAATGAATCGTATCAAGTGGAATGCCGATTTTATACCTTATGAAAACAGGATGTTGGAGACGTTGTTTTAGTTGCTTGAGCGGGGTATTAAATTACCCTTGCTTTCTGTATTACCAGAAAATTATCAAATATTTATGTCTTGGGAAGTAATTTTGATTTCACCATCGACTTGATTGGCAAAAATCAAAGTATATTCGGGGACTTCAAGCCAAGTGGTTGTGTTTTCAGTTAATGGTTCAGACGCAATAATAATGCTTGAGTTAATGGTTCCTCCTTTCATTTTGTATTCATTTTCATAAAGGCCATATCGTTCACCGTAGGTGTACCATAAAGAATGATAGGTGAAATGTGTCGATTGAGGAGCGTCTTTGGGTTTCCAGCCGTAATCTAAACAAAATCGGGTTGCGGCGATAAAATCACCATTGGTCAAAAAGAGATTAACTGGTGAGTTAATGACAATGTCGTTTTGTTGGCGTACCGACTTTAAAATTTTTAAAGTAGCAATCACAGCGTTTATTATTTCAGTAGCTTCGAAATTACCCCTGGGATTTTCTAATTGAGAAAGAAAAACAGCATAGATCCACTCACTGTCTGTTGTTCCTTTAATGTATTTTCTGTATTCGGCTTTAACATATTTCAGCAGATCATAGCGCATGGTTTCAAAATTATAAAGCATACCATTATGTGCTAAAGCAATACTGGTTACTGGATAGAGAAATGGATGCACGTTTTGATCTGTAACTACTTGTTTATCATGATAGGAAACGCCACGCAGATGGGCGAGAAGACAGTGTGGTGCTATTTTTTCTGCTAAATTATGTAAATTTTCATCGTAAAAAGGGAGCTTGGATGTTTTATAGAGATAAGCTTGTAAGGGGTTGATCGAATTCCTATCCCAGGCGGCCATACCAAAACCCGCCAGATTTAACAAATAAGGCAAATATTTTGGATGATAACTCTGTTTAATAAAAGAGTTATCCGGTTTATAAAGTAGCTCTTCAACCACCGTGGGTTGTCCAAGGTAAGACAATATCCTGCACATAGCACCTCACTGATTATATTTTTCTATGTTCAGTCGCACGTCCAATTTTTTTAAGGAACGAGCAAGGGAAATAATAGAAGCACATATCAAATTAAATAATTTGTACCAGATCATCGGATTATTTTTTTGGAAATATTGAAGTTCAGTTTCAGATATCTTTAATAGAGCAGCTGATTCGCAAGTAATAAATGTAATTGAAAATTTAGTGTCACTTAGAAAACAGGCCGTACTGGCAAACAACGAGTCAGGGCCAATAACAGACAATTTGGCAATTTTACTGTTTTGTATGACACTGGATTGAACCGCACCGTAAATCACTATATAACATACAGGTATGGTTTCATTCTCGTGAATCAATACACAATTTTTATTGGCAGTTAGAGGTATCGAGTGTTCAAGCAATTCATCGGTTTCATCTTGAGTAAAAGAGTGAAATAATATTTTTTTATAAATTTGGTTTTTATCAACCCCACTTTCTTCCAGAGTATGTGTTTTAGGTTGAGTGAAAGTCTGAATGACACGCCCAAAAAAAGATAAGCTTTGCATATCAGAATGAGAAATAAAATCTATGATTTTGTCGTGTAATTGTTTTAAACGGCCACAAACCTGATAACCAATTGCTTTCATGATTTTATATTTGGCCTCAGGTGAAAAGGCAGGCATCAATTCAAAATAGGCAGAAGGAATAAATAAGCATGTCACATCATCCTTGGCAATAGCTGATGTGGCACTCGGTTCATTGAGGAGAAAGGACGTTTCTCCCAAAAAATCACCGGCAAGACAGGTTTCTATCTTGGTTATTCCTTTACCTAAGGTTCTGGCAATCAGATCAACAGTTCCTTTCACAATGATATAAATACCTTTTATTCTATCACCTTGATTAAACACGATTTGATTAATGGAGAATGGTACAAGCGTACAGATTGCCAACATATTCTCCAGTTCTTGATATCCTAGAATATTGCCGAAAGCACTTTCCATTAATGGTTTGATTTCCAGGATTTTTTCTTTTGTATTTAAGAAGGTTGTGTTATCCATTTCCTATCCTTTGAATCACTTAACCATAGTTCACACTGCGCAGCTACCAGCTTGGTAAGTGATCCATCTTCTTTATAAATTTTATTTATGAGAACACTATCATTTTGTTTGTTGATGACGTCATTATACAATTCATCAATATATTCCCTGTTTCCAAGTCCATTAATGTATGGTTCAATTTTTTTTATTGTTTCAAGTATGTCATCCATGATAGGTATAGACTGCTCTTTATCAGTGATAGTTAATTCTCCCTCCAGACCATGTCTGCTCGCTTGAAACCTGTTGTAATTATAGACATAGTATAAGTCGTGAGACAGCTGGACAGGTTTTTCTTCGAGGAGATAGAGTGCCAATGCTTGAATATAAGCAGTGATAAGAATCGATTTTCTAAGAGTTAAAGGGGTGTCACAGACTCTTATTTCAATTGTACCAAGTTCTGGCTTTGGTCTAATATCCCAATAAAAATCTTTCATATTTTCAATGATTTTCCAACGATACATTTTGCGATAATAATCAGAGAATTCTTGCCAATCTTTCAGATAGGGAATGACGCCACTTAAGGGAAACGCATTAAAAATAGTCGAGCGTGATGAACAATAATTTGTATTAATACCCAGATAGAAAGGAGATGAAGCGCTGATCGCAATAAAGTGAGGAACATATCTTGCCAGGGCATGAGTTAAATAAATGGCATCATCCCCTGTTGGACAACCAATATGAATATGTTGGCCAAAAACAGTAGCACGCTTGCTAAGATAACGATATTGGTTAAACTTTTTTTTGAATCGTTTCGAAGGAAAAATTTTTTGCATGGTCCATTGTTGAAACGGATGTGTCCCTCCTCCACAAAAAGCAATATCAATGCTTGCAGCGGTTTCTATTAAAATTTTTTGTAGCTCTAATAGTTCGTCATACATTGCTTTAGCTGATTGATGAATTGATGAATTGATTTCAATCATGCTTTGTGTAATTTCCGGCTTAATTTGGTCGCGGTAATGCATGTTTTTTAAGGATCTCATCAACTCTTTTGAGCGAGAAACCAGAGAGAGTGAATTGCGATCAATAATCTGAAATTCCAATTCAGTTCCAATTGAAACAATTCTGGATTTTTTAAAAGATAATAATCTCATTCCTTTCTCTGACTATTACTTTCCTTGTTTAAGTATAGCAGATAAGGTTTTTAGGTAGATGATTGTTCATTGGAAAGGGATGCAAAGGCTTATATTTCCCCAAACTTATAAAGATCGATACTACTATTTTGGTGCAATAGAGGTGGGATTAATTGCATTAATTTAATACTTTTATGTTATTACAAGGGAAGTGAATATTTGCTATTGTCAACTTCAGTTTTTTATTGCTTGTGAAAACATTGCATGGAGCAGTGAATGCCCAAACGCCTTATAAATAAGAATATTGATATATACAATTATCCTAATGAATTGGAGGATAATTTAGGTTCGATTTCACTGGGGGATTTGCATGGCAACGCAATCAAGCTTATCCATTTTCTTTTCCGTCATAAAATAATTAAATTTAAACGAGAGATTTGCAATTTCCACGAAGCTTACCAGCAATTTGTAACAATTTATGAACAGTATGACGATATTGTTCAAGAATATTTGGAAATTCGTACTCTTCTTCAATTGATACAAATAAAAATAACGAACGCAAAGCAAAGAATTTTAGATATTGATAAAAAAATATCGCTCGTCACAGACAATCAGAAAGAGCTTTCTCAATCGTTATTGCAACTTAAGAAGCTGGTGGAGGCCAATTTACAAATAGCCAAAATCAATAGCGCTGACCTTGAAGAAAAATTAAGTAGGTTGAAAGCAAGGTTGCCATCATGTATTGAGCGATTTAATAAGTTTATGGAGCAGATAGAAATCTATGATATTAAAACGCTTATTCGATTGCTAGGCGATGAAGTTGCAGATAGGGGGAGTTGTGATTATTTTACTTTAAAAATACTGGATTTTCTTTATCAAAATCGGATTGCAATCAATATAGTCTTATCCAATCATGGGTATGAGTTTATTCATGCTTATGAAAAACTTGTAATCGGCCAACCATTTATACCCAAAGGTGATATTGGGGATATACAAATTAAATCGTTCTGGGGTATCCAATTATTACTGGAGCAAGGTGCTATTACCCAAGAGGAGTTGAAAGGTTTAGTCGAAAGAGCTTATAAACCAACTTTAAAAATTATCGATTACTCTCTAAGTGAAGACGGGATTACCTTGTATAGCCATGCTCCCATACGATTTGATAGTATTCGGTGGGCCGCTGCTCAGTTGGGTGTCTCTTATGATGATTCGACCAAAGAAGCATTGGCTGAAACCATAGATCAAATGAATACTCAATTGCAAATTTATATAAAGAATAACATGCTTCATTTGTTATTTGAGAATAATGAAATTAACGATCTTACCAATATGACGGATGAAGAGAGAAAAGCTTGGCCGTTAATTTATCTAATATGGAATCGCTGGAATGAAAGCAAAGAAGAGGAGAATGCGCGACCTGGAAGACACAATGGTTATTCTATTGCTTATGTTCATGGACATGATCCTTTCCAAAGTCAATTAGTTTATGTTTACAATCTAGATACATTATGTGGAAAAGACTCGAGAAAACATGAGGAAGAGCAAATTAACAAGGCCTTTCAGTTTCTGGCTGAAAATCGACATATCAATGTGGATAAAACTGCAAGTGAAAGCCTTCTTCGCAATGTATCAAGGTATAAAGTGCTTGATTCGGATGAATACACTTTGAAACCAAAAATCTCTAAGAAGTTATCAGGGGCGCTAACAGATGTTCTTGATTATAAAATTAGCGAGAATTTAATAAAACTAAGCTTGCTTGGAAAATCAAAAGCCGTATCTGGTTCGTTGAGTGTAGGCCAGGATGTCTTTGCCAATCAGGTGTCCCTGGGCAAATGACCGATTCTCTAAGTGCAGTTTGGGCTGTGATAGCCAAAAGTTCTATTGGGAGTTCCTTTTCAGCCTGAGTTAATAATGAAATGTTGTGAAGGGAATTCTTCATAATAACTAAACAATGGGTGCAGCAGATTCGAGCAGTATTGTCCTATTTTGTAAAAATCTTCTTGATGAGTACATAATTTAAACCATTTGGGGTTATACGTCTGGTCATATTTCCAAAGAAAACTGTTAAATAAATTAAATTCCATTGCCGGAGTAGAGGATAGGGTCAGCAATTGATTGTGTTTGTTAATACGTGTTAAGGCAATATGATGAATGTCATGTATGCCCAATACGTCTCTAAAGACATTGGATACTTTCTTTTTAAAAGCGAATAGATTCTCTAAAAATTGAGAGTGGAGCATTACCTCTTTGTGGCTATTTTCCATAAAAATTTCTTATTTTACGTTCCTTGTGAGTGTCTGAAATGGCTCACAGAAGAGATAGCCAAATCAATAATTTTTTTAGACTGTTCTTCAGTGGCATTGATTAAACTAATGTCGTTGATCAAATCTATCAAGAAGTCAGAGACTTCCTCTTCCACGAGGTCGTGATTATATAGACAAGCCGCTTTTGTGAAAATATGGTGGAGTAAATTTTTGCTTATCGTGATGCGTTCGTGAGATGCTCCGGAATTATTATGAGTTTCACCAAACAAAAGCCACCCTGGAGAAACATTTAGTGTCGATGCAATTTCTATGAGTTTAGCAGGATCAGGAATGGCCTCTCCACGAAGGTATTTCCTGCAGATTTGCAAAGAATAACCTGTGATTTCAGCCAATTTATGAATACATACTCCTGATGGAGAGCGTTGAGAATTATGCCCTGCTGCAATCATGGCATCACGCAAACGGTAAGCAAACTGTTTCGTTAGATTAACTTTTTCCATACCGGGGCAATAATCTTAAATATTGGGGTGGCAAAAGTGTAGCAAAGGGCGGTTAAACCTGCAAATACAACCATCAAATGGAAACAAAAAGTTTCTTTTGGAAATCAAATATTGACTAAGTGTGTCTTATGATTATAATAGATATGGAAGCGTCTTAATGCGTTTCTTAAAGTCCAAACATCGGACGCTGTTTTTACTTGAAGGAACAAGTATTACAGGACAGTCCAGTCAATAGGAAAAGTGGTTTAACCATAGCGGTTAACTTCGCATTGTATGGCTTGAATGAACCCCTTTATTCAGGCCTTTCTACGTTTTAAGAGGACATTTCTTGGATTTTTGGATTATTTAAAAAACAAATTACAGATTCTGATAAAGGTAGCCTTATGAGTTTATAACGGCTATTTTTTCCTTTAATCAGGTCGATTTGAGTTTTTGGAATTTTAAAAAATTGGGATATGAAGAATAAAAGCTCTTTATTGGCTTCTCCTTCATGTGGTTTGGCATGGAGCGCAATATGCAGCCTATCATCAGTAATAGCCATGAGTTGTGTATTCTTGGCATTCGGTTTGGCATAAATAGCTATTTCCACATGGGAATCTATTATTTTAAACCACATAATATTTTATAAGCTGAAGGAGGCTTGTAATTTTACCTTGTTCTCAAGAGAGTTGGAATGGATATTTGTCGTGCTTTATTCTTTTTGCTATGAAGCATTTGATGGGGAAAAACGAGTGTATTTTGCAGTTTGGTCAAGATTGGCAGCGTTTAGAAAAGAGCCAAAAGGCAAGATTGATATGCCAAGATCATCCAAAAACTTTAAGGCCATCTTATCTTGTTTTTTCATTCGATAAAAATGATATGGCTTGAATGATTGCATTTCCAGGAATCTTGTGTATATAATTCATGCCAATTTTCATTCAGGTTGAATTATAGGCACGTAGCTCAGTGGTAGAGCACCACCTTGACATGGTGGTGGTCGGTGGTTCGATCCCACTCGTGCCTACCATAATACCTGGATTTCTAGTAGAATCTCTAATTGGTAAGCTACTGCACTGAATTATTAAAGGTTTCAACCCTGCCATGCAGGGTTTTTTTTTAAACAAGAACCTGAAAGATGGGAAGACGGATAAGATTATGCCAAATGTTAAATTACCAGATGGAAATGTAAAACATTTTGAAGCGCCTCTCACCATTTATGATGTGGCACATCACATTAGTCCTGGATTAGCTAAGGCAGCAATAGCAGGTCGTGTTGATGGTCGCTTGGTGGATACATCTTATCTTATAAAAGAAGACTCCTCATTGATCATCGTAACCGAAAAACATGAAGACAGTCTTGAAATAATCAGGCATTCTACCGCTCATTTATTAGCCCAGGCTGTAAAAGCCCTATTTCCATCAGCTCAAGTGACTATAGGTCCTGTAATAGAAGACGGGTTTTATTATGATTTTGCTTTTGAGCGTTCGTTTACTCCCGATGATTTGAGTTTAATTGAAGCGAAGATGCATGAACTGGCAAAGGCTAATCTTTCCATCACTCGTCGAGAATTGCCTAGAAATGAAGCAATACAATATTTTAAGGGATTAGGAGAGGAATATAAGGCAAAAATTATCGCGGATATCCCAGAAGATGAAGTTCTCTCTCTCTATAAGCAAGGTGATTTTGAAGATTTATGCCGAGGTCCACATGTTCCTTCCACAGGGTTTTTAAAAGCATTTAAATTGACGAAAGTAGCTGGTGCTTATTGGCGTGGCGACTCAAATAACGAAATGTTACAGCGAATTTACGGTACTGCTTGGGCTGATAAAAAATCCCTTGAAGAATACTTGTTTCGTTTGGAAGAAGCAGAAAAACGCGATCATCGTAAGTTAGGTAAGGCCTTGGATTTGTTTCATTTCCAGGATATTGCTCCGGGGATGGTTTTTTGGCATCCCAAAGGATGGACTATTTATCAAGAGCTGGAGCATTACATGCGAAATCGACTGGTAGATTTTGGCTATCAGGAAATTAGAACGCCGCAATTAGTGGACAGATCGCTGTGGGAGAAGTCAGGTCATTGGGCGAATTTTAGAGATGAAATGTTTGTTACGGAAACAGAGAATCGGCATTACGCAGTAAAGCCTATGAGTTGTCCCTGTCACGTTCAAGTTTATAATCATGGTCTAAAAAGCTACAGGGATCTTCCTCTCAGATTATCTGAGTTTGGAAATTGCCACCGCTGTGAGCCATCAGGTGCCTTGCATGGTTTAATGCGCGTACGCAATATGGTGCAGGATGATGCTCATATTTTTTGTACCGAGGATCAGATTCAATCGGAAGTGGCTATGATGCTCGAATTAGTTCAATCAGTGTATAAAGACTTTGGGTTTACTGAAATAAAATATCGATTGGCTTTGCGTCCTGAAAAACGAGTCGGATCAGATGATGTTTGGGATAAGGCTGAAACCGCACTCAAACTGGCTATGCAGGGAAGAAATATTGAGTGGGTGGATGCGCCTGGTGAAGGCGCATTTTATGGACCAAAAATTGAGTGTTCTCTATCCGATTGTTTAGGCAGAATTTGGCAGTGCGGAACAATTCAGGTTGATTTTTCTATGCCTGCGCGCCTTGAGGCAAGTTATGTTGCTGAAGATGGAAGCAAGCAAACACCGGTTATGTTGCATAGAGCCATTTTGGGTTCTCTCGAACGATTCATGGGGATATTAATCGAGCATTATGCAGGTAAATTGCCATTATGGCTGTCTCCTGTGCAGGCAGTCGTGCTCACTATCAGTGAGAAGCAGAATGAGTATGCCGAAAAAGTGAGTAAAACTTTGCAAAAAAGAGGGATTCGCGCCAATTTTGACTTGAGAAATGAAAAGATTGGTTTTAAAATTCGCGAGCATACCTTACAAAAAGTTCCTTATTTATTGGTGGTAGGCGATAAAGAAGTTGAACATTGTCAGGTAGCTGTTCGCACTCGTGATGGCGTTGACATGGGTGTGATGACAATAGATACAATTTGTGATACCTTAACGCAAGAAATTATCCGTAAAGGATCAATATAAACGAACTGGAGGATTAAACCATTAGTGCACCAACTAAGCGTGAAAATGATCGCGCACGAATTAATGAACAGATCACTGTACCTGAGGTACGCTTAATTGATGTCGATGGTAACCAGGCAGGAATTGTGTCAACGCGAGAAGCGCTACGGGCAGCAGAAGAAAGCGGATTGGATTTGGTGGAAATATCTCCAACAGCCAAACCTCCTGTTTGTCGTATTATGGATTATGGCAAGTTTCTCTTTGAACTGAGTAAAAAACAAGCTGAAGCAAGAAAAAAGCAAAAGCAAATTCAGGTCAAAGAATTAAAATTCCGTCCTACGACGGAAGATGGAGATTATCAGGTCAAGCTACGCAACCTGATCCGTTTCCTCAATCATGGTGATAAGGTCAAAATCACATTACGTTTTCGTGGTCGTGAAATGGCTCATCAAGAACTCGGTATGAAGATTTTGGAACGTTTGCAAGCCGACACGGCTGATGTAGCCATAGTGGAGCAGCATGCAAAACGTGAAGGAAGACAATTACTGATGGTATTATCACCCAAAAAAACCAAGTAACGAATGCGGAGTATATTGTTATGCCGAAGTTAAAGTCACATCGTGGAGCAGCTAAACGCTTCCGAAAGACAGCGAGTGGAGCGATTAAACGTCGCGGCGCTTATAGAAATCATATCCTCACTAAAAAATCTACTAAGCAAAAGCGTCATTTGCGTGTAGAAGCAGGTACTTTGAAGCCATGCGATGCGCGTTTGGCTGAACGTATGTTGCACGGTAGTTAACGGGGAGATTGAACAATGCCAAGAGTAAAACGTGGTGTGACAGCAAAAGCGCGTCACAAGAAAATTTTAGACCAAGCCAAAGGTTATTATGGCGCCCGTAGCCGTACCTATCGAGTCGCTAAACAGGCTGTAATTAAAGCCGGTCAATACGCATATCGGGATAGACGGCAGAAAAAGCGACAATTCCGTGCTTTATGGATTACTCGTATCAATGCTCAAGCTCGTGAATGTGGTTTATCCTACAGTCGCTTGATTGATGGTTTGAAAAAAGCATCCATTGAGCTGGATAGGAAAATCCTGGCTGACATGGCAGTTCATGATAAAGTTGCCTTTGCTGCTATTGCAGAACAAGCCAAAGCAGCTTTAGCTGGTTAATTTTCAGCCTGCTTTATTGATTATTCTCTTTCGTCTATAAATCTTGATTCGGAAAAGCAATCTTAAGTAAAAGCAGGTTGTAAAAAAATTATTGAGGAGGCTAAGGCCTCCTTTTTACTTGCGGGTATAACTATGCTGGTAACTATAAACACCATACAAGAACAAGCTTCGGATGCAATCAAACAAGCTAAAGATGTAGCTGCTCTTGAACAAATTCGCGTTGATTTTTTGGGCAAAAAAGGCAAACTGACAGAGTTGCTAAAAGGTCTTGCCAATTTGTCTGCAGAGGAAAAACCTAAGGTAGGTCAATTGGTCAATCAAGCAAAGCAAGGAATTAGTGCTTTGATTGAAACAAAAATGATCGAGTTGAAAGAAAAGCAATTATTGGCCAAACTGGCAGCAGAACAAATCGACGTAACTCTTTCTGGCCGCAATCATTCCACAGGTTCCTTACATCCTGTCACTCAGGTAAAGCATAGAATTAATGATTATTTTAGCCGTTTAGGATTTGATATTGTTGAAGGTCCTGAAGTTGAAACAGAATTTTATAATTTTGAAGCATTGAATATTCCTGGCCATCATCCAGCACGGGCCATGCACGATACGTTTTATTTTGGAGACGGGCGCTTGCTTAGAACGCACACTTCTCCTGTACAAATCAGAACAATGGAACAGCGTAAGCCGCCTTTCCGTTTAATTGCCCCTGGCCGAGTTTATCGTTGTGATTCGGATGTAACACATACCCCTATGTTTCATCAGGTAGAGGGATTACTCATCGATAAGCAAGCAACTTTGGCCGGATTAAAGGGCTTGTTGCAAGATTTCTTCGCTTATTTTTTTGGCCGGGAATTGGCTTTAAGATTCAGGCCATCCTATTTCCCCTTTACCGAGCCCTCTGCAGAAGTCGATATAGAGTGCACTCAATGTAATGGTAAGGGTTGTCGTTCTTGTAAATTTACCGGGTGGCTTGAGGTGTTGGGTTGTGGCATGGTTCACCCTAACGTTTTGATGGCAGTTAATATTGATCCGAATGAATATCACGGCTGGGCTTTTGGTATGGGTATGGACAGATTAGCAATGCTTTATTATGGCATAGATGATTTGCGCATGTTGTTTGAGAATGATTTAACCTTTTTGCGACAGTTTTGAACACCGCAAAAATAATTAGTCCTGGATTTTATTTTTATGTTTCTTCTGATTGCTTTGCCACTGGCGCATAGAAGGTTCAGATTAGACTAAATAGCACTCCTGGATCATCCCCGTTAATACTGGAAATAATACTTTATTGCCTGGTTAATATGGGCAAATTGTTATCAGTAATTTCACTCTGTATACAGAGTGAAATTACTAGATGGAAATTTTGAGTCAAATGAACAGTTACAGAGATGAGGACTTTAAATGAAAGTAAGTAAGTTATGGTTACGTGAATGGGTTAACTTCTCATTAACTGAACAAGAGCTGGCTGAGCAATTGACCATGGCTGGTTTAGAAGTCGATGCAGTAAATCCTGTGGCTGGCCAATTCACTCATGTCATTGTTGCTGAAGTTCTAAATACCAAGCCTCATCCTGATGCTGATAAATTAACCTTATGTGAAGTGAATATCAATAAAGACAAACCGTTGAGAATTGTTTGTGGCGCGGCCAACGTGAGGCCTGGTTTGAAGGTTGCCCTAGCCATGATTGGAGCTCACTTGCCTGGCGGTCTGCAAATTAAGGAATCCAAATTACGCGGAGAATTATCTCAGGGCATGTTGTGCTCCGCAACAGAATTGGGATTGGCAGAACATTCCGAGGGGATAATGGAGTTGAGTGATGATGCCCCCATTGGGATGGATTTGCGTGAGTACCTTGCTCTTGATGACCATGTCTTTGATATCGATTTAACTCCTAATCGTGCGGATTGCTTTAGTATTTTAGGCGTCGCTCGGGAAGTGGCTGCTCTCAATAAATTACCTTTAATTGAACAGCCAATCACTACCGTGCCGCCAGCCATTGATGATGGCCTGCGAGTAAATTTAATCCATTCCGAAGCATGTCCAAGGTATTGTGGTCGCATTATTCGTAATTTAAATCCTGAAGCAAAAACACCGTTATGGATGGCTGAGCGTTTACGTCGCGGCGGCATTAGAATGTTGCACCCAGTCGTTGATGTGATGAATTATGTCATGCTCGAGCTTGGACAACCCATGCATGCTTTTGATTTGTCAAAAATTAACGGTGAAATTAATGTACGTTATAGTACCTCAGAAGAGCAATTAGAATTATTAGATGGGCAAGAAGTTGACTTAAATGACAATGTATTGGTGATTGCTGATAAAGAAAGCCCTCTGGCTATGGCTGGAATAATGGGCGGGGCTAATAGCGCGGTTCAAGAGCACACCCAACATGTTTTTCTGGAAAGTGCCTATTTTAATCCTGTGACAATTGCCGGGGTTGCCCGAAAATATGGTTTATTTAGTGATTCATCGCAACGATTCGAGCGGGGAGTGGATCCCTGTTTGCAATCGAAAGCGCTTGAAAGAGCGACAGAATTAATTTTATCTATTTCAGGGGGCGAAGCTGGGCCGGTGATAGAGTCTTTTGACAAAAAGTTTTTACCAGATACAGTTTCCTTTTTATTTGATACGACAAAAGTGAAAAAATTAACGGGATTGTCCATCCCTGTAAGCGAAATGAAGAATTTACTGGAGGGATTAGGTGTTGTCATTACCAAAGAAACAAATCATTTTTTTGAGGTTACCATTCCTTCTCATCGCGTAGATTTGCAACAAGATGCTGATTTGGTTGAAGAAATTATTCGTTTGTATGGCTATGACAAGCTACAGGCTCAGCCAATGCAAACATCAGTACAAGCCGGTTTAATTAGTGCCAAGGAGAAAATTGCTGAGCAAATTTCATCGTGGTTTAGTGCCAAGGGCTACCATGAAACCATCAGTTATAGTTTTGTTGACCCCGAGCTGCAGGAAGCACTTTACCCGCAAAAAGAATTTATGGAATTGCTAAATCCAATTTCCTCTGAATTATCGCAAATGCGCGCTGGAATGTGGCCAGGTTTAATTGCCTCTATGATTTATAATAGCCACAGACAACAAACAGCAGTGAAGTTTTTTGAAATAGGCGTGGTTTTTGATCTTGATGGAGGACAATTAAAAGAACGCCCATGTATTGCTGGCCTGTTAATGGGTGAGCAAGGTAATTTGAACTGGAGTGAACCTACCCGTTTATTTGATTTTTATGATTTAAAAGGAGATTTACAATCATTGTTTGCGTCATTGAAGCTGGATGATGTTGAATTTATTCAATCATCTCATCACGCCCTTCACCCCGGCCAGTCAGCCCAGATTGTGATTAATGGCAAGCATTCGGGATGGATAGGTGTGTTGCATCCGCGCTTGTCGGATGCCTTTGATCTTCATCAGGATGTGATTTTGTTTGAATTGAATATTGAATCATTAATCAATCCGACTATCCCTTTGTACAAGCCCATTTCTAAGTATCCACAAATAAGGAGAGATTTATCTTTCCTGGTTGATAGACAGATAAGTGCTATGCAGATTGAGCGTGTGATTAGAAATACAGTAAAAGAGGATTGGTTAAAATCATTTGACGTATTTGATGTGTACATGGGTAAAGGTATTCCAAAAGATAAAAAAAGTATAGCTGTGGCCATGACGCTTCAAGATGACACTCGAACATTAGTTGATACCGAGATCAATTTAGTAATTAGTGCTATAATCAAGAAACTGGAAAATGAATTTTCAATCCTTTTGAGGGAATGATCGTGAACGCACTAAGCAAAGCAATAATGGCAGAAACATTGTGTGACGAATTAAAATTGAATAAACCAATCGCCAAAGAAATGGTTGAAAATTTTTTTGAAGAATTGCGTCATGCACTTGAAAATGGTCAGCATGTGAAATTATCCGGTTTTGGTAATTTTACTTTAAGAGATAAACCACAGAGGCCAGGCCGCAATCCAAAGACGGGCGAAGAAATTCCTGTGGAAGCCAGAAGAGTTGTTACTTTTAAACCGGGTTTGAAATTAAAAACAAAAATTGAAAAAATAGGAAAGTAGTTTGTTATCTCATTACACCAAGCATGTATTCATATGTACGAATCAGAAAGCACCGGGCAAGCAGTGCTGTGCTAATTCTGGCGGAGAAGAATATTTTGATTTCATGAAATCAAAATTGTTAGAATTTGATTTACATGGCCCTGGAAAAATCCGGGTCAGCAAATCAGGATGTCTTGGACGATGCAGCTCTGGTCCTTGCATCGTTATTTATCCAGAAGGAGTTTGGTATACTTATTCTTCCTTTGAAGATATTGAACAAATTATCAAGAACCACTTAATTGATGGTGAGTTAGTAGAGCCACTTCTGCTAGACAGATAATTATTTAGGGAACAAACCTTTTTGTGCTTTCTTGGTACCCAAAGGTTTTGAATAAAATAAAGCGTTGGTTAATGCTGTTCGAGTAGTCAAGCCCAGTCTCTCCTGGTTAAGCAAAGGGATGAAAATGAGTATCAGGGTTTTCTGTTGATTCAGTATGAGCTTACGTCAATGAGATGAAAAATATTTCACATTGAGTCATTAATCCGATGTTTTTATTGAGATTTGATTAATTGTATATATTTTTTTATCCATTTTACTTGTAGGTTGTTTCTGTTTTGGTTAAAATCGCCCGTCCATGATAGAAAGATTACCAATTGAGGCGGTTCGGAGTTTATTTAATGAAGACATTTAGTGCAAAAGGCAATGAAGTCAAGCGTGACTGGTTTGTTGTCGATGCCAGTGAAAAAGTTTTGGGTCGCTTAGCCACAGAGATTGCTCGTCGTTTACGTGGCAAGCATAAAGCGGAGTATACCCCCCATGTTGATACTGGCGATTACATTATAGTCACTAATGCAGAAAAGGTTATTGTGACTGGTCGCAAGTTTAAAAATAAAATGTATCATCATCACACAGGGTTTCCTGGAGGGATCAAATCGACTTCCTTTGAAAAATTACAGGATAAAAATCCTACAAAAATTATTGAGATTGCTGTAAAAGGCATGTTGCCCAAAAACCCGTTAGGTAGAGAGATGTATCGCAAGTTGAAGGTATATGCTGGCAGCGAACATCCACATACTGCGCAGCAACCGAAGCAACTTGAGATTGAGGAATAAGTATAATGGCTGAAATGAAGCAATATTATGGCACCGGCCGCAGAAAAAGTTCAATTGCGCGAGTTTTTTTACGTCCCGGAAAAGGTGATATAAAAGTAAATGACAGAACCTTGCAGGAGTATTTCTGTCGAGAAACTTCATGCATGATCGTAATGCAACCTTTGGAAACAGTTGACCTTCTTAATAAATTTGATGTATACATCACTGTAACTGGTGGTGGTATATCTGGCCAAGCAGGAGCTGTTCGTTTGGGAATAGCCAGAGCATTGGTTGCCTATGATGAAGACGGTTTGGCTGCAGGAGCTGAGGCAAGTCCCGATTCGTTCCGTCGCAAGCTAAGAGCGCGCGGTTTATTAACTCGTGATTCCAGACGTGTAGAACGAAAGAAAGTGGGGCTGCACAAAGCACGCCGAGCTACTCAGTACTCCAAGCGCTAATTCTATTATTTTTTTCCCAAGCCTCGTTTATACGGGGCTTTTTTTTATTTTCTAAGAAATAAGTTATCCAACCGTTTGAAAAATTGTTATTCTTTGTTATAACTAACGGAAGTTATAATTAGGCGAACTGAATCCAGTTCATAGACCATAATCAGGATGATTAAGCAGTGAGCGAAATGACTGATCTCAATCAGGATGTAAGTAATCACAATCAAGACGAACAATTGGATGAAGAGCGTCGTCGTTTTTTGTTGCATACTACCTGTGTCTTAGGGGGAGTAGGTGCTGCATGCGCCTTAACTCCTTTTATTACTTCCTGGTTACCAAGCTCTAAAGCACAAGCAGCAGGTGCTCCAGTCAAAGTTGATGTCAGTAGAATGGAGCCTGGTGAGCAAGCTATCATTGAATGGCGTGGTAAACCAGTTTGGATAATTAAACGAAGCAAGGACATGCTTAACCAATTACAAAAAGAAGATGAGTCTCAACTGAGGGACCCGGATTCTTTGGTGGATCAACAACCGGAATATGCGCAAAATAAGTATCGTTCCATTAATCCTGAGTTTTTGGTTTTAATAGGTATTTGTACTCATTTGGGTTGCTCCCCAAAATATAAGCCTAATCTTGGTGAGTTAGGGCCTGATTGGCCAGGCGGCTTTTTTTGCCCATGCCATGGATCAACATTTGATCTTTCAGGTAGAGTATTCAAGGGTGTTCCTGCCCCTATCAATTTGGAAGTACCACCCCATCACTTTTTAGATGAACACACCATTGTAATAGGTGAGGATGCAAAATAAGGATTAAGGCATGAATGGGTTAGTCAATTGGTTAGATGAACGTTTCCCTCTTGTTAGTACATGGAAAGCACATTTCAGTAATTATTACGCACCTAAAAATTTTAATTTCCTGTATTTTTTTGGCTCTTTAGCTCTAATTGTTTTAGTTAATCAAATCATTACCGGTTTATGGCTAACCATGTTTTATACGCCAAACGCAGAACAGGCATTTTCTTCAGTTGAATTCATTATGCGCGACGTCAATTTTGGCTGGCTGCTCCGTTATATGCATTCCACAGGTGCTTCTGCTTTTTTTATTGTTATCTATTTGCATATGTTTAGAGGTCTGCTTTATGGTTCTTATCAGAAACCACGGGAGTTGGTTTGGTTATTGGGGATGTTCTTATATCTCTTGTTAATGGCAGAAGCATTCTTTGGCTATTTATTACCTTGGGGACAAATGTCTTATTGGGGTGCCGAAGTGATTACCTCTTTGTTTGGTGCTATACCTTACATTGGTAAAGGTCTTGTTGTATGGTTGAGGGGGGATTATTCTGTTGCAAATGCGACTTTGCAGCGATTTTTTGCTCTGCATGTCATTGGAATACCCATTTTAATGATCATCCTCGTGTTTTTGCATATTGTCGCTTTGCATAAAGTAGGCTCAAACAACCCGGAAGGGATTGATATCAAGAAGGTTTTAAATAAGGATGGTAAGCCTTTGGATGGAATACCTTTTCATCCTTATTATACGGTGAAAGATTTTGTAGGAATCATAGTTTTTTCAATTTTATTTTTTGCGGTGGTCTTTTTTGCTCCTGAAATGGGTGGGTATTTTCTAGAGCATGCCAATTTTGTCCCCGCTAATCCAATGGTGACCCCAGATCATATCGCTCCCGTTTGGTATCTCGCTCCTTTTTATGCCATTTTAAGGGCTATTCCTGATAAGCTCATTGGGGTAGCGTGCATGGCTGCTGCCATATTATTGCTTTTCTTTTTGCCCTGGCTCGATAAAAGTAACGTTCGTTCTATAAGATATAAAGGAATGTATTCCAGAATAAGTATTACTTTGTTTGCGTTTAGTTTGCTGCTTTTAGGGTATTTGGGCACAACTCCGGTTACACCAGCGAGGTTGGTTTTAGCGCGAATTGCTGCTGTTATTTATTTTTCTTACTTTATCTTGATGCCTGTTTATAGTCGTTTTGAGAAAACCCGACCAGTACCTACACGGATAGGTGGAAAATGATGAAAATAAAGGTGTTGTTAGTAGCTGCCTTGGCTTTTTTAATGTCAAACTTGGCATTTACAGAAAATGAAAATATAGCAATGGAGTATGTCTCGGTTGATATAAATGATAAGGAGAGTTTGCAAAGAGGGGCAAAAATGTTTATGAATTATTGCTCTGGATGCCATTCCCTCAAATACATGCGTTATAACCGCATGGCCCAGGATCTTGGATTAACTACTTTTGATGGTCAGATCGCTGAAGATTTATTAAAAAATAACTTAATTTTTACTCAGGCCAATATTTATGATCCTATTCAAATAGCCATGTCGCCTGAAGATGCCAAGCAATGGTTTGGTATGGTGCCTCCCGATCTGTCTTTAAGCGCGCGGGATAGAGGGCCTGTTTGGATATATAATTATTTGAAAAGTTTTTACAGCGACCCTTCCAGACCTTTTGGTGCTAATAATTTACTCATGCCTGATGTTGCTATGCCTAATGTTTTGGAACCATTGATTGGAAAAGTTGTTTTGGTCAAAAACAAAAACGCACATGCAAATAATTTATTAGTGGTAAAACGAGGCGAGATGTTTGATAGCCAGTTTGATAGCGCATTAAGGGATCTGGTGAATTTTTTAGTTTATGTAGGTGAGCCTGCCAAGTTAATTCGTTATAAATTAGGAGTCTTTGTTCTTTTATTCTTCTGTATTTTCCTTATCGCAGCTTATTCACTGAAGAAAGCTTATTGGAAACAATTAAAATAGGAATAAACTGATTACTGACCCCAGTGGTTTTGTAAAAAGTGTTGCCTTTTCTTGCCTTTTATACTGGGAGCAATCTCAAATAGTTACCTTCAGTACAGGAAAATATATCTGGCTTCCTGTATCGAATTCACGCTAAAATGAGAAGATTTGCTCAAAGTAACCCAGAAGATTAAAAATGTGATAGAATAGCAACCTTTGTACAGTAGAATATAAAAAGCCATTGTAACAGGCTTAAATGAATTGATAGGAGTAAGTAATGGCAATCGTTGCAAAGCGCACCATAATGTCTTTATTTTCTGATGTAGATGATGTTTATAGTCACCAGGTTCGTATCGTTCTGGCAGAAAAGGGAGTTAATGTTGAAATTCTTGCAGTAAAGCAAGATGAGCCTGGAGCTGACCTCTTGTCTATTAATCCTTATGGAACTGTTCCTACATTAATTGATAGGGAACTTGTATTATATGAAGCAAGAATCATTATGGAGTATTTGGACGAACGTTTCCCTCATCCTCCATTATTACCAGTTTATCCGGTAGCCCGTGCTGAAACTCGCAAAATGATGCATAGAATTGAACAGGACTGGTATTATTTAATGAACTCTATTTTGCGGGAGGAATCGATAGAGCAAGCCAGAGCTAATTTACTTGAAAGTTTAACCAGTTTAGATCCTGTATTTGCAGATAAACCCTATTTTTTAAGTGATGAGTTTTCACTCCTGGATTGCGCTTTGGCTCCTTTATTATGGCGGTTACCTAAATTAGGGTTGGAAATTGCGCCTAATTTTAAAGGAATAATTTCCTATATGCAGCGTGTGTTTAAACGTGAATCTTTTCAAACGAGTTTGACTGACGCTGAGAGACAAATAAGAGCAGCATAATTATGGCAATGACATCAAACAGACCCTACTTGATTCGTGCTTTCTACGATTGGATTGTTGATAACGATTTAACACCCTACATTCTCGTAGATGCATCAAATCCGAATGTGCAGGTTCCAAGGGAACATGTCCAGCATGATAGAATTGTATTAAACATTTCTCCCTCGGCGACACGAGGACTTTTATTGGAAAATGATCGTATTGTATTTACGGCACGCTTTTCAGGACAAACAGAGCAAATTTTTGTTGCTCCAAATGCCGTACTAGAGATTTATGCAAAAGAAAATGGTAGAGGAATTGCTTTTTCAGTTGATGAAGATGATGAGCCGCCACCTAAAACCTCTTCTTCCTCTGATAGTGCTACAAAAAACAAGCCATCACTAAAATTGGTAAAATAGAGGACATGGTTTATTTTAACTGAAGCCTAGCCAAGAAGCAGAGCTCTTTGCAAAGTGCTCTTCGCTTGGCGATATAAATAAAATATTTTGTGGTTCTTATATCGAATTGACGTTAATTTGGAGCCAACCGGTGAACAAGCTAGAAAATGCTCTATATCGTTGTGATCAAATTAGAGCTTGTGAACAGCAGGCGGTAACTTTGTATCAAAAAGACGAAAATGCGCTAATGGCTCTGGCGGGTGCAGAGGCATTTTCTTTCTTGCAGAAACTTTACCCTCATGTAAGGCATATAGCAGTCTTTTGTGGGGCTGGCAACAATGCCGGTGATGGTTATGTTTTGGCCAGACTAGCTCATGAACAAGGATTCTCAGTTACTGTATATCAATGTAAATCATTGGAAGATTTACCTTCTGCTGCCAGGAATGCCGCACGCCTGGCTTTGGCATCAGGAGTAAATTGTCAATCAGCAGATGAACCATTAGACGGTGATGCCGAATTAATTGTTGATGCATTACTGGGTATTGGATTGCAAGGACCAGTGCATGGGGTAATAGCCAATGCGATTCATCAAATCAATGCCAGTGGGTTACCGGTATTATCGATTGACATTCCATCTGGTCTTAATGCAGATACAGGATTAGTCGAGAATATTTGTGTCAATGCGACTGCCACAATTACATTTATCGGACTTAAAACAGGCATGTATACTTTGGACGGACCAGATTATTGTGGCGTGATTCATTGTAGCGATTTAAACCTGGACGCGTGCAGGACCAAAATAAGCCGATTTGCCTCTCTGCTGAGAGATTCCACCTTGCCATTGCCCCTTGCCGCCAGAAAAAAGAATTCTCATAAAGGAGATCATGGGCACGTTTTAGTGATAGGTGGTGGCCCAGGAATGCCGGGAGCAGTGAGTTTGGCAGCCAAAGCAGCACTAAGAACAGGAGTAGGCGTAGCCACTATTGCAACTTGGCCGGATTATGCGAAGGGCACTTTACCATTAATTCCTGAAGCGATGGTTTGGGGTATTAAAACAGCAGAAGAGTTAATGCCTCTGTTAGCAAAAGCTACGGTTTGTGTTATTGGGCCTGGGCTTGGTGATAGTGATTGGGCTAAGACCTTGTTTCTAAGGGCAATGACAACCCAATTACCTATGATTATTGATGCTTCAGCGCTAAGATTACTTTCTCAACATCCTCAAATGGATGACAATTGGATTTTAACACCCCATCCTGGAGAAGCGGCCAGTTTGCTTTCCTGTACTGTAAAAGATGTTCAAATGGATAGATACCATGCGGCATCTGCTATACAAAAACAATATGGTGGTGTTGTGGTACTGAAAGGAGTAGGTACGGTTATTCAGACAGCTGAAAAGAATGTTTTTGTTTGCCCTAAAGGTAATCCTGGCATGGCCACAGCAGGCATGGGGGATGTTTTGAGTGGCATTATTGCGGCTTTTTGTGCCCAGGGGTTTAGCTTATCCGATGCAGCGAAATTAGGAGTGTGGGTTCATGCTGTTGCTGGAGACAAGGTTGCTGAGAGATCAGGTGAAGTTGGGTTATTGGCGAGCGATTTACTTGATGAAATTCCAAGCATTTTGAATTGTATCCAGTGCGATGAGTCATTAAGAAGGCAGTCTTAGCCTTGAATAGGATAACAAGCTCTTTTTCAATGCTTGTTTATGACCGGATTGGGCTGACAGGCTTTTTCTAAACAGATACATTATGTTGTGTTCTCGATATGACTATTGAAGATAATGATAATTTCATAACTTTGGATTTGGTTAGTGAACAAGAGAGCAAAAGATTTGCAGAAAAATTGGCGTTTTGTATAACAGCCCCTTTGGTGATTACTTTAAGTGGTGATATAGGAGCCGGAAAGACAACCATTATCCGAGCTATGCTAAAATCACTCGGGGTAATCTCAGCTATCAAGAGTCCAACTTTTTCATTAGTTGAAAGTTATAGTTGTAGTGAATTTTATGTTCATCACTTTGATTTGTACCGTATTCACCAGGAAGAAGAACTGGATTATCTGGGTTTTAGAGACTATTTTTCCAATCAGAGTGTTTGCTGTATTGAATGGCCTGAACATGCTGGAAAAACATTGCCTCCAGTCGATATTCAGTTTAATTTAATAATTAGAGGGACTGGGCGCCTAATGCAAATAGCTGCATTAAGTGACGCTGGTAAACGAATTTTAGCTTGCCTGGCGGGTGAATGATGATGATGCGAGCGTGGGTCTTAAGCCTGTTATTATATATACCAAGTTCTTTTGCTGTATTTTCCGCGCAATTAAAAAATATTTCGGTATCTCAGCAATCAACTGTCACGTCGCTTTATCTTACTATACAAGGTTCATTTACCCATAAACTGTTTACTTTAAGTCATCCCAATCGCGTGGTTTTAGACTTAAGTGATACAAATTTAGCTGTCAATCTCAGTCAATTAAGTTTAATCAATTCTCTTATCCAGCAGGTAAGAAGTGGCAGCCCCTCCAAGAACACGCTGAGGCTTGTCATGGATGTAAAACAACCGGTCAAGGTGCGCTCATCTTCATGGAAACCGAAAGGGGAATTTAATGGGATCAGGATTGATCTCGTTAATGATACTCCTTTAGTCATAAATAATCGTAGTCAGTTGAGTACACCTGTTAAAACGGTTAAAGCCCCAGCTCAACAAACCCAATTGAAAATATCTAACCAGCCATCAGAACCACGAATAACAGTACATAAAACGCCTATTCAAGTTCCTCATAATCCATCAAAAAAACCTTTGCGTGATGTTGTTGTTGTATTAGATGCAGGTCATGGAGGTAAAGATCCTGGAGCGAGAGGTCCGCGTCGCAGTAACGAAAAAGATGTTGTACTGGCTATTACGTTAAAACTGAAACGATTGATAGATAGGCAACCAGGTATGCGTGCAGTTCTGACACGCTCAGGCGATTATTACGTTGGACTTAGACAAAGGCTGGATATTGCCAGAAAGTATAATGGAGATGTATTCATTTCCATCCATGCCGATGCATTCAATAATCCTCACTCCAATGGAGCCTCGGTATTTGCCTTATCACAAAGAGGCGCTACCAGTGAAGCAGCACGGTGGTTAGCAGAAAAAGAGAATTATTCTGAATTAGGTGGGGTGAATTTAGGAGAGTTAGATGACAGTAACGGAGTAGTCCGCTCTGTTTTGATCGATTTATCACAAACTGCGACGATAAATGCTGGCTTGGAAATGGGAGGAAAAGTATTAGGCCAATTGGATAATTTTACTAATTTGCATAATAATAAAGTGGAACAAGCCCGTTTTGTTGTTTTGAAGTCTCCTGATATCCCTTCTATTTTGGTCGAAACCGGTTTTATTTCAAATCCTCGCGAGGAAAGAAATTTAACCAATCCTGCCTATCAGGAGCGATTGAGCCAGGCGATATTCCAAGGACTAAAAAATTACTTTTGGGATCATCCTCCTCATGGGACTCGAATTGAGGCTATGATTTCTCCTAATTTTCATATCGTTAAAAAAGGGGAAACGCTTCCTGCTATCGCTGCCAGGTATAGAGTATCTGTGAGTGCATTACAATCAATTAACCGTCTTCAAGCAAGGGCAAGGCTTATGCCCGGGCAAAAATTAGTGATACCTGGCACATGGTCTTAAGGATACATCAACTCCCGCCAGCAATAGCTAATCAGATAGCAGCAGGAGAAGTCATAGAACGGCCCGCTTCAGTGGTTAAAGAGCTGTTGGAAAATTCTTTGGATGCTGGTGCCAGTGTGATTAGTGTCGAAGTCAATTATGGTGGGTTGTTGCAGATTACGGTTAGTGATAATGGTTCTGGAATCGTCAAAGACGATTTGCCTTTAGCTGTTGCAGCTCATGCGACCAGTAAAATCAGAACACTTAATGACTTATATTCTATTGATAGTATGGGCTTTAGAGGGGAGGCATTGGCAAGTATTGCCTCGGTAGCCAAAGTGACTATCATTTCAAAGCCTGAGGGACAGGACAATGCAATGATGTTGCGAGTTGAGGGAGAGAGGAGGACTCTCTCTCCTTGCGCGCGGAATATTGGCACTACCATCGATGTTTCTGATTTGTTCTATAATGCGCCAGTTCGTAAGCGGTTTTTAAAAAATGAAAAACTGGAATTTCAAGCGATTGAAATGGTTGTGAAACGGTTTGCATTAAGTGCCCCCCAGATTGCATTAACGCTTAAGCATAATAAGAAACTGATTTTTTCATTACCTCCTGCGTTAAGTGAGCAAGCCAAAGCCATTCGTATGAGCCGCATTTTGGGCAATACGTTCATGAGAGAAGCGATTTTTCTTGATGTGGAACACAGTGGCATGCGTCTTTATGGTTGGATAAGTAACCAGCGTTTGCAACGCAGCCAGAATGATAGACAGTGGATTTATGTGAATCAACGAATGGTAAAGGATAAATTACTCCAGCATGCGGTAAAACAAGCTTATGATGGCTTATTGCATGCAGGCAGATTTCCAGTTTGTCTGTTGTATTTTACTCTTCCTGGTTCTGAAGTGGATGTGAATGTCCATCCTACAAAACATGAGGTGAGATTCCAACAGCCTCGTTTGGTGCATGATTTTTTTACTTCTCAATTAACTAAAGCTTTGCACTCAAATCTTACCAATTTAGATACAAGGGAATACGCATATGCTATTGCTTCTTGTAATGAACGGCAAAACGCTATTGCCGAACCTGCTCATTCCCGTAATCATATAGAAACTCATGGCGGATCAAATGATTTATTCCCAAACCGGAGTGGCAATTCATTTTCATCATCTATAACCAGCAAAGGGTATAAAAAAACCAGCGCTGTATGTCATCCTGAAACAGAGTCTCAGTGGATTGTCTTAAATGAGCGGTTCATTTTGGTTTTTATAAAGCAACAGCCATACCTTGTGGATTTGGTAGCACTGTTTCAGGAATGGACAGAAAAACAGCTAATGAAAAAGGCTTTACCCCTGGAGAGCAGGCCTTTATTGATCTCAATTCGTTATCCATTACCAAAACAATGGATGCATAGGCTGGATCATATAAAACATGAGTTGGCTCGTGTTGGGATACGAATTGAATATCCTATTGCTGATGAATTGTTAATTCGCAGTATCCCTTTGAGTGCGCCCTATTTGGATGTTCGACTTTTTTTTAATTTTTTCTGCGAATTGGATTTTTTCCATACTGAGCAATTGATACCGTTAATTAGCCGTTCTCAAATGTTTGACCCAAAACAATTAACAGTTGAAGAGCGTATTGAAATGAATCAATTGTTGCTGGAACTGTCTCTTAAAGAAGAGAAACATAATACATATAAAGCATTAACTATTGATGATTGTCGGATGTTATTGCATGAATAAGGTAGCGTTTTGTTTAATGGGACCAACTGCTTCAGGAAAAACAGGGTTAGCATGTGAGTTGGTCACCCATTTCCCTTTTGAAATTATTAGTGTTGATTCCGCAATGATTTATAGAGATATGAATATTGGGACAGCAAAACCTTCAATCCATGAATTACAGAGAGCGCCTCATTATTTAATTGATATTAAAGATCCAGTTGAATCTTATTCAGCAGCCCAGTTTTGCATAGATGCTTTGTCTTTGTGTGAGGAAATCATCAAGAGAGGAAATATTCCTTTGTTAGTGGGCGGAACTATGATGTATTTTAATGCCTTGCAAAAAGGGTTGGCCACTTTGCCTGAAGCTGATGAAGCAGTTCGTAAGCGATTGGAGGAAGAAGCATTATCACAGGGTTGGGATTTTCTTTATCAAAGGTTAAGCCAATTAGATCCTGTAACAGCTGCTCGTATTCATGCACATGATACACAAAGAATTCAAAGAGCATTGGAAGTTTATTACTTAACGGGTTCAACCTTATCGGCTTATTTGGCTGAGCCTCTTGAACAGCCTGATTATTATTTTGTTAATCTTGCTCTTTTTCCTGAACAAAGATCCTGGTTGCATGAACGGATCGCACAACGGTTTGACGCGATGCTTAGTGAGGGATTTATAGAAGAAGTTCAACAATTGCAAGAAAAATGGCCTATTCAAATCAGCATGCCATCCATGCGATGCGTTGGTTACAGGCAAATATTTGAGTATCTTGCAGGCCATTATGATTATGAGACCATGAGGGAAAAAGGTATAGCTGCAACTAGGCAATTGGCCAAACGGCAATTAACCTGGTTGAGGCATTGGCAGGGAGCTTTATTCTATGATGCGCAAAACGAGGGATTTAGTGCAGATATTATAGCGAAAATAAGGGAAATATTAGATAATACTGTCTCTAATTGACATCATGCCGCAAAGGAACAACATGAGGAAAACAACAAAAGAACTTGCCAGCGCTAAAAAAAATTATGTAGTGCACAGACATCAATTACCATTGAGTTGCCCAACAGATGAGATGGAGTTATGGAATGCTCATCCTAAGGTTTATTTGCCTATAGAAAAAACAGGGGTGGAAGTCTGCCCTTATTGCGGGTCTCGTTTTGTATTGCAGAATGATTAAATCGATTTGCATTATAAGGCTTTCAGCTTTAGGTGATGTTTTGATGTTGGTCCCGCTGATTAGGACCCTGCAAAATAAATTGCCCAACGCTCAATTGACCTGGGTTATTTCAAAACCTGCTTTTTATTTGGTGGAGGGAATGGAAGGCGTAGAGTTTATTGTTATTGATAAACCTAAAACGCCTGCTGACTATTGGCGGTTTAGGAAACAAATGTTACCTCGCCAGTTTGATGTGTTGTTAGCTCCCCAAGCCAGTTTTAGAACTAATTGGCTTATTCCATTCATTAAGGCCAAGCGTAAAATCGGCTATGATTCCCATAGAGCCAATGATGGCCATCGTCTGTTTGTAAAGGAAAGTATTACTCCTGGCTTGGAACATACTCTTGAAGGTTTTTTAAAGTTTGCAGAGCCTTTAGGAGTCACTGAAAAAATAATACGCTGGGATTTACCGATTACCAAGGCAGATTATGAATGGGTCCAAAATCATTTGCCAGAACAAGAAGGGCCGATTTTAGTCGTTAATCCTGCAGCCAGTAAACCTGAGCGCAGTTGGTTGGCTGAGCGATACATCGAGGTTTTGAAACAGGCGCAAGTTAAATGGAATGTCAAAGTTGTCTTAACTGGGGGGCCTGGTGATCATGATAAGTCATTGGCAGAGCAAATAGTGAAAGAAATCCCTGCGATTAATTTGGTTGGAAAAACCAGACCTAAACAATTGTTGGCTGTGCTCAGTAAAGCAAAAGCAGTATTGTGCCCTGATACAGGGCCTTCTCATATGGCAGCGGCAGTAGGTACTCCTGTTGTGGCTTTGCATGCGGTAACTAATCCCTGTATTTCTGGCCCCTACACGTTTCAACATTTAGTAGTTAACAGGTATTCGCAAGCTGTCCAAGCTGTATTAGGAGTGAGCCCAGAAAAAAACATTTGGGGTACGCAGGTACATGGATATGAAGCCATGAAATTAATTACCGTAGATGATGTAATGGATAAATTAACTGAAATATTTCAGGGCTTATGAAAAATCCCCGATCTTTGTGTAGGAAAGGTTGTTAATTCGATCATTGAGCCCATGCTCATTAAACGCTTTTTTACCTTGACCCTGTGGGTTTTCCCAAGTTCTGATTTTGATTTTTGAGGAGCATAGGATGCAACTTTCTTCTGAGCAATGTGATTTTTTTTTCACAAATGGATATTTGGTAATTAATGATTTCTTTGCAGAATCTGTATGTGATCTTTTAAAGCAACGCATAGAAACATTGCTTGAAAATAATCAAACAGAGATACCTAAAACCATTTTTTCCACGCAAACCAATGAGCATGCCAAAAAACAATATTTCCTTGATTCTGGAGATAAAATTCATTATTTTTTTGAGCCGGGCGCTTTTGATGAAACCGGAGATTGTATACGGCTTTTTAAGCAATCAGTTAATAAAATTGGACATGCTTTACATGAACTGGATCCTGTTTTTAGGCAATATTCCCGAGATGAACGAATTAAAAAGATAGCACATCAGCTTGGGTTAGCAACACTTGGATTAGTGCAATCCATGTATATATTCAAGCAACCGGGAATAGGGGCTGAAGTGCTTTGCCATCAAGATAGTACCTATATTTTTGGCGAGAATAGTGATGCTTTAGGATTTTGGTTTGCAATAGAAGATGCTACTCTGGAGAATGGTTGTTTGGAAGTGATTCCAAGTCCTTGTACCACACCCTTAAAGCAAAGGATGTTTCGCCGAGAAAACGAAATTTATTTCGAATACTACGATTCAACTCCTTGGCCAGAAGAAAAGAGTGTCCCTTTACCCGTTAAAAAAGGTGCATTGATTATACTGCATGGCAGAGTTCCGCATAAAAGCCAGGCTAATTTTTCTGATCAATCCAGGCATGCCTATACTTTGCATCTGGTTGATATTTCTTCACCTTATCCCGAGAGTAATTGGCTGCAATGGCCGAATGGGATTCCCTGTTTATGACGTCGTTATTTTGAGTATAAAATATTAACAATTTCCAATTTTTAGAAAATTGCGCTGGAGAACTCTATAATTTACATGAGACTCTTGGGTAAATCATTTTGGAAGAGATCCTGAATGGATAATGAAAGCTTGCTTGCCATATTAAATAATTGGTCTGCAATCAATTATGCAAAAGGTAACTATATCCTGAGGGAAATCTCCGGCAAGTTTCTTTCAAAAATATCTATCCACAGTCATAATTACTTACTCGATGCCGGTTGTGGCGATGGCAGTTTCACTCAAATAGTAGCCAGTTTAGCCCCTGATGGATATGTTCTCGGCTTGGATCGATCAAAAACCATGATTGATTATGCGAACAAACATTATAGGAGTATCAACATTCGTTTTGATATAGGGGATATTCAAGAGCCTATAATTTACGGGCCATTTGATAATATTGTATCATTTTGGTGCCTTCACTGGACTGATTTGGAAAAATCCTTATCCAATTTATATCATGTTTTAAAACCAGGCGGAAAAATTTATGCCATTTTTTCTTCCGGCAAACAAAGCACATTGTTTGAAGTATTAAACAGCCTGCAATTTCAAAATCGTTACCCTGATATCGCTAAAAATGTCGCACAATCTAAAATGATGAGGGAGAATTATTCTGTTCAATGCCGAAGGGCATTAGATAATTTGCCATTTAAAAGCATTTCTTTTGTTGTAGAACATTGCCAAGTGGAATTACCTGATCTCGGGTTATTTGAAAACTTTATACATGGTGCCCCATTATTCAAGGATCTCCCCGGTAAAATGTATCAAGATATTGTAAACAGCATGGTGCAGTTTTTTGATGAGTACTGCAAAAAAAAATATGGTGGAAAATGGGTGTATGAAACCACTCCCTATTTTTTAACAATTACCAGGGAGTGAAGAATCATTGTAATTAAATTATATTTTAGCGAATAAGTCGGCTTTTTCTTTCAAGGAATCCAGAAAATCGCTTATGGACTAACATGGGATTGTCTACCCAACTCATCCAAATCGACAGTGATTTTATCGGGTACACTCGGCGTAAAACAAGAACCCAGGCATTTGGTAATTTGTCGATTCAAGCAGACGCCAACGCACATAGAGAAACAAATAGTAGCAGGGATACTCGAAATATAAGCTATTTGCGTTGATGAGTCGACGGCTGCTGCTTTCAGGATGTAATAAATACCAATATGCACCCCGGCCATCAATGTAGTAAGGGCAAAAGAAGAGCATTTTACAAAACATTCATTAGAGCTAAGATTGGAACTGCATTCCTCTATTTTTTCTTTCCTGGCTTCTACTTGTGTTTGATAGTCTTCTGTTAATTCATGAGTTAATGCTTCTAGTTTGTTGTCTATAAACTCTTTTTTTATCTCAGGGTGCGTTTCAAGTGAGTGCAACCTAAAAAAAAGATTCGCATTGGTTTTTTCAACAACTTTAGCTGCAAGGAATTTTAAACTGGGAACTTTGGATGTTTTATCTTCGGTTTTTGGCATGAGTTTTCTTAAAATGTAAGTTAATTATGCCAATTTGACCACATAATTGATTTATTGTCTATATAATGATGCGTATGCATTATTTATTGTCCTTTTTCTCACTTGATTTTCATGAGTTATCGTACTTTGGCAAGAGAGGTCACATTCTTACTCCTTTAAAGCATAACAAATCAAAATTGATTGTTATGATTGAGGAAGGTAATAGTCCTTCCTCATTCCAAATTCAGTCAGGTTTTATTTGGAGCTTATCCTAAGCTGTTATTCATTAGGTGTTCAGTGCTTGTGTCCTTCTCTTCCTCAAATAACTCAGGGAAATAATCATTCCAAAATGAAGGTGATTTATTCTTATGGACCGGCTGTTTTTCGGCTTGAATGCTCAGCTTATGATTAACCGTAGGATCTGTATGATAATTTAGTGTGTGTTTCTTCATGGCCTCATAAGACGAAGTAGCGGGCTCTGCTTTTTTCTGAGGGGTGTCTTGCAAATGTTGCAATGGTTGTTCTTTAAAGCGGTATACATTGAGTAGGACAAAACAAGCCTGAGTTACCATTAATGCCACACCAACAGCAGGATTTAAGACAAAACCAGCAGCAACTAATAAACCACCCGCTATTAATACTGCTGTCAAATTATACCCCAAGCTGATTAACAAATTTTGTTTGATGTTATTTACCGTTTGTTTCGAGATGGCAAAGGCATTGGCTATAGGCAATAGAGTTCCGCTTTGTATAATGGCTGAGGCGTGTTGCTGAGTAATTTCATCACTGTCCTGAGAGAGAACTGCTATACCGAAGTCACTCGCAGCAATGGCGTTTGCATCATTGGCTGCATCCCCAACCATAGCTACTTTTAGCCCTTGATTTTGTAATGATTTAATATAAATTGGTTTGGATTTGTCCTCTGTATTGATGGTCGTGGCGACACAGTTAGCATGTACTTTCTTAATGCCAAGAGCTTGCGCATAGCGATAGGCAGTTTTTTCATCTGCTCCAGTACACAGATGCACTTCTTTCCCCATTTTAATTAAAGCTTCAACCGTTTGCTTTGCATCTTTTCGTAAGGGGTCGGTGATGACCAGATAACCTAATAGTTGTTTGTTTTTGGCCAGAAAGACAAGGCTATCTCCTGCAACCAAATTCATTTGGCTTTCAATCGAGGATGTAGAAATCCCTATTTCCTGCATTAAGGTTTTACTGCCAATGGTGTATTGAGTACCGTTAATCTCCGCTGAAATGCCTGAATGGTTCGAATGGTCCAAATTAGCAATATTGAATTTTTGTTTATTGATTCCTTGGGTAAATGATTGTATTGCTTTCCCAAAAGGATGTTTTGATTGTTCCTCTAATGCGTTGCAAATACTCAGAAATTGCTCAGAAGAAAGATCAGTGTTATTTAATACAGCATATTCTTTAACAACAGGAACTCCAGTTGTTAAAGTGCCATTCAAGTCAAAAATGACTGCATCAATTTGTTCCGCTAATTGTAATACTCTGGAGTTTTTAAACTGGACGCCATGTTCTGCTCCTTTATGAATTCCGGTTTTTACAGCGAGAGGAATAATTAAACCAAGAGTACAAGGGCAGGCAGAAACCAGTACTGAAATCGCACATTGTATCGCAAGCGCTGGTGTAGAAATCAGGCCGACGATTATTCCTGAAAGGATGGAGATGGCAATAATGGCAGGGATAAAATAGGTGAGAAGCTGTCCTGTTTTTACTTCTATAGGTGCTTTTTCAAGTACAGATTGGGCTATGCTTTCATCAAGACGGGCAAGGTATGAATCTTTTACTGTTTTTAGAACGCGGAGTGTGAGTGGTTTTGCGTCATTAGCCAGACGCATCCCGGCAAGTACCTTGTCACCACTTCGAAATTGCCTGGGTATAATAGCACCAGTAATGATGGTGGGGTAAATGAGAGTGTCTTGCTCACAAACACTGTCCAATGGAATAAGCTCACCTGGTTTGACTTGTATGATGTCATTGGGTTGAACCTCCTCAATCCTGGCACTTTTGAAATCAGGTTGACGATATAATCTTATTTTTTGCGGGGCTCTGTCCTGAAATTTGGCAGAACTTATTTTTTCTTTGATAGTGTCTTCAATAGCGACACCAATATGTCTGAATCCATAAATAAGCAATCCCGCCTCAAACATCATCGGTAGCCAGGGTACAAAGAAAGAGGTAACGGATACCGCAAGAACAGAAATGGTGCTAATTGAAAATAATGTATCCATTGTGAGTGTGCGAGACTGGATAAACTTTTTCCAGGCCTCGTAATAAGATTGGGCACCAAGGGCAATGGTTAATAAAATGCTGAAACCCGCTAAAGGAATCATAACCGCAAGGGGTAATCCTCCTAAAGCCATAGTCAGGATCATCAAGCTCACACCGGTGATGCAACCCAATCCTCCAAGCAACCAATGGGAAGTGATTATTTTTTTGGCGCTGTTAAGTATTCCGGATAATTTACTGGCCTCTTGTTGAGGTGTTGATTGAGTTTTTTCGAGAGGGGTAGCAGGGCTCTGTTCTTTAACCGGGGGGAACTCGTAATTTTCGCAAGTAAACCCCGTCTCATCAATTAATTTTTTAATTGTGTTCCAGTTGCTTTCATGTTCATTTTCTTTTTCTTCAGAAAGGGATATCACAATTTTTTTCGGATCCGCTGTGCTCATGTCCGCATGGAATGTATTTACTTTGATTAAGTTTGAGTTTCTTAAAAAGGACTCTATTGCATTGCTGCAACTGGTGCAATTCATTCCGCTGACATAAAAAAAATAAGGTTTGGACATAATAGCTCGCTGAGTTAAATGGTTAACTCATCCTGAGAATTTTATACTGGAGTTATCAATCAGCACCAACTGTTGAGTCGGAGTTACTTAAGTCAAGACTTATCATCTTAAGTGCAGTGGATGAAGCCTACTGCCATTGAAATGATATTTTGGTATTTCCTTACCCCAATATTCCAGATTCCTGGTGCTTTTTGTAAGTCCCGTATTATTCCATTGAGGATACAGCTTTTTTAAATTGGGTTGAAATCATATCATACCCGATATTTTTTTTGCATCATGATTTTAGAACTTGTTGATGTTTTGTGATATTGCTATTGTGGATTGGGTTATAAAAAAGTTTTCTGGAGCAAACCACATTTTGAGTTCCCTGTTATCAAGAACAAAAACAATTCTGGTGCTATTAATAGCTATTTATTGCGCTTACGATCTGATAGTCGCCGTGTATACAGCTTGGGATTTCACAACAGATGACGCATACATCAGCTGGTATTACGCGCGACAGGTAGTGAGTGGGAAAGGGCTATTTTGGCATGTGACTCTGCCTCCAGTAGAGGGGTATTCCAATTTTTTATGGCTCATGATTGCTGCATTGGTCATTAAATTGCAATTACCTCTGGTTAGCAGTATGAAGGTTATTTCCTGTTGTAGCTTGGGATTGTCGCTACTGTTTTTATATCGATTGGCAAGACTTTTTTGTAGTCCTCTGTTATCCATATTACCCGTTTTTTTATTTAGTCATTATACAGGAGTGGCTTGGTGGACGGTCAGCGGATTGGAAACCTTATTTTACTGTGCCCTGTCTTTGGCATTGATATGGCAGTTTATCTTGGCATTCGGTTATCAAACTGTTAATGACAGGCCATGGCCCAATGGATTTTCCCTTTACTCAACCAATCATTGGGTAATAAGCAATATTCTCTTGTTATTGTTGTGCTTAACACGATTTGAGGGGATCATTTGGATAATTCCTCTGGTTGTTTTTATAGGATGTCAATATTTGAAAGATCAGCGGGGGCTGATTTTTAAAGATCATAAGAGGTTGTTCTTATGGGTTTCAATTACTTTTGTTTGCTTTATCTTGCCCTATCTTGTGTATTTTATTTGGAGATTAATTTATTTTGGTCATTGGATTCCTAATAGCTATCGTTGCAAAGCGATAGCTTATGGGCAATTTTTAGCAGTAGATTTTGATTATTTTCTTTTTATCACACCTTTACTTGTATTATCGGTACCCTATTTATTATCTGCTAATAAAGATTGTCGCCACGTTTTACTTTGGTTGCCTTCTGTTTTATACAGTTTGTTGCTTTGGAAAGCGAATCCAGTTGTCACCTATGGTTTAAGATTGTTTTTAAGTCCATTCTCTCTTTTTTCCATATTACCTGTTTTAGGACTTAGTCAATTGATACAATATCTTAAATCCTTTAGATGGGATCCTGAATACCCAATTGTGGTATTGATGTTGTTTATTACCTGGTCTTTTGTGCCGGGGAATGATTTAAATCATTTATCTAAAACAGTGACAGAATATAATGAGCGCACTCAAAATAGAATGCATATTGCTGATTTACTCAATCGAAAAGCAAAAAAAGGCGACAGCGTTTTGTTGGATGATTGCGGGATTATTCCGTTTTTTTCTCGAGAAGACATTCGATTCATAGACGCGCAATGTTTGAATAATAGCGATTTAACCCAAAAGCCATTTAAAAACGATTTAAGTCTTTACGCCGACTATCTCAACTCTAAAGTGAAGCCTGACTGGGTGATCACCAATTACTATCCTATGGAATCACGTGGTGATTATTTAACAGATTTATTAGATGAATAACATTTTTTTAAAAACTATCATTTAGTCAGTACGTTAAGCTCGGGGTTTTATTTAAACAAAAATCAACCGCAAGGGAAAAAAATGATTGATTTTGTGTATCAAATTTTTAAGCGTGCTAATAAACCTGGGTACAATGAGCCCCTGGAATTAGAATCCCAGGAGCCAAAGTGATGACTATTATTGCTCAGAAGGAGAGCCTTGACTTGAAAAGTCTGCAGTGGGTTGAGCGGCTTTTAAGTTTTGCAATAGCATAATGCTATTGGTTAATAATATCCGTTCTTGTATTTGTCTGTCCAAATACATTTGATAATTGATTTCGGCCAACAATACCGCTATTTCTTTTTGAACTGTGGCAGGGGATGCGTCATTGATTTGTTTAATCCATTGTTGGTTTGGTTGTCCAGGAGTGTTGGAGGCGGTTGGATCAAATAATCGTCGAGTAGCCATGTTAAATTCATTCAGCGCCTGGCTTGTCACATTAGGATTATTTTGGTCTCCACTCATATTTTGAGGTAACCTTTTGGATAAAATATAGTAGAGGTTGCTCACGCCCACAGAAGTTTGCGCTGCGTAAACACGCAAATTATTAAAATAACTGCTTAATGTTGCGGCCGCTTGTTTTTGCTGGACTTCATTATAACCCGCAGAGTTTGGTTTGGCAGTGGCTTGATTCCATAACTCACTGTAGGCACTCAACTTGGGTAATGAAGGAGGAGTGACTTGAGCACTGGCGTATCTAATAAAGTTAAGTGCTTGCTGGGCTTGGCTTTGTGCCTTTAATCCAGAGTCTTGCCCAGATTGTGACGCAGAGGTATCCATCAGTAAGGGGGCAATCAAAGAGTTACTGTTCAGTTGGCTTATGAGCGGTTGATTGTATTTATAAGAATAAAAAGCGGGTGTTGAACCAGATGTTTGGGCTGGAGGTATAGTGCCAATTACGTTTTGCATGACCAGATTTTGATACATGAGGTTACAATTGGGTAACCAGTTCTTTTGCTCGTTGTCCATACAAAAACTGTAATCCGGGGTTCCCAGTATGTTAAACACGGCTTGACTGACCGGATCACTCAAATAAGTTCCGGAAGTTGAGATTGGTAAGGCTGAAAAAATACCTGAAGGAGTGGGGGCTTGGGCACTGGTTGTTGATTGATCTATTAAACCATTAGCCGTAATTTTTCCATCCGCGCCGGATGATGGGGAGCTGAAGTTTTGATATTTAAAAGTATTATTCGCCAAATTATTAATTAATGAATTTCCTTGCACATTATTGGTAACAAAATTCATTAAGCTCTGGGACATGGCATCGACAGGGATAGCGCCCAAAAAGGTATTATAGGCGTAATTTTGAATGAGTTGAGCAACATTGGAATTGAATAATTGCGAATAAGGCGGGTTAGGGGCTTTATTAGATTGAGTGATGTCGTAGCCTAAATATTTTCCCAGATTAGTCAGGTAGGTCACCAGATTGGACGTGTTGGTGCTTGTCTGTTGTCCAGATGGGTCAACAGGTTGAGCAAAAACAGATAAAGTGGTAAAACAAAACAGATTGGCCAAGGCCAGTTTAGGTAATACTTTCATTATTCATCCCCTTCGAGTGCTCGTAAAACGAGTTTTAGACGGTATTGGCAAAAAACTCGCGATAATAACCTTAGTCTTTCAAATACAATATTGCGTTTTAGAAAAAAACCTGCCGGGTCATTGCTGCTTAAACTGGTTTCTTCCGCATGGATTAACACCCGGGAGGCGCTACCAGGATGGACTGTGTCTATCGCCTGTAACAAACGTAAACCTCTTCCTGATTTGATATTTCCAACGATACGAATAAATTTATCTTCTTCTGCTAACAAGCCCAAGTCAATTTTTTCAATATCATCAAGTTCTTGCCCTAACTGTTTCATTGCTTCTTCCAGTTCTGGATTGCCATCAAGAGTCCAGTTTTCCACACTTTCCATAAAAGTGATAACCCTGTAAATCATGGGGTCAAGGTACTCAAACCAGTACTTTGCGGCGGCTTCATGGCTTAAATCAGGCATTATTTACTCTTTTTTTACTGAGATACGTTGATAGACGAAACAACTACTTAATACTATAGTATATTATGATATATAAAAGTCCATTACTTAAAATTGTGAAAAAGTAAAAAATATGAAAAAGAAATCGGGATCAAGGATCGTAAGAGTTTTTACAAGGATTATCAATGTTCGTAAATGGTTCGATTGGGACAGAATGAGGTCATTAACCTTGTATTTGGTGAATGGCATTAAACGTTTATTCATACCTCAGGAACCAACCCATGTCGAATCATTTGATGAAGCAGCCAAGAAGTTAAAACTGAGCGAGGCTGACTTGGTAATCAAACAAAAAGCCTTGCTTAGACTAAGCATAATTATGGTTATCGCTGCTTTTATGATATTTATTTATACGGGTTATCAATTTTTATATGGTTCATGGAAAGCTACAATAATAAGCTTGGTTGTGGTGATGATCGCTTTGGTACTAGCCTTTCGTTATCATTTTTGGTACTACCAGATTAAACAACGTAAATTGGGATGTACTGTTAAAGAATGGTACAGGCAAGGGTTATTGGGTGAGAAAGAATGAATAAATTAGCTATTACGGTCCTCCTTTGCCTTTTTCCTGCGCTTGCACTGGCTGAAAATGGAGCGTTGAGTTTCGCTCCTCCGGCAAGTGACTTGTCCGTCGTTTTTTTAGGTAACCTGTTTGGTGTAGTCGATGGGGTATTGCACGGCACTGGAAGCCAGATAATGGGCAACATGTTTGCTGTCTTTAACTCTGCTGTCCTTGCGCTGGGTGGCATCATTATCATGTATACCCTTATGGTTTCCACCATGAACACGGCCCATGAAGGGCAAATGCTTGGCCAAAAATGGTCTTCTATCTGGATCCCTCTTCGTTCCACCTTCGGCTTGGCTTTGTTAATACCTAAGGCATCTGGTTATTGTATGATGCAGGTATTCTTTATGTGGGTTATTGTGCAAGGCGTTGGTGCTGCTGATAAAATATGGGAAGCTGCCTTGAGTTATCTTAATCGGGGTGGTGTGATAATACAGGCACAGGCCGATCCAACCAAGAGCTTGCAAGCAGCCGGATCTTCGTCTTCCGGTGTTGCAAAGGGAGCGCTAACTATATTGAGTGGCCAAATCTGCATGTTGGGTTTACAAAAACAATTACAAGCGCAAAGAGATCTTTATTTGAGTCAAAGTAAGAGTCCACCTTGTGGGGGTAATCCTACTGATGAAATGAATACTTTTTGCCGTACAGCGATTCCTGACTTCATCAGTACGGTGAATTTTGTCAAGAAACAAAACGATGACACGCCTAAAGATATAACGGCAAACCAGCCCGCTTCCTTTGAGATGGACATGCCAAATTTCGATAAAAGTTCAACATTTTCTTTCTTAAACGGGATTTGCGGCACAGTCAAATGGAATAATATTTCCGCTTTGAACTCAACGAATCAAACTGATAGTAAAGGACTTGTGACAGTAGGTGGGGCTGGATCCAACTCATCCATGGGCGCTAACAGCTTAAATATAACTTCTTCTCAATTGCAAACAGCACGATTGTCTCGCGCGATTGCCATACAGCAAATGTATGTGACTTTGTCTACTGTAGCACAGGTGATGGTTAATAATGATCCCGCGTTTTCAACAACCACGTCCACTGGAAACTCAAAAAATGATTTTTCCCCTATCGCCAAACAGCAGTTTGGGGTTCCCTATAAGTCATCCGGTGAGGTTTGCACTGAGTATCAACAAGTTTGCCAAACATGGGGGTCGGTACCCAGTTCCACCGGCTCTACTCCAGGTGTATTGTTTAATGGCACTGAATTTTTAGGCGCCATTAATGATTATAATGGCATTATGATGCCAACTCTCAATCTGATAAGACAAGCTACGTCTAAAGAATTTGATAAGAAATCCCGTGATTTTATCGCAGAAGCCAATGCCAAAGGATGGATCATGGCTGGCTCTTACTTTTTTGATTTGGTGAAACTCAATGGAAGCGCAACTGAGTTTGCTGACCAATTTGATACAGGAACAGGTCTCGATAAGAGTAGTTTTGATCCAACACAGCTCACCAAATCCTTTGGAAAAACGTGTCAGGCTCCCTATGCATTATTGTGTACCTGGTTTCAAAATAAGAACGATAAGCTGGTTCAAATCCAGTCACTAATCGATGGCGTACCCGCTTTAGGTCAGGATGGGGTCAAGCAACCTGATCTTAGTGATAATCCTCAACGACAGTCTGTGAGTGGGCCATTGTCTTCAACAGTCTATGGATTTGTCAACAATTCCATGATGGTTCAATTGCCAGGTCAACCAGGAATAAAGCCGTTGACTTTTGCTAACCTGATTAATTTTAAAGTGGATACGTCGCTTTATTACATGAAACACCAGGATTTTGATTGCGGCAGGGTGAAGATTTTGTTCTTCTCATTTTGCCTTGGTCGAATGATGGGCGATTTATTTTATAATTATGTCTTCAGGTACGTGTACAACTTCTTTCTGGCCATATTCGGGGAAATGATTAATTCCATAGTCATGGCCTTTTTAATGATTCCTTTACAAGGTATGAAAGATATCTTTATAGTGGGCGTTCAAACGCTGACACAACCTGGAGTAAACCCCATTGTCGCATTGGCTAATATGGGAACGATGTACATTAATTTTTCTGGTACTTTGTGGTTAACGTTGCTGAATATGGCAGTGGTCAGTTCACTCATACCACTTTTTGGTATCTTTATCTTTGCCTTGATTATGATGGCTATGCCCTTGTTGATGGCATGGATAGGAACCATGGTATCCATAGGATTTGTTACAGCATATTATATACCTGTTTTACCTTATATGATTTTTACTTTTGGATCATTTGCCTGGTTGATAGCCGTTATCGAGGCTATGGTGGCTGCACCTATTGTCGCTTTGGGTGTTACGCATCCAGAAGGTAATGAAGCTTTTGGTAAAGGTGAATTCGCCATTATGATTTTGGTGAATGTCTTTTTAAGACCTTCTCTGATGATAATAGGATATATTGCCGCGATTGCCTTGTCCTATGTGGGTGTCTGGATTTTGAATGCAGGTTTTGATCATGCGATAAGCTATATTCAAAGTGATCAGGGCAAAGATACTTCAGGAAAAGGATGGGGCGGATTCAAAACAGATACATCTCAGTGGGATAATTTTAAGGATAAATTGACGGGTGATTATCAATCGACTGCATTAGAAGGTGGGTATACTGGCTGGGCAGGAGTGTATGCTTTCTTCTTCTCCATCTTAATTTATACCAGCATGTATTTAATTATTGTACAAAAAGCCTTTACGCTGATAGCCCACTTGCCAGATAAAGTGCTGAGATGGATAGGTGGTAGTCCGGAATCTTTCGGTCAAGAAACCATGCAATGGGGTGAAGAAGCCAAGGGTAAAGTCCAGGAAGCAGGCAAGGAAACTTATGGGGCTGAGAAAGCTATTGGCGACAAGTTGGGTGCTAAAGGGCAATCCATGCTTGGCAATTTGGGGCCTCAAGCTAAAAAGGTTTCAGAAAATGCGGGTGATGTTTCAGGGAAAGGTAAAAACAGTGGTGGTAGCCAAACTGGACCAAGTTCCAAACCGGATACAGGCCAACAACTGGGTAGTTCAGACAGTGGTGCTCCTACCAGCACTCCGCCCCCCGAGTAACATTCTAAAACGATACGATAAAAGAAAGGCTCCTGCGAGCCTTTCTTTTTATGGGCAGTTCATTTCAATATACAAGTTCTGAACATGTGAGTATGAATGCTGTTTTGAACAGCTTTTAAAAAAGAGGGTTAATATGTTAGTTACAGAGGAAGTGGAATACAATGATGGTGATACGGTGTGCAAAGGCTTTATTGCCTATCAGCATAGTGTCTCAAAACCATTGCCCTGTGTCATGGTTGCTCATGATTGGGGAGGACGTGGAGAGGGGGCTTGTAGCAAAGCGATCCAGCTTGCTGGCATGGGATATATTGGATTTGCTATCGATATGTATGGAAATGCCAAACTAGGTAAGGATAAGGCAGAAAAAAGAGCGTTAATGACCCCTTTCATACAGAATCGAGGAAAATTAATCGCCCGTATTAATGCTGCCTTCAACAAAGTGGTTCAATTGCCTGGGGTCGACAGTGAGAGAGTGGCTGCTATTGGCTATTGTTTCGGTGGGTTGTGCGTATTGGATTTGATACGTTCCGAGGCGCCACTTAAAGGGGTTGTCAGTTTTCATGGGGTATTATCACCTTTGGATGGTGAGAATACTAAGCCATTAAATGCGAAAGTATTAATATTACATGGTTATGATGATCCCTTAGTACCCATCGAGCAAGTTAACCAATTCGCTATGGAAATGACGGCAAGGAAAGTAGACTGGCAGGTCCATGTTTATGGCCAAACAGCCCATTCGTTTACCGACCCTAATGCGAATGATGATGAAATGGGGCTGCATTACAATAAATTAGCGGATCAACGTTCCTGGCAAAGCACTCAATTGTTTTTGCAAGACTTATTTGCATGATCAGGACTTACGATAAACCCCAATCTCTTTACTAAAAAATGTTTTTAATTCGGTCATTTAGTTTATCTAAACTCCCTCATTAGAAACATTTTTTGCCTCGACCTTGGGGTTTATCGTAAGTCCTGATGATTTATTGATATTAGAATTTTACATCAGCTGATTATTTTGTTTTAGGGCAAGACGCAAACGTTTTGAAGAGTGAAGTGTACATGCTGTAAATGAGAACTGCAGCAATAGAATGAAAGAGGCGGGTTATGCAAGAGATCTATTGGAATTTTATAAGTTGAGTAATGCGATGGCATTGGAGAGAAGTAACTCCTCTTTTCGTTTTTCAGATAAATCCAATTCATGAAATATTCTTTTTGAGAAATGCAGCCAATCTGGAATATCCATTTGGCTGGGTTGCCCCAAATCCGAGCTGTAAATGACTCGAGGGAGATGAGTTAATACTTGAGAGAAATCTTGTTTGTCCTGGTGCCCAAGAATAAAGGTTAAGGCAGTCTGCTCTACCCATAACCATTCATTTTTAAGCAGCTCATTGAGCGCTGGAAATTTTAAACCGGTTAAAGGATTAGATGGTTGGCTTAATAATAAGGAAGGAACATCATATTGATTACAGGCATCAATCAGTCTATAAATCTCATCTCTCGAGGCATGGCCTGATGTTAAAACAATAGGGTAGTCCCTGGCCATTTTTAAAATATCTATCACTTCTTTGCGTAGCTGTTGTTTTGATCCGAACAGTGTTTCAACCTGTTGAGTATATTGTTTTAAATTATCGTGAGTTAATTTTCTTGATAGTTTTGATTGAAGTTTACGGCCTGTGATGGTTGGGAAATCAACAATCATTTTACCCGAGAAAAGAGGTTGATATTCACTCAAGGCACGGATAACTACTCTATAATTTATTCCTCCATTGATATGATTTAACACAACGGAAGGAAAAATGGGCAAACCCATTTCTTGCCCAATAGTTGCCTGAATACCAGTACTGCCAATATGGCTTTTTAAAACGACCGCACCATGTAAAGAGTGATACAACCTCCCCGCTTCAATTGCATTTCTGCGACGAATATAAAGATCAGGCGTTGCATGGTAGTGTATGTCTATGAATTTCAATTTTTTAAGCGATAACACTAGGGCTCTCTATTTTTATTGATACCTAACCAAGGTTGTTCATAGTAATAATCTTCTCGAGCTTGCTCAAGTGTGGAGCCTGATTCAATAGCTGTTTTAATGCGTTCCTCGGTTAATTTTATGACAAGGGCTTTATTCACTACTTCTTGAAGGAGATCATTTGGGATCACCAAGACTCCATTGTCATCAGCAAATATAATGTCGCCAGGATTTATTGTGACTCCATTAATGAATAAAGGGCATTGCTCATTCGCTTTGTAAACGCGATTCTTACCAGAGCACATATAAATTCCTGTGCAAAACACAGGATAGTTTGTCGAGCGAATTGATTCGACGTCTCTCACTGCCCCGTGCACAACCGTGCCCATGATGTTATTTCTCAATGCGGTATGTGTTAATAGGCCACCCCAAACGGTGCAATCAGTTTGACCGTTGTTGTCAATGACTATGACTGAATGTTTGGGAACTTTGTCAATATAGTTTGCGGCATTATGGAAGGCTGTTTCTTTTTTCTCTCTGGGTAAATATTGGATAGTATAAGCAGGTCCAACCATTTTCATTCCCTGTGATAACGGTTTGATATTCAATAATCCGCCTTCGATTCCACAAGCGTCCAGAGCATCAGAAATTTCTGCAGAATTACAATGCATTAATTGCTGAAGCAAGTTGCCCATAGTATCTGACTCAATTAAATTTTCTTTAGGGACCGAACTAAAACCTGTTGATAAACAAGAAGCTTCTAATCGCGCACAACGTTCAATCACTGCATTCGCCATATCGGTCGTAGTGGCATGCCCACCCAGATCATAAGTAATAAAACGCTTTTCCTTTATGACTTGCATCACGGCATTGACTATTTTTTTTGCTCGATCAGGATAACCAAAATGATTTAGCAGCATGCTAATTGTTAAAAACATAGCTGATGGATTGGCACAATTTTTTTTCATTCTTGGTCCGCTACCATGTACTGGCTCAAAGTAACTCCCTTTATCACCAATATTGGCACTGGGTGCAAGGCCTAATCCTCCCATAACTCCTGCTCCGACGTCGGATAAAATATCGCCAAACATATTCTCCGCGACAATGACTCCAAATTTTTCCGGACTTTTTATCAACCATAATGCTACGGCATCGACATTAAGTATGTCCGCTTGGATTTTCGGGTATTTTTGGGCTGTGCTTTCAAAAATTTTCCTGGCAAATTCGCCACTTTCTCTAAGCACATTTGGCTTATCTGCCAAAGTGACTCTAGGCATGCCAGTTTGCATGGCATGATTAAAGGCAAAATCAAATAAACGGGTTAAACCGGGTTTTGATTGCAATCTTAAGGCACAACTTGCTTCATCAGCTGGAATCGTTTGCCAATGTTGGCTTTCTGCTAATAAATTATGTATTGCTTTTGGTAATGGAAAATAATCAAATCCGCAATACAATCCTTCGCTATTTTCCCTAATGATGCAAAAATTAAACGGCTTTGATTGGTCATCGATGGAAAAACAGGGGCGAACATTTGCAAAAAGATCCAAACCTTGTCTTAATTGAATGACAGGAGATACGTAATAAGGGTTGCTCTTTCTAAGCGCTTTGCTTAATTCCTGTTTGGCTTCACGTTGGGGCTTGCTGGTAATCGCTCCTAGCAAAACGGTATCAGTGGAGGCTATCAATTGCCATGTTCTGGAGGGGATTGCTGTTCCTTCTTTTTTCCAAAATTCCCAGCCAATATCGCCATAACTCAGGGTTGCAGGGACATCAAGGACTGCAAAAACAGGAAGCGTAGCCTCAGTCACTTCAATCCCAATCCCGTCACCTGGTAATACAGCAATTTTTATAGGATCAGTGGATTTCATGATTCAGGGCCTTAAATATAATTTCTTTACAAAAAGTGGGGTTGCTTTCCAGAACTCGCATACTTGCTTCGGGAACTACAATCAATTGGCCACATGATGGTTTTATCACGTTATTGGTATTAACCAGTTGTGATTTTTCACCTATTAAATGAAGGTGATTCACATTACAATGATTTAAAATCGAAACACAATTTGTTTTTAATACTTTGGTTAAGCCAAAAATAAGTCTCTTGATCGCAAGTTCCCTATTTAAATACTGCAGTGAAGTATCAGGAATGGAATGAGGCGCGTAAACTGCTTGATAGAGCGAAGACAATCCTTCTTCCAACTTATTTTGAGAACAGAGGGAGATGACTGTTTCAAGTTTCTCTCTTAAGATGGAATCTGCAAATGTTGGTGTGGAAAAAAGAATGATTTGTTTTTTTTCCCCGCTCAATATGGAAAAACATTGTTGAAGAATAACACCACCAAAAGAAAAGCCAACAAATGCATCATAAATTTTGATGAGCGGCTTTAGTTGATTTTGCCAAATTCCATAATATTCCTCATCGGGACATTCTTGCAACGTGACAAGAGGATCAAGACACTCAATGGAGTAATAAGGATTGAGAAAAGATAAATTTTGGCTTAAGTGCCTCAGACTAGAGGATTGAGTTGAAACAGGGCCGATAATCAATAATCTTTTTTTTGCCATTGTATTCTCTACTTATTCCTTGAAGATCTATGATTTTGCCAGCTTAATTTTGAAAGTACGTTGCTTTCTGGAGCATCAAATCTTGGGGAATCAAGGTGTCCCAGCTTTATATTCCTATATTGGAAATGTACGCATTTTCTAGAGCTTGCCTGGTTTATGGCTTTTCAGGTCTGCTGTAGACAGATCAGAAATTCCCCTTATGAATTCACTCATTTCAATGGGTTCTTGTCCTATTTTCAAGGCATCTCTTACATAATTAGCTGCTGTCAACACATCTTCCAAATTATATTTTTTTATATTGTTCGCATGTAAATAAGCGATAAAAAATTCAGTTTTTAGATTACCTGTTCCCTTGCCCATTCCTGCCAGTGAGGCATCAATAAAATGAACCCCGGCGTTTACCGCCGCAAGAGCGTTGGCTTGCGCCAATCCAAGGTTGTCATGAGCATGAAATCCAAAAGAAACTTTATATTGGCGGGTGTATTTTTTATACAGGCTATTTATCCTGTCAGGAAATAAGCTTCCATTAGAATCAGCAAAATAGATCATATCCGGTTCGTGTTTGCTTACTTCCTCAATCAAACTATCCAGTTCGCTTTCCGTATAATAAGAAATATGGATAATGTTCACTGAGGTTTCAAAATTCAAATTCTTAGCCAGTTTAATCAGAGGGACAGCGTTTACAAGATCACCTTTTGCTATACATATTCTTATTAATTTCACACCGCAATTTTTTAGCTCGAACAGATCCTGTTCGTTTACATTATGAGGATGAACCATCACTGCAATTTTTGCTTTTTTTATTAGAGATTGGCAATACAGGAGATAATCTTGGGGACACATTCCAGCTTTCCCTATATTTTCAATAGGGTGAAGTGAACCATTACGGTAGCCAATTTCAATGTATTCAATACCCGAATTATCAAGAGGAAGTAGTATTTGTTTTAAATCATCATCCTTAAAATGAAAATTAGTTCTATGTCCACCATCTCTTAATGAGGCATCTAAAATCGATACAGGATTCATTTAATACCTCGTAATATAATTTAACCTCATTATTATTAAGTATAAACTTTAAAAGAGCACTTGCAAAATGAGCCTGCTCAATAGATTGTTCGATTAAGTACTTTAATCTCAAATTTCTTTCATCGAGGTTAGTGAATTATCAGAATTTATCATGAAGTGAACTACATTTACCTGAGCAAAGTGATTTCAGAAATAAATTTATTATCAAATAAGCTCTCTGCCAGGTATTGGAAGTAAAGATTGGGAAATGACATAAGTTTTAGGTGAGGTGAATTACCACACGGCTAAAAGAATTAATCCCATAATGATAATAAGAATAGAACTGCGGACATAAAAAGCGGTCGGTTGGTTGTTGTAGATAGAATATAAGTAAGACAACGGGTGGCGGGTGATGAAACTACGCATAATTTTTTTTGTGACTTTTTGTGGGGTTCCTTTCATTGGAAACTCATGAATTCGGATGCTGGGTTTGTGGTTAACTTCCAGTATGACCCCTTTTGATTGTTCTATAGGAACATTGATAATATCTGAGCATTCCACATCTATCCCAACTAATTGCAAGTCGAGTATTTTGGCTGCTTGAAGCAATAATTTACGATTTTGCTTGCACATCTTCTTGTTTATGGTGACATAGGACCCACCTCTTGTCGCGTTGCTTGTATAGCATAAAACAATTTGTTCTCCAAAGGAGGGGATGTAATTTTCTGTTATGCCCAGCTCTTGAAGTTTAATGCGTACTTCCTCATCTAAAGTAATTTCACCCAGGGCTTCATTGATTCTTTTTCTGTTTATATTTTCCAGTTTAATTAACTCATGTATGGGGTGTACCCTATCACCAGTTACGGTGGCTGGATAACGTTGAACTATACCAAGGATACGCTGATTAAAAACCAAGACGCGGTAAGAATTCAGTTTGCCGTGGAATTCTTCTATTATTAAGCACTGATAAGAGGAAAAATATTTTGTTAAATGGCTTTCCAGTTCTTCCCATGTTTTTATATTGCATAAAACGCCGATTCCCAGCGACCCATCTATGGGTTTAATGACCAAGGGAAAGTTTAATTGTGCAATTTTATCTTTATGTAAATTCTGCTGGAATTCACTACAGTTTAAAGAAATGGCTTTGGGAACAGGAATACCGGCTTTTTCCAATAGTTTAGAGGTACAATATTTATCAATAGCAATATTGGCACTACAGCTGTTATTAAAAGGAGTTTCATTCTTGCAAAAATGGTAGTTATTCTTGCCCAATTTAAGTATAAAACCATCAAATTCCTCGACGGGTATTACTGGCAAGAACAACTCTTTCGCGCTTTCAAAATATTGCTGTGCATTCCTCTCTATGGTAACGTCTCCCTGGAATAATGAAATGCAATAGTAAAAGAATATAGTATCATAACTGTAAAAATCGCTATATATCTCTGCTTGAGAACGTTTACTTTATCTCTGGTTTTTATTTACATATCAGCTGGATGAGAAAGAATGGTTAACGATACTAGGTTACCAGAAAATAGCTTATAGTTTATGGGCAACACATCGATCTTTATTCTGAAAATAGGACATTTTAATGAAGCCATCTGTTTACCTGACTAACCAATTTCTCGAGCCAATCATTCCCATGCTGATTCCTGACTGGAACATTATCCATGGCTGGAAAATGGCTTCAGAAATGGAGCATTCCCAGGTGGTGGCTTTAGCCACAACGGTATGGGATCAAATTGACCATTCGTTTTTAATGCAATTTCCTAACTTAAAAATTATTAGCCACCTGGGAATAGGAACGGACAATATTGATATTAATTTTTTAAAACAAAATCATATTATTCTGCATTCACAACCTAATGCGGGTGTTCATGATACAGCAGAACTTGCAATTGCTTTATTGTTAACACTGACGCGAAGGGTAATTCTAAATGATCGTTATACCCGAAATAATGAATGGGTTGAGAAAAAGCCACGCTTTCTTGGCAATCATTTATTGGGGAAACAATTGGGATTGGTTGGATTCGGTCAAATTGGTGAAAAGATAGCGCAATTTGCAGAGCCTTTCGGGCTAAAAATTGCTTATACGGCCCGAAGTCAAAAAAGTAGCCCTTACTTGTATTGCCCAACTGCCGCAAGTTTAGCATCTATTAGTGATTTTTTAATCATTTGTTGTTCCGGTGGTATTGAAACACAACATTTAATTAACAAACAGGTTTTAGATAATTTAGGACCAGAAGGATACTTGATTAATGTCGCTCGAGGCAGCATTGTGGATCAAAATGCGCTTATCGATGCTTTGCAATGCCGGGCAATCGCTGGTGCCGGTTTGGATGTATACCAGTATGAGCCAGAAGTTCCTTTGGCTTTAAGGCAGCTTGATAATGTCGTCTTATCACCGCATATGGGCAGCTCAACTAAAGAAAATTTAAACCAGATGTTTCAATTGCAGGCAAAACACTTAAATCAATATTTAAATGAATTTTTAAGGAAAAAAGAATCCTGTCACCCTCTTTTTGAAGAGGGATGATTATTTTTTATTCAATATAAGGATATATTATGACCAGCACTTACATTTTAAATACTAATGACAAGGCAAGAGAGCGCCTTTCTCTGCAACATCAATTGTATGCCAAAAGCAGCCTGGATTTACTTGCTGAGATTGGGTTTCCAAGGAAAATGACTGCTCTGGAGATAGGGTGTGGCTCCGGTGATATGACGCTCGAATTAGCCAAATTAATTGGCCCGGAGGGCAGTTTGCTTACTATAGATTTGAGTCAGGATCAACTGGATCATACTCAACAACGAACCAGAACCTATAGCAATATACGATTTAAGGTGTGGGATGTTAATCATCTTTCCGATTTGGGGGAAAAATTTGATTTGATTTATTGTCGAATGGTTTTACATCATGTCGCTGATGCGCGCTCTGTCATTCTTCAAATGAAAAATTGTCTTAATTCTGGTGGTTTCGTCGTATGTGAAGAACCCTCTTTATTTGATTCTACCTTTTGCTCTCCTCCTTCGCCCTCCTATGACCAGTTTACTCAGTGGGCTAAATCATGTTTTAGCAAAAGCAATCGGGATTTTCAGGTCGCGCATCGATTGGAGCAAGAGTTTTCATCCTGTGGTTTTGAAATTGAGCATTGTTCTTTATTTCAACCCTTGCTCAGAGCAAACAAAGAAAAACTAATTTATTCCATGGCGCTTGATGATTTGACCCCCCAGCTTTTAGAGCTTGGTATAGCTAAAAGAGAGGAAATTGAACAATTACATGATGAGCTTGAGGACTTGGCCAAAACAAATTCTACGATGTGCTGGATTAGAATGCATAGAATAATAGCTAAACGTAATGAATAAATAATAAAAAACAGGGGCGGGCTGTAAGACGTCTAGCCAACCCCTGTTTTTGATACAATTTCCAAATTTTTTATCCTTGCTTCAATCGACGCGTGAAAGGGTTGAGGTAAGCTTTTAATATAAGCGATTACCGTGTCATGATCACTTTGACCAATATGGATTATTTTCCCTCTTTTCATAACCGAAAAGGTACCATTCCCGCTGGCCAGAAAATCTGAAGTGGCTATGGTATACATTTTTTCTCTAACTAATGGTTTGTTTTGATGCCTAATCTCAATTATTTTATGTCCCAAAGGTTGATGTGAGTCATAGGTGTAGGCAAACCCGGAAATTTGTAACATATTGATATAAGAGCCCATCCATTGTTGCTCTAACAAGTCATAAATATCATTTCCAGTTAAGGTAATTATGACTATTCTGTTGGAAAAGGGTAAAATAGAATAGATATTTCCCCAGTTAACTTCCCCTGCTTTTAAATCATCACGAATTCCATTGGGATTAGTGATGCCCAGATCAGTATTCATTACAGTTCTATAAGCATCTGCGATCAGATTTCCTAAATTCGACTCCCCATCTTCATTTTGTTTCCTTAGCAGATCATATTCTGCGGTGCCTACATGGCTATTTATTATTGGCCCAATTTTATCTTCTGCCAATTTAACAATTTCCAAGGCTTGCATATCCGGATTTGTTCCAGGCCATCGATTAGCATAAGTTGTAATAATTTTGGCTGATTTGTTTTTTATTGTATGGTTTTTGGCATCGATTTGCAGGGTAACTTCAGCAAAAGCGGCACTGTAACTATTTGCTTGTGTGACCAGGATCTTGTGTCCATTGCGATTAGGAAGGAGCGCATTGAGAAACTGATGGGTATGCCCGCCCATAACAACGTCGATTTCATCACCAAGGGAATAGATGATTTCTTTAATATGGCCTTCAACTGTTGAGGAAGTTTGGGTATCTCCCTCATAAGGAGTTTGATTTCCACCCTCATGAATCAGGACAATGATAATATTGACTCCTTGCGCTCTAATTTCCGGGATGTAATGATTAATGCTTTCTGCTTCATCTAAAAATTTAATTCCCTCTGCATTGGAAGGAAACATGGAGTCTGCCGCATCTTTTAAAACAGCGCCAATAAACGCTACGGGAATATTTTGTATCCGTTTAATTGTGTAGGGTGGGAAGATAGGTTGTTCTGACTTGGCGTCAACAATATTCGCAGAAACATAGGGATAAGAGGAGCCTGGATAATTGGGTAATGAGATCCATGAATCGGTCGGTGGATTATTGGTACCATAAATTAAATCGAACATAGCCTTTTGTCCTTTATCAAACTCATGGTTTCCTACAGTGGCAACGATATTGCAAAGCGAATTCATTCTTGATTCGGGCTTGCATTGATTATTTCCCAAGCTATTGATGAATAAAATAGTGGGTTCATCATTCAACAGTCCTGAAGAAGGGGGGGATGCCCCAACCAAATCACCCATGATGGTGATGATTGCCCGATCTTCCATTCCCAATTGAGCTTCTTTAAGATAGGCAGCCAGAACAGCTGCCCCGCCGACAGGCTCATTTTTTACGGTTCTTCCACTACTGATTTGACCATGAAAGTCGTTAATACCTAAAATTTTTATGTTGAGGGTTGGCGAATCAGCTCTGTGTTGATTGGCGGAGGCCCAGCTCAGAGAAGAGCTTAAAAGGCTGATTAACAAAATAAATAAATTAAAATAATGGTATAGGTTTTTCCTATGAAACATCATGAATCGAATCCTTGATCTTGATTATTTTGCTATGAGGTATATCAACGATTTTTCTATGACAAGCACAAGAAGATTAATTTTGCTTATTGTTGATATTCTTTGGCTCCGGCGATGATTAATTTGTAAACTCGTTCACTGATAATCCCTTGTTCAAACTTCATTTTTGCATCCCAAGTCATTAATTGCCCTTTTTGCCTCACTAATTTACGAGTGGCTGAAGTCACTTCGTTAGGGTCGCCCTCCAACAGAATATCCCTCACTTCTTCATCGAATACCAAATATTCTCTGAGAGCTACTCGTCGCTCATCAACGGTAGGAACCAGCTTTTGCCAAATGCAAAGCCTAATCGTTTCAAGAATATCGATGGTTCTGCCCAGACGCTCTTCCCCGCTAAAAGACGTGACCAGACGTCGCATCGTTTCTGCAACACCGGAAGTATGCAGGGTTGTGTAGACAGGGTGACCAGTTAAAGCCGCTTCAAGAGCGGCACTGATGGTTTCTGCATCACGACACTCACCCACCATAATTAATCTCGGTTTTCGTCTTAATGCGTTTCTTACGCCATCAGCAAAGTTGGGTAAGTGTCTTGGAATCTCTGATTGGCTTACTACAGCAGAAATTGTTTCAATTTCATCATAGACGAATTCTATCGGGGATTCGTAAGTTAATACTTTACGGTTTGAGTCTGATGTTTCAATCAGTTCTCGAATAATGGAAGCTAGCAATGTCGATTTACCCGAACCGGTAGCGCCTGTAATAAACACGATTCCTTCCTGTGGTGCAATCGCTTCAATAATGTTATCAGGGAGGTTCATGGTGCTGAGTTTGGGTGGTGTGGTTGGAATGGTTCTTAATGTGATCTGAATGGCATCATGACCTTCAACCAGGCAGGCAGTCGCGTTAACTCTATATCGATAGCGGACGCCACGATTAGGGCGAAACTCATAATGAGTGTCTATATCTTTACCGGAAAGTAATTGTGTGGTGGCATTCGGGCCATAAATGGAGTTAATAAGATCGCCCAATTCTGTATTGGAAAGACGTCGATTTGTAATTTTAAGGAGTCTTCCATAAACCTCTGCGAAAATGGGTTCTCCTGTTTGGATTGTAATATCTGAAGCATTCAGACTTTCTGCATGCTCCAGCATTCTGTCCATGAATACAGGAGTGAAACGAGTTGGCTCATCGGGCATTAAATTAATATTATCCATAGACATTAACTTACTGGTGCTATAATAGGTTGCCAGGATTTGTTCGTTATAACAATTTTAGCCTGATTTGCCAGTTTTTCCATATTTTTGAAACGTTCCAGAGCATTTTCATCCTTGGCTACCGCTGCTCTCCATTCCGCACTATTTACATTAAGTTCAGGTAAAGCTGTGATGCGCAAGACTCTGTCATCGATATGAATTTCTGAGCCATCCCCAGTTACACCCAAGTCAGTATGAGAAACATAAGGAGGCGATACCATGTTCATAGCCAGTAGTTTTCTATAAAGAATCATCCCGCCGAAATCTTCTTTAATGCGGGCAATGTTTTCTTCCAAAATGGTGTTTGCCTGATCTATACCATTTTTCCATCCTCTTTCAGTATAGATACACCATATTTCTTTTTCAGCCTTGGTTTTGGGGAGCAGGGTCACATTAGGTGCTTCCGGTTTCACATAATCCATCCACAAATATTGTCGCCAGGTAGGTGGAGTGGTAATAAAATGAGCTTGTTTTGCGACTTTATAGGTGCGATCTGAAATACGAATACTTTGAGCATCGGCAAGGTTCAAAGTATTTCTTCCCTCAAGTAATACAGGAGGTAAAATATTATGCTCTAAAACCAGAGAATTAAAATCATAAACTGCATCAAGATTTCTTGCCTGTTTGTTTAACTGCTCATCAATTATTTTGGCTCTCCAGGCTAGTCCTGCCTGGGCACCAACACTTAGAGCGGTTTCCTTAAGGGCCATTTCGCGAATTTTACCCATTTTCTGTTTCTTTTGGGCTCGAGTGTATTTTGAATCAGCCATGGCTTGAAGCCCTGCCAATGAGCCTGTATCCCCATAATGATTACGAGAAGAACAGGCTACCAAGAGAGCTGATAGCAAAATGGATAAACTAAGAATAAATTTTCGCATAGCGCAATTCTACAACCTGACTGTTAGGATACACATGAATACTGGCTTTTTTTCCAGCTTGATAATCAATATCTCTAAGGATCTCCGCCAGACTCTCATCTTTAGTGCTGATGCTGATTAAAACTGGAACTGACGGGGATTGTCCTAAAACACGAAATCTGAAATGTGCTGCTTTTGCGATACGTGCAGTCAATTCTTCAACAGGACCAGACCAATCCACACTGGCCCTTGCTTGCAAGTTATAAGCATTCGGTATAGTTAAAGTATTGTCTTTGCTTGGTGGAGTAATTACTTTTTCAACTTTTGCCATTTCAAGCATGGAGTCACTGACCGAAACGGCAGCTTCCGCTAACTTAATAGTCGCATCATCACTTGGATTATTGATGGGTGGTTTTTTAAATTTCATTGTCCCAGCGCAACCGGCAAGAAGCGCTGAAAAAATAAACATCATGACAATCTTATTGTTGTTCATTCAATGTTCTTTACCATTTGGAAATATTAGTTTGATTGAAACAGGAGGAAGGCTTGTTGTCAAGACATTGTTGGTTAGAGTTTTTCAAATAATCCATAAATGACTTGACCGGCTTGTTTTAATTTCAGTTGTTTCCAAAGTTCTGTTTTTACTTCAATAGGGGTTGATGATTCAATATAGACAAGCCCTCCTTTAACAAGAAGGTTATTTGCTATGATAAGATCAAGACATTGAGGAACATAGTTGAGAGAGTAGGGGGGGTCTAAAAAAATCAGATCGAATTGCTCGGTGCTTTGTGTAAGATAATTTAACGTATCTGTTTTTATAAGGTGTAAGTTGGGGTTATCAAATTGACGAATGGTATTTTGCAAACTGGCATGAGCCTTGGGAGACTGTTCGATAAAAACAACTTGAGATGCCCCTCTGGAATAGGCTTCAAGTCCCAATGCACCACTACCTGCGAAAGCATCCAGACAGCGGGCGTTTCTAATATCATTCATTAACCAGTTAAAGAGTGTTTCCCGAACTCTGTCTGGTGTTGGTCTTAGGCCATTTACCTCGGGGAAATGAATTTTTTTTCCCCGATACAATCCTCCAATAATCCGTATTACCTGTTTCAAGATTGTCCAACCGTTACAAGGAGTAATTTTTCAGGATTCACCTGTTGCTGGAATGCTTGCTTGATTTCAGCATCGGTTACCGCGTTAATTTTAGCGACATAGGTATCCAGATAATTATCTGGTAAATGGTAAAATGCCATTCTTAATAACAGGTTTGCAATGTTGGTATTGCTCCCTAGCGAGAGAGGAAAACTGCCCGTCAAGTATTGTTTTGCTGACGTTAATTCTTCCTGGTTAGGACCATTTTTGATAAATTTTATCAGTGTGTCCTGAGTAATATTCAGTGCGTTTCTGGCTTCGGAGTTTTTTGTTGATAAACTAATGATAAAGGGTCCTTCCCCTAACATAGGGACAAACTGACTATCGATCCCGTAAGTTAAACCTCTCTTTTCTCTTACTTCAGTACCCAGCCTGGATACTAATGTTCCTCCGCCTAAAATATAATTCCCAACCATTAAGGGGAAGTAATTCTGATTATGATGATCTATTCCTATTTGTCCCAAGCGAACTATAGTTTGTGAAGAAGGGAATGGGACATTAACTTTTTCTGCATCAGACAGTTGTGAGGCTTTGGGAATTGTTGGTGCTGGTTCTCCTGCAGGTAGATCTTGGGTCAATTGTTCTGCCAACTGATGAGCTTGAGAATTGTCAATAGCACCAACCATAACTAATATACCATTTTTAGCAACAAAATATTTTTTATAAAAATCAATGACTTGATTTTCTTTAATGGCATTTAGTGACTCAACTGTCCCATGCACAGGATGGGCATAGGGATGCTCTTGATATAAGGTTTTAAAAAAGTTTTGGATGGCTACATCATCTGGAGATTCTTCTGTTTGCTCAACAGCCATGAGAAGTTGATCTTTTTCTCTTGCGAAGGCCTCTTTAGGAAAATCAGGATGACTGATAATTTGGCTAAAGGTTTGCGTGGATTGCTCCAAAGCCTCTTTGCTGGTAAGGGTTCTCAGGCTAAGGACAACCATATCCCTGCTCGTTTCCGCATTGAATTGTGCCCCGGTGTCTGCTAAAGCTTCCGCAATAGTCGTTGCGTCTTTACCGGAATTGCCTTGATTAATCAAATTAGTTGTTAATGCGCTTAAACCAAAATACTTACCGTCATAGGCAGAGCCGGCAGCAAATGCCAAACTGATATCAAGCATAGGCACTTCCATTGCTTGATAAAATACAACTCGCACCCCATTTTTAGTCTGCCATTTTTCAGTTTTGAATGAATTGGCGAATAGATTGTGAGAAAAAATTACACTAAACGAAATGATAAAGGCTCTTAAAACACTCATGGTCTTACCTCTTCTTGCCTGATTGGCTTTAATTCTGCAACAGTCATGTTATTTTCTTGAAAATATCGTTGCGCGACTTGCTGAATTTGCTCGGGGGTTATTTCATTGATGGCTTTGGTGTATGTTTCCGTATTTTTCCAACCCAGACCTATTGTTTCTAACAATCCCAGCTCCATGGCCTGACCAAAAATAGAATCTTTTTCAAAAGTTTTTTGTGCTATGATTTGATTTTTAACCCTTTGTAATTCCTGATTGCTAACAGGCGCTTTTTTTAAGGCTTCCAATTCCGTAATTAATGCCTTTTCCAGATCTTTTATTTGATGATCTTGGCTAGGCGCCCCATAGACAATAAATTGGCTTTGGTACCTTGAATAGAGGTTATAATAGGCTTCTGCACCAGTGGCTACTTGATTGCCTCGCACCAGGTGTTTGGCAAAGCGCGCACTTTCCCCGGCATCAAGTATCCCGGCGATAATTTCCAAGGCGTAAGGTTCCCAGTTATTTTTAGCAGTTTTTACACTAGGTACAGTATAGCCAATTAACAGTAATGGCAATTTCGCTGGCGCGTTAATGTAAACCATTTTTTTCCCGAGCGCTGAGGGTTCTTGCTGGGGTTTACGAGACGCTATGGGACGTTTGGCTATTGAACCGAAATAACGTTCAGCCAAGGCATGTACTTTCTCAGGATTCACATCGCCTACTACTACCAAGGTGGCATTATTTGGTGCGTAATAACTTTCGTACCATTTTTTTAAATCCTCTACTTTCATTTGTTTCAAATCATTCATCCATCCTATCACCGGGTGATTGTATGGTGCTGTAAGATGCGCTGTGGCCAGAAAACGTTCGAAAGCAAGTGCCTGCGGGTTATTGTCAGTACGTAAACGTCTTTCCTCTTGAATGACTTTAATTTCTTTAGCGAATTCCTCGCTATTAAGCTGTAAATTATTCATGCGATCGGCTTCCAATTCGAAGCTTGTAGCCAGATGATCAGCATCTAATTTTTCATAATAGGCGGTATAATCATTGTTTGTAAACGCATTTTCCTGACCTCCCAATGCAGCAATTGTTTTGGAAAATACCCCTACCGGGTATTTGGAAGTTCCTTTAAACATCATGTGTTCTATGGCATGAGAAACACCAGTAATGCCTACAGATTCATCAGCTGAGCCCACGTTATACCAAATCATGGATACTACTACTGGAGCTCTATGATCTTCTTTCACCAGAACTTTTAAGCCATTGTTCAACGTATATTCCTGGACTTGGCTAAAAGCCTGAAATGAGAGTAGCATCATAAGAGAAATGAGTAATTTGTGCACAATGTCACCTCAAAGCTAAAAAGATGATAGAATTTCATATTTTTAAGGAATTGTACACTAAAATGATTAAATGGTTTAAACGAAATCAAAATTCCGAGTCAAGTTTGGACACTGAAGAACAACAGGCTCATGCCGAAAACAGCGTGGAATCCGGGCTTGAAGAGCCTTCGCCAAAAGAAAGTATTTTTGCTCGTTTTAAGAAAGGTCTTAGCAAAACGCGCCATCAATTGGGGGAAGGCATAAGTCGGCTGCTATTAGGTAAAAAAGAAATCAGCCAGGAGTTACTCGAAGAACTCGAGACCTTATTGATTAGTGCTGATTTGGGCTTGGATACCACGCAAGAAGTATTGAAGCAATTAAATGAAGGCCTGGCAAGAAAGCAACTATCCAATGGTGAAGCAGTTTATCAGACTCTAAAGGCAAATTTGCAAAAGATTTTGAGTCAAGAAGAGAAACCGCTTTCCATAGAAACAGAAGATGGTTCTCCTTTTGTCATTTTAATGGTTGGTGTCAATGGCGCCGGTAAAACAACCACGATTGGTAAATTAGCCAAACAATTCCAAAAACAAGGAAAGAAAGTGATGTTAGCTGCTGGTGATACGTTTCGTGCTGCTGCCGTGGAACAATTGCATGTGTGGGGCGAAAGAAATGGCATACCTGTTATTGCCCAGCATACCGGGGCTGACAGTGCCTCAGTAATTTTTGATGCCCTTCAGGCTGCCAAAGCGAGAAAAATAGATGTTTTAATCGCTGATACAGCCGGACGTTTGCATACCCAAAGCAATTTAATGGAAGAGTTGAAAAAAGTGAAAAGAGTCATGCAGAAACTCGATCCCAAGGCACCTCATGAAACCATGTTGGTATTGGATGCGAGTATCGGGCAGAATGCCTTGGCCCAGGCAAAACAGTTTCATGAAGCAGTACAATTAACTGGAATTACTATGACTAAGCTTGATGGAACAGCCAAAGGCGGGATATTATTTGCTATAGCGAATGATTTGGGGATACCATTTCGTTATTTAGGGGTGGGGGAGGGCATTGAGGATTTGAGGCCCTTTGACGCAGCGCAATTTGTTAGTGCAATATTCGATGATGATCACATTTGACCAGGTTAGTAAACGTTATCCGGGCGGCTTTGAGGCATTAAGCCAAGTTAATTTTTCTTTGCAAAAGGGAGAAATGGCCTTTCTTACAGGCCATTCAGGTGCTGGCAAAAGCACCTTGCTCAAGTTGATTGCTCTTCTTGAATGGCCGACATCGGGTCAATTAATAGTCAATGGTTTGAAATTAAATCATCTTAAAAAGCGAGATGTTGCCGCCCATCGCAGCCAGTTAGGCATTACTTTTCAATCACCTCAGCTGCTGAATGACCGAACTGTGTTTGATAATGTTGCCCTGCCCTTGCAAATTCAAGGAGTTGCTTATCCCATGATTGCCAAAAGGGTACATGCCGCTTTGGATATGGTTGGATTGTTGAGCAAGGAGAAAATGTTACCAGTTCACCTGTCTGTTGGTGAACAGCAACGAGTCGGTATTGCTCGTGCTGTAGTTCATAAACCTGCATTATTATTGGCAGATGAACCTACCGGTAACCTGGATCCAAAACTTTCTTCTGAGATAATGAAAATTTTTGAACAATTTAATCAGGTTGGGGTTAGCATATTAATTGCAACACATGATTTGGCTTTAATAGCCGGAATGAAACATCGCATCGTTATGCTGAAAGGAGGAAGGCTGTGTTAAAACGATCACAATCTCTTCTTGCCTATCATTTGCAAGCCGCAGCCAATAGTTTGAATCTTTTTTGCCGTAAACCGATAGCAACCATGATGACCGTCATTGTTATTGCCATCGCTTTGGCGTTACCCACACTTTTTTGGGTATTCACAGACAATTTAAGTGAACTAACCAATCGTTGGCAGCGCGGAGGCCATATTTCTCTTTTTTTGAAACCTTCATTGCCAGAAGCGGAGCAAACATTGTTACTTGAAAAAGTACGTACTACGGAAGGAGTGGGCCAGGCAAATATCAAATCCGCTGCAGATGGATTATCCGAGTTAACGCAACAAGAAGGCATGCAGGACATTATGCGGTATCTTCCTGAAAATCCTTTGCCTGCAGTTATTGAAGTAGTTCCTGCATTAGTTATAGATTCTCCTGCAAAGTTAGATTTATTATCGCGAAAACTGCAGACTTTTCCGCAGGTGGCGTTAGCAAAACTGGATATGGAGTGGATCAATCGATTGCATGCCATCTTAGGTTTTTCTGGTAAGGCAGCGAATGCTTTAATGGCGTTATTGGCTTTGGCGGTAGTCTTTATTATTGGCAATACCTTACGTTTGGATATTCATAATAGACAAGAAGAAATTAAAATTTTAAAACTGATTGGCGCAACAGATCCCTATATTATTCGTCCTTTTTTATATTCTGGAGTTTGGTATGGGGTGGCTGGCGCTCTCTTAGCCATTTTTCTGGTTAATATTTTTATTCTAACCTTAGGTGTTGCCGTGAATCAGTTGGCTAATGTTTATCAAATGCACTATCCTTTAGCTTGTTTATCATTACGGCAAATCTTGCTACTTGTATTATTTGCTATTATACTCGGGTGGCTTGGAGCCTTATTGTCAGTTAAACGACAGTTGGCTTCTATAGAGCCCTACAAATAATGTATAATATTATTGATAAAGCACCTGTTTTGGTCAATATTTAGACGGTGCCGGGATGTGCTTATAAAACCGTACAAACCCCTTTATAAGAGATTTAACGACTTATAGAACATGCCAAGGACCGCTGAAATAATGACTAAAACTGAAACATTACGAAGTGGCTGCTAAGTTATGAAGTTTTACTTAATTTGCAGTTTTTGAAAATTTATAACTTAGCATTCATTTTGGTGAATCCTATCAGCTAATAGGATGTAAATTTTAATACTATTTTAGTGTTAATGACCGGAGGAAGTAGTATGAGTCAACAGTTGCAACTTGCTGCAATGAATCTACCTGTTGGTAGTCTTGATTCTTATATCCATCGAGTAAATCAAATTCCAATGCTGACTTTGGAAGAGGAAATAGCATACGCTGAGCGTTTTCATTCTGAAGGAGATATAGAAGCCGCTCGACAATTAGTTCTTGCCCATTTGCGCTATGTAGTTCGTGTAGCCCGTGGTTATCTGGGGTATGGATTGCCTTTAAGTGATTTAATTCAGGAAGGTAATGTAGGCTTGATGAAAGCAGTGAAACGTTTTGACCCTAAAATGGGCGTACGTCTTGTTTCTTTTGCTGTTCATTGGATTAAAGCAGAAATTCATGAGTTTGTACTGCGTAACTGGCGAATAGTTAAAGTTGCTACAACCAAGGCTCAACGTAAATTATTTTTTAATTTGCGCCAAATGAAAAATCGATTGGGTTGGTTCAGCAATGAAGAAGTCGATGCCGTCGCCAAAGATTTGGGAGTCAGTCGAGAAGACGTGTTGTTGATGGAACAACGTTTAAACGTTATGGATTCTTCTTATGATGCGCCAGACGTTGATGATAATGATGATGCTTACAAAGCGCCTGAACGTTATTTGTTTAATGTAAACGATGATCCTGCTGTCTTGTTAGAGAATGAAGATACTGGTGATCAGGGGCGTGAAAAATTACTGTGTGCTATGGAACAACTGGATGAACGTAGCCAGGATATTTTACAACAACGCTGGCTTGCCGAAGAAAAACTCACGTTACATGATTTGGCGGAAAAATATGGTGTTTCTGCTGAACGGGTTAGGCAGCTTGAAAAAAATGCCATGAAGAAAATTCGTCAATACATGGAAGGTTAATTAGAAAATTTTGAAGCAAATTTCTCTCCATGTGCGATTTGCTGTTGCAGCAAACACAATAGTCTGCTTATGTACTTGATACATCTGGATTAGGTAAAACCGTAATCCATGTGTATCAAATTACCCTGCCCTGTTAACAATTTAAAAAATCCAAAGCAATTTGTTCAACACGCTCATCCATTAATACACTCACATGATCAGCGTCTGGTAAAAGAGACAGGCTGGCATTTTTGTAATTTTTGCAAAAATTTATCGATTCTTTGGGGTTGATAGTGGCATCCAATTCTCCATGAATACATAGAAAATAGGTATCAGGGGCTTGGGAAATAAAATGGCTTAAACGAATCCTTTCAGGGTCGATTGATGCTTGTTGGCGGATTAATTGGCGAAGTTGTAAATAGGCATGCCCGCTTAATTTAAAACGTCTGGCAATTTTATTGACAGGAGTCCGCATTTGTGTGGGCGATGCAATTAAAATGGCTCTTTCTGGCTTGTAATTTAATTGCCATTCTGGAAGTTGGCCGGCCAGATTCAAAGTATTTAAGATCATAGAACCACCAAAAGAATGGCCAATCACTCCATAAAAAGGCCCAAATTGATTAATCGTTTCTTTGATAATAGCAATGGCATCAGTCCAGGGAAGCTGAATTCCTTTGGCTTCACCATGAGCAGGAAAATCGATAGCGTAGACTTCATATCCTTCTTTATGAAGAAGCCTGATTAAGCGTACCATATAGGCAGCACGAGACATCCAGCCATGCGTAATCAATATTTTTTTGTTATTTGATTTGTTTGCCGGGGTAAATCGATGTAAAACATGATGGCGAGGATATTCTCTGTGTATGATTTCATCCCTTCTTCCTTCTATGAATTCACAGGCCATTTTGGCAAATTCCCTGTATTTTTTATCGATAGGAAGATGAATGGGGGTAATAAACATTTGGTAGCAAAATTGAGCATGTAACAAATCCCTTATGTGTATTAGTGAATCAGTCATCATGGCAATATTCCTTACACAGTTTACTTTTATTTTAGACCAAATCCATAATTTGAGTTAATTAGTGGGCACGTTGATATTTGCTGGCTCATGTATTGTCTGAAGGTGCTAGAGTATCATGCCAATCCAATTCCTAGTCATTATATTACGCGGCTTTATTGCTTTATTTAGCCAGAAAAACAAAGACGAGAACAGCATTACTCTAAACTAATGTATTTACTGGACTTTTACAGAGATTGCCCTAGACTATTTTTAAATAATTTAGGAGATATTCTATGTATTCATCGAATTATATTTATCAGCATGGTGATCTGGATTTGCATGGATTTTTAGCGCATGAAGAGGGAATTAAGCAACCTCGGCCTGCAGTAATAGTCGCGCACGATTGGGGCGGAAGGGGCGAGTTTGCCTGCCTTAAAGCAAAACAACTTGCTGAGATGGGTTATATAGGTTTTGCTTTGGATATGTATGGGCAAGGACAAATTGGTTCTAACAATGATGAAAAAATGGCATTAATGCAACCCTTGTACAGTGATCGCTCTTTGCTTAGGGGAAGATTGCATGCTGCCTTTGAAGCCATTAAATCGATATCAGTGGTCGATAGCCATCGCATAGCCATTATAGGGTTTTGTTTTGGCGGGTTGTGCGCACTTGATTTAGCCAGGAGTGGTGCGGATATCCGAGGGGCAATAAGTTTTCATGGCTTGCTTAATAAACCGGAGAATCTCAAGTCAGAAAGAATTAAGGCAAAAATTCTGGTGCTGCATGGTTATGATGATCCTATGGTGAAACCAGAACAAGTACATGCTTTTTGTCAGGAAATGACAGAAGCGAATGTCGATTGGCAAATGCATATGTATGGACAGGTACAACATGCGTTCACTAATCCTCAAGCACATGATGAAAATTTAGGACTCATTTATGATGAGGTTGCCGCACGTCGTTCATGGCAAGCAATGAAGCTCTTTTTACAAGAGATTTTTAATGTTTAAAAAAATTCTGGTGGCCAATCGTGGTGAGATAGCACTGAGAATTGTACGCGCTTGCAAGGAGATGGGGATAGCAGCAGTCACTATTCACAGCGAGGTGGATAGATTTGCCTTACATGTAAAGAGAGCTTCCCATTCCCACTGCTTGAGTAAAAAACCCCTGGAAGCTTATCTTAACGGACGGCGCATTATTGAGTGTGCCAAGGTGGCAGGTTGTGAAGCAATTCATCCCGGGTATGGTTTTTTATCTGAAAATGCCGAATTTGCCGAGGATTGCAGCAAGGCGGGTATCATTTTTATCGGCCCTTCTGCTTCAGTGATAGCCACCATGGGCTCCAAGATTGCAGCAAGAGACGCGATGATAAAAGCGGGGGTTCCCACCATACCAGGAAGCAAAGGGAATTTGGAAACCATAGATGACGCTTTATGATGCTATGCAGAAACTCTGGGGTATCCTGTAATGCTCAAAGCGACTTTTGGAGGGGGCGGTAGAGGAATAAGGTTATGTCATGACGCCAGTCAGATAAAACAACAATTTGCCCGTGTGCAATCTGAAGCGGAAAAATCATTTGGAGACCCGCATGTCTACATGGAAAAATACATAGCGAATCCACGTCATATCGAAGTACAAATTTTAGCGGATCATTATGGGACAGTACTTCATTTATTTGAACGGGATTGTTCAATACAAAGACGGCATCAGAAACTGGTTGAAATAGCGCCTTCCCCCCAGCTGAATGAGGCTACGCGTAAAGTACTTTTGGGATACGCAGTCAAGGCAGCCAAGGAGGTAGGGTATACCAATGCGGGTACTGTTGAATTTATTTTGGATAAAAATAATCAACCCTACTTTATGGAGATGAACACTCGTTTACAAGTTGAACATCCAATTACAGAGCGGATTACCGGCATTGATTTAGTCCAGGAGCAAATTCGAATTGCAACCGGTGAGCGTATTTCCTTCTCTCAAGATCAAATTAAATACAATGGTTTTGCTATCGAATTTCGTATTAATGCAGAAGACCCTCAAAACGATTTTTTACCTAGTTTTGGAAGGATTACCCGATATTATGCGCCCGGAGGATCTGGTGTCAGGACAGACAGCGCAATCTATACTGGTTACCAAATTCCGCCTGATTATGATTCCTTGTGTGCCAAACTGACCGTATGGGCCCTTGATTGGCCATCTCTTCTTAGACGGGCGCATCGAGCTCTTGAGGAAATGCGCATGTTTGGTGTCAAAACTGCCATTCCTTATTATCTGGAAATGATAAAATCGGATGAGTTTCAAAAGGGGGCATTCAATACCGGTTTAGTAGAGGCACATCTTGAATGGTTAAGGTATTCGAATAAAGCCTTGCCTCAACACAAGGCAGCCGTTATTGCAGCAGCAATCGCTTTGCATAAAACCTAAAGCGGGCTTGTCTTTCTAGACATCAATATGTGATAAAATAATTTCCAAGCGTTCTTTTATTGATGTTGCTGGCAACTCTATGACAGGATAGTGAAGACCGGTATAGGCATCATAAATGCAATCGCTAATTTTCTTCGCAGTCAGATCATCTTCATCCCTTATGCTATCAGGGATAACAGGCAATGGATGACAGAAAAAAATTTTTTTATAGCGTAAATATTGGCAAGCTCTAACCACATGAGCCTCATCTAAATGATGAAAACGAAAATAGCCGATACTGTCCGGTGTGCCTCGATCAAAAAAAATTAAGTCGTCCTTAGGCAGATTTCTTTCTCGTCTTAACATGATATTAAGAATTTTTCTTTGTAACCAAAGGATGTCATGCTTTACTTCTTGCAGAGTTTTTTTCTCATGAGACAGAAGTTGGTTGATATAAAATCTGGCTATTTCTGGCGCAGTTTTGTATCCCAACTCTGCCAAATGATTAATTAAAGTGGTTTTCCCTGAGGAAGGTCCACCTGTTATCACGCACCAATTGGTTTGAATCATAGCAAATAATTATCAATGAGACGGATATCGCCAATTTTTACTGCAGCAAATCGTCTGCCCTGGAATTCTTCAATATATTCTACAGTAATTCCAAGAGCCTCTAATTCCTTAGTTATCATGGCAGAGGATTTGTCTTGATGAAAAATTTTTGCGAATTTATCAGCGATTTCTCTTTGGCTTGGAGTAAGCCTGTTATTGCGTGAGCTGCAGGCCAGGCCACTTTTTTCTCTTACTGTGGGGCAAGATTTGATTTCAATATCCATGAACAATGCTTTTACCATTCCTTGAATTAGCAACAGTTGTTGGTAATCTTTTTCACCAAAATAGGCACGGGTTGGTTTGACCAAATTAAAGAGTTTCATGACGATGGTCAGGACTCCGTTAAAATGCCCCGGTCGGTGTTTTCCCTCCATCAATTGCCCCAGCCGGTTTTCTTGAACTTGATAAGCATAGCCATCGGTATAGATTTCATTTTCATTGGGGAGTATACAAAAATCAACTCCATTCTGAGTCATTAATTCGAGATCAGCATCGACTGTGCGTGGATAATGCTTGTAATCATCAGGGTTATTAAATTGGGTCGGGTTAACAAACAAACTGGAGACGGTATAGTGATTTTCTTTGTTACTGGCTAAAAACAGTGAAGCATGTCCAGCATGCAAGTTACCCATAGTTGGAGCAAACCCCAGGGATAAATCAGGGGACAGGGTATTTCTAAAGTGAATCCACTCATTTAAATTATGAAAAATTTGCATGGATAATTTTCCTAGAAAGAATGTTCATTAGCTGGGAAATGCCTTTGTTGTACTTGCTGGACATAGCTGTTTAAGGCTTCAATAAAATGGTCTTTGGCTCTAAAATATTTTTTTACAAATTTAGGATTAAATGAAGTCTGTAAACCCAGCATATCGTGCCAGACAAGGACTTGGCCATCAGTTCCTGGGCCAGCGCCAATTCCTATAGTAGGAATAACCAACGAATCGGTAATCGTTTTTGCCAGGTCCTGCGGAACACATTCAATAACTACCGCAAAGCAGCCGGCTTGTTCCAGGGTGGCTGCCTGTTGTAATAGAGTTTCTGCCTGTTCGCTGTTTTTTCCCTGGACTTTATAACCGCCTAATTGATGAATGGATTGGGGAGTTAAGCCGATATGACCCATAACAGGGATGCCGGCATTAACTAAATGGGAAATCGTTTGGCAGGTGTCTTTATCAGCGCCCTCGATTTTAACTGCTTGGGCTCCAGCCTGTAACAGCCTTTTTACGTTTTCTACTGTATGACCTTGAGATGATTTATGTCCGAGAAAAGGTAAGTCAGTAATCAAAAACTGTTTGCCTAAACCACGAGCTACTGCCTGGGTATGTAATTCCATCATTTCGATAGTGGCCATAATGGTTGTAGGGTGGCCGTGTACTGCCATGGCTACGGAATCACCCACGAGAACACAATCGATATTTGATTCTGCTACTATGCATGCTGAAGGGTAATCGTAACAGGTCAACATGGAAATTTTCTTTTGTTCCTGCTTTTTTATTTTAAAATCATGGATTTTCATGCCGCTCTCCCTGAATAGGAGAATGCGCCTGGAATGGATAAGAATGATGGTAATACAGGTACCTGTCTCATGGATCAAGTCCTCCTCTGAAGGTCAATAAAAGTCGCTGCCAACAAAATAAACCAGATATACAAAAGGTCTATTGGGGGTCAACGCATCCATTGCTATAATAGCCTAATTCTTTTGCTTAAATCCATATTGATTTGGGTTATTATCTTTAAATGGGCAGGGTTGTTATGCTATTTACCGACAAATTAAATACTCCCGGAGAGCATGGATTAATGCTTGAAGGATTAGTTGGCCCACTGGAAGCCGTACTGACTGTTCCTGAAGATGCGGATACTCGCTATATTGCTTTTCTTGGTCATCCACATTCTTTACAAGGTGGAACAATGAATAACAAAGTAGTTACCACGATGGCCAGAGCTTTTAAGGAATTGCATATTCCTTCAGTACGGTTTAATTTCAGAGGTGTAGGGCAGTCTGGAGGCCATTATGATAATGGTATTGGCGAGAGTGAAGATATGCGCAAGCTCGTGAGGCAGTGGCATTCTGAGCAACCGCAAGCCCAAAATATTTTTGCGGGCTTTTCTTTCGGATCTTATGTGGCTTATAGAACGGCGTCTCGTTGTGAGCATGCTCTTTTAATCACGATTGCGCCACCGGTGCATCATTATCATTACAAAGAATTTGAACCCGCTCCTCACCCCTGGCTTATTATACAAGGCAAAGAAGATGAGGTGGTTCCATTTGAACTGGTGAGTGAATTCGCCAGCCAATCATCGCAGGTATTGCCAGTCATTGAGTTTGGTGAAACAGGTCATTTTTTTCATGGTAAGCTGTTAATATTAAAAGAAAAACTGATGGATGCTGTTCGTGATCAGGTTTGCCTGTCATGAATTTGATTGAGCAGTATAAAGCCGCTATTCAAAGGGGTGAAATAGACAGCGATCCGGAGCAGAGAGAAATCCTTGAGCACATGCAGAGGCTTGCTGAGGATTTACAAAAGAATGATTCTTGGTTTCCCTGGAGAAAGAAGCGCCCCATTAAAGGGCTTTATATCTATGGGCCTGTGGGAGTTGGCAAGACTTATTTGGTGGATTTGTTTTATCAGCATATTGATGAGGAAAAAAAGGCGAGATTTCATTTTCATCATTTTATGCAGCAAATTGATGCTCAATTAAGACGATTACAAGGCAAAAAAAATCCTTTGCAGTATATCGCCAAAGAAATGGCCAAATCGATTCGTTTACTGTGTTTTGATGAGTTTTTAGTTCACGATGTGGCTTATGCAATGATTTTGGCTGAATTATTACAGGCATTGCATCGATACGGCGTTGTTTTGGTTGTTTCTTCGAATACTCACCCGGATGAATTGTATTTAAATGGGGTGCATAGAGAGAGATTTATCCCGGCTATCGAGATTATTAAAAAAAATTGTGAGGTTCTGAATCTTAATCAAAAACGAGATTATCGTTTAGGTCGACAACCCTTATTAGAGGCTTATTTCTATCCTTTAAACGAGCAAACACAAGAAGCGATGGAAAAACAGTTTGCTCTAATAACCCGGGAAGAAGACTGCAAAGGTTTTATAACAGTACAAAATCGTGATATTCCATATATTAAATACGGGGCAAGGTCTATTTGGTTTGCTTTTGATGTGATTTGTAATTTTCCTCGTAGCCAATTGGATTATTTAGAAATTGCTGATCGCTTTGATAATGTCTTCCTAAGTGATGTTTATCAGCTTACTGAAAGTCACACAGCACAAGCGATTATGTTTATTCACTTTATAGATGTTATGTATGATAGGGGCATTAAGCTCATTATCTCAGCGGATGTTCCTGCAGAAGAATTGTACGTTAAAGGTGAAATGAAGGAAACGTTTAAAAGAACGTTGAGCCGTCTAATTGAGATGCAATCGGTCGATTATTTGAGTCGTCATCCTCGACGTTTGGTAAGGGAAATGCTGTAATGTGGTATAAAATTTCTTAATTGAGAATGATTCTCGATATCGTTTGTGTTAAAATTAATTAAATGAATTACCTTATTGCTTACATATTATGCAGATTAGTGAATTAAAACAAGGGGATAAAGTGCGATTGATCAGTTTTGGTACGACTGATACGCAGTATCGACGCAGGCTTTTATCCTTGGGTATAACTTGTGGAGTTGAGTTTTCTGTAGTAAGAATGGCTCCATTAGGGTGTCCTGTAGAAATTGAAGTAAGAGGAACATTTTTAACTTTGCGTAAAGACGAAGCGAGTCAATTAGTGTTGGAGCACCTATGACTCATGCTCTATTAATAGGAAATCCCAATTGTGGTAAAACCACCTTATTCAATGCTTTGACCAATGCCAATCAACGAGTAGGTAACTGGCCCGGAGTAACTGTTGAGAAAAAAACAGGTGAATTTTTATTTGGCGAACATTTGATTGAAATCACTGATTTGCCAGGCGTCTATTCGCTGGTTGCGAATGCTGAAGGAATAAGCCAGGATGAGCAAATTGCTGCCCAGTCTGTTGTTGATTTGGAATACGATTGTATCATTAATGTTATAGATGCTTGTCATCTTGAAAGACATTTGTATTTAACCAGCCAACTGTTTGAGTTAGGTAAGCCCGTTATTGTAGCGCTTAACATGATGGATATTGCCGAGCAACGGGGTATTTCTATTGATATAAAGAAACTCAAGGATTTGTTAGGGTGTGCTGTTATTCCAATTCAGGCCCATAAAAACATTGGTATTCTGGCACTTCAGCAATCATTGCTTCATTGCTCCCAACAGAGCAAACCTTTAAAACTTTCTTTATCTGTTGTTGCGCAACATGCTTTGGATGACCTGGAAAATCGTTTGCTCTCAGAAGGGTATAACAATTCGCTTGCCTATTATTTCTCTCGCAGGATTGCAGAAGGAGATACTTTGACAGGAGATAAAACTCTTACCGAGAATCTTATAAAGCTTAAAGAAACAGATCAAAATCTTGATGTGTTATTGGCGGACGCCCGCTATCAAAAAATTCATGAAATTGTCACCTTGGTTCAAAAAAAGAGTAGTGATGCCAGCGAGCATTTCACTGCGAAACTGGATAAGCTTGTTTTACATCGTTTTTTAGCTTTGCCTATCTTTTTTGCGATGATGTATTTGATGTTTTTGTTTGCTATTAACATTGGGGGAGCATTTCAGGACTTTTTTGACATTAGCACAGAGACGATCTTTGTTCAGGGTAGTGGTTGGTTGTTGCAACAACTCCATGCACCAAATTGGGTAATTGCGCTTGTAGCCAGTGGGGTAGGCAAGGGAATTAATACCACTATTACTTTCATTCCTGTCATTGCCGCTATGTTTTTCTTTATGTCCTTATTGGAAACTTCTGGCTATATGGCCAGGGCTGCTTTTGTCGTGGACAAAGCGATGCGAGCTATGGGCTTGCCCGGAAAATCATTTGTACCCATGATTGTAGGTTTTGGATGTAATGTTCCTGCCATTATGGCCGCACGAACCCTGGATTCGGAGCGCGATCGATTATTAACTGTGATGATGAGTCCATTTATGTCTTGCAGTGCTCGATTGGCTATTTATACAGTATTTGTCGCGGCATTTTTTCCCTCTGGCGGACATAATGTTGTTTTTTCGTTGTATTTAATTGGTATTTTAATGGCCGTATTTACCGGATTTATTTTACGAAAAACCACGTTGAAGGGGCACGCATCCCCATTGATTTTGGAGTTACCCGCATATCATAGGCCCTCACTTAGAAGATTGCTTAGAGAAACCTCCTTGCGATTACGATTTTTTGTTTTTCGTGCGGGTAAGCTTATTATTCCCATTTGTGTGATTCTGGGAGGATTAAATGCAATTACTTTAGGAGGAGGAGTTAGCTCCGGAGAAGCCAATACGGATTCTTTATTATCAATAATAGGTCAGTGGATTACTCCACTCTTTGCCCCAATGGGGATTCATCAAGACAACTGGCCTGCGACGGTCGGTTTATTAACTGGCATGCTAGCTAAAGAGGTGGTGGTTGGTACCTTAAACTCATTGTATGCTCAAGTAGGTCATTTGGGAGAAATTGCCGCTGCTCATTTTGATTTTTGGGGTGGTATCAAAGACGCTTTTTGGTCTATTCCCGCCAATTTATCAGAATTAGGCTCGGCATTGTGGAATCCTGTTTCCGCCAGCGCGGCTGATAGTGAGTTATCCCAATCCGTCTATGGGATTATGTCGCAACGTTTTGATGGAGCCGTAGGAGCCTATGCTTATTTGCTTTTTGTTTTGCTTTATATCCCTTGTGTTTCGACTATGGCAGTGATTCGCCAAGAGGCGAATAGGCGGTTTATGTGGACTTCCATTATTTGGTCATTTGTCGTGGCGTATGCCAGTTCTGTTGTTTTTTATCAAGGCGCTAAATTCCTGGAGCATCCTCAACAGAGTATGGCCTGGATTTTTGCTATGTCACTGAGCCTGCTTTTTGTTTTAGCTGTATTTCGTTTCAGCGAATTGAATATGGAGAAGCAAAATGCTGCTGCAAATACGTGATTTTATCTATCGAGAAGGGGTTGTCAGCACGCAACAATTGAGCAGGGCATTTCATTTGGATCTGACCGCATTGCAACCTATGCTGGATTTATGGGTTAGGAAAGGTGCAATAAGGAAGTGTCAAGGAGGGGCTAATTGCAAAACGGCCTGCTTTAAATGCCGCACCCCCCCGGATTATTATCAATCGGTTGTGTAATTATTAGAATCGATGCTATTTTCAGCTTAATAATTTCTTTCCAAGGCAAATTTGGCCAGATCAACTAAAGCCTCTTTATAAACAGAATCAGGCAGTATTTCCAGGGCAGACAGTGCCAAGTCCACCTCTTGGGCAGCAATTTGTTTTGTAAACGGTATGGCTTTGGTTTGCTCAATAGCAATTAAAATCTCAGGCAGGTAACTTAGACTACCTTTCATTAAACTTTCTTTTATTTGTTGTTGTTGCGTTGCATTTCCATGTTGTAATGCATGAATTAGTGGTAAAGTGGCTTTCCCATCGGCTAAATCGTCACCAATGTTTTTGCCTAAAGTGGCAGCATCTGAGCAATAATCCAAGGCATCATCAATTAATTGAAAGGCATTTCCCAAGTGTAAACCGTAAGTGTATAAACTATTTTGAACTTCAACAGGTGCATTAGTGAGTATAGGACCTATGCAGGCTGCAGCAGCAAATAAGAGTGCTGTTTTGGCTCTTATGACATCAAAGTAGTCATCAAGATTAAGGGCAGGATTGTGGCGATTGGCCAGTTGTTTGACTTCACCACAGGTAATTTGGTGTGAAGTATCAGCTAGTAGATTGAGAATTTCTGTGATACCGACTTCTACCATTAATTGTACGGATTGAGTAAAGAGGTAATCACCAACTAACACACTGGCTTTACTGCCCCAAATGCTATTCGCGGTTTGTCGTCCTCTTCTTAAAGTAGATTCGTCAATCACATCATCATGCAACAAGGTAGCAGTATGGAAAAACTCAACCATGGCAGCAAGTGAAATGTGATCCTTTCCCTTGTATCCACAAGCATTGCTTGCTAACAGGACAACCAAAGGGCGTAAACGTTTGCCGCCACTTTCAACGATATGTTGTGACAAGTCATGAATTAAATCAATTTGAGATTGAATTTTATCAATAATTAAATTATTAACCGCGTTAAAATCATCACTAACCAGCGCTCGTATACGGTCAATAGTCATTCATTTACCCTCAGATATTTAATCAATGAATGCTAAAGTTGTAAAAGTTAATTGTCAAGTCAATGTCAGATTGCTGACAGGGCAAGATCGTACCAATTTTAGTTGATTATGAGCGGTAATACTCTATAAATTTGAGCACATTTTTGTCATTCCCTCATGGGTGCGCTATTCTGTAAGATACAACAGAGTTTGCTACAGCAATGGATTCCTGCTTGTGCGGGAATGACTCAAATTTTGCATTATATAATCAAATTATGGTTTTACCCTGAGATTGTTGAATCCTGAGAATGGTATAATGAAAACTGGATAATACTCTAGGAAATTTGACTAAGTAGTTTGTTTAAGCGGTTGGTATTTTTTCTTTTTATTGTCATACATTGCCTTATCAGCGCATTTTAACAAGTCTTCAGCATTTTTTGCGTTCTGCGGGTAATTGGCCATCCCAACACTTATACTGCAATGAATTGTCTGGCCATTGATGAGAAAAGGTTGTTTAAATTCCTGTTCAACTCTAAGGGTTAGGGCGTCAGCAATTTGATCATGGGGCTTATGAACGATAATCGCGGTAAATTCATCTCCTCCCAACCGGGCTATAAAATCATTTTTCCTAAAGCAGGATTGCAAACGTTTGCTGGTTAAAAGTAAAAGGTGATCACCGAACTCATGACCGTATTCGTCATTGATGGGTTTGAATTTATCCAAATCCATAAAATAAAGAGTAATGGCTTCCTTTTTAGTGTTAGTATTCTCCAAGAGGGTCTGAAGATGAGCATGAAAGTAGGAGCGGTTGGGTAAGTTGGTTAATGAATCGTGATGTGAAAGGTAATGAAACTTTTCTTTATCGGCGATCAGTAAATAATTTTGCTCTTTTAACAGCAATTCATATTGTGAGTTTTGAATGAGAAAATGATAAAGGACAGTAAAAATAAGAGCAAAAATAAACAGGTGATTGGTGTTGTCCAGAAAAAATACATACTCTTGAGAAATGGAATAGATGGGGATGTAGAATTCGAATACAAAAAGAAACATTGCCCCAATCGCCAGCAGGCCATAAACGACTAATCCGGCTAATCCAAGGGTAGCAAAAGCAATAATAGGAGAAACATAGAACCATCCCAGGTAAGACATGGTAGTTTTTCCAACGATGAGATTGCCTCCAATGATGATAGACAACACAAGAATATTCAAAATGTGCCCACTCAAGGCCAGATTGAAGTTCTTTTTGATTAAGATTAAATTTCCAAGTAGGATGAGAATGCCCACGATTAACATACTGACTATAAGCCAGGTTCTTAGAAGGCAGAGGTTTGTTATTATCAGCAAAATACCCAAAATCAAAAGCTCTATGGAAATAACACTAAGTAAATGGCGCTTTCTTTGCTGGTCTTGAGTTGTCACCAGGATTGAGTAATCCCGATCTTTTGTTTTCTTTAATAATGACATCAACTACCTCAATACTCTCAGTCGGTAAATGATAGGACTAATTTCTATTATTAATTCAATTATAGATTAAATAAGAGGTGATTTTTGTTCATCCAGGCCTTTTTGTGTTCAATCTCGTGTTGGTCAGGGCATGACTCATGGAAAGAATAAGGAATTCAGGAGGGGCTGTTGCAAATACAACAATAGCTATTGTATGCGCAAGGGTAAGAAGAACTGCACTTCCTTGTGATTGCCAATCATCTCAATTTCTGATTTCAATGACTTAGTCAAATCTCTCTATGATGGAGAAGCAGATGATAGAGTCTCCTTAGTCCAATTCTTGATAAATCAATAGTTACTTCACGCTAATTGTTCAGACATTAAAGCGAAAATGCATGACATCTCCGTCACAGACAATATATTCCTTGCCTTCAAGCCGCAATTTTCCAGCTTCTTTAGCACCTTGTTCTCCGCCAAAGCGAATAAAATCATCGTAAGAAATCACTTCCGCGCGGATAAATCCTTTCTCAAAATCAGTATGAATTACTCCTGCAGCCTGAGGTGCTGTCGCCCCTTTGCGTATGGTCCAGGCTCTTACTTCTTTCACTCCCGCGGTGAAATAGGTTTGCAATCCCAGCAATTCATACCCGGCACGGATCACTTTATTTAATCCAGGTTCACTAAGCCCCAAATCAACCATAAACTCTTGTCTGTCTTCTTCATCCAGCTCAACCAGCTCGGCTTCTGTTGCTGCACAAAGGGCTACTATGCTGGCATTTTCCTGGGAAGCCAGAGCCTGAACTTTATCCAGGAGCGGGTTATTCTGATAGCCGTTATCGTCAACATTGGCTATGTAAAGTACTGGTTTGGCCGTTAAAAGAAAAAGGCGTTTGCTTATCTGCTCTTCTTCAGGGGCAAGTTCAAGTGTTCTTACAGGATATCCGGCATCAAGATGCGCTTTAATTTTTTCCAGAGTTTTTAATTCAAAAATGGCTTCTTTATTTCCACTTTTGCTGTTTTTCCCTACTTTTAAAAGCGATTTTTCCAATGTTTCCATATCCGCTAATGCCAATTCTGTATTTATCACTTCTATGTCACTTAAGGGGTCAACTCGCCCTTCGACGTGAACAACATCGGAGTTGTCAAAGCAACGAACGACGTGAGCAATGGCATCTGTTTCTCTAATATTGGCCAAAAACTGATTTCCCAAGCCCTCTCCACTGGATGCTCCTTTAACCAATCCTGCAATGTCAACAAATTGCATGGTGGCATGAATTACCTGCTGGGGTTTGACTATGTCGCTTAAAGTATCCAGTCTTGAATCGGGGACGGTGACGATACCTACATTGGGTTCAATGGTGCAAAATGGGTAATTGGCTGCCTCTATTCCAGCCTTGGTCAATGCATTAAAAAGAGTCGATTTCCCTACATTTGGCAATCCTACTATTCCACATTTAAATCCCATGAGTCATACCTCATTCTGTTAAGCGTTTACTTGATTCATTGCTCGGGCCATATCCCCAGACAATACCATAGGTATTATCGCTATACCTCTGTCTATTGCATCATAAATTTGTTGCCTGTCGTGCATAGAAGGTCTGCTAAGTACGTATTGATGGACTAAATCTTTATGTCCGGGATGACCTATCCCTATACGCAATCGATGAAACTCGCCTGTTCCCAATTGAGTCGTTATGTCTCTCAAACCATTATGCCCACCATGGCCACCACCTGTTTTTAATTTGATTCGTCCAACAGGTAAATCCAATTCATCATGAACAATTAATATTTCACTTGGTTCAATCTTATAAAATTGACTGATTATTCTTGTTGTTTGGCCACTATGATTCATAAAAGTTAATGGAAGCACCAGTCGGCATGGATGGCTGTTAATATCAATTTCAGTTAATTCAGCCTGCATCTTTTTGTCAATCTTAAAATGCGAATTATGTCTTTGAGCCAACGCAGTGACCAACCAGGCACCTGCGTTATGTCTGGTTTGTTCATAAGCCGATCCGGGATTGCGTAAACCGACAATAAGTTTAATGGCCATAGATTTTCTATCAAAAATTGAATTAAGCAGGTTCGTGTTGAATATTCTAGCACTGGATTTTATGCAAATATCCTGGATTGAGTTCCGAATATTTGCATAAACAATATAAAGAGAAGTACTTATTCAGCACTTTCCCCTTGTTCTGTAGTTGGTACAGCTGATGCTGGAACTTCAGGTGTTTCTTCCAGTTCGGTTGAACTGACTTTAGCGGCGTGTATACTCACTACAGGGGCATCATGACTGCCATCAGTCACATCCACTGTCAGCTGAACACCCTTGGGAAGTTTTAAATCCGATAAGTGAACCACATCGTCCATACCTACCTTTGACATATCTACTTCAATGAATTCAGGCAGATCTTTTGCCTGGCAACGTATTTCGACTTGAGTCATGGTATGTTGAACAATACCGCCAGCTTTAATTCCTGGAGATTGTTCTTCATTTATGAAGTGAATAGGTACCAATTTAACCAGAATGTCTTTACTGGAAACACGTTGTAAATCCATATGTAACACAATTGGTTTGTAGGGATGCCGTTGCAAGGCTTTCAGAATGACATGCTCTACTTTACCGTCTACTGTGATGTCAAAAACGCTGGAATAAATGCTTTCTGTTTCCAATGCTTTAATCACTTTATTATGGCTAAAATGGATGGCCATAGGTTTTTTGCTTCCACCATATATGACAGCAGGAACTTTATTTTCAAGACGACGTAGGCGGCGGCTCGCACCTTTCCCCATATCCGTTCTTGATTGTGCTTCTAGTTGAATAGTTGACATTATAAAAACTCCAAAAATTTAAGGGTTCCCTCTAGGTGCTAATGAAAATAACGATAGCTCCTAATTAATCCGCGACCAGATTAAAATTTACTCGAAAGCCTCAAAAACACTAAGTCAATCAGTAAAGGGTGGTGAAGTATACAATATTTTAAAATGAACTTGAAGTAATAGTCATAATTTCATAGAATATGGCACTTTGTTGGAATTGTGATAGCCAATCAGGCGAATTGGAGAATAGTTATGTATGCGGTAATTAAAACTGGCGGTAAGCAATATACCGTGAAAGAAGGTGACGTTTTAAAAATTGAAATGCTGCCTGAAAATGTTGGCAACGAAATAAAATTTTCGGAAGTATTAATGTTGGTGGATGGTGACAAGGTGACTTGTGGCACACCTTTTGTTGCTAAAGCAACTGTAAAGGCCGAAGTGTTAGATCATGGCCGTCACAAAAAAGTCAAGATTATTAAATTTCGTCGACGTAAGCACCATATGAAACAAATGGGGCATAGACAGTATTATTCGCAAGTTAAAATCACTGCGATAGGTAAATAAGAGGAGATAGCAATGGCTCATAAGAAAGCAGGTGGTAGTACTCGGAATGGCCGCGACTCGAATCCAAAGTACCTCGGTGTGAAACGTTTTGGTGGTCAATTTGTAAATGCTGGTGAAATTATTGTAAGGCAGCGTGGCACGCGTTTTCATCCTGGACCTGGTGTTGGTTGTGGTCGAGATCATACTTTGTATGCACTGGTAGAAGGTTTGGTGCAGTTTACTACCAAGGGTGAAAAAAATCGCAAGTATGTCACTATATTACCGGAGCAACGTGAAGAAGCTGCGAGTTAAGCTGTAACAATGCTATTATCCAATGGCATCATAATTCGTTTTGTTTAACCCCGGTAACGGGGTTTTTTTTTACAGACTTGTACAAAATCCCAATCTCTTTGTTAAAAAATGTTTTTAATGTGGTCACTTGGTTTATTCTAAAATTCCTTATTTAAAATATTTTTTGCCTCGATTTTGGAGTTTTGTGCGTAAGTTCTATTTTAGTCAAAGGTTAGGCATGAAATTCGTTGATGAAGCACTTATTAAAGTAGAGGCCGGTAAGGGAGGTAATGGTTGCTTAAGCTTCAGGAGAGAAAAATTTATTCCCCGTGGTGGTCCCGACGGAGGTGATGGAGGCGATGGAGGCAGTATTTATTTTGAAGCGAGCAGCGATTTAAATACCTTGATTGATTTTCGTTATACTCGTCAATACAAAGCAGAGAATGGACAACCAGGAATGGGTGGAAATTGCACTGGGAAAAAAGGAGATGATTTAATCATCAAAGTGCCAGTCGGTACTATGGTTTATGATGCTGATACCGGTGAATTACTGGCTGATATCAGTCAACCCGGTATTGCCATACTGATTGCCCAGGGAGGTTTTCATGGTTTGGGTAATACTCGCTATAAAAGCAGTGTGAATCGATCACCAAGACAAACAACCCCAGGAAGTCCGGGTGAGTCCAGAAATTTGCGCTTGGAACTTCGAGTTTTGGCCGATGTAGGATTGTTAGGGCTTCCTAATGCAGGAAAATCTACTTTAATAAGAGCTGTCTCAAGTTCAAAAGCCAAAGTGGCTGACTATCCTTTTACAACGCTACATCCAGGTTTAGGGGTTGTCCGTGTTTCTCCTTATAAGAGCTTTGTCATGGCAGATATCCCAGGCCTGATAGAAGGCGCTGCTCAAGGGGCAGGATTGGGACATCGGTTTTTAAAACATCTTTCACGTACCTGTATCCTGCTGCATGTTATTGATATTGCACCTTTGGATGGGAGTGATCCCGTAGCTGATGCGAAAGCCGTTCTTAATGAATTAACTCAATATAATCCAGATCTGCTCAACAAACCCAGATGGTTAGTTTTAAACAAAATAGATATGTTACCTGATGAAAAGGAAAGAGAAGAAAAAATTCAGTCCATAATAAAAGGTTTGGAGTGGAAAGACAAAGTATTTGCTATTTCCGCCATAGAAGGCAAGGGAACACAAGAACTTTGTTACGCCTTAATGCAATTGATTGATGAGATGAAAGAGTCTGAAGCTTAACCACTCAGCCGCATAATACACTACCATAGCGCTTCGATAGGGAATCTGATGTGTTTCTCGGCCCTCTTGTATTTGATTGCTGTAGTGAATGATTAATTTGCTAGTGCCTTGAGGTGGTTGTTGTGACCAATAGTCTTCTAATCCACTGCAATGAAAGTATAATCTGGTTCTATTAAGATTATGGAAATTTAATAAATGATAGTTTTCTGGTCTTACTAATATCGATTGTAATAATCCTCCTGTAACCTCATCAATAATAGTTATTGGTTCATTATTCTTTAAGATCAGTGCTCTCAATTGATCAGACGCTTTGTCCTCGAGTGATGAGATAATGTGTGGGGCTAAAATGGGATCTATTATTGATTTGATCTTTTCAATCAATTCATTTTTGCAGCGAACCTTAAACTCCAGATAAGGTGTTTCCAATCGGTATCCAGTCTGACAGTCCAGACCTACCAAGGCATCTTCAAGGGTTTGAGCAATTTCACTTTCAGCCAAACCGAAAATTCGCCATCGCAGAATTTGTTTATTGCTATGCCTGGAAGTTTGCAATAATAAAGGCAGTACATCCTGATTAAACATTGGAAGGCATTCTCGTGGAGGTCCAGGCAATAGAATAAAAACTTTACCTTTCCATGTGTAAGAACATCCCATGGCTGTGCCATAAGGGTTAGGGAAAAGTCTTGCATTGGCTGGGAAGAGGCATTGCTGCAAGTTGCCTTGATTCAGTGATATTTTGGCTATGTTTGCTTTCTCTTCTATGTGATCCAGGGCTTCAGCATGTTGAACAAGAGGTTCTTTGGTAAATTTAGCCAAAGCAAAGCGAGTAATATCATCCTTCGTGGGGCCAAGTCCACCAATTAAAATAAGAATATCATGGTGTTCTGTCAGGAAATTCAGGCTATCTATAATCTCATTTTCCTTATCGCTACAGGCCATTTGCAATCCGAGTGGTAATCCTTCGGAGCAAAGGGCATGAGCAATATAATGCGTATTGGTATTTAGAGTATCACCATGTATTATTTCATCTCCTGTAGCCAGGATAGCTATTGTCATTTTATGTATTCCATGTGTAATTTCTGTAATAAATCTATAGCAGAATCTGTAAAATAAGTAATAATTAATATAAGGCTTAACAGATTAAGCTATCGTTTTATGACGCCCCAGTTACCTCACAAACACCAGTAGGTAGCTTTTGCTACATCAGAAAGTTGATCATTGCTTTCCATTGTTCGTCAAATATAGAGGGCATCTCAAAAAAGATGACGGTTATCATGTTGACATTTAGTTTACTGTTAGGTAATTACTAAAACAAGTTAGAGGGTTTAGTTATCATTAATAAATAAAGCCAATCTAAAAAAGTGTCTTGATTAGGATGTATACTCAAAATAAAGCAACTTTTAGGTAAAAATTCTCGTTGACTTTATAAGTTAACCTTAAATGAAAATAAACATTATTATCCTGAGTGATTGATTTTTGAATGAGATGAGTGAAGGAGAGATTATGGAGTTTAGTAGCCGGTATGTCGCACATGTCCCTGATGCTCGGGGTTTAGTCGATTATTCGGCACAAGAGAATAGAATTTGGAATATTTTATTTGAGAGACAACTCAAATTGTTGCCAGGTAGAGCTTGTGATGAATTTCTGTCTGGATTACAGACTCTAGGGCTTAATTCCTGGACTATTCCACAACTGCCCGAAGTAAGTGAACGATTAAAAGCCAAAACAGGATGGCAAGTAGCGCCAGTTGCTGCTTTAATTTCAGCTCGGGAATTTTTTGAATTATTAGCAGAAAAATATTTTCCTGCGGCGACTTTTATTCGAAGTGAAGACGAGTTGGATTATGTTCAAGAACCTGATATTTTTCATGAGCTTTTTGGTCATTGTCCTATGTTAACCGATAGAGTCTATGCCGAATTTGTTCATGATTATGCACGTAAGGTGTTAACTTTTCCTGAGCAGGATTGGGCTTTATTGCAAAGGATGTTTTGGTTTACTGTTGAGTTTGGATTGATTAAAACCCCTAAAGGGCTTAGAGCATATGGCGGGGGGATTTTATCTTCTATTAGTGAAACGGTATATTGTGTGGAAAGTGATATTCCTGTTCGAATTTTATTTGATCCAGTGGTGGCTTTTCGAATGCCTTATCGGATTGACCGGTTACAGCCTGTTTATTTCGTTATTGACAGTTATCAAAACTTATATGATTTTGTGCTTTCTGATATGGGTAAATTCATGGATCGGGCTCGGGAATTAGGTGAATTTCCACCGTATTTTGATGTGGATCCGGATAATCCAAATATCCATATAAGGGCTTGTTAATTTATTATTTTGTAAGATAGCGGGAATTGTGGATTAGAGTGACTATGTATTGTAATGATTATCGAGTCTTGTTAACATCGACCAACACAGTTTGTTCATTGACTGGTTGGTCAAGGAGCATTATTTGATTAAAGTATTAATTGTTGATGACCATGCATTGGTTAGAATGGGCATTCGACGATTGCTTGAAGATATGTCGGATGTTGATGTAGTTGCAGATGCTGAAAGCGGTGAGCAGGCTTTAGCCTATGTGAAAACCCACTCCCCTGATGTCGTATTATTAGACATGAAAATGCCTGGGATAGATGGGTGGGAAGTGACACGTCGTTTAAAAAAAACCAACCCAAATATTAAAGTCATAGCCGTTACAGCCATTTGTTCAGATCCTCTTCCCACTTGAGTATTGCAATTAGGTGCGATGGGATATCTTACTAAAGAATCAGGGGCTGAGGAAATGGCCGCTGCAATTCGTAAAGTGGCTAAAGGTGAGAAATATCTTAGTGCCGAGATTGCACAAAAGATGGCAATTAATAGCCTCCAGGAGTCTCAGGATTCCCCCTTTGATTTATTGTCTGAAAGAGAAATGCAAGTCATGTTGATGATTACAAGCGGCATGAATGTACAAGACATTGCTGATAGATTATTTTTAAGTAGTAAAACCATCAATGGTTATCGATACAGGATGTTTGAAAAATTGGGAATTAAAAATGATGTGGAGCTTACTTATTTGGCTATGAAGCACCGCATTATTGAGCACCCCAGTGATTTATCACAAGATGATTAGATGTTAATTTCATGAATGACTCACAGCTTCCCGCTGAACTCGCTTTATTTTTAACTAAACTCCCCAATGATCCGGGCATATACCGCATGTTGGACGAAGAGGGTACCGTTCTGTATGTGGGGAAAGCGGCCAATCTTAAAAAAAGAGTCAATAGCTATTTTAGTAAACAAAATACAGGAGTTAAGACACGCTCTCTGGTAAGCCAAATTAAATCCATAGAAATTTCTGTGACAAGATCAGAAACGGAGGCCTTATTATTAGAGAGTAATTTAATTAAAGCGTTGAGGCCTAAGTATAATGTTTTGTTGCGCGATGACAAATCTTATCCTTATATCCATCTATCAAATCATCCAGACTTTCCAAGAATTGAACTATACCGAAGTAAAAAGAAGCCTCCCTCCGGTAATTTTTTTGGTCCCTATCCTGGTGTAGCTGCTGTAAGAGAAACGATAGTCACCATTCAAAAAATATTTAAAATTCGCAATTGCAGAGACAGCTATTTTAAAGCTCGTTCTCGCCCTTGTTTGCAATATCAAATAAAACGTTGTACTGCGCCTTGCGTTCATTATATTTCTCCTGAACACTACAAATTGTCTGTAGAGGATGCCATAAGATTTTTACAGGGGAAGTGCCAAATAATTCTTGATGAACTTGCCGAACGAATGAAAAAAGCGGTAAGTCAATTAAATTTCGAAGAAGCTGCTGTTTTGCGTGATCAGATAAAAAATTTGCGCTTAATTCAAGAACAACAAGGAGTTGTCCAGTTACGTGGTGATGCTGATGTGATCGCAATAGAAGTACGTCCTGGTTTCGCATGTATTCAGTGTGTGACTATTCGTGAAGGACAAGTACTGAATAGTCAAAGCTTTTTCCCTACAGTGCCTTATGCAGTATTAGATGAAGAATTGGATGCCAATTCACTTTGGCAGCAGACTTTTGAAGCCTTTGTTGGTTTTTATTATTTGGATACATCAGAAAGAATTCCGGATTTAATAATTACTAATCAATCGATAACAGAGAGTCGTTCATTAGAATATATTTTGTCCCAGCGACGAGGCAAATCCTGTAAGATTCAAGTCAATCCAAGAGGAATCAAATCGAGATGGATGGATTTTGCAGTGAACAATTTACGAATTTCAGTAGCAGAATATGTCAGCAAACACTCTACGATAAAATCAAGATATCAGGCATTAAAGCAATTGCTTGCGCTTGATAAAAATATAGAGCGAATGGAGTGTTTTGATATTAGCCATACTCAAGGTGAAGCAACTGTCGCATCTTGTGTTGTATTTGATACAGAAGGCCCTAGCCCCAGTGAATACAGGCGATTTAACATTGAGGGTATTACTCCAGGAGATGATTACGCAGCAATGGAGCAGGCAGTTACTCGCCGATTTAAAAGACTGATTGATGCTCAATTATTGCCAGATGTTTTGATTATTGATGGAGGTAAAGGCCAGGTTTCTATTGTAAAACGAGTTTTAACCTCTCTGGGTGTGGAAGATATTACTTTATTGGGTGTATCCAAGGGGCCTTCACGAAAGGCGGGATGGGAGAAATTGATACTGGTTAATGAAAACAGAGAATTTGTTTTGCCAGAGGACTCCAAAGCGCTTCATCTTTTACAACATATTCGTGATGAAGCGCATCGTTTTGCTATTACTGCCCATCGGAAGAAAAGACAAAAGACACGTGTTGAATCCACTCTTGAAAGTATAGAGGGTGTTGGTGCGAAACGACGTCAAGCGTTGCTGCAGCGTTTTGGCGGGTTGCGAGAGTTGGCTAAAGCGCCACTGGAAGAAATTTGTAAAGTCCAGGGAATCAGCGAGTCCTTGGCAAAACGAATTTATGAGTATTTTCATCCTTGATCAACGCTTGTGTTTTGTCACTCTAAAAGGCTCTTACAGCGCGGACAGCGGCCGTTTTATTTTTGGCAATATCTTTAATTTCCCCTGTTTTAAAATTAAATACCCAGCTGTTTGCCGATGATTTTTCAATTGAACTCCAGTAATTACCCTCTAAAAAATTTCCCAACTCATTACGCATCATATAAATTAAATTCAATTCAAAGCGAGTAGGTAATCTCCAGTCAGAATACAACTTGCCTTCATTATCAAAGTGGGCAGGATTTGTTATGGAATCTTGAGCATCCCACCATGTGCTTGAATTATCCTGATCTGAGTTTGCCACTATAAGTCCATGGGTTCCCAATGCATTGACATAAATCACTGTACCGCCAAGAATTTTATCGCCTAATTGCCGTTTAATACCAGAATTTGCCGGATCAACCCACATCGTGTTGAAATCAAGGTCATTTGATTTGGCAAGGACTTGACCAGTTTCGCCTCCAGTAGGTACTCCTTGACCATTATCTCCGGCTTCGCCTTTAGGTCCTGGCAAACCCTGAGATCCTGCCTCTCCTCTGTCTCCCTTGGGTCCTGGCAGACCCTGAGGTCCTGCCTCTCCTCTGTCTCCTTTCGGCCCGGGTAATCCCTGCGGCCCTGCCTCTCCTCTGTCGCCTTTAGGTCCTGGCAAA
>NZ_KK074221.1:0-1369 GCF_000586315.1 Legionella pneumophila subsp. fraseri | reverse complement strand
GGTCCTGCCTCTCCTCTGTCGCCTTTAGGTCCTGGCAAGCCCTGCGACCCTGCCTCTCCTCTGTCGCCTTTCGGCCCGGGTAATCCCTGCGGTCCTGCCTCTCCTTGGTCTCCTTTCGGCCCGGGTAATCCCTGCGGTCCTGCCTCTCCTTGGTCTCCTTTCGGTCCGGGTAATCCCTGCGGTCCTGCTTCCCCTCGGTCTCCTTTCGGGCCGGGTAATCCCTGCGGTCCTGCCTCTCCTTGGTCTCCTTTCGGCCCGGGTAATCCCTGCGGTCCTGCTTCCCCTCGGTCTCCTTTCGGGCCGGGTAATCCCTGCGGCCCTACCTCTCCTTGGTCTCCTTTAGGGCCTGGCAAGCCCTGAGGGCCAGCTTCACCTTTATCTCCTTTAGGGCCTTGAGGTCCAGAGGGGATACTATTGATTTTACCAGTTAATTCATTTTTTAACTCAGATACTTTGTTATCTACATAAGCCTGCGAGGCTGGATTACTTTTAGCAAATACTATCTGTGATGTGAATAAGATTAATAAAATGCTATTAAGGATATTATTTCGATGTATCATTCTCTACTTCCTACAATATGCTAATCGTTCTTAATCAGAAAATTAGTTAAATCATTAAAACAATACCTAACAAAATGGCATGTTGAACAGGAATCTTTTGTACATGCCCAATGCCACTATCCAGATCAATAGTAAAATTGGGTTTGTCTCCAAACAGACCTTGATACGATAGGGTAATACTGGCGTTCGGTGTAATCGTATAACCACATCCAGCCATTATTTCACCTGCAAGTTGAGAAATGTCATTGATCGTGTCTCTATCCATTTGCCATTGTCTGTAGGCAGTTCCTGCTTTTAGTTGTAGAAATACAGGTGCGGTAAATTCAGGGGTAATACGGATTGTAGCTAATGCATCGACCATAGGTTTTATGGTGGTTTGTACTAAAAGCCCACCCAGGGCATCGACTTCTTCTTCTGTCATTTGCAGCCGCATCTGGTTTCCACTTTGTAAACCTAATTCGAGTCCAAATAATAAAGGGCCTTTCATAAAAAAGTCTCTTCCTATTGCAAACCGACCTGTTGCGGTAATGTGGTCGCCTTCGTGTACGTATTGGTAATTGACATAGCCTAAACTGGCGGAGACTGTCCATGGATAATTGATTGTTTTTGCAAGGCTTGTATTACTAAAGAACAAAATAAGCACAAATATTTTCAAAATAGGCATTCTATCCAAAATATTTGATCGTTTGGAAAAGCAAAGCTTCATAAGGTCACTTCCATTGCAATGTATGATTCTTGTATCAATTATTTAAGTCAACAGGACTTACTGCGTATTCCGGAGGACTTGATCACTAATTCCGTTAGGCATT
>NZ_JFIM01000017.1 GCF_000586315.1 Legionella pneumophila subsp. fraseri | reverse complement strand
AATGCCGCCGGAATTGGTGATCATTTCGCTCCGGAATACACATGATTCACTTGGCCTATGAAAGTAAATTAGATAACTTGCAAAAACAAAAGGAAATTCAAGAAATTAAAAGTCAAATGGTTTTTTATAAAAACGCTCAATATGAATTTGAAAATATGTCAATTTTAAATAACCAGGATCCAGAAAAGGAAGGGGTAGTATATTTTGAAAAAATATCGAGTGGTTTATTTAGATATAAAGTAAAAATGAATGATGAAATCTTTACTGATGAGATAAATTTATCAAATTTAACTAAAAACTCAGAGGGAAAATTCATCCACATGAAAGATGATTTTTCTTTACTCAATTCACTGAAGCAACAAATATTAGATATTACATCACAAAGAGGACACACCAAGAAAGAATTAACTTTCTGGGGTAAAATACAAATTATCTTTAAAGCTATAGCCACTGGTATCGAAAATGTACTTGGAGAACGTCATGAAGCAAGCAAATTAGAGTTTCTCGGTAATTTATTCCATTATCCCTATGAGACTGTTAAAGCTGAACTTTCTGGTCAGGCTGAACATGCTAATGTATTACACAAAATAATCTCAAGATGCGAACAACAAATAACAACTGCTTGCTTAATTGAAAAGCAATCAAGTATGAAGGGTAGGCTGAGGGAAATAATATTACCCAAACATGAAGAATCTCTAGAAAATAGTAATTCACAGATCTCACACCTAACTGTGTCAATCTAAAAATTTACGCTCTACCTCATTTATTCTCGTTGAAATAGGTAGAGCTAATTTATACGCATAGCTTTGTTCTAAATGAATTCATGTTAAATAAAATCAATAGGTTAATTAATTAAAAATTTGATTCACGCTCTGGGTGACCCTCAATCTAGGATCTTGATCTTCAGGAGCAACATGTTCATTACTGTTTTTTATAGGTTTCATTGTCTATCCTCAGGTTAAAAGTTGTTTGGGTGTAAGTTAAAATCAAAAAGCCCGTAAAATATGGCAATGAATAAAATACACCATAATTGTACTTTAAATGGCCAATTTAACTGTAGTTTAAATAGAACAATTTACGGTTATAAAGGGACAATGTGAGCTTATCCAAAGAAGAGTAGATTGGAGCAAGGTCCCTATTCGAGACGTGAAAGGCTCTTAAATGAACCTAAAGGGGGGGAGCAAGGAAAGTCCTATTATGGTGAAATCTTTATATGTGTTCAACCATCTGGAAAGACGGGTTTGGTGCTGTAGTGCCTCTATGGGCGAGCCTCAAGAATAGTCGTTGTATAGGGGAAACAATTCCAATCCTTTTTTACTCCATTGATGATGATACTGATCTCGGAAATTTGCTCTAAACCTCCTTGGATCCCTGTATTCAAGAAACACACCTTGTTAATGCCATCCATTGTAATGAATAAGTTTGTAGTGCCAGGGCTAAAAGCGATATTTGGAGGCCAATAATAGAGATCATTGCTGTGTTCTAAAGGAGATGGCAGTCCTTTTACCATGATAGTTGCCCCAAAAGACACAGTGCAGCTCCACATTAATAATAAAAAAAGGGTGGGTTTCATAAATACTTATCCTTTTGAATCAATAATATGTTAAAGAGATTGCCTAAAAGGCATTCTCTTACATACTCCAATACTATATAGGATAGACTATTATAACGTGGTGCACTTGATTGGAACCCCCTGAGATAGGATGAGTAAGCACATAATAGAAGGCAGCCCCCTATGCGACTTTTTCAATGTAGTAAATCCCTTTTTGTTTTTAAACTCTCTGTTATGTAAAAACACTTAATGGGAATATGGCTCTTTGCATCAAATGCACAAACTGTGCATAACAGGATTGTTGGGGAAAGCCATCTTATGATAAAGGCATAGTAGACTGGTATTTTTTCTGTCTTATCATTTTATATGGCATATAAATACCCTAAGTGTGCACAATTTTGATAAATTTGGTTCTTCGGTTATCATATCTCATACATTTAGCAACTTGTATATTTGCAAACAATGACGCCATTATTTCCGCAAAAAGGTCAACCTATAACCATAAAACAAGGTAGGAGTGGGGTTTGCTTTCTCCTGGCTTGCCTGGATTGTTTGCTCAATGGTGAAACAGAAGGGGCAGATATTATTCGCGAAAAATTCAAACAAACAAAGTCCGGCGTCATTGTCCGAATTAAACGTACTGACAATACCATGAAGGTGCATTGGGAAAAAATGACTGGAAAGTATATTTATTCTTATGATCCAAGAACTGATGAGGACGTTATTTTTATCGATAATGAAAAATTAAAAGAAATTGATAACAGTAAAAAAGGGACTAGCTCCAATTCGCTCGCAGTAAAAATTTTAGAGCGCATTAGTGCTTATTATTACCAAGTAGCGTGGGATGGGGACAGTCTTTTGGCTCATAAACTACACCCAAAATTTCGCAATAATCCTATTGCCAAGCAAAGCGATACTACATTTCTAGCCAAGCTTTTGGGTGTTCATGTCACTTCTTTCTATGACCCGCGCAAGCTGGTTAAGCTTAAAACAATAGACCCCATGATTCCTGTTTATGTAGGGATGAACTTTGGGAAGCTGGATAGATTGGGCAGGTACAGGCGTCATGCACTACGTATTGGAAATATTAAGCCTTTAGAAGATGGAGAGTATGAGGTTACTTTAATCAATCCCTGGAATAATCAGAAACAAACCACCTGTCTGCTCACCGCTCTGAGGAAAAGGAAATGTCATTTTGCCGTATTTGACAGCTCCCCACAAAAAAAATTATTAACAGAAATTTTTTTGGAATATAAGACCGAGATAGGATGTGAGTTATTTCGCAACAAAGAATTGGCCTTTTTGTTATGCGAAATGAAACAATGTGGTTTATTGGATAGCGAGCTTGCGAAATATCCGCTAAGTTCATGTATGGTTTTGTATAAAAAGCTCCCCAATTTGGTTGCAAACTACAGACGCCTTCCCTATAGCGAACGATACAATATGCTAATATGTGTTGCTAACTCCAATGGTCATGTGCGTTTATTCAATAAACTAATGCAAGGGTCGTCAGTAGTTGACAAGCCATCTGTGGCGAGGCTGCCACAACGTGTATATCTCAGTGCAAAATCATTTTTTGCTGACTTGTTTGCATCGCTGGAAGCGTCTTTGGATCGGGTGCACTACAATGATTTACTAAAAGCACTAAGAGCCAACTACGGCCATTTGCGTTCTGTCAATACGGCGTTAAATCAAGTTGAAAATAGACAAGGGATCTACTCTAAAATCGAATTAAAGAGCTTGAATCAGCGTCTTGAGCGCCTGGGTTTCTTTATGAAGTGCCATACCGACCCAAGAGGCCATCGTCACTCTGACCTTGGACAACAGCCAAACTTTTGTGACCGGTCGACTGAAAACTTGAACGCTAAAAGCCATCAAGATAAAGGTGTTTCGCTTTGATATCCAGGAACCTGGAAATATCTGTAAAGAGCCAGAATAATGCAATGGGAAGAGGGGGCTGCAAGCCTCGGTTTTGGGGTGCCACCAATATAAAATAGGGTCAAGCCTTTCTTGTAAGCTTGGCTTCACAAGTTATTTTCCTGAGCTGGGCACATTATTTTAAATTTGAAAAGACAACAAATATCGAATTTTACATTTACAAAAAACAAATAAATTTGTATTGTTTGAGTTCATTTTGTTTAATAAAAGAGATTTCCTCTATGAAGCGATACATCTGGTTTCATCCATCCTATGTTTTAGAGTCTGCTGAGGCAACTTTGCTTGGCCAGCAAACCAATGCCAAGGATCATGGTTATATCTTATTAAACGATCAGGAATTAGGAAAAGTCACATGCGAAGATCATCTGACAATCATGGGACATTCCACACTTGCACCAACACCAGCAGAAGATACCGGATTGTACATACAGGGGGATACAGCAGATGATCTAATCAGACGATTAACTACTAATGGTTTAAAGGAAGCCCCCAAGATATTGAGCCTTGAATCTTGTCGAGCAGGAATCTCTGGTGGCCTTGCCCAGCAACTGTCACGCTCTCCTTTTTTTAAATACACGTTGATTGAAGCGAACCTAAACAGCGTAGGCCGAAAACCCATGGAAATGCAGTGGAATTTTCCAACGGACTCATTGGGTCGCGCCGTATTAAAACTGGATAACAGCCCTTGGATGTTCTATCTGGGGGGATTCCTGGTCGGGAGACTCACTCATGATACCTATACCACGGAGGATTTGTTTAGCCTCCTGTCTCCCCCAACTTTTCATAAGTATTTCTTTGCCCATTATCAACCAGGCTTTTTTGGAGGACGATCCGGACGCCATTGTTTGTTTAACAAGACCACAATAACATTGGAAAAAGCATCAAATTTTGCCCACGAAGATCAGGATTCAGCCAGTGCCAGGGCTCTTGAAGTGGTCTTGAAAAAGCTTTATTCTCAACCAGCTTAATTCAACATCAACATGACTTACGAAAAAAATCACTCTCTTTGTTAAAAATGTCTTTAATTTGGCCATTTGGTTTATCTAAGCTCCCTTATTAGCAATATTTTTTGCCTTGACCTTGGGGTTTTTCGTAAGTCCTGAGCAATAGACTTTTAGTCAGACTCACCTCAATAATATTAAGGAACAATATGATGTAACACATGATTATGCAAAATGACTTTTGAGAGAAAACTGGTTAAAACTGAAAATAATTATTTTTTCATGACCTAAAAGAATTGTTTAAAGGTCTATATCATTGAATTGAACGTCTATGGGTTTAATTTCCTCGCAATTTGGCAGCGTCAAAATGTGATTATTTTCTGATAAAAAATAATCCTTTTTTATTGGCTTTGACGTAATAGAGTGCTTCATCCGCTCTTGCCAAGAGGGTGTTTATCGATTTGTCACTTTGCTTTGAAATGGTCCCTCCAATGCTCACGGAGATGTGAGATTTTGCCAGCTTTTTTTGTAGCTGTTGTGCTTTTCTTTCCAGGATTTTCACGTCAATGCCTGAAAAAATAATAGCAAACTCATCGCCGCCATATCGAAATACGTTATCCGTTTTACGAACAAGCTTTAAAGATTCCTGGGCAACTTTTTTTAATATCTTATCGCCATAAATATGCCCTTGCGTATCGTTTATTCCTTTAAAATCATCAACATCGAAAAATAATAATCCAACTGTTTCCTGGTTCTGATGAAAGTTTTTAACCGCTTCATTCCCTGCAATGAAGAAATTTTCCTGATTGTAAACATTGGTAAGTGGATCAGTCTTTGCTTTTTCAGATAATAGAATATTTAAATTCTTGATTGCGGAGAAGTCTTTTTCTATTGCGCCTAAATAACATAAATTACCCTGCCCGTCTCTCAAATATACTATTGAAAAATTAATCCAATAAGGTGTTCCATCCTTAGTATAGTTTAATAAATCCACATTGATATTCATTTGAGCTTTAATTGCTTCTTTTATCATTTTTAATGTGTTTTGATCGGTTTCCTTACCTTGAAGGATACGTGGTGTTTGGCCAATAATTTCATTGGCTTTATATTTTGAAATTTTTTCAAAGGCTTTATTCACCCAAACCACTTCCGGACCATTAGGTGCATCAAGTGGTTCCGCTTTGGTTATAATGACCATATCGCTGGTTTCATCAATTAATTGAAGTTTTGCTCTTTCAATGTTTGTAAGCATTTGTCATATATCCAATAACCAATTCATTTTTGTGTGCTTGCTTTGATATAGTCGGGTATTTTTTCGTAAGGCATAGGTTTCTCAAACAAAAAACCTTGATAAAAATCTATGGCATAATTTTTTATAATCTGTAACTCGTCTTCTGTTTCTATGCCTTCGCAGATTATTTTTATCTTTAGTTTGTTAGCCATCTCACATATTTTTTCCAATATGATTTGTTTGAATTCATTTGTATGAATCTGGCTAATCAATTCTTGATCAAGTTTAACGTAATCAGGTTGTAACTCAGTAAGCAAATTCAAAGAGCTGTAACCGGAGCCCAAATCGTCAAGGGCGACACAGTAACCTTGATTTCTGTAATAATCTATTATTTTTAACAAGTGTTTTTTATCTTTTACTTCATCACTTTCAGTGACTTCAAATACAATTTGTGCAGGCTTAATGGATGTTTTTTTTAAGGATTGGTTCGTTGTTGTCAAGCAAAAAAGGGGATCGTAAATGGCTGTTGGGTTAAAATTAATGAAGATTTTTTTGTCAGCGATGTCAATTTTGCTCATATTTTCAATGTGGCATATACGTGCTTTCTTATCTAATAAAAAAAGCATGTCGCTCGATTTTGCTGCTCCAAATAAATCAGAGGAAGGCAGTATATTATTATCTTGCTTTCCCCTAAGAAGGCACTCAAAACCATAAGGTTTGAGTGTGGTATTATGCAAAATAGGCTGGCAGAAGGTTGATAGCCCCTGATTTTCAATGAGTCCAACCAGCCATTGAGACAAACACAACCCCACAATTTTTTTTAATGAATGCGTATGATTGAGTACTCTCTCTACGTTTCTGTCCGCGATATCAGTTGGCAACAAAACTGCTTTGCTGTCCTCAAGTTCCGCTTGTGAATAACATCGCTCCAGTGCATGACCTATGTCTTGTGCTCTCTCAGCAGTAAATAATAATTCGATAATTCCACTGTCTCTTTTATTGATATCAAAATTATTTTTGGTTAAATGCTTTAATAATTTTGAATAGCAATGACCTCGTGGGGGTAAAATGAGTAACTGGTAGGTTCCCGATAAATGGTAGGTTGTCACTGAATCGCATTTTTCGCAAGGCATGCTATTTCCCTTGATTGACTGGGTTTCCTTTAGTTTGATTATAGTATATGTTTTCCGTCGCGAGGCTTGGAGGAACCGTAATTACCAAGCAAGAGGAGAGACGTCTATAGGTGCTCGTCTGCTCTTAAGGTCAGTATTTCATGTCCATTATCGGTCACTAAAATGGTATGCTCCCATTGTGCAGATAATTTATGGTCTTTTGTGACAACCGTCCAACCATCGCCTAAAGTCTTGACCTCTTTACGGCCCAAATTGAGCATTGGCTCGATAGTGAAAGTCATTCCTGCTTGTAATCGTAATCCGGTATTTGGTTTACCGAAGTGCATAATGTGAGGATCTTCCCACATGGATTTACCAATTCCATGCCCACCAAACTCTCGTACTATTGAATATCCATGTTGTTCTGCGTGTGTCTGGATTATGTTTCCGATGTCTCCGAGATGAGCCCCTGGGCGGACTATTGAAATAGCTTTGTATAGGCATTCCTGGGTAACTTCTACTAACTTTTTAGCAAATGGCTTTATGTTGCCAACGAGAAACATTTTGCTGGTATCCCCAATATAACCGTCCTTTTGCACAGTCACATCAATATTAATGATGTCGCCATTTTTAAGCTTTTTCTCTGAGGGGATGCCATGGCATACCACGTGATTTATGGAAGTGCAAATGCATGCGGGAAACCCATAGTGGTTTAACGTCGAGGGAATCGCTTTCAAATCCTCGACAATATACTGACGACAAATTTGTTCAAGCTCCTTGGTACTGGTACCTGCAATGACATAAGGCTCTATCATTTCAAGTACGGATGCAGCCAACCGCCCCGCAACGCGCATTTTTTTTATTGCTTCAGGCGTCTTCACTAACATCGTATATTTCACCTAGTGAAGCTTGATGGACTAAAATTTTAAGAATGTCAGTATAGGTAATGGAGGGATTTTCTTCTGCCAATTTCCCTATTCTAATCCAATATTCTGCTTGTGAATTGATTGACCGGCTCATGGCTCTTGCCATCAGTTTGGTTGCTTCATGCAATTCGTCCGAAATTTTTACTATGCCCATATTTTCTCCAAAAAACTCATAATATAGCATTATAATATAAAATGATACATTTTATTATAAAATATATTTTCATGGGGAATCAATAAATCGGGCAATAGATTAGGGGCAGGCTTCCTTTTTTCCAGGCGAGAACAAGGGAGCGATGACAAATGAAAAAGAGAAAACTCTGGAGGTTTATATTGGTGGCAATAATAATTTTTTCTGAACTGCATAGAGAATAAAGGCACTGGTAACTGCCGGAATGATTGCCAGGAATGCAAAGCCAAAAAATAGATAGGAGAGCACTAACTCAACGAATGGTGATATAAAAACAAGCAAGAATTCAGGGAATTTCCATACAATGAGTTCGCGAATAAAAGCATCCAATATGAATAACATCAGTAACGAGACGTTTCCTACGTAGAACCCAAAAATAAAATAAGGATAAGGTTGATCTGAAAAAGTTTTGTATCGAAAAACAAACAACAAAGCGGCGGCAATAAATGAAGATAAAAATAATAAAGCACCGCTGAGATCTGATTTTGGCGAGGCAAGCAACATGCGCAGGGAATCATCATAACCGAAAGCGAAAAGGCATGAAATAATGCTTAATAGCCAATAGCTAAGTAGATAGATAATAAACAATTTCAATTGTTTCGCTGTCTTTTCTTTCATAACCAATTCCAATCAAGCTGTTTTAAACGAAGCTTCTATCTTTAGGATTTTAACACGACTCTTGAGGCATTGATGCAAGGGCATGATCTTGAACGGGCCACAGAGTCAATTTTTTGTTCTTCCCTTATCAAGCATAAGGCGTCATTAACTGGCAAGGATAGGAGTAAGACTTCCCACGCATTGCTTTGTTCCTTTCTCCTGTCTTACAGGGCACTCAAATATAGGGATTGTTCTACAATATAAACAATCAATTAGTTTTTTATGTGATTACTTTGTGTTATAATAATGCAAAAATGACTGGGATTTTCCAATGAATTTAAAAAAAGAAGTATTCTTAAACCAAAATTGTGCAGAAATGATGATAAAGAAAGCTGCTCAGTTGATTTTAGGCAGTGATCTTGATTTTGAATACACTCAAGGTGTGCAAGATGTCCAGGTTGATTTGGGTCCGGCTTTTATGTTTAGCCCAGACGAAGAAAAAATACTATGGGTAAGTGGGAAAAATCAGGAATCGTTAGAAAAGGATCTAGCTACTCTTAATAAAAGCAGAGTTTACTTTTTCCGTACCGGTACTCAAGGTGGGGCTGGCCATTGGCAAATCCTCTATTATGAGACTGTGAAATCAGGTTGGGTTAGTTATTCCTCTCAATCCAATCACTTTCAAGTGACCGATAGCAATGGAAAGTTAACAGTCAGTGGTAAGGGACTACTTGCCCCCCATACCAATTGGGGAAAGGAAAATGGAAATTATGCATTTTTACTTGTTAATGCAAGTGTAGAAAACATCATTCATGCAGCGAATTTCGTATATACTTATAGAACTCAAAATGAGGATGCTGCAATACAATATTGTGCGCTCAATCAGGCGCTTCATCCAGAAATAAAGAGCACAACCAGAGTCAGGGCTGAACCAGAAACTAGAACAATGGGAGAGATTGATAATCCTCCTAAAGATCTATCTTGCAAGATACTTAAAACTATTTACAGTAAGCATCTAGCCTTGTTACATGTCATCAATCGCCTGGAGGCAGGAAGTAAAAGCTACAATCCTTACTGGATGGGTAGTCAAGAGAAGCTCAATAAAATTTTTGAGGCACTTGGGCATTGTTATCAAAAAGGCCTTGATGTCGATAATGAATTAAACAATAGCAACAGCAAATTATCCAAAGCAATCAATATGCGCCGCCTCCCATCGCTTTTTAGTTTTTGGGGTGGAAAGAATGAATCCCCAGTAGAATCAAGAAAGATAATTGATGCAAACAGGATTGGCAGGCTAAATAATTTGTGAAAGCTGCAAATAGTTCATGACATGGCCACTAATGTTGTTGATAGTGCAAAAGGACAGACCAGTTTACGGTCATTTAATCATAAAGGTGAACGGATGAATAACTCAGATGGACAATCAATGACAAGAATTGATGAAATGGCACCTGACATCTATCGAATCAGCACTTCAATATCGCAAGAGGTAATTCCTGGTGGATTTTCATTTAATCAATATTTAATCGTTGATAAGATGCCTTTGCTATTTCATACAGGCCCTTTACAGCTTTTTCCTGCCATCAGCCAGGCTGTAGCGAAGGTAATTCCAGTAAAGTCTTTATCTTTTATAGCTTTTTCACATTTTGAGGCAGATGAATGTGGTTCGCTAAATGAATGGTTGAAAGTAGCTTCTGATGCTGTTCCTCTGTGTGGACAAATCGCTGCGATGCTTTCAATTAATGATATAGCGATGCGTAGCTCTAAAATCATGAGCGATCTGGAACAAGTTTCTTTGGGCAAACATAACGTACAGTGGTTGGATGCACCGCATTTACCGCATGGATGGGATTGTGGATTTTTGTTTGAAACCACTAGCAAAACACTATTTTGCGGCGATTTATTTACCCAGCCTGGGGCAGATCATAAGCCTGTAACAGAAGAGGATATCCTGGAAAGCAGTGAAATAATGCGGCAAACAATGGATTACTACGCCCACGGAAACAACCAGCGTCAGTTATTTGAAAAATTAGCAAACACACACCCCAAGGTATTAGCCTGTATGCATGGGAGCGCCTGGAAAGGAAATGGGTTTCAGTTGATTAATGCCCTGGCTGATAGAGTCTGTGGTGATGTGTAATGGTTCCGCACTCTCCAGTAAAGCAGATCAGAGTCAGGTTTTCCCCTTTCCCTGGCGAAAATAAGGGGCATGCATTATAAAGCCCTGATCTTTTATGCTTCAATGACTCATGATGCATTCAAGTCATGGTTTATTGGCCGATAATTTTTACCAGGACTCTTTTATCACGGCAGCCGTCAAACTCACCATAGAATATTTGCTCCCATGGACCAAAATCCAGTCTTCCTTCTGTAATAGCGACAACCACTTCTCGCCCCATGATTTGTCGTTTGATATGAGCATCAGCATTATCCTCACCAGTGTCATTATGGCGGTATTGCCTGATGGGTTCGTGGGGTGCTATTTGTTCAAGCCATTTTTTATAATCTTGATGCAAGCCGCTTTCATCATCATTGATGAATACGGAAGCGGTGATATGCATGGCATTAACTAATACTAAACCCTCTTGAATACTACTTTCCTTTAAGCATTCAATGACTTTATCTGTGATATTGATAAATCCCATACGCTCCGGGATATTAAACCATAGTTCTTTTCGGTATGTTTTCATGTTTTGGCGATAAATCAATATCTGGCAAACATATAGCATTCCTGGCTCTATTTCAAATGGATGACAATTTAAATTTAATCTTTATTTAGAGAAACTACCCGGGAAGTCATGGGGATATGGAGAAAGCATCCTATTAAGGCATTTTGAGCTTATGGTAAAAATGTAAATGCCTATAAGATTAACGTATTCAGTCAATTATAGATATTGGTGATTTGCAAAACCCAGATAGCACAAGATTGGTTAGAGTTTGCATACAGACAGCGGATGACTTATAAATCAGGGATAGATCTTTCCGCTCTGAATCAAATCTTTGATTGTTCTTTGACAGCTTTTCAAATATATTCAATTTAAGGATCGCTTGGCAAATTCAAGTGTATTTATCGAAACGAGTCATCTCTGCGATTCAGGCATCCGGTGGACTAGTCTTGTATCATTCCAGCATGGATTCCCTTCAGCAAGGGAATGGCATAACTTTGTAAAAAATCGCGCAAATTGATTTTGTTGTTTCAAGAAAGGGAAGAAGAATGACTGGTAAAATAAAAATTGCTGTTTTAGGTTTGGGAATAAGCCTGGGGTGCTTCGCAGGGGAGATGGGTACTATTCAAAAAAGTGGTTTTTACCTGCAAGCGATGCTGGACTACAATTGGTTTCATTATAACAATGCGTATACTGCTTCCTTTTTTGGGCCACAAAATATTACGGCACTTGAAGCGTCTATCGATGGTCAATGGGGTTATGGCTTTGGTTTGGGATATCGGTTTAATGATTATTTGCGGACAGCCATAACTGTGCAGGCACGGCCGGATGTTAACTTTGCTGTAACTGATGATGCTCCTGAAACAGCAACAGGACATTTTGATAACTACACTTATATGCTCAATGCCTATTTATCTAACCCTGATTTTTCCATTATGAATTTCAACCCTTATATTATGGCTGGTGCCGGCGTTGCTTATAACAAAACAACGAACATTTACTGGCCAGCGGCTGCTCAGACGGAGTTCGCTGACAAGGCAACAAAATTTGCCTGGCAGTTTGGTATTGGAAGTCTTTACGCCCTCAGTGACTCTTTGTTAATAGATATCAATTATAATTTTATTTCAATTGGAGAAGTGAGGAACTCAGGTCAGTATAATGCTATTGCAGCCAATAATACTCCAGCCTCAGGTGCGCCAACAAAATTCACCAACGTATACAGCAATCAAGCTGAAATTGGTATTCATTATCAATTTAATGCCTAGCAATGCGTAAATTGAAAGATATAGTCGATAAGCTCATTTGGTAGGATATGTTGATTAACACGAACATGCTCAAGATCATGTTTGATAATGTCATTTCGACAAGAGGCGCACAGGGCAGAAAAAAGCTCTCCTAGGTTTGTGTCCTTGCTCCTTGAATGGGTCAGATAATTTAACATATAAATTTTAAAATTGAAGGGGAGGTTTTCAACATAGGGAAGTATGAGTTTTAAAGTGTTTTCATCTTTCAATAACACAGTTTGTGCTAAGTCAGTGACTGTTGTAATTTTTAATTTTTTTGGCATTCTTTCTATTAAATCGGCCAAGATAAAAATTTTATTTTGATTGCTAGTTAATTTGACTTCTTTAATGAAATCCTTTGCAAAAGTCCTATATTCTTTTTTAGGTATATATTCACCTAATAGTACAACGGATTTCATTATCCAATATTGGAGATTACTACGAAAGCCAATCAAGTCTAAGGTTGTCTCTTCAAATAAATCAAAGACTGATATTAAATGACCAACTAAACTGGCAGCTCTTTCCGGAAAAGAAAGGCTTAACTTTGCCATTATAAATAACTCGAATCCAAAATTATCCACGGTTGGTGCGCGAGTCGCTTTTTCCTTATCAATTTCTCTGAATAAGTTATATGTATTTGTATACGTTGGGTGGTTGTTTTTATAGATATAGGTAACATAACGCATATTTGCATTATATAACCCAATAGTTTGATTTAGGAATTTAAATTTCCAGTGTTTTGGAATGAGTGAAGTTAAATTTGAGAGAGCAGAAAGCGCCGCCGAATTTTCTTCCTTGTCTGGACTTGAAATACACAAAGAAAGACATGTTAATAATTCCTCTTGTTGGTTTTCAATATTGGATAGATCATCAATATTGGCCAACATTTTTAATGCTGTTATGGTGCTTTCTTGATTATCATTTCTTAATTTAGTGATGATCAACTCGGCTAATTTTTTTTGTTCTTTTGTAGTGAGGTGCTTCCATTCGGAAGTAAGTAGTATTAGTGCACTATCATTGTGATTGATTATAAAATTCTTTATTAATAATGAAATCTTAACTGCGTCATTGGTAGGGCAAAGATTTCGTAGTTTTAACAGAATTCTTGCTGGGTAGAATATTTTTTGATTTGCGCCGATTCTATAAAAATACAGTTGTCTGTTTAAAGGTTCAGAAAGCATTGAAATAATATCGCTATAATGACTTTGATTGATATGGACCAATATCTTATCAAGAACTTTCAAGGCCATGTTGTCATAAGTATTATCTTCACTGGAAAGCGGGCTGTTTTTTCGGCTGACAATTTTCTTAAAATATTGAATAACTAGTTTTTGATTCTTTTCCTCCATAAAGGGGAAGTAAGCCTTGATCAATATGCAGGCTTGATAGATGGAATCTTGTCTTTTACTTTTAGTCATTGAGATTATTCTCTCAATGACTGCCTTCATAAGTTTCGATGGTAATAATTTAGGGAGAGAAGCAAGTAAGCTAGCATTTTCATCGCTCATTTTAGAGTAGAGTGATTTGATAAAATCTTGCGGTAAATTGGTTAACAAACCTTTTGTTGCTAGCTTAATTAATAATTGTTGCTGATGGCTTGGAAGGCCTTGAAATTTGTCAGTTTTTGAGTGAGTCTGCTGGTCGGAAGCACCAAAAACTTGAGTGTTTAAATAATGTTCCAGGAAATTTGTTAACTTTAACTTCATTTTAACTGGTTCAGATAAATGAACCTGATGAATTTCATAGACTGAAAAAAATCCGGATAATAGCAGAATCAAGTTTTCATTGGCAGATTGAGCAAGATGTTTGTTCAGCAAGGCAGTAAGTGAAAGAATAAAGTTTTTATTTCCATTATGTTGAGTATCTCTTATTAATTGGATAAGTAGGCAATCAAACTTACTGCTGTCATCCAGGTCAAGGGAGGAAATACAATCGTCAATAAGTTTTATAAAAATGTCTGCGGGCTCGATGAGTCCATCAATATTATATTGAGCGATTTTTCCAATGTAATAGGATTGGTCAAAGTTAATTTCGGGCCCTTTCTTTTTGTGGGCTTTTGAATGTTTTAATAATGCTTTCTTTATCTTTTGTGTACTTATCACTAACTCACCAATTGATTCATTTTAAATCAGTTTAAAAATTTTTTTACCATTGCATTTCAGCTCAGATCTCTCATCAATAAACTTGATGTAAGGAAATAGGGGGTAGGTCTTTCTCTTTTCCTTAGCGAAAATAAGGGGAGTATAAGAAAACGGGAAAGCCCCGTGACCCTTGATTCCGTAATATTCTTCATTGGATCCTCCTTGCGGTAAGGTTGGGTAACTTTACCATATTGTCACTTCTGGTAGCTGGGTAGAAGGAAGTATGAGTTTTATATCATTGCTTGCTAAAAAGGTTAATAAATATTCGAAATAAATTGGGAAGTTGGGTTAAATATGGCTATATTTGTTAGTATGTGAACACTGCCAGAATATTCAAACTCTGGATAAGTAGCTAATCAAATTAATTTCAGGGCAAGGGAAAGGATTTATAAACAGATTTGAATGTTTTTGGAGCATCTCAATCAAGATAAACAAGGAAAGCATAATGTCTAAAACCATCTATTTTTTCAGTAACAATTTGAAACTGGAAGGAAAACTGGAGGAACCAACAGGTCAATGCCTTGGTTATGTTTTATTTGCCCATTGTTTTACCTGCGGTAAAGATATAGCAGCTGCGAGCAGAATTGCCAGTGCTTTGGTCTCTAATGGATTTGCGGTATTACGGTTTGATTTTACAGGCCTAGGCCGTAGCGAAGGTTCTTTTTCGGAAACGAATTTTTCTTCAAATGTTGAAGATTTGATTGCCGCCGCTGACTATTTAAGAACTCATTATCAGCCTCCAGTTCTGCTGATAGGGCATAGTCTTGGTGGTGCAGCTGTTCTGCTTGCAGCCAGGGAAATCACTGAAGTAAAAGCAATAGCCACTATTGGTGCTCCCGCTAGCGCTCATCATGTGAAACACCATTTTTCTGCTGATTTAAGTAAAATAGAATCTGATGGCGAAGCTCATGTTACCCTGGGCCCACGCTCATTCACTATTAAAAAACAATTTCTACAAGATATTGACAGATACCAGGAAACGATTAAAAGCGACGCTGGTAAAGCCTTACTCATTATGCACTCTCCTATAGATAAAGTGGTATCCATTAAAGAGGCCGAAAAAATCTATAAAGCCGCCCAACATCCCAAAAGCTTTATCAGTCTTGATAAGGCTGATCATTTGTTAAGTAATAAAAGGGACTCACAATATGCTGCAGAAGTTATTGCAGCCTGGGCCAGCCGTTATTTAGCTCCTTCATCAGAAGATAAAAGGGCTGAGTAGGCTCAGAGTTCTCCCTTTTCCTTAAGGGAGAATAATTGGGTGTACTAAGGAAAAAGAAAGACTTGCCCCTTTAGATGGAATTAATGATTTGTTTTGGCTTCCCCGGTATTGGGGTCAATATACAGCTTCCTTTTTTCATGGTTGGCTGTTTCACCTTTTATTTTATAAATACCTTCATCAAACTCAATTTCAATGATTTTGAATTTACCCTCATTTTCAATTTTTTTGGTAATGTCTATGATGGAATACTTCGGCTGTGGGTGTTCTTGCTTTTTTAAAATCTTGCCAGTGGCTGGGTCGAGGTGAATTTCAAACTTAACGCCTTGTTCATTGCTGCCTTCGACAGTCAATATGCCATCGTCAATTTCAGCGTCATGGATGTTTTTATACCCTTGGTCAGACAACTGTTGAAGAATAGTACTTAATTTTACAGTAGAAGTTTCTTCAGATTTTGTTGCTTCGGCCATGGCAATAGGGGCGGCCAATAATCCTGAAAATAAAATCATGGGTTTAAGGTAATGTTTAATATTTGGCATCCTGCTTATCTCCTATGGGTAGTGTGGTATTCAAAGTCAAACAAATCGTTAAAAAAGGAATCTTTTGAAGAAAATTTGTTTTAGGTTTAACTATAGTCATTTTAGCCTTGGAATGCAAAATCACTTTGATTTTACAAGGAATTTCACCGCCTTCGGTGCTTGCTTTGTATTAATTATCTAACATTTTGATTTCATTTTGTTGAATGTAAAATATGCGGCGGCCGAAATGGCACCTGAAATAATCCCTATAAAGAAATCAACTCCTATAGACATAATTGACGACAGGTTTTCTGTGTAATGATGAATGGCGGGTATTTGATGAGTAATAATACCCCCTCCTACTAAAAACATGGCAATTGTTCCTGCCAAGCTTAACATTTTCATAAGTACCGGTGCTGCGCCAATCAAAAGAATTCCAATTTGTTTAAGCAGGTGCTTTTTTCCCCGTAAAATGAAGCCCAGATCATCCAATTTCACAATGCACGCAACCAAACCATAAACACCAATGGTCATAATTAATGAAATCAAAGTTAATACCGCTATTTGGTTAACCAAGGATGTAGCAGCGACCGCGCCTAATGTGATGACAATAATTTCAGCCGATAATACAAAATCCGTCCGTACAGCACCGCTAATTTTTTCTTTTTCAAATTGGCGCATATCGATGGTCTGTGTATCTATTTTCTTTTTTGCAGCCTCATTTTTTTTATGGAAAATTTTTTCTACAATTTTTTCAAAACCTTCAAAACATAAATACAATCCACCCAAAATCAATAGGATACCCACCAGTGCAGAAGCGAAAAAATTTATTAAAATCGCTAATGGAATTAATATTAATTTATTAATAGCAGAGCCTTTGGCCACTGCTCCTATGACAGGTAATTCTCTGCTCGCATGAATGCCTATTATTTGCTCGGCGTTGAGTGCCAAGTCATCACCCAACACCCCCGCTGTTTTTTTAGTTGCCACTTTAGTCATGGCAGCTATGTCATCCAGTGCTGTTGCAATATCATCGATCAGTGTTAATAAACTTGTTCCTGCCATATCGGAGCTGACCTTAATTTAATGATTTCTTTAATACTAAAGCAAATTCAAAGCATTGCAAAAACATCTCTTATTTCCCTTTTGAAGATTCGAACCTGATAATATAAAAAACAAGATCATTTCGATGGTGGTATCCTGATTTCCAAAGTTCTAATTTTGAATGCATCGCTCACAAGTTAATATTTTATCTCTTACCCCAAATGTTAAAATCACCGATTATCTGCTCAAAGGAACTAGTATTTTGATTTAATTAAAATGATAAGTGTTAATACGCTTATTATTCAATATCGTGAGATTGGGGGCTTTTTCTTAATGTCTTGAGTTGGCTCTGCCTTGATTTTTCATCCAGCATTTTTTGTTTGGATCTTCTTGAACGTCGACTCTTCTGGCGTTTTATCTTTTCAATTTTTTGTTGTGTTTTTGTTTTTTCATCGCTAAATATCGCCTGTAATTTCTCGCAAAGTCGTAGTCTTGCAAAATAGCGGTTGTCTTCACGACTCCTGGATTCCTGACATTTTATTTCCATGCCGGTAGGCAGATGTTTTAAGTAGACTGTTGATGCTGTTTTATGCAGTTTTTGCCCACCCTTACCACTGCCGAGTATAAATTTTTCAGTGAGATCTGTTTCATAGATATGAAGATTGCTCATCTTCTCTGTCAATATCTCCCATTTCTCTTTGCTAATCATGAAATTTCTTTGGTCCAATAAAAAATGCCTTTAAATCATTATAATAGCTGAATTCAAGCCAAATAATTTTCCTTAATTTGAAGACACTATGAGTATATTACTTAGTCGTGTTTTTTATAAAAAACCGTGCAATTTCTTCAGTTAAATGAGTAAGGTTCGTATTCATACTCTGTACAAGCGCCTCAATACTGATTAAGGGGACTTTAATATGGTAATAAGCATTTCCTTTGTGGATTAACTCTTCTTTTCGATAAATAAGGTATTCGGCTCTTAAAATACTGTTGCCATGAATATCAATTTCAAATTGTGAAATCATGACTTGAAGATGATAATCCGGGTGGAACTTATTGTTCCAAGGTGAGACCTGAACGACTACTCCTGGCATTAGAGTTGAAAGATTAGTAGTTAATACAAGAGTAATATTCTTATCCAAGGCCCCAGCCCATTGGTTAAATTCTTCAAGAGTTAAGTGATGGGGAGTCTGGTGAATCATTAATTGAGGTTTTTTCATATAATCAGGAATACTCACTTCATCAACACCAATCTGTAAATGATTATAGGAGTTACGGCTGTTTTTTTGAGGGGAAATAGGTGTTAATAAATAAAATTGAGTTTCTTTGCTTCGACCGCAATCGCAGAGTGTTAAGGCAATGAGCAGTATTAAGAGGAACTTCACAGGTTTCTTTCGAAACTCAATATAGTTAGAAAAAGGCGAGGATGCGATGCTCTCAAAGGAGGAATATATAAAAGAGGCTCGAACACTACTTAGCCAATGCAGATCTCTGATGCAATAGAATTTTAAAAAATGTCTATTGTTTTTCATCTTTTGCCTCGAAGTAAAGATTCAGGATATCGAGACAAATAATCCGTCAAGTTTTGAGTGGAGTAAGCTGCACTGGTAATTTGTTTTAAGCTTTGATTTAAATACGCAACAACACTGGGCACATCTTGGTTTAAGCTAGAGGCTAGTTGCCCTAAATTTTCAGAAACTTTTTGTATCGCCTCTAAAGTATCTTGAATTTCTTTGGAACGAACTAATTCACTGACGTCTTCAAAAGCCTTTTTCGCGGCCTCAAACGCTTCTTCCATAGATGTATATTTTTCAGCTGAATTGTGAGTCGGGAAAACAGGATAAGAATGGTAGTATGTTTGTTTATATTTTACCGCTGGGGTTGGCTTAATCAACTCAATTTCAGCAACGCCTGTTAACAAGTTAGGTTTGGTGATATTTGCTACATACCCATTATCAATAAGCAGGTGAATTGGGTCTTGGCTAAAACCATAGGTTCTCTCGACAAAAAATTGTACGTAAACAGGAATAAGTACTTTACTGTGCTCTTTATTTTCAGTGATTTCTATGACTTTGACTTCACCGATCTTCACGCCTCGATAGGTTACTGGGGCAGTAGTGACTAGCCCTTTTAAAGAGCCTTTGAAAAACATGACAAAAGTTTGTTTTTGTGCGCGTTTGTATTCTATATAAAAAAAAGTACCGCCTAGAATCATTAAACATAGGGCGCCTACTATAAAAATACCCACTAATGTATAGAATCGTTCGTTATGCACGTCGTCCCTAAAACGTAAGAGTAATATACATACTGGCAATGATCAGCCAGAATGAGCCACGCGTTAAAATTCGAGAAACTGCTTTTCTCAAATAAATATGTCTAATAGATGCTTCATAATAATAATAACCAGAAGTCAACCCGACTATGATGCATAAAATCAATGTCTTAAAGACCGAGTATATCAGATCAAATAAGGTTGTCGAGCTGACAACATAGGATAAAAATTCATTGTTTGTAAACCCTAACATAAAATGAAAAGTGAGATAAAAACTAAAAAAGATAGCGAATACAAGATAAACATAGAGCAGTAAGGAGGCAATGTTCATACCTACAATGATTGGTAATACTTGAGCAAGGATAATTGCCTCGGGATTCTCCTGGTAATGCTCCAAACGGGTGTTAACCATATGTAAAGCGGCTTGGATACATAAAATGAAGCCAATAAGTACCGGTAATATTTCATGGGTTAAAATATTTTGCACAATGGGAAGTACTCGTTGATGTAGTTGAAAAGGTTTTAAGAGCGCATAAACCGTTTGTGAAACAGTAGCGCCTAATAATATACCAATAAAACTCAGTAGAATAACAAGCCGCGCTCCAGAATAGTAAATCATTTCTAGTGTGTTAGGCCAGACGATGGACAGTTTGCCAAAAATAACTTTGATAGTGCTATGAACCAAATGGCCTAAAAATCGAAAAGCGAGCTCAAGCGAATGGAGAAAAGTAATAATAGGCTTCGAAAAACGGCGAAAAACATACATGGCTAATCCATTAGTCCTCTTTCAAAATGCCGCTAAAAGAATAATAGCTTCCTTAGCAAGATGCTTGCATCAGGCAAAAAAGTTTAATAGAAGTGAGACTTATTGCTCTTTTACTATAGCTGAGAATAACACGCTGTTTGGTTAGTTGCTAGTGATCTTCGGGTGAGTGGAGGATTAAAATAAGATTGTAAATATAATAAACGCCGAAGAATAAGACAGATGCATTCGACAAATGTCGGGCCAAAGCCCAAACTATGATTGCTCAAATAGGGCAGGCCATTGAATCAGCACTTAAATTATCTTTCTCTTCCTCCGATGTTTTTTGCGCAGCGCTTTGACTGGGCTGGGCAAAGAATTGAAAAGCACGGCGATGTGCATATTGTTTCTCGGCTTTTGTGTCACTTTCAATAAAATAATCCACCAGATCATGGGCGAGGGAGCTTAATGCAGCAAATATAAGGATTACAGCTAAAATTTCAATAAGTGCTGCATATCTTTTGGTTGTGAAGATTAAAAATACATACGCCGTAGGTATACTGATAGATAGTAATTCTTCAAATAGCTTAGCTAGAGAACTTGCTTTAATTCTTCCCGACATCATTTGTACTATCTCTTGATGATGGCGTTTTTTATCAAGGCGAAATAATGTATTCGTTATTTCTTTGGTATATTCTGGCAGGTCTAGAATTAAATCACGCCAACCATAATTGGTTTGTGAAAGAGCAAGTTTTGATCTGGCATCAAGAAACTCAAGAATCATTACCTTAATTTCGGGAGGTAACTTTTGGAGTCCAGGCACTTTGGAGTTGTATTTTGCTTTCATGGTTTATAGCCTAAATAATTTATTTCTGAAAAAAATTAAAATTTATTTTAGGTCGTTTTGGATTTTGTCAAAAATGATTTATTTGTATATGAGCTATATAAAATAGTTATATGCGGGCATCATTAATGCGCTGCCAAGTGCTGGAATTATTGCCAGGAATGCAAAACCAAAAAACAAGTAGGAGAGCAATAGCTCAACGAATGGTGATATAAAAATAAGAAAAAATTCAGGAAATTTCCATATAATGAGTTGGCGAATAAAGGCATCTAAAATAAATAGTACTAATAAAGAAAGGTTACCCACATAAAACCCGAAAATAAAATAAGGATAGAGTTGATCAGCAAAAGCTTTGTGTTTGAAAGCGAATAATAAAGCAGTGGCAATAAAGGTAGACAAAAATATTAAAGTTCCGCTGAGCGTAGATTTTGGGGAGGCAAATAATGTCGATATGGAATCATCATAACCAAAAATAATGAGCCAAAAAATGCTACCCAATAGCCAATAACCAACAAGATAACAGATAAGTAATTGCAATTGTTTCACGATGTTTTCGTTCATAAAAAACTCAATCAAGCCCTATTATACTTGAGTCTTTCCATATTCAATATTTCAATACAATTCTTATGAGCAAAGGTGTTCATGTGGGTTCATTAGATCCAATTGGTAAAAACGTTTTTATTTTGAACAAAAAGGGATAAAATGCCTGCTTTACAATAAATTGGGTTATCTAATGACAACGCTTTACATAAAAAATTTAAGATATAATGAAGTAGCAGTCTGTCGTGCCTTATTTGAAGCCGCAGAAAAGACTGAAGAAGGAATAAAAACCAAGAGATATGGCATTCAAATGACGGCTGATATGCCTGGTTTATGGTCTCCTCTTTCTAATTATGACATTGAGAATGATCTCAGAATAGCAAGAACTCATCGCAATGGAAGAATGAGGGAAATTGGATATTTGACCGTTAATCTTGTATTTCAATTTGATAGTCTGGATGTTACAGAGTATGAAACAAAATATGGTATTTCAGCAAAAGACGTTTTAGAAAAAGCCGGATTTACATGCAGTAAAGATGCGGCAGGTTATTCTGAACCTGTTTCAACTTCAACAAGGTTATTAGACCAGGAAACCAAACCGGAAAAACCAACCCAAACAGGTATTGTTAATACTTCATTTTTTTCTCTAAAGAGCGTGGATACAGATAAAAGATTTACCAAGTCGACAAAACCAGGAATATTATACGAAGCAAGATCCTACGGTAAAATAGAAGATGATACTTTGAAAAGCTATGGTTTTACTGAAGGACAATGGGAAAGGCAGAAAGAGGGTATCGAGAATATCGTTATTATTAAAAAACTCACCGAGAGTATTTCTCCAAGTCCAGCCGTTTTGGATGAAGCTGTTGACAATATTCCAACCCTATCCTAAGGGGTATCAATTTTAAAATGCCGAAATTGAAAAATAATGGCTCACTGTCAATCAATTTCGGTATTTTATATTTTCGTAATAAGTTCTGTTAATTTAAAAAATAAGCAAAAATCATTGTAATAGCTGAATTAATCAAAATAATTTTCCTTATCATTATCATTGCTTATGGATGATCTGATAATTTGAATGATTTTTTTACTAACGGGATTGTTGTGTTTTTCAGGCCGGTAGACAAGACAAATCTCATCTTTAAACACAGGTGCATTGTTTAATTTTTTAAGATGTTTGTAGGGATAGGTGACCCTGGTAGGTAGAATGCCATACCCAAGACCTAAGGCCGTTAGTTTGGCTACCACTTCAAGACTGGTAGAATTAATCACGCCATTGAAAGTGAGCTTTTTGCACATTTTTTTAAGGATATATTGCGATTGGGCAAGCTTTCTATCATAAATCAGTTTATTTTGTGCGTCATTGGCATAAAAGACAGTCACTTCATCAGTAGATAGCTTTATTATAACGAGATCAGGGTGTTGTATAGGGTTAACAACAATACCAAAATCTGCTTCCCAACTTATCACTTTTTCAGTCATCTCTCTTGAGTGGCCATGAATAAAATTAACGCCAAGACCAGGATAGTTCACTTGCAGTTTTGGCATAAAGTACTGGAGAGTGTAAAGCGCGACGGAAGGGTGAAGGGCGATGGTATAGTTTCCCTGAACAAAACCTGATTCAGGATTCGCTATGTTTTGCACTTGCTCCCATTCATATAATAGGCGATGAGAGCGCCGCTTAAACTCCTCTCCAAGTTTCGTTAGCTGGATTCCATTTTTAAGCCTGATAAATAGGAGGCCGCCAAGTTTGTTCTCCAATCTCTTTATGGAATAACTAAGCGCGGGTTGAGATATCCCAATAATTTCAGAAGCTCTTGTCATATTGAGCGTATCACTGGCCGCAATGAAGTACTTTATATCATCTAACAATAAAGACATAACTCATTAACTCAATTTCAGGTATAAATAAAATTTATCACAATAATTAAAATAAATCATTTTAATTATCTGTTGAAGATCTGTACTCTCTTTTTCAGGAGGGAAGGACAATGAAAAATACAGCGTTTTTAATTACAGAGAATCATTACCCTAAAGATTATATACTTAAAAAGTCATCCGATAGTGACCTTGCTATAGGAGTAGCCCAAAAAATACTAGCTGAAGTAATGATTTTTCGCCGTGTCCCGGATGCCGTTAGTTTATGCGGTGCGGGTTGTCGAAAGTGTACTTTACCCCATTTGCCCAAAATCATCTCGGCAGTTAAAAAGAATGAACCGGTTACCTTTATATTGCCAGCCTTCCCGGGAAAATCTCCCAACCCTGAAAAAGTTCTGGGTCACCTGCCAGATCATGCTGAACGCCTTTCTCTTAATTTTTTGGGGACACTTTGTCAGCGAATAAAAACATTTTATACCCCGGGGATTAAAATTATTCTGTGTTCCGATGGAAGGGTTTTTAGCGATGTGGTTGGAATGAATGAAAGTGATGTCACAGCCTACCAGCTTGAGCTGGACAGACTTATAAAAGAAATGTCCCTTACAGATCTGTCCACTTTTAATCTTGATTATTTTTATAAAGATCTTCATTTTGTCCAAATGCGTGACGAACTCATGAAAAGATATGGGCAGTCCCTGGACTTTCTTAAACACAAGATTCGTAATGGCGCAAAACCTTCAGCAAGCCCCGATGAGCAAGAAGCCAACCGTATGTATAGAGGAATCACGCGTTTTCTATTTGAAGATGCCATGCATGCCGGTCAAACCAAAAGTCGTACTGCTATCCAAAAAGAATCTCGTTCTAAAGCCTATGAGGTTATCAGAAGAAGTAATGCCTGGAGTGCGCTCATTTCTGAACACTTTCCTGAGGCGGTTAGGCTGTCCATTCACCCCCAAACTTGCGGCTCAAAAAAATTAGGGATTCGGTTAATAGGAAATGAAAGCTGGATGACCCCTTGGCATGGCGTTGCCGTTGAAAGCAAGAAAGGGTATGTCTTGCTGAAGCGCTCGGAAGCGGAGGCTTTAGGCGCAAAATTAATTTGCTCCTCTGATGGTCGGCACAGTCATTATCAATTGATGGCAGAGGTGTGACATGAATTATAAAGTGACTCCTATAAAACCATTTGGTGTGCTCCTGGAGCCTATGAACGAACAGATAAAAGTAACTGATGTCGATATAGAGAACTTACGTCATTTATTTACCAAGAATCAACTCGTTGTATTAAGGGGTTTTGACGCATTTCAGAATGCCGAGGATTTTTCTGACTATTGCGAATTATGGGGAGAAGTTAGCCTTTGGCCATTTGGCAAGGTACTTGAGTTAATTGAGCAAGAGGACCCGGAAGACCACATTTTTGATCATAGTTACATGCCCCTGCATTGGGATGGTATGTATCGACCCCAAGTGCCTGAATATCAGATTTTTCATTGTGTGAAAGCGCCTTTGCCTGGACAAGGCGGCAGGACCACTTTTTCAAATACTATTTTAGCGTTACAGTTCGCTACTTCCGAAGTCAGGGAATTATGGAATAAGGTAACTGGTACCTATCAAAGAAAAATGGAATTTTATAGCAGCAAGACGGTATCCCCAATTATCACGAAGCACCCTCAAAAGGATTTTACTGTCATTCGCTATAATGAACCTCCCTCTGCAGATAAAGGTCATTTTGTAAACCCATCCGATATTGAATTTACCGGGATTGGCCAGGATGAGTTGGATTTCTTCCACCGAAGCTTAGAAAAAGCTCTTTATTCACAAGATAATTTCTATGCCCATGAGTGGCAAACCGGGGATATCGTCATCGCAGATAATTTCTCGCTATTACATGGTAGAGAAGGATTCGTATCCAAATCGCCTCGTCATATCCAACGCGTTCATGTTTTGAGTAATCCGCCTTTTGATAACCCTGGTCTGGAGTCTTATGAATGAGCGAGCAAGTTGCAGACGTTGTGATTGCTGGCGCGGGTCCAGTAGGCCTTATGTGTGCCTATCTGGGACAACTTTGTGGTATTCATACTGTTATTGTCGATAAGTCTGATGGTCCTTTAGAGGTCGGTAGAGCGGATGCCCTTAACGCGCGCACTTTACAACTTCTTGAATTAGTCGATTTATTTGATGAACTTTATCCTTTAGGAAAAACCTGCAACACCAGTTCTGTATGGGCAGACGGACAATTTATTTCCCGACAATCGTCATGGTGGGAGGAATTAGAAGGTTGTTTGCATAAACATTTCCTTATGCTTGGTCAATCCTATGTAGAGAAACTGTTGGATGAGAAACTTAAAGAGACTGCAGCAGCAGTAAAACGTTCAACAGCGATTGTCAACATTGAGCTGAATGAAGCGGGATGTCTCACGACTCTGGCAAATGGGGAGCGTATTCAGTCACGTTACCTCATTGGGGCAGATGGCTCTCGTTCCTTTGTACGCAATCACTTTGCAATACCTTTTGAGATCATACGGCCACAAATTGTATGGGCCGTAATCGATGGTATGATTGATACTGATTTTCCAAAAGTTCCTGAAATCATCGTATTTCAGGCAGAAACTTCAGATGTGGCCTGGATTCCAAGGGAAAGGGAAATCGACAGGTTTTACGTAAGAATGGATACCAAAGATTTTACCTTGCAGGAAGTAATGGACAAAATTAATCATGCCATGCAGCCTCATTCCTTAAGTTTTAAGGACATTGTCTGGTTTTCACAATTTTCGGTCAAAGAATCTGTAGCAGAGCATTTTTTCATTCAGGATCGCATTTTTCTTGCTGGTGACGCATGCCATATTCATTCGGTAAACGGTGGACAGGGCCTCAACACAGGTCTTGCAGACGCCTTTAATCTCATGTGGAAGTTGCACATGGTCATGCATTGCGCTGCCCCCAAAGAACTCTTGCAAAGTTATGAAAACGAGCGTAAACCAGTGGCTCACAATGTGATAGAGACTTCGGGTGAGCTTGTGCGTTCGACCAAGTATTCACCTAATGGAACTCATGCCCAAGACTATGTAAAAATTGTACAAAGACGTGCTGGAAATATCACCGGGATGGGGATTCGTTATGGAGAATCAGGTTTTCGTGGCTCTCGGCTTTTTGATTTTGAAATTTTTAACGGCATCACCAAAACACGACTTTACTCTCTTCTGGATTATATGAAATTCACCTTGCTTATCTTTGGTGATTGTGAAGTCGGGCTGCAGCCTCCAGAGTTTATAAAAGTCATTCAAATATATCCAAACCAATGCCAGGAAAATTTTTGGACAAATAACACAAAGTATAAAAATCAGGCCATTTTAGTAAGGCCTGACTCCTACATTCACTCTTGCGCACCACTAGATAAAATGGAGTCCGTATTTGAGATGGCGTGGTTATGCTGAAAAAGCTGATTTTCTTGGCAATAGGAATGTTCACAGTAGGCTGCAACACATTTCTGATTGCCGGTCTTCTTCCTCAAATAGGCCAAACGATTCGACAACCTGTTGCAGTAGTTGGGCAAGGCGTGAGTTTATTCAGTTTGACTTATCTGCTTTCGGCACCACTTTTTTCAATTCTCTTTGCTGATAAGCCGGTAAAACGCATTATTCAGCTTGCACTGGCTCTGTTCCTATTTGGCAATTTAATAACACTACTTTCTGGAAATATCGTGCTGTTTTTAATTGGAAGGTCTGTTGCAGGAGCAGGTACCGGGATCTTTACTCCCTTATGTATCAGCATTGCAGTTTATTTTGTCAGCCCAACTGCCAAGGGGCGTGTTTTAAGTTGTGTCTGGGGTGCTAACAGTGCAGGTGTAGTATTTGGTGTCCCTGCTGGACTCTACCTGTCTTCAATATTTAATTGGCAACTATCGATTACTTGTCTTGTTGCTTTAAGCTTGGTTGCATTAATTGGTTTTTCATTGCAAAACACTGATATAAGATTACCCAAGTCTCCGTCATTTGGACTCAGACTGCGCCTTATACTCGATCCAAAAACGCTCTCGGTGATTGGAATCACTTGTTTTACCGCTGTAGCCAGTTTGGGACTATATTCGTATGTCACCTTGATTCAATCAGGATCCCCTAATTCACTCGGCATGACCTTATTGAGTTGGGGAGTGGGAGGATTCTTGGGAAGCTCACTGATTGGGGTTATTATCGATAGAACAGGTAAACCACAGGTTATTATGGCCTTAATTTTAGCAGGTCTTATGCTTGCTCTAATTGCAATACCATTCACCAAGAGCTTGCCTTACCTGGGATTAATCCCTTTTTTTATGTGGGGTGCTTTCGGGTGGGCTATAGCGACTCCCCAGCAGCACATTTTATATGAATTACATGAAAATCAGGGAACCATCCTGGCTGCTATCAATTCCTCGGCCTTGGGGTTGGGATCGGCTTTGGGAACGCTGCTTGGTGGCCTAATCATTTCTTACGGATTCAGGGAAATCTACCTTCCTTTTCCTGCCGCAATGTTATTGCTCTGCGTATTGATAGGTCAGCTAATAATTAACAATTCAAATAAGGTAAATAATACATGAACAGACCCGTTGTCCTCGTCGACCCATTATCATCAGGAATAGAATTGGCTCCTGCCTTTAAGGCTCGGGGGATACCTGCTATTGCAATCACGCTTAAACATCCGGATTGGATTGGGTTTGGAGCAACAATGCAAACCTCCGACTTTGTAGAGATTATTCCAGACCAACCAAATCTTGTGGAGGTGCTTCGAAAATACGACCCTCTTGCTATTATTCCCGGCACCGAGGAAGGCGTTCCTCTCGCAGAAGCTTTGGCCATCGCTCTAACGCCACAGTTTGTCAATGATCCTGAAAAATCACAGAATAGATTACACAAGGCTCTGATGCAGGAAGCTTTGCAGAAAGCAGGAGTTCCTGCTCTCAAGACGCTCAATACGGCATCCGAAAATGAAGTTGAATCTTGGATTAGGACAAACGGATTAATTGATTCTCCACTTATAATTAAACCCTCGGTATCAGCTGGCAGTGATAAGGTCTTTCACATTCCGGCCAAAGGGGAGTGGAAAAAAGCGTTCAACCAGGTTTTATCCGAGCCATCTAAAATTACCGGGAAAAATAATGAAACCGTTGTTGTGCAAGAGCAAGCAATAGGAACAGAATTTGCTGTAGGTACGGTGAGTGCCAATGGAAAACACTATTTAGCGCATTTAATCCAATACAATAAAACGTCCTTTAATAATCGCAAAACGGTTTACGACTATGTCGAATTCGTGCCTTATCGTGAAGAAATGTATGGTGAATTATTTAAGTATACGCAAAAAGCATTAGATGCCTTGGGAATTCGCTGGGGAGCCGCTCACAATGAAATCATGCTCACTAAGGACGGGCCTCGCCTCATAGAAACAGGCGCCAGAATGTGCGGTGGTCCAGTGGTTGGCTTTGCTCGAGAAGCGACCGGTAGTAGTCAAGCCGATAAATTAGTGGAGATTTATGTTGATGGGGATGTCTTAACCAAAGAATACGTATTTAAAAAAACGGTTGTGCCAGTTTTTTTGAAATCACCTGCGAAAGGCAAAATATCAAATGCGGAAGCCTTCGCCGACATTTCTAAATTGCCGACATTTCTTAACAAGCACCTTTGGTTTAAAAATGGTGACCCTGTTCCACAAACAGTGGATTATCTAACGAGTATTGGAATTATTGGGTTGGCTGGAGACCGCACGTCCATTTTATTGGATTACGAAAAAATTCGAAGCATGGAGTCGAAATTAGTTATCCAGACACTTTAGAGTTTCTATTGCTGAACTGCTACCATTGAAATATTTTTTCAATGGTTTGAATTATTATAGTCACTTGAATTTTAAATGACCGACCTATTGCCTGATAAACAAGGAGTCCATCAATTACAAATTTGCCTATACTTATATTATTTATTTAAAAATAAAAAATGGATAACAACTCCAAAAGCTTTGGTGAAGTGAATGAGCGAATAGGTCATGCAATACACTATGTCTGTTTAAATGCATCGGATGCAAAACTCATTAAATCCCATATTCAAGAGAGCTACCAGAGCTGGGCGAATAGGCTTTATGACCGAGTTTTTTTGAACTGGGGATTATGTGATAAAAAAATATATGGGGAATTATCGGCATTAAATTTTGATTTTTCTAAAGTAGGCTTTTTCCCTCATGTTTATGGGCAATCGCTACTTTTTTATTTGATAAGGCCATTAATAAAAATCCATTTCTTTAATAAAAGATTACTTGATGTGGGTTGTGGTAATGGCGTAGGTTTGAAAATAAGTTCTGAATTATTAAAAGCAAAATACGCGTTAGGCATCGACTTGGTCAACAAGCTGGTAACTAATTCCAATAATAGCTTCTACACAGAAGATAAAATTAATTATATGCAGGCCGATGCAGAAAATATGGCTATAGCAAACGAAAGTTTTGATATTGTAATTAACCTTGAAAGTTCACATCTTTATCCACAAATCGAGCATTTTTTTGCTGAAGTAGAGAGGGTTTTAGTGCCTAACGGATTTTTTTGTTATGCGGATGTTCATTTTGATGTGAAGCAGCAAGCGCAACGATTAGAAGCTTTTGTGAAGACAAGAAAAAATTTACGCATCATTGAAAAGCATAATATTACTAAAATGGTTCAAGCATCAATTTATCAGCGTTTAATTGTCAATGAAAAAGGATTTTACCAATTAGCTCAATACCTTTTGGGACCTGATAAAATCAACTTTACTTCAGAGCTTGCTAATGTAGCCAGTTCAATGGGTCTCATGTTTCTTCCCTGGTGGAGGATTCGCTTTAAAAATCCGGCATTGCAAGCGCTTGGGAAATTTGCTCGCCGGTGCAAGCACTGGAATAAAAAATATTATTTTTATTATTTAATTCAAAAGATAGATTCATGAAAATCAGTCTGTTATTCCAGGACAGTATTTTATTTTGAGTCTGATAAATCCTAAAATAGTCGCTTTATTGAGATGCGCTGGATATAGCGAGGATAACGTACTATGTTTGTCAAATCTTCACGTATAGATCTAAACAGGCATTCAAAAATATGGATTAATCCTGAGGGAGAGATACCTAAGAAAATTATAGAGAGATTAAAGTGGCAAAAAGAAACTAGGCCGGAGGATACAATTACTTTATTTGTAAATAGGGCTTGTGGAGATAAATCCAGTTCTGCATTGGAATCATTAAGAGCTTGCGGAATTAAAATAAAAATAATTGAATTATGTTTAGAGAAAAATGAAAAACAGGATGATCCATTTGTAATTGCCTGTTTTAATAAAGCCTTGGATATAGCTAAAAAAGAGAAAAATCTCGCGGATCGAGTCAGGGCATCTGTTCGGGCAACAAACGTTCTACGGATTATGAAGTTAGTGCAATATGAAGGATTGTACTCAGATAATGATATTTTATTTTTAAAATTTGAGACTATCAGCTTACCCACTCCGTATCTTTTTGGTCAATATGATGGAGAGGTAAATGATGTTCATCTCTTTGGAGTGGCTATAAATGACCCTCTCACTACGGATTACTTTTATACCCGGTTAGTTGAAAAAATGAAAAGGCCTTGGGAGGAAGAAATTACCCCTGATGAGTTTGAACCACCATGTGGTCTTTATCTTATTCCAGATGAAATAATATCAAAAATCCAGTTTGGACACTTAAAATTTGCAGAGATAAGAGATTGTATTATTACAGGAAGTGATCAATCCCACCATGATATTACGCGTGCAAAAAAATTATTAAATTCCGAAGAGGATAGCTTGCTGGATGAGGCTAAAAGCGCAGTAGCCTCGCAAGAAAAGGGATATCGCGTGTGATGATACGGATGCCCATTATCTCGGAGAAAAGTAAAGTTCCTGTCAATTAATACATGGCTCTTAGTCTTGCTACCCGCTCTGCTGTCGATGGATGGGTTGAAAATAAGTTAGCCAGCTTTTCTCCATTTAAGGGGTTAATGATAAACAGATGCGCAGTGGAAGGGTGCGTTTCTGCTTCATCAAAGTATTGCTCATGGTTGGCTTGATCAAGTTTTAACAAGGCACTGGCAAGCCAGTGTGGATTCCCGCAAATACGCGATCCACCGGCATCTGCTTCAAACTCCCTTGAGCGTGATATAGCCATTTGAATCAATCCTGCCGCCAGGGGGGCCACTATCATCATGATCATGCCAACGACAGGATGGACACCCTCTTCATTATTTGAATTGTGGCCAAACATGGAAAGCCACATGAACATATTGGCAATCCCGCTAATCGCCCCTGCTATTGTTGCACTTACCACATTAATTAAAGTGTCGCGGTGGATTACATGAGCCAGTTCATGAGCTAAAACTCCTGTTACTTCTTCTTTATTGAGCCTATCCAGTAATCCTGTTGTAACAGCGATACTGGCATTCTCCGGATTTCTCCCCGTTGCAAACGCATTTGGAGTTGAGTTATTAATTAAATAAACTTTGGGTACTGGGGTTCCTGCCCTATGCGCAAGTTCTGAAATAATGCTGTTAACAAAGTGATTATTGGGCAGAGGTTCAGCATTATACATTTTCAAAACAAGAACATCTGAGTACCAGTAAGCTGAAAAATTCATAACTCCTGCAAATACTAATGCAATCAGCATTCCTGTAGAGCCTCCAAGCAATCCTCCAATAACAACTAGCAATGCTGTTAGAGAGGTTAGCAAGATAAAAGTTTTCAGGTTATTGATCATTTTTCATTACCTCATTTACTCTTCCTATGTCTTATATGTCATAAATAAGGTCAGATGCTAAAAATTCAACTTGGAATGTTGTCTCTGTTTATTTATGTCCATGCTTTGGAGCTGGAAATCAAGAAAAACCCATTGAGAGTAATACGGTGTTGTTTTTATTTTGAGATCAATGTGATATATTGTTGATCAATTTCGTATGTCATTAAACATTTTATGTATAGTAAATATCCAGCATTTTTCCCAAATAAGAATATAAAATCTTTCTCAGGTGTGCAGTTTTCAAATATTGTAAAAATTCCCCCTGCAATCGAATCATTATATCGAGGTGATAATAATCTTGCAGGTATCATTTTTCTTTTGCCTACTCTGATTACAGGAGTTTTTTGTCATAGCTTTCCTGAGGTTGTGGATATGGAGCAAATAAAATTGCACAAATTAACCAACCTATCTAATGATTTTCATATGGTGAGTATGTCAGATGATCCTCAAATTGCATTAGATTGGGGGAAAGGATGTTTTATAACAATCGACCCTGTTTTATTTTCTGATTATATTGTAGATGTTCATGCAACCTTTAGTAAAAACCAGCTCAATTTGCCTGGTCGAATGGAGCGAGAAAGAGAGCATGTTGCTTTAGCTGTACCCTTTTGCAGCATAAGAAAAATAACAATTCACAATAAAGAATTAGTTAACCCCTTTTATCTCAACATACCTCAAGACAATAAAGAAGCGAGAATGGAGTTTAATACTCTTTACTGCCAGTTAATTTCACTTATAAGAAACAAATATACTCAGGAAGTAAATGAGAAAGAAGAGCAAACCGCATTACGTGCCTGTACTATAGATTATTTAGAATTTTATGCTAAATTCGGTGGTTGCGATAATCCTTTTGATAAAACCCTTGCAGAACTAGTTGAACTTTATCCGGAATTTATGAGCTATCTTTTGCAATCAAATTGTCATCTTTCATCAAAAACAGGTTTGATGAAAGAGATTGTCGTGAACTCATCAGATAATTTATTTAAAGAACATCCTTATACTCAATCGATTGATGCTTCTTATATTTATAGGGTTAAAGAGAGCACTACTTGTTATGAAGATGACTGGGCAAAGCCAGTTTATGATTAGTAATAAGAAAGATGCTGGTTTTCCTTGAATTCGTTGAAGATGACCACTAACGAGGTGAGGGCATTTGATCTACGTTACCTTCTGTATTATCCAAAGTATCTGAAAACACGGAATCTGTTTCATCTGTATCACCCAAAAAATCAAAATCTACGGGCGTACCGATGCGTTCTGGTTCCAGTTGTTTAATGATGTTAGCTAAATAAATTGTGGTTTTGTGATTAACGAACGATGATACTGCAATGACTTTTTTATTAAGTAACAGGTGATAATATTCATGAACCCCATCGTTACCTTTTTGAATAGCAATAGATGGATCAGCGGGCGTGATAAAATAAGTATTGCCGGCTTTTTTAGATGTAATGCGTGAACCTAGTTTTTCAAATAAACAATCCATGCCTTCTTCAGGAAAAAGAGGAAATTCCTCTTTGGTATCTGAAGTGGTAAAAAAGGAATAATCAAAAAAAGATGATTTTTTCATATAGGAGCTACCATTAAACATAAATATGCTCAAAATTATATCATGATAAACGATTTAAAGGTATTTGAATTGCTAACCACTGACGCTACCATAACAAGTGGAAGAGTATACTTGAGTGGTAAACAGGATAATAACGTCGATGCAAATTTTTGAAGTAATTCAGGATGAGCATGCATTATAAAGTTATTTGAAATGAGGCGGTAGTCGTAAATGGAATACAAACAAGCGCGTGAACATTGTTTTTAATAATCTCCCTTTATCTTTTCCTGATTAATCATGAAAAGCTTATTTACTTTTTTATTCTAACCATTTAGTTTACGAGCCTGGTATTTGGAAATGGACTTTTAAAATGACTAAAAAAGTAACGAATATTGCGATAATTGGTGGTGGAACAGGAATAACTACTGCCTGGGCTTTGGAAAATCAACAAAAATTTCATGTTACTGTATTTGAGGAAAATGAGCGCTTAGGCGGGCATATTCACAGCATCAAGATTAATAATGTAATCCTGGAAGGGGGAGCAGAATTCATAGGACCACCCACATTGTATCCCAATGTGCATCGATTGTTTCAATATCTGGGGGTGGTTTTAGATCAGTTTGAATTAAATATGGATTTTGACGATCTGAAACAAAAGGATCATATTGTTTTACCCCCTTTGTATCATACATCAAGTGGCAAATCTGAGGATACTTCATCAATTCTATATACATTATCCTGTGGTTTATTTGGGAAGAGAAGGAAACAGAATGAAACCCGTGTTTCAGCGGATACTCTACTCACTGAAATGTACAATTTGCTTGAGATGAACCACTTAATTATGGATGCCAGGAACAAATTACTGCATCCAGATAATTTAATAACATTAGAGCAATTTATAAAAGAGTTTAAAGAGAAATGTGTACACGTACTTTCACCTATAGACAAGTTTGCTGAGGAGTTCTTGTATCCTTTGATTGCATCAGGATGGGGAGTATCAATTGATACAATTAAAACATTTGGTGCCCATTATGCCATGAACTATCTGGCTGCAGGAATGAATTGGTTTGATGCGCCAGAAGGTTTGAGCAGCTATATTGATAGAATGGTGGCGCAATGCAACAATACTCAATTTAACGCTAATACGGCTATAAAAAAATTAATACCAATAACAGTTGATGGACAAATAAAATATCAATTATTGAAAAGGGATGGCACATTCGTTTGTGATACCACTGGAAGTCGAATTATTTATGATGATGTAGTCATCTCCACACCGGCTTATGTAACGAGTGAACTGCTGTCTGGTATTGAAAGTAACACGATAAAAGTATTGCGTGAAAAACTTGCCAATGTCACTTATTATGACACGACAGTAGTATTTCATCAGGATCCCGAATACCTGTCTCCTTATAGGACTGTTGTTCACAGTCGATTTGATGGAACTCAATCAGCAAATACCATGTGCAAACCCTGGAAATTTAATAAAGAAGAAACCCCCATAATGAAAACCTGGGTTTTGCCCGGGCAAGCAATGCCTAAAAACGTACTGAGAGAAGTTCATTATAAACACCCGGTGATGGATAAAAATTACTACGAAGCACAGCAAGCCTTACATGCCGCTCAAGGTGAGGCTGGGTTATGGCATGGCGGTATTCTCGCTGGATTTAATGACTCACATGAAAGTGGTGTTACGGCAGCACTCCAAGTCGCTGCGCAGTTGAATCACCGTGAACATTGTTTAAATAAAAATGAACGTCTCGCACTATTCCCCAACCTGGTTGATTCGGTCCTGTCTCCTAAATTGTCTATGGGTAGAGTCATGGAGGTTGAAGGAGTGGTTTCTTCTTCCATGTCATATACTTAAAGAGCTTTCACCATATCTATTAAATTAATATCGCTCTCAAAGATAAATTGAGGGCGATATTGGTGCCAAATGAGTTTGCATCCTTAAACTAATCGCTCATATGTCATTCCAATATAGAATGGTTTGTACTTAATTTTTCTTGCGATTTTGATTGCAAGTGGTTTCCTGGAAGCGTTCGAAATTACCCATGACACTATCAAAAAGCAACAAGTCATTGGCTGGAATACAACACATATACTGCAATTTACATTGCAGTATTGATATTTACTGGATTCAATTGATATCGGTTCATCAATACCAGTTGAGTGATACTTAAATAACCCATCAGAAATGGTTGTTGATCCATTACATAATTCACCAGTTTTTTATGAATTAAAGAAACAGTATTGGGTGTTTTATCAAAGGAATAGACTTGAGGTCGATAATTAAAATCATACCTGTCGGGGTGTAATAACATTTGTCCAAGTGGATCTAGTGCTTGTGAGGTTAGGCAAAAAATAATATTCGTTTCTGGATGTATCTTAAAGTAAGATTTGACTCTGGATTGTACTTGATTCGGATCAGTACCTACATCAAGTTCCTCAAAAAAGATTCCTTTATCTTGAAGAATGGTCTTAATTCCATAGGCACGCTTTTCGAGCCCTATATGGCCGGGTTGTGGGTTAAGAACTAGTGCTCTTTTAGCGCTTGGAGTTAATTCCAGAGCTTTTTCACCAAGTTTCTTGCCTGCGAGTAGGTTATCAGAACCTAAAAAGACCAGGTAAGGATTTTTTGTTTTGTCTTTTGGTTTGGTATCAACGGCAATAACAGGAATATTAAGTTTATTTGCCCTTTGCAGGCTTTTGCTAAAAGCTGTGTCTGAAGGAATGGTGGTAGCAATTCCAGAAGGATAGGTAGCCAGTGCGCTCTCTATGAATTGAACCTGTTTGGGTACATCATTGGCTCCTGGAGGAGCTAAAATTTGTAAATCGACTTTCAGTTCTTCAGCAGCTTTTTTTGCTCCCTGGAATAAAGATATCCAATAAGGATCTTGTGAACCATGGGTTATCAAATAATATTTATCTCCCGCAAAGACAGAGGTGCTTATCCATAGCGAGAAACACAAGAGAGTTGACGCCAATTTTTTCATAGTTTAACCCTTAATGAGCGTGTTAGTTAATTCCATTATTTCTATTGTTCCGCAACTGAGCTTGATCACTTTGTGTGCGGTATTTTGTACATGAGCTGGATTATGAGTTATAAAAACAATTGCAATTCCGGCTTGAGCTATATTTTTTATGATCTGAAGGACTTTATCTGCTTGCGCAGGTGAGAGGGCACTGGTTGGTTCGTCAAGAATAAGTAGCTTTGCATTAAAATATTTTGCACGACAAACGACTAGCATTTGGCGTTCACCACCAGATAATTTTTTGACCGGCAGATCAATATTAGGAGGGCGTACAAGCCCAAAGCTTTGCAGGGACTGACGTGCTATATGTTGCATAAGCCCGATGTTTAAGCATTTGAAAGGACCTATTTTTTTATTTATTTCATTACCTAAAAAGAAATTACGCCATATAGATAATTCATCAATCAGCGCTAATTGTTGATGGACAACTTGTATACCCATGCGCCTCATTTCAAATGGAGCATTATATTTGTTGCTATAACATAAGGGCTGCTCCTGCCAATAAATGTTTCCTTTATCTGCTTGGATATAACCCGAAATTATTTGTACCAGAGTTGACTTACCTGCTCCATTATCACCGATTAAAGCAGTAATTTCCCCGGGATATAAACAAAAGGATACTTTATTGAGAATACGATGGGAGCCGTAACTTTTTTCAATATTTTCTAACCTGAGTAAAGGTTGAGTTTGATGGCTATTTATCATGAGTCAGATTTCCTCAGATAAACATTAATGGTCATCGCAAAGATTAAAATAAGTCCAATAAAAGCTCGATACCAATAAGTTGAAACACCAATTTGTACTATGCCGGTATCTACAGTGCTTAATAATAAAGTAGCCAATAGCGTACTTATTATGGATCCCTGACCTCCTTTTAATGAGGTACCACCGATTACGGTAGCTGCTATGGCATATAATTCATATTGTTCACCCGCAATGGGGGATAAACTATTAAGGTGGCTAAATTGAGTTACTCCGGAAAATGCGGCTATTATTCCACAGCACACAAAACAAAAGAATTTAACTCGAATTGTATTTATGCCAGATAGATAAGCAGAATCACAATTGTTACCAGTGGCAATTATATGATTCCCCAGTTTTGTCCAATTAAGGAGATAGATTAGATAAAAACCAATAGCAAACCACCAAATAAAAGAAGACAATAAATTTTGTGATAATTCACCTGCTAATACTTGCATAACACCATTTGTGTCCTCAACAGATACAGGCAAACCCTGGGTGTACAAAAGGATAAGACTACGTAAAATTAACATGCTTCCCAAAGTTACAATAAATGAGGGGATTTTAAAAAAGACGGTGCATGCGGCATTAATTAGTCCTATACAGGCTCCTATTGCCAAAGCAATTATTAAAGCTAAAAAACTATTGATTCCTAATAACGTAAGTGAACCGAATAGCAAGCCAGATAAAGCAAAATTCGCTCCAACAGAGAGGTCAAACTCTCCTCCTATAAGCAGAAGAGTAACTCCAAGGACAATGATACCAATATCAGAGGTGGACGCCAAAATACTTGCCCAAGTAGTAAGGGTTAAAAAGTCAGAAGAGAAAATAGTGAATAGACTAACAAGGCCAATAAATGGAACGAGAACACCAAATAAAAAATAATGGTGTATTTTATACATGAGACTATCCCTGGAAATTTAGTGTGGAAAGTGTACACAAAATATTATCGATCTTTAAGCACAATTTTCAGAGTACATTGAAGGCAAGTTCAACCGGGGTACCATTGATTTTTACTCAGATTACTTTATAGTGGATTTCTCTTTAAACGCGTCATGCTTTGAATGGATTTCATTTTATGATTTCGAAAAAAATAACTCAAATTTCATTTTCCATTGCTCTGGCACTGATCGTTGGGGTGGCAGAAGCGAAGACTACTCGCCCTGCGGATGAACAACAACTCGCCCGCTCTATTTACAAACAATTTATCGAAGTGCAATCAGGATTTACTACAGGCTCAACAACGCCGCTGGTTGAGGTGGCTGTAAAATACTTAAAAAAAGCCGGTTTTTCTAACGAGGACATTTTCGTTGGTGGAGCCAGTCCACAAAAAGCCAATCTGGTTGTACGTTATCGTGGTACTGGGGAGAAGAAACCCTTGTTATTGCTTGCGCATACGGACGTTGTTGAAGCCAAAGCTTCCGATTGGAGCATGAATCCTTTCCAACTGACTGAAAAAGATGGGTATTTTTATGGCAGAGGCACTTTGGATGATAAAGCACAAGCGGCTATTTGGATAGCCAACTTAATCCAATATAAGCAGGAAGGATTTAAACCCAAACGCGATATCATTGTTGCTTTGACGGCTGATGAAGAAGGAAGCAGCCCATACAACGGGATTAGCTGGCTGATTAAGAATCACAAGGATTTAATTGAGGCGGATTTCGCTCTTAATGAGGGTGGATGGGGTGATTTGGCCAATGGGAAAAAAATATCACAAAATATCCAGGTGAGCGAAAAATACATTGTCAATTACAATCTTGAGGTCCGTAATAAAGGGGGGCATAGTTCGTTGCCAACCAAAGATAATGCCATTTATCGTCTTGCCGGAGCTTTAGAGAGACTGTCGAAATTTAGTTTTCCTTTAAAAACCAATGAAGTCACTGCCGCCTATTTTAGACAAATGGCTGCTATTGAGACAGGACCGCTGAAAACAGAAATGATTGAAGCAAGCAAAGGCTCGAAGCAAGCTATGCAACGTTTGGCTGATAGTGCACCTCAATGGAACGCCATTTTACGAACAACTTGTACCCCTACCTTACTTGAAGGAGGGCATGCAATGAATGCTTTACCCCAATTGGCAGCGGTTACCATAAACTGTCGTGTGCTTCCAGAAGATTCACCTGAAATGGTTGAGCAATCTTTAAAGACAGTTATCAATGACTCAGAGGTTACACTAAAACGTATTGGCAAATTGTCCAGAGGCCCAAGTTCTCCACTTAGCCCGGAAATACTAAAAACAATTACTCATCTAACTCAAAGGTATTGGCCTGAAGTCCCAGCCATTCCGATTATGGTTACTGGCGCAACGGATGGACGTTATCTGAGATCAGCTGGAATTCCTACCTATGGAGTGATGGGAGCTATTTTTAGATCGCGATGATTTCCGAGCCCATGGCCGTGATGAACGGATTAGTGTTGAGTCATTTTATGAAGCGCATGCATTCCTTTATGATTTAGTGAAACAACTGTCAAGCAATGTAACTTAAGAATGGTTTTTCCAGTTGGGACTTCGCTAAATCGGGAGGATATTGATTTGAGGTCCCTTTGGTCAGTTCTGCATAATTTCCCAATGTGCAAACTCGTAAAAACAACGAATGTTTATTGAGATTTGGAAAACAGGTATATGTTAAAGGGCTTAAAGGTCATTGATCTGAGTTCGGTTCTTGCAGGCCCCTCTGTAGGTACTTTTTTTGCTGAGTTAGGTGCATCAGTTGTTAAAATCGAACATCCCGTACATAAGGATGTGACAAGAACATGGAAACTCCCTGGAGAGGATCCTCATTCTGAAATTTCAGCTTATTTTGCCAGTGTTAATTTTGGAAAGGACTATTTGTTTTTAGATCTCATGAAGGAAGAGGATTATCTCTGTTTCCTTAACCTTATTGCAGAAGCAGATATTTTAATTATGAATTTTAAAAAGGGAGATGACATAAAGCTGCGTGTACAAGATGATCATCTACACAGTATTAATCCGCGCCTTATCATTGGAAAAATCAATGGCTACGGTGAAGAAAGCGATCGCGTTGCCTATGATCTTGTTCTTCAGGGTGAAAGCGGTTTTATGTCAATCAATGGGACACAGGACAGCGGCCCGGTAAAAATGCCCGTCGCCCTAATTGATGTCCTTGCAGCCCATCACCTGAAAGAAGCCATCCTTCTGGCTCTCTATCATCGGGAAAAAAATGGGAAAGGCAGGGTTGTCTCTGTTTCACTTTATGATGCTGCTGTTAGCAGTCTTGTCAATCAGGCATCGAATTACCTGATGACTGGGCAGGTGCCTCAGCGCATCGGATCACTGCATCCCAATATTGCCCCCTATGGCGAATTGTTCCAGACATCTGATGGGGCGCTTATCGTTCTTGCAATAGGGTCGGATCGGCATTTTGTAAAACTATGCAATATCCTTGGGCTAAAAGATTTACCAGGAAAAGACGAATTCCGGCACAATCAAAACAGGGTGAGGAATCGGGAGCAACTCGCTGCACTAATTGCTGAACAAACAGAGAAACTCCAGAGCAGTGAGCTTCTCGAAATGTTGCACAGGGAAAATATTCCTGCTGGCAAAATTATGGATCTCAAGGACGTTTTCGATAATGAGCGTGCGAAATCCCTCATTCGCAAGGAAGTCATTGATGATGTTCCCACAGCGCGCGTTACATCCGTTGTTTTTAAACAGACTTTATAACCAAAGGGGAACCATTGAATTATGCAGATGAATAATATTAATCCTCATGCATAAGCTGTCTCTTCATTGTTGCGCTGCAAACGTTTCCGCAGCGCACATTAGAAAGCATACGCGCTAAAGGGTTTCTGCTGATTTCATTAGTTACAAACAATGTTTATTAGGATTTCTCTTCATACAAAGATTGGCAAAGTAATACCGTAAATCGGATACGAAGATATCCCCTTCATTTTCCATTACGAATATTCTTTCAGGTTGCAATTCAAGGTAATTGGATGCCATAAGGATGGAGTAATAAACTGATCCGGCATAGGAGAAAATCCATTTGTCGAAAAAGGGTAGAATCATATCAGGATCGTTAGAATAAAATCGTTGATAAATATCGCTAATTAATTCCTTTCTCACGTCAAAATTGCTTTTAAAATAAAAATTGTTCCTATCCTGACGATAAAGAGTGAATGGTGTTTTATCGGGGTTACTTTTTAAACCGGCATTAAGATTCATCGATACAATGATGCCTTTGGCATTTTCAATTTGTAATGTTGTCGTATTGAATAAATTGTATCCATTATATTCTTTCAAATAAGATTTTAAATAATCAATGGCGTTATCTGTCAATGGATCGAAATAACTTTGAATAGAGAAGCTTGTTGCGTGCTGTTCCGGATCATTGACATCATAGCCACAACTGACATAAGTGTTGTAAGTAAACAAATCAGGGGAGATTTTTTTTGAAAAAACTTGATCTATTTCATTTTCTACATCATCACAGCTCAGTTCTAATCCTGTAAGATTACCGCTGACTCGAACAATTTGAGTTGGAAAATCAATAGTTCTTTGAGCCATTTGACTAAGATTAGGCATTTCCTGTTCATTGCTATAGTGCCGGACTACTGTATTTTTATTCTGCGGCAATGGATAAAAAATAAGACCATCAGCATTGTCATCCGAATTGGCAAAAGCAATAATGGGAGATAAAAGCAAAGCGCCTAATAAATAACCTGGTTTCATAACAAACTCCTTTTTAAATTGATTCAGAACTCCTTCCCAATGAGCATCAGATTAGAAAATTGTTTAATAATTATGCTAATCCGATGTGACAGACAGTATATCTTATCTGGTTTGCAGATCAGATCCTATAAAAATATAAATAAAACAGATGCCATGACCTCATATGAGCGACAGGAAATAGCAACATTTTTTACTTTATTCTGCAAGGATTTTAGGCCAAGCCCTTAGAAATCCAAATAATACTTGTTTCTTCAACAAGCTTCCAAACGAATTAATAAATAAAATCATAAGATTAAGTACAGACAATGAAGTCCTGTCAGTTATTTTTATAGCTGGAACCAATGGAGTCTGGGATTGAATTTTATGTACAAGACAAGGAATCATTGAAATAAAAGATTCAAGTACTGACTCTTGATTTCCTTGCTCTAACGAATGCATCAGGAAATCAAGGTTTACAGCTGGTATCAAACCAGGTAATCAATCCTATCCCATAATTTTTTAGCCGTTTATTTAATTAAGTTGATCATGCGGTTAAATATGTTTTTTAAAGGTAACAATTAAATTGGAGTCTTTCATTTTTGTGACCATGGACTTCGGATCATAACCATGGGGCAATTGGAATGATTGCATGTAATTGCTTTGAGAATAGCTGACACTTTTATTGTTAGCTTCTTCATGAGTGATTTTCTGTGTTACATTTGCGCTAACAACTAACTGTCCATTTTTAACAGAAACATCCACTTTGCTATCAGCACCTTGCGGTAGTTTTATCTTATAAATAAGCTCATCTTTATTCTCTGTAATTTGAATGTTTTTTGCACTGCCAAAGAGATTGTGATTAGGTCCGTTTGTCAGGCTATTTTGCATTTGTGAAAATTGGCTTTTGATAAATTGATCCATAGCTTGTTGCATTTTGTGCATTTGCTGCAGAACATCATCATGTGATTGAAAAAAAGGATCGGTATCAAATGGATCCTGGATTAATTGTTCGTTGCTATTTTGTATTTTATCATTTTGTTTCGCCTGAACGGTCATGGAGTTCGCAGATATCGTAGCGGCAAGAGCGATGATGATTAAATCAGGAAGTAGTTTATTTTTCATGAAAAATCTCCTCACAAGATTTGTTTATAAAAAATTCTATCTCCATTAATATGGATGTTCTTACTTCAATCCACTCATTAGACCTCTTGCATAACCTGCCTCTTTCATTTTATTGCTGTGTTGCAAATGTTTCTGCGGTGCTCATTTACTGCATGTAAACTTCGCTCCTTAAAACGTTAGCGCCTTGCCCTAAAACAAAATAATCAGGTTATACAAGAGGCCTATTTTAAAGCGGTTGTCTCCCATTGGTGACTATGAAAGTTACATGCAAGATATTGGGTTAAACCAGATTTTTTCAAGTACAAATTGATGAATATTTGGAGTGGAACAAAGCCATATAACGCATAGTTCAAGAGAGGGCATAGCGCAGTATGAAAAACCATAGAAGTTTAGCCAAATTAGCCCGGTTTTGTTAAACCGGTGATTTGGGCCTTGGGGTAACAAACGATGATTTAGTCACAGTTTGTCACCCTAAATCTGAAGGAATGAGGATTAACTGCTAATGTTGGTTTTTGCCGCTTTGATGTCGAAGCGATCGGCTGTCATTACCTTAACCCAGGCATTAACAAAATCTTGTATAAATTTTTCTTTTGCATCATCGGTTGCATAGGCTTCTGCGACTGCTCTTAACTCAGAATTCGCACCGAAGATGAGATCAACCGAAGTTGCTTTCCATTTCAGTTTTCCAGTTTTGCGATCATAACCTTCATAAATCCCCTCTGTCTCACTTGATTTCTTCCACTCTGTTGACATGTTTAGCAGATTGATGAAAAAGTCATTATTTAAAGTTCCAGGTTTGTCAGTGAATACACCATATTGATTTTGTCCAGTGTTCGCGTTAAGTACACGCATCCCACCAACCAAAACCGTCATTTCCGGGACACTTAATTTCAACAGGCTCGCCTTTTCCACCAACATTTCTGGTGGCGACATGTTGTTGCTTTTATCAAAGTAATTTCTAAACCCGTCTGCTGTGGGTTCAAGAACCTCAAAAGACTTCACATCAGTCATCTCTTGTGTGGCATCCGTACGCCCTGGTGTGAAGGGAACAATAATGTCGTAGCCAGATTGCTTGGCCGCGTGTTCAATTGCGGCATTACCACCTAAAACTATCAAATCCGCAAGAGATATTTTTTTCCCATCGGTTTGAGCATTATTGAAGTTATTCTGAATGTTCTCCAATGTTTTTAACACTTTTGCCAACTCCTGAGGATCATTTGCCGGCCAGTCTTTCTGGGGAGCCAGGCGAATTCGCGCACCATTTGCCCCACCACGCATGTCAGTACCACGGAAGGTGGATGCAGAGGCCCAAGCAGTTTTGACCATCTCGGATGTGGTTAATCCCGAGTTGAGGATTTTATCCTTGAGATTGGCAATATCATTGGCATCGACTAGTTTGTAGTCAACCGGCGGAACAGGATCTTGCCAAATCATGATTTCTTTAGGCACCAAAGAGCCAAGGTAACGTGAGCGTGGCCCCATGTCTCGGTGAATCAGCTTAAACCAGGCACGAGCAAATGCTTCATCAAACTCTTTCGGGTTATCAAGAAAACGTTTGGCAATTTTACTGTAAACGGGATCAAATTTTAGTGCCAGGTCTGTGGTCAGCATGACCGGTGCATGCCTTTTACTGGGGTCAAATGCGTCGGGAACCATTGACGAGGCATTCGAATTATCAGGTACCCACTGGGTTGCTCCCCCCGGGCTCTTGGTTTTAACCCAATTGAAATTAAACAGATTCTGCAAGTAGTTATGGCTCCATTGGGTAGGTGTTACGGTCCATGCACCTTCTAAACCACTGGTAATTGCGTCTTTCCCTTTACCGCTGCCGTAACTGTTTTTCCAGCCAAAGCCTTGTTCTTCTATGCTCGCTGCTTCTGGTGCTGGCCCAAGATATTTGGTGGGTGCGGCTCCATGTGTTTTCCCGAATGCATGCCCGCCCGCAATTAGGGCAACCGTTTCTTCGTCATTCATGGCCATACGCCCAAAAGTTTCTCGAATTTTTTCGGCCGCAGCAAGAGGATCCGGAACGCCGTTTGGTCCTTCTGGATTCACGTAGATTAAGCCCATTACCGTGGCAGCAAGCGGTTTTTCAAGTTTTCCATCTTTATCCTGGCGCTTACTTTCCAGCCATTTTCCTTCAGGACCCCAATTGATATTGATGGCCTCCCACGCGTCTTCACGCCCTCCAGCAAATCCAATGGTTTTGAAGCCCATAGATTCCATCGCAACATTTCCAGCAAGTACCAACAAATCAGCCCAAGAAATCTTGCGCCCATATTTCTGCTTGATTGGCCACAGTAAACGTCTGGCCTTGTCCAGATTGGCATTGTCAGGCCAGCTGTTTTGCGGGGCGAAACGCTGGAAACCACCATTTGCCCCACCACGGCCATCATAGATGCGGTAAGTTCCTGCCGCATGCCATGACATGCGTATGAATAATGGACCATAGTTACCATAATCAGCAGGCCACCAGTCTTGCGAGGTAGTCATTAATTTTTTGAGATCCTCTATCACGGCATTCAAGTCTAAGCTATTGAATTCTTCAGCATAGTTGAATTTTTCGCCCATAGGATTTGAAGTGGCGTTAGGTTGGCGAAGTGGGCTAAGATCGAGCATTTTAGGCCACCAATATTGATTGGTTTTCGGCTTGTCCTCTTGCGCATAGGCATAATTTGTAAAAACAGAAGGCGAGATGGCCAGAGTGAATGCAGCAAACAGAGGTATTGTTTGTTTGAACATAGAAATGACTCCCTTTTCTATACAGAAAAAACAAAGTATACCCCATGAGACTTTTAAGCAGCAACAACACTTTAAGCAGTTTATTTAATTAAGGTAATCTGAAAATATATTTTAATTTCAGAATATTAGGGTTACATTTTTTTTGATAGCTTGCTTATCTGTTCTGCTACCTCCGGTTCATTAATGCCACGGATGATTACCTGATCTTTTGTCTTGATTTTGGCTACTTCAAAGTGAATGTCACCTAAGGTTTTGCTTAAACTTCTCAAGAAATCCGAAGATTTTATTTGATGTGTTTTTTCAACTGTTTCAAGAGAAATTAATGCGTCCACATGATGCTGCCCATCTGTGCGCAAGTGCGCTGTCACTTCGGGACCCACTAAGGATTTCAAAATGGAAGCAGTTGATGTTTCAAGAGCTTTTGGATCATAATTGTAGCAATTGGCGCTTATCTTATTCCAAAAATCGGTATCCAATTCTTTATCTGAGTTTTTAAAAATATTAACCCCGAGGGGGAAATAATTGGAAATTCCTTTACTTGTGTAGGCTTTGACCAGTTCCTTGTAGCTCTGCGTTTCATTATCCGGGTTATGGACATGGTACCAGAGGTATTGATTGGCATTTTCATCGTGTTCTTTAATCATTTGCTGGAATATGCAATGGCCAAATCCCAGTACAACGACTACTCCTCCATCATTTTCTTTCACATGCTTTAAGGTATTATCGGTAAGCGTTTGTTCTCTTCTTATGGAATTGAGACTCTTCTCTTTAAGCTGTTCTGAAACCGGCAAGTCAATTCCTCCAAGTTTGAATCCTTGTTCCTTCATTGCCTCAAAAAGATCTAATTTAGCAACAACACTTCTCAGTTTTTCAACACCTTGCTTATATTCAGGATGTTCAAGAGGTATCTCAGATAATGTCTTGACTTGTATCTGGATGAGTATTTTCATCATAGAAATATTTTCCTCCAGTGATGCGCCTGGTTCCATTCCATCAACACAAATGGTTGTATATCCAGCTTTCTTCAAATCTGGAAGTTGTTTGATAAGAAAATCGCTCGTTGCCCTATCGGCATGACTCTCATATAACACAACTGGAGGAAGGGCATATTTGGTTTTAGGCATATCACTCTCCATTGGAGGTATATCTTTAAAGTATAGTTGATTAAATGTAATCGCTCATTTAATGAGCAATATGTTGGAGTGTGGCTGTCTAAGGAATGATTTTTCAGATTATTTTACTTGCCAGTATGTGTTGTAGTTATCGCTTAAGTTTATCTTATTCATTATTGTTATGCTGGAACTCAACCGATTAACTCTTTTGGAAAGATGGAAATATTAATTCATGGTTAAACCCATCTTGTTTTCTTCAGACTTATCTTGTTCTCTAACTGCTTCTTCCGATTTTTCTTTCACTGCATCTTGAAGTTTTTGTTTGAAGCTCTGTGTGCTTGTGGTTGGTGCTTCAGAAGTATTCTCTGTTTTTGCTCTTTGCTGTTCCACAAGTGCTTGATTCGTATTAAGAAGAATCAACTCTGTTTGCACTTGTTGACTGAAATGACTAAACGATGTAGGTGTAGCAATGGTCGTTTGAGATGCTTTTTCTACATTAAACCCATCAGTTTTCATGATATTTTTTAGCTCGTCACTGATACCGGCTTTGACCACTTGCGTTGCTGATGTGGAACAATTAAATTTATAGAAGCTATAGGAGGTTGTGCTTTGTGCCAAGCTGGCCATTTTGTCAAGAATTCCTGCTGTATCAAGAGCAAAAGTTGGGGCATTGTGGTCGTGTGTTGTGGGTATTCTAATCACTGATGAAGGAGGCTCTCCAACACTGAGATACCGCTCTTCAAAATCCATTTGACATAATTTGATTTGCTCCGCCACTCTTTTTAGTTCTTTGTTAATCTCATAACCACGAGCGATTTCGGCATCAGTTAAACAGAGTTCTTTATTAGGTTGTCTCTGTTCAAGGCCAGCCCTGGCTAATTCCTGTTCATAAATTTTGCGTTTATCAATTAACTGCTGTAATTCAGCTTGTAAAGCTGTTTCCTCTGCTTTTAATTGCTGATAGGCCGGGTCATTTTCAATTGTAGAAGTTTCTTTAATACTTTGATGGGAAATCTCTTTTACTTTGGTAATTGTTTTATCACTAATTAATATTCCCGTGACATTGGTTTTATTAGCGGTGGGAGTATTTTCTCCATATAAATGCTCCTGTATTTCCGGTTTAATTTTAGGAGCTGGTTCATGGCGCCATTCTGACTCCAAATCTTCTCTGTGACTGTTAATGTGATGACCATTGGTATGGCCTGGCCACCAGCTAAAATACACAAAGTAAACAACTTGTTCTTTTGGTTTATAACTGCCGTCTTCCTGTTTTTCCGGAACGATTTCTGTGCGTTTGCTAATTGAAAGACCCGGTACCTCCTGGTATTTTTTCGCTAACTCATCACCTTTTGCGTCAGCAGGAAAAGTTAATTCAAGGGCTGCATGGCCAACATTGCCACCAAATAACATGGACTTAACTGGTTTGGTAAATCCTAACCCTTTAGAGCCACTTTTCCAGGTATAGATTTCAAGGCTCATAATAAAACCTCCAGGCAAACTATGATCTAATTATAATCTGATTGATTAAGAATTAAGTTAAGAGGTTATTATGTATTCAGGTAATTTCAGCATAAACTATTCCTGACAGGAATGACGGTTAATCTCTAAGGGTTAAGCAAGGCTTATGCAGAGCGTCAAGAGATGATAGAAATTAATCTGTTACGACGGAATATTGCTCAGTAAAACCAAATGAATTAACTATGCTTACCAATAGTTGACGGCAAGCCGACAAATAAATTTTATTGATTAGATAAAGAGGTCTTTATTCAGTGAAGGAGTTTTAATAAATTTTTTCAATGAGCTTCTATTTTCAGGATTTTAAACTAATATGAAAAGATGAAAGGGATATTTAGCGAGCAGATCATGACCATGATGATTACAACCGGAAACGCGTTTGAAGGGAAAGTGATTAAACAATATTTGGGTATAGTGCGAGGGATAGTGGTACGTTCCCCCACTATCAGTCAGGGTTTGATGGGAGGTTTGAAGTCGATTGTCGGTGGAAAAATTGGTGCCTATTCGCAAATGTGCGAACATGCCAGAGAAGAAGCATTTCAACTGATGATAGAACATGCTCAGGCGCTTAATGCCAATGCCATTATAGCCATGCGTTACGATACGGGTGAGATTGGGCAGGCTGGCACAGAGGTTTTATGTTATGGAACGGCAGTGATTATCTGATGCGTTATTTTTCAAGTGCAAGTCATAGAGTATTTCCCGGCTAAGTTAGGAGGGTATAGAGGAAATATGATATTATTCCTGGCTTGATAAGGTGAACAAGAAGCCAAATGAACATTGTAAGAATATTTCTTTCATTTCTTTTTTTATTTTTTAATTGTCTTGGTTTCGCACAATCCCGGGTACCACAATTATTTCTATTTTTAGGGGGAGACAAGGCGAGCTCTTTTCAGAAGACCCTGCAAAATCCTTGCATCCAGGGAGTACAAATCATTTATTCCTGGAAGCAATTGGAGCCGCAAAAAGGAGCTTACGATTTTTCGAAAATCGAGGAAGATTGGAATTTCCTAAGTAGAATCGATAAAAAACTGTTTATTCAAATCCAAGATCGTTCATTTAGCCCAGATGTATTTCATGTACCTGACTACATTCGCCTGGAAAAAGCATATCACGGTGGTGTAGTACAGCAGTATGACTTCCCGGGAGAAGGAAAACCAATAACTACAGGATGGGTGGCTCGGACCTGGGATCCTGCTGTAAGAAAAAGATTTCAGTTATTATTAAAAAAACTGGCATCAAAATTTGATGGAAAAATTTATGGCATTAATCTTCCAGAAACTTCAATAGATCTTGATCCTGATAATCTCCCCGAAGATTTTAGCTCAGACAAGTATTTCTATTCGGTCCTTGATAATATTGGTTATTTAAAAAAGGCTTTTCAAAAAAGCAGAGTCATTCAATATGTTAATTTTTTCCCGGATGAATGGAACGATGACCATCACTACATGAGTAGACTGTTTGCATTTGCCAGAAAGCACCATATCGGTTTAGGTGGCCCGGATGTGGTGCCTTATAAAAAATCGCAAATGAAAAACAGTTATCCTTTTTTTCACAAGTTCAAAGGAAAGATAGAAACGGCCGTAGCGATTCAAGAGCCTGATTATACTTATACCAATCCAAAGACAGGCGATTTCTATCGATTTGATGACTTCTATTCTTTTTCACAAGAGTATTTAGGCGCTTACATTTTATTTTGGAATACGGAAGAACCTTTTTTCTCTGAACAGCTTTTACCTAAATTGAACAGTACTTATTTCAATTGCGAGAAAGTCAATAATGAATTACAAGCTGCTGATACGGCTTAATAAAAGGATAGAAACCGTATTGTTTTTATTTGAAGCGAATTCCTATTTACCAAGATATGTATAGGCTTATATGCTAAAATAAATCTACTGAACCCATCTAGCTTGAGGTGACCAATGGTTGTAGAGTTACTATCACGGATTCAATTTGGTTTTAGCATTGGCTTTCATATCTTATTTCCCACTTTAAACCTTGGACTGGCGGTTTTCCTTGTCATCATGGAAGCCATGTGGTTAAAAACAAAAAATCCCGCTTATCTGGAAATATGCAAGTTTTGGACTAAGATTTTTGCTTTGACCTTTGGCATGGGGGTTGTCTCTGGTATTGTTTTGGCCTATCAAATTGGTACCAATTTTGGACCATTCATCACTCAGTTTGGAAACGTCCTGGGAGCCTTGTTTGCTTATGAAACGTTGACTGCTTTTTTCCTGGAAGCTGGTTTTTTAGGAGTAATGCTCTTTGGTTGGAAAAGAGTTTCTCCGGCACTTCATTTTATCGCTACTCTTTTGGTTACCATAGGAACGACCATATCCGCTTTTTGGATCATGTCGGCTAATTCATGGATGCAGGCTCCCAGTGGCTATCAATTCATTGATGGGAAGTATGTTGTCGATAACTGGTGGTTCGTTGTTTTTAATCCTACCTTCATTCCCAGATTTATTCATATGCTGTTAGCTTCTTATGTAACCACTTGTTTTGTCATCATGGCAGTATCGGGATTTTATTTATTAAGGAATAAATTTCCTGCAATTGCTAAAAAAAGTTTATCCTTTAGTTTATGGGCCTCTTTGATTTTGGTGCCTTTGCAAATAGGAGTGGGTGATGTTGTAGGAATTAATGTGCATCATTACCAACCATTAAAAACAGCTGCTATGGAAGGCATATGGCAGACTCAAAAAGGGGCTCCACTTCTTTTATTCGCTATCCCATCACAAGATCAACAAAAAAATTTCTATGAAATTGGAATACCAAAACTGGCAAGCTTGATCAATACACATGAGTGGAATGGCGAAATGATAGGTTTAAGCAGCGTTGGAAATGAAGAACAGCCTCGTATGGCGCCTGTATTTTTTTCTTTTCGCATTATGGTGGGTATAGGACTCATCATGTTGTTTACCGCAATCGCTGGCGTTTGCTTGCGTTTAAAAGGAACTCTTTTTGACAGTACCTGGTTTCATCGATGGTGTATTGTCATGGCGCCCCTCGGTTTTATTGCTAGTATCGCTGGATGGCTTACTGCCGAACTTGGGCGGCAACCCTGGGTGGTCAATGGCCTTTTGAAGACAAGAGATGCTGTTTCCTCAATAGGTGCTGAAGAAGTTCTCATTTCTTTTATTTTGCTGGTTGTGGCCTATGGTATTGTTTTTGGTTTTTATCTTTATTATCTATTCAAACTAATATCCCATGGACCTGGGTCACTGGAAGAAGACGAAGTCGAACATCATGCTTTCCAATACATGACCGATTTCCCCAAGGAGGAAAAATAATGTTACCCTTTGTTTTCGCCACACTTCTTGGGTTTATCATTTTGATGTATGTCATTTTAGATGGCTTTGATTTGGGAATTGGTATTTTATTTCCTTTCACGTCAAATGAGAACGAACGAGATAAAATGATGAATTCTATTGCACCAGTTTGGGATGGCAATGAAACCTGGCTGGTTTTTGGAGGAGCTATGCTTTATGGTGCATTTCCGCAGGTTTATGGTTTGCTTTTGCCTATCCTGTACATGCCCATCATGCTTATGCTGATTGCTTTGATATTTCGTGGCGTGAGTTTTGAATTTCGCTTTAAGGCTAAAAAATCAAAAACTTTATGGAATTGGTCATTTTCAATTAGTTCAGTTGCGGCCACTTTTTTTCAAGGGGTTATTCTTGGCGCTTTTGTACAGGGGTTTTCTATCAATGAATCCTCTATGACCATCAATGATCCGGATTGGCTTACACCTTTTAGCCTTTGCACGGGTATCGCTTTGGTCTGTGGCTATGCGCTTTTGGGGGCTACCTGGATGATTATCAAAAGTACCGGAAGGCTTCAGCGTAAAATGGTTCATTATGCCAGAGGATTGTTAGTATTGGTCAGCTTTTTCCTGCTTTTCGTTAGTATTTGGACGCCTTTGCATAGTGAGGAGGTTTTTCATCGTTGGTATAGTTTCCCTAATGTCTTATTGCTCAGCCCCTTGCCCTTAATAGCTTTGATTGCTATTTACCTGCTATGGCAGAACTTAAATTCCGGGAGTGAATACAAACCGTTTATTTATAGTATCGTTATATTTTTATGTTCGTATATAGGAATTGCAATCAGTGTTTACCCCTACTTGATTCCCCATCAAGTGACTCTCTGGGAGGCGGCAGCACCTGATTCGACACTTGTTTTTATCTTGATAGGTGTGGCTATTATGCTGCCAATACTTCTTGCCTATACGCTTTACGCCTACCATCTTTTTCGGGGCAAATCAGCAGAAAACTATCACTAGTTTATTTTCTATATTGAGTTATTTTTGGCCATTTAGGGAAAAACATGGGGGTCACTTTTTGATACTCGAGATAAAGTTTGCCTCTGGATTCAATCGAACCTTGTTCGGTCATGGGAGCTGTAATTCTTGTCATGATTAAATAAAGAGTTAATGGCGAAATGATGGCTACCCATCCATAAGGAGCAGAAAGAGCAAATACGGTAAAAGAACACCAAACCAGCCATTCATAAAAATAATTTGGATGCCTGCAATAACGCCATAGTTTTTGATTACAGACTTTTCCTGGATTATTTTTTTTAAAATGTTGTAATTGAGAGTCAGCGGCTGTTTCTAAAATTATTGCCGTCAGAAATATAATCAATGCAAGAATATCCAATAGACTGAGTGTTGGTTGAGTTCCAGAAGAAGAAAAATACCAGGGGATGGAAACAAGGCAAATCAATGCGCCTTGTAACTGAAAATTTAAAAAAAATCCCAAAGGCTTAGCAAGCTTCCAATCATTACTCAATGCAAGATAGCGTTTGTCAACTTTTTGAAGACGTATTCGTGTCCACCATAAATATCCCCCAAGTCTAATTCCCCACATAAGCAGTGTCAGGCAAAGAACCATAGAGCGTAATGAAAACTCGTGGTTGTTTAAATAAACAAGGCCAGCCAGTGTTAAACCGGAAGCCCAGCCTACATCAACGACTGAAGGATTATTGGTGTAACGGTACCATAGCCAAATCAAGCACATGTGTAAAAAGATGATGGCGACCACAAGTAAGATTATCATCTTATTCCTTTCCTGTATGTGTAATTAAATAGATATAAACTCAAAGGCAAGAATAGAGACCAGGTTAACCCCAGAGAAAGGTAAAATACCATTCCATTGCTGATAAGGGTTGCTGCTCCAAATTGAACTCCTAGCCAATAGGCAAAGATAATAGATGGAAACATGATGAGCCCCCAAAGAAAATAGTGAGTTAACCAGGATCTGTATAAAAGAACGAGATTAAATCCAAAACTTAGCCACAGGGCGATCATCCAAAGTGGGGGAAAATAGGAGCCAAAGAAATTGGCTTTAAAATAGATCATACCGCTATAAAGCCAGATGGCATCAGTGATTGCACCTAATATGGCCAATCCAATGGAATAATGGAGTGCATCACGCCAGTGTAATTGATTGATTATCTGCAAAATAATCTGTGCCGCCATGATTAATACAGTAATGATTAATCCCAATAAAGGGTAGCCATAAGCGGCAAAGTAGATACAACACATCCAGCATAAATAGTACGAGATAAAGTGGATAATACTCAAAAAGTTAATGTTCATCACTATGACTCATACGACCTGCAAGAGCAATACATCCTTGACCGGCATGTAAACCAATGGCAAGTGATACAGATTCAATGTACTCGGGTGGTTTATTGAATGCTCGGGTTGCCATGTCAGCGAGATGCAAAGCCTGGTTTTTCTCATCCGCATGGACAATGCAGTAATCCTCTAAAATGAGTTGAGACTCGTTTCTCTTTTGCTGCAGGAAGGTAATTAATTTATTGTATGCTCTTGAGGCTGAAAAACATTTGCCAACTACAATACCTTGGCCTTTTGCGTCAATGGAGACGACAGGTTTTATATTAACCCATTGAGCAATGCGCCCGGATATTTTATTAAGCCGACCAGAGCGAATCATCGATTCGAATTGATTGACCATGACAAAGATATAGGTGTTTTTTATGGCTTTTCTGAGCAAGTTGATTATGGTTTCAATGTCCTTTCCTGAGGCGATTAGCCGTCCTGCATAAAGCAAAAGTAATCCATGCGCCCCAGAATTCGTTTTGGTATCCAATACGATGATATTTGTATATTCTTTGGTTGCGGTCAGGAATGAATTGTAAATGCCACTCATTTGGCTGGATATCGATAGTACAAGAACATGATCATAGTGTGATGCGATTTTTGCCAGCTTTTCCTCTAAAAGCATCGGATTCAGACAAGAGGTTTTCGGGTGAGTTTTAAACGAGTTCAATTGCTTATAAAAATAATTGGCTTCAAAACAATATTTATCCAATAGATGATGTTCATCAACATGAATGTTTAAAGGAATTTGATAAATCTGATATTCATCAATCAAACTCTGGGGCAAATCGGCACTTGAGTCTGTGACCAATGCTATCTTATATTTTTTCCCAAACTGTAGTTCATACTGTCGTAGCATGTCATCTACTTTAGGATATTGAATAGTGTAATCCTCATATAAACCGGTGAAGACTTCGCGAGGAGTGTTGGTATGAACATGAAATCTGGTGATGCGTTCATTCCCCGTAACTGAAGCACAATCTCCTTGTTCTTTTAAAAAATTTAATAATTTATTTTTATCAATTGATAGAGATTTGAGAACCGCTTCAGTGCAGTAGCGATATTCTGTTGTAGCACATGACAGAGGAAGGTGCTCTATGGTTGATAAAGGCAAGTCGATATTCACTGTATCTGCAGTACGTGATTGCTGTAGAAATTGTGTAAATCCTTCAATGAAATAATAAAACCCTAGTGCGCCAGCATCAACAACATTGGCTTTTTGCAAAATATTTAATAACTGTTTGGTTTGTTCAACTTCATGGGAAAGTAAAGGCAAAAAATCCACCATAGTTTGAGCAAACAAAGAACTGGATTGGTTCATCTCACAAAGAGAGGCCCATTTTTGAATGAGGGTTATCATGGTTCCCGGTACCGGATTGGTTACGACCCTTACAATTTCTTTACCAACTTGAACCATGATTTTGGAAAAATCATTAAAATGGAGTTCTTCTTTGGGTGGTAAATGCTTGGCTAATAAGTTAAAAAACTGAGAAAAAATAATTCCAGAGTTTCCGCGCGCACCGATAATACTCGCGTCAGCGATAGACTCTAGAGTGCCTCTTAAGTCAGCTGTTACTGATGAAAAATAGATGATTGCCATGCATGTCGAAGATAAATTATCCCCTGTGTCTCCATCAGCTACCGGAAAGACATTGATTTTATTAAGTGCTTGTTTATGGCGAATGAGCTTATGACAGCCTGTTATTATTGCAGTATGAAAGGTTGTACCAGTTAACTTATCCCAAGGCATCATATGTCCGTATAATGAATATTGAAGTTTCCGAGCTAATCCATCATAGTAGGTATTTTTACACTAATGCAAGAAGAATTATATGGCTCGCTACTTAGTAATTGCTGCAAGCAGTGCTATTGGACAATCAGTGACAACTCTTTTAAAAAATCAAGGTGATACCGTTTTTACCACAGCACGAAGCAATCATAAAATAAGTCCTGATTTTCAATTGGACGCCACTGATTTTGATGCTGTTTTAGATGCTTTTCACCAGGTAGGTTCTCTTGATGGCGTAGTGAACTGTGCAGGTTCACTCCTGCTTAAGAATGCTCACAGTACCGGTCTTGATGAATTTCAAGCGGTGATCAATGCCTCACTTACTACTTCTTTTGCTACCGTTCGTGCAGCTGGCTTAACTATGAATCAAGGAGGCTCTGTTGTACTGATATCATCAGCCGCCGCTTTGGTAGGTCTGGCCAATCATGAAGCCATCGCGGCGGCCAAAGCGGGGATCATTGGTTTGGCTCAATCCGCTGCAGCCACTTATGCTTCAAACAATTTACGAGTGAATGTCGTGGCTCCTGGAATGGTCAATAGCCCGCTGACCTCATCGTTATTAAGCAATCAGTTGGTTTTGAATGCATCAAAGGCAATGCACGCTTTAGGACGTATTGGTGGTCCAGAAGATATTGCCCACGCAATTTTATTTTTACTTAATCCAAATAATAGCTGGATCACTGGGCAAGTGCTTGCTGTTGATGGGGGATTGAGCCGAGTTCGGCCTAAGATGAAAATGTAATTAAACCGTAGCATCTAACTCTTATGACTAAGCTCTGTTTTATATTAGGTGATCAACTCAATGAAACAATCGCCTCACTTGCGGCAATCAATAAACAGGAGGATATTGTATTTTTATGTGAGGTGGCGGAAGAAACGGGCTATGTCCCGCACCATCCAAAAAAAATCGCTTTCTTATTTTCAGCAATGCGCCATTTTGCGCAACAACTGAAAAACAAAGGTTATCGAGTCCGCTATACAGCATTCGATGATCCCCATAATCAAGGCAGTTTTGCCAAGGAGTTGCTTCGTGCCATTGAAGAGGAACAGGCATCAGCAATTTGTCTTACTGAACCTGGAGAGTGGCGTGTTCTGAAAATGTTCCATGATTTAAAAAGCCAATTGGTTATCCCTCTCACCATACATGAAGACAATCGGTTTTTATGCAAAATCAATGAATTCAGAAATTGGGCTAAGGGAAAAAAAGAATTACGTATGGAATTTTTTTACCGGATGATGCGCCAAAAATATCGCCTTCTGGTCGATAGTAATGGGAAACCGATTGGTGGCTCATGGAATTATGATACGCAAAATCGCAAAAATGCCAATCACATTCGTTCATTCCCCAGGCGTTTAGAGCATGCAACGGATGGGATTACTGATGAGGTTTTGGGTTTGGTTTCAAGGCATTTTGCCAAGCATTTTGGTCAGTGCCATCCTTTTAATTTAGCGGTGACTCGTGAGCAAGCATTAGGTGAGGCCAATTATTTTATGGAGCATTGTCTTTATAATTTTGGTGAATATCAGGATGCGATGCTTAAAAATGAAATCAGCTTATACCATTCAAAACTGTCGTTTTATCTTAATGCTGGGCTCTTATTGCCCTTGGAATTATGTCAAATGGCAGAGCAAGCCTATCACTCAAGGCACATCCCCCTTAATTCTGTAGAAGGATTCATACGCCAAATTTTAGGGTGGAGAGAATATGTCAGAGGTATCTATTGGTTTTATATGCCGGATTACAGTGAGATGAACTATTTCAATGCCACCAGGCCTTTGCCTTCCTTTTTTTGGGGAGAAGAAACGGGAATGTTTTGTATCAAGGAAGTGGTACACCATACCTCGATTGAAGCCTATTCCCACCATATTCAGCGATTAATGATAACAGGTAATTTTGCTTTGCTGGCGGGTTTGGATCCCAAACAAGTCTGTGAGTGGTATCTTGCTGTCTATGCGGATGCCTACGAATGGGTGGAGTTGCCCAATACCTTGGGTATGGCTCTTTACGCAGATGGAGGGCTTATGGCCAGTAAACCTTATGCTGCCAGTGGGAAATACATCCAGCGTATGAGTAATTTTTGCCAATCCTGCTATTATAATCCCAATGATCTTTTGGGTGAAAAAGCCTGTCCATTCAATGCGCTCTATTGGAACTTCCTTCACCAAAATCAGGAAAAGCTGAAAGACAACCCTCGCCTTCATTTTGCCTATATGAATTGGCAAAAAATGGGTCTTGATAAACAAACAGCAATTATTCATAAGGCACAACAACTATTGGCCGACTTGGATTCCTCCATTCTCTGATGTCTTATTTGATATAACCTGCCACATAGATAGTCGCTATCGAACTCCAGGAACACAGTACTATGCCCCATAGCCAATCAATAAATGCCATACCGATGGGAAAATCCTTAAAAATCGCAAGGCAGGTAAAATCATAAACTCCATAAATAATAGCGCCAAGAAGCGCACCATATAATGCGGCATAAGGTAGCGAAGTTTTAGCCAGCGGTATAACAAAGACAACAATACTCAAGGCAAAAAGCAGATAGACTAATAGGGCGGACCACCAGATTGGCTTTAATTGCCCCTCTGAAAGACGCAGCCACTGCTGGTATTGGTCAAAATAGAGATTTCTGGCGATGAACCCAAGCCATATCATATCTGTCACAATAAAGATAAAAAAGGCAATCGCAAAGACCTTAAACGTCCATCCATTCATTTTATTCCCTTAATGATGATTTTTATCCTTCTGGTTTTATATTTTACATTCAATTGGATTCAGGTAATAGAGCTTCATTTCCAAAACCTATCATTTAACAAATAACAAAAAGTTAATTTTATGGCTAGTCGAGATAAATGCTTCTTACTATAAAAGGGTATCGGTAATTACGATACTTGAATATGGTGTTTGATATTTGTGCAACCATTCTCTTAATTAGCTCCATCTTGGGATCAGCTATTTCGCATGCGAGAGCATGTTTGGGGGCTATTATTTCGCTTTGTGCGTTGCTCTCAATATTTACTTAATTTTCTCTTAATGATGATTTTTTATAATATCACGTCATTTTTATTCAAGTTTGTAAATATGTGAGGTTCCTTATGAAATTGCTTCGGTTTCATGAATTAAAGTCATTGCCAAGCATGGACGAGAAAGCATTAGAATTGTTGATAAAGGTTTTAGGCAACAAAGGCATTAGAAAACTAATAAAATCCGCTGATGGCAAGCCTATATCACGTGAAATAATGATTCATGAGTTTGGAATAGATTGTCAAATTCTATTTATTACCACCGAGGCATATCTTAAGCCAATCATCGTTCCCACTGAAAACAAGATTTCAGGAGGTGGTAAATCTTATTGCGAGCAATTTAAAGTTTATGCTTTGGATGATGGAAAAACTTATTTCCTAAAATCTGTTAAGATCGATGCTGAAAGCTTGACAGAGTTTACCAATGAGAAAGATACCTTAAGCAAATTGGGTCGCTTGGTAGGCACTTTTTTTAATGAACAAACCCAGGTGCATTATATTCTCACAACTTTTATAAAAGGGATTGATTTATCCCGGTATAAAAATGCGCTTCCTCTTAATGTTAATCTAAAACATTTTTGGGAAGTTCTCGGCATTATGATTTCTGTATGCCATCAGGTGAAACAATTCCATGAATTAGGCTTAATTCACCGCGATCTTAAACCTGGAAATATTATGCTGGATGCGGATATGCAGTGTCATTTAGTTGATTTCGGCAGCAGTTCTTCTGATAAAGAACCTAAACCGGCATCATGGGGAACCGCATGCTATTTAGCCCCAGAACTTAAAGCAAATGAGGATTTCATTGCGTTCTCTCAGGCTAGCGATCTTTTTGCTTTGGCCTATTCCCTCAATGAACTTTTTAATCCATTCAGACAGGTTAAATTTGCGAAGGTGGATATAGGAATTAAAAACAAGCATCTTGCGCTTTTGCACGCTGAAATCGAGGAATGTATTACTGGGCTCATGTCAAATGAAACATTAGTACGAACACTTTATTTTTCTCGTATCCTGCAATTACAAAGAGTCCCGGAGAGTTTCAAATCGAAACCAGAAGCATATACCTACATGATTATGCTGCTCACTCAATGGAAAATCTGTTATGAAATACCGGAAATGAACAAGGAGTTAGATGAAATCATTGCAGAAATAAAAGTGGCTTATGAAAACCATGAACAGGATGCCGTAAGGATTATAACATTGCTTGAGCAGTTATCTAAAGCGGACGGGCTGCTTAATTCTCATAAAGCCTTGCTCTCTGTTTTGATTAAATCGCTTGCTAATGTCCAGCAACAAGAACTCGGGCACGACGACATCTTGCCGCGTCGCTTTGAATCAGACGTTGTGAGCCACCTGATAAAAACTCCAACAGCTAAAATGATGGCAGCGATTAAACAAGTTTCAGATGCTATCGTAAAAATCCTGGAACAATATGAACATTCCCCTACCGAATCTTTTGAGCATGAGGTTTTACAAGATTTTCTCGAACAAATGGTTCAATCGGACATTCTTTTTGGTGCCCCCAAAGAGAAAATTGAGATTTCCGATGTTATAGCAATACTTAAGGCAAACAGGCCAGAAGATTTCGTACAAATTCAGCATATTTCTTTTAAATTTGCCCAAGTTGCTTTACGCGATCTTGCTTTGCATGACCTGCCAAAACATGAGCCAAAAGGCGCATTTTTAGAAATTTTGCGAAAATATCAAGCAAAATATGCGCCTGAAGAGACATCACTTTTTGAGCTCTATCATCACATGGCAGGTGTTAGAGATCACAACCCATCGAAAGTAAAAAAAGGAGAGGGATACCGCTTTAGAGCATTCATTTGTGATGAGCTTTTTTATGGAGATGAAATTTTTACTACCGGGGATAATCGTGGCCGCGAAGGCAAGCCTAACCAAAGATTACAAACTAATCAAGTTGGTTTAATGAAGTTCGAACATTCAGCCCACACCAAAGGACTACTGACGTTAAATGGTCAATCCTGGTATGCTGATTGTAAGACCCAGCTACCAAACTACGATTCAATTCATTATCTCTCAGCCCTGAAAACGGACTGCCCTTATATTACGGGGCCTTCCGGGATGACTTCATTATTTATGAATATGATGTTTCTTCTGCTCAATCCTAAGGATCAAGATGTCATTCTCTCTTACAGCCTTGGGGTAATGACTTATGTAGTTGGTGCTGGCTACCACAGCATTAAAGAAATTCTTATTCCGATGGTCAAGTGCGTAGGTATTGTGCCTGAGTATCCACAGCATAAAGGAACAGAGTGTCTTACAGCCCCGCCTTTATATAACCATTACTTTAAGGCAATAGAGGAGTTTGATAAAGAGTTTGCTGAGGTTCATGAAAAAATTTGGCAGGAATACCTTGCGTATTTCCGTATGACTTATATGCCCGTTTGTATGCGTAGTCATTGCCTGCCACATCAAGTCCCCTCAATGGAGGATATAAGCTCAGAAGTAAAAGAAATGCTTGAAATTGTGTCTAAGTCTGTGAAAAATTGCTTAGAAGAGCATAAAGTTAAGCGTACTGGCGATATGGGTTTGTTCCTTTCAACACCATGTGGACAAACAAAGGCGCTTGAGGTTTTAAGTCATGTCTGTCAACAACAGGTAGGGCTAACCGCAATTTTTAGGCAGATTCAGGCGTATTTTAAAGGAACTTTTGAGACAGAAGAAGGAATAATAATAAATAGAGAAATGCAACTTAAATTTATTGCTCATTTCTTTGATGTATTGAAGGAAAGCCCAACACTGCTTTCACAATTCAATTTGACCTTAAGGATAGAAAATACGATTGGTGTGCATCAGTGCGAACTGGGAAGCTCTAAGCGAAAAGAGCTCTTCCTGGAGATTAAGAAGACGTCCATCGCAGCAAATGAAGAGCGGATGGTCGCAAATCATGAACCCAGGAAAGAAAACCACAACGTCATCATTTTGCCATATTAACCTCAAGGAAGGCGCTCTATGTTAAGTAAAGAAAAAATTAACCCTTCTCTAAAAAATACAAAACGCCAAGGCAGCGATAACCTTGCTGCCATGGCTGATCCGACATCATTAAAAAACACGGGTGACTACCGATGTTTTAATTCAAAACCAGAGGCTTACACTTATTTTATTTTTTTATTAAATCAATGGCAGACCAATTACATGGGCGACAAAAGAGAAGCCATAGCTAAAGCCATTGATTCAATAAAAATGGCTTATGAAAATCATGAGCAAGATACTTTGGTCGTTCACAAAACGTTACGTGGCTTGAGTCACTTGCTTGAGCAGGAGCATGCCGATGAGCTAAATGCTTTATGCTTGGTGCCTATCAAAGACAGTCAATCTAATGAGAACAATATTCTGCCCCGGAGATTTGAATCAGAGCTGGCTTGCCGCTTGATAGAGTCACCAACGAAAAGCATGATGCAAGCAATTGATCTGGTATCTCAAGCTATAATCAATTTAATCGAAGAGTATAGTAAACTAGACTCGAAATCTTCCGAACGAACTGCGCTGAATTTTTTTCTGCAAGAGTTAGAGGGTTCTGATATAGAGTTTGGGGCTTTTAAAAAAAAGCCGTCTCTGGAAGAAGTTATTGCTATTTTAAAGGAAAATAATCCGAAGAATTTTATTCAAATTCAATTCATATCCTTTATGTTTGCTCGCAGTGTAATCGGACCATTTCCATTACGAAATTTGCCACCATTTAAGCCAACTGGCCTTTTTGCCCAAGTTCTGGATAAGTATTTACAGGCTCACCTCGATTTGAAAGAAGAAGAGGAAGGCTTTTCCTATCAGCTTATGGCAGCTAAAAATGAGGCAGAAGAATTTAGAACTTTCATCACTAAAAAATTATTTTACCAGGATGAACTTTATACTCAAGGAGAAAACAGAGGGCGTCAAGGGCCTCGTAAAACCTACTTAAAAACCAACCAGTTAGGATTGATGAAGCTGGATCATTCAGCGCATAGCGTGGGGTTAACCGTTATTCCTGAACAAATTTGGTGTGCGGATGCTCAAGCACAAGAAGCCAATCAGAATTCAATATATTACAAGACTGCACTTACAAATGATTGTCCTTATGTCACTGGCCCTTCTGGCATGACTTCTATCTATATGAACATGATGCTGCTGCTTTTAAATCCTCAAAATATCGAATTAATACAAGCCTACAGCCTTGGAATTATAGCGTATATCGTCGGTGCCGGTTTTCACAGTGTCAACGAAATTCTTATTCCCCTGGTGAAATGCATTAACCTTCTACCAGGTTATCCAAACTACGATGGACTTGAGTATTTAACCCATCCTCCTCTTTATCATGAATACTTTAAGCAAATTGCACAATTTGATTCTGATTTTATTCAGTTAAGAGAACAAGTATGGGCATACTATCTAAATTATTTTAAATCCTGCTATATGCCCTTATGCATGAGAGATTTCTGCGAGGTAGAACAGCTTGCAAATTGCCCTGACCCCGCTCCTGAAGTAAAAGTATTATGCAGTATTGTGCTTAAATCAATTGAGGACTGCATTAATTTTCATAATCTTAATAAGCATCTGGACAGCAGGTTTTTAGGTACGCCTACGGCGGACATTGATGCTCTTAATCAATTGAAGGAGGCTTGCGCGAGTCAATCTTCAATTAGCGGTATTATGCGATTATTGCAAAAATATTTTTCAGGGGAAAATATTGCTCGGCCAACAGTAATGCATAAATTTGAAACTCGTTCTTATATCCGTTTTTTTCTTGATGTTTTAAAAGATAACCCGCAAATCATATCTCATATCAATGAGAAAATGAAATTGGATCCTCCATTAATAATCAGTACAAAGGCTGAAATTTTTTCAGATGATTTTCGAATAGAGTGCTTTAATATGCATCGAATTCTAAAAAGAGAACACCAGGTGAGTGAAGATTGTAATAACACTAGCCAGTTTTTAAAGTTGTAAAGGAAAAAGGGAAATAGTTTAAATTTTCCTTAAATTTCATTATAATGAAAATTATATATCCAGGTAGAGTAATTTGTGATATGAAAAATGCAACAATTATCAAAAATCGAATTTTCTTAAACCTAGATAAACCTGTTAAGCGCTTTCTGGCGAGTGATAAAGCAGATACTCCCATGACAGCGGAATTTTATGCCGAAAAAGATTTCGAACAGCTCTTTTTAGATTTTTTATCCCAAGCTACTGGTAGTTATGATGAGCAAATCAGCACGCTAATTGCTGAATTGGATGCAGGAGCAGATCGTGTTGCGCAAAAATTAATGTCAGCCTTGTACTCACCATGGCAAAAGAACCTATTGCCCAAGGCAATCAAGACTATTGCGAACAAATCTGAGGAATATCCTTTGATGTGTGATTTGCTAATCAAATTTTGCCAGCAACATGTTGGTTCTGTAGATGCTGTTGATGATTTTGGTGAGACAGCCCTAGCCAAAATCTTAAAAAAAGATCAGCAAAGGAAGTCCCCTCTTTTATTTTTAGTCAAGCACGGCGCAAAACATTGCCAACTCACTTCTGCGTTACAAGATTCCTTTATTGTTAATAATTCGGACATTTACAATGTCGCGGAAGATAATACTATGGATTGGATTTCCAGCCGCCCTCAACCCTAATTCTTCAGAGGGCAATATTCTGTTGGTTCAAAGATGATTGCTTCAGGACTTACGAAAACCCCAATCTCTATGTTAAAAAAAGTTTTTAATTCGGTCATTTAGTTTATCTAAACTCCCTCATTAAAAACATTTTTTGCCTTGACCTTGGAGTTTTTCGTAAGTCCTGTACTTATCTCGCAAAGTAAGATTTAGCACGATTTCGCTATAGCCAGTTTGTATTTGGCTTAAGAGAAAACTTGGGAACAGTTAATTGAGAAGCCATATCACGCCATTGAGATAGGCGGCAAAAAGAAGCCAAACGAGATAGGGGAGCAACAATATAGCAAGGCTTTTTTTCTTATTTTTTAGGCTCAAAATCAGAAGCTCAGTGAGACTCGCCATCACAAGAATCCATAACAAACTAAGCCCAGTCCAATGCAGCACAAAAAAAAGCGGGGTCCATGCCCAATTCATCAGCATCTGTACTGAATATAAATAAAACACAGATCTCATCTCAGACTCATTTCGAGAGCACCATAAAACCCAACCAACTATTGCAAGAAGGGCATATAAAATCGACCAAACAATTGAAAATACTGGTCCAGGAGGAGTTAAACCGGATTTATTGAGCCCCTCATACCAAGAGGGAATATTCGCTTGCGTCAGCATTCCTAAAAAAAAACCAATTGCTTCAAAGGTAATGATCCAGGCAATCAGCTCCGTCCAACTTTTTTTATTCAATGGGGTCTCTCCAAATTTTAGTTAATCTCTTGTCAATCCATTCCTTTTTTTATTTGCTGATAGTAACTCAATGCCTTAGTTCTCGCTTCTTGGTGATCAATGATGGGTTTGGGATATTTTTTCCCTAAAAAAATGGAACTGGCGTCAGCATCTGTCCAGGGTTGATGAATTGACTGACTATTTAATTGGGCAAGTTCGGGGATCCATTGGCGTATGTAAACGCCATCCGGGTCAAATTTTTGGCTTTGTAAAACAGGATTGAAAATACGGAAATAAGGTGCTGCATCCGCACCGCATCCTGCTACCCATTGCCAGCTCGCGCTGTTATTCGCCAGATCCGCATCGACTAGGGTGTCTAAAAACCACTGTGCGCCCGAACGCCAATCAATCAGTAAATCTTTGGTAAGAAATGATGCGACAATCATGCGAACGCGGTTGTGCATGTATCCTGTGGCCCATAATTCTCTCATTCCAGCATCAATGATAGGATACCCAGTCATTCCCTTTTGCCAGCAAGTTAATAATTGCTCATCATTTTGCCAGGGGAATGCATCAAATTCTTTTCTGAAATTCTCGCAATCCAGCTTGGGGAAGTGGTAGAGCAGATGGACAGAAAACTCTCTCCACCCCAGCTCTGATAAAAAGTGTTCTACGGAGGCCAGGTCACAGGTTTGTTCCAGTTTAGCCAACTCCAGCGCCCTTAAAATGGCCCAAGGACTGATTTCGCCAAAGTGCAAATGAGGTGATAAACGTGATGTCGCATTTTTTGCCGGAAAATCACGGTTCTTTTTATATCCGTTAAGGTGATGAGCAATAAACTCATTCAGTTTCTTTTGCGCGCCCTCTTCTCCAGGAGTCCAATATTCAGCAAATCGTGCTGCCCAATTAATCGTTGGCAATAACTTCCACTCTCCAATGTCATCACCTGTAATTTCGATTCTTCTGGGGCGTTTAGTGAGTATGACAGGCGAGGGGATATCAAGAATTTGTCTACATTGTTTCCAGTAAGGGGTAAAAACCTTAAAAAATTCTCCATTTTTATTTTTAATTGTCCATGGCTCATGAAGTAAATTCCCATTGAAACTCTGAACCTTAACTCCTTTTTCAACTAAAGCAGCTTTAATTTTTTTATCGCGCCCAATGACTTGGGGTTCATAGCAGCGATTCCAATAGGCTGATTTCACATCATACCGGGTAACTAATTCTAGAATGATGTCTAGGGGATTTCCTTTGCGAAGAATGAGGCTTAAACCCTGTTGGTTTAACGATTTGCCCAAAGCAATTAGACTATGATGGAGCCACCAAGCTTGAGCTTGCCCTAAAACACTGCATTTATCATCATAAATATAGAGTGGAATTACAATTTCATGATGGGAGCATGCTTCGATGAAGGCGGGATTATCGGTCAATCTTAAATCTTGACGGAACCACACAAGAGCAATAGTCATTCTTTTCTTCTATTGATGGAAAAACCATAAAATAACATGCTTATGATTTTTTCTTAACTAGAGGAGTTCCTTTTAATTTCTACTAAACGCACTTTTATTTCAAAAGATGGCTGATAAGGGGGAGAAGAAGTATATTGAAGAGTCCTACTAAAATCATAGCCAAACTGGCAATGGCGCCTTCCGTATTCCCTATTTTATGGGCCTGAGCGGTTCCTGCCGCATGGGCTCCAACCCCTAAAAGCGCGCCTCTGGCAAGAGGCGAATGAAAAGGCAGGCGTGACAGCATGAACTCACCGAGAATGGCTCCCAATATTCCTGTAACAACAACGAAAATCGCAGTCAAATCAGGTGTTGCACCAATGCCGCGTGAGATTTCTATCGCAAACGGTGTGCTGATAGAGCGAGGGAGCAGACTTAAACGTAAATTGTCATCAAGACCAAGAAGGCTTGCCAATCCCCAACTGGATACTATGGCAGTGAAACTTCCTACAATCACGCCAATTAAAAGTACTGGCCAATGCTGGCGAATGAGGGCACGTTTTTCATAAATGGGAATGGCAAAGGCTACGGTTGCAGGACCGATTAACAAGACTAGCCATTTTGTTCCGCGGAAATAGTCCTGGTAGTTGACATGCAGTAAAAGAACTATGCTGGCAACCAGTATTGGTGTTAAAGCAAGTGGCATTAGCCACCAAAAGGGCCACCTTCTATATAGTTTCTGGGTAATAAAATACATGCCTATGGTGATGAGCGACCAGAAAAATGTCTGTATTATGGATTCAGAGAGAATGCTGCTTGGCATGATGCGTTCTCCAACGATAGCAATAATCAACAACAAGAGCAGTGACTAGCATCACCATGATGGTACTGAGCAGAATAATGAAGAGAATTTTAAGACCTAAAAGGCCAATAAATTCCTGATGCTCCAGTATTGCAAGTACACCTGGAATAAAAAACAGTAACATATTGGCAAGGAGTAACTCAGCACCCCGCCTTATTCGGTTTAGTTTTAGGCAGTTTGTCGCCAAAAGCAGTAAAACAATTCCCAAGCCAAGAATGCCCCCGGACAAGGGAAGCTTGACCAGTTTGAGCAATAATTCGCTAGCTAACCAAAATAAGCCAACCAATACTATTTGGAAAAATGAATTTTTCTGAATTTTTTTTGCCATATATATGCTCATGATGGGTATTAATTTTTCATTTAAGTTTACACTTTTAATCAAGATGAATAAAATGAATTTATAGACTAATAACCTTTCCAATATGGAATAATTATGGAATTTAAACTGCTTCAGACTTTTATAGAGGTTGTACGGCAGGGTAGTTTTTCCAAAGCAGCTGAAAATCTCTTTGCGACCCAGTCTACCGTGAGTAAAGCCATAAAACAGCTTGAAGAAGAGTTAGGGTTCACGCTCATTGAACGATTTAAAAAGCGTAACATCCCAACTGCAGCAGGTGAAATTGTTTATCAGCGAGGAACCAAACTGCTTGCTGATCGAGATGATCTTCTTAAAGAATTGGATGAAATCCGAGGTTTGAAACAAGGACGATTACGTTTGGGTATTTCTCCCGTGGGGAGCAGTACTTTATTTGCGCCTCTTTTTGTTCTCTATAGACAACGTTATCCAGGCATTGAAGTAGAACTTGTGGAACATGGCAGCGACAAACTGGCAGAGTGTTTACGAGCGGGAGATATCGATTTTGCTGGAGCCTTGTTACCAATCTCTGAAGAATTTGATTATCAATTAGTACGCTCTGAACCGTTGGTTGCACTTCTGGCATCCAAACATCCATTAGCCACTCAACATTCCATTTCTTTACCGGAACTGAAAGAGATACCATTCATCCTTTTTGGCAGTGGTTTCGCTTTACATCGAATCGTATTGGATGCATGCCGCCAGGCCGGTTTTGAGCCAAAGGTGGTCGCTCAAAGCAGTCAGATTGATTTTATGCTGGAACTTGTTGCAGCTGGTCTTGGAGTTGCTTTTTTGCCACAGATGATTGCCACTCAAAGACCTGTGACACAAATTCGCTCTCTTTTACTTAAGGGAAGTGAGTTTCAGTGGAATATGGCCATGACTTGGCGTAGAAACTCCTATCTCTCGGAGGCGGCAAAGGCGTGGTTATCTCTGGTGCGTGAAGTGCACGTTGATAAATAGTTTTAGATTGGGGAATGCATGAGGTCTATTTTCTTATTGATCTAATGAGGTGGATATATTGAAAAGCATAGGTTGTGTAGCGCATACTTTACGTCTAATAAAATAAATTAGCATAACCGTGATGAACAACCAGCAAAAAATCAAATGCCCCATTTGCGACAAGCAAAATACCTGGCGCCCTGATAACCAGTTCAGACCTTTTTGTTCTGAACGATGCAAGCTAATTGATTTAGGCGAATGGGCTAGCGAGAGTCGGAAAATTCCTGGGAGTCCTATTGATCCTGAGTCTATAGTGACAACCGATAATAAGCAGGATAATTTGGATGAGCAGTAGGCAACAGAATACAAAGCCCAGCTTTTCAAATTTCGAACAATATTCAGCAATTACCGACTGTCATCGCTTGTTTTTTCACTCTCCGCTGCTGATGAAATTTCAAGGAGTATGTCTTTACTTTTTGCATAACGTTCCATCTGAGTATCAACAAGGGTAACATGACCTACCTTGCGATCTGGCCGGGGTGTTTTTCCATAAGCGTGATAATGAACTCCTGGAATGGATAAACAGGGCTCCAATGGCAGCAGATTGCCAATGCAATTTAGTAAAAAACAAGAGCCGGGCACTTCAGTACTTCCTAAGGGTAAATCAAAAAGAGCGCGCAGGTGATTCTCAAATTGGCTGGTATGTGCCCCCTCGATAGTCCAGTGGCCGGAATTATGAACGCGCGGTGCTATCTCATTAGCGATCAATTGATTGTCTCGATAAAAAAACTCAATGGTAAGCACGCCGACATAATTCAGGGCTTCTAAAATTTTGACTGCATGAGTTTGCGCCTCCTGTTGTAAGGTATGGTGATGAACAGGGGCTTCTGAGAAATGCAAAATGCCCTTTCTGTGATGATTTTTAATCAATGGGTAGAAACTTGTTTCACCACTCGTATTGCGAACAGCAATTAACGAAAATTCACTTTCAAAGGGGATTAATTCCTCAAGAATGAGAGGCTGACTGCCTAACAGGCCCCAACTTTTTGACACATCTGCTTGGCTTCGCAAAACATATTGGCCCTTGCCATCATAACCAAATCGCCTTGTTTTTAGCACAGCAGGTATTCCTATGTCTGAAACAGCTTGCGTCAACTCATTTTCTGATTCTATCGGTAAAAATTCTGGTGTAGGGATATTCAGCGACCTGAAAAAGCTCTTTTCATATAATCTGTCTTGAGTAATTTTCAAAGCTTGTGTGGAAGGATAGAAGGGCTTTATTTGGGCAACCAGTTCGGCACAAGCGAATGGTATATTTTCCGTTTCTATTGTGACGCAATCCACTTCCGATACAAATTGTTTTAAAGCCAATTCATCAGTAAAATCAGAGGTTATCAATTTAGTGAGTTCGCCTGCGCAAGCATCAGGGCTGGGATCCAGGCAGACAGTGTGAATCCCTAAGGGATAGGCTGCTAATGCCAACATTCTTGCCAGTTGGCCACCACCTAGAATACCAAGCTTCATGACTTTTCCTCTTTAGGGTTTGGATTATCGAGCACTTTTTGTGTTTGTTGTTCTCGATAGCGTTTTAAGGCAGCTCGAATATCGGGATATTTATTAGCAAGCATTGCTGCGGCAAACAGTGCGGAGTTGATGGCACCTGCTTTGCCTATCGATAAAGTGCCTACAGGTATACCCGCCGGCATTTGCACAATAGATAATAAGGAGTCGATGCCATTTAAAGTGTGTGACATGACGGGAACACCTAAAACAGGCAAAGAAGTTTTCGCGGCTACCATACCAGGGAGATGAGCGGCTCCTCCGGCTCCTGCAATAATCACTTCCAAACCTCGTGTCTCAGCCTGCTCGGCATACCGGAAAAGTTTGTCGGGTGTTCTATGGGCGGAGACAATTTCCGCCTCATAACCAATATTTAAAGTATCCAGAGTTTGAGCCGCGTGAATTAATGTTTGCCAATCACTCTGAGAACCCATAATTAGCCCAATTAAAATGGGTTTCATAGCGTACCTCCCTTGTTTGAATGTTTATAGCATATCATTGAATTGATGCTCATGAATGGTTATGGATTACAATAAGGACAATATCTTTGGTCAGCAAATTCTAGTCCATCATCTCGCGCTTGATAAGTCTTGAATTCACATTTTAGACAATTTAAAACTTTTCGATGGTAAAGTTCCGTCGGGGTTCCACAAGAAACGCAGGTCAAATGACCCTCTGCAGAGATTTTTCCAAATCCTGGTGTATGGCATTGAGGGCAATGCTGCTGAATACGGTGAACCAGTTTCACTGCAAGTTTATTAATGGTATTCATCCGAAGCGGGTTCATCATAGCCCGCATATCAGTCTCAAGGCGGATACGCGGGCTGAACTCAAAGGCTTTCTTAATCGCTGTTTTAAGGTAGTCGCGGTCACGTATCCCTTTTTCAATGAAATGATTTTCACTATCCAAGGCACGAATAATGATGCCATGGCTTGGAAATTTTGCTTTATCGAGAAATGCTTCGTAGTCATCTTGGTCACTGATATCAATGTGACCATAGTTTGTCTCTGTAGATAATTCGTGCTCCGCAATAATTAAATCATTGTCCAAATCAACAAAGGCCATCAACTCAGTATCAGCCGGACAAAAATAAAGCTGCGGATGGGGACCGAAGCTTCCCTCACTGGATATAACATATCGGTACCCAAATTGTTGCGCCGCTGCTTTGGCTTTCTGAATTAATGTTTCATAGGCGGAAGCTTTTCTTGGTATTTCTCCAGTGAAGGTGCCGAACTGATCAGTATCATAATCAACAGGAACATGGATAGTGCAGCCTAATTTCTCCTCAAAAGGAGGCTGAATCGCTTTTTCTTTTTGATGTTTTGAAGCCAGTAAAACACGCTGATTTTGATAGTGCATAGGGGGTTACCTCCAAGGTTAAATACTAAGAGAAATAATCAACTCTAGCAACAGAAACATCGGACACAAACATCACACCGGAATTCTTTTGAAATAGAGTTTTCATCCCAAGTGCAATATTTGCAATGGCTTCCTCAGGCGCTACGGCAATAAACATGACGAATGAAGCTTTGTCGTTAAACAATATTTTACCTTCATGAAACCCATGATGTCCTTTTCCAGAGACATTTCTCAATAAAGTAAAACCTGAAATATTTGCCTTCTCCATCATGGTAGCGACCATATTTTCATTTTCGCCCGAAACGATTACTTCGATCTTTTTCATCGGATGTAAGGTGATATTCATGTCTTTTTTCTCGGACACTTGAATTATATTCATTAGGGAGCTCCTGTTATTGAATTAAAGTCCATGTATTGGTTTTCTCTAACTGGTAAAACAAGTGATTTCGTGGATCAATCGCTACCAAATGAACCCATTCATTAAAAAACAAGGTTTTTAAGATATCGTGTTTTTCAACTAATCCACTGATGATTTCGCGAGGAGCATACACTATAGTTAATAGGCGTTGTGGCTCATGAAAGGATTTGTCATCATGGCTCATGACAGATTGTAGTGGCAATCCATGCATTAAATCACTGGCATTGCCTTGCATCACTCCAATTTTTCCAGCGACATTATGAGTGATTTTACTGCCACTTCCATATGCCACGTTGTCGATTGTTGAAAACAGGTATTGAGTATTAATCCATTGGGCAACTACCATAGGCGCAGTCAAAATGGTTTCCAGCAAAGCACCGTCCTTGTCCTGGGACCAGTCATAAGAGTGCAAGAAACAACGCCCTTCCAGATTAATGTTTTTTGTCAGTTGGCGAGGTGCTACGATGAAAGCGGCATTGCGAGCAAGTCCCCATTCTGGCCTTGTTTCAGACCAATCTGTGCTTCTTCGTGCAATGTCTTTCTCCGCACAATCTATGGAATTCAAATAGTTAATTCGTTCTAAATTGTTATTGTGCTTAGCCATGTTTAAGTCAGTTCTAAGCTGGTCCAGGATATCTTGGTGAATGAATTGACTGACATTTGAGTGATAAATTTCAACCTCATCTGTCGTCGTGTCATGTTGCGCGCCATAAAACAGGGTATCTTGAGGAATATTGATTCCATTTTCTGCCAAAGCCCTTCTCACTGTTATTTTATTGAGGATAGACGCCAGTAATTGCGCATTTTTTCCACCTTGATTACCTCCACAAGCGCCGCAATCCAGGGCCGAAGCATAAGGGTTATTTTGAGTAGAGCTGCCATGACCACAGAAAATAACAAGTTTGGCAAAGTTATCAGTCAGTCCCATAAGCCTCAATGCCATTTCAGCATAGGCAATTTGTTCTTGAAGTGAGATCCCTGCCTCTTTGTCTAATAAATCCAATTCAAAAACGGGCTGTGTTTGAATGGATGGACATATCATTTCGTTTAAGTCTTTGTTAATGCGCCTGGCGAAAAGTGGAATACATGATTTTAGGAGCATGGTAATCCCACACCAAATTCCTAATGATTCTACCAAGGCAAATGGGGTTGAAAAATTATACTTTAATTGCTGATAGACCCTGTTCAAAATATTTTTAAATTCTTTACCTTTCTCATGATGCTCTATGCAATGTTCATTTGCAGCAATTGCTTTTTCATGGATATTAAATCGTGGGTTTAATAGTACGGGGCAGGAGTCTTTTATTGTTTCACCGTCATAATCCCTGATGCTTACAGGTAAACCGAAGAATCCTGCAAATCCCAACGTCTCGTAGTGCCCCAGTTTTTCTATACAACGCCGAAACGGTTCTGAACGTACATCAATGCAAAAAACCATCTGGGCATTAGCTCTATTTTCTTTTATATGAACTTTGTTTAACTCAGGCAAAAGCTTTTTTAAAAGCAATTGCCTGTAATCATTTTCTTTATTCTTTATATTTTGAATAAGTTGTTTAGTATCCGCACTATCTTTTTTCTTTTTTTTTTCTTCCTGGCTTGCTTCTGGCCATAATACGCAGGTGATGACTAGCCTCACCGCAAGAAAATCGACAAGGCTTACAGGGTTTTCATTTTTGCTATTTCGGTTTTTCCATTCGCTTATCCATTTAATATATCCAGCCCATCCAGGTAAGTGAGACAGTGTTGTTTGGAGAAACTCCTCTTGTTTTTGGTTTAATACACCAAGTTTGTCAAGGCAAAGGCGGATAGATTGTTCAGGTGTTTCTGGCAGGTTAGATAACCAGCTCTTTGTTGATTTATTGTTTTGATGCAGTGCACTGTCAAAAGGGGCTAGCTTTAAAAAACCAAAATATAAACCTTTATCACGATGAGGCATTTCAATCGTACCTTGCCCAATGTCCAGAAAGCTTCCACACCATTTGATCATGTGCCAATTGACTCTTTCCAGGTTTTCATTGAATGGAGTATCCTTTTTTGCTGTTTGGTTTAGCAGGACGGCTTCTTCAAAGGTCATGGATTCAAAACCATGCAAGGAATTGCAGGCAATAAATTTTTCCAGAGGCCATACAGGTGTAATTTGTTTTGCAACATTATTTACCATGGCCCGGATAATCATGACATCATTATCGACTTTGTGGTTAAATTGGGTCATTTTATTTTCATTGTTTGTGTTAGTTTTGATTAGTGTGATGTGGCTACTCATGTTGACTCCTTTTCTTAATAATAATAAGTGTGGCGATTTGCCGTAATGGTTTTGGGGTGAGGCGTACTTGCGTTAAACATGTACATGTAAAACCAATCCCAAAGTCTGGTCTCTCTGATTTTTTTGAATAACCCCAGGCTGAATACAATCCAAAGGGAAAAGAAGACAATCATAGTTAAGCCTTGTAAGCTAGTTAATTGGTATTGAGGCAATCCTGTTAGATTAGGTAAGAGTGACTCGATGAGATGGATACTTCCCCCATAAAAAATTCCAATTGAGAAAACCAGAGCTAAGGTTAACATTACCTTTTTGAAACGCTTTTCACCTGCAATCAAGCCAAGAGTTAGTTGTGTACCAGTGATGAATGCGAAACTTAAAAGAAAGGTAGAGGCTTGCAGCGATAAAATCGGTTTTCCAGTGATGAAGGCAAAGCCATACATTCCTGCAAGCCCCCCTACAAATGAAATCAATAAGGTTGTCAATTTTTCAGGATGTGATTTATTTTGATATTTTTTCTGTTGAAGGGCTGAGCCTGAATTGAGGAAAAGATAGGATTTAAACAAGCCATGCCAGCATAGATGGGCGATAGCAGCAGGGAAAAGTCCAAGTCCGCATTGCATCATCATGAAGCCCATTTGTGCCATAGTTGAACTGGCAAGCATGCTTTTGATATTCCACTGCAATAGTTTCCAGAGGGTGCCTAACAGAGCAGTCAGTGCACCGAAGATGAATAAAATAGCTAATAGATTTGTTTGCACAACAAACAAAGGAGCAAATTTAACAATCAGAAAGCCCCCTCCGTTTACTAATCCTGCATGCATGAGGGCAGATACTGGTGTAGGAGAGTTTAATGAACTCATCAGCCAGCGATGAAAAGGCCAGATGGCAGATTGTGCCATCGCTGTTAAGATAATAAATCCTAGCGCAACGGTAATAGATAGCGATGATTTGTTGCTCACTTCGCTGGTTATTGTTTCAATCGACAGTGTATTGTTTGAGGCAAAAAGTATCCCAAATGCTGTGAGAAGAAACAGGCTTCCTGGTAGTAGCGTTTTTAAAGTCAGTATTCCTGAATTGTAGGCTGCTTTCCATTGTGATTTATGAATCATGAGGTTTATCAAGAGTAAGTTGCTTACTGACCAAGCAAGCCAGAACAATAAAAAATTGTCTGCCAAAGCCATTACCATAGTAGTTGATGTTATGGCTGAAAGATTGAAAAAATAACGTCGGTAGGATTTATCTCCATGCATGTATCGTATGGAAAAACGGTGAATAATGAAACTGATGAATAATATCAATGTGGTCAGTAAGAGGCTCAACGTGCTAACATGAAATAAAAAATAGCCCTTTTGGTTGACAGTGCCTGAAGAGACGATTAATGCTAAAAGACTGAAAAGAAAGCCAATACCTATAGCAGAGGTACCGTAGTATGTTGCGAGGGTATTCCTTTTCTTTCCTAATAAAAGGTAGAAGAATATTGCTAACAAGGGTGATAGGATGAGGGAAATCGATAGCCCATTTAAAAGTTGTTCCACATTGGTTCTCCATTAGAAATTCTGTTCTTATTGTGGGAATATATTAGATATGTTAATATAAGTAAAATTAAAAATATTGATTCGAATTATTAGAAAAACTTATGTCAATTGATACAATAACCTTACAATGCTTTCTCGCAGTGGCTGAAACTCAAAGTTTTACCAAGGCAGCACAGCGGGTTGGACGCACCCAGTCGGCTATCAGTCAGCAAATTGCCAAATTGGAAAATCTGATTGAGAAACCTTTGATTAATCGTGGACGTGAACTTTCTCTGACTACGGATGGTGAAATATTCTTAGGCTACGCCAAACGAATTTATGAGTTGCATCGAGAGTCTCTGGATCGTTTTAAAGCGCCTGAGTTACAAGGTGAAATCCGTTTTGGATTACCAGAGGATTTTGCCAGTATTATTTTATCAGATGTACTTGTTGAATTTTCAAGATTACATCCCCGTGTGCTATTGAATGTGGAATGTGATTTAACTCTAAATCTTATTGAGCGTTTTAATGAAGGTAAATTTGACTTAATTCTCATTAAAACCACTCAACAACAGATAGGTGCCGAGTGTATCCACGTTTGCACAGAACCCGTTGAGTGGATAGGAAAAAAGGAATTATTACCTCTTTTAGACAAACCAGGGCCAATCCCATTAGTGCTTTCACCAACACCTTGTGTTTACCGGGGTAATGTGATTGATGCTCTGGATAAAAAACATATTGATTGGCGACTGGTTTATAGTAGTGCGAGTTATGCGGGCAAAATGGCTGCTGTCCGCGCTGGTTTAGGGATTACTGCTATTCAACGTAGTATGATTCCCAACTATCTGGAACGGCTTGATTACGATATTCTCCCTGTATTGAATGATGTCCATGTGTCTTTATTAAAAAGGAGCGAAAGCAATAAAGCGATTGAATCGCTGAAATTTTTTATCTTGCAAAAACTAAAACATTAATAATGCAAGCAACGAGCAAGGGTAAAAGGGATATTTAGGGAATGAGTACAAAACCAATTAATTCAATTCTTGATGTATTAGATCGTCAAACAATCTCATCTATCATGATGATTAGTGTTTTTATTAGCTTATTGTCATTGAGCATCCCTATTGCTGCGCAAACGCTTGTGAATTTAATCGCGTTTGGCAAGTTAATGCAGCCGGTCATTACTTTAAGTTTCATGGTATTGATTTTGATGATGGCTTTAGGAGCCCTCCACATATGGCAAATTGTCATTATTGAGGTGATTCAGCAAAAACTGATGGTTAAAATCAGCCTACATCTGACACGACATTTCACTCATTTATCGCTAGACAATTTTTCAACACACCATGGACCGGAATTGGTCAATCGCTTTTTTGAAATCGTCACTATCAAAAAATCACTGGCGAGTTTATTGTTATACGGCATTAATTTGGGCTTACAACTTTTTTTTGGATTATTGCTGATTCTAATTTATCACCCTCTTTTTCTTTTGTTTGATGTTTTTATCATTCTTGGCATTCTACTGATCATTTTCATCCCTTACAAAAAAGCATTAGGCAGCGCCAAAAAAGAATGCTCTGAAAAACACGTCGTAGGTGCCTGGTTAGAGGAAATTTTGATTAACCGGTATCTGTTCCGTTTTAATTTATATCACCGCTATGTGGCCCAACAAACGGATAAAAAACTGGTTGCTTTCTTAAAAGCAAGAAATACCCATTTTAAACAGCTTATCAAACATCAAATTGGTTTTTACACGCTGTCTGCTTTGGCGAGCAGCCTTTTGTTGGGTTTGGGGGGCTATCTTGTTATTAATAATCAGCTAAGCCTGGGGCAGTTGGTTGCGGCAGAAATCGTTTTAGGCGCTCTTATTTACTCATTTAAACGCTTTGGTGTACTTTTAGAAAATTATTATGATTTGGTTGCCTCTGAAAATAAAATCGATGCAGTGCTTAATTTGTCGCTTGAACAGGTGAAAGAGGATGAGCATAGTGAGTTATTGACTCCAATTAATAGCATCCAGTTAGAGATGGATAGCAAGAATAAGGCATTGATAACTGTTGATAATCCATTATTAGTATTTTCGGAAAAATCAGATTTATGCCAATTTTTTGTTGAGCAAATATTTGGATTTCAAGATCCTGTTTCACTTCATGTACTTATTAATGGGATTCCTTGCGCGAAGAGAAACCTCATTTCTCTTCGCCGTTTCAGTTTATTGATTGCAGAGCCTCAGTGGTTTACGGGAAGCATTTATGACAATTTAGTACTCAATCATCGCAATATGTCTAACAAAGTCATTATTGAACAATTAAAAAATGTTGGGCTTGCTGATAAAGTAATACAATTACCGGAAGGCCTAAGCACCATTCTTTATGAATGGCAGGATGTATTTACTTCAGTTGAAATTACCAAATTGATGTTGGTCAGGGCTATTCTATTACAACCTGAATTAATTGTTATTGATCGCGCTTTTGATCTCTTTAACCGTCAAGAAATCAATGAGATGATGGGGCTGTTATTGACGTTAAAAAATACACTGCTCGTGGTCGTGAGCCAGCATTCGGATTTTACTCATTTAAACAACCGTCTGGTGATTCCCTCATGAAACTGCACGCTTATACAATGATAAGTAAACTGCCTAAGCCTCAAAAAATAGGGAAAATAATTTTCATTGTTTTTGTTGCCATTATTCTTTTCTTGAGTTTTACTCCGTGGCAACAGTTTGCATTAGGCAACGGAAAAGTCATCGCTTTTTCACCAACAGAGAGGCAACATACGGTTAATTCACCTGTTAGCGGGCGAATAAAGAAATGGTATGTCGACGAAGGCATGCGTGTTAAACCAGGGGATCCAATAGTCGATATTACCGATAATGATCCGGAGCTTTTGTCACGTCTTGAAGTCGAGAAAAAGGCGATTTTGCTTCGTATAGAAGCAGCCAAACAAGCTATTGCTGCAGGGAAAGCCAATGTTGACAGACAAAAGAAATTGTATGAACAGGGAATTAATTCGAGAAGGCAATATGAGTTGGCACAAATTGAATATGCAAAATACCAAAATGAACTTGCGCAGGTTAATATTGACAAAGTTAATGTCGATGTTCGAATCGCTCGTCAAAAAACACAAATCATCAAAGCCCATGTCGCCGGTATTATTTTTAGGCGTTTGACTGGTCAGGAAAGTGTCGTTGTGAATGCTGGCGACGTATTGGCTCAAATTCTCCCGGAAACGGAATCTCGAGCTGTTGAGCTATGGATTGATGGGAACGATATTCCTTTCGTGCGTCTTAATCAAAAAGCTCGTTTGCAATTTGAAGGATGGCCTGCTATTCAATTTCGCGGATGGCCAGAAATTGCAGTGGGAACATTTGGGGGAACAGTCTCCTTTATAGACCCTACAGATAATGGATTTGGCTTATTTCGGGTCGTTATTGTTCCTAATGAACCCTGGCCTGGTACGCGTTTTTTAAGGCAGGGAGTGCGGGTTCATGGGTGGGTTCAGTTGGGTCAGGTGCCTTTATGGTATGAGCTTTGGCGTCAGTATAATGGTTTTCCCCCGGAAAGTGATCGCGAGAATAAAGCATCATGATTTTTTTCTCTACAGGCAAAAACAGATTGATGGTCTTATGCTTGTTCTTGATGCTGTCATTCAGTTGTTTTCCAAAACCAAGCAAACCTTTGCTGCTTGATGCTGTACTCAAAAGTGTTGATCGAAGTTACCCTCAGATAGTAATAGCGCGTCTTGAAATTAGAAAGGCTGAAGGCGATTATGTCAATGCATTAGGAAAATTTGACCCCTCTTTCGATGTGAATCCCCGCTTCCAGCCGGTCGGGGGGTACATTAATAATTATGCGGATAATGTTTTTAATGTGCCAACCCTCTATAATGGGCTTAAATTGTTTGGAGGCTATCGTATTGGTAGAGGCGATTGGCCAATTTACTACCAAAACTATTTGACCAACTCTGGTGGTGAGTATCGTGCGGGCCTTTCTTTACCGTTGCTGAGAGACAGGCGAATTGATAAAGAGCGTACTGAGCTTTTTACAAGAGAAGAAACGATTCGCATGAAACAGCAAGATGCTGCCGCCACAAAAATTAAAATTTATCAGGAAACCATTAAAGCCTATTGGCAATGGGTTGAAGCGGGTTTCCAGTTAAGAACTTTCAAGCACCTGTTAAATTTAGCTAAAGAGCGGCAAAATGCGATTATTCAACAAGCTCAACAAGGTGATCTGCCTAAACTTGCCATTGCAGAAAACTTACAACTTATCGTTCAACGTGAACAACTGGTCAATCAAGGAGAAATGTTATTGGCACAAGCTGGCATCAATCTTTCACTTTACTATCGTGACGCAAATGGCAAACCGCAAAAACCGGAAGAAAGTCAATTACCGGCATCATTTCCTAAGCAATCAATTCAAGTATCCAATAGTATTTCACAGTTACAACGGCATCCTGTTTTGCGTAAATTGGAGAATTACTCAAAAATTGTTAAATTAAAACAAAATTTAGCAAGAAATGAACTTCTTCCTAATCTTGATGCAACAGCCTATACCTTTAAGCAATATGGAACAGGTGGTTATCCTTTATTGATCCCGCAGGCTGCTATGATCGGTGTGAATTTTAAATTTCCTATTTTTCAACGCGAAGCGAGAGGTAAGCTTATCAGCACCACGAGCGAACTGCAGCAAGTAAGAACAGAAATGAAATTTACCTACGAACAGTTAAATAATGAGCTGTCTAATCTCCTCGTTGCAATAAAAATATATCAGCAGCAAGTGGTTTTGCTTAATAAAGAGTTAAATCTCGCACGGCAAGTGGAGAGGGGTGAAACGAAGAAGTTTTATGAAGGCGATAGTACGCTCTTTCTGGTTAATCAACGTGAACAAACAACAGCGCAAGTCAAATTAAATTGGATTAACGCTGAAGTCAATCTACAAGAGGCCAGGGCTTTAGCGAGATTTTTTTCTTCCACGCAATAATAACGGATACCAAATTCGGACGTAAGTTATAAATATCTTGTGTACTTACTTGCAAAGCAAAAGATATTTGGCAACAACTTGCGTGTTCTCATGGCATGTGTTACATAATGTTTACTTAATGTTCATATTTTATAATGCTTGACTGAAACATTAAATCATTAACTCTAAAAGGGAGTATACAGATGTCATATTCAATAGATAATCCTGGTGGTGGGGATTGTGGATTTTATGCTCTTGCTATTGGTTTAATAAACATCATACAAAATGAATTCGAACTTCACGGAAAAAGTAAAACTTATGATCGATGGAAACAAGTGGAAGGTATTTATGGCGTACGACTGCAAGATATTCTTAATGTCGATTTAAAAAAACTGCATGATTCACCCTATACCTATAAAAGTGAATTATTGTTTCTATTGCAGATGTCTTTACGAAATATTGCTGTCATTGTGAATAAAGAGGATTTGGTCAAGAGAATAATGGACGAAGGGCGAAGTAAAGATCAAACCAAAATTGAAGGATCAAATGCTTATTGCAAATTCATGGAGTTAGTACAACTTTATCTGTATCGAAGAGGCTCTCTGGAAAGGATAAGTCAATTTAATGAACTAGCCTTCTCTCCGGAAATCGTGCAAACAGCTCGGGATATTGCCAGAATACTGAGACCAATTCTCAGGGATCAACCTTTTCATCAGGTGCAGAAAATAGAAAATGCTTTTGTTAAGGAAGTTTTAGTAAACGATGTCCTGTCAGGCAATACAATCAATTCAAATTCAATTATTTTAAAGAACCTTGAAAAAATTAAAGAACAAGGACGATGGGCAACGCATGATGATTTGAAAGAAATTGCCGAGCTGCTTAAAATAAATCTCAATGTTGTTGGCCAACCGAATGGCAAGCCTATTCCTAGCCACCCTACAGTAAACCTAATTAATCATTACAATACACACTGGACAACCCAAGTAGAATCTCTCCAGGGACCCAGACAATACAGCGTGCCTCATAAGCGAGCGTTTGCTTATGAAACCGTATCTGACAGAGCCGTTTCTTTAAAAGAAGAACAAATTTTCGACAGGACCTTCAGAACCCAAACTCAATCAGAGCGAGCAAAACGTTACCGCCAACACTATGAAACACTGTTTGATACTTTATCGCCTTATGGTTTTTTCCCCCATGGACAGAATAAAAGGAATACTCATGTTCCTGGTAAAGCGCAGACCGGTTTGGAGTCCGATGAGTCTTTGGCAGCTCGATTGCAGGAAGCGGAGCTTAGACGAATCTTATTTTGATACAATCGCTTTATCGTAAAAAATTTCGAAACTCAATATAAATCAAGGGTATCGCGGCAGGAAGCAGGCTAGTTACCCTTGATTTATTTTGTCCATAAGAGATTGGGGGCTTATCGTAAGTCCTGTAAATTTCACAACAAAATAGATAAGAGCAATGAGGAAGTGCTTTTATTTTATCGCTTTGCTGCCCCAAGAATTTTATACTGGCAACTCTGTAACATTGCCCATCATTTCATCCTCGTGCTGTGATCTAACTAAAGTTTGGGACATATAAAGCATTAAAATGCTATAAGGCAAGAAGCAGATTAAATCGAAAGGGAATTTCAATAAACCAATGCCACCAAAAGATCCTAAATAGGAAATAATAGAAGATGATCCCATGTATATTATAAACCATGCCAGAGGTGAGCTATTTCTCAAAGAAATATTGCGATGATAAAAAAAGTAAATACCAAGCCCCAAAAGTAATGCGGCGTCCAATTTCCAAATAATAGAAAAACCACACCAGTACAGCATGAGATTACATATATAAAAGGCGATATGAGACAAGAAAACACTGTTGGCCAGTTTAAAAGGTCTATCCATATTGGGATGCATCTTACGCATGGCCAAGAGGCAAATCGGTCCTATTCCGTATGATAAAATACTTGCTGATGAAAGGAATGCCACTAATTTTTGCCATCCTGGAAAGGGCAAGAACGCAAAAGAACCAACCAAAAGATTCGCATAGAGCGTTACATAGGGTATATTGTGGCGGTTGACCTTTAAAAAAAACTTGGGCAAATGTTGGTTTAATGCCATGCCATACAAAATACGGGATGTTGCCGCAGTGTAGACTAAAGTCGTGCCAAAAGGAGAAAAAGCGGCGTCAAACAATAAGAGTGTCGCAACAATGCCAAGCCCTAACAAAAGGGTTAACCCAACCAATGGACCTTCATCCCCTGGATAACTCAATGCGTGCCAACCTTGAGCCAAATACTTTTGTGGTACTGCCGCTATAAAACTAAACTGCAACATAAAATAAAGAATAAATCCAACCAATACCGCTCCAAGTATGGCAATAGGAATATTACGTTGTGGATTTTTAACTTCTCCTGCCAGGATTAAACCATTTTGAAACCCTGTAAAAGCAAAGGCGACACCTCCTGCAGAAAGAGCGGTAAATATCTCTACCCAATGTTCCTTGCTTGACAGATTAATATTAATATTTGCAAGAGATGGTGATTGCTTTAACAGAGAGATAATAGCGATACTCGGCAAAACAAATTTAATGACGCTGGCATATTTGTTACACTCGGCTAAAAATTTAATTCCATAAGAATTCAAAATAACCACGAAGAACATAATCCCAATCGCAGCAAGGTAACCATAAGTGGACAGTGTGAGTGATTCGCTATGATTGTTGATTAATATTGGAAAAAAATGGCTTGAATATTGCAAAATTGCTTGTATCTCAATAGGCGTCATAACGACATAAGATAACCAGGATGTCCATGCGAATAAAAAACCCACTTCTCGACCATGTGTGTAAGTAGGATAATTGGACATGCCTCCGGAAACTGGAAACATTGTTCCCAGTTCACAAAGCGGCAGGGCAATAAACAACATAAATATTGCTGCAATAACCCAGCTTATCAGAGAATTACTGCCTGCCATTTGGGCACTAATAAATGGACTAAATAACCAGCCTGAACCAATCATTCCACCAGCTGATGCAACTAATATATTCAGGGTTGAAATATCCCGTTTTAACATCTGTTATCGTTCCATTTGTTTGTCAAAACAACGTTATCTATTGGATGTTGTTCAAATTTATATAAAAGTGGGTAAGGATTATATATAAAGTAATAAACCATTGTAAATCATAATACTTAGGCCACAATAACATCCTGGCGATGGGCTTTAACGAGGAGCGTTTGATATCTGATTCGTCATCGGATTTAAAAAATCCATCAGTAGTTTTAGAATTAATCCAAGTGCAACCAGACTGACGCTGATAGCCGCAAGTGAGCAAGTGGGTAGTTTCGAGTGATGAGTGTGCATATCACATAAGTCATCGTAAATATTGGTCATGGATTCATAGATGCCTTTGCATTGCTCAAGAATCTCTTGATACTCATCACCAGTTAGAACAATATTATCGACTTGTTTCATCATATCCTGATAAAGAGCGAGTGGTGAATGCTTTCCTGAGGATAAAAAGGAGATGGCAGAAGAAAAATCATATTGATCTGCTGTTATTTGGTAAGTGGTCAAACGATTACTTGGTTCAATGTATTTCGAGCGAATAATATTCCCGCCATGCATAAACCCGGCAATATGCAATAAAAAATGAGCCAAGAGGATTTTGGGTGTAAATTTTCCTATGTTTTCAAGGTAATGTTCGGTTGATTTTGTTATCTCATTCTTATGAATTTCATCAGGATTAATGCTGAGTTGCCGTAAATCATTTTCTATACCAGGGGTACGCCATAGGTGCTCTAGATAAGATAAAGCAAAAAATGCGCTGATTTCTGACTGTTCTGTTTTTGACAAACTTTGTAATTTTTTTTCTATCGCTTTAATAATCAAAAAATGCTGAATCAATCGTGAAGCGTATAAATCTTTAGGGATCTTGGCATTTTTAAACAGATATTCTGTCTTAAAGCGGTGATGCTCCGCTTTTTCATGTTCTTCTGTTAGTTGGCCGGGTTTTCCATTTTTATAGGTTGCAGTGATCAGGGCTTTGCTAAACATTCGAGATAATTCCTTGATAGAGCATGAAGAGAAGTCATGATGCCTAATGATGGGACAGTATACATTAATGCAAACTGGCTTGCCATTAAAAATCACGGAGTTTCTGAAGGTGGATAATGAGCGCTTTTTCCTGAAAATCCATGGGTTGTTGATAGGTTAAATTAATAGGTTACTTCGGAGAATAAGATCACTTTATTCCGGCCTTTGTTTTTGGCTTGGTATAAAGCCTTATCAGCCGCTTCAACCAGCTCAGCAGGTGATTTGGCATCGTCGGGATAGATGGATATTCCGATTGAGGCTGTTATCTGGCCAACAGGCTGTGCTCCGTATTTAACCTGTAAATTGGAAATGGCTGAACGCAAATTTTCGGCTTTCATTTTAGCGGCTTGAGCATCAATGTCATAGAGTAGCAGGACAAATTCTTCTCCCCCATACCGAGCTGCAATATCACCCAGGCGAATGTCACTATTTAAAATTTGCCCTATCTCTTTTAATACAAGATCTCCTGCGTCATGACCAAAACTGTCGTTGATCTTTTTAAAATGATCCAAATCCAGCATTAAAATGGCAAATGAAGCTTTTGTTCGTTCAGCCTGATGTAATTGTTTGAATAGAAAATCTTCCAGATAACGGCGATTGTATAATCCAGTGAGTGGATCACGGATAGATTGATATCGTAAATTCTCTCTCAGGCGGACATTTGCCAAAGCCAAGGCGGTAAGCTCTGCGAATGCGGTTATCAGTAATCGTTGGTTCTCATCAAACTTTAGGTCAATTTCAAGATATAACAAGCCGTAAATGTCATTTTGGGCCATTAAGGGGACACAAAGCAGCGACAACTCTGGTTGCTCGACAAACGCTATATGACTACACATCAACTCGATACGAGATGAACCTGCATAATGAATTCGACCAAGCCGAATAGCCCAACATTGCTCTGGAGTAAAGGTCAGATCGTGCGGGTGAGGGTTACCCCAACTGACCGCTTTTTCCAAATAGTTTTTGGAAGGATGCATGATAAACAGATAACCGCTTGAAAATTGCAGCAGTCGTTGGGAGTATTTAGCCATCACCTCGCTTAGCTCTTCCTGGGAGCTGCAAGCCAGCATAATGTCACTCATCTCAACCAGTAGGGTAATTTGTTCATTTTTCTCTTGCAGTTCCTTCATTCCATTAGCCAGTTTTTCATATGATTCTTGTAGTTCGGTATGTTCTTGTACCCGTTTGGTGATATTGCGAACGCTGTGCACAACACCTTTAATTTCATTGTCACCATTTTGAATGAGTCTGGAGGTCGTTTCATAAATAATCTTTTCATGTTCCATATTCAATTCGATATTTTTGGTTTCTTCATCCCTTTGCAGAGACTCTTTCCAGGATTGCGCCAATTGTTTTTTATTTTCAGGAACATCAGCGAACGCCTCATCCAGAGACATGTTGATGCTGATGGATTTATCAAAAAGACGTTTAAACTCGCGCTGATAAGCCTCATTGAAAGTGATAAATCGTTGCTCTTTGTCAAAAGCGGCTATCAAATCACTGGCGCTTTCTATAATTTTCTTTAAACGAATCTGCGTGTTCTGATTCTGCAGTTCCGTTTTTCTGCGCGTCGATAATTCTATATTTGCCAGAATAAAAGCTATCGTTAAAAATAATATACTTGCAATGCCTCCAGATATTAAAATGAAGCTGCTGGTATCAGCCCAGCGAACGGCACGGGTATTTCTTTCTGATAGCAACACCAATTCAACAGATTTGATTTCTTGTCCGAGACTTTTAAACTGATGAGACAAGTCTTGACTTTGATTAAGTAAATCATAGCCTTCTTGTGTATTCAGTTTGCCACTCATCTTTAACTGGATGAGTTGATTTAACAAGCCTAATCGCTGTTCAACCAAATCAATAAAACGACGGGTTCGCTTGTTTTGTTCGGGGTTATTTCTGGTTAACTGCTCAAGTTTGTCTAAATTCAGTTTTAAAGCTGATTTTATATTATCCACATCGACCATAAATTGAGAGTCAGATCCGCGAATCAGGTAAAACCTTTGGTGAGACTCGATATCGATTACATCATAAAGACAAGTATCTATAGTTTGGATCACTTCATGAGTATGAGAAACCCAGTTATTGGCTGAGATTAAATTTTTAACCTGGTTATAAGAAATAATATTGATGATTAAAAGCAGAGAAAGGGCAATAATAAATATGACGTTAAGTACAGTTCTACTCAATCGCAAGTTACTTAAAATGGAGTGGCGTCCAGTGGCGGTTTGATGCCAAGCGTTATTCATGGCATTGAATCATCCTAATTTTATGGTTTGATGCTTTGTATTGTCTTGATATGAGTATAGTCCAAAAAAACAGTGATAAACGAAAGGATAACTATCGTAACAACTGCCTTGAATTAGAAAATCAAGGCAATTGCAGTACTACTTGCTCAACAGATGCCGCATCCCAATTTTTGTTGAGTGACATCAGATTTATAAGAAGAAGGATGTTCCTTAGGCGCAAACAAAGTGATTACTTTGGGATTGACTTGTTTGGGCTCTGTTGCAACAGCTAAATTTTCTTGAGGCTGGGAGCGATGCCCTAAAGCATACAAAACTTTTGAGGTTGTATTCCCAGCGGGTTCCACCTCTTCAGCATTATTGATATGGGATGCTGCAGACACAATTTCTTGTTGCTTGAAAAGATATAAATTTGTTAAAACGATAGTGGATTCAAGCACCATCAATGCAACACCAAGAACAGGATTGAGCGCAAAACCTAATGCAACAAACAACCCAGCTGCCACCAGAGTAATTGTTGAGTTATAGCTTAGGCTCACGAACAGGTTTTGGAAAATATTTTGTTTGGTTTTTTTAGCTACATCAAATGCAGTCGCAATAGAGAATAATAACCCTTGTTGTACCACAATGCCTGCATGTTGTTCAGTGATGGAATCGCCGATACTTGATTTAACAGCAATGCCTATATCGGAATAGGCAATTGCGGTAGCGTCATTAGCGGCATCACCAACCATAGCCACTTTAAAGCCTTTTTTCTTTAATTGTTGAATATAACTGGTTTTGGATACTTCACCTGTTTTCGTGACAGCCCCCACGGTGTTCGCACAGATATTATCCTTGGGAATGCCTAATAATGCCGCGTATTTTTCTGCAGAGGCTTGATCAGCTCCTGTACAAATGTGTACGCTTTTACCAAGACGTTTTAATTGCTTCACTGTGGCAATGGCATCCTCGCGCAATGGGTCAGTTAAGGCAATCTGCCCTATCACCGTTGTCCCACGTACAATATAAACAGAACCGTTTTCAGGGTTATCATAGGGTTTGTCGAAGGAGGTAATTCCATTGACTGAAAGCATGTCTTTATTCCCTATCATAAAGACCTCGCCATTAATAATACCTTTCATGCCGGAATGATGACTCTTATCAATTGACGTTATTTCTAATGGTTCGGTTGAAGCCGTGTCTTGCTGTTCCATGTAAGATTTAATAATTTTCGCTACCGGATGATCCGACTGGCTTTCCAGTAATGCAATAGGGCGCAAATACTTTTTATCGGTAATATGCAATGATTTCACCACCATTTTGCCCTGAGTCAGAGTGCCATTCAAATCAAAAACAACGGTATCGATGTTGGCTGCTGCTTGTAACGCTTTACCGTTGTTAAAGTGGATGCCGTTTTCAGAGGCTTTTTTCATACCGATTTTAACTGCCATGGGGGTAATTAAACTCAAAGCGCACGGGCAGGCACTTACCAGAACAGATACGACGCATTGAATCGCCAGTGCGGGGTTAAATAATGAACCGATGACAATCCCCGATAGGAGCGCTACCGCAATCAAACCAGGAATGAAATATTTCAATACCTTGTCTGCGAACATTTCGATAGGCGCTTTCTCATCATTCGCTTTATTAATGTTTTCGGCAATCAATGACAAATAAGAATTTTGATAAGTTTTGGTAACCTGCATTTCCAGGGAAGGAATATGATCTGCCAATTGCATGCCGGCTTTTACAACATCCCCAGGGTGAAATTCTTTGAGTTTGGGCGAGCCATCAATTCTTGTGGTATAAAGGAGCGCTTTTTGCGTTAAGACACCATCAACAGGAATGACCTGTCCTTTTTTAACGATAATCATATCGTTAGGAATTAAGGTTTTGACTGAAATTTCTCTATTCGGAGTGCCTTTTAACAGGACTAATGGTGGTACACAATCACGTACATCTAATTTTTTATTGATTTTACCAACCAAAGTATGTTCAATTCCTTCACCTAAATGCCAAAAGCCTAAAACCAAAGGCGCTGCCTCAAACATCATAGGTAGACCTGGGATAAAAACACTCGCAATAGATACAACAAGAATGGTTAGAGTGCTAATTGAGTATAATGTGGTGGTATCCCATTTTTTTTCTTTCAATGCTTGCCAAGCTGATTGATAAACAGTATGCCCCAAATACAATGTCATCAAAGCGGTAAGCCCTGTGATGATATAGTAGGCAATTAGAGGAATATTAAAGGTCCCAATAGAAAGGACAAGCAATCCTATTCCCCAAATCAAACCTAATGCGGCTTTGATCCAATGATTTTCATGATGATGTCCATGGTGGTGCCCATGCCCATGAGAATGGTCATGTTTTGTTTTTTTCCGATGCTTTTTAACCGGATGAGGATGTGTATTCCTGGACGCATGTGTATGATGGTGATGCTCCATTGGTTCAATATCCTGGAGTACTTCCGTTTCCATCATGTCTGTTACAGTAAGTCCTTGCTCCTTTAAAAGCTGAGTTACTTTGGCTTTTATGACATGATGCTCTTTGGATGCGCACAATACGCTGATGCTTTTATTGGAACCAGTCAAATCGACTGCTACTCGTACTAACTCCAGTTCTTTGGTTTTAGCCAAAATCTGCTCAATTGCTTCTTTAGATAGTTCCGGGTCGAGCAGTTGGGCATCTTTTGCAAGGTAGAATCGATAATTACTATACAGCATAGCTTTCCTCTATTAAAAGGGTTATCTGGTTGCTATAGAGAAAGGTTCATTTTCTGCAAATGCCTTATTTTGAATAATGGATCTGCACAATAGATCCAGCAATTTGTCCCTAATAAGTTTTCTTCCTAAGCCAGGCTTTGCAATTACTTACTGCCTCTCTCAAAAATGTTATATTGTAACATTTAATTGTCAGATAACAAGAACAATTAAATAATTTTTAGACAGTAAATGATTTTTATGGAATAATTGTTGTCAGTTGTTTGATCATTTTTCCTTGAAACAGGGATTATGATAAAATAGTGCGCACTAACTATTAGTTTAAAAGAAGATTAATGAAACATAATTTGTTGGATAAGGCTTATAAACATTGTGTAAACCATGGCTATCGATTTACAGAGCCAAGGGAGCGTGTCCTCAAAATATTAGTCGATGAGAGAAAGCCTCTCGGTGCTTATGATATATTGCAAAGATTATCTATGGAAGTTGATAATCCCAAGCCGCCAACGGTCTACCGAGCCATTCAATTTTGGCATCAAGAGGGATTTATTCATTGCATTGACAGTCTGAAATCCTATGTCGCCTGTTTGCATGGGCATCATGTGGGACAAGCCCAATTTCTTATATGCAATCAGTGTGATTTTGTCAAAGAATTGGAATGTGTAGTTGATTTTACTGCGGTAACAGAAGCGGCGAATTCCATTCAATTTTCAATTATTAATTGTACGGTAGAAATCAAAGGCTTGTGTTCTGATTGCAATCTGACTAACCTGAAAAATTAATTCCCGGCAATAATTTTCCTATGAGTTGTAAAATAAAAATTTTTAAATAATGAGACTGATTTTAAGCTTTACATTTTTAGATAATGCAAAAGCCAATGTCTGGCTTTCGAAATGTTTTATTGATGATGTAGGGTAATAAATGTTGGGCCTTGGAATGCAAAGCTACTCTTGAGAACAGTCTCTACTTCTTCTTTTGATTTAATGGTCTTCACCTGTGCCCCGAAAGATAAGGCAATTTGTTGAACATCAATTGGTGGATGATTCAAATCCAGGCGAAAAAAATCTTCTTCTGTGAAAGATCTATTTTGAGACATATCTGTTTTTAATACTCTGTATTCTCGATTAACAAAACAAATGAAAATGACAGGAATCTTATATTTGGCAGCTGACCATATTGAATGAATCGCATACATGCTGCCCCCATCTCCTACAAAACAAATTGAATGGTGTCTGGTCGCTAGAGAAATACCTATTGCTAATGGCATAGCCCAGCCAAGTCCACCCCCTCTTGGTGAAAAATTCACATTTAAAAAACCTAGTGTTGTTGCAATGTCCTGCACAATAGCATCTTCTGATGATCCTTCTGTTATTAAATGAACAGAGCGATTTACTTGATTCAGGAGGGTAACAATCAACGAATGCAGAGGATGTTGCTTATATTTTTTTCCAAATTTTTAATGTTGGTGGCTGGTTTAAGCGGCACATTTAGCCCATTAATTTTTAAATGCTTGCTAATAGCAGTTAAGGTCGCCTCAAGATTGCCAAGAATTGCCAGATCGCAAGGATAGTCAAAGGCCAGATGCTCCGATGCGGCACTGATTTGTATGAATCGTATACCCTGTGGAATAGAAGATTGACCAGTATACAAATACCCTTTCACTTTTTCGCCTAAAAGTACCACAGTTTCATATTGCAGCAGCAGGTTGTGCACTTCTCCAGATTTATCTGACAATCTACCTTTGTAATTTACACTTAAGGGATTAATTACTTCACGCACATGATAGGGGGCAGCATAAATATCGGCATTTAGCCGATCGGCAATGGTATGTAAAAGGCGAATACTATTTGATGCACCTACCTCATAATCCGCTATAAATGCCAATTTTCCTTTGGGGGTATTTGTTAAAACCTCACAAATTTGCTCTATTTCAGCGTTGATGCAAGCATGTAAAAATCTTGTCTTCTTTATCGTGGTTTCTTGAGTTTCTTCTTGCCAAATGTCCATAGGGATTGATAGAAAAACCGGACCTGGCCCAGGCAAAATTGCCTGAGCATAACCACGCTGTAAAGCAACGACCAGATCGCTGGCGGAATTCACCTCATAGGCATATTTTACTGCAGTGTGAGCTAAAGAGGTCAATTCTCCGGACATGACTGGGCTATGAATTAAATAAGGACGTGAATGTTGGCCAGCAATTATTAGCAGGGGAATTCCTGAAGTGAACGCATTATACATATTACAGACAGCATTCGCTAATCCAACATAATTATGTAAATTAATAAGAGCTGGTTTCCTGGTGATCATGGCATAGCCTGCGGCTATACCTACGGTACTGGATTCTTGTAGTGTGAGAAAATAGGTAGCATTATCACACTGCTCAATCGCTTCCAGAAATTTCAATTCTGTAGTGCCGGGGTTGCCAAAAATATAATTAATTTCAAAGGTCGTTATAAATTCTTTGAGAACATCACTTCCTGTTTTCTTCACAGATAAGCATCCTTAGAAATAGTAACGCTTTCCATATTTATATTCCTAGCACAAGAGAGCTATTTGTTCAATTTCGCTCACTCATAAAAAATAGGGCAAAGATACGGTTTTTAGGAGCTAATGCTGTGGTAAATGTTGTGATGGGGTATTGCGAGCAAAAATAAATTAGATGGCAGCGATTAGATATATCCTTGCATTTTAAATCTGGCAAGAGGTGATAATTATAATCTTATTTTCCGTAATCTTCTAAAATATCCCACGGGGTAGCCCTTAATGGGCTACCGTGGAAGATAAAGAATTACAATCTTAAGAGAGTTCCTTGTTTTTCCTCAACAGTTTTTATCATTTCAGTTCGGGGCGATTGCTTGCCAAACTCGTTTAATAGCTCATCAATAGACTGTAATCGTTGGTCGATTTTATTCATAAATGTTGTACTATGGTTTAGATGAGTTAACAGTTTATGCAATTTCTGAGCGCTCTCTTTAGATATCCCTATGGCTTCTTCCAATTCTGACGGGTTTTTCTCAGCCAGGTTACTGATGAGTTCCTGCAAATCATACTCGTCATTATTTAAATCTTCCTTGAATTTAGCCAATTCTTTTTCTTTGTTGGCAAGAGTTACCCGCTCATCTGTAGTTAAACCAACCCAATCAGTCAACCATTGCACTTTCCATCGTCCATTGGTGATTTCTTGTGCCCTTACATTTCTTGTTTTAGCCATTTGAGCTTGATGAGCTTCACATAATTCACGTAAATGGATAATTAATGCTTCACTCCTGAATTGCAACTGCACCATTGCGGGATAGGCTTTTCGCTTCTCGACAAGCAATTGGTTTAATTTCTCGAGTTCTTCTTTTTGTTTCTGTACAGCATGAGAACTTTCCAATTTATTGATCAGTTCATCTAATTGCTTCAAATTTTGTTGTGCTTCTTTTTCCTGGGCATCAAAAGTTTTTACTTCCATTTGATTCAGTGAAACCCTGATATTAGTTCCCATCGCCTTCACTAAAAATTGATTAATTTTTTGTAGTTCTTCTTTTAATTTATCAATATCAGACATATCAATGGGATCTTTTGACTCACCGTGTTCTTTTAGCTTTTCCTGACGCAATTGTTCTAAATCAGCTGACCTGGCATAGAAATTCGAAACCATGCTTTTCACGTCGGCCAGGTTTTTCGGTTTTTCTTTAGCCAGTGCTGAAATTTCTTTGGTTAATTCAACCAAATAGGCGTCATATAATTTAGTATGGATTTTTTGTAGTTGCGCCTCTAATTGTGCGATATCTGAAAAATCGACTTTTTCAGAGCCAGTGTGCATGCGAATTTTTTCATTACGCAATAATTTTAATTCTTCTTGCAGCTGATTAAAACGAGAGACCACTTTTTTAACACCGGCAAGATCAGAAAGCGCAGCTTTTTCAAGATCGGCGATCTGTTGAGGTATGCTTGCTATCAGCTTTTCATAACGCACTTTCACTTTTTCTTGATCGCTTACTAATTTAGCAGTTATGGCGCGTTGAAGTGGCTCCAGAGTTTCAGTCAAATCTTGCTTGGCACGCTGGATTTGTCCTCTCAAACCACCACTAATTGATAGCATGGTTTGCATTTCTTTTTCAGAAGGGATGTTTCTAAGTGCTTGTAATGCACCTGCGATATTTTGTTTCTCCAAAGCATTCTGGCATTGAGCCAAGGCAGGGAGAATTTGACCTTCGAGGACGGCTTTCTTTTCAACCATTTGCTTAATGGCATCCATCTGTATTTTCATTTGTCTCGCTTCAACAGAATTAAAGGCAGACCATTGCCCGTCTGAGGGAAATGTTGACAATACTTTGCCTAGAGCGACTGCATTATTGTCCAAGAGTGCATTGAGGCTTTGCTCCAATACCGGTGCAACTCTTTCATTCAGAAAGGTTTTATATCCGGATTCAGTGGAGTGTAATCTGGCTTGCCTCGCCACTCTCGATTGTAAATTGAATACCCTCTCCAAATCAGGTTCTTCTCTTGCTTGCTCAACTGTCTTTTGAATTTCTGCTAATTTTGGCGTTTGCATTTTCAAAAGAGGTTCAACAGCATAACCACTTTCATGCCTTGGCGTGAAATCGGGGCTTTTTACCGCGACTAAAGTAAAAATATGTCGGTCTTTGCCTTTACCTGTTTTTCCATCAAAGCGTACTTTGATTGGAACCAAGGCAACATCTTCCGGCAAATAAATGGAATATTCACTTTCTGACCCTGATACATGGGTTCCAACTTGTTTGGGGTGTAATAAACCATCGGGATCAAGTATTTCAAAGATGGTATTGGAGCCAAAGATTGTCCTGGGAACTTCAATGTTAGTGGAAGTACTGGCACAAGTTCTAGCAGAAACCTGGCTAAAGTCATTTAATTTGATTTGTTTAAAGGCTTGTGTCGACAGATCAGTAAAGAGATGTTCTGTCGTATTGGCAATGATGGTTTCAGCCTGGTTAATTAATTTATTTTTAAACTCTTCTGATAGATCCAAGCCACGGAATAGCGTTTTTGGGGCCGGGGAACGTGATGTATCTATCAATGATTTGTTAGTCAATGGTGTCATTAAAGCGGTAATCAACACTTCTTTGAATGTTGAATCTTTATCCCGGTTTTGTGCAATCGCATTGACTCGAGTATGGTACCAGGCATCATTTTGCATGAGGAAAATTAAATCATGTTTTATCTGAGTAACCCCACCACCCGATCTGATTGTTTTTTCCCATGTTTCTCCCAGTTTCACCGGTTTTGCTTTGGCATCTGTTGAGTGAAATTCTGTGTTTCTCTCATGTTGCATTAAGGTGTCGATATTTCTAATGTCTGTATCGTTTAGCAGCGACCCTACAACAGCCATGTCACATTTCGCCAACAAATCACGGAAAAATTTTTCTTCCAGTTTTTGACCATTGAGCAACACATGATCGTCATGGATGCAATCAGGATTGGCCATGATTTGCTGAATAATACGGGCAGCAGCAATTTCATCCATATTGGGTTGTCTTCTCGCTTTATCAGAGCTGGATTGGAAGGCTCTTTTTATTGGAGTAATTTTGGTTTGATGATGTGCCGTTTGTAATTGTCCCAAACAAAAGTCGACGTCGTTTTCACACCGTGCTCTGTTTATTGAGTTCAAGCGTTGTAAATATTGATATTCTTTCAGTCCAGGCAGCCCCCCATCGAGTTTTTTACCAGCGCCAGGGAATCGCTTTTGGACCTCATCAAGTTTTAAATATTCATCAACGCGCATGTAACGTTGGTTTTCCTCGAGTTTCTTTTTTTGTGAGAAAAATTTTAATTCACCTGATTCTTCCTCGTCTTCGTCATCAGATTCTTCTCGTATTGGATTGCCATCTTGTCCAATCACATAGCGACCTAAACCATCGACCACCAGATGAGGTTCTTTGTTTTCGCTATCAAAGCCCGCAACTGCTTCATAGGTGGCATGGAAAAATTGTCTCTGTGTCGCAAAAACTGCTTCCGTAGCTGTTGAACCTATCCAGGGTTGAAGTTGTGAAAAATAATACTCCAGATAAGATTCAGGGGGTTGCTTGACTCTGACCAGATCAACCATATGGCCCTGATTGACCAGAACATGTGCCGGTGAATCTGACCATTTATGATCTTTGTCTTCAATCACATCAGCATAAAATTTGACATCTTTTTCATCTTTGAAGACATCAGGAATTAAAGTGGATTTATTCTCTTCGACATACTTCAAAAAAGCATCTCGGCTTTGTTCGTGATATTTTTCATAATTCTTGGAGGATTCTTCATCATCTCTTCCGGTGACAAAGAAGGCCTGGGCGATCATGATTTTTCTCAATTCTTCCGGCGTGACATCAGCCAGAGTACGTCCATCAGCAAATGTTTTTAATGATTCACCTCTTAATTTTGCTTTTCGCGCTTCTTCAACAATCACTTCCGCATAGGCCATGGTACGCAAAGTATGGGCAAGACCATGGTGTTGCCTGTATACCATTTGCCCACCAAAATTGACAGGTGTCGCCTCTACTGTACCGGTATAAGGTTTTCCCAAGTAATTATCATACGCGTATCTGGCTGCGTTTCTTACGGTTTCATCAGTATATAAGGAAAAACCATTCCAGGTGGGAACGGATACTTCTTGAGGAGCAGTGGGATTTATCGAAATTTCTTTAGGTGATGTTCCAGTTAAAACAGGCTGAAGTTCATCAATACGTACATTCTTTTCAGTAGCACGTCTTAAGGCTGTGGCATCAGGTTGTATATAACCATCTGGAAATTCATTGCCAACGGCCCGTAACCATTGTGTAATTTTTTCGCTTCCATCTTGTGTTAGTTCATCTCGCATTTCCTGGGTAATGGTTTGACCCACATTTCTTAAAGAAGGGGGAATAGGTTGTGTTAATGCCGCATGAGCTCTTAAACCAACTGAGGCAACCCAATAGCCGCATAATCCCATATTTAATCCAGCATTATTAGGAATAACAGAAAGTGTAGCGCCAGGTAGTTTTTTAGCTAAAATATTTTGGTAATATTTTCCCGAGCTTTCTCCCAGCGGGTCAAAGAGGAAATATTGATTGCCTTGACCTTTAATTAACATAATCCAATGTCCCGAGTCTTGCCTTGGGCTGACCCCGGTCAATACTGGCATAAAGCCTTGCCTGTCAAGAGCACCTTTATCAATTGTAGGCTCTCCGTTGTAGATAGTACCGCTGGTAATATTTGGATGTCCCATGCGTTCAAAAATAGCATGCATCCCTTCTTGGGTTAATTCTATCCCTTCAACGTACTTAGGCATTACACAACTCCTGGATAAATACTTTAAAATTAATATTCGTGACTTAAAAATTAGCACAGTGGATAAATATTATAGCTGTCAAACTTTAAGAGAATATTAAGAGATAAAAAAAACATCCGGCTTAAGATCTGATCCCAATGTCCTTTGGTTTTTATCATGGATATAAAAGACAAAAATTATTTGACAGGACTTACGAAAAACCCCAATCTCTATGTTAAAAAATGTTTTTAATTCGGTCATTTAGTTTATCTAAACTCCCTCATTAAAAACATTTTTTGCCTTGACCTTGGGGTTTTTCGTAAGTCCGGTTTGAATTAGTTTTGGCAAAATGGTGTTTTGTCGGATTGAAAAAATATGAGAGCCAGATCGAGCAAGTGTGCTGAATATTTTGGAAAGATAAAGGCATAGGGTACGGTTTATCACCTGGCATGTAACGATTCAAATAATTCTCCTGAACCAAACTGTTCTTTAGGAGCATCCTTAAATTTTGGCAGGTCATCATCGAAATCCATAATACGACAGGCATACCATATGTGCCTTATCGGTTTAAATGAATCTGGGATGCTCGTATCAAAGCGAAAGTTATTTACATTAATCCCAATACCATCCTGTTGCGCGGGATCAAGTGCAATACCATAAACAAGGCTGTTACAATCTGAACAAAGAAATAATTTTGCCTTTTCTTTAACTATGTCCTTAAAATGATTCTCTCCAGACACGATACTGAAATTTTTCGTCAAATAAGCGGCAGTGCAGGAGTAACCTGATTTATCCTGTTCCTTTTGAGATAAAGAAGCAATTTCCCGGCATTTATTGCAATGGCAGTATTGGGTAAAGACAGGTTCGCCCGTACATATGAATTGAATTTTTCCACAAGCGCATTGCCCATAATAAGTTGCCATTATTCTATATGCCTCCTTCAATTGGCAGTAATGGAAAAGTATATTTTAAAGAAAGCCCACAAACCGAGGTTATTTTATACTTTGTAGCTATTAATTAAAACGTAAAATTCCATGATGAGTTATTAATTGGTTCTGAGGGCGGCATGTGGATATCTTTGATATTATGAATAATATCGTCTCGTTTACACCAGCGCTCTTCAGACCAGTGAAGAAAATCGAAGACCTGGTATCCCATATTTTTCAGCTGAGTAATGCCGATTTTTTGCAGTTTGCTTTTTTCCTCTTCAAATAGCTCTGCTACGCGTAGCACATAAAAGGGGTTTCCTGGTACGGCTTTCATCGCCATTTTATAATGCTGGTTAATGTCTGGGGCATTGATATCAAAGAAGCATTGAACATCAGCGAGGAGATAATGTGCTTTACCGAGTTGCAAGCGCAAGGCTTTATCTTGAGTTCCTTGCAATAGTGCGATTAACTCCTCCAATGTTTTAATTAAAATTGCGATGTCTTGCTGATGCTGTATTTTATGTTTTCTGATGGAGTTAAAATCAGAAGAGTAATAATTAAAAGCAATTTTTTCACGCAAGGTATCTACGCGACGCATAAGCCCAGTTGCCAGAGCACGCTTCTGATGTTCTTGTTCTTCTTTATTGTTTGAATGGCATTCCCTGAGCAGAGTTATTGCTTTTTGGATACTGGCAATATCACTGTCCTCTGCTTTGTTCAGGTCTATATCCGCGTCGATTAACAGCAAGGCATATAAGCGTTTGTGAGCGTATAAATCTTCCAGGTATTCGTCAGATGGATCCAAATGATACGCTGCTTTTTTTTGCTCCAGGCTTTGCAGATAATATTGTTTTGCTTTTTCCCAATTTTTATTTCCTCGGTAAGTTTTTCCAGCTACATAGGCTGTTTCCGCTTCACTAAAAAATATCTTGGCAAGCGATTTACGTTCAGGAGTTGAAAATAGGTCAGGGGATTTGTATTTCTTAAAGATATCATAAGCCTTTTCATAATTTTGTTCCTGAATTTCAATAGCAAAAGCGGCATTAGGGCTAATTTCTTCAATATTGGTGTAAAATTGTGTTGCCAGGAGATATTGTTTTTTTTCAATATAATATTTCGCCATAATGGCGGCGATTGCTGCGTCTTTTTGAATTAAAGCATGACGTTCTTTTTCTGGAATCGCTAACAAAAATTTTAAAACCAGATTGGAGTCGTTCAATATGCTCAACAGATTAAACGCATTGTCATATTCTTTTTGCCCAAGATGATATTCAATGAATTTCTGAGTATCCCGTTTGGCTATTTCAGGATCGTAAGCTAATGCCAACGCAAGATAGCGAGGACGCGGATCAACCCAAAGCAAGCGGAAAAAAAATGAAGGGACAATCGTATTTTTAGCCTTATCACAATAGTACTGAGCAGCAGCTTTGGCGTATTTACTGTGTTGTAAAAAGAACAAATTTTTTGCTGAAATCCCATTTTTATCCAGGGCATTGATTACCTCTGCAATCAAGCTGTCATCCTGGGGGTCTAATTGCGGAATCAATTCCCATTCGCCTTCGCGCAACCAGCTTTCACCAAAGCGATGATTGGGGTTTAGTTTCTGGTAGGAATAGTTCATTCCAAGATGGGGTTCTACTTTAAAATAACTATTCACCAATTTATTTTGTAGTTGGGCTGTCGTTAAATTATCTCTGCTGTTAACCACCAGAGCAGAAATTTCAGGAGACATTGAGTAATTTCTCATGGATGAAAAATCAGGCTGAAGAAATTGTTTTGTGTATCCATAATATGAGACTTTGTTTAAAACATATGAAACTTTCTCCGGTTGGCAATGGTTATCAAAGCCAAACCAGCCTTTAACCGTTTGAAAGGCATACATCAACCAGTGAGTAGGTTTTATCTCATATCCGTTGGTATATAGATATTTTGCAGAAGCTAACTCATGCCATAAATGGGTATACTGTATTTGATTCAATTGAAACAGAAGCACATCGGGGTAGTATTCCATAACCCCTTTAAGATGCTGTGGGATTCTCTTTAATAATTCAATATTAGTATAACGCATTTATTTTTATCTAAACTAATAGAGCAAGATGAGATGAAGCGGAGTATAGTAAACCTTAATTAAGGAATTATGAAGCGAGCTGATTTTCTCGCAATTATCTTGCTAGTTATCAGGCAGTGTTTTTTATAAGAATCAACAATTATGGTACCAGAAACTTATCAACCCCGTTTGTTGACAAATAATTTAATTCATCGAAACAATAGAGAATTGAGGTGAATAGTCATTGAATGAAGCGTTGCGTTTGCCCGTTAAAAAATCAACTAAGGAGTTTTTGCGACATGGCCACACTCAAGATTAATGGTGTTGATATTTATTATGAGCTCCATGGACAAGGTAAACCTCTGGTTTTAATTGCGGGTTATTGCTGTGATCATACCTTTTGGAGTGCCATGCTTCATGAGTTAACTGAAAAATTCCAGGTACTGATATTTGACAATCGCGGGATAGGGCAAACAAGAGACAATGGAGGAACTTTTACATTAGAAGCCCAGGCGGATGACATCATGGTTTTCCTGGAGCAATTAGGTTTTAGAAACCCTTTCATTCTAGGGCAATCAATGGGTGGGGCTATTGCTCAACTGATTGCAAAAAAACATGGTGAAAAAATTGCTAAACTCATTATTTTAAATTCGGTGGCAAAATTTAATATGAGAGCAAACGACGCGATGGAATGCCTTTTGAATCTGCGTAAGGAGAATATTTCATTCGATTTATTAATAGAGGCTGGAATACCATGGTTTTTTTCAAGCGAATATTTAGCGGAGCCCAAAAATATCTCCATTTTTAAAGAGAGTTTGAAAAATAATCCTTATCCGCAATCCATACAAGATCAAGAGCGGCAATTTAGAACCATCCCATCATTTGATTCTCGTGGGTGGTTACATGAGATTAGAGTGCCAACACTGGTTATCGCAGCCGAGGACGATATCCTTACCTTACCGGCAGAAAGTCAACAGCTTGCAGCAGGGATCCCGGATGCTCAATTCATTACTATTCCAGGCGGACATTCGAGCCCCTTAGAACAACCCTCGATAGTCAATGAAGCCATATTAAAATTTTTGACCTCTACTTAACCCAAGTGTTTTGTCAATTAACAATAATACAAGGTTACTGAGGTACAACGAATGCATGTAATTTAGTTGAAGAAACATAGTGAAATGATATGCTTAATTAAATCCACCTATTGTCGCTGCTTATTTTTCAATTATTTTTAGTTGGAATAGTGTTGTTTGTTGACCGTAAATATTTTTGCAACAGATGCAACATGAGTGGTCATTGATATGATTGTGCTTAATAAAAAAGGTGCTGAATAAATGGAAATTTACGAAATGTACATTGATGGAAAATTTACTTTAGCCAAAAGCCGGGCTACTCGGGACATTATTGATCCGGCTAATGGCGAATTGATTGCAAAAGTGCCGGAAAGTACCAAAGAAGATGCCATAGGTGCTATCAAAGCAGCAAGAAAAGCCTTCGATGAAGGGGAGTGGAGAAAATCACTGGCCCTTGATCGAGGCAAACTATTATTCAAGCTCGCTGATTTAATTCGTGCCAATGCAAAAAGGTTAGCAGAGCTGGAAACCCGAAACTGTGGAAAGCCTTTACCTGAAGCGGAATTTGATGTGACCGATGCGGCCAACTGTTTTGAGTTTTACGGTGGGCTTGCGACTAAAATTCATGGTGAAACGATGTCGGTTCCTGCGAATTCTTTTAGTTACGTAGTGCGCGAACCCATAGGCGTGTGTGGGCAAATCATTCCATGGAATTTTCCACTGCTTATGGCGGCCTGGAAACTTGCTCCCGCACTTGCAGCAGGCAATACTGCGGTATTAAAACCATCAGAACTGACACCGGTAACAGCACTTGAATTATTCAAGTTGATTGATCAATGCGGATTTCCAGCGGGCGTGGTTAACCTCATTACTGGGCCGGGTATAGGAGTTGGAGAGGAGTTGGCAAGTAATGCTATGGTGGATAAGGTTGCTTTCACCGGAGGATCGGCAACAGGAAGAAAAATCATGCAGGCGGCTACTGGCAATTTGAAAAAAATCTCGTTAGAGCTTGGCGGAAAAAATCCAAATATTGTCTTTGCAGACTGTGACCTTGAAATGGCAATAGACGGCGCCCTTTTTGGTGCTTTTGCAAATCAAGGGGAAGTCTGTTCTGCGGGTTCCCGCTTGCTAGTGGAGCGCTCTATTCACAAAAAAATAGTAGAGGGAATGTTGAAAAAAATTCCAAATATCAAGCTTGGCCATGGTTTGGACGCTGGGGTAAAAATGGGGCCTTTGGTTTCAAGTGCACATCGTGAAAAAGTGGAAAGCTATGTCAAGCTTGGAATGGAAGAAGGAGCCAAATTACTTTGCGGCGGTAAACGCCCGACAGGCAGTGAATTTGCAAAGGGACATTTTTTCGAGCCAACCATTTTTGATGAAGTGAAATCCACGATGCGCATTGCTCGTGAAGAAATTTTTGGTCCAGTACTTGTGGTCATCCCCTTTGATACAGAAGAAGAAGCCATTCGCATTGCGAACGATACTGATTATGGTTTATCTGGGGCTGTATGGACGAAGAGCGTTACTCGGGCCCATCGAGTCACATCTCAAATCCGTGCTGGGATTCTTTGGGTGAATCATTATCATCCAACCTATAATGAAATGCCTTGGGGCGGATACAAACAAAGCGGAGCAGGTCGTGAGTTAGGTTTGTATGGCATTGAGAGTTACCTTGAGGTCAAGCAAGTGAATATTAACCTGGATGAAACACCAATTGGTTGGTACTAAACTAATGAAAAAAATTCATATCAAAACGCCAATACCCGGACCCAAATCGCAACAGTTGATGGAATTGCGACGTCAGCATGTTGCAAGAGGGCCATTTCATGCTACTCCTATCTTTGTGAAGCAGGCCAAAGGGTCTTTTGTGGAGGATGTTGATGGAAACGTGTTTTTGGACTTTTCTTCCGGGTTTGGGGTGGTCAATACGGGGCACTGTCCTGATTCGGTGGTCAATGCCATCAAGCTCCAGGCTGAAAAATTCATACACACCGGCTTCAATATCATTCCCTATGAATCTTATATCAAGGTGTGTGAAAAATTAAATGATCACACCCCGGGATATTTCGAAAAAAAATCGCTCCTTTTGAATTCCGGTGCGGAAGCAGTTGAAAATGCCATTAAAATTGCTCGTGCCTATACGGGCAAACAAGCAGTGATTTGTTTTGATCATGCTTTTCATGGACGCACGTACATGGCAATGACACTCACTTCGAAAAACAAACCCTATAAGCATGGATTCGGCCCGTTTCCTTCCGAAATCCATCGCGCTCCTTTTCCTTATGAGTATCGTTGGAAGGGAGCAAATTGTGTAGACGAATGTTTCAATGAGTTTACCGACCTTGCCAATTTCCGTGTCGGTGTTGAAAATATTGCCGCTGTCATTATAGAACCAGTGTTGGGTGAGGGTGGATTCATTCAATCCCCAGCCTTATTTTTACAAAAACTTCGTGAGTTTTGTACGACAAACGATATTGTTTTCATTGCCGATGAAATCCAATCCGGTTTTGGCCGCACAGGAAATCTGTTTGCGATGAAAACATTAGGAGTGACCCCCGACCTCACTATATCAGCAAAAGGCCTTGGTGGTGGGGTAGTGCTTGCTGGTGTAACAGGTAAAGCTGAAATCATGGATGCGGCTATGGAAGGTGGCTTGGGCGGTACATTTTGTGGAAATCCTTTAAGTTGCGCCGCTGCTCTTGAAGTGTTCAAAATTTTTGAAGAAGGAAGCCTGCTGCAAAACGTTACCCATCTTGCAAAGACGCTGCAGTCCAGGCTTTCTGAATTTAAGGAAAAATACAAAGTGGTGGGCGATGTCCGTGGTTTAGGCGTCATGCAAGCGATCGAATTGGTAAAGGATAAAAGCACGAAGGAACCCAATAAGGAAGCTGCAGTACAATTGGCTCAATTTTGTTTAGAACATGGTCTGGTCATTTTGACTTGTGGAACATACGGGAACATAATTCGCCTCCACATGCCACTGTCTACTGGCGTAAAAGATTTGGAAATAGGTCTTTCGATTATTGAGGAAGGGCTTAAGCGACTATCAATATAGATAAACAGTCTGAAATGAGATAGGTCTCTTAATGTTCACTTAATTAGTTTTTGATATCATTTGTTCCAATTAATTACAGGTGAATGACATGTGGTATCAAAATATAATGCGCAACTTGCTTGAAAAACTTCCGGAAGCAAATAGGAAAGATGGGGAAAATTTTTTAAGTAAACTGTTTTTGGCTATTAGAAAGGTGGATAATAAGCTTGAGATGGAATTCTTTTTAGGTCTTATTGAAAAATCTTTTTTAAAATTTGAGAATGAAAAACCCGGCTCAGTTACCTTAGCCAAATTTTCCAGGCATATTTTAGGACTAAGCTTGCTCTATGTTAAGTCAGGCAATGATGCAGCTATATGGAACTCAGATTTTATTCCATACCTTACAGAAATTAAGAAGTTCCTCGATACAGATAAAGAGGGTAAATTGCTTAATAAGTTTCTCAATCAACTTGAAGTGGAGACGTTTGTCAGTTTAAATCATCAACTTGACATTGATTTCAAACACTTAATCTCTATTCTAAAAGGAAATTGCACTTTGGAAACCATTCAATCTTTTACCGAAGCTTGTAAAGGATTAGATAACGATTGTTCGAAAGGGTTTAGCCAAATGATGAAAGAGATAGAAGCGCAAATGATCAATTTGCAATTTGCTGTTGATTTCGATTCTGAAGCTAGTCTTAATATTACTGATGAAAATCTGGAAAATACTCCATTGCAAAAGAATGTTCACGTCAATTCCATGCCTAAGAGTGTAAGCATATTGCATCGACTTGGTATATTTAAATTATTTACATTGTCTGGTGTTGAGTTGAGTGACCAAACCAATGTGCTTGTAAATAAAAAATAATGTATTAACACAGTTGTTCTCATTATTTTGTCCCTGAATTCTTTCAGGGGCAAAATTGATGCAGGTCTAGATATTATCATCTACTATAAAAATAGTAGATTGAGTGCTTGGGTATGACCTCCAATTGATGTAAAAATAATTAATTCCCAAAGAGGTCTTATTTCCAACATAGCCTATTTATCAAAAATATTCTTTAGAAATAAAATATTTGTCTTAATGTGCTAAATTTACCATAATAGCCACTTTTTTAATCCAATAGTACTATGCCATCAAAATTGCTTACCATCAAATTGTTAGAAGATCTCGTGCACACTGCCGAATTAAATCAAGAAGGCAAAACTGCAGACTATATTCCCGAACTGGCGAATGTTAATCAGGAATTGACAGCAATTGCTGTCCAACCCTTGGGTGAGAAACCCCTGGCTTATAGCAATAATCCTCTTCATCCAGTGACTTTACAAAGCACAGGGAAGATGATCCCTTTGATTGGATTACTTGAAGAGTTTGGTGCCGATCAATTGTTTGAATGGGTCAAAGTGGAGCCCTCAGGTGATGATTTTGCTTCCATCACCCGCCTGGAACAGTTTGGCCCTAAGCCGTCAAATCCCATGTTGAATGCAGGTGCGATTGCCTTATGTTCACGTATTCCAGGCGTGGGTGAGCAGCAATTTAGATGGTTAGAACATTGGGTGCAAAAATTATTTAATCAACGCCTCAGCATTAATCCCCTGGTCTTTGCCTCTGAAAAACGAACCGGTAATCGCAATCGCTCCCTCGCTTATTTACTGAAAAGCAGAAATAATCTTGGAACGGATGTTCATGAAACCCTCGATTTGTATTTTGCGCTATGTTCCTATGAGGCAATGTTGGAGCAGATGCTGTACTTACCTGCTTTGTTAGCTAATAGAGGGCAAGATCCGGACACGGGTGAACAAATACTGTCTACGGAAACCTGTAAAATTACCTTGGCTATTATGGCAACCTGTGGATTATATGATGAAACAGGCACTCATATGGTTAAAACAGGGATGCCAGCTAAAAGTGGTGTGTCTGGTTATACCATCGCGGTTGTCCCTGGTAAAGCGGGCATTGTGGTATTGAGTCCAAGAGTGAATGCGAAAGGCAATAGCATCCGGGGTGAACTCATGCTGGAAGATTTGTCCAAAGCAATGAATTGGCATTTTGCATTGCCTTAATTTTTAAGAAAAGAGTGCTACAGAATGAGATGTTATCGCTTTCATTGAAGTGAAATAACGATGACAAGCTTGGAGTAGGAAAACTTAATTAAATTTGGATTAAAGGATTTTACATGAAAATTGCTGTTATTGAACCTATAGGGATTGCGATTCAGGAAATTCGTTCTGAATTACCAGGGCACATGATTATCGAATGTGACAGCCGTCAATGGGCTGATGAGCAATTAATTGATTTTGTGAAGGATGTAGATATCATTGCACTGACGAATCGACGTTTATCGGCTGCAGTCATTAACTCGGCGATGCGATTACAATTGATTGCTGTTGCATTTGCTGGAATTGACCATATTGATAGGGATGCTGCGAATAAAAGAAATATTCTGATAAAAAATGCCGCGGGCTATGCCAATACAGCGGTATCTGAATTAGTATTTGGACTCATGATTTCTCTTGCGCGTCATATTCCAGATAATAATCAGAAAATAAGAGAGCAAGGTATAACCAATACCGGTATTGAATTAAAAAATAAAGTGCTGGGCATTGTCGGTTATGGAGCAATCGGAGCAGAAGTTGCACGACTTGCTAACGCATTTCAAATGACAACTCTAATTTATGACAGGAAATCTCAAGTAACACTAGACGATTTGTTTTCCCAATCTGATTTCGTCACTTTACATGTGCCACTTACAAATGAAACCAAAAGCATGGTTAACTTAAGACTTTTATCTCAAATGAAAAAATCAGCTTATTTGATTAATTGTGCCAGAGGGCCCATTGTGGTTAGCAATGATTTAAAAAAAGCCTTGGAACAGGGCATGATAGCAGGTGCCGCATTGGATGTATTTGATGTTGAACCACCATTACCTGCAAATTATAGCCTTTGGGAGGCACCTAATCTTATCGCAACACCTCACATAGGATTTAATACAAGGGAGGCACTTATGGTCAAGGGGCAATTGACTATCAAAAATATCAAAGAGTTTCTTGCGTCCCGTCTATAAAACCATGTAAAAACATAAAGAAACATAAGACGTTGATTACAAAATAGTTTGTAGTACTTCAGATGTAATCTAACCCAGGGCAAAATCATGCTTTAACGTAATGGTATGGATAAGGATTATATAAAAACCAGTGAATATCCAGAAACCGTTTGGGCTGAGGAGGCATTGATGCCGTCTCGAAGCCTTGAACGGTTCGAAATAACAACCGATCTTATCCATAATTCACTTTACTTTACCTGCAATAATATACAAAACCACGCTTGTTGTTTTTTAAAATAATTTTAATGTTATCCTACATAATACACTTGGCCTGTTTGAGCTCCCTCAATACTCTTGCTGTAGGCGAGTGCCGCACGAGCAGCAGATACAGGTTCATAGCCTCGGAAATAGGGGCCGTAGTTTTCCATGGCTTCGGTGATTACTGTGGGGCTTACACCATTGATTCGGATCCCTCTTGGCATTTCCAGAGCAGCACTTTTAATAAAACCGTCCAATGCGCCATTGACCATGGCAGCAGAACTTCCATAGAGAATGGGGTCGCGATTTAATATTCCGCTTGTTAAGGTAAATGAGCCATTATCATTAATATAGTCTAATCCAGCTAACACTACGTTAACTTGTCCCATTAATTTATTAGTCAAACCAATTTTATACCCTTCTTCTCCCATGTCTTTTAGGGCGCCAAAGTGCACTTTACCGGTAGCTAACACGACTGCATCAATATTATTTAATTTTTTATACATCGCATCAATTGATTGTTTGCTGGTTATGTCTACTTGAATATCGCTATTTTTATAGCTTGCTGAAATCATTTCATGTCTTGGGCTTAATTCAGCAACTATTGCTTTTCCAATTATTCCCGTAGCACCAATCACCACTATTTTCATAATTCATTCCCTCTTTATTCAATAAAAAGCAAGCGTTCCACGTAGAATATTACAGTATCAACAATGAATTAAGCAAAAAAGACGTGATCGGCTGTATGTGATTACGGCCTATATTAACAACTTGCCTTGCAACATGTGATATGGCGAGTATGGTTTACATCAATTCAAATTATTTGCGCAAACCACAGATTGATGCCTTCCACTAGAGTAGGGTGAGCGAACATCATATCGCGCAATTTTTGATAAGGTACACCCAACTCCATTGCTAATTGGATGACCCCTAATATTTCACCGGCTTCCGCACAGAAAATAGAAACGCCTAAAATCAAATCGGTTTCAGTGTCAATGACTGCTTTTAAAACGCCAATGGTTTCTCCTTGGGTTTTGGCTCGAGGAATTGCTGCTGCTGGAATTTTAGCTATTTTAATTGGACGGCCTTGGGATCTCGCCTGAGCCTCAGTAAGCCCGATGCGTGCTAATTCCGGGTCGAGAAACACAGTATAGGGAATAAGCCTATTCTGGGAAGAAAGTTTTTCCTGTGGGTTTTGTAAATTATGTTTCACCAAGCGATAGTCATCGAGAGACAGATGGGTAAACTGTGCTCCTCCCTTGACATCTCCCAATGCCCAAATCCCTGCTGCAGTCGTTTCCAGATACTCATTGACTTTGATGAATCCACGCTCATCAAGTTCAACACCTGTTTTGTCCAAATGCAATCCTGCCGTATTGGCAATACGCCCTACTGCAACCAAGAGAGCGGTGCCACGGATAATTTCTGACTGACCTTGTCGATTAGCCTCGACAATCACTTCTGTTTGTTCTTGACGAATGGAATTAATTTTTGTATCGATAGCAAATTGAATACCTTCATTGGATAAGGTCTGAAAAACCTGTTCAGCAATGTCTTTGTCTTCCCGGCCAAGGAATTCACGGCTGGCTTCGATGACGGTGACTTCAGCACCAAAGCGGCGAAACATTTGTGCAAACTCCAAGCCAATATAACCACCACCAATGATCACTAAATGCTGGGGTACCGAGTCGGCGTTCATTAAACTATCATTGGTATAATAATTTACTTTATCGAGCCCCGTAATTGGGGGAATGAATGGCAGAGCGCCTGTATTAATAATAATTTTATCAGCCGTGATGTGAAGTGTTTTTTGATTATCACGTGGTGAGGATAGAATAACTTCAATCATTTTTGGTCCAATAAAATGACCATGGCCTAACATGAGATCCATCCCTGAATCTAAAAACTGTTTTAAATTCGCTTCACGCATCCCTTTCACCACAGCTTCTTTACGTGCTCGAATCGCTTTAAAATCAATGGTCTCCAATTTGGTGTTTAAACCATAGTCTTTTGCTTTACGGCAGAAATGTGCCATTTTAGCTGACTGAACAAGCGTTTTCGTAGGTATGCATGCCACATTAATACAAGTCCCACCAATCTGATTGTTTTCAACCATCGCGACTTTCTGCCCGCTTTTGGCCAAATCCATTGCAAGAGTCTTCCCTCCTTTGCCTCCACCTAAAATGATGGTATCAAACTGTAAGACCATTCTTTTCTCCTGATAGTGACAATGATTGATTCAACTAGTAGCTACTCTTGCTCACAATACTTGAATTAATGAGGAAAGCTCGCGCAAGGCGATAAAAAATATGGTGTAATCGATGTTTTCACCACCCAATAACATTTCTAACAATTTTTCCCAGCGTTTTTGAATAGGATAGTTTTCCTGCAGCCAGTTGTTAATCAAATTTTCAGAAGTGCGTTCTTTGATGTTAGTGGTTAAAATCGCAATAGTCAAACGTCTTTGAAGATTATCCAATTCATCACGCAAAGACAGCCGTGCCATAGTATTCCAATGCCCTTCACGTGAATCACTGGCTATTTGGTCGCGAAACCAAACAAGATTAAATTGACTACCAACTTTAAAGTAGGTTTCTGCAGTGAGTGATAACTCGAATTGATTTTGAGAGGCCACTTCAATGATATTTAATGAAGTATAAAGAGCACGAGTTATAGCAATTTTTTGAGCCATATCTTTTTCAATGCCAATACCGACGAATTGACTAATGAGTTTCTCAAGGTATTCTTTAGTGACGCCACCCATAAGCTTGGGAATTAACTGTTCGAGTTTGTTGACTGACTTGCCATAATTTTTAATATTTTCTTCAATACCACCAGCCAGTCGATTATTATGCAAAAACCAGCGTGTCGCCAAGTTGAGCAATTGGCGAATATGATGTAATAATTCATATTGTGTTGATAAAGATATTTTGTCTTGAAATGAATCAATCAGATTTTGTAAGACATCCGTTTGGAAAATACTTGCTGAAATGGTGTAAGCGCAGGCAATATCAGCAATCGACATACCGGTTTCCATCAGCATTCGGTACATGAAGGTAATTCCCATGTTGTTAACCAGCTTATTACTCAATTGCGTTGCTATGATTTCACGAGATAAAGGGTGTTTTGGCAAGGCTTTTGCGTAAGGTTTTCTCAGTGAGAGGGGAAAACCTGTTTCCAAAAAAGTTGTAAAGTATGGGTCATCTGGTAAATTCGATTTTAATAATTCGTTAGCAATATGAATTTTGGTATGCGCCATTAAAACAGCAAGCTCTGGCCTTGTCAGCCCTGTACCTGTAGCTTTGCGTTCCAGGAGTTTTTTTTCATCAGGAAGAAATTCGACACTTCTGTCCAGGTTAACCCACCTTTCCAGTTCTTTGATGTAATCTTGATACAAGCCACTGTAATGAGATGAATGAGCTGCTGATATACTTAAAATCAGAGCTTGATTGTAATTGTCTTGCAAAACAAGGTCGGCGACTTCGTCTGTCATTTTGCTTAGCAATTGATTGCGTTCTTTTTCTGTGAGTTTCTTTTCTCTAATCTCTTTATCTAAAAGAATTTTGATATTGACTTCATGGTCAGAGCAGTTAACGCCGGCGGAATTATCAATCGCATCCGTATTAATAAGACCGCCCTTTAATGCAAATTCGACGCGTCCAAGTTGTGTAAAACCCAGATTTCCTCCTTCTCCCACTACCTTGCAGTGTAATTCTGCGCCATTAATACGGCAGAATTCATTGGTCTTGTCGCCAACATCCGCATGTGATTCCGTGGTTGCTTTGACATAGGTTCCAATACCGCCATTAAACAGTAAATCCACTGGTGCTTTTAACAGCGCTCGAATAAGCTCGTTGGGTGTAAGAGCATTTGCTTCTATGGCCAGTGCTTTTTTTACTTGCGGGCTAATGGGGATAGATTTGCTTGAGCGTTTGTAAACGCCTCCGCCTTTAGAAATAAGTTGTATATTGTAATCTTCCCAGGATGAAGTAGGTAAATTAAATAGACGAAGTCTTTCTTCATACGATTTTACAGGGTCGGGATTCGGGTCGAGAAAAATATGACGATGATCAAAAGCAGCTAACAGTCGTATATGTTTTGAATAAAGCATGCCATTGCCAAATACATCACCACTCATATCGCCAATACCTACTACTGTAAAGTCTTGTTGCTGAATATTGATATCAAGTTCACGAAAATGTCTTTTGACGGATTCCCACGCACCACGTGCCGTAATCCCCATTTTTTTATGATCGTACCCGGCAGAGCCTCCAGAGGCAAAGGCATCACCTAACCAAAATCCATGCTCCTTGGCAATACTATTGGCAATATCGGAAAAAGTAGCCGTTCCCTTGTCAGCAGCAACAACCAGATAAGGGTCAGGATCATCATAGCATGTAACATTTTTTGGAGAGATCATTTGATCATTGATTAAATTATCGGTGAGATCCAGTAAACCATTGATGAACGATTTATAACAAGAGATGACTTCCTGTTGGATTTGTTCGCGGCTGGCTGCATGAAGCGGCTTTTTCAAGACAAAACCTCCCTTGGCGCCAGAGGGAACAATGACTGCGTTTTTTACCTTCTGCGCTTTCATAAGTCCTAAAATCTCGGTTCGAAAATCTTCTGGCCGATCGGACCAGCGAATCCCGCCTCGCGCTACTTTAGTACTTCGCAAGTGAATTCCTTCAAAACGTGTTGAGTACACAAAAATTTCATAAAGCGGTTGACCTGGAGGTAAGTCAGGAATTTCCGAGGATTTTAATTTGAAGGAAAGGTAATCTTTAGATAATCCCGCGTGATTTTTTTGAAAGTAATTAGTACGAAGAGTTGCTTTCATCAAAGACCAAAAATAACGCATGATGCGATCCTCATCCAGGCTGCTAATCGCATCAATGTTTATTTGAATTTTCTGTTCTAGTGCCGATATGTCCTTGTGAATAGTAGATTTCCTTTTAAGGCCAAATTTCAAATAAAAAAAGTGAATCAGATCACGGGCAATGGCCGCATGCATTTCTATGGTTTTTTCAATGTAAGATTGACTGTAACGAATACCAATTTGATGCAGGTATTTTGCATAGGCTCGCAAAATAGTAATTTCTTGCCAGGAGAGTCCCGCGCATAACACCAATTTATTAAAACCATCGTTTTCACAAAGACCAAGATTGATAGTAATGAGTGCCTCTGCAAAAATGTCCTTAACCTGAGTAATATTGAGTGACTCAGTTTGAGAATAGGTTACGTTAAAATCACTAATCCAGAATAATTGCCCGTCCCGTGTTTTGATTTTATAAGGACGTTCGGTATAAGTGCGCAGCCCCATGTTTTCAAGCATAGGCAATATGTCAGACAAGGGGATTGGGGTTTCATATCGATACAGCTTAATGTGCAAAGGATATTGGGAGTGAGTGTTTTCATAAAAATCGATAACCAGCGGATTGTCTTTGGACAGTTTTTCTATTTGTAAAATGTCCTGGATTGCCTCTTCGGGAGAATGCTGCTCGCAATAACTCATTGACAGTGTTTCGGTGTATTTATCAATAAGTTGTTTTCCTTTTTGAGCACCATAATGTTGTATTAATTGCTTTTGCAATTTATCTTTCCATGAGTTTATCATCATTCTTAAAATTCCATGCAAGATATGTTGTTATCGTTACTCAAAAGTATAGGCCATTTCAAAGAATAAAATAAAAATTTGCTAACTTGTTTTATACAAAGTGCATTATCTGTTTTCAGGAAATTTTTAAGTAAGCTTTAATAAAATGTTAAGGTCATAAAAATATAATAAAGCCTCTTTTACAAGACAAAGCATCTGATATGTACAAAAATATATTGTTTTTTTCAAATTTTAGCTGTATGCGTTGGAACAAGTACGATGGGAATCGATATCAAAGTCTTTGGGAGCATAATAAGCGAGATATTAAACACACATTTTTTGGCACGATTGCAAACACCAAGGATTTGCGAGAAGTATTATTCCACCAGTCACTGCTTCTTTTTCGATGCTAGTTGCTGGGGCATTCGCCCAATTATTGGTGCCCTATTCCATTTTCATTCTTTGCATGGGCGAGGGTGGGTTTGCGGATAAAACATTAATTAATTATTTGGAGATAACTACGGTTGCTTTGGCAATGCCGTTTATTGCTTTATTAAGTACTGTAGGCCGATGTATTGCAACGGTTAAATGCCTGGTTGAAGACCAATACAACTTGGCCGAGATGGTTGAAGACAAGGATGTTAAACCAAATAAAATCTATCTTAGTTGTACGGAAGGAAACTACACTGTGTTAGATATGAGCACAATAATCAGATCACTCGAAAATATTATAAGTTCCAATATAAAGTGAGAGGTCTCAACGATGAGCTTTGCCAAGGAATTTTTACTTTCTCAGATTTAGAGCGTGCTCCTGAAAAGGACGATTTCAACGGAAAACTTTCCAGCCTTACACTGTATAAATATAACATCCTGGATTTGATTAAATGAGCTCATAAAGATAAATTTGAAGAAAGGGAATATGAAACTCTAAGTCGTTTATCCATTTAATTTAAATTAATTAAAAAATCAGGATGTTTTTGTTGAAAGCTGTAATGGAGCGTGATTATTTGTCTCAACTACTTGCCACTTAACAAACCGCGTTATATCGTTTATGAAGGATGTCATTGGTTCCCGCCTATATTTTTGATGTGCTGACTTAATAATAAGTTATTGAGTTGGCATTTAAAGCAAGACAAAACAGAGTGATGGACTAAATAAAATTATTAAGGGAATGAGAGCGTGCGTGTATTTTATGGCTTATTAGGTTTCACGATATTTAATTTGGTGGCTTGTGAAAAAGTTGCCTTAATGACCACACCACCTAAAAAACAGCAATTATCTAATAGTCCGCTGGCTACTCGGGCAGAGCGATATTTTTGGCAGACCCTTCATCAGGGGCGATACCAGGATATTCCCAAAGCAGACTATTTGCTGATGGCGGCTTACCTTGAAAATCCTTATGATTCGAAATTAGCTGCCCATCTTGGTTTTATTCATATTTGGAAACTTACGGAGCGGGAAAGGGTAAAAAATAATTCTCCCTTGCTTCCCAATGAAATTATTTTGTCTAAAAAATACTTTGCCGATGCTTTGCAGCTGGATCCGGGAAACCCAATTTATCAAGGTTTCTATGGCGACACCCAATTAGTTGAAGGGCAGATTTTTAAAGACAAACAAGAAGAAGTCAGGGGATATTTCACTTTAAAGGAAGCGATAAGCAATTGGCCTGAATTTAATTATTTTACAGCTGGATATCCAATGAGTAGTTTAAATGCTGACTCGGATCATTTTAAAAAGGGTTTGGATTGGCAATGGAAAACATTGGATGTCTGTGCCGGTGAGAAGATCAGTAGACAAAATCCTGATTTTACCCCTTATATGAATAGGGAAACGACACTAGGCACACAACGGGCCTGTTGGAACTCAGAAATTGCGCCTCATAATTTTGAAGGTTTTTTTATGAATATGGGTGATATGCTAGTTAAATCAGGAGATCCCGAAACGGGCATAAAAATCTACAATAATGCCAAATTGACTAAAAGTTACAATAAATGGCCGTATAAGGACATGTTGGAGAAACGTATTCTGAATGTGAAAGCCAATGTACAGAATTTTAATCAAAAATCCAATGACCCAGATCAGTCGATTATGATTAATTCGGGTTATGGTTGCGTGGTTTGTCATCAACGCTAGAGACCATCTGATTGTTCTGTATTAGGTGCGTATTCCGGAGGACTTGATCACTAATTCCGTTAGGCAT
>NZ_JFIM01000016.1 GCF_000586315.1 Legionella pneumophila subsp. fraseri | reverse complement strand
TAAATAGCCCAGCGTAGCCTGGATGCAGGCGCAGCCGTAATCCGGGATATTGGGTTTCGAACACCCCGGATTTCGTTCCACTCCATCCGGGCTACGCTTGCTTACCTATTACCGAAAGAAGGAAAGCAAAAATGGGGGAAGTACGTATGGATTTATATTTAAAAACACAGCGTTGGCGCTATCACCGAGATCATCGTAAAGTGAAGAAGCGGGTATTGGATCATGGTTAAGGCGCAATGTTTTACCATAGATTGCAATAACACCACCGTCTTACCTTTATGAGTATGAATTTCCATATTCTGATTAGACTCTACAATTAATAGATCTTCATTTTGTGCATCGCTCTAAAACTCAATTTATTTTTCCACCAGCATCTTGTACATGCTTAATAATATAGTGTTGAATTTCTTCATTAACACCCGCGAGAGGAAAGATAGAAAATTGGGATTTTGAGTAAAACAATAAATAGTAATCGGAAAATTGCCAAACTGACTCAATTGATGACCAAGGAAGGGTGACTGAGCCTTGATCTGATGAAAATGTGAAATTATCCTCAGAAGCCAAAAATATAGCATCAGGATGTCCCATTTTCTTGAATTTGTTTATAGAGCCCCGATAATGAACGAGATACAGCATAATAGCTATCGCAACAGAAAAAAAGAGTATCGCTCCAAGTGCGCCAGTAATCCAAGAATAATCTTCATTAGATATTAGGAAGATTAAATATCCCATTAACGCCAACCAAGTTAGGATCATTAAAGGTCCAACGGTTTTATACCAAAAACTAAAAATCGCTTTACGAATAAGGCTAGTTGAGTAGATTAACGTAGTTTGATGCATAAGTTTCCTGTAAGGGAAGGGGATTAGCAAAACTATATTAATTGTAGAATCTAACCAATTTTGTTTGGCATTTCAATTTTATGAACCTCAAAAAAACGAAGGCTTAGTTGTTAAGCACGGCGTTTGTCGATTAATTCTTACTCACCAAAATGTGTCCATCACAAAATTCATCATTCAAATCCAATTGACATAATCCGGTCTACGCTTGCTCAAGTGATTAATATTAAAGCCTACCGTTGGAAAAACAGTGCCGTGATTTATTTCAGCGACCTATTGCGCTTGAATACGATTTAGCGACTTACAGCTTAGCTCATCGGTCTCTTCATCGTTTGGCCTGAGAGCGGTTTTATTCACAGGCTGGAAGAGTTTGGTATAATGTTCTTTATGTTCTTGGTCTTTAGAGAGCGCAGACTCTTGTGAAAGCTCACGCGTACAAACCTTCTCTTGTGTTTTTTCCACAGTGCCCATCTCTTCGATGTCATACGGGTTGTCCAGATTCGCATCAATAAGTGATACATATCTATCATTTGAGAGAACCTCTTTTAAAAGCGCATTGTTTTTATTAACTTTTCTATAAAACTGTATCGCCGACTTTGATAGGCTTACAGAAAATACAGCCAAAGATATACCGAGCAATATGGGGCCAATTGGCCAGGCAGCGATTCCCCAAAACAGGCCTGACACCCCAACAATAAGGCTTGTAAGAGAAGTGCCAAGGTCAATAAATCTCTCCAGACTACGGGTGTGCTTGCGATGGCATACGATGTCGTAAAGTCTAGCTGGCCCCTCTTGTTTAGCAAAGGCTAATTTCTTGTCAAGTTGGTAAAGCTTAAAAACTAGCAGCACTCGTGCTTGCTTATCGTCGAGCCGCGTGTTGAGAAGTTTTTCGTACTTGGCTTGTCGCTTTTCTTTAATGCTTTCCACATATTGTTCAGGGTTATCTTTATACTGATTTATGAGTGCATTTTCCTTACGCACGTCCGAATAAAGGTAGTATGACGAATTAAGTATGCCAAACCCCATAATGCCTATACCAAGATATACCCACATCGTGGGGAATAACGTTCCCAGATAGATGAGTGGTATAGCCCCTGCTGCAGCTGCAATGAGAATACCAGCCGACATCACACGACTTAATTTAGAGGCTGTTGGATCAAGTATTCTTGCAATAGTACTGCTTACAAAACCAATGACTGAAAAGAGCACTCCCAGAATGCCCAGGGCAATGCCCGCGCTTTCCGTAAGTACAATGATGCGTGTCATGTACTGCAGAATGCTCGACAGAGAGTTTGTAGCGAGCCCCGTGCTACGCAAGTAGACAAAGGCTGAATTATTGTTCTGTAGGTTTTTCTTGATTTCTTTGCTCATCTGGCAAAACTGGAATAAATATAAAAAATGCTCATTATACAAGGTCTGTCTTAAGAGAACTTTAACAATCTTAGATATCAATAGCCCGATGATCAACTTTTTATATGTTGACAGTGTATAGCTGGCGTAGCACTGATGCAAGCGCAGTCATACTCCCGGATTTCGTTCCACTTAATCCGGGCTACGCTTGCTAGCTGAATTACATAAGCAACATGAATAAAGCCATTCCTATCATCATTAAATTTTCAGTGAGAGAAATAAATCCTAAAGGTACGTTACTATCACCTCCCACACAGGCACATTTAAGCTCACGCTTGTCGATATAAACGGCTTTAAAAACCGAAAGAGCACCTACAGTTCCAATAAATAAGGCAATTGGAATAGAAAGCCAATTTAACGCTCCTGCAATCATTAATATCCCCGCTAAACCTTCAGCAAATGGGTAAATATAGCTGTAAGGAACCCAGCGTTTGGCCAGGAGGTCATAGTTTAAAAACATGGTTGAGAAGCTTTCGATATTCTGGAGCTTTAATAAAGCAAGAACTGCCATGCTAAATGCAATAAACCAGCTTAAAGCATGTGGTGTAAAAGGATTGGCAAAGCGAGTATAACTCACTGCCATCGCCATTAAAGCGGTAATCGCAAACAGTACGATGACGGGGCGATAACTTTTTTCTTTTGGGTCTCTTACTTTCTTTCCAAAGTAACGCCGTAAATCGTCATAACCACCTATACGCTCATCGTTGAAAAAAGTCTGAGGTGTGGTTTTCACATTGTGTTTATCCTTAAACGCCTCGACCTGTTCACGGGTTGTTAGCCAATTATCTTCTACCTCATAGCCTTGACGTCTTAATAAATCTCTAGCTTTGAGACCATAAGGGCAAACATGATGTTCTATCACCATGCGATACAAAACCGCTTTTTTAATTGAAGTATGATTCATTTCTATCCCCTATGATTAATGGTCTATAAATAGTAATATAGAGTACGTACTATAGTACGGAGTCAAGTAATGAATAATAAAAAAATTGGTGAATTTGCTAAATTATGTGGAGTTGGCATTGAAACCGTGCGTTATTATCAACGCCAGGGACTGCTTCATGTTCCGTTGCTTAACAAAGAACTTGGGGCTGAAAAAATAAGGCGTTATGGTGACGATGATATAAATCGTTTAAGGTTTATTCTTTTAGCAAAAAAAGCAGGCTTTACTTTAAAAGAAATAAAAGAACTATTGGAGTTTGATGCTAAAAATGATCGAGAGCGCGTAAGAGATATGGCTGAAAAGCGTATTGAAAAACTAAATTTAAAAATTAATGAATTAACCGAAGCTCGGAATAAACTTTCACTCTTAGTAACAAAATGTATGGAAACCAGCTCTTCGCCTTGCCCCATTCTTATGACCTTTGAGAAAAGTTAAACCCATAAAAATAGAAAGCAATCAAATTGTTGGTAACCAATCATTGAGCTCAGCAATGATTGCAACTCACTTTGCTGGCAAATCAAATGCCCAAACCCGATCAACACCTAAATACCCATACCAAAGAAGCCGTATCCGTCCTAATTCATCGGGTTGAAACCGAACTGGAAGAGACAATACTGTTCCCCGATGGTGGAATGTTTGGATGATATTATCCTTTAACCGGCTTTTATCAATGAGCTTACCCTATCGACATAACAATAGCAGAGCATGAGAAGAGGGTTACTTGCTTTGAATTAACTTGATTTTGGAGTAAAGCCCATATTCTTAGAAGAAAGAAAATTAATTTTATCAGGATCATAGTCATTTTGAGGATGTGCATTTATGTATTTATCTGACATTACCAAGTAGTTATTAATAAATCCTTCATAGACCGATTGCCCTCCCAGCATTTCCAATTCACAAAGATCGGCAAAATGGGCATTAACCTCACCGCGGCTGTCCACACCAAATTTAGCAGCTAACCGTTCTTTTGCAGACTCTCTAACTCTGACAAAACAATTCTCATCAAGAAAGTCACGATATGGTTTGTATTCCTCAGGGCAGCTGTCAATAACAGGATCTCTTGAGCGGGATGTGGTTCTCCCTGTTCTTATTTCTTCTTTATATTTAGCGATTTTGGAGGATAAAGTCGCGGTAGTTAAGGTTTGATCCCCTTCATGCTGAATATAACACTGGTGGGGATCTGAATGGATATACTTTTGTCCAGGGGCAACGTTCCATCCGGTAAATTCCAGCAAATTTTTAACAATAGATTTTGATGCTGAAGGAATTAAAGGAGATCGATCGATTAAGTCTGAAACAGCGGCTTTAAACGATTTAAATGCATTGTTCATTATAAGTCGTACTTTTATATCCGCTTGCTTCTCAATCTCATTTTTTACCTCCAGCGCTACTGACGCCCCAAAACAATCGCCTTGCAAAACAATATCATCTGGCTTGACGCCCTGATTTAATAAAGACAAAACCGCTGCAATACCTGCGTTGGTTAAATCATTAGCCTCCGTAACTTCTCCTGTACTCATTCCGATGCCTGGAAAATTGAGCGCGTGTACCGTTGCCCCCGTTTCTTTTGCCGCAGCGCTAATATCCCGAAAACACGCTTGATAGTAGGTATTTGCGCCAGGAAAATATACAATGTGTTTACCAGTACCCGGTTTTTGAGGAGAATCTGGCTCTGGTTCGCATTTCAGGATCTCCAATTCACACCAATCCCCTGAAACCAATTGAGAGGGTACCCTGTTTAATGTTAATTCAAGATTCTGGAACGCGTTAAAATAAGCGGCTTCAGGATTGGTTTTTTGTTGATTAAGAAAATCAGCAAATGGTTCCAGGAAATCTTTATCCGTATCTTGAGCACCATAGCCCTTTTTTTTATACCAATCGCCCACTCCCTCTGAGAACAATAATTTCGCAACAGAGACCTTCAAATGATTCTGAAAGAATGAACTATTTCGCGTCTTTGGCCCTTTATTTTTGGCCATTACCGACTCAAATTGATAATACAAAGAACATGTCAGTTTAAGTATAGTTCGTCGATTTTGAACAAATCAAATTCTGGCTCGAATGAAAGCAAAGCTATAATGATAATTGGGTTGAAAATTTTGAATATTGTGCGGCAAGACTTTAGCAGCCTGGGAGGAGGGTAAAACCCGTGTCCTGGGGTTACCTTTACCACTAATTCACTCCCCACCTCCCCCATTCTCATTCAATAACCCAGAGTGGACATAACGATGAAAACTGGAATAAAGCCTTTCTTTAGCTGTGTCAGCATACCAATGCCTTATTGGGTTAATCAGTTCTTGACTTCAGAGAATACAATGTAACCTCAGGATGCAGGCTACGCCCCCACACCAGGTTACTTGCCTGCTGTAGTGAAACTCAAATCTATACTTTAACTTCCAGGACACTCTTGTTTTCTAGTGGCATTTGCAAATGCATATCTCTAATTCATCTTTTTTACATGAATAACATGCTCGGGCAATCGCTCAAAATGCACTGCCGTCTACCAAGTTAATAAAGCAGTTTTCTTGCCTTGGAATTGATGATTTAAAATGACTAAATTTATCTTTAGCGATTTATATTAAATAAAGATCCATGGTAACTTGTTAATTCTCTAGAATGATTAAATTGGTAATCATCTCGCAAGATATGATGACTATATATATCTTGATAAAAATCGGTCGTTTCAGAAAATCGACCGCTCCTCGGGTAATCCAAAGCCTCTTTAGCTTTCACAACAATTTGCTTATAAGCCGCTTTGGCGTTTAATTTACTGCTTTCGAATTTTTCAATTACATCCAGAATATCCTTTACTCGATGAGGAAGGCGTTTATCACCATGCATAACACCATCACTATAAAATGAATAATTAGCTAGTTTCCATTCATTGGCCATAATATGCATCTTTATTTCAGCCAATCTGGTCTTCAGATAATTCGCCTCAGGAAATGCCGGGATTGTTACATTGGCGGACAAATTATTGTGAAATGCGTTCTTGATTTCCTCTCGTTCTCTTGTCAATTCAACTGGCCTGACTCCTTGTCTATATTGCTCGGGAGTAATTTCAGGAAATTGTTGCTGATAGTAAAAAATAGGCAAAATTCTAAACCCTTTATTTAGAAACGCTTGATAATCAGCGTCTCTATGATTCAGAGAAAAATATTTTACAGCCGTTTGTTTTATAGTAGCCCAAATTTGTTTTACTTGTTCCGGGATTAAATAATCCCCTAATGTTTTATTGCCGTTTTTTATTGTTTGATCATAAAAATTAATAAAATTTTGCTGATCAATTTTTGTGATATAACCCAGCAGCAGTTGCCCTATGAGGCGATTACCTGTACGAATTGGGTCAGTTGATTCTATTGAAAGTTCAATGGCCATTAAGTCATTGATAATTTTCAAAATTTCTTCGTGAGAAGCTTTCGCTATGATGTTATTCACCAGTTGTCGTTTTTCATCTCGGCTCATCATGGAGGTGTTGTTATATTCTTTTCTTGTTAAGCCGACCTTTAACAAATAGAGATGAGGCACATCAGAATTTTTTAAGGAATCAATTATTACGCTCATGACAAATGACACATCAAATTAACCAGCATCCATTCTATATCAATTATTAGCAGACAATAAAGAAGAGACATACATGGCCTCTTATATTGAAATCAATATTAAAAATCTGGTGACATAATCCCTTGATCTGGGATAGTTAGAATTCGCTGCTCGCCTACGCGTATTTCGGCTGAATAATCAATAAATTACCATCACGCGTCACTACTCCCAACATAATTGCGTTAATTAATCTATGGATGGATACGGTGTAATAATTATCCCCTGAAACCGGATTCTTTTTGTAAGGATCAGCGACCACTACTAAGCGATGTTTTTGGTTGTATCCGCATAGAACAACAAAATGTCCGCACGGTAGGCCGCGAATAGGATCACTCCTCGATTTGCCTTCCTTGTTGAATAATTCCCGACTGCAGTTATACAGATAGGTTGAACTAAGACCTGTCAATATGGGAATCTGCCTGGCAAAATATTCCTTTAAAATTTCTGCAGTCAGGCATCGAAAATAGATAGCGCCCCCTAAAGTCAGAAAATCAAGTGCTGCATGTGTTCCGCGGGCAAGATACTGGTTACGCTTATACCTCATTTGTTGCATGAGCATTTCTCTCAGAACGTCGGTATTTGATGAACCATCGCTATTAAACCATGTCGGGTCATACAATTGTAAATTATTGACATAAAGGGTCACTTTAAATCCCAATTGCAAGGCATGTTTACCAAGCATGGGCGCTATTGTTCCACCAGATAAAAAGCTCTCTACCTGGTTTGCCACCTCTTCATAACTGATATCCAAGCCATAATATTGATATATGGCATGTAAACAGGTTGGCCCGCAAGATTCATCATCAGGTTGGGAATTTATTTTAAAATCAATCATTATAATATCCAACTGGAGATCAATTTTATGTCTTTTTGATTTAAATTTAGGCTTATCTTGGTTTTATGTCAATGAATCATCTCCTGTTTTTCAAATATTCGGTCCACCAAACTGCTTGAATTAGCAAGCAAACGCAAAAATTGGTTATTTCAAATCGGGAGATACTGTGTCTTCAGCATAACTTTTTAGTGACTGCCAAGCATAATTGGAGACCATACCATGCTCTTGATTATTTAACCGCATAGCATAAATATCCATAGTAACGGCTACATAATCCCTAGTATTTAACTGAACCAAAGAGCCCTCTGCCAACTCCTTTTCAACCAGATGATCCGGTAAACGGCCAATACCCATACCCGATAAAATCAGTTGTTTACGAATATACATATCACCCACTAACCATTTGGGCATAGAATGACTTAATGGCTCAATCTTGAGTTGATATAATTCCTGTTGCGTGCCAGCTATCATAATTTGCATGCAGTATATTCCCAGTTTGGGATTATTTATTCGTTCTTTATGCTGGCCATAATAGTCCCTGCTCGCAACAGGAATCATTCGTATGGAAGGCATACGCAAATATTCTATCTGTGGAGAGCGGATATGGCTTGCAGCTATACACAAATGGCACTCTCTTCTTTCCAGGCGCTCAAGACATCGAACAAAAGTATTGTTACTTAGTGAAAAACAAGTTTCGGGATATTGTCTTATGAAAGATTGAATAAGCGGAGCATATCCTGGCAATGGTAAAGCAATATCGAGATCTATAGAAAACTGTGTTTCTACTCCGGATCTCAATGTTTCAGCACTATTTTCCAGTTGCATAAATTGAGCGACCACTTCTCTTGCTTTTTGATAAAAAGCTATACCTTTCGCAGTGAGTTGAGGTCGGTATACTTTTCTATCAAACAGTTCGAAGCCCAGGCTGGACTCCAATTTTTTTATGGCATTAGTGATTGCCGGCTGTGAACGGTGCATCTTCTCTCCAGCAGCAATAAATCCACCCGATTCGACAATTGTAATAAATACCTGGATTTGTGAAAAATTTATCATAACTAAAAATTATCAAGATAATTATAAAATAATATTTTAATTATATGATCTTTATAGTTATGGTAAACCCTTGATGAATTGATTTTAATACTGACTGGAGGCTTCATGATAAGAGAATACATGGATAAGAGAAACAACCAATTTACTACCGAAATTTTAAATTATTTTAGTGACCTAAAAAAATTTTCGACGAGTTATCTTGAATGGATAACCATGGAGCATTATCAATTTTCGTTAAACAATACTCGTTTCTTAATGAATTCTCATATCCAAACCAAGTCGCTTTCTGATCCCGGAGTTTCTGAAGAGTTACTAGCTAACTATAACGAAGAAAAAAATCATGCTCAAATGTATCGGCATGCACTAAAAAAAATCGGCCTGGATGTAACAAACAGGATTCCGTATGTGTCAACCAGACAGTTTTTTATGCGCCTTGAAGCCTTGATTGAGATTAACGCATCCAAAACCCTTGGCGTTATGTACGCTACTGAAACAGCTGCAATATTTGAGCATATTTTATTTAAAGAAATAAGCGCCGAGCTTTGTCAAAGAAAACGTTTGGATTTTGAGAATTCTCGCATCAAGCAATTCCATGATTTACACCTGGATGGAGTAGAACAGGCACATAAAGATGAGTTAGGCAAGTTTATGGATCATACGCTTGCTCAAGAGCACGTTGATCCCAATATTTTTCTCCAAGAAAAAGAAATATTGGATGGCGCGTATGTAGCGATCAATATAATGGAAGATTGGTGGTCTGGTTTAATTAACGCAAAGGAACACCTTTTGGTACAAGCTCATGCTCAATAAACTTACGTGGCTAACCGGCAAGATACAAGAAGACTGGATAGAGAAAATTTTACATTTGCGGCAAAAGATTTGGTCTGATTATCAACGCATTAAAAATGACACTCTTTTTAAGCTCTATAGTCATTATCCTTTATACCAATGGCTATCTCACTATAATGGTGAGGTAGTAGCTGTTATTAATTCTTTGCCAGTAGCACTTGATCAATCACTCGATAATTTGCCACAAGAAGGATTAAATTGGGTCCTGTCTCATTTGGAATCTACAACACCCTTAACCCAATCCAATTATCTTGCTGCTGTATCAGTGACAGTGAATCCGGCTTACCAAAGACTTGGTTTAAGCAAACCCTTATTGAATCGGTTAAAAGCCAGTGCACAGGAGGCTCAATATAAAGCACTAATAGTGCCAGCCAGACCTAGCCAAAAAGAAAACTACCCGCTTATTTCCCTAGAGGATTATTTGAAGTGGAAAAGAGTGGATAATACTATTTTTGATCCTTGGTTAAGAGTTCATGCACAACTGGGAGGAAAAATAGCTTATCCATGCCAGCAATCACGCGTGATCACAGCGAATATTGCTCAGTGGGAACAATGGTTCGGCCATCCGTTACTTCAAACGGGTCAATATCTTGTTAAAGGCGGGTTAAATCCTGTCACTATCAATAAAGAAAAGGATATTGGAATATACATTGAGCCAAATGTTTGGGTTATTCATGATTTGTAATTGATTTTTGCCATCTCCCGTTATGATATCAGGCAAACAAGCTTGTCTTTGGTACATGATCTATACGCTTTTCAAGCTTTGGATGTCGTTTTGCTGTGCATTTCCAGAAGTTTGAAAAAATATCCAAAAAAACGTAAAAATAAAATAAACCAGACTTACGAAAAACCCCAAGATCAAGGCAAAAAATGTTTTTAATGAAGGAGTTTAGATAAACTAAATGACCGAATTAAAAACTTTTTTTAACAAAGAGATTGGGATTTTTCGTAAGTCCTGATAAATTCTCATCTTAGGCAAAACAAGGAAACCAAATGTCAAATTTTCGATACAGCCAGGGAAAAAAACTACGCGAAGCGTTAATGAAAGAAAAACCATTGCAAGTTGTAGGAACAATTAATGCCTATACCGCTTTGCAAGCCCAAAAAGCAGGATTTCATGCCATTTATCTTTCAGGAGCAGGGGTGGCTAATGCCTCTTACGGCTTACCAGACCTGGGAATTACCACATTAAATGATGTAGTTGAAGACGCACGGCGCATCATGAGCGCGGTTGATTTGCCTTTACTTGTCGATATTGATACAGGGTGGGGTGGCGCTTTTAGCATCGCCCGCACTATCAAGGAAATGATTAAAGCAGGGGTAGCCGCGGTTCATATTGAAGATCAGGTTCAAGCGAAACGATGTGGTCACCGCCCAGGTAAGGCACTGGTTGAAAAAGAAGAAATGATTGATCGTATTAAGGCCGCCGTGGATGCGAAAACCGATCCTGATTTTGTTATTATGGCAAGAACCGATGCCCTGGCGAATGAAGGGTTAAATAAGGCGCTAGAGCGAATTAATGCTTATATTGAAGCCGGGGCAGATATGATTTTCTTCGAAGGAGTACGTAAACTTGAGGAATATCAGGCGCTAACTGAGCAATGTAATGTTCCGGTATTGGCGAATATCACTGAATTTGGAGTCACTCCATTATTTACGCTGGAAGAATTAAAAGAAGTAGGAGTTAGCCTGGCTCTTTATCCTTTAAGTGCATTTCGGGCAATGAGTGCCGCTGCAGAAAAAGTTTATGACACAATCCGCAAAAACGGTACCCAAAAAGATATTCTGGCAGAGATGCAAACTCGCGAAGAGTTGTATCAGGTATTAAATTACCATTTTTATGAAGACAAGCTTAACGAACTCTTTATGAAAGAAAAGACGACATAAATATCAATGAATTATCAGAGCTGATTTGAAAAAATAAGGTTCTATTTGTCTGGATATGGGGGTTATCTGCCTAAGATTGATGTTTTTAAGTAACTAACTTAGCCCTTATCCAGACAAGCATCCAATAAGCAATCCATTTAAAACCTGATAAAGTTATTGCAAAAGAAAAGCAATTCTATTTATAGTTTTAGGATAAATGATTTGTTGAAAATGATATGTGGCTTGACTACCTCCATAAGATTAATTCCGATCCAAACCTTTTATATCTTTTTATAAGAACTTTTATTATCTATGTTTTCGCAATTTTTATCATCCGCGTTGGCAATACCCGATACAATTTTGAAACAGCATTTGATTATATTTTTGTATTTGTCATTGGCGCCGTGTTAAGTCGCGCAATTAATGGCAACTCTACTTTAATATCTGCGATGGCTGGGAGCAGTTTACTTATTTTTTTACATTGGATCTTTGCTATTTGTTCCTTTTATTCCCACGGATTTGGAAAACTGGTTAAAGGGAAATCGGTGCTATTAATACAAGATGGGCAGCTCATTTGGAGTGCTTTGAAAAGACATCAAGTGACTGAAGAAGATTTGAGGCAAGTTTTCAGAGAAAAATTAAATGCAAGTGATTTGACAACAGTGAAAGAAGCTCGTTTGGAGCGAACGGGGCGCATCAGTTTTATTACCTACAAATAATTTTGTAACAAGAGCGAATTCTGGCGATTACTTTTTTTCGTAAATCCTGGCTGTTTCATTGGATAGAAATTGTATCTTGAAAATTAAGAATACTCTTCTATTCTTTATGTAAAGAATTCTTTTTATGAAAATTAACTAAAAATACCAACGTAATTATTTGATTTTTATATGGCTCGTTTAACGACCTGCGTGCCCTCAATTGTCCAAGACATACAGCGGCAAGTAAAAAACGGGCATTTAAAATTCAAGTGAATCATACGTATAAAGGAGGAGTTATGTTTAACTTAAAAAGGAATTTAATCAAGTTAGGGACTCTCAGTATCAGCATTGCTCTATTAGCAGCATGCCATACTGTCAAGGGGACTGTAACAGGGGCTAAACAAGATATTAAAGCAACTGGAAAAGCAATATCAAGAACCATGCAATAGAACGAAAACAATGTTGGATTATTTTAATCCAACATTGTTCAAATTTAATAAAAACTTCAGTTATATCTTCAATGGAACGAAAAAGGCCATTATTAAAACAATAATCAATAAAATTCCAAAACTTATACCCACATATTTTAATTGGATATTTAATGGTAAACTTCCCATTTCATGAGCGTGCTCATGCCCTCCTTTCGAACCAATCATTTTAGCTTGTGCCTGAGAATGCGCTTCATGCCCCTCATGATGATGAGCCATATGCCCTTCGGTATGTTCTTCCCCCTCCGGCAAAGTCATACATCCATGCTTTAATTTTTTCTTAACCAACCAGTTATTAATTGGAAAAGCGATAAAGCCACCGACTAAAGTAGCCATTCCCATAATAAACCAGAATTGCAAATGCGCTGGATTGCGCCCATATTCTAATGAATTCATTAAAATCATCATCACAGGAATCATACCCATCATCACAAAATTCATGGATACGGTTTCTGCAAAAAATGTTTTCCTTAATGCTTCTCCATAACTGGAATACATATTTCTCATCATTCCAGCCTGAAAAATAACCCAGCCAAAAATAAATGCAGAAATATACTCGAGAATCAGCTCTACACCGTTGCTTAAATCAATAAAGGATAAAAAAATTGCTGCAAATATAATGCCTGTCGCATCCCCAGCCAAACAATGCACTTCCGAATTAACCGCCTGTTTCCATTGCGCTTTAGTATATAACGCATGCAATCCTTTACCTGGGCTTCTGCAAGTCAAAAAATAAAAAAACAAGCCGAAAGGGCCGGTATAGGCCACAACCAAAACCCATCCGAGTTTTTGCACCCAATCTATTGGCATCTCCCTCACATCATAAGCTATAAAAGCCAAAGAGAGCATCAGTAAAATAAACCATAAAACCATAATCCCATCGATCATTGCTCTTCCTTTTCTCTGATCTTCTCGTTTATTTTAGAACACATCAGTCTTTTTTTCTTATCTTTATAAAAAGCGATTGGCAACAACTTTCCAAATAAGTCCCAGGGCAAGTAAACTGATTCCCGTTATCCATACCCCAATCGGAACCCAAAACGCCAGGAAAAGACAGGATAACAACCCTCCGATGGCGAACAGGGGTGAATACAATTGCTCCTCTTTAGGCAAACGCAAGGCAGCAAGATTAGTAATTGCGTAATAGATTAGCACTGTAAACGCACTGAATGTCCATGTTGTTTCAACACTACCAGTCAATACCAGAGCAATAATTACAACTCCAACTCCAATGACAGCAAAAACAGGAACATGTTTTATTTCTGATACATAGCAAAAAATCTTCGGTAAATCGCCTTTTCTACCCATAGCCAAGGCCACACGAGATAAGCCAAGTATTAAATTGAGTAATACCCCTAACATGGCCGTGCATGCCCCGATGGAAATTAAGACATTCAATCCAGGGATACCAATAGCTCGTGCTGCGCTCTCCAAAGGAGTTGCGTTTGTTTCAGTCACTTGAGCCAGTTTTTCAACCCCCACAGCCCCAATGGCAACAAGGCTCACCAAAATATAAAGTATTGCACTAACAATCAGAGTGATAATAATAGCTGCAGGAATAAATTTTCTTGGATTTTTAACCTCTTCCGCTAATGTTGCAATTCTCCCATAACCGGTATAAGCCACAAACATTAAAGCGGTAGCATAAAAAAAATGGCTTAATCCTTCCTGGTTTGATACGGGAAAGAAGGGCTTCAAATTAACCGTTCCCCACTGGAGGAAATCAGGTAATCCTCCTATTATAAAAACGGTTAAGGTTACTAACGTAATCATTACAATAACAATATTCACTGTGTTTGTTCTTCTGAGCCCACTTAAGACTAAAAGTATTAATATGATAGACACTATCAAAGCAATAGGTATGATAGGTACTGTCTCTAAACCTGACAGGTGAATGAAATAACCGGCAAACCCAAGTGCTGCCGTTGCAGCGGAAGCACTCTTCGCGCATAAAAACATCCAACCGGCAGTGAAACCAAAAGCAGGATGTAAATAACGATATCCGTATTCATAAGTACCTCCACTAACAGCATGATTTGCGGCAAGTTGAGCGCTGGAAAACGCATTACAGGTAGCAACAAGTGCTGCCAAAGCAATAGCAAGAATGACGGATGGTCCTGTGACACCCGCCGCAATTCCGATGCTGACAAAAACACCCGTGCCGACAATAGATCCAAGCCCCATCATCGTAGCGCCGAATAGAGTGAGTTCACGTTTCAAAGGCTTATGCTTGATATCCATATCCATCTTTTTTATTTCCTATTAATAAATATCTTTGCTGTTTTAACAGGTATTCACAATTAACGTGTTAAGAATATTGGTTTTTTTAATATGGCCAATCGATAATTGCCTACTTTATTAAAACCAATTGCCTGGTAAGCTCGTACGGCGGCTTGATTATTAGTAAATAATACCGCTCGACTCACTCCACTTTTTTGGGCTGCACTAAGACTAAGCGCAACAACTGTTCGAGCATACCCTCGCCCCCGCAACGTAACTGGTGTCCATACCGGTCCAATTTGGACAATATCCGGTAATCTTGCGTTAAAACCGCATAGCGAGACAGGGATACCGTTCTCCTCTAAAACCCAACGATCATTGCCTTCGAGAGTACTTTTCACTTCACTCTCTACGTGCTCTTTTAAAATTGAACTGCCCTCTTCAGCACCTAAGGCTTCGATTTGATAAGCTCTAATCCATTCATATAATAAACATTTATCACAGTCTTTGGCGACTTTCAGTTGATATCTGTCTTGATTATCAGGCATTGCCAGATTCTGTAAATTAAGCGCGTATAACCCATCCGGGTAATTCACGGAATAATCTATGTGTTTGAGCTGAAGGTGTTGAATAACTACGTCGGCTTGCTGCTCTTCACCCAGAATACCTGCAATTTCTCTGGTCACACTTTTTTGAAAAATGTCCACTAGAGCTCTTAATACATTGAAATCAGGGCACTGCACGATTATATTGCCGTTCCAATAATGGGCTAATACGCCAGTAATCTTTTTGGTATCGTCAAAAGAAGCAAAATACTCACCATGAAAAGGTTTATCATGATAAGACAACCCAGAATGATAAAGATTACTACGTAAAAACATACTCTCATCCATATGGGACTTTAAAAAAATTTCCAAGTTGGCTTCGTCACCTGCTCTTAATTGCCTGATATTCATCATTTGCTTTCTATCGTATGGTTTTGCTCATAGCTCCTGCTTGCCTGCTCCAATTTATCTATGTTATTGCTGCAAATATAGTTTTTTAACAAATTAAATTTGGCTTCACTCCAGGAATAAATACTTAATGCCAGAATTCGTTCAATCACATCATCTGCAAATCTTTTTCTAACTAGTTTCGCAGGATTTCCAGCAACAATGCTATAGGGCTCCACATTTTTGGTGACAATACTGTTTGCTGCCACTATTGCTCCTTCGCCAATAGTAACACCAGGCATAATAACAGCACGCATCCCGATCCAGACACCATCCTCAATAATAGTATCGCCTTTGCCCTGATAAGCATCTACATATTTGTCAGCAAAAGGATACAAACAAAACCAGTCCGCTCGATGATTATGGTTTCCTCCCAACAGGATTATCGCTTCAGCAGCAATGCAGACATAATCTCCAATGTATAGTTGGTCGATCGGCCATTGTGGTTGCCAGGTTTTTAAACTGTATTCATCTCCATAAAGATACCGAACGACGGTTTCTTCAAAACTGCCAGTCCATGCGTCGCTGTAATAGCTGTGTTTACCTTTGATATGAATGTTGGGATTTTTCACGCTTTGATGTAGATATTCGATTTTAGACCAGTGCTTTTCATCCGCAGGTTTCATGCTTTGCTCATTTCGGAATTTAAATGATCTCATTGTATATTATTATTCTCACAATTTTCTAATGTTTAATTAGGGTCTGTTAACATTTCGCCCGCTTGAATCGAAAAAGCTTGGTTTTCGAGCACCGTAGCGGAGCATACATAGAAGCATGTGAGTAACGGGGTACAGAAAATCATGGCTTTTTAGCCAAGACAGTAGAAATATCAACAGACCCTAAGTATGCACTTCATCCAATCGATGACATGAGAGGAGTCATCTGAAAGACCCTGACACACCATTTGCGAGCCTGAGCCCACCTTCTATCACTTCTCTTATTTATTAGCTCATTGAGAAAGAAGAGGACTTGATATATTGCCAGCTCTCACAAGTTCTAATAAGAACCATTTGATGGCTCTGCAGAAAAGCACTAACATCCTTGATGGCTGCATCCCCCTGATTGATGGTAATTCCAGGAATCTTTGCAAGTTGTTTAAGCAAATAATCCGCCGGGTAGTTTTGGGCTGTTCCCGCAAGTTTTGATGTCCAAATGGCCAGGTTATGTTCCGGATAGTAAAACCAAACAAAAGGATGAGTGTCACAAAATATATCTGTAAAACAAATTTCCTTTACCGTTGTTTTATTTGTAGAAGTACTTACAGGAAGCACGCTTAATGTTGTTCCTGCTTTTTCTTCGTTACTTTTTTTATTTTTTTTGGCAAAGAAAGGAAAACAGTTCATCATCTATTCCTTGTTCTGGCACCTCAATTCCTATTAGTCAGATAAACATAACACATCTGGAACAACTACTACAATTGATCACCTATCTGAGCTAGAATCACCAAGCCATGAGCAATAAAACCGTTTATTTATAAACAAACCAGGAATTGTCTTTCTTGGTTTGAGCGAGACTAAAAATTCAATTTATTTTCTTAATCTAAGGATAAGATTTATGAAGCCAACTAACAACATGCGGAAAAAAGAGACTAACGAGCTGGATTTAGAACAAAAACAAAAGGAAAAAAAAGGAGACAATGCCCCCGATTTTATTCCTGGCGCCTCACCCTATTATAATCTTTATTGTTTTTTTTATAGACTTTGCCATAGCGAAGAGACACCCAAACAACATCAACCTGCTACTTCCTTTCAGCATGGGAAATAAATTTCTTTTGACATGATTAGAAGCTGCCGGGATTTGATAACAATCTATGTTCAGGGAATCATACGTTATGGCTCCCGGAAATAAGTCTTTAAAGAAAACCGGCTATATTTTTAACTAAAGCCCACATGCTAAAGCAACTAATAAAACTCAACCATTCCAAAAGTTATTGCAACTACTATCGTAATTAGCGGAAATTTGAAATAGACAAATTGTAGCTTGCCAAAAAAATGGATTAATTTATTTATATTTAATTCAGTCCAATTTGTTTTTGTTCGGATTCCGAGAGTTAATTTATTGGTATCATCTTTATTCCAAAGGGGCTCTGCATGAGTATGAAATAAATAGTCCCATAACGTTAATCCTGAAGTATAATTTCTTCTGCATTCATCTTGAGTATGATGCAACACATGATATCTCGGAGTAATAATTATTCGAGATAGTGCTCGCTCAAGTTTAATATTCAGACCAATGTTGCTGTGTCCCCAGAATACTAGAACCGCTTGAATAAAATCGGAGATTAGTAAGACAAAGAAATAAGGACCTAACAACATAATCAAAACTATTTTTAAAACATTGAATAAAACATATTCAATGGGATGAAATCTAAAACTTGTTGTTACGTTAAGTGATTTGTCGGAATGATGTATTTTATGAAAATACCATAAGGAAGTAGCATGACTTAGGCGATGAAATAAGTACACGAACAAATCATACATTATGAACCATAAAATAAAGGCAAGCCAAAAGGGCATCTTCAGCACATTAAATAATCCTATTTGATAATATTCACAACAGGCCGCCACAGTTAAAGTGCTAAGAGGAAAAGCAACTATAATATTAACCACTCCCAGACACCAATTACTGATTCTACGCTTTCGAATTCCTGCTTTGCCTAAATGATTATAGCTAAAGAAATATTCAAGAAGTACCATCAAACCAACAAGTGTAAAAAATAAAAAAGCTCTGGTAATGGCATAAAAATCTAAATCTAAAGAATCCATAGCAAAACCTTAATAAATCTGGTTAAACACAAAGAAAAACAAGCAATCCCCTTGGTGCTTACTCCTTAGCTTATTAAGTTATGTTAATTATCTTGACTAGAATAGTGTGTTTGTGCATCTCACTATATGTAGATAACTATAGCACAAAAAGCCAATAATATTGGGGAAAAGAAAGCCAAGCGAGCAAGAACAGTAAATTTTTAATACTATCTGTACTTGTTTAATTATCTACATTACAATCTCGCACTCAGGTTATTTTTAAATAATCTGAGTAACGCCAGTTTTATGTATGTAATGCAGTTGCATTTTTATAAGGATAATAATTTATGAAACGAGTACATCATCACCCTGCAACACACTCTCACCCATCAAATACTACTGTTCAAATCAGCAATGGACAACACACTGTCGTTGTTAATCCGAACCCACCTTATTTTCCAGGCCAATTGCCTATGTACCATCCCAATAGTTTTTTTACAACTCATCATCATTCACCCTATTACGCATCCCAGCATCAACATTATCATCAACAACCAGCACCAAATACTCATCAACACCCATAAATGATGGTAACTATTAATAATCAGACTATTACTTTTTAAGAATTTAGACTGAACAATAAGTAATAACTGGCTTCTCTGGTTATTACTTATTTTGCCCCCACGCTTTTTTGACAAAGGACTTTATGGAAAGTTTGGTTTCTATTATTCTTGAAAAACGAAACAATCAAATGGACAGCCATGGTTAGCTATTTATTTTCAGAAGTACATTTTACCCATGCTCTAAAGAAAGTACTTGGAATTAGTGTTTTGGTTGGTGTTTACAGCGCCATTATTTATTTTTGGTTTGAGCAAGTTAACTTGCATTCCAGTAACTGGCTATCCTATTCGCAAAGTGTATTTGGCATCATTTTAGGATTGCTTCTGGTTTTTAGAAGCAATCGGGCTTATGAGCGTTGGTGGGAAGCGAGAACTCTGTGGGGCCAATTAGTCAATGCCAGTCGTAATTTAGCAATAAAAATCAGGGTGTTGTTATTGCCTAATGCCGATGAAGCCAAAAAATTTTCTGAACTCATCAACACGTTTTGCGAGGTATTAGCTATCCATTTGAGGCAAAAAAGTACTCGTGATGACTTTAAAAAATTTTTAACAATGGCAAATCTTCCCAGTCATGTACCTTCTTATGTTGCCCAGGAGCTGTATCGTGAGCTTTCTGACAAGACGAAAGCGTCAAAAAGATTGAATCTATGGTTGTTGGATAACGAATTTAGCAAATTTATGGATATTTGCGGTGGTTGTGAGCGCATAAAAAATACATTTATCTCTCTTTCATTTCGAGTTTTTGTAAAACATGTATTTATTATTTTTATCCTTTTTTTACCTTGCAGTCTAATCGATACACTTGGAGTTTGGGCAATACCTGCTACCATTATTATCACCTATTTAATTATAGCTATAGAAGGAATTGCCCGAAATTTAGAGGAACCATTTGGTTTAACAGAAGATCACTTAAACCTTGGCGCAATAACAGAAAGTATTAGAGAGAGTGTCAATGAAGTCTTACTAGGACAGAAATCCAATGAAGAGTCTGGACTTGAAAACCGTCCTTAAGTATTCTTAGAATCCAATGTAATTGAATTGGTTTATACTTAATAAAAATTTCTACTTTAAAGGGGAGTCATTACAATGGAATGTAAATGCAATCAATGTGGTATGGGTGTAAAAAATTTAACCTGCAGTAAATGCGATGCATTGCTGGTTAGCGGCACCATAGTCAAAAATGACGGAAATAAAGTTCAAGTAGCAAAATGCCCCAATGGATGCGGTCAAATCAAATCACCTGTTTGCTGCGGTCATGATATGGTGTGCTCCATTTAAGTCAATTTAATTTAAGGACTCTATAATAAAAACGAATTGGTCTATTCTCGTTATTGTACTAAGAAATTAGAGCAATTGAGGCCTATGATTGATCATTTTTATATTTCTCAACTGGCAAAAGAGGTAAAAATCTTTTGCCTTGCAAAATTTATCAATAAGAAATTGAAATGGAACTGGAATGTCTAAAAATTTTTTATATGCCTGTGAATTAATTACTGGATTGGGTTATACCGTCTATCCATACTATAAACTTGACGCAATTTATTACTTTTTAGATAAAACGAATATAAACCAAGATCAGCCCATAACCGTATTTCCTAAAATAATGCATGGTGTTAACCTACAATCCTTAATAGTTTAATGGATCCGATAACTCACGGTGCTTTAGGAGCTGCTTGCGCACAAGCAACTTTTGGAAAATACAGCAAGAAAATCCCTTGGCAAGCAGGTGCTTTAGCAGGGATGGCTCCAGATTTGGATGTTTTTATTCGTTTTAGCCAAGAACCATTGAGCCTTGAGCAATGGCACCGTTATCTTACGCACTCCTTAATGTTTATCCCAATTGGAGGCCTGGTAATTGCACTGTTTTTATTGTGTTTTTCACAATATAGACAATATTGGAAAGTAACTATTGGAGCCTCTATTGTTGGTTATGCAACTCATTGTTTATTGGATGCATTGACTTCTTACGGCACCGTTTTGTTTTGGCCGTGGAGCGATAGTCGTATTAGTTGGGATATCATTTCCATTATTGATCCCGTATTTACTCTGCCTCTATTATTGGGGACAGCCTGGTCTGTCATCTATCAAAATCAAAAAGCAGTAACAATGAGCTTGTTTTTCTGCATTTTTTTTCTGATTTATAATACGATATTACATAACCGAGCTTTAGATGGCATTCATCAATACGCCACGGCTAATAGTCTCAAATTAAACCATGCACGTGCTCTGCCTAAATTGGCCAGCTCTACTGATTGGCGCATCATCGCCAAACAACAACATTGTCTAATTATCGCAGAAGCAAAAACCTCTCTTTTCTATCCAACCACAATCAGGCTGATTCGACAGGCTTTAAGCTTTAATGAATCAATGATTCCTTTCACTTTGTCATCCGGACAAAAAAGTGATTTGGCGACATTTCAGTGGTTTACCGATGGATTTCTAATTGTTGCCAATACAAATCCATTAATCCTCGCAGACGCAAGATATACGATAGATGACAACCCCATATTCTCACTCTGGGGAATAGAGATATTGCCAGGGCAAGAGCATATCAATAAATTGAGCTTGCCTAAAATCAATGAATATTGTAAATCGCCAGATAGGCAAAGCTATCTATAAGGAGGACAGACCAAACTAGAAACAATTCCAATTAATAAACTCATTTTTTAGTTTTTTCAAAAACAACATAAGAATCGTAAATAAATAAAGATTTAAATTTATCCCAAAATTGTTTGCCACAAATAAAAAAGCTTAAAGCAAACATAGTGGTCCATACGATTTCTATCCAATAATAATAACGTCCATAAGCTAAGGTAATTTCTTTTACAAAGACCTCCAGCAACCCTATAACAAGTGGGAAGGCAAAGAAAACCAAACCTAAACGATAACGAGCTCTTGAGACTTTTTCTTTAAAAAGGATATTTTTAATTTTTTGCTCGATAAAGCCATACGCTTCTTTTCCAAGTAAAGCGATAGCTAAAACTATCAAAATTTCTGGGAGACCAAACACTAATATTGAAGATAGAAAACCCTTTATCAGCACCGAGAAATTGGATTGCACAATGAACGGGATCAGCAAAGGACAAACTATCGCCAAAATTAAAAGAATAATACCTAGATAAAAACGGAACCGAAATTTCAAGATGGCTACTCACACTATTTATCTCACCTATCAATAGTAATCCAGAAGAAGATTGAATATCTACAAAATGAATAATTAATTCCTGCAATTTTTTCATCCGTTTTCTCCCCATACCCACCGGACACCATGACATTCGACTCTATGATTTATACAGATCTTTTATCGTATTTATTTTACAAAATGTCATTTTATTGTTATCAAAATAATACTTTTTGTTTATAATGTTGACAACTTATTTAAGGAATGATTATGGCCGCTACAATTCCCCATATTGAAACAATTACTTTTACCGACTGGTTCCTGACAATCATTGACACTCCAGGCATTCCCATCAATGAAATTGAAACAAGAGTAGCTGAAGGCTTTAAGAGAAAATTGACAGAACGGCAATTTCAACAATTAACCGAATTAATCCATTTAATCAGTTTCATTAAGCACAGGCGTCTCTCCAATCCTACCTTGGCTCTCCGCATCTATGTTGATGAAAATACGAGCTCTCTATCAAGAACCGCATTGATTGATGCAGTCAGGATGCTTCCACCAAAAGATAATAAAACCTATGAGTTGGTATGCTATTTGGCTCAAAAAAATAAACTGGAACGATATACAAACATAACGAAAGTCCCTCCTCTGCAATTTTATCAGGGGGATGGCGTATTTGAGCAATACGATGAATGGATTCTTCTTTTTGAACTGTTCGGGTTAACCCAGGTAACACCCAATGATTTAATTCCTGCTATTGCTCATTTATTAATTAGCAACAATCTTGGCATCCCTGAGCTTAAAGCACTTTCAAAATTCATAGGCACTACGGATAAATTAGGCATATTAAGCCAAGGTTTTATGGAAAAAATGACTCCTCATTTGTGTAATGGGCAAATCATAGAAAAATATGAGTCATTCTGGCTTAAATTACAAAGTAACGACTTGTTAACCGAGGAAATGCTGGAAACAATCTATCCACTACTTAAACAACTAGATGCTCTTGACGCTTTTTTTTCTCTCTATCATGAAGAACTATTGCACAGCAGCGCTCTGTCTTTCCTGAGAGAAACTTTGCCATCCTTTTGCGCAATGAGCCTCCCTAGTAAAGAAAATTATGACGACGAGATACCAACAAACACGCCTTTGCATCTGGCCGTTATTGAGGGTAACAAAACGAATCTGGAACGAGCGTTAACCTTTGCCAACCGCAATTTACTAATAACATGCTCTTATGAAAATACAGCACTTTTATTAGCCTGCAAACTTGCTGATAAAGAGGCAGCCCGATTAATTTTGGCGAAAATGCAAGAATTAGGTTGTGCTGTCAATCAAAGAGATCATCATGGCATGACTGCCTTGCATTGGGCTAATTTTTATCATTTTGATGAGCTAATCAGGGAGCTGGAGATTGCGGGGGCGGCTCCCCAATTAAAAGCAGCCAATGGAAAAACCTGTGAGTATTTCTATCAACATCAATTCACCTTGAAAGATTTAAAATTAAATGGCAAAGAAATCATTGATGGTGAATTCAAATTAAGTGATTGCGCTCTAACGGATATTGCTTTCCATATGGATAAAATAGCCTTGAATTTAAAATTAACAACACCATCTGAGATTGCAGAACTGTACGCAAGAGATGAGATGGCACAAATTCGTTCAAGCAACCGGTTCTATTTGTTTTTTAAATTATTCCGACCAAAATTAATTGCCTGGTTAGACAAACAAAATGAGCTGGAACAGCAAACTATTCATCATGTATCGGCTCACAGTTAATTCGTACAGCATCATCAGCTTTATCAATTAGCAAGCATTGCAATCTGCCTTAATTTTGTTAAGGATAAGGTAGGTTGCTTAAAAACAACCTAACTGACCTTTTATTTTGCTAAAATGAGGCTAAAATAATAAATAACTATATAAAAAGGATCTTTAAATGGTTCGCCTCAGAATTTATTTATGTTCTTTGCTCTTGGTTATTCCCTTTTATAAAGGGTATGCCCTGACTTTGACCATAGGCACCTTGTCTTATAATCCTCCTTTTGAAATTCAGGTCAACAATTCTTCCAAGAAAAATGAGTTTTATGGTTTTGAAATTGAACTTATGGATGAGATTTGCAAACGCATCAATGCAAAATGTCAATACAAGCCATTATTATTTGAACAAATTTTATCGGAAGTTAATTCCGGCGCAATCGATTTAGGCATTGGAAGCATTAATATTACGCCTGAAAGAAGTGAGCGATTTTTATTCAGCCTTCCCTACAAAGCCAGCTATCACCAGTTTCTTGTGCCATCTAACTCGAATATAAAAAAAATTGACGATCTTAAAGGAAAGACTATAGGAATTCATTTAGGTTCACCTACTGCCGATTATTTAATCGGTCTATTTTAACAATAATATTCAATTTAAATATTATCAAACATTCATGGATTTGCTTAATGGACTGACTGATCCACAAGTTAGCGCAATAATAACGAATAGCGATCAAGCGCAATACTGGGTGTCGAATACACCTGACTGTAAGTTATTGGGAGACAGTTTTCCTTTTGGAATAGGATTTGCGGTTGTCGCCAGATTAGATCAAGCTGCACTTATTGAAAAAATCAATCAGGCATTAATTGCTATTGAAAATGATGGAACCTACATTAAAATATATAATCTTTACTTTCAGCCTTAAGTACCATTTAAACAGACAAATGACTTAAACGCTTAATAAATCTATTGATTTTTGCCTATAATCTGGAGAACAATAAAAAGGCAATATCATTCTATCAATATTATAAAGATATGACTCTCAGCTATTTTATAAAAAAATGGAACGCTAAAATAAAAAAACCTATTGGCAAGAGCTTCTCAAACCTCATGCACTATAAGCTTATAAGTCCTTTAAAATAATGAATTACCAGCATTCCTTTAGTTTAAAGAAAAAGTTTCTGTTCGCTTTTTCTATTTTGTTTATTGTACAAATGTTCACTTATGCTCCTGTCAGAGCATCAACAAGAGATACTCAACTATGGACTCTTATGAACGCGGTAGGACCAATCAACAAACAGCATCGCAAAATACGTTATTGGCTCGAAATACAAGAGAGGATTGGTGAAAATATTTCACAACTCTCTCAACAGCTATTACGCCCAGGCTTGGGATACGAACTCTGGCCTACTACAACCATCTGGCTCGGATATGATAGAATCTATACAGCGCAACCATTTGCCAACCCTCCTGTAAATGAAAATCGAATTTGGCAACAGTTATTGTGGAGCAAGGAGTATACTCGCTTCAGGCTTACGGCCCGTTCGCGTTTGGAAGAACGCTTCATCGAAAGAGCTATTCATACCGCCTGGCGTTATAGACAATTACTTAAAACCAGTATTTTTATCCCCAAACATCCTAAATACGCAGCAGTGATTAGTGATGAAGCTTTTTTTCACCTGAATGATTTTAATCTTCAACGTAATCAAGGCTTTGATCAAAACCGTTTATTTCTTGGCTTAGGTTATAGAACCAGTAAAAACAGTACGATAGAAATTGGGTATCTCAATCAAATGATTAAGCGAGTAAATAGTCCCGACTATCGTGGAGACTATTTATCTATGGCTCTATTATTAACGGAATAAGGAAACAGTCGTCTCCCGCAAACTATTGAGTTCCAGGTAGGGGGCTGATCTCTTGCAATTAAGTAGAACAAACTGCTTGTAATTCTTGATCACCCAAGTTAATCAGATTAATCTGAGTCCCTGATTCTGCACTAACCGAGATGCTGCTATTATTTTTTATTGTAATAGAAGTTCCCTGACCAGTTGAAAGACTTTTACCATTTACTTTACCATTGTTCTTTAAAACGATGATTTTTATTTTACCATTAATCTGCGTGCTACTCTGCACGTTACAAGTCGCATTCAAAGTCCATAAAGTACTATTTTTTAGCGTCTTGGTTTCGTTAGGGCTAAGTCGTATCGTTTTTTGAGCATAAGTTGGGAAGCTTAATAAACCAATTGAAATACATATCAACAAAGCAAAAAATTTAGGCATTCTACTTTCCTTCTCCAGAATCCAGGATATGATTATTTTGTTACAAAATGTATACATTATATGCAATTTTGCTTAAGGTTTTATTACGGCTTTTTATAAACCATTTTTTGAAGTGTCCAATTAAGCAATCAACTCTCATGGATAAATTGATTTAATTGATTGGCGATCTTTTCCTTTTTAGCAAAAGAAGAATCATACGTTGTTACAAAAGGAAGAGGCGGCTTATCCTTTAGAGTGATGGCAAGTCTACAAGTTTTCGCGCCTCTACTCCCAATCGACTCTTCGACTATAATTTTATCTACATCAGAAAACGATAATTTGGTTTCCTCTGTCTTAAATAATCCCTTTCTTTTGATTACAATTGTTTTTAATATTCTGTCAAAATCAATGATAGCCCCTCTAACGGTAAGCAAAAAAACACCTACCACCAGAAAAAAGCCGGATAACCCATACATCCACCAAGAGGCTGGGTAACTCACTTTAAAAGTCGTTTCCAAGCTATTGCTTATATAGTTGTTAATCCTATTCGCAACAATGTCCTTGTCGCTTCGGCCGCTGGAACTACTCCCCGTAAGATTGACTGAACCTTTATCCGTTAACAAATCGATATAATAAAGCGTATTTCCTTTGCTTGAACGACTGCTTTTAACTACGGCTGCCTTTAAATCCCCCAAGTCGGTACTGGAATGATATAAATCATAAATATTGCTTTGTAAAACACACTCCTTAGCCAAATGATACTCTTTGTTTTTGCAAACGAGAGTGTACTCCATCATTAGAATAAGGATTGTAAAAAGACTTGCTACAAGAAACAAAACTGCGAATAGATATATAGGCCACATGCTGATGATTAGGCGCATCTTGTTTGTGCTGATAGAGTGTAGTTTCATTTCATATTATTGCTAATAACTTATTTTAAATATAGCAACAACTTTCGATTATATGTAATGGTTAATACCATTAGTCAACGTGAAAACCATTCCATAATGACCAAAACAAAACCATAAAGGGGCTATTTTTCTACTAAATGCTATTTTTTGCCACAAATAAATCTGGCTTTTAAAAAAAATATGTTATTCTTTCCAACATCACTGATTCGTACTTAATCAAAGTGGCGAATTTATTTTTTATCATTTAACAAAAGACTTTAAATATGGGATGGACTGATCGATTTTGGAATGCGTATCGCGTGGTTACTAATACCGTAATCGAAGGTGCGGCAAACTCTTTAAATGCAGCGGGCTCACTAGCCTGTATGGTCGGAGGCGCTGGGGTCTCTCTCTCTTACTCCATGTCTGAAACGATAAAAGCAGGATACTTCGGATCAGTTGGAGTAGCTGGCACAGTTAATTTGGATGTGACTGCAGTAGAATTTAATTATGGATTTAATCAAACCATTCCTTTTCGCAGAGATTTACTGGAAAAATCCGGCGGTGGCAGCTATGCATTGAATGATTTTGCCAATCCAGGCACTATTTTTATGATCAGTTCTCTGGCTATTCTTTCCGGGACTACCTTAAGGACTTTTGGTGCCAACCTTAAAAAATGGCAACAAAACAGAGAAGACAAATATCACTTTAATTCCAGGTACAGCACTGACTTAGAACCACCTTCTTACAAAGAATATCTGTATGTCAACGCAGAATCCTTTTGTAATTCTTTGGCAATCGCTTCATTTAGCAGTCTTTTAGCAAAAAATGTTCTGGATTTCTCAATCAAGGATTTATCGCAATATCATTTCACTTATCCTTTTAATGGAACAAATATAACTGGCTCAGTGAAAACGCCTGATTATACTGGCCCAGTTACATCAGAATTTTTCCCCCTTGATTTTTTTGTGTCTCAAAATACAACCATCCACACAGATTATTTAAGCCTGTTGGTCAATGAAAAAGTGAAAGCCAATGCGATGACCAATGTCACTTATGGTGGAGGAGTGCTTTTAAAGCCCAGCCATCAGTCAAGCGCCCCCCTTCTGGCAGCAACTACAAGTATTGGTATCAGCACCTATTTGGCAGGCACTTTTTTTGGCAAGAAAGTCTTGCGAGAACGTGATGAAAGGCTTCAACGTTCAAGATCATCGAGCTATTCCATAGTTTCAGGCACTTTTTGGGATAATAAGAATGACATAGAGGCAAAGGGCGATGAAAAACATGAACACGCCCATTCATTGCAGTAAAGAATGGCCTAAATCTCCTTCATGTAATATATTGCAATGAATAAAAATGAAATGGAGTTTTTCATGATATTTAAATCAAGGCTAGCTGGCGTTATTTTATTGTGCTTTTCAAGTGTTAGCGGGTGGTGTCTGCCTCAGTCTTATAAGGAGGATAGAATCATTGTGTCAAACTGCCTTTATGAGCAACTAAAAGACAAAGCCAGGTTAATTACCCAATCTGATCACTTTAGCTTCATTGCCATTTCCATTGATGACAATATTGCCAATACTCTACAAAAAATGAGACCGGTATGCGGACATTACCTTAATGCTGAGCCCTATATCAAAAATATCTACAATGGTTTCCTTGATTCGCAAAAATTATTGGATAAACTGACCCGCCACCACCCCATTCCACCCGCAAACCCTTACCCTATTAATCATGAAGCACAAGTCCATGGTTTGTTCGATCAAATTGATCCAGCCAAAATATGGCAGACCAATCAACATTTAACCAGTTATATCAACCGCTCTGCCAAATCCAGGACAGGAGTAGACGCTGCACAATGGTTTAAACAGCAATTTGATACTTTGGCCCAAGATTACGGAAGAAAGGATGTGGATAGCTACTTTGTCAAAACGGGTAATAAATATATACAACCCTCAGTCGTCACAGTGATTGGAAAAGATAAACCAGGTGAAGCAATTGTTGTAGGAGCGCATATTGACACACTGGACGGTAATATGCCTGGCGCCGATGATGACTCTAGCGGAATATCCGTTGAACTTGAAATGGCAAGAGTTCTCTTTTCATCGGATTTGGAGCTCAATAGACCCGTTTATTTTATCGCTTATGCTGCTGAGGAAAGAGGGCTTATTGGCTCTGGATATGTAGTACAAGATTTTTTACAGAAAAATACTCCAGTGAAGGCAGTAATGCAATTAGACCAGGCAGGATACAGAGCCAACTCCAAAGACCAAACGATTTGGCTATTAAAGGATTATGTAGACAAAGGTTTGACTGAATTTACTGCACAATTATTAACACACTATGTCAAAATTCCTGTTGGCTACACTAAGTGTGGTTATGCCTGCAGTGATCACGTGAATTGGACCTATGAAGGTTTTAAAACCACCTACCCATCTGCTACTACTTTAGACGATGATAATCCTTATGTTCATACCTCAGATGATACTTTGGACATTCTGAATCTGGAACATATGGTTAATTTCACTAAATTAGGCCTGGCCTTTGTAGCAGAGCTTGGTTTAAATTAGCGATGAAAATAGATGAAAATAATATAGAATTCATACCAATTTAATGGTGCTCTGCAATTGGAGTTTATTAATGAAAACAGAAGCCTTGCTTAGATGGTTAAACATAGAAAACAATGAATCCTATGATTCTATCAGAAGAAAGTATCAACAAAAACTTGAGGCCTTAGAGAAAGAAGAACGCATTAAAAAAATGGGGGGTATTAATCCTTTTGCTCCTAAAATACCCCCTAATAACACCCAGATAGTTACTGCCAAAGAAATACAAGAGGCATGGGCTGCTATTGACTCTCAAAGCAAGTACCAACAATTCAAAGGACTGGCGCCTCAAGAAGAGAACTTGCCCACATTTTCTAACAAAAAAACGGATAGCTATAGTGAAAAACCGAAGCTAAACCATTTTGTAAGAGAACGTCCGCAAGGCCCCCACGGAAGGCGCTTGCCTGCTCATTTACAAGCTAAAGTTACAAGGACACCTCTGGACAAATCTCGCTGCAGACCAATGGCTAAAGAGACCGAGCAACACGTTAATGTATTTTTAGACCAAACCACCTTGTCAGTGAATGACTTGCAATTTGCTGTTTATACGGCTGTGCAAAATTATACGAATTACCACACGAAATCCGAAAATAAAAATAATCCCAAATACAATAGAGGACAAGGAGATGGCTATTTCAGTTTTTTTCGTCATGGAAACTTTGGAATCACTACAGCCAATAATCTATATACTTCTATCAGCGCAAAAAATGCTACGATGGATGAAACCATAGAAAGATTAAAAGATTTTTTAGGCCACTCCTCCAGGGCGTATCATCATCATTCCTTCACATCCTACCTGGCTGATGCACTTGCTGAAAAGGGATTATTAACATCGCATCCTGCCAGCCGGTATAAGCAAGAAGACGTGGTGAAGCAACTTGAGCAATGGATAGCACAAAATTCATCTCTTAATCATTTAAAATCATAATAACAAGAATATCCTGCTGTTTTTTGCACCTGAAGTAAAAACAAATAAGTTAGTACCAGCCATCGACATCCGTGCCTAATTTAAAGAATAGGCACCCTTTCATGCTTATTCACTAAATAAAGCAGGACTGACGAAAAACCCCAATCTCATTGTTAAAAAAAGTTTTTAATGCAGTCAATTAGTTTATTCTAAACTCCCTCATCAAAAATATTTTTTGCCTCGACCCTGCGGTTTTTCATAAGTCCTGACAAAAACTTATCTCCACTTAAAGGTTTGGAAAAATACTATCCCTGTACCATATCACAGTTCATTGAACGCATTAATTCCAATTGTTCTGCCGTTTCTATTCCTTCAGCAATAACCGACAGTTTCAGATTGCGTGCCATGGCTATAATACTATTAATCAAACTTAACTCATTATGATTTGTATTTACACTTTGAATAAAAACGCGATCAATTTTTAAACTTTTGAATGGATAGGATTTAATATACTGCAGGAAAGAATATCCTACCCCAAAATCATCCAAAGAAAAATGAATACCCATATCACTTAATTTGTTTAATTGAGATAAAATGAATTTTGAATCATCAATAAATGCAGATTCTGTAATTTCAAAAATTAGAGAATCTGCAGATAATTTCGTCCTTTTCAAAATTTCTTGTACCTTATTAATAAAATCCTTTTGTTTTAATTGTAAGGTAGAGATATTCACTGCTACTTTTATCTTGCTGCTGGTAATAAATTGCCACTCTTTCGCTTGCGTACACACCTTATCCAAAATCCAATAGCCTAATGGAATAATCATCCCGGTCTCCTCAGCCAAGGGGATAATCTGGTCAGGAGTGATTTGACCTAAGGTTGTGTTTTGCCAACGTAACAAGGCCTCCGCAGCGACTACCTTGTTTTCTTTAAGCTCAATGATCGGTTGGTAACAAATATATAATTCATTACGTGTTAGCGCCTGATATAGCTCCGTCTTAATACGAATATGGTTATTTGCCTCCTCAACCATGGTATTTTGAAATACTGTCCAATTATTTTTACCCCGCATCTTACTCTGATACATGGCTGTGTCTGCATTACGCATTAAAGTTTTGGCATCCTTGCCATGATAAGGATATATTGCAATTCCTATACTTGTAGACACCAGTAATTCTTGTGATTCAATTACAAAAGGTTGAGAACAAACTTCTCGACATTTTTTTGCGATACTTTCAGCATCGGTATCTTGCATGATGTTTTCTAAAATCATCATGAATTCATCACCACCTAACCGTGCAATCGTATCGGTTTGCCGTACAACAGATAGGAAACGTTCTGATAACGCTTTCAATAGTGAATCACCAACCGCATGTCCCAAGGAATCATTAATCTGTTTAAATTCATCCAAATCTAAAAACAGCACCGCCAATTTTTGATTGTTGATGTGGGATTTTGAAATGGCTCGTTCCAATTTGTTAACCGCATAGAGACGATTAGGAAGATTGGTTAAATTATCAAATGTTGCCTGGTATTTTAACATTTCCTCATAGCTTTTCTTCTGAGTCACATCTTCCATAACAGCCAGATAATGAGTTATTTCTTCATTATCATTGCGAATTGGAGAAATAATTGCTGATACCCAAAAATGCTCTCCGGATTTGTTTTTATTCAGCAACTCACCATGCCACTCTTCCCCATTGGCTAATTGTTCCCACATGGTTTTATAAGTTTCATGGGGTGTTTGGCCTGATCGTAAAATTCTTGTATTTCCCCAAATCAATTCTTCCTTGCGATAACCGGTTTGCTCTATCACTTTTGCATTGACATACTCAATAGTTCCCGTTTTATCAGTTATTATGACTAAAACAGGGCTTTGCTCTAAAGCTCGTGTTAACTTTCTTATAGTCGCTTCAGAGCGTTTTTGAAGTGTAATATCCCTTACTATAGCCAAAACCAATTTCTCACCAGTCGCATTAAAAACCGCTAAACGAACGTCAACAGGAAAAATTGTGCCATCTTTCCTGCGGTGCATCCCTTCTATGTTAACAGGCCCCTTTTGCACATCCTCCCACAACTGATTTAAACTTTCCTGCGAAAATCCCACTTCAATATCCCAAACATAGGAATTAATTAACTCCTCCCGACTATAATTCAAAGACAAACAAGCTGCTTCATTCACCTCCAGAAATGCTCCCTGCAAATTATGAATAAAAATACCATCCGATACAGCGTTCATCAGATTTCGATATCGTTCCTCGCTAATTTTTAGTTGATTGAATCGATGTACTTGTTCAGTAATATCTTGTTTAATGGCTATATGCCGGGTAATTCTCCCTAACTCATCATCCATCACAGGAACTATGATGGTTTGCGCGATCCAATAGCTGCCATCCTTTTTTCTTGAGCGTATTTGCCCCTTCCATGTACTCCCTGATTTAAGTGTTTGATTTATTTGTTCAAATAAATGAACGTCTTCGACCGGTGAACGCAATAAGGACGCCACCGTTTTGTTCATCGCCTCATGAGCATTATACAAAGTGATATTCTCAAAAGCAGGATTAACATATTGAATGACAGCTTCTTCATCAGTTATTTCGACAGAGTCGCCTGCTTTTTCCAAAATAGTGGTCAGCAGCTTTTCCCTTTTTTTACTCATCAATTTGGCTAAAGACAGATTTAATACACCCAGAATATCTTTAAAAAAAGGCATTAGTGTTTCAAAATTAAAATTAATAGACTCAAACCAGAAACTAATACAAAATAAATTACCTTGATAATTATCTAGGCAAATATCGATACGCTGCTTTGATTTTTCTTTAGAATGCTTCTTGAGCTTTGTCTTATTTGTTTTTAAAAAGTGCCAATCCGACACTTCAGTTAAAAATTTCTCTAATTCATGTTGCGCATCAAATATTAATCCATTAGAAGCCATAATATTGATATGACTGCCGTCATAATGCCAAATCGCTGTAATTGTATCTTTTAATAAGGGATGCTTACCAAGTAACTTTAACCCACGCAAACTTAAAGTATGTAATGTATTTTCATCGTAACTCAGTTCAATCATTTGGCTTACTAATCTTCGTTCCAACTGGTTAAGATGACTTAATGGACTTGGCCTTTTAACCTTCCTCATTTTATCCATCGTGTGCTAATTTAGATGTGTGCGCATCATTTATGTATAATAAAGCTTAGGATCTTATCGCGTAATAATCAAAATAAGCGCACCAAATATGATCACTTAATAACTTCATCATAATTCACAAGCAGCGATATTAAACAACCTTATAAAATTTAATTGACTAATGACTTCAAACTGCTCACCAATCAAGTTAACATAGAGATCCAACACTTTATTTAAAGTATCCATGCGAACATCAAGCTTCCTAGATGGGTTAATAGGTGAAGTCGATAGTGCGCTTCGAACTCTTGTTTTGCCAAAAAAACGTATTACAGCGCGCCAATCCCCTGCTGAGAACCTTGCTGACACCGTGCTTTCCAATGAGGAAAGGAAACATATTTCAGGATTAATGAGAGTCAATCATACCGGAGAAGTATGCGCTCAAGCGCTTTATCAAGGACAAGCTCTAACAGCACGGCTGACTCACATCAAAGAGCAAATGGCTAATGCTGCGGCCGAAGAAGTCGATCATTTGGCCTGGTGCGAAGAACGATTGTATGAATTAGGCAGCAAACCCAGTCTTTTAAATCCCATCTGGTATTGCGGTTCTGTTCTATTAGGTGCCTTGGCTGGATTGGCTGGCGATAAAATCAGTTTGGGATTTGTTGCTGAAACAGAGCGCCAGGTAACAGCTCATTTACAAAGACATCTTCATTATCTCCCGGAAAAGGATAAAAAATCAAAAGCCATATTAGAAAAAATGCAAGAAGACGAAGAACATCATGCGAATACAGCCATGGAAGCTGGAGCAGTTGAACTTCCCTATGTTATTAAACAATTGATGAATGCTGTATCAAAATTAATGACTCAGAGTAGTTATTATATTTAACAGGATATGATTACATATGGACTACAATACGATATTCATTCTATTTGTCATCTTTGTTGCCTTCGTATTTGATTTCATTAATGGATTTCATGATGCCGCCAATTCAATTGCAACCATAGTCACTACAGGTGTTTTAACGCCAAGACAAGCTGTACTATGGGCTGCTTTTTTTAACTTCATTGCTTTCCTGATTTTCAATTTAACTGTAGCCCAAACAATAGGCTACGGTCTAATCGATACTGATCTGGTAGATACTTATTTTATTTTAGCAGCCTTGATGGGAGCGATATTCTGGAATTTAGTGACTTGGTATTATGGACTGCCATCAAGTTCCTCTCATGCCTTAATTGGTGGATTGGCCGGTGCGGCAATAGCCAAGGGAGGCCTATCTTCCCTCAAGATTACAGGTTTTGCCAAAGTGGCGGCAGGAATATTCGTATCTCCTGTTCTAGGATTATTGATTGGCTTATTATTTACTCATATTTTCACTTTGTTTCTTAGACATAAGAACGAAGAAGAACTGAATACATTATTTAAAAGCTTTCAACTGATTTCTTCAGCACTATTAAGTATCACTCATGGAGGTAATGACGCACAAAAAACGATGGGAATCATCGCGGTATTACTTTTTTCAGCATCTTGGCTTGATGGTGTATTTTATGTGCCATTTTGGGTCGTCATTTCATGTCACGGGGTAATTAGTCTGGGGACTTTAGCTGGAGGCTGGAGAATTGTGCATACGATGGGAACTAAAATTACCAAACTTAACACACTGAAGGGTTGTGCCGCTGAAACAGGAGCTGCCATTACCATTTTCGCCGCAACAGAATTTGGAGTCCCTGTCTCAACTACCCATACGGTCACGGGTTCCATTGCAGGAGTTGGGTTAATCAGTGGAATAGGTGGCGCCCACTGGAAAGTTTTACGAAGGATATTCTATTCCTGGTTGCTTACCATCCCAGCAGCAGCATTAGTTGCTGCTGCCATCATGACCATCTCACCAACTGTTTAGATTATAACCTTATTCAGCGGCACAATCCCCTTCAACACTTAATGCACTATTTGTCCTGCTAAATGCAAAATAGACCACTATACCAACTAGCATCCAAATCATAAAACGCAATATCGTTACCCATGGCAAATTCAAAATCAAATAAAAACAGCTTATTATACCTAATACAGGAACATAAGGCATAAAGGGAGTTTTGAATGGCCTTTCCATATCAGGATGGGTTCGCCTTAAATATAAAACACCTCCACAAACAATAATAAAGGCAAACAAGGTGCCAATATTTACTAACTCCGCCAAAGTACCAATAGGAGTCACTGAAGCGAGAGCTGCCATTAATATACCGCATAACAATATAATTCGAACTGGTGTTTTAGTCTGTTCATTCGTTTTTGATAAGAACCTTGGCAATAAACCATCCCTTGACATCGCTAAAAACACCCTGGTTAATCCATAGAACAGGACCAACATAACTGTGGTTAAACCAGCAATTGCACCCACACCGACCAGTCCAGCTGCTGTTTTATAACCCAAGACAAGCAGAACATGACTGATTGGTGATGAAACGTTAAGAGTAGTGTAATGGGCAATTCCGGTTAATAAACCTGAAACCAGAATATATATCACCGTACAAATAGCCAGAGAGGCGATTATCCCTATAGGTAAGTCTCGTTGTGGATTAATGGCTTCTTCGGCGGCAGTAGAGACAGCATCAAACCCCACGTAGGCAAAAAAGATGATTGAAGCACCTTTCATTACACCAGCCCAACCATATGGCATGAAAGAAGACCAATTTTCAACCTTGACCTCACCAAATGCGATCACTATAAAAATAAAAATAACCAAAAGCTTAACAAGCACCATGATATTATTAAATCGAGAACTAGACTTCACACCAATAATTAATAATGTAGTTAAAACGGCGATGATCGAAATGGCTAAAATATTGAGATCGCCGCCGTCAGCAGGGCCGTGTAATAAATGAGTTGGAATAAATATTTTCAGAGCCATTAAAAAATCATTGGCATAACCACTCCAGCCGATAGAAACAGCCGATACAGCAATAGAATATTCCAATAACAAATCCCATCCGACGATCCACGCGATTAACTCACCAAATCCTGCGTAAGCATATCCATAAGCACTGCCACAACCTCCTATGCTGGCAGCCAATTCAGCATAGGATAAGGCTGCAAACGCGCAAGCAAATCCGGCAACAACATAGGAGAATATCACGGCTGGCCCAGTGAGAGTGGCAGCAACTATTCCTGTCAGAACAAAAATACCAGCACCTATAATCGCACCCACTCCCAAAAAGGTAAGGTCAAATACATTAAGGCATTTCGCCAAATGTGATTCATTATCTAATGATCCTTTTATATCTTTTTTACGAAACAAGTCCATGATAGTATGCTCTCAGGTTTATTTTTTATTGTTTATTTCAGAAATTTAAGTTATCAATAAACATAAACTCCGGTTATCTTCCATCTAACAAAACCTTACACAACTCAACTCTACCATTAAATTATAGCTGGGAGAAACCCTGCAAAGGTTAAAAATTGAATGAAAAGATTAATTTCCAGCTTAACAGTAATTTGCTCTTTAAATGCTTTTGCGGCATCCGAAACGGCATCTAATCCTTGTTCTCGATGGATCCCTATCCTTAAACCCGTATGTCAACGTATCCATCAAACATGGACAGAAGGCCATGATGATATGTATTTTTCGGGTTATGCCTGGCATAACCGCTACACGTATAGACCTGAGAAAATTAAATCCTACAATGAAGCCGCATGGGGTGGCGGATTAGGTAAAAGTCTTTTTGATGAAAAAGGAAACTGGCATGGACTTTATGCGATTGCCTTCCTTGATTCCCATCGCCATATAGAACCCGCCGTTGGTTATGCCTATCTAAAAACAGCTTCTGTAAATAAAGATTTAAAAGCAGGCCTCGGATACTCCGTATTGGTTACTTCTCGCGTTGATTATGATAACGTCCCCTTTCCAGGAGCATTACCATGGGTCGCCATTTTCTATAAACGAACAACGATTGCGGCAACCTACATCCCTGGCTCAGCAGGAGCAGGAAACGTGTTGTATATCCTCGGAAAAATATCATTATAAATAAGTAATAACCCCCACATGCGGCAAAAGATATTGCGGAATAAATACCAATCACATCCTTTTAAAACTGTTGCAACTGAAAATTCAACTTGCTAGTCTCTTGAAGATTTTTAACTGTTAGGTAACAAGGAGAAGTAACATGATGTTGAAAACCAAGTTGACTGCTTTTATCAGTGCTGTAATCTTGGCTGGCTCTTCTTTAGCAAATCAAATAAAACCTGAGGCATGCCCCAGTATACCCTCGATTCAATCGGAAGGGATGTCCATGTCTGCTGAAATTTTGGAGGGCATGTATATCACTTATAATTTAAGTCATTACAATACCAGTTCAAACTGGGTATTTATTGTAGGACCAATCGCAGCTGACAATGATGATATGGCATTGGCAGAAAGCAATAAATTACTTTCAACCATGTCAGGTTCTCCCCATCCAGAAGATGATGGAGAAGGCAATTGGATATGCCAATATAATACCGAATCCAAGGACATTATAGCGTTTGCTATAGAAGCAGATGATATGTTCTCTCCATCGAAAATGATGAGATATTTCAGAACAGTTCGCTGATCAGCGTATAACAACTACATGGATACGGAAGCACTATTTGCTTCCGTAACTCTATGGATTTCAAAGCCAATCAATATTTGGGTTTACCCACTTTGATTTTATCGTTCAAAAAAATCCTGGTAATGAATAGACCAAATCAAATTCAATGACTATTAACAAAGAATGGTTAAGAACTTCTCTCTTTTTGGTACTTCTTTATTTTATGTGCTATGTTTTCTTCATGACCCTCAACATCAGGACGAAAAGAAAATGAAATCATTTATTGAGCAAGCTCAATTCTATGCAACTTACCATCAAAACAAAGCGACACGTTACACGCATATGGCAGGAGTCCCATTAATCATGCTTTCCATCATGATCTTTTTGGGATTTGTTAAAATTGTTATTCCAGGTGTTTATGCAACCGATCTTGCTTGTTTAGCAACATTAGCTGCCCTCATTTATTACTTCCTGTTAAACTGGCAACTCGCCTTGGCATTAACTCCGATTTTGATCTTTTTGTTATGGCTAGCCAGTTGGTTTAACTATGATGGTCCAACGAAATTCGGACTTTGGGTATTTATTATTACTTTTGTTGTGGGTTGGGGATTGCAATTATACGGTCACTTTATTGAGGGGAAAAAACCTGCCTTTATGGTTAATTTTACCCAAGCCCTTATCGCACCCTTGTATTTAACAGCAGAATTGTTTTTTATGGCTGGACTTATGAACTCCCTAAAAGAACAAATTTATGGGAATGAAGAAGGAAACATCCATTCTGAAAAAGAAAGCAAAACAAAATCCAAATCTTAAATAATAAATAACTGAATTATTCAGTTGCTTCAATCACAGGACTTACGAAAAACCCCAAGGTCAAGGCAAAAAATGTTTTTAACGATGAGATTGGGGGGTTCGTAAGTCCTGAATCAGTTATCTGCAAAATGAGGCATTACAATTTTAAAGCAATGGTGAATTTTGTTATTTCGTTTAAAATCCTGATCGATGGTCTGCGCTGTGATGTCCTGTACTGCATATTTTTCTTTCAGCATTGGCTCTAACTTAAATTGGCGCAGATTAGTAGAGAAATATAAAATACCATTGGGATTTAATAGCCGCATTGCCATGTTAATCAAAGAAACATGATCTCGTTGAATGTCTAAAATATCGGCCATACGCTTTGAGTTTGAAAAGCTGGGGGGATCTAAAAAAATGACATCAAATTTATCCCTGGTAATTTTCATCCATTCCTTGCAGTCATATTGCAAAAATTGATGCTGGGACAAATTAATATCATTTAACCTAAAATTATCTTCCGCCCAAAGTAAATACGTTTTGGATAGATCAACATTCGTGGTTAATGCACCAGCCAGGGCAGCATGGACACTTGCGCTGGCGGTATAACAAAAACAGTTCAAAAATCGAGTTCCCGGCTCCAATTGCGCAAATTTCAAGCGCATAGGTCTATGATCCAGAAATAGCCCTGTATCGAGATAATCATACAAATTCACTATCAATTTTGCCTTGCCTTCTGTCACAATCAGTCTGTGGCCGGTTTTTCCTATTTTTTGATATTGCTCTAAACCCTTTTGCTGCTTTCTTTGTTTGACTATTAATTTTTCAGGGTGAATACCCAATGCTCGAGGAACGACTTGCAATATCTCAAGACTGCGTTTTTCCGCCTTGTGTACTGGAATACTGGCAGGTGGCGCATATTCTTGCAACACAGCATAGTCATTATATATATCTATGGCATAGGCGTATTCGGGCAAATCGGCGTCATAAATTCGATAACAGGAAATTTGATTCTTTTTAGCCCACTTCTGTAAATGATTTTTGTTTTTTTCCAATCGGTTAAATAGCATTTGTGCATTATCAGACAACGGTGCATCCGGGGTATTTTTAAGCTTATTCGCCGCAGAAAGAGTCAAACAATAGAGTTTGCACTCTAGTGGCCCATTATATAAAGTATATTGCTTATCAGCCCGTAAACCTAAGGCTTTGGCCAAAACCGAACTGGAGGTTAAAATAGCCGCCTGCCAACCTTGATAATAAGTATGTAATGCGGTGCCCAATTGTTGATATAAAGGAACAAGCTGAGTTACCTCGCCCAGTCGCTCGCCATAAGGTGGATTACAAACAACTAATCCTTTTTTTGTCCCTGGCCTACAAGCGTTTAGCGATAATGTTTTAAACTCAACCAACGGTAATACCCCAGCCCTCTCTGCATTGGAATGTGCAAGCGCAACTACTTTGCTGTCCGTGTCCGTACCAACCAGCTTAACTGCCAGTGGTTTAACTTGCTGTAATGCCTGAGTTCGTAATTTTTCCCATAAAGAACTCTGATGTCGGGCCCAATATTGTAAGGATTGATCTTGTCGCAATAAGCCTGGAGCAATATGAGCCGCCATCATGGCAGCTTCGATAACTAATGTGCCTGAACCGCAAAACGGATCATGTAAACCATATCCTTGAGCGGCCAACTCTGGCCATTTCGCTCTTAATAGCATGGCTGCTGCAACGTTTTCCTTTAAAGGAGCTTTCCCCGCTTTTTTACGATACCCTCTTTGATGCAAGCTATATCCAACCAGATCAAAGCTCACGGTTAAAATATCATTTTTCAAATGAGCATGAATTAAAATTTGCGGTTTTTCCTTGTCGACAGAAGGCCTTGAGCCATTCAATCGGCGAAAATGATCCACTATGCCATCTTTTACTATCTGAGCGCCAAACATGGTATTACGAATTTGCTCTGATGCACCATGAAATTCGATGGCTATGGTTTTATCATGGGTGAAAACCGTTTGCCAATGAAAGTCTGTGCATAACTGATGTACGGCTTGTTCTTTTGCAGCATGACCACTAAATAAAATGAGTTGAATTCTGTTGGCTAGTCTTGACCATAAACATAAATTATAAATTACAGGCAGGCTGGCCTCACCATATACTCCTTGTGGACTCACCTGAGTAACATGTAGCCCCAATCCCTTGAGCTCGTCTTCCAGCAAATACTCCAAACCTTTTGCACAACTAATGAATAGTGAGTAATTCATTTTATTAAAGACCTTAAATAGCGAAACAGTGCTTTAGCAGCACCAGTATTTTTATCTTTTATCTGATCATCTAACGCTTTTTTAATCAATTGCCTTAATTGTTGCACGTCGTCAGGTTGATAGGCATCAATAAACTCTGTCAAAGCTTCTTTTCCATCTTGCAATAACCTGTCGCGCCATAGTTCTATCTCATGAAAAGAAGCAGTAATTGAACTCTCTTCTTCAAGGATTTTTTCATAGGCAGCAATAATCGTTTCAAAATCGGCTGCTCGCATTAATTTGCCTATTAATTGCGCCTGTCGTCTCTTCGCTCCATGACTTTTGATTGACTTGGCATCCATAATTGCTTGACGTAAATTATCAGGAAGGGGTAAAGAATCGAGCTTGGATGTGCTTAGATCAATAAATTTCACGCCTATATCTTGTAAATAATGGGCGTCTCTTTTTTTCTGTGATTTACTGATTTGTTCATCCATAGGGCGATATATTTTTTAAAATAACATCCATTATACTATATTAGTGCATGTCCAGATAGGATAGACTCTAATCAAATTTGAATGAAAACAGGCAAATACCAGCGCCTTCAAAAATCAACCGGGGTCATCATGTTGGTTGACCATGAGTTTAAAACCTCTGTTCCTGCAAAACAATAAAGAAGAATCCCAAGTAAGCCGATAAACTCAGTCCGCTGCAGCAAGTTTAATAGAAGATTGAACATATTGTTTGGCAGGCCTTGATCGTAAATAAGTATGGCCAATCGCTAAAAAATTATAGATGAGAATAAACAAAAGTAAAAAATGCAGCCAGGTTATTGTTAATTTCGTAAAAATTGGAATGGTGATCATAACACCCAGACATCCTGAAAAGCTTAAAATCAAAGTCTTTTTTAACGGGATTTTATTTTTTTGTAAAAAAACCAATGTGGTCAGGGGCTGTTGCATAGCCCCTGCTGTTGTCATGATGGGAAAAGCCACAACGGGTGAAACATTCATTAAAAATAAAACACCTTGCACCATGACAAAAAGCCCCACCCCGACCGAAGTCAGAGAACCACAAACCACCATGGCAAAAAAACCAATAACCAGTTTCCAGGAATGTAATTCCGTCAAATCACCACCAACGGGCAATATGCGAAGCTGATGGGAAATTAAAAGAATAATGATTAGGGCAAATGAACAAATCATTGCCAATCTAATGGCTTGCTTGCTTAACTGACTTACGACAAAACCACCTACTAATCCACCAATACAGGTTCCGGTGACTAAAGTAAGCAACGTAGTTAAATCAACATCTATCATGTTTATAAAAAATAAAGACTCTATAGCTCCAGGGAGGACCTGGGCTCCATTATTCACAGCAGGTAATTCATCATCCCTAAAAGTGCCTAACAATTTTGCCAAAGCGACATTAACAGCGAAACTACCAACACCCACTGTATCCGCAATAAAAGCAATAACCCCGCTACACATTAACTTAACATATTGGGAGAAGGATAGAGGCGAGGAGGGCTGCTGAATAAATTTTAAAACCATTACGGCCAGGCAGAATAAACTCAATATTAGTATGCAAAGCGTGATTAAAAAAAATGCCATTCTGTTCCTAATACGAAAGTAATATTTAATCTTAATGATTTTAAAATCAGAGCTTATTAAGATTTCAATTCCAATGAAATCTAAAAGATAGATCCTGATTGATTATATACTAATTTCCATGCACGGCAAACAACAATGCGAGCAAAAATAGCTCGCGATGAATTACAAGAAAACACTAATTTGCTTGAAGCAAAAACCTGCTGGAAACTCTTGCACCCGTTAAATAGCACACCTGGCTGTATCAATACCTACTTGGCCAAAAGCTGACTTAACCTTATTGATATCCGAGTTTAAATCTCTGGCAGCATAAATCACTCCGCAAGCTCCGTTTTTAAAGTCGGTCGTAGGGGTCCAATATTTTGTATTAGCAACAACCATGATGTGATACGCGTTTTTAATACCCATATCTTTGGACATTAGGTAAAAAGCCTTATTAAACACACCACTGGCTGTATGAACTATGAAACTCTGGCGTTCTTGAGGAAGCGCAATATGCGCATTGGCATAGGCCACTACCTCATCATAATTGATAGCACAATAGCTGCCATAACTTTGCGCAATACCTTTGTCCAAACAATCCGCAGAACTTCCGTCAGAAGAAGGATAATCCATGAAACGCAAAGCCTTGCCAAAAGAGTCGCGAATAATTGTTTCGCCAATGCCCCATGTTACTTCATTTGGTTGCAAGTAAGCCTTGTTATACAGCTGAGGATTCGTTTCCAAAAGATAAGCTCTTGACGCCTGTCCCGCCATATCAGACAGAGATTCATTAAGCGCGCCAGATTGATCATGATACTCAAGACCAGAGTGTTGCTCTGTAAAACCATGAGTTACCTCATGACCTGCTACATCTAAAGAAACTAATGGGTAAAAATCCATTCCATCTCCAAATGACATGGCTTGCCCATCCCAAAAAGCATTATCATAGTTTTGTCCAAAATGAACTCGCATAACCAATTGCATTGGCGCGCCATTAGGATGTTGTAGGGCATTAACCCCATACCAGTCCTTGTACATACCAACAATAACATGTCCGAAATAATACGCATCATTGCTTGGGGAAAACCCTCCATTAATATTTTCTTCTACATTATTATTACAAAGGTATTCAAAAGGGGTATTTATACTGTTTTCCCAGTCCCATTGGGAATTGAGATTAACCAATTTAACTTTTGAGTTTTCCATGACACATTGGCTGCCATTTTGAGTCACATCCAAAGCAGGTAATCCATCTTTACCATACCAATATTCCTGAACTTTCTCATTGCCCCCTGGTCCTGTATCCAAATAATTTTTAATATTATTCCATTGCTTAATCAAAGCTCCGGTTTGAGCATCAATAACAAAAAAAGGCCAGTCTGGTTTGCCGTCTTGCTGTACGCTTTTAAACGAAACCAAATAAACCAGCTTTAATTGACTATTTTGATCAGGTCGAATCTGTAATTCGGCGGCTTCCTGTTGTATGTTAGACTGGGGGCTGAATTGAAAATAGGACTTTTTTGCAAATTCCTTGGCTTGTTGTGCGCTAATGCCGGGTTTAGTATTAAGCTCTATATTTTCCAATAAATGCCCGTTAACCTCTGCATTATTATTGGATTGAACTCCAGGATTAGCTCCTTTAGTAATCATCACTTGAGCGCCAATAACAGGTATTCCTTTATACAACTGCTGATAACGAACAGTCATTTGATTATCTTCTTTTGTTTGATTCAATTTTTGTAATGAATTATCAATAACAGCAGAAGAGCTCTTTAAAATAATCGTATTCTTTGGTGTCTGTAGTATCGGGTATTTATGTATGCTATTGAGAGGGGCTTGATATAAATCAACATTGTCTACAGCAAAAACACTTGAAGAAGATATCGACAAAATAAAGAACATTATTTTCTTTGACATAGAGAGCACTCACAGAATACACAATGCCGCAAATAATGTCATAAAATTAAACATTATGCAATATTTGTTTTCATTCCATGTTTTTATTTCACACCTTTGACAACCTCTTATGCATTGCAAGTGAACGCCAAGACCCAAATTGGGAAAGGCTCTTGGGAGAAGTAAGTCTCTCTTTATAAACTGAGTATCCTGACATCCATGTTTGTAATCATTTATAACAGAACCATGATTGCTCAACCTGAAGCGTTTACTTCAGACTCAAGTCTGGCGCGATAACCTCCGGCCAATTCTTGATATAAGCGGACGATGCTTAGTAGTTCTTGCAATTTATCCTGATTTAAACTGATGTTGATTTTATCGAGCGAAATTTTGCTGTTTAAGGTTTCTATATAACTTTGAATACCTGTCTGATACAACCTGTCGTTCAAATTATACGCTTTTGCCAAATGTTTTTGAGCCGACGCAGTTTGTTTGAGCTTATTGGTTAAACGCTCATTTTCTGATAAGGCATTGGTCGTATCTCTTAATGCTTTTTGTAAAGTATCAATATAATTATAATAAGAAACCTTATTTACGCCTTTAGCCTTCGCTACTGCACCTAAAACAGGCATATCAATAATGGGTGCTTTCAATAATTGATCATTAAATTTGACCGTTTTTTTAGGTAACGCGTAGCGGTTATCTCCAGCAGCTAAACCACCTATGTAATCTAATTGTATTGTTGGTAAAAGATTACTTTCTGCAACGCCAATTCCTTCATGGGAAGCACGCAAACGGTTTTCAGCCACTTGCATATCAGGTCGGTTTTCAAGAACCGTTAACGGTAAAGAACCAGGTATTAAATTATGATTTTTAAGTTGTAATAATTTCTTAACCGTTTTTATTTCGCCTGGATTTTGGTTTAGTAAATAACGGATAGCATTGCGACTTATAATGATATTACGCTCTGTTACTTCCAGTTCGCCTTGTATCAAATTGACCTGGCTATACAATTCTTCCTGCTCAATTTCAGAACTTAACCCTCCCTGGTAAACTTTCCTGGCAACCTTTGCCAACTGAGTAAGATCATTGGCTAAGGTCTGTAAAAATTCTTTGCGTTCTATTTCTGCAAGATAGGTGAAATAACTTGCTGCTATTTGTGAAATAATAGTGAGTTTGAGAGCATCGTCTTCTGCTTTTACCTGAGCAAGTGTGTATTTTGCCTGTTTTTGCTCTCTAATTTGATTGATGATGTTTATGGTATAGTTTGGAATAAAAACAATCAGAACGCCAGGAAACCCGGTTGCCGGATTTCTTGAATAACCGGTCATAAGATCCAGAGTAGGAGCCCACTGATAACGAATTTTTTTAAGTTCACCCTCTGCCGCTTCAATGCTCCCTCTTGACATACCAAGGCTTGTATTGGAAATCAATCCTCTTTCAATCAGTTGGTTGAGAGTGGGGTCTTTAAAATCACGCCACCAAGCCATGTAAGGAATATTCTTGCTGTCAATATTTTTAACATTTTTGTCCGTTACTGACCATTTGTTAATCACTTCAACATTAGGTCTGCGATAGGGTTCACTATAACATCCGACTAAAAAGACTGATAATAAAATGATTTTAACCGGACGTAGCATTCTTTACTCCCTCGCTAAGGTCAATTGTTTGCTCCCCTGCAACAAAATCCTTTAAGTGCACCAAATCTTTTTGAACCTGTTGAAATAGTTGATAATAATTAAACGTATGATAATGTTTCGTATAATAAGCCATATATAAAGCTTTCAGGCCAATAAAAATTCGATTGGCCAGTTCCACAAACTGATTAAATTCATCCCCTACAGCATGTTCTGAACTGATTAAAAACTGGGAATTTGTTATGAGCTTATTGACCTCAAACAAACTGTCAGTCAACTTGATACAAGCTTGGAACCACTCTGTTTTTTTTATTTTACCCTTATTTAACAAGCGAACCAGTCTGTAAAGATCATCAATCACTTCGGCCTGAGTACTCTTGATAAATCGCTGCATCAGCCCATAATGCCTAAACCAAAAGTATTCAAAACCCAGAATAATAGTAAAGGCGATCAAAGTGCAAACCGTATAATCAATAATAAAATAGAAGACTGGAAGGGTATCTTCCGTGCTAAAGTAGCCTGAGCCAATTACAGACACATTGACAGTAAATACAGTGGGAACACTGTATGCCCTTCCTACCAGAAAAAAAGCAAAAAAGACCATTAAGGGCATAATCAGAATTAACGTTCGATAATCCAGATGACCTATAAACCACAATAAATATCCGGTGAATAAACCTAAAAGGACCCCTAAAAACCGATGATACGTCCTGAATATGGTTGTTCCATTATCAAAACCGGCATAAATCATCATGACAGCAAAACCCGTCCACCCTGCCCGTGGATAACGCAACCATTCCTGGACAAAAATAGTAAAGGCAAAAACCGTACTGATCTGAATACAGCGCAGCTCAAGATAAGAAAATGCTTGAACTCCTAGCCATCGGCGCATAAGTAATTCCAGCTTAAAATTAATTGATACAAGACTTCCAACTCATGCGTTTCTTTAAATGCAGGCAGCTCCTGGTCTGAGAGTATCACTGGTTGTCTCGCTTTACAGGCTTTACAAAGACGTTCAAGATAATGATGTAAAACCATAACGTATTCCCTACGTAACTGCTTTTGAAAAGACAGCAAGTAAGACATGGTCAAAATTAACTCAAAAGACAACATGGTTATCTTTAATATACTGTAGCACTTAATATTTCTTGGCAGCATTTTGGAATAGCGCTCCATCACAATTATGCCTGAAAAGATAGCGATGGTTTTGACCTCTCCCTTACAAATCTTGGCAGATAGAGACTCCAGGCCGGTAATGACTTCGAAAAAGGCTCGTTCCCAAATATCAAAATAATATTTTTTGGGAAATAGAAATAATCCAGCGAAAATTACCGCCATGGCAGCCAATGTATATAAAGCATTATTAATGGCAATATAAAAATTGCTGTCTGCCTCCACACCATAAATCAGGGAATAGGACGCCAAACTCAGCATCAATGGAACAATAACAAGCATTTTTTTAAAATGGTGAAGCACGAGGAAATAAAGAGCCAAGGTATAGAAAAAAACGAAAAAAACAAAAAGCACGTTGTATACAGAAATTATGCCGAACAAAAATATAGAGAGTACGCTTCCTAAAAGGGTATAGAGTAAAAGCATGTACTTCTCTTTTAGGGTTGTTCCCGCCGCCTCCACAGTAAAACAGGTGATTGGAGCATAAAAATAATAGAAATACGGATTGTCAATGGAAGAAAAAAAGTAAAATAAAATCATCAGTTCCAAAACAAACACTGCTTTTAATCCATTAATACGATGTTCTTTATACCTATCGTAGGATGCAAGCTTATCTTTTAGTTGAGATATAAACATAAGCACTGGCACCAGGATTTAAAGGGTAGTCAGGATCGGGATCCAATATCTTGATTTGTAATGGAAATCGCTGAGGAAGCAACAGCCATTCATTTTGATTTGTAACAACCTGAATTTGACTCTTTGGGGCAGTAGTTTGCCGTTCAGCAGCCCATAACGAGTTGACAACAACCCCATGAAATATTTTGTCAAAATAATACATGCGTAAAATGATATACGCTTTATCACCTTGGCGTACGTTTCGTAAGTCCGTTTCATTAAAATTAGCCTGGATATAATAATTTGCAGTATCTATAAAAGAAAACACTGGTTTATGGATCTCGATAGGGGTATTTGGAGAGACATACATATTATCTATCACTCCATCACCAGGGGCTCTGACAATGGTTAAATCAAGATTAACCTTGGCATTATCCATTTTTGCCTTAAGGCTGGCGACAGTATGTCTTTGTTGTTCAATTCTGGCTTGCAAAACCGCCACTTCCTGTTGCAGAGCATTTCTTTTATTACTTAGCGTAGAAACATCATAACCAAGATTTTTTAATTCAAGAATAGATACTGCTTCAGCCACGTTCTTATTTTTTTTAAGGCCAAGAGCAAATTGGGCTTTTTCAAGCTCAGCATCCGTTGCTTTAATCAAAGCAACCGTTCTTTCAATCTGCTTTTGAAGCACGTCTATTTTCTTTAGCCCCTCCTTATAATCAGCCGTTGCCTGTTGATAAGCCAACTCATAAGGAACCCGGTAAACACTAAATATAGGATCGTTCTTTTTTACTTTTTGACCATTCTTGACATAGATTTCAGTAATAAAACCAGATACATCAGCAGCTACAGGAGTCACATTAGTAACAACAAACGCATTGTCAGTGAAAGGGATCAAATAGGAAAATAAATGAAAAAGGCCAATAATAAGAGCCAAGCCAACGACAATAATGGGAAGATTGATGTAATTTTTGGCCTTTTTAAAAAACATAGGGATAGAATAACTAAAGAAAAACCGGATATGTTTAGTTACTATTTTATACCATGTGGCAAGCTTCTCTTTCACAATGCAGCGCCTCTTTGATGATGACTCTATAATACAACATCAGTTTATCTCTCAAAGAGAGAAACCCCATGACAAGGCCCTCTCTTTTTCGGCATTAAAACTAAAATACCTCTTTTTTCCGTTTTCGAAACAATCGAGAAAGATTGTTGGGTGACTCATATAATCGGCTTTTTCCATCCTCAGGTAAATAACCCCATTGAGATTCTTCTGCCAGCACAGCCTTGGCATCTGAATACCCAGATTCCATTCGCTTCTTAATAACCACTCGGCCAAAGTTGTAATCCTTCGAAGCCGCTTTTACTATTCTTGAACTGTAAGCCAAATGAACCAAGGTACAATGATGAGGGCTGCCGATATCTAACAAATGAGCGCTCTTCTTCTTTTGCTCATCCGTTAAAATACGGCTCAATTCCATCATTGAATTTCGCATTTTTTGTCTCTGCAAATAATTATAGATAGTGCGTTGAGCATGGGTTCCATAGGAAATGTCTTTTCTTCTCTCTTCAATTTCACTCATGCTTTTTGGAATAAACGATCGTCCACCAAAACAATCAATTAGAAAACACAAGGTATTTTCTGGCGGAATGGCCTCCAGAATAACTTCTAGTGGGGTGTTAGAATGAACGCCACCGTCCCAATATAACTCCCCGTCAATATTAACCGCAGGAAAGCCTGGAGGTAAAGCGGCACTTGCCATAATGTGCTCCACTTCTATACGATAATTGATATTATTAAAATAGATTAAATGGCCATTGCTGATTTGAACGGCACCGAGACTTAAACGAATGGGGCAGGAATTTAGCAATTCAAAATCAATAAGCTCCAGCAGCGTTTTGCGAAGAGGCGTCGTATCATAATAGCTTAAAGTCGTTGGATCACCCCATAAAGGAATTGTTCCGGTGCACCATTTTGGAAAAAAAAACTCGGGCTGGCCAAATAATAAGGCACAAGCGGCGCTTAATTTATTATAAAAATCTAAAGTAATTTCGGACTCGCCTAAAAAATCGAAAAAATTACCCGGCGCAATTTCATCCCAAAATCTTTCGAGTTTTTCAATACGTTTTTCAGGAGGATTCCCTACAATAATCGCAGCCTGTATAGCGCCAATAGAAGTTGCTGCAATCCAGTCCGGTTCATACCCGGCTTCAAGAAGCCCTTTAACCACTCCAAATTGATAGGCTCCCAGTGATCCACCACCTTGCAGCACATAAGCCACTCGAGGGAAACGTCCTTGAATTTTGGGTGGTAAGTTATCAAAGCGATTGGCATAGGGATTATTACCGTGCGGTTTAGATTCCACTTCCAAACTCATAAAAACTCCTTTTTCACTTTAGTTGACCATCGCATCCTGACTGAAATATTGGGAATACTTGCTGCCGTTTAATAACACTGTCCAAAATTAGATTGATAAATACATTGTTATTAAATAACGTGAATTATGGATTAGGATTATATAAGAAGCTGTCGATATCCCGGGTTCGAGCTGAGGAGATGCGTAAGCATCGTCTCGAAGCCTTGGCACGAAACATTAAATTCCATACAAGGCTTCAAGACGGCATCAATGCCTCCTCAGCCCGAACGATTCAAGATAGCGTATCCATAACTCACTTTAAATAAGTTTCACATAAATCATAAGTGTTTAATCATTCACATTGTACTCATATTCCCTTGAGCAACCAAGATAATATATGAAGATTGGCCTGAATAGTTTTAACTATCCAGCCAAAATCAACAAAATCAGCAACTAAAAATGTCCTGTACGAAAATCATGCATTGCTTGCATAATTTCTTCTTGGGTATTCATTACAAAAGGACCGTATCGAACAATAGGTTCATGAAGTTTAGCCGCAGCTATCAATAAACAATGATTTCTGTTTTGGCTGTTTTTGCCTTCCATTTGTATTCTTTCGCCGTTTGTCAGGCTAGCTAAAGTCCCTGCAGTAATTTGCTGTCCTCCTATATTCACAACACCCTCTATGACAAAAAGAATGGCTTGATAATCATCAGGAATCGTTTGTTGGATAGTTGCATTGGCTGGGAGAATAATATCAAGAAATAAAGGTCGCGTCGCAATTTCAACAATGGGTGAGCTCAAGCCTTGATCAATTGTTCCTGCTATTACTTTGATGGTTGCACCTGATTCCATGACCTCAATAGGTAATTGATCCGATGATTTTTCCTGATAACGAGGCTCTTGCCATTTTTCTGCTGCAGGCAAATTTAGCCACAACTGCAAACCATGCAAACGACCAGTTGAAGACGAAGGCATTTCCGAATGAATAATCCCTTTTCCAGCAGTCATCCACTGCACACCACCTGCATTGATTACTCCTTTGTTGCCTTTATTGTCTTCATGGGTAATGGTTCCCTCCAGCAGATAAGTAATTGTTTCAAATCCGCGATGTGGATGAGGCGGAAATCCGGCAAGATAATCCAATGGATCCGAGCTGTCAAAATAATCAAAAAGCAGTATAGGTTCAAAATAATTGGTTTTATCAGCACCTATATACCGACGTAACTTAACACCTCCACCTTCCCGTATTAATCTTCCCTGGATTAACTGCTCTACTTCTATTGCTTTCATATGAACTACTCATTATTACTATTCTATATAAGATAGTTCAAAATAGTATGGTTTCCTAATGGAATTACTATTATTTAACCTATTGGCAGGTTCGGTTATCAAGGATATGATGAAAATAGACTCTAGGGATAGGAGCGGAACTTATGAACACAACGGAACATACAGAGCTGGGCAATGGTTTGCTCATGGATAAAATCGAAGGCAATCCTTACTTACGAATAGATGAGTTTGGTGTGCTCCATCTGCGACTCCAACGATTCGGTGAAAACAACCTGCCTGAACCAATGGAGTTAGAGATGTCTGCTGGCGAAATTATTGCTATGGCGGGTGATTACTTTACTCAGGCTAATTGGACTATGGATTTGGATCTACCCAAATGCGAGTTCTTTAATTCCCCAATAGAATTGGGAAAACACCTCATTCGCAAGCCTATAGATCCTAAAGAAGAAAGCGCTTTAATTACAGCGTACAATAACTTGGCTGCTCCTGATGTAACTCGAAAAGAAATTGACCGTATTTATTCAATTAATAATGCTAACTATGTACCCTTTTCGCCTACCTTGAATTTCTATGCTCAACAACTGATGTATTATTTTCGTGTCAAAGATTACGGGGAAATGCTTGTTCGCAATCAAACCCATTTTACACCTTGGTCTATTCGAGTTTATATCCTGGGCCACGCTATCGCCTTAAGATATGCTCGCTTATCCTATGAATTAAAACAATTAGCTACTGACAAAAATTATCAATCAGATAACCCTGATTTGAGTACTTTAAAAATCTCCTTACAAAATAAAAATGAACCTCTTTCAAGCAATACCCTGCTTGATTTGGCGAATCGCTATCACGCCCAAGCTTATTCTATAGAACTATTTACTTTTCATTACTATTCTGATCATTTTGCTACAGGACATATGTCTATGATTGGCGATTTACGTGTCGTATTAAAAGAGCGTTTTGGAGTCTGGGGCAATATCCTGGCTAATAATCTTCATGATGAAGTAAATCGTGTTGGAGTTTATACAGTAAGACCCTATGACCCAACCCCTAATACGACAGAAGCCCCTTCTCGAGCTCGTGGGGATGGAAAATTTGATACATGCCTTAATCAATTTAACCGTTTAGCTTGCTTAAATGGTATGACCGCATCACTAAAAGACATCAATCAAGTATTATCTGGAAGTGAAATACCGGAGCAAAAAGATTTTGGCGGTTTGGTGCATATGCCCGACGTTGATTTTAACTCAAGACAACATCAACCACTGCTGGTTTTAAGTAAAGGGAAAGTATATTACCGCAACAATCTCAGTAAAATTGAAATACTTTCTCCTACAGAATATGAGCAGCTCAGACAAAATCCTGAAAAACATGGGTATAGGGAGCTAACCAATAAATGGGCTGCGTTTAAATTAGTTACCAAACTTCGCCTCTTTCCTTATATTTACGACGGCTCGGTTATGCCTGTTTCAGATGAAAAGCTCGCTGAAATTATTGCAGATGAAAAACGAAGAAATCCGCAACGAGCTCCCATCCCCACACCAACATGCCTTCCAGAAAACGAGCCAACTGTATTTGATTGGCGAACAAAAGCGAGCTGGCGTAATAACAAAGACTCGCTGGATATTTTGGATGGGTTAAAAAAACACAGTATTTTGGGAGCAAAACAAGCTCCTTCGGCCATTCAAGAGGAAGAAGAGGTTCAGTTGAATTTGGGAGTCTGATTGTTTTCTGATAAACTAGCCGCCTATTGTTACTATTTAAATTTTAGCAAACCAATTAAATATGTCTTAAGGTTAGTGAGTTGAATATAAGCAAATACAATTATTTTCTTATGTTCAACTTGCATAACATAATAACCGCAGACAATTTTGTCTATTCAAGAGGTGATCATGAAGCGCTTAATACCTACTTTCATATACCTGCTTATTTTAGCAATTGCGCCCTTCTCTGCTCATGCAGAAGCGCTCTTGAAAGATACCCTTGGTCACAATATTCCTTTTTCATCACTTAAAGGAAAATGGGTTTTTATCAACTATTGGGCAAGCTGGTGTGAAACCTGTATTGATGAAATCCCTGAGTTTAATCGTTTTTACAAAAATCATAAAAACGATGCAGTAGCCTTATACGCAGTCAATTACGATGCTCTTCCCTTACCGGAGCAAAAACTACTAATCAAGAAATTTAATATTAATTATCCTAATTTGTTAAAAGATCCGGCTCAGGATTTACAGTTGGGAGACATCACAGGAGTCCCTGTAACTTTTGTATTTAACCCAAAGGGGCAATTAATTAAAAAATTATACGGAGGACAAACAGCAAAAACATTAGAGAAAGTCATCGAAAGGAATAGGAGCGCCTAAGAGGATAAATAAAAATTATCTTTTTGGTCAATAAATTAAATCAGGACTTACACAAAACCCTAATCTCTTTGTTAAAAACATTTTTTGTCTCGACCTTGACGTTTTTGCGTCCTGTAAATGTTTTCTTGTGAACAGATCAAGTGCAGGCTCCACAGCCTGGTTTGGCTATTCATGAAAGCAACCGTCGTTTTTGATCAATCGTTATTCTAATTTTCATTAACCAATCACCGTTTTCATCTACAGACTCTTTAAGTACCGCGCCTAATTGGTATAATTGGGCTCGTAATTTTGCCTGGCCGGGTTTAATTACAACATCCTCAATTAAAATCGTACCATGCAATTGCGTTGCTATTGCTTCTTTTAAAAGATCCAGACCAGCTCCTGTTGTCGCTGATAACCATACCTTGCAAGAATCTTCAGTGTAATCAATTTTTGGCTGCCAACCTTCCTGCAAATCAATTTTATTAAACACCTGAATTACCGGGATATCATTCACTTTCAATTCATCTAATACCTTTTGTACTTCAAAAACCGTTTCGCGCCAATTTGGGTCAGAAATATCAATGACATGTAGCAACAGGTCAGCCTGTTGGGTTTCCTCCAAAGTAGCTCGGAATGCTTCTACCAAGTGATGGGGAAGATCACGAATAAATCCTACCGTATCGGCTAAAATAGCAGCAGACGACCCCGGCAATTCCAGTTTGCGCATTGTCGGATCCAGCGTTGCAAACAATTGATCAGCCACATAAGTGCGTTCCCCTGTTAACGCATTAAATAACGTGGATTTTCCGGCATTGGTATAACCTACTAAAGAAATAGTGGGCATAGACGCTTTTCGCCTGGCCTGCCTGTTTTGATCACGGCTGCAGCGTACTTTTTCCAAGCGCTTATTGATGTAACGAATGCGCTCTCTTAACAAACGCCGGTCTGTTTCTAATTGGGTTTCTCCTGGGCCTCTTAAACCAATCCCTCCTTTTTGCCTTTCCAAATGGGTCCATCCACGAATAAGCCTTGTTGATAAATGTTGCAATTGGGCTAACTCAACTTGAAGTTTACCCTCAAAAGTACGAGCTCTCTGAGCAAAAATATCAAGAATCAAGCCACTTCTATCGACAACTCGACATCCAAATAATCGCTCGAGATTCCGCTCTTGAGATGGTGAGAGCTCATGATTGACTAGCACTAAATCCGCATCGAGCATGTTTACCAAATGAGCTATTTCCTCAGCCTTACCTTTCCCTACATAATATTTAGCATCAGGAGTAGCGCGAGCACCTAATACACAATCCAACACCTCAGCTTTCGCTGAAAGCGCCAATTCTTCAAACTCAGCCAATGCCTTATCCGCATCAACCCCGGGGAGAGCTAGCTGCACTAAAACAGCGCGCTCACCGCCTTGTGGACGTTCAAACACTACCCTAATCCCCAAACAAGAAATTGTTTAGTCTGCCACAGTTCCGTCTTCCTCACCAGAGCTTTCCTCAGCAGGAATTTTGACCATTCGAGAAGGAACAACTGTTGAAATGGCGTGTTTATAAACCATTTGGGTTATGGAGTTTTTAAGCATCACCACATATTGATCAAAAGAATCGATTATCCCATGCAATTTAATACCATTGACCAGGAACACTGAAACAGGTACCTTTTCCTTGCGCAATTCATTTAGGAAAGGGTCTTGTAGTAAATGATTTTTAGACATTGCCTACTCCTTGTTGTTATTGTAATTTTTAAAGGCAAAAACGGGTATCTAACTATTTATTCGACACCCTATAATAAAACTTTAGTATATTTTCATGACAGCGTGGTTTGAATTCGTTAATATAGTCAATCAAAATATTTTTGCACATCTAGAATCAGGCTACTGATGAGTTAATAAGGAGATTTTAATGACGTTTACTTGCGATGAATTAAAAGGATTAGAGCACCCCTACGAAGTACTTGGCAATGGTGACGCACTGGCGGAAAACCGCGAAGAGCTAAACAAATTAACCAATGATGAAAAATTAGTTTTAGCCAGCCGCCTCGTTTTGGAGTGCCCCGTTAATGAATTAAAAGATTTTGCTCATGCCATTGAAGCAGCTAGAATGCCACAAGATGATAGCGATACCTTTCATTCCTTTTTATTCCAGGCTTATCAGGTAAAAAAAAGAATCATTTCCTTGCTCGATCCGCGCAATAAAAACCCTCATTCCATGATATTGGAGAAGGAGTTTGATGGTGAGCTATTTAATAATTTTAATAAATTGGCTATTGAGGTATTAAATAACAATGAAGTCGCAATTGCATTGAGACTGGCTGAAACAACTCCTCCCCAAGAACGTTCCCGAGTATCTCAAAATATTAACAATATTTTCCCACAGTCTCTCTTTGCCGCTAAAGTAAGCCACGCTTTTGCTATTCGCAGAGACATAGAGCGATTATTGTTAGGAGACAGGCCTGATCTATTCTTCTCAAGCCGTGAATTCAAGATCGATTCTTGTATCGAATTCGCCAGTTTATTCAATGTAATCAAAGATAAAGAATCTTCAATTGCCGGAAAACTCGCACTGCGAACCTCGGCCGAAAATCGCACTGAGGTATTAAAGAAAATTAAAGGTTTCTGTGCTGAGGATAGTGAGCTTGCAATAAAAGTTCAATCTGCTTTTGCATTAAGAAGAGATATAGACCGTTATCTATTAGGCGATAATCCAGAACAATTTTTTAATAGCCGTGATTTTAGCGTTGATTTATGCCTTGAATTTTCAATTTTATTCCCGGAGTTATTAAAAGGGCATGAGCAAGCTATCGGAGAAAAGTTAGCTACACTGGATGCTAAGGTACGTTCAGATATCAGTAGAAAACTGGAAATGATTAATGGAGCAGCTCACGAGCAATCAAGTCCTTTCAGAAAGATAGCCAGTGCTATGGTGCCCAAGGAAGAGCCCTGCCTGATAAAACCCATACCCGTTGTCTTACCTTCTACTGAGGAAATGATACCAAAGCAAGAATCACCTACCAGTTTACGCAATAGGAACGTTTTGTTTAAAGAACAATCTGAAGAACAAAAGAAGAAAAACTCTCAGTTAGAACCCATTGCCTCAGATTCTGAAGAGGAAGAAGAAAAAAGTAATTGCTGGACTAATTTTTGTGGATTATTTGGCAAATAATCCATCCATATCCTTTGCCCTTACTTGGTTAAGGGCAACTTTACACTTTTTTACCCATTCTTTACACATCATGCAGCAACAATTCATGTTAGTATTTTCCCATAAATTCATTGACTTATTGTAATCTACTCAAGTTAAAGCGATGAATTAAAAATAAAACACCGCTTTAAACTTAATATGATTCGAACAGAATGCTATTGAACAAGTTTATTTTTTAGTTTTAAAACAAATAGGCAAGACCCTTACCTCATAAAAAATCAAGGAAAACAGAGTGCGCCGTCCTGAATGAAGAAAAAGTTCTGCTTCCAATTGATAGTCGGAACCTTTCAATACGTTCAGAATAGCAGCAAAAATGAGAGGTGAATTGAAATTAATGCTAGTACAATGAGAGCTTTTTTTGATAACATAGCCAGATTTTTAATCTGTATTGATGATTTAATTTAACCAAGAATAAACAATTCAAATTTGAGATAAAAAATTACTTAACAGCATTTATTGGGAACTCTAATGAAAGAAAACAAACTAACAGTAGCACTGGTTCAGGAACGATGGTATGAAAATCCTAAAGAGCATCAAGATAAACTGGCTTCCGGAATATTTTCAGCTACCCAGCAAGGAGCAAAGCTTGTTTGTTTACAAGAGCTTACCTTAAGCCCTTATTTCTGTACCCGTTGTGATGTTGATCCTGTTCCCTATATGGAGGATATTGCCACTGGCCCTACTGCTCAATTTGTTAGCCAAATGGCAAAGGCGAATCAAATTCATATTACAGCGTCACTTTTTGAAAAGGCAGGATACAATACTGCGGTAGCTTTTAATCCCCAAGGAGAATTGATTGCTGTTACCAGAAAGCAACATATCCCTAGTGGTGAAAAATACCATGAAAACTTCTACTTCAAACCAGGTAATTCCAATTACCCTGTCCATGCCATCGCAGGTCACCGCTTGGGATTACCCACGTGCTATGACCAATGGTTCCCTGAACTATCAAGAATTTATGGATTAAAAGGAGCTGAAATTTTGGTTTATCCCACAGCTATTGGAGGGGAACCAACCGCGCCAGGATTTGATAGTCAACCCATGTGGCAAAAAGTTATGATAGCACAGGGAATTATGAGCAACACCTTCATTATTGCGGTCAACCGTATTGGCTGTGAAGATGATTTAAATTTTTACGGAAGCAGCTTTATCAGTACCCCTATGGGTGAAATTTTAGCTCAGGCACCACGAAATGAGCCTGCTGTATTAGTTGCTGAACTGGATTTCAGTCAACGTGAATTGTGGGGACGATTATTCCCATTTCCACAACAGCGAGAACCCGAGACTTATCATGAATTAGTCAAACCCCGTTAATCCCCTTTGGAACGCAAGAATGAACAATAATACTCTATCAGATGAAAATCTTTATAACATTGAAAATTGGGGTGAAGGATATTTCAGAGTTAACTCTAAGGGAAATATTGAGATCAGTAAAAAACCAGGTAAACAGGGTGTTGAACTGCAAACTATAGTTGATGCAGCCGATCGTGCCGGATTGCATTTGCCCTTACTAATCCGTTGTAGTGATATTCTGCATGATAGAGTCCAGAGAATTTATCAGGCGTTCACCCAGGCTCGAGAAGATACTGATTATGCAGGCAATTACCAACTGGTTTATCCGATTAAAGTAAACCAGGAACAAAGTGTGGTGCGTGAATTGTTAAAATCGCCTGATAATCAGATAGGCCTGGAAGCTGGCAGCAAACCTGAGTTGATGGCGGTTATAGGTATGTTGGGAGACCAGCAAAGCACCATAGTTTGTAACGGCTATAAAGACTCCAGCTACATTCGTACAGCGCTAATCGCTCAACAAATGGGGCATAAAGTTTTTATTGTTATTGAAAAAAAATCTGAATTGGACATTATTTTAAAAGAATCTGCGCGCCTTCAAGTCAAGCCGACACTGGGAGTACGAATTCGGCTAGTCAGCAAGAGTGCTGGCAAGTGGGAAAATACAGGTGGGGTTAAGTCAAAATTTGGATTAAATGCCAAACAGGTACTTGAACTGATTTTACAATTAAAAGCCAATGATATGCTGGATTGTTTACAGTTAATGCACTGCCATTTAGGCTCACAAATAGCCAACATTCATGACATACGCCATTGCATGCAGGAAGTAGCGAGATACTATATTGAGTTACGTCAGCTCAATGCTCCGATAAGCACAATTGATGTTGGTGGAGGTCTGAGTGTGGATTATGAGGGAACTCGATCTAATAAAGGATGCTCAATGAACTACAGTCTTGTTGAGTATGCTACGCATATCATGTTGGCTTTAAAACACTTATGTCAGGAAGCTGAGATACCAGAACCTGATCTTATCTCCGAATCAGGACGAGCATTAACAGCTCATCACGCTGTATTAATTTCCAATATTACGGATATAGAGATCATCAATAAGGCACCTGTCCTTCCTGAAATATCGGAGGATGATTCACATGTCATTCGTGATATTTACGATACTTACCAAGCAATAACAGACAGCTCACCCACTGAAATATATAATTATGCAGCACATTCGCTTAATGAAGCACACTCCCTTTTTAAACACGGGGTAATCAGCCTGCAGGAAAAAGCCAAAGTGGAAGCTTTTTACACAAACATTTGTATGGAGATAAAAGATAAACTGGATGAAGAAAATCCAAGTGAAAAAGCTTTACTGATGCGAATCAATGAATGCATGGCTGCCAAGATATTTTGTAATATTTCTTTTTTCCAATCTATTCCTGATGCCTGGGCCATTGGCCAGATTTTCCCGGTAGCCCCTATCTCTCAGCTTAATAGAACGCTTAGCATGCATAGCATCCTGCAAGATTTAACCTGCGATTCAGATGGTACAATTAAACAATATCCTGGTAGTTCCTGCGTTACAACTACATTGATGCTCCCTTCTTATGATGTCAATAACCCTTATAATATGGGATTTTTCCTGGTTGGTGCCTATCAGGAAATATTAGGCAATCTACATAACTTGTTTGGAGATACCAATTCTTTGGATGTAAAACTTTCTGATGATGGGCATTTTGAGCTGGATGATTTAGTCAGTGGTGACACTGTCACAAACGTGTTGAATTTAGCCCATTTCGATACCAAGAAATTAATTCAATCTTATGAAAAGCAATTAATAAAATCAGAACTACCTAAGGAAAAAGCACTCTCTTACTTAAATGAATTAAGAAGTATTTTTTCTCAATTAACTTACCTAGATGGAAATGTCGCACAGTGATTATGAATACAACACCTCAACAATATGGTTTTTATATGCCTGCTGAATGGCATCCTCATGAGCGATGCTGGATGGCATGGCCCTGTCACCAAAGCACTTGGTCTAAAGTCGGATTAGATAAAGCAAAAATGGCCTATGCTCGGGTTGCAAATGCTATTTCTCAATTTGAGCCCGTCGCTTTATTAGTCAATCCAGGTGATGAAGACTCAGCTAAAAAATTATGCAATGGCCATAATATTGAAATTATCACTTTACCAATTAACGATTCATGGACCCGTGATACAGGTGCTACCTTTTTAATTAATAAAGCAAAACAACTTGCCGGAGTGGATTGGATACATAATGCCTGGGGTGGTAATTACGCTGATTGTTCTTTAGATAATTTAATAGCTGCTGAACTAATAAAATATACTAATGCTCAATATTTTCATGCGCCATTGGTCATGGAAGGTGGTTCCTTTCATGTGGATGGTGAGGGGACTATATTAACAAGCAAGGAGTGTTTATTAAATGCCAATAGAAACCCTCATTTAACTCAGCAGGAAATCGAGCAATACCTTTTGAATTACCTGGGGGCAGAGCACATTATTTGGCTGAATATGGGATTGATAGGTGATGAAACAGATGGTCATGTTGATGAAATAGCAACATTTATTGCTCCTGGAAAAGTATTGTGCCTTATTAGCAATGATAAGGATGATCCTAATTATCATCGCTTGCAAGAGAATTTTGAAATTCTTAAATCATCTAAAGACGCCAAAGGACGCGTGCTTGATGTATATACTGTTGAACAACCTCCAGCAACTTACCTTGATGGGGAAAGGCTAACACTCTCGTACATTAATTTTTACATGGCTAATCAAGGTATTGTGATGCCAGCTTTTGGATATGAGTCTTATGATAGATTGGCTTATCAGCTGTTTGTACAAATATTTCCAGGTTATCAAATTACACAAATTGATGCTCTCGATGTATTTTCTGGTGGCGGCGGTATACACTGCATTACTCAACAACAACCTAAGTCCATTGGCATTGCAGGGTAGTGCGGCTTTCAATGAGGAAGACAATACCGCTTCTGAATTGAGAAATTTCTTACATATCACTGCTCATTATACTCAATGACATAAACTACCAATTGGTTATACTTAAAGCATACAGGGATGACATGGATATGTCTGACAGGAAGTCAACTAAGGGACCAGTACAAAGGATGTACTTCGCTGCAAGGATGCAGCACTTATTAGCTAAATTGGTAGTTTGCCTATGAATCTTTTCTTTTAAACAACAAAATCAAGTTTTCTTCATGATCTCATTATCTGAACAGTAAAATCCATTTAATTATTGAGCAAGACTTGCTGTGAGTTAGAGGAGCGTTTGTCACCAGTGGAACAGTAGTCTCTCTAACTCATCGAAACATTTATTTAAATATCAATGTTTTCAGCATCTAAAGCATTCGTTTCAATAAACTCTCTTCTTGGCTCTACATTATCACCCATTAAGGTAGTAAATATTTCATCTGCAGCTACTGCATCTTCAATACTCACTTGCAGCATTCTTCTTACATCGGGATCCATAGTGGTTTCCCATAACTGCTCAGGGTTCATCTCTCCAAGGCCTTTATAGCGTTGTATGGTTTGTCCCTTTTTTGCTTCATCCATTAGCCAATTAAGTACTTGTTCAAAATTTTCTACTGGTAAAGATTTATCCCCACGTTGAATATAAGCTCCTTCTTCTATTAAATTCGACAATTTATGTCCTAAATCAGCCATTTCTTTGTAATCTTTAGACAAGAAAAATTCAACTTGCATAGGAATATAATTTTCCAGGCCATGTTGATACACTGTAATTTTGGGGTTGTATTGATTGCTTTCTGTCAGTTTTTGGATATCTACTTTGTATTGTTCTGTTTTACTGTCTACTTGTTGTAAGCTTAAGTGTAATTGTCTGCACCAATTTTCAATTTTTGACTGATTGTTAAAATCTTCTTGATGCAGCATTGGCATATAAGCTACTCGCTTGAGTATATCGCTGGGGTATCTTCTCTTGTACCGCTTTATAATCCTCTCAACTCGCCTGAAGTGGTGAACCAATTCTTCCAGCGATTTGGCTGATATGGGTGGAGCCTCTTTAGCAGGATAAAATGTCGCTCCATCCAGAGCGCACTGAGTCAAATAATCAAACAAAGCTTCGTCGTCTTTAACATATTGCTCCTGCTTTCCACGCTTTACCTTGTACAAAGGCGGTTGAGCTATATAAATATAACCTCTCTCCAATAGCTCTCTTGTTTGTCTATAGAAAAAGGTCAGAAGTAAAGTTCTTATATGAGACCCATCCACATCAGCATCTGTCATAATGATGATTCTATGGTAACGTACTTTGTCTGGATCATATTCATCAGGACCAATTCCACAGCCTAGCGCAGTAATCAGAGTGGCTACTTCTTGAGAAGAGAGCATCTTATCAAACCGGGCTTTTTCAACATTAAGAATCTTACCTTTGAGGGGTAAAATGGCCTGAAATTTCCTGTCTCGTGCTTGTTTTGCTGAACCTCCTGCGGAATCACCCTCAACCAAATACAACTCAGAAAGTGATGGGTCTTTTTCCTGACAATCAGCTAATTTACCTGGTAATCCGGCAATATCCAGAGCCCCTTTCCGTCTAGTCATTTCACGGGCGCGACGCGCTGCCTCTCTAGCTCTCGCGGCATCAATAATTTTTGCTACGATAGCTTTTGCTGCAGTGGGATTCTCCAAGAGAAAATCATTAAATTTTTCTGCAACACAAGATTCTACTGCTGGTTTTACTTCAGATGAAACCAGTTTATCTTTGGTTTGCGATGAAAACTTGGGATCTGGTACTTTAACTGAAAGAACCGCTGTTAACCCTTCACGAGCATCATCACCTGTTGGCGATACCTTTGCTTTTTTCGCATATCCTTCGTTTTCTATGTAATTATTCAAGGTGCGAGTTAATGCTGCTCTGAAGCCAGCCATATGTGTTCCGCCATCCCTTTGAGGGATGTTGTTAGTAAAGCAAAATATAGTTTCTTGATAGCCATCATTCCACTGCATTGCCAGTTCAATGACGATGCCATCTTTTTCTGATGTCATTGAGAAAACCACGGGGTGAACTGGTGTTTTATTTTTATTTAAGTGTTCCACAAAAGCCTTGATGCCGCCTTCGTAGTGAAACGTATCTTTTTTTTGTGTTCTTTCATCGAATAAATGAATGCAAACACCTGAATTTAGGTAAGACAATTCACGTAATCTTTTAGCTAGAATATCGTAATGGAATTCTATATTCGAAAAAGTTTCTGCGCTTGGTTTAAACCAGATTTGTGTACCAGTTGAGTTGGCTTCTCCAGTTTCAGCGATAGGAGCTTCAGGAACGCCGTGCCTGTAGTGTTGTTCATAGACTTTTCCATGTCTACGCACCAGCAAATGCAACTCTTCTGAAAGAGCATTCACTACAGATACACCCACTCCATGTAGCCCCCCGGATACCTTATAAGAATTATCATCAAATTTACCTCCAGCATGCAGGACTGTCATGATGACTTCGGCTGCTGATTTGCCTTCTTCTTTATGAATGTCGACAGGAATACCACGGCCATCGTCCTTAACTGTAATTGACTCATCGCTATGGATGGTAACAAAAATTTCCTTGCAATATCCTGCCAGAGATTCATCTATTGAATTATCTACAACCTCAAAAACCATATGATGCAAACCGGTCCCATCGTCTGTATCCCCAATATACATGCCTGGTCTTTTTCTTACCGCATCTAAACCTTTTAAGACTTTAATATTATTTGAATCATAACTGGCGTCTACGCTCATCAGCTGTCCTCTTGCCGTATTATGGTATTAAAATGAATATATTATATCATCTTTTATATTTGGTTTATATCTTAGTAGAGAACTTTACGCTTGAGCCGTCTAAATTGTTGGTGTTAATTTCATGAATACCGTTTTGTCTATTTGATTTCTACATCAGCACATTTAAGCATCTCTTTAGTATCGTACTATATTTTCATCTTTATAATTTTATACTGTATTCAGGGATTACTATTATTTAATAACGATAACTACTCATTCAATCAATTTGTGTTCCACGTGAAACATTTTATATTTATCAAAAGTTAACTTCACCACGGTTTATTTGTAGTAAGCTTGTGTCAGATGGTATAGTGTGCAAATTGTTATTGTTTAAATTCGTTATGACAAACTGCCCTCGTTGCTGTGTCAGATATTTAATCAAATTTCTCTGGTGATACTCGTCCAGCTCAGCGGCCAAATCATCAATAAGGTACAAACACTCTTTATCTAGCAACTGTCCTTGAGCCAGTTTAAGTGAGATGAGAATTATTTTTTGTTGTCCACGAGAGAGCGTATGCTTCACTCTGTATTGTTCAGTAGTAATTATCAAATCAGCTTGATGTGGGCCCAATTGGGTATATAATCTATTTCTATCATTTTCAAACGATTTAAGAAGCAATTCATTCAAACTTTGTCCTGTATTCTTTCTATCCCAGCCTTTATAATACTGTATTGTACAGGATATATTAGTCAACTCACTTAATACTTGGTAGAATTTGGGTTGCCACTGTAAAAAATACTTAGTCCTAAGATTATCCAGTTGGTTTGCCAATTGACTTAGTTGTTGATCCCAAGGAATAAAATGTTCGTAGCTCGCCTTAGATTTCAATAAGGCATTTCTTTGACTAAGAGTGCGCTTATATTCTTTCAAAATTTTCAAATAATCATGTTTCACGTGAAACAATCCCCAATCAAGCAAACTTCTCCTTACCGAAGGACCTGCATCAATAATTTGAAAAATATCTGAGTAAATAACTTGACATGGAAGAGCATAGGCTAGTTGACTTGTAGTACAACAAAAATGATTATTTAATTTAATTTGTGTGCCATCTGTTAAGGATTTTTGAACACTAATGGTACTTTCATCTTGAGCACGGGCAAAAACATTTAATTGGTTTTGTCCATAAGAAATAATTGGTGTGACTTCACGAGACCGAAAAGAGTGACCACAACTCAACATATAGAGAGCTTCTAATAGTGAGGTTTTGCCACTGCCATTAGGTCCTGTAATACAATTAAAGTGTGAACTTAGGATTAAATTAGTCGAAGCGATATTCCGAAAATTATGAATTCTTACTTCAGATAAAATCATATTTTCATAGGCATAATGATGTATTGATAATTATCATTGACTAATGACTCAATTAGAATACTACTTTCGGTATTAGACATTGATAACTTAATTTCTCCTTCAGAAAAGTGAGTTAAAACATCCAGCAAATAAGTAGCATTAAGTCCTATTTTAAGTTCATCACCTTGTGTTTCAGCGCTCAATGTTTCTATTGCTTCTTCTTGCTCATTATTATTGGCAATTAAAGTTAACTGACCTGGTTGCAAATGCAGCAACACGGCCTTTGATTTTTCATGAGCTAAAATGACAATACGAGACAGAGCACGCTTGAGCGTAGCACAATCAATAATAATATGTTTATCCTGTTCTCTTGGTATGGCTTTAGTATAAGGAGGAAAGCGTGCTTCAATTAATTTAGACAAAAATACAAATTGGTTAGTAATCAATTTTATATGGGATTTCCCTGCAGCCAACAAAACCTGATCGTCATTTATACAGTTCAATAATCTTAATAATTCTTGCACTCCTTTTTTTGGCAAAAGTAATTTTGCTTGAGCAATACTATTACAAGAATACCGAGAAATAGCCATCCTGTGCCCATCAGTAGCAACTGCTGAAATAAGATTACTGTCAAACTCAAGCAACAAACCATTCAAAAATATACGAACATCCTGCTGAGACATAGCAAAATGAGTAGATTGCAATAATTGCAAAAAAACCAGGCGAGGGATAGTTAACTCAACCTCATTGCACTCATCTTCGCTGGTTGGATAATTTTCAGAAGGCAAAGTAGCCAGTTTAAATGTGCTTCGATTTTGTTTTATCGTCACTAAAGTTTTATCAAAAACAATAGATGGGCTTGCATTGTCATCCAATGACCGAATAATATCAATAAATTTCTTGGCTGGTACTGTAATAGAACCACTAGTCTGTTTGGAGTCACATGCCACCTGTGCTGATATTTCAATTTCCAAATCCGTGGCGGTAATGAATAAAAGTCCATCCGATAATTTCAATAAAAAATGGGATAAAATAGCCAGAGACTGCTTCTTATCGACAGCTCCGGAAACAGTAAGCAAAGGGGTAAGAAGCTCTTCTTTTTTAATAGTTAGCTCAAACAAGATAGACTCCGTATCATGAAGATAATATTCGCATTAAATTCTTATAATCTTCAGCAAAATCGCTATCATCCTGGATTAATTCCTTAACTTTTCGACAAGCGTGTATGACTGTCGTATGATCCTTACCACCGAAATGATCGCCGATTTCAGGTAAACTATGGTTGGTCAATTCCTTACTCAAGGCCATTGCCATTTGCCTTGGTCTTGCAATAGACCGACTTCTACGTTTGGAAAGTAAATCAGCAACCTTTACTTTATAATATTCAGCTACCGTTTTTTGGATATTTTCTATTGTAACTAACTTATCTTGCAAAGCGAGAAGATCACGCAAAGCTTCGTGTACAAATTCAATAGTTATCGGCTTACCAGTAAAGTGAGCATTGGCTATAACTCGACGCAAGGCACCTTCGAGTTCTCTGACATTCGAACGTATACGTTTGGCTATAAAAAAGGCTACTTCATAGGGTAATTCAATATTGGATTGCTCTGCTTTGCTAACCAATATAGCCACACGAGTTTCTAATTCTGGAGGCTCCACTGCTACAGTCAACCCCCACCCAAATCGAGATTTTAAACGCTCCTCCATCCCTTCTATTTCTTTAGGGTATCGATCACTAGTCAATATAATTTGTTGCTGACCTTCCAGTAAGGCGTTAAAGGTATGAAAAAACTCCTCTTGTGACCTATCCTTGCCAGCAAAAAACTGGATGTCATCAATAAGTAAAGCATTTAAAGAACGATAAAAACGTTTAAATTCATTAATAGAATTGGTTTGCAATGCCTTAACCATATCGGCTACAAAACGTTCTGAATGCAAATATAATACTTTTGCTTCAGGGTTATTTTTTAGAATACTATTACCAATAGCGTGCATTAGATGTGTTTTACCTAAACCCACTCCTCCATAAATAAATAAAGGATTATAAGCATCCCCTGGACGTTCAGCTACCTGCATGGAAGCAGCTCTAGCCAGCTGATTTGAATTTCCTTCAACAAAGCTATCAAAAACAAATTTTTTATTTAAATGACTACTCTTATAGTCAACTGCTTTCTTATTAGAAGTAGATTTTAGCGATGCTATACTAGAGGATGTAACAATTGGTTCAGCAGGTGTCACAACAGTCTCTATAGGCTTACTGCCTACTTCAATAGAAATGACTTTGATATCATCACCGGAAAATTGTTTAATCAACTCTTCAATACGGGAAAAAAAATGCTTTCTGACCCAATCAACAACGAAACGATTAGGCGCTAATAAGACTAAACGCTGCTCGTCAGTGTATGCTTGTAAAGGACGCAACCAGGTATTAAATTGCTGAGCAGAAAATTCATCTTGCAACAAACCTAAACATTTTTGCCAAGCAGTAGTTGACACAAAATAACTCCTAAATTAAACAAGGGTGGTAAAAGAATACTTAAAACCATCTATCCACAGTATTAAATATTGCCATTGAAAGTACCCGATCAGCAAGACAATTAATAAAGATTAATAACAAGAATTTATCAATTGGTAAAATTTTTTAAAATCTAAAAAGATTTCAATCTATATGTCATCTGAATAATCAATAATTATACTCAGCTTTAAAAAAAAGGCAAAGTTATCCACAAAGACATAATAAAGTCTGTTTTTAAATATTTATACTTATTAGATTGTATGAATAAGCTCAGACGTTTGGAAATAAATAGAAAGGCAGCCAAAAATAATTAATTGAAATGATTCACCAGTAAATCAACCAATCCCCAAAAATCAATACAAAACCAATTAGTACCAATTATACTCATTTTGAACTTATTTCTTTATGGATAAGTACAGATCAAATAAGTGAAAAAGGGGAAAATAACACATGAGTAATATTGGCAAAGGAAAAAGACAACAAATAAGTCACAATAATACAAAGAAGTTACAAACATAGTTTGATAAAATGTAATATATTGAAAAATAATATATTTTTAAAAGTATCCACAGCAGTTGTGTTTTATATAATAAAAATAAATTTAAAAAATATATAAAGTTAATGTTATTACGACCTGTAAATAAAAATTTACACAAAAAATAATCAGTTAATCAAATTGACAGTTGAAAAAAAGTTATCTATCATTTCCAACCTTATAAATTTCGAAGCAGGTTTATCATGAAACGCACTTTTCAACCTAGTAATTTAAAACGTAAACGCGATCATGGTTTTCGTTTAAGAATGTCTACTCGTGCAGGTAGATTAGTTATAAAGCGACGTCGTGCTAAAGGCCGCAAGCGTTTATCAGCGTAAGTGTTTGCATTTAGAAAAACGCAACGGCTATTAAAAAAGAATGATTTTGATTTCGTGTTTGAAAACGCGAAAAAAATAACTACAGATGACTTTGTTGTTCTTTTTAGAGAAAATAAGTTAGGTTTTGCCCGTCTTGGATTAGCATTATCAAAGAAAATGATAACTAAGGCACATGACAGGAATCGTATCAAACGGCTACTTAGAGAAAGTTTTCGTCAAACTAACTTGCCATCTGTAGATATAATCATTTTGGCGAGACCAGGTCTAGCAAAGAAAACTAATTTAGGTATAAATACTAAATTAAATAAAACATGGGAAAAATTAACCTCATGCTACGGCAAATAGTTTGCTTACCAATAAAAATGTATCAGTATTTTATTAGCCCTTTGATAACACCATGCTGTCGCTATTATCCAAGTTGTTCCGAATATGCTGAGAGCGCGATCAAACATTATGGCGTAATCAAAGGTTTATGGATGGCAATTAACCGATTGTCTCGTTGTCATCCATGGTCAAAAGGTGGCTATGATCCTTTACTTCCTAACGATAAGAATTGAGAATATTTAATGGATATACGACGTATAGTTTTATATATGGCGCTTGCGCTTATTGGGTTATCACTTTGGAACGCTTGGCAAATTGATTATCCAGCCAAACAACCAGTATCAGTAGAAGATAAGGCTGCGGGCAAATTAACATCAGATGGGCATTTGTTACCACAAATAATACCCTCTAATGCAGAACAAGCTGTAACATTGAAAGCAGAGGAAAATGCGAGCAATAGTAATCAATTGATTCAGGTTAAAACAGATGTTTTGGATGTTGATATTGATTTGCGGAATGGAGATATTGTTAAAGGTCTATTACTTGATTATCCACTGAGTGTTGAAGATAAAAATAAGCCATTCCCTCTCTTGCAAAATCAGTCCAGCGAGAGATATGTAGCGAACAGTAGCCTTTTTGTTTTAGATGGTCAAAAACCTCTATCGTTAGATTTTGATTTTAAATCAGAAAAAGAATATTACGAATTGAAACCGGATCAAAACCAGTTAATAGTGACTCTAAATGGTAAAAGTGAAGACGGTTTGGATGTAAAAAAGGAATTTGTTTTTACAAAAGGAAGTTATTTAATTGAAGTCAATTACAAGATAGCCAATACTGGCAATTCGCTATGGAAAGGATATTTTAATACTCAGTTATTACGCAGTTCTCCGAAAGAAGACAAATCAAGTATTTTTCATATTGGTTCATATACAGGCGCTTCCTTTTCGAATCCCGGGAAAAATCGTTACCAAAAAGTTAGTTTCAGTGACATGAGCAAATCGAACCTGGATGTGGATGCAAAAGGTGGTTGGATTGCTATGCAACAACACTATTTTTTGAGTGCTTGGGTTCCCAATGCGGGTAGTGAAAACAAATTTTATACATTAGCTACGGACAAGGATTATACTATTGGAGCAGTAAGCCAACCTGTTACTGTCAAACCAAATGAAGAGAAGGTGATTGGCTCCAAACTATACATAGGACCGGAAATTACCAGTGTTTTAAAAGACATATCCCCATCTCTGGATTTAACGGTGGACTACGGTATTTTGTGGTTCTTGTCTTCATTATTATTTTCTTTAATGAAGGCAATTTATACTGTTGTTGGGAATTGGGGCTGGTCAATTGTCCTTGTGACTGTACTTATTAAATTGGCTTTTTATCGATTGTCAGCTACAAGCTATAAATCAATGGCTAGTATGCGAAAGCTACAGCCTAAGTTGCAAGCTTTGCGTGAACGATATGGTGATGATAAAGCTAAAATAAGCCAAGCTACCATGGAACTTTATAAGCAAGAAAAAGTAAATCCTTTAGGCGGTTGTTTACCTATATTAATTCAAATTCCAGTTTTTATAGCGCTCTATTGGGTTTTACTGGAAAGTGTTGAATTAAGACAAGCTCCATTTATATTTTGGATAAATGATTTGGCTTCAGCGGATCCTTACCATGTTCTTCCATTAATCATGGGAGCAACCATGTTGATTCAGCAAAAGCTCAATCCAGCACCAGCTGATCCAATGCAAGCTAAGGTAATGATGTTTTTACCCATATTATTTACCGGACTGTTCTGGAATTTTCCTTCTGGTCTGGTTTTGTACTGGATTGTGAATAATACTTTATCAATATTACAGCAATGGTACATCACCAGAAAATACTCAGATGAAAAGCCAGCTAAAAAGGTTGTTGCCACAGCAAAATAAATGTCAATAGATACCATTGTTGCTATCGCTACCCCGCCAGGACGAGGCGGGGTAGGAATCGTCAGAATATCAGGTCCAAATGCTTATGCTATAGCCCTTTGTCTAAATGGGAACAAAGCATTGCAACCACGTTTAGCCACTTTTTGCTCTTTATATAAAGGAAATAATGAAGTCCTTGATCAAGGATTGGTCCTTTATTTTAAAGGACCTCATTCTTTTACAGGCGAGGATGTTATTGAAATTCAAGCGCATGGCTCACCTGTAGTTTTGGATTTATTAATTAAGGAATCCATAGCAGCAGGGGCAAGGCTAGCCAGGCCGGGTGAGTTTTCTGAAAGAGCATTTCTTAACGATAAAATTGATTTAATTCAAGCAGAAGCCATAGCGGATTTAATTCAAGCCAGTTCCGATACTGCGGCTCGTATGGCTTTAAAATCACTACAAGGTGATTTTTCCAAAAAAATAAATCAATTGAATGAAGAATTAATTTACTTACGCATGTACGTTGAAGCCGCTATCGATTTTCCGGAAGAGGAAATTGATTTTCTTAATGATGGAAATGTCAGTCGATTACTACAAAGAATTATTGAACGATTAGAAGAAATACGTTCACAAGCGAACCAGGGAGTTTTGTTGCGTGAAGGATTATCCCTGGTGATTGCTGGCAGACCTAATGCAGGGAAATCAACCTTAATTAACAACTTGGCAGGGCGAGATGTTGCCATTGTTACTGAAATTGCTGGTACTACTCGAGATGTTATGCGAGAACATATCCTATTGGATGATATCCCTCTGCACATTATCGATACGGCAGGATTAAGAGACAGCGATGATCTGGTGGAAAAAGAGGGAATAAAACGCGCTTGGCAAGAGTTGAAGCGAGCCGATTGTGTGCTTCTGGTGGTAGACATCAATAATCCGGATCAACAAAATTCTCTGCTTAATGAGTTGAAATTAACATTACCCAATAAAGTACCCATAATTACGGTATACAACAAAATTGATACCACTAAATTTTCAGCGAAATGCTATGAACAGACGGTTTATTTGTCTGCAAAAACTGGTGAAGGAATGAGTGAGCTGAAAAAAGTAATTAAACAAGTGGTTGGATATCAACCAGCAGAAGGTCAGTTTCTAGCTCGCAGACGACATCTACAAGCATTGGATGAAGCAAAAACTTTATTACTAAACGGGCAAGCACAATTAACAAATCATAAAGCTGGAGAACTGTTGGCAGAAGATTTACGGTTGGCTCATCAAATATTATGTGAAATTACAGGTGAATTTACTTCAGACGATTTACTGGGAAAAATTTTTTCCAGCTTTTGTATTGGAAAATAAGGATGATGCAAGGCAGTCATCATATGAACTTTCAATTATTCCTGCTTTTGAAATCAGTAAAATTATTATTAAATAAAACGTAGTAATGTATTTACTCTTTTTGCCTTACTTCAAGCCAAACAAAGCATCCATCATCTTGATCAATTGATATGCAAATACCGGGTTGAATTACAAAAATCAATGTGTAAAATAATAATACAAAAAAGCTTGTCAAAATACATCTCAAATGGTAACGTATTATTGTAAAACTTCCTGTGTAATTTTTGTGAGTTCTTAATCATGGTCTACTCAAAACAAAGTGCTGCATTTCGTAGGGATAAACAACAGTTTTTTGCTCAAATTCCGATGGATAGTCAATTAGATGCAAAAATTGTAACAATTGATGATCGAGTAAATACCATAGATTACACTTTTTTATTGCGCCACAAGCAGGATTTAGAAGCTGAATTTACTCAAATGTTTAATGTGTTACAGCAGCAAGACGATGAAAACAAGGAAGTTTTTTGGTTGTACTGCTATTACTGTGCGTCCTTGCTGGAAGCTTTTTATAAAGCTTATTCACAAAGCGGCAAACAAGCTGAATACGCTAAAATAAAACAAAAGATAAAAGACCATTTAAACAAGGTCAATGTTCAAGAGGAAGAGCCCGGTTTTATTCAATCCTTGTATGATTCCTTTCTTGGCGGTTTTCGTAATTTAATCAGTTCTCCATTGCATGCTTCCAAAATCAGGGATTATGTTGCCTATTCCAACTTGTGTCGTATCTATTGGGCGTTTTGCCGTTTGACTTTAACTAATGGATTGAGTGTAGCTCGAGACCTGAAAATTATTGAGAAGTTGGATGCTATTTTAGGAACTCATACTGACGTCGATAAGATTATTTCAACTCTTCAGGCACCCACCGGGATTATAAATTATTTTAGTGTTGGTTTCTTTTTGATGCGATTAATAATCGATGGGGGTATGTTATTAAGACATACTTTTTTCCCTACTGAATTGGAAAAAGGTGCGGAAAATGGTTGTGAAATCCATCAAATGGATTATTTGCCAGGCCCTGCCAGTCTCGAAGATTATAGAAACAGTTATATTCTTGTTCATGAAGACAATCAAGAAGTGGCGCTTTATTACATTCCTAGAAGTGGTAAAGCAGAGAAATTAAGCATTAAAGAAAATAGCAAACTAAAAGATGCTTTATTGAAAAAAATGAACAAGGACACATCCCTTCGTTTGAACTCAACTGAAGTAGAAGAGATAATCACTCAACAAACAGGACATGTTCCTGAGGTGACTTCGGCATGGGATAGATTTAAACATGAGCTCTACAAACGACACTGTAATTTTGCCAATGACTTTGTTTGGGCTACGATCAACCTGCTTACCAATTTTAACCATCTTTTCAATATTCCCGGCCCTGTAGCAGGGATGATCACTTCTGTTTTTCTTGGGTTCGACGTATGCATGGCTTTATATAAGTGTAACTTAGCCAAACAAGAGTATTTGATTAAGAAAGCTCAATATTTACAGGAAATAGAAGACTACAATAATCCGGAGAAATTCAAAAAAATGACTCCTGAACAGCGGTTATTGCATGTAGAGATGCTTAATAAGCAACTTAGAGAGCTTGAAATTAATTATAAAACTCAGGAAGCTACTTTCTACTTTGTTGCCGCTGCCGCCGCCTTATTGATGATGGGATTTACTGCATCAATGCTGGTAAGTCCGCCTCTATTAGTCGTTGGTTGTTTTTTTGCCTGTACTCTTGCTGTTGCAATGTATCTTTCTACAGGAGCTTATTCGAAATATAAGGAAAAAAGTTTGTATTTGGAAGAGGCTCAATTGACAGGTAAAAACCTTCCAGTTGCTCTTAAAGAATATGAAGCCGCGCGAAATGATTTTATTTTTACCATGGTAAAAAATACGGTCATGCCTATAGTCTTAATTACAACATTTGCTATTTGCTGGCCTGCTGCAATTGTTTTAACGGCTATGTATATTGGTTATGAAATCTTCCATGCTTACGACCAGCACTCTGAAGCAAAAGCGGCCAAGCAATTGGCTTTAGCCGCCCCTTCAGAGGAAAAAGATGGATATATGGCCTTGGCTACTTCTCCCAATTAGGCTTCAGGGTACATTGCTTTGATGGCAGCGATATCTTTTTCACTTAACTGAGTTCGCTGCCCTATTTCCACGCCATCAACTAGAGGTATGATAGTTGCTTGACCATTCTTGGAAAAAGCAAATCGGCCGTAATGCATAATGGATCCATAGTCGTATTCACCAAAATCTTTTCCATCGGTTAAATGTTGATCAAAATTAAATTTATGATCTTCATCAATATTTTCCCAGACAATACGAATATATTGATTTCTGTCTGATCGGGATTGCTCATGCCACATTCCCAAGGCATGTCCTATTTCATGCACCGTATTCATGGTAGTACATCTTGGCGCCAAATTGATTTCTTGCTTCCCTCCCTGGCGTCCAACATAGGAAGAGCAGGTTGTTCCCTCTGCGGGGATAAAGGAAATGTAATCACGATAGTCATAACGATTTTTAGAGGTTAATTCGACAAACTCTATATTCGTTTTTTTTTGCCAATGATCTATTGCTTGTAAAATGGCAAGCTTGTTTATAAAAGGTAAATTTTCAGCAATTTCATAAGGGATAACACCATTTGGCCAACGTGAACCCCCGACTTTTGGTGTAATAACAGCACCCTGGTTTTTAAGATTCGCCGCTTTACCAATCAAAATATCACCTTCCACTACTGCAAACTCTCCAACTTGTTCATAGGTAATGGTACGACTGCCCATTACCGGATCAGCTACTGTGATTTGATGGAGATTAATTGCATAAGAAGAGGAGAAACATAATGAGGAATAAAACAAACTTGCAATCCATGATTTAGTTTTCATATATAGTCCTTAAGTCAAAAAACCAAAGACAGTTTAGGGGAAAGAGGTAGTGGATTTCCAGAGCTTTTTATATAGTTTGTTGGTTCTTAATCATCTTAAAGCAAGGACGTCTTTATAGAACGTCCTTAATCGATGATTATTACGAGAACTTGAAACTGGCTATAAGAACTTGGTAATGAGAAAGTGGATGTAAAGTTAAGTTTAAATATTTTTACAAGGTGTCGGTGTAATTTCGCTAAACTGAGTACTATCTCCATTTTCATTAAAGAATTTTAAATGCCACTCTGGTTTTTTATTTTTCCTTTTTGTTGATGAATTTGGTGATTTATCTTCTTCAGGTATCCAGGTTATTTGAGCGACATCCTGAGCTTTCTCAATTTTCTGTGTTTGTTCTACAATCTCCTTTTTCAGGGTCGCTATGATACCTTTAGGCATAATATTTACTTTTTGTGTTCCGTCTTTATCAAAACTATAGAGATTGCCTTTTCTGTCTATTCCATATCGATGATTAAAAATTCCCTTTGAAGTTTTGCAGACTGTTGTAAACATGTAATATTCATTGCTAGTGGCTCTGCTGGGACGTATTAGAAAAGGTAATTGTTTTTTATTCAATTCACTTTCTGCATTGTTAATCCTGGAGACAAAGAATTTGCAGGAACGCAATTGAGAGCATAAGCTTTTTTGTTTATTCTCTCTTCTATCCGAAGAGTGAAAGGAGTTAGTCATTGGAGTAAATAATTCAGAGGGATTTGTTTCAGCTTCTTTTTCCCCATTTTCTTGATAATCAAGGTCGATATTTTTTTTCTCGGGTTGGGATTTCCATGGAATTTTGCTGAGATTCTCCGTTTTTTCAATAATCATTTTTGTTATAACTATTTCTCTTTCTAATGCTGCAATTATACCCTCAGAATCAATGTCCATTTTTTCAATTTGTGAATCAAAAAATTTATAAAGCTCGCCTTCCGTATTAATACCATATCGATTGGCAAAGATTCCTTGCGAGGTTTTGTAAACGGCTGTAAACATAATGTAACCAGAAATTTGGGATTTACTTTTGCGAATTACAAAAGGAATTTTCCCATTGTCTAGACAGCTAACGACATCATCAGGATCTGAAACAAAGAACTCATGTTCTAATATTTGGCGTACGGCAGGTATTTCGGAAAATTTATCATTTTGGTTTATTGTTTCCGCAAACGCATCAAGATTATACACATGCTCATGCATGTCTTTGACTATTTGCCGGTAATTCTTGTACGGACGTCCGGTTCCCTTTATGCTGGCATATGAACTTACATTGCTGCCGTCATAATGGTTTAAACGTAAAGTAACTCCATGAGGAATCATATAAGAATAATTTATAAAATATTTTTTTAAGGTGGATAAAATGTCATCTTTGTCATCAATAAAATTAAAGATTATATCTTCATCAGGATGATCATTTCTGATTTTTTGTATTTGCGCAAAAAGGAGAATTCTTTTAAAGGGATCTAATTTTGCATGCCAATTTTCATTATAATCGGGATAAGGAACATGTTTATGTTGTAGTTTTTTATTGTCTAACCATTCAATATTTAATACTTCATCCATAATTCGATTAAAGGTCGTTCCATACTCAAGATCTCCAGTGATATCGGGTAAGAGCGTTTTATCTAATTCAACCTTGAGATAATCGCATAGTCTTTGTAATGCTAAACAAAAAGATCCTCTAAATAGTTTTTTTTCTCGAAGAGCGTTGAGTTGTTCCATAAACATGGATTGTCGACTGGAGCCGTTAAAAACGATGATTGGTTGCAATTTATTTTTTGCAATTTCACGCTTGATTTTTTTTATTAATGGTAAATTTGTATAAATGACCGCTTTACCTGAAAATTTTTCAGAGTCAGGAGCGTCATCGTATTCTTTTCTTAAAATACACTCATCACCATCAATAGAATAACATTCTATCGTCATTTCAATACCTCAAGATAATTTAATTTATTTGTAAAAAAAATGATTAACAGGATATTAATTTGAACTAAATGGTTGAGAAAGACTTAAGGATGGATTTTAATTATAGTTGTTTTGGCAATATGTTATTGTGTGTTATTTTGATGGAAAGAAGCCTGATTAACTTAAAATACTTATCTCAATAATATCCAGCTATTTTGATTTAAGATTGACTAAGTTTACCAGTCCTCCACTCACTTACATCAGGCACAATGCGCTTCTTAAGTGAATAATTAATTGACTGGTAAATTTTAATTTATTTTTATTAAGGAATTATTAAATAGAGAGAAAATTTTGTGTAGCTATTGTTCAGGTTAGTTAATCGGATTAGCCCAAGTTTATCGCGAACAAGAGTATGCCTGGCTTATCTGGTTATTTGAATAATTATTAATATCCCTAATTTCATGAACAATAGCCAATGAAGCAGTACTATGTCAGGAGAAAATTATGCGGAATCATTAATGAATAGAGGCCGCTATTTTAATTCCATTAGAAATGTGAAAAACTGGATTTTTGCATTGTTTAGTAAAATAATCCTTTAGTCTTGAAATGAATTAGTGAGAGATAGGATGACTCGAAGTCAATTGATTTTGGCTATTTTGGCAGGATTGGTCATAAGTATTGACAATATGATTAGTATTGTTGCGTTTTCCTCACTTATTTACCAAGGTGCGTTAGAAATTTATATTCCGTTGGTCATTAATATATTGGCTATTTCAGTAATTATTATAAGCGCAAATTATTTGTTCCTGTCTTCCCCTCCTTATGCCATCGCTCAGTTGCAAGATGAAGCAGCAATTTTGTATTCAGCCATGGCATTAGTGATCATTAAATCGATGCCATCAGGCTCTACAAACGAAGCCCTCTTTATTACGATTCTGTTTCTTCTTGGGGTCACAACCTGTTTCACTGGGTTGTCATTTTATTTCGTTGGAAAATTCAAGTTTGGCAATATTATCCGTTATCTGCCCTATCCTGTAATTTGTGGATTTATGGCTGCGACAGGCTGGTTGGTTTTATCAGGAACATTTGCATTATTAACTGGTAAAGCACTACATCAAAATTGGCTCATCTTTTTTCATAAAGAAGACATATTATTGTGGGCGCCAGGTTTTATTGCGGGAATAGTCGTTTATGTTTTCAAAGAAAAGCTAGGTTATCGATACGCACTGCAATTGATGTTTATTTTTCTTGTTATTTTATTCTATACCCTTTTTTATGTTTTTAATTTGGAATATTTGGTAGACCCAACAGAAGGATATGTTTTGGGACCTTTCAATCAAAGCCATATTGATTCGCTTCTGAAACCTGAAATATGGCAAATGATTCATTATCCATTCTCAATGACCTTATTGAATTATGCAGGGTTGGTTATACTGGTAAGTTTTATTGCCTTGTTATTAAATGCGAGTAGTTATGAATTGATAGTTAATAAACAATTGGATTTGAACAAGGAACTTCGTACAGCGGGTGTTGGCAATGTATTAAGTGGATTGGTTGGAGGGATGATTGGTTATTTGTCTTTGTCAGCATCTACTGTTGCAAAAGAGTATGGAGGTGCTCGTATTATCGGGGTGATGGCTTTTGTTCCCATGTTGCTTATTTTGTGCTTTGGCGCCGTGGTCGTTGAATGTTTCCCGAAAATGGCTATCGGGTGTTATTTGTTTTATATCGCTTTCTGTTTTCTATCTGAATGGTTGATCAATACCTGGCGTTTATTAAATTTAAGCGAATATTTAATCGTTTTGCTGATATTGGTTATTGCCATTATCTTTAATATGATTACGGCGGTAGCTATAGGAACGGTTATTTCAATTTTTATCTTCGCTTTTCGCTACAGCAAAATAAATCCGGTTAAGTATCTATTTTCCGGATCAGACTATAATTCCTCTTTTGAGAGAAATCCGATATCTCAATCCATTTTATCGACAAAGGGAGATGAAATTCAGTTTTTGAAATTGCAAGGTTTTCTTTTTTTTGGCTCTATCTATAGGCTGCTTCAGTTAATAAAAGGTATTCACAAAGCACGATATATCATTTTAGATTTTGAGCTTGTTTACAATATCGACTCATCCCGCATTATTTTAATGAAAAACTTAAAGCTTCATGCGGAAAAAAATAATATTTCCTTTGCAATTTGTTCATTAAAGCCCATTGTTTATCATGAATTAATGAAAACCAATTTATTACAATCGGAAACCAATTGGCTTAAAGTATTTACTGATCAAGAATCAGCATTAGAGTGGTGTGAAGATGAAGTTATAGTAAAATATACAGACAATATAAATATTGAAGAAGTAACACTAGAGAAACAGTTACTGTATTTAGGTTTTTCCTCTGAACTGGTCGCATGGATTAGTGAAAAGGCTTCCATAAAATCTTATAGCCCGAATGATAAAATTTGTCATGAAGGAGAGGAGTCAACCAGTGTTTATTTTATCCATCGGGGAAGGGTTTCCGCATTTGTTGGTGATAAACGCGTACTTGTTGTGGGCTCAGGAAATGTATTAGGTGAAATTGCCATGTACACTCATAAGAAACGTACGGCAACATTAATAACCCACGAAAAAACTGTTGTTTATGAAATTGATTTGAAATCAATCCAAGATCTGTCTACAAATAACCCCTTACTCTTGGTTCAATTTCACGTGTGTATGGCCAAAATTTTAGCAAGCCGTCTCTCGGTACTAAATAAACGGATAAAAGTTTTTGATTCCACAGCCATTTTACAATAAAAGTTAAAGTATTCTTTTGCTTGAAAACCTAATTAAGGAACAATCATTAGTTTACTTTTAAATTTGTTCTAATTGCTTTAACTGAACTCGATAGGCTATCACTCTCTTGTCCATGATGTAATGCCATAGTGGTGGAATTAAAGCAATGATAATCATTCCTAGATACCCTGAAGGAAGTTGAGGGCTTTTCTCCATATGGCGTAAAATTTGATAGGGACGTGCGCCATGAGCATGATGATCTGAATGCCGTTGTAAGTGAATTAGTAGCTGATTGCTAAGCCAATGATTCGCGTTCCAGGAATGATTTGGATTTACCTTTTCATATTGGCCGTTACTCAGCATTTTCCTTTCTAGCCCATAATGTTCAATATAGTTAACAATTTCTAATGTCAGGATGGCAATGAATGATTGTAATAAGAAAAATGATAGAGCGATTAATCCGCCAAAAATGAAACAGGTTACACTAATGATTAATGGAAAAGTAAGTATCCACCAGAAATTATTATGTAAACTCCAGAGGGGGTAGTTTTTATGTGATAAACGTTTTTCTTCTAAAAGTAAGGCGGATTGAAACGAACCTAATAACGTTTTTGGTAAAAATTGATATAAATTTTCACCTAATCGGGCTGTGGCAGGGTCATCAGGTGTTGCTACTTTAACATGATGGCCCTTGACATGCTCAATAAAAAAATGACCATAGCAAACTGTAACTAGCAAAACTTTACTCATTAGTTGTTGCAATTTACTGTTTTTATGCATCATTTCATGAGCAAAGTTGATGCCTACTCCACCTGAGATAAGTCCTAGTGACATGGTAAATCCTAGCCATTCATTCCAAACCAAATCTTGAGTACTGACTATATAGATTCCATAAGCAATGATGGTTACTTGAACAGGCACATAAGCACAAGTAATGCATTTAAAAAATTTATCTTTTAGGAGTTCTTGTTCTTGCTCCGGTGTTGGATTTGCCGAATCATGAAGAAAGGCATCAATTAAGGGAATGAAAGCAAAAACAATTAAGAAGGGTAGAAAACTATACCAGCCTCCTAAATGCAAAGAGACAAAGGGCAATGGGATAAGTAAGTAGACCAGTGAAAAACTGTATTTTTTTAAGACATCCATTTTATAATCCAATATAGCCTAATATATAAATAATTTAGTTTAAAGAACGATATCTTTGCTTGGTCTTAGAGGACAAAAAAAAGTCATTTACGGACAATGTTACGGGAATAAGCGCTCAATATGGTTTTTTTAGCTCCCTTTTAATTTTAATGCTTCTTCATAGAGCTGATTTTTGTTGGCATTAGTCAATTTGCATGCAATAGCCACAGCTTGCTTTAAAGGTAATTCTTCCAATAGTATTTTGAGTAATTTTTCATGCGAATGGAGTTCTTCATTTGATGAACGAGGTGGAAAAATTAAAACAAACTCACCTTTGGTATGACCAGGGTCGCTTAATAGCCAGTCTATAATTTCTCTTATTTTTCCAGATACAAATCGCTCAAAGCTTTTGGTTATTTCTTTTGCTAAAACAAGTTTACAATCTTGGCCATAGATCTCTGCAATATCGTTAAGGCTGTCTATGATTCTATGAGTTGATTCATAGAATACTAAGGTATAGGGCGCTGAGCGCAATGATTGAAGTTCATGTCTTCTGGCACTTTGTTTGGCCGGCAGAAAACCTAAAAAGGCAAAAGAATCGCAGGGTACCCCTGCAGCGCTTAATGCAGCAATTAAAGCACAGGCGCCAGGAACAGGCACAACAGGGATATGGTGCTCATGGGCTTGTTTCACCAAAGGAAATCCTGGGTCGCTAATCAACGGCGTTCCCGCGTCACTGATTAATGCGATTGATTTTCCATGGAGCAGTTTCTCAATTATCTCCTTGCTTTTGTTTGCTTCATTATAGGCATGCAATGAGCTTAAATTATTTTTTATTCCTAGTGAGGTTAATAATTGTTTGGAATGGCGTGTATCTTCTGCAAGTATTAAATCAACGTTTTTCAATGTATTGAGAGCCCTGAAAGAAATGTCTTCGCGATTTCCTATTGGAGTAGCAACTATGTAGAGGGTTCCTAAATCTGTTGCTAGAGTGTTTGTCATGGTTTATCCTCTTGCGAAAAAGCAAATTTGGCGAATTAACATGTTAATAAAACAATTAAAACTTCGCATGGTCTTAGTCTTGGTATCGATTTTTTTGCTTTGCCAATGCACAAAAACAGTTAACTCAACCGCACCTGTTGTAAAAGCCAACAAAAAATTAAAAAATCCATATTCATTACCTACTGCAGCATACTTGGCTATGGCCAAGAGTCAAGAAGGCCATGTAAAGCAAAGCGCATTGATTTCAGCAGCCGGTCGCTTAATTACTGATGGGCAGTGGAAGCAAGGAACCGCCATTTTAGCACAAACTGAAGAATTAACGGTTGAGCAGGCCAATGAAAAGAATCTTTTATTGGCAAAAATCGACTTTATGCGTGATAAACCCAGGGATGCCTTAGCTAAGCTAGCTAAAATTAAAGAGCCTGAAAAGTTCTCATTATATAATCAAATCCAGTTTCACGAAGAATTGGCAAAATCATTTCGGGCCATTGGTAGTTACTCTGAATCAGTGAGTGAGCGTATCAAATTAGAATCATTGCTCCCTGATGAAGAAAGTCAGGCCAATAACCGACGGGCTTTGTGGTTGACTTTAACCAGTTTACCTCAAGCGGAATTAAATACGATGGCTGTCGAAGCCGTGGATAAATCAGAAATGCAAGGCTGGTTACAGCTGGCTGTTATTTCCCGTAAGTACAGAAATAACTCAAAATCATTGTTGGCTGCCTTGGATCAATGGCAGATGCATTTTAGTAGTCATCCAGCCAATCAGATTTTGCCTAATCCATTAGACAGCATATCAAGTAAATTATTAACCCCGCCTAAGCAGGTTGCCTTATTATTGCCTTTGAGTGGCCCATTATCCGGGCCGGGTAATGCTATACGGGAAGGCTTTATGGCAGCCTATAAGGCCAACAGGGGAGATGAATCAACAAAAATTAAAGTTTATGATACAAGCAAGGGCGATATAACGAACACATATCACCAAGCTATTTCCGATGGTGCTGAATATGTTGTTGGTCCGTTAACGAAAGCTCAAGTCGCTACCATCGCATCCCTAGATCATCCAGTTCCTACCCTATTGCTAAACGATACCGACACCAGTACACAGAACAACTCTTATTCCTTAGGCTTATCTCCTGTTAATGAAGCGATTCAGGTTGCAATAAAAGCAAAAAGCAAAGGTTACAGAAAAGCACTGATTATTGCTCCCAATAATGCCTGGGGTAATGAAGTAGCGAAGGCTTTTACTAATCAGTGGAATGCAGATGGGGGGCTTGTTGTTGACACTCTTCGATATGCAGCCAAGCAAGATTTGAATAAGAGCATGAAAGATTTTTTACAAATCACCAATAGCCAGGAACGCGAGAAAATATTAAAACAGGTATTAGGGTACAATGTCCAATCGACTACTAGCCGAAGACAGGATTTTGATATGATATTTTTATTGGCTTATCCTTCAAAGGCTCGCCAGATTATGCCTTTATTAAAATATTATTATGCTGGAGATGTTCCTGTGTACGCCACCTCAAGTGTTTATAGCGGGAGTGCCAATGCTTTGAAGGATAAGGATTTGGATGGGATCATTTTCTGTGATATACCCTGGGTATTTTCTCATCAGATGGGAACGAAAAACTGGCCTGAACAATTCAATAGTTATAACAGGCTTTATGCTTTAGGCATGGACAGTTATACTTTGGCTACCCAATTAAACCAACTGATATTATTCCCAGCCGATGGCTCTAACGATTCGACAGGAATTTTATATTTAAAACCTACTCAACAAGTAGCCAGGGTTCTTGAATGGGGGCAATTTAAACAGGGTCTGGCTCATTCACTAGGGGATACCGTTTAATTTTAATGTGAGCCAAGATAAATAATGACCCAGGAAAAAGGAAAATTTGCTGAACAATTGGCTTTAAATTACCTAAAGGAACATGGTCTTGAATTAGTAATCCAAAACTATCGTTGTCGTTTGGGAGAAATTGATTTGATTATGCGTGAAGGGGCTTATCTGGTTTTTATTGAGGTTCGTTCGCGCTCAAATAGCAGTTTTGGTGGAGGGCTTGCCAGCATTACTTACGAAAAGAAACAAAAAATAATAAAAACAACTTCTCATTATATGATTAAGTATCGAATACAGGATAAGTTTCCCATACGGTTTGATGTGGTTAGCATAGATGGAAAATCAAACAAGATTACCTGGTTGAAGAACGCATTTGATGCAGGATCCTAGGAACATAATGAATAGAAGGTTTTGAAATGGTTCAGTTAGAAGAAAGAGTAAGACATTTATTTGGTGTCACAATAGAAGCAAAAATATCAGCGGCTGATGTGTTATCGGATTCAATAGCTAAAGCAGGGAAGTTGTTGGTTAACTGTTTATTGAATGATGGCAAAATATTTATTTGCGGTAGTGGGGGATCTAGTGCCAATTGCATGCACTTTTCCAGTTCGATGTTAAATCATTTTGAAGTGGAAAGGCCTTCTCTGCCGGTTATTAATTTAAGCGCTGATGCGTCTTGCTTGAGTTCATTTGCCGATGAGCATCATTATGGTCAAGTGTTTGCACGGCAAATTCAAGCCTTAGGGCAGGAACAAGATGTATTGCTTTTACTAACTACGTCAGGTAATTCTGATAGCATGTTACAAGCTCTTCATGCGGCAAGTGAACGCGGCATGGATACGATTGCACTGAGCGGTCGGGATGGAGGTGTTTTGGCGAATCATATGGGGCCAGAAGATATAGAGATAAGAGTAGCATCAGACAGTACCGCATTGATAAGAGAGCTGCACTTGTTCATATTGCATTGTTTTTGTGATTTAATCGAGCAATCTTTGTTTGGCCAGGTTTTAGGATAAAAAATGAAAATGAATCTAAAATTTAAATCTATCGTAGTGATGATGATTGGCGCTTTACTAACCGGTTGTGTTGCTGTGGTTGTTGCAGGTGCAGCAGCGGGTATGGTTTATGATAGAAGAAGCGTGACTACCATGGAGGCGGATGCTCGATTATTTCATGTGATTCATAAAGCCATCATCAAGGATCCTCGATTTAGTCACTCTAGAATTCTTGTTACCAGTTTTAACCGGGTGGTATTGCTGGTTGGACAAACCCCCGCTGCGTCATTGCGCGTTCTAGCCGAGCGGATCGCTCAAAATGCCCCTGGAGTAAAAAGAGTTTATGATGAAATAACGGTTGATTATCCCATTCCCCTGACACAGCGGACGAAAGACAGTTGGATTACAAGCCAAGTTAGAAGCAACATGTTGACTAAAAAAGGACTTGAATCGGGTTCGATACGGATAGTCACTGAAAATGGAGTGGTCTATTTGATGGGAATTGTTTCTGATGAACAAGCATTGCTAGCGGTTGATGTGGCCAGACGCGTTGCTGGAGTGAGAAAAGTCGTGAAAATATTCCAATATATACGTTAGCATGTTTAAACAGGGATGTTTTATACTAATAGTTTTTTCTTTAGCAAGCTGCTTATCAGGTTGTCTGGGCGCCCTATGGACTGGAGCAACTCTGGCCTATGACAGGCACAATGTATATAAAAAATTGGATGATTATAATTTAATAATAGCTCTTAATGATGTTTTGGCTGTCAATCGAACATTTAAAAATTCAGAGACGGTATTAGATATTGCTGTATTCAATAGAGATATTTTAATAGCTGGACATGTTCCGTCTCAGGAATTATACGATGAATTACAGCAACGTCTTGGTAAAGTTAAAGGATATAGACGGTTATTTAATCGAGTAATTATCAATAAAATGCCATCCAACTCAATCCAGGACAGTTGGATTACCACGAAAATCCGCAGCCAAATTTTTGCGGACTCTTCAATCGATCCTAACGCTTTCAAGGTGGTTACCTCTGATCGTATTGTCTATTTGATGGGAGATGTTCAGGCAGAGCAAGCTGAAAAAGTGATTAAAATTGCAAGATTCACAGATGGTGTACAGAGAGTAGTAAAACTTATGAGGTATTATACTTATCAACCTGCTACGAATATGGCCTGATTAGAATCAGGCCAATAGCTGCACGTCCAATCCAGGAAGTGGCTAACCTGGGAGGATAAGTATACTGTATCAATGGAATCGACCTTTATCCAGTCGTTTTCGTATTTTTCTCAAATTAAACTCGCGTAACAGCCCAGTAGAGCCATTTACAATACTTTCTTCGTCTTTATTGTTCGTTTGATTACAAGGATGAGATCTGCAATGTTGTCTGTATGAAAGGTGATTTTTATTATGCTTGTGTGAAAGCCCATCGTTATAACGATTGCTCATTTTTTCTTGCAGCCTGGCTGCTGTATGCTGAATTTTCTCTGACATTTTTTAATCCTTAGGCGAGGTTAATTAGTAAATCGCTTAACATGTGAATAATGCTAAACCCTACACTACTATTATAGCTCGTAATTTGAATATCAACGTTGATTATTGCCATTGTTTAATTTATAATTCGCCCCGTCAAAGTTAGGTGAATATGTGAACAAACAGCTGAATAGGCGTGGAATCACGCGATTGTGGCTGGCGCAGTTAGGAGTTACTCTAATCCTTGCTGCCCTTTGCGCAATTTTATTTGGTGCCAACGCAGCTAGTTCTGCATTGCTTGGCGGACTGGTTTGTATTATACCAAATGCCTATTTTGCTATTAAACTGTTTAAGCATCAAGGTGCGAGAGCTGCGAGGCAAATAGTTAATAGTTTTTATAAAGGCGAGGCGTTAAAAATAATACTGTCCATGTTCCTGTTTGCATTAGTATTTTTATTATGTAGGATCACACCGGCAGCGTTTTTTGCATCATACATTTTGGTTCTTATGACGCATTGGTTTGCCCCATGGATTATTGTCAATAAACAGAATAGGCCAAAAAGTGACTGAAATGGTATCTAGCACAAATTATATTAAACATCATTTAACGTACCTTACCTATAACGTAAATGATATGACATTCGGTTCAAGTGGTGGTTTTTGGACCCTGAACCTGGATACAATTTTCTTTTCTATAGGTTTAGGGCTAATTATTTCAGCAATTATGTATTTGGCAGCAAGGAAGGTAACCACTGGTGTTCCCGGGAAGTTACAAAATTTTGCTGAGCTTATGCTTGAATTTGCCGATAATCAGGTTAAAGATTGCTTTCATGGAAAAAATAATTTAATAGGTCCATTGGCATTAACTATCTTTATGTGGGTATTCCTAATGAATTTTATGGATATCGTACCAGTAGATATCCTTCCTATGCTTGCTCAGTTAGTCGGTATACATTACCTAAAAGTTGTACCAACTAATGACTTGAATTTAACCTTTGGATTGTCACTTTCTGTATTTTTTCTAATAGTTTTTTACAGTTTGAAAATAAAAGGTGTTAAAGGCTTTGTTAAAGAGCTCACCCTGCAGCCTTTCAATCACCCACTATTCATTCCATTTAATTTATTGTTGGAGTTGGTAGGGCTGATAGCTAAACCAATTTCCTTGGCACTGCGACTTTTTGGAAACTTATACGCTGGCGAATTAATATTTATTTTGATAGCCTTGTTAACCTTAAATGCAACAACGTCATCATTAATTAGTACTATGACACTGGGTACGGCGCAATTTATTCTTGCACTCGCTTGGTCCATTTTCCATATATTAGTGATAACCTTACAAGCATTTATTTTTATGGTCCTGACTATAGTTTATTTAAGTTTGGCCCATGAAGATCATTAACCGATTTAATTATCATCATCCATTGTAAAGGGGATAAAATATGCAAGCTGCTGAATTAATAGCACAAGTTCAAAGTATGACCGTCATCGCGGTTGCCTTGTTGATAGGTTTAGGTGCACTAGGCACAGCCATAGGTTTCGGATTGCTAGGCGGTAAATTTCTTGAGGGCTCAGCTCGTCAACCAGAAATGGTGCCTATGTTACAAGTTAAAATGTTTATTGTAGCTGGTTTGCTTGATGCGGTAACCATGATTGGGGTAGGTATTGCATTATTCTTTACCTTTGCTAACCCTTTCCTAAGCAGCCTGGGTTCTTGATAACACATAAATAGGGCGCTTCGCGCCCTCACTGTTACAGGAGAATATACTTTGGATATTAATTTAACATTAATAGTTCAAATGTTGGTTTTTGCCGCGTTTGTACTGTTTACTATGAAATTAGTTTGGCCTCCGTTAGCAAAAGCTTTGGAAGAAAGGCAAGACAAAATTGCTGATGGATTGGCTGCTGCTGAAAGAGGGCGAAAAGAGCTGGAGTTGGCTCAGCATCGTGTAAAGGATGAATTAAAACAAGCCAAGGCTCATTCTGCGGATATTATTGATAAAGCCAATAAACGAGCATCAGAGATTATTGAAGCAGCGAAAGAGGCCGCAAAACGCGAAGCTCAAATTCAAGCAAAACTTGCGCAAGAACAAATTGCTCAACAAGTAAATCACGCCAAAGAAGAACTACGAAAACAAGTTGCAAAATTGGCTATTACTGGGGCAGAGAAAATTTTAATGCGTGAAGTGGATGCAAAAGCGAATAGCGAACTGTTAGATAACCTTATTGAAGAGATTTAAAATGTCTGATAGTACCACTATAGCCAGACCCTACGCAAAAGCGATATTTGAACATGCTTTAGCAGAAAATAAACTGAGTGAATGGTCAGAATACCTTGCTGTGTTGGCCCAAGTTGTTTTAACTCCTCAAGCTTCTCAGTTTATTGCTAATCCGGCATCAACAGATGAACAGCAAATTGAACTTCTCATTGAGATATGTAGTTCAAAGTTCAAGAAAAATGATGCATTAAATAATTTAATTAAGCTATTAACAACTAATAAAAGACTGATGTTGTTGCCAGAAATTAAAGCTCTTTATGAAGTATATAGAGCAGAGCAAGAAAAAATACTGGAGGTTGATGTAGTCAGCTATTCCGAATTGACTCCAGCGCAACAACAGCGTTTGAGCGAATCCTTAAGTCAAAGATTATCACGTAAGGTTTCTTTAAAAGTAAGTATTGATCCCTCCTTGCTTGGCGGAGCGCTAATTCGAGCAGGCGATTTAGTTATCGATGGTTCAGTTCGGGGCAAGCTTAATATGCTTGGCACCAGCTTGGCCGCTTAATTTAGAGGATAGTTTCCATGTCAGAACAAGTAGCGTTAAATCCTTCTGAAATCAGTGAATTAATCAGAAAGAAAATAGATCAATTTAGTGTGGTTTCTGAAGCACGAAATGAAGGTACTATCGTTAGTCTGAAAGACGGTATTGTACGACTGCATGGTCTTGCCGATGTTATGGCAGGTGAAATGATAGAGTTTCCAGGAGGGGTCTACGGCTTGGCTCTTAACCTGGAGAGAGATTCTGTTGGTGCTGTAATATTAGGCGACTCATCCACATTAGCTGAAGGGCAAAAAGGTAAATGTACAGGCCGTATTCTGGAAGTTCCAGTTGGAAAAGGTCTTTTGGGACGTGTCGTTGATGCGTTAGGAAATCCTATAGACGGGAAAGGCCCGATAGACTCATCTGGTATGTCTCCGATAGAAAAAGTGGCTCCTGGTGTAATTACGCGTAAATCTGTAGATCAACCTGTTCAAACAGGATTAAAGGCAATCGACGCGATGATTCCCATTGGAAGAGGGCAAAGAGAGCTTATTATTGGTGACCGCCAAACTGGTAAAACCGCCATTGCTATTGATGCGATTATCAATCAAAAAGGCACTGGAGTTAAATGTGTATACGTGGCCATTGGTCAAAAGGCTTCATCGGTTGCATCCATTGTTAGAAAATTAGAAGAGCATGGAGCTCTTGAACATACTATCGTTGTGGTAGCGGGAGCTTCTGATTCAGCGGCGCTTCAATATATTGCGCCTTACGCTGGTTGTACCATGGGCGAGTATTTCATGGAGCGTGGAGAAGATGCCTTGATTGTCTACGATGATTTAACAAAGCAAGCATGGGCATATAGACAGATCTCCTTGTTATTACGCCGGCCACCAGGTCGCGAGGCTTATCCTGGTGATATCTTCTACTTGCATTCTCGCTTGTTGGAGAGAGCGGCAAGAATTAATGCCGATGAAGTGGAAAAATTAACTAATGGTGAAGTGAAGGGTAAAACAGGATCACTGACTGCATTACCGATTATCGAAACGCAAGCAGGTGATGTGTCAGCCTTCGTACCAACAAACGTTATCTCCATTACCGACGGGCAAATCTTCCTTGATGTTGACTTATTTAACTCGGGAGTTAGACCAGCAATCAACTCCGGATTGTCTGTTTCTCGGGTTGGTGGTGCTGCACAAACTAAAATTATGAAAAAGCTCGGTGGTGGTACTCGTCTTGCTCTGGCACAATTTCGTGAGTTAGAGGCGTTCTCTCAATTTGCTTCCGATCTTGATGATGCAACTCGTAAACAGCTAGAGCGCGGTCAACGTATTACTGAGCTGATGAAGCAAAAGCAATATTCCCCGCTTACTGTGGCTGAAATGGCGGTAAGTTTGTTTGTAGTGGAAAAAGGGTATTTGGATGATGTGCCAGTAAATGAAATCAGTTCATTTGAATCCTCATTGCACGATTACATGCGTAGTACCCATGCCGCGTTATTGCATGCCATTAATGAAGCTGGTGCTTATGATAATGAGATCGAAGCAAAACTCAAGAAAGCAGTAGAAGAGTTCAAGAATACAGGCAGTTGGTAAGGCATAGTCTCAAAGGGCTGACTCTTTGAGATACAAAGGCCATTATATCCAAGTAATGGCCTCTAAAACTAATAAAGGCGAAGTGAAAGATGGCTGGAGCAAAAGAAATACGTTCAAAAATTTCGAGTATTAATAAGACTCGAAAAATTACTCGAGCTATGGAAATGGTAGCTGCTAGCAAAATGCGTAAAACGCAAGAAAGAATGCGGGCTTCTAAACCTTATGCGAATAAAATATATGAAGTCATAAAGCATATTGCTCGAGCAGCCTCTGAGTACAGACACCCATTTATGAGTGAGCGCGAAACTAAGCGGATAGGCATCATTGTTGTTACCACAGACAGAGGTCTTTGCGGTGGATTAAACTCGAATCTATTTCGCGAAACGATTCGTACCATTCGTACTTGGCAAGAGCATGGCAAGGAAGTTGATATTGCTGTTATCGGCAGAAAAGGCCAGGCTTTTTTTAGACGCGTGGGTGGTAACATACTGGGTTCCATAGACCATCTGGGTGATACACCGAGTATTAACGATTTCATTGGTGTTGTGAAAATAATGCTTGATGCTTATTACAATGGCACCATTGATTCTTTGCATATTGTGTACAATGAATTCATTAACACAATGACGCAAAAACCTTTTGTAAAACAATTATTGCCCTTACCAAAATCAGAAGAAGATAAAAAAATATTGGGTCATCATTGGGACTATATTTACGAGCCCGAAGCTAAAGAACTATTAGATGAAATTTTAGAGCGATATATTGAATTACAAGTGTATCAAGCTGTTGTAGAAAACATTGCTTGCGAACAAGCGGCAAAGATGATTGCTATGAAAAGTGCAACGGATAATGCAGGTGATTTGATTAAAGAATTTCAATTGGCTTATAACAAAGCCCGACAAGCAGCCATTACTCAAGAGTTGGCAGAAATTGTCGGTGGCGCAGCCGCTTTATAAAGAGGGTATATAATGAGCTTAGGAACTGTGGTAGAAGTAATTGGTGCGGTAGTTGACGTAGAGTTTCCTCGTGATAGCGTGCCTAAAGTCAATGATGCGTTAAAGCTTGTAGACAGCGATCTGGTTTTTGAAGTGCAGCAACAACTCGGCGATGGAGTGGTGCGCACTATTGCCATGGGAACCACCGATGGTTTAAAGCGAGGATTAAAAGCAGAAAACACTGGCCATCCTATTCAAGTGCCAGTAGGCAAGAAAACATTAGGACGCATTATGGATGTTCTTGGACGTCCTGTGGATGATGCCGGTCCTATCGATGCCGAAGAAACCTGGGCTATTCATCGTAAAGCACCAAGTTACGAAGAGCAAGCAGGCAGCCAGGAATTATTGGAAACGGGTATTAAAGTGATAGACTTGCTTTGTCCTTTTGCCAAGGGAGGCAAAGTAGGTTTATTTGGTGGTGCCGGTGTAGGTAAAACCGTTAACATGATGGAATTAATTCGTAACATTGCAATTGAGCATAGTGGTTACTCTGTGTTTGCCGGGGTTGGTGAGCGTACCCGTGAAGGAAATGACTTCTATCATGAGATGAAAGACTCTAATGTATTGGATAAAGTATCTCTTGTTTATGGTCAGATGAATGAGCCACCAGGAAACCGCTTGCGCGTTGCTTTAACCGGTTTGACCATGGCTGAAAAATTCCGGGATGAGGGGCGTGACGTTCTTTTATTTATCGACAACATTTATCGTTATACTCTGGCAGGAGTTGAGGTATCTGCGCTCTTAGGGCGTATGCCATCTGCAGTAGGATATCAGCCGACATTAGCGGAAGAAATGGGTATGCTGCAGGAGCGTATCACCTCGACAAAAACAGGCTCCATTACTTCAATTCAAGCAGTATATGTACCTGCGGATGACTTGACCGACCCATCACCAGCTACAACGTTTGCTCATTTGGATGCCACTGTAGTATTGTCCCGTCAAATTGCCGAATTAGGTATTTATCCTGCGGTAGATCCGCTTGATTCTACATCACGCCAGCTGGATCCTTTAATTGTAGGACAAGAGCATTACGATACAGCGCGTCGTGTACAACAAACATTGCAACGTTATAAAGAGTTAAAAGATATTATTGCAATTTTAGGTATGGACGAGCTGTCAGAAGAAGACAAGCGAGTTGTAACTCGAGCTCGTAAAATCCAAAGATTTTTATCTCAGCCATTTTTCGTTGCAGAAGTGTTTACTGGTTCTCCTGGTAAATACGTATCACTTAAAGATACTATCAAAGGTTTCCAAGGCATTCTTGCTGGTGAATATGATGATTTGCCTGAACAGGCATTTTATATGGTTGGAAGCATCGAGGAAGCTGTTGCAAAAGCTAAAACCCTATGAGGCAAGATAATATGAGTATTACAACGCACTTGGATATAGTTAGTGCAGAGCATGAAATTTTCTCTGGTGTGGTGGAAATGGTAGTCGCAACCGGAGAATTGGGTGAAATTGGAATTACTCCTGGTCATGCTCCATTACTAACCGTATTAAGGCCAGGTGAAGTTAGGATTACTTTGCAAGGTGGTACACAGGACATTTACTATGTACAAGGTGGAATGCTTGAGGTTCAACCTCATTGTGTGACAATTCTTGCTGATGTGGCAGAACGAGCTGAGCATCTGGATGAAGCTGCTGCATTGGCAGCTAAAGCTAAAGCTGAAGCGGCTATAGCCAGTAAAGGAGGAGATATTGATTACTCCGTTGCTGCAGCCGAATTAGCAAGAGCTGTTGCCCAAATAAGAGCAATTCAAAAGGCTAGAAAAAAGATCAAGTAAGAGTTTCCACCTATGGAAATTACTTTGCTGTAAAATACTTTATATCCCTCTAAAAAAAGGGTTTCTTCGTAACAGGAGAAACCCTCATTACCATGTGTTCGTAAATATAGTTTTGTTGTGGCGTTTTTCTGTTTAGTTCATAAAGGAAATGGTGCGATAACTCTAATACCTTGCATCCCTCTGTTATTTTAAGAAATTCAAGTAATGTGAGAATGGTCTGTGTAGCACCCGGCAGGCACATCGTGTATGTGGTCGCGTACTATAACCAGATAATTGGTCATTTATAATTCAAGTGACCATAACTGAAAAATTATTTGTACTACAGGGATAAGTCTAGCATTCATAAAAAATTTCTTGGTAATTTACAACAACTTATCTTATTTATTCTACATTCATTCACATAGTTATCCACAGGATATAAAAATACAAGACTAAAACTAATTGGTAAATATTCATATAAATCAACAAGTTATTTTTTTGCCTATAAAGATGAAATAAAATGGATACAAAGTTATACACAGATAACATGATGATTATAATTCTAACATTATGAATATTCTGTTAAAATTGTTTTGCATTGTCTTATATGATTCACTAGGATGATTGATAGCACTTAATACATGAAGAAAATACCCGATATGAATGAAGTAACCGAAAAAAAACCACTTACTGAGTTTACAGAAAAAGCTTATCTTGATTACTCAATGTATGTCATTTTGGACAGGGCATTACCGAGCATTGCAGATGGACTTAAACCAGTGCAACGTAGAATTGTTTACGCTATGTCCGAGTTGGGTCTGAAAGCTACAGCAAAATATAAAAAATCAGCACGTACAGTAGGGGATGTTCTTGGTAAATTTCACCCTCACGGCGATAGTGCATGCTATGAAGCTATGGTATTAATGGCTCAACCTTTTTCGTATCGTTATCCTTTTGTTGATGGACAAGGAAATTGGGGATCTCCAGATGATCCCAAATCATTTGCTGCAATGAGGTACACAGAAGCAAGATTATCTCCTTATGCTGAGGTGTTACTCGGAGAACTGCTACAAGGTACAGTAGATTGGGTAGATAATTTTGATGGTACTTTACAAGAGCCAGCTCTACTGCCAGCTCGTCTGCCCAACATTTTATTGAATGGAGCAACTGGTATAGCTGTTGGTATGGCTTCAGATATTCTTCCGCACAATTTAACTGAAGTAGCTAACGCATGTATTCATCTGCTCGATAACCCCCAAGCGGATATTAAAGCGATTTGTGAGCATATAAAAGGTCCTGATTTTCCAACGGAAGCAGAAATCATTACTCCACGTGAAACAATCAGAGCCATGTATGAGTCCGGTAATGGCTCAATTAAAATGCGAGCAATTTATACTCAAGAAAAACAAAACATCGTTATAACCGCTTTGCCCTATCAGGTATCCGGAGCCAGGGTAATGGAGCAAATCGCGCTTCAGATGCAACAGAAAAAACTACCTATGGTTGAGGATTTACGTGATGAATCTGATCACGAGCATCCAACCCGTTTGGTTATTATCCCTCGATCTAATCGAGTGGATATTGAAAGTTTAATGTCTCATTTATTTGCTACTACGGATTTGGAGCGTAGCTATCGAGTTAACTTTAACATGATTGGGCTGGATGGTAAGCCAAGGGTTAAAGGGTTATTAACCATTTTGACTGAATGGTTAGAGTTTAGGCTTGCTACAGTAAAAAGACGTCTTCAATTCAGACTAGAAAAGGTACTGGAACGTATCCATATTCTTGAAGGATTGCTTATTGCCTATCTGAATATAGATGAAGTGATTGCAATCATTAGAGAAGATGAACATCCAAAGCAGGGATTAATTTCGCGATTTAACTTAACTGAACGACAGGCAGAAGCCATACTTGAAATGAAACTGCGTCATTTAGCCAAATTGGAAGAGATTAAATTGCGTGGTGAATTAGATGAGCTATCTGATGAGCGTGATACTTTACAAAAAATACTGGCCAGCCATTCTCTATTAAAAGAATTGGTAAAAGAAGAAATATTGAAAGATCGAGATGGATTTGGTGACTCCCGTCGTTCTCCCATTATTGCAAGAGAGGATGCTCAGGCATTAAAAGAAGAAGATATTTTGCCTAACGAACCCATTACGGTCGTTTTGTCTAAAAATGGATGGGTTAGAGCCGCCAAGGGGCATGATGTCGATGGTAGAGAGCTTAGCTATAAAGCTGGAGATGAATTCAAAGCCCAAACGCTAGCTCGTACTAACCAGCAAATTTTATTTTTTGATGGAGAAGGAAAGGTTTATTCGCTGCCAGGACATGCATTACCATCGGCACGAGGCCAAGGTGAACCTTTAACTGGAAAATTAAATCCTGCTGAAGGAGTATTATTTGAAGCAATTGTTGGCGGAGAGCCTGATCAAAAGGTGTTATTAGCTACGGATTCTGGATATGGATTTATAGCCAAAATTGAAGATTTATATGTAAAAAATCGTAATGGAAAGGCATGCATCAAACTAGGTGAAAACAGTCATGTATTGCCGCCAAGACTAATACCAAATCGAGATCAATTATTTGTCGCTTGCGCGACTAATGTAGGACGTTTACTGATTTTTTCACTGGAAGAGTTGCCCGAATTATCTCGTGGGAAAGGCAATAAATTGATTAGTATTCCTGCTGCTAAAGCTGTTTCACGAGAAGAATATATAGTCGATGTGCAAGTATTGACAACGAATGATGCGCTGACGGTCCATGCCGGTAAGAGGCATTTTACTCTCAAAGGCGAGGACTTGATTCACTATAAAGGCGAACGGGGTCGGAGAGGAAATCGGTTGCCGAGGGGTTTACAAAATGTTACTCAATTGCATGTGACTCAATCAGAGCAACAAGGCAGTTAGAGGCAGTATGTTTCCCGTGAAACACCTTTAAGTGATAACTTTAAATTAAACTGAATAACGCACAGAGTTAGCTTAGAGTTAATTGAATGCAATGTTATTCTTTCTCAAGAATTTTTCTTAAGGTTTCTTTTCTATCTAATGATAAATCTACCAGGGGTAGGGTAGCTAGCGCCATGGTTTTATATAAGCTACTGATATCACGGTTTTTTATCGCTTCGAGATGCAAAGAAATGGTTTGCATATCTCCTCTTGCCAAAGGGCCAGTTAAAGCACTTTTTATACTATCTGCTTGACTTAAATTAACGATATTACTGTGCATGAGATCACATATCATTTTTCTTGATTGTGCTTGTTGTATTCCCGCTTGTAAAAGTAGCTCTTCAGTATATGACGCCAAGGTCACCAAATAATTAGAAGCAATGGTTGCCGCAGCATGATAAATAGCCTTCATTTCAGGTTCAATTGCGATAATGCTGGCTCCCAGCTTCTCAAAAGCCGGCTTAAGCCAACGACACGCCTCAGAGTCTCCCTCTATCACGCAATGGACTTGTTTAAACGCATTGGAATCTAAAGAATTGGAGCGGAATGCTTTCAAAGGATGCAGGCTTGCAATATAACAGCCCTGTTTTTTCAGAGGGAGAAGTACGCTTGAATTAAGAGCTCCGCTACAATGGATTACCAGGCTACCTTTTTTTAACATTTGAACATCGTCCAATATCGATACTACGTCCGAAATGGAGTCGTCTCTACATGTTATCCACGTAATATCTGCTTCAGAAAGCTCAGATATTTTAGCAACTGCATTGCCAAATCCGATTTCATTGCAGGCCACCCTGGCACTTGTTAAATGGGAGTTACAAATAGAACTTAAAGAGGCAATCTGATTAACAGACATGGCTATGCCTAAATTTTTACCCAAACGCCCAGCACCAATAATATTGAAATTCATAGTGAAGCCAATGATTTGTCCCCGTTCATTTTCTTATTATAATGAAAATTAATTTATTGTCTTGCTAAATTATCGGCCTGAATTAGTCAAACATTATCAGAATCTAAGAATCGGCTGAAATGATTAGTTGAGTATAAATTGTTATTCTAGACATAAAAAAATAAAATTTTATCGTAATTTGTGTTTTCTGATTGTTTTTTTCTCGAATTTGTAGCAGGATGAAGTTTCCACAAAAAAATCAGGATGATATTATGAAAAAACGGATTGTTTCATTATTTGTCATTTCAACAGTGGTTTCATCTGTAAACGCGGCAACTCAAACTATCGTATGGGGTGAGTCAACGAAAGCATTACCTCAATTTAAGCAAGCCCATCCCCTTAAAAAGCAAGGATTATTGCAAACTGTAAAGGGTCAACAAAGTGATTATAAACTGGAGTTACAAACTAATTCTAACAACTCGACCAGGCATGCCCGTTATCAAATCACTTACAAGGGGATTCCTGTTTGGGGCTATCAAGTCATTTTCCATTCAAAAGATGGCGTCAAGCAAACTGTAACAGGTATGAATATTACGGGAATAGAACAGGATATTCATTCTACTGAAGGAAAATTGAGCCCGGATGAGATAGAACAAAAGATTCTTGGAAAAGTAACTGAGCCGGTTAAATTTAAAAACCTTAAAAAGGTTATTTATATAGATAAAGGAAATAAAGCCCATTTGGCTTATCATTTGTCGTACTATTCCAATAGTGAAAAAAAGCATGTCAATGCACCTAATTATCTTGTAGATGCCAATAGCGGCGAGATTTTGAAGCAATGGGATGAGGTGCGTCATGAGAGAATTGGTCAGGGCTTAGGTGGTAATGCTTTTCCTCTCCCTTATCGTCAGGGAATATTTCAACATGGTAATGCCTTGCCTGGCCTCCCCTCCCCTCTTTAGGGAAGTTTGACGTTAATGTAAAGGATGGCTTCTGTCGTGTTGAAAATGAATCCATAAAAGTGATGAATTTGGAAAATCATAATATAGGTTATGAGTTCTTTCCAATTACCACATTTACAGAATCTATGCTGAATTTAAGTGCCTTTTCCTATCCATGCGATGAAACCAGTTTGTTTTTAAACTATGCTGACGGCAGAACGGGTCCTGTTAATTATGCCTTCTCTCCAGTCAACGATACGATGTATTTTGCCCAACAAACCTTAGACATGTATCAAAAAGTTTATGGTGTTAATCATCCAATAGGAGATGATTTGCCGATACGAGCGTACACACATCTCGGTGATATGGATAACGCCTTTGCAGTGCCAACTATCAGTCTTGATGGTGTTGTTTTGGCACATCAACAAATTGTAATCGGTAATGGCGATGAATTTTTAACAGCTCCTGCCCAGAGTGTATTGGGTCATGAATTATCGCACAACTTTACTGCCTTACATTCCGGATTGATGTATGAAGGGCAATCTGGTGGTATCAATGAATCTTTCTCTGATATGGCGGCAATGGCATTGTTAGATTATCTTAGCAAGGATTATCCATGGTATTGGGATGGTGAAGATTGGGCCATTGGTCGTGAGGCCGTAAAAAGTGGGCAACCTATTCGCTACTTGGATGATCCAGCCAGGGATGGAATGTCTATAGGACATGCTAGTGAATACACGGATGCGTTAGATGTGCATATAACGAGTGGAGTGTTTAATAAGGCGTTTTATTTGTTAGCACATAAACCAGGCTGGTCTATACAAAAAGCATTTCAGGTGATGGTTGATGCCAATATGAATTATTGGTCTCCTATTGCATACTATGATTTTGCTGCATGTGGTGTCATTCAAGCCGCTATTGACAGGCGTTGGGATAAAACACCTGTTATCGAGGCATTTGCTGAGGTGGGCGTTGTTTGTCCAATGCATAAAAGCTAGTTTTAAAGTTGCTTGATTTCAATAATTCAGGTTACTTGAAACAGCGAGAATTACCAATGAAGATTCATGCCTTTCTATGCAAGAACTCTGACCAGATAAAATGATTTTTCCCGGAGTTCAAAACATGTTGCTGCACTCTAAGGGCGAGGCTCAGTTCAACAAAGACCTGGGCTGAAGCTCTTAAAGAGTGGATTGCCAAATAATCAACTATACCTGAGTCAAGGTTTCTCAACGTTGCGTAGTTTATTCCTCAAAAACAGAAATCGAATAAAACACAATTAATTTAAAAAAAAATCCCCAACTGCCGCAAAATTGGTTATAATATTTACATTTTGTAGTTTTGATAATATTTACGTATCGTTCAAAATAACCAAATTTTGATCCAAAAAATAATCCAATTACCCTATCTCTATTAAATAGGGTTAATTAGTAAATGAACAAGAGGTTAACTTCCAATGAGTATTACAGCCCAGGAGTTGGTAAAACAATATAAACTTCGTTTGACTCCCGCAATGGAAAACGATTTATTGTCGGAAGAAAGCAGATTAAAGAAGGAGCTTGAAGCGGTTCCTTTTAACTCTGAGGAAAATCTGTATAAAAGTATTTTGCAAATGATTATTGTATTTTATGAAGAAAATACTTTGGAAGAAAATCGTTATTTATTGCAAGATCATGAGTTAATAAAGCAATTAAGTGCATTGATGTGGGATGATATCCAAATCAAATTAATTCCTTTTCTAATTCAGAAAAATTTCACTTTAAGTGAGGTTAAAGAGCTCTTATTTGACGAAGCGTATTATCGTTCACTTCATGTTCTTGTTGATTTTGGTTTAACCCAAGATATCCCTGAGTTATTGGCCCTTCGGGAAAAGAGAGAGCAACTAAAATTCATTAATACTCTAGCGGATGATCATTGCAGAAAACTATGTCTTATATTTTGGGTCAAGGGGAGTTTATCAATTAAAGAAATACAAGACATTGTTCATGCTACCAGCCATTACCCAATGCTGGCTGAAACATTGATTGCATTAGATAAAACCAAAACCATTTCTATAAAACAGCTAAAAAAACTGGCCCTGGATCCCAAAAAGCACCAACAGGAATCCATTTTATATCATTACTCCGAACAATTTAAAGCCTATAATTTGCGTAAATCCGATTTATCTCAATTGAATTTGGATGACCTGGACGCATTAGGGAAATCCTTTAAAGTCTTGAAAGAAGCGGGGATTGCCAATGATTATGCTTATCGTTTGGCACTAAAAAATAATAAAACAGGACAATTGCTTCGCTTGTTTTTGCCAGGGCTCGCTAAAATCGAGTCACTCTCTCATAGAAAAGCTTTAATTGACCTTTTATATATAGGGGCTCAAAAAGGAGTTGTTACCCAGGGAAAGGCACTTTTACAAATTAAAGACACCAATTTACTGGCTTTGGCAAGGAGGTTGCGCGAACGATTTATTTGTGTTCAGCAGATGCAAGACCTCGGGTTTAAGAAAGAAATCATTGCATTTACAGGCGAAGAAAACAATATCAATTCCAGCCGTTTTAGGTATGTCATTATGAGAGTAGAGGAAAAATGTAAGGACATACATGAACGATTACGAAAATCATCTCTTGATAAAGATAAAGTTGGAAATTGGCAGCGTGCTGATGAAAAATACAGGCAAACACTTTACAGCATTGCTTATGATGGTATAACAAAATCAGGTGTCGACCTGCACATTAAGATGAAAAGTGCGGAAAAGGAAATATTAAGTATTGTTGACCCTGAAATAAAATCAATCATTCATAAAGTTTTAGTTGTTATAGCTAATATTATCATTACAGCACTGACCTTGGGTTTTGCTAATGATTTAAAGGAAAGCGCTACTGGCAATTATTGGTTTTTTAACCAAAGTCCATCTGGAGAAGTCATAAGAGCCTTAAATAAAGAGGTGTTAACTGCCATCGACTCTCCGGAGTTAATTACAATTTCGCCCTGATTCCAGGGCATCTCTCAACAAATTCAGATGGCTTTGGGTAATAAAAGACAACTCTGAATGTTTAATTAAAATGATGATTTGTAGCTTGTCATCATGCCTAATAATCAAGTAAATTTTCATTTATAACGCATTATGTATGCTAGATGTGTAGTCTGTTCCTAGTCAAGTGTTATTTTGTATGAAAATTATACTTGAACTTCTTGACTATTTCTGATTAATATGGGGCATAGGAAGGATTGATCTGATTTAAAGGATTTGATATATGGGTTTGCCCAAAAAAGCACTGAAAGAGAGCCAGCTGCAATTCCTAACGGCAGGGACCGCAGTTTCGGATAGCTCTCATCAAACATACAAGGTCAGTTTTATTGAAAATGGCGTTATTAAAAATGCTTTTTATAAAAAACTGGACCCTAAAAATCATTATCCAGAACTTTTGGCGAAAATAAGTGTCGCTGTCTCTTTATTTAAAAGAATTTTTCAGGGAAAAAGATCGGCAGAAGAACGTCTTGTATTTGACGATGAAGATAGGTTGGTAGGTACTTTATCTATCAGTGTTGAAGGATTTAAAGGGTTTAATTTCCATAAAGAATCAGTGCCTCAAGAATCTTCCGCCAAAGAACAGGTGATTCCCAGCACAAGAACCTTAATTGAAAAAAATTTCATGGAAATCCTTCTGGGGAGGTGGTTTCTTGATGATGATGACGGTCATCCACATAATATGAGCTTGGCCGGAGACATTGATTTTGATATGTTTCTTTATTGGTTCACCATCTATATGAAAGAACCCAGGCCAGGCATCGGCATACCTAAAACAAGGGTTAATTTGACTGTGCGCGATTGGGAAGGGTTTCCTATTGTAAAAGACTCAAAACCCTTCCATTGGCCAACATATAAACACCCGGGACAGGAAACTTTGCCAACGGTTTTGCCTGTCCAAGATAAGCTGGTTAATTTAATTCTTGAAAAGACGTACCCGGATCCAGGCCAATTTGAGCAACTCGCTCATGAATCAGTGGCTCAGGAGCAAAAATTTGCTGCGGCGTTGAAAATACTTTTAACGTTTCAACCGGAGATGATCAGAAAACGTTTGACCGAGCTTTTTGGCGAGATGACGTTAAACTATACTTCTCTGGATGAAACGGATGTTGCTCTGCGCAGTCAGTATGAGAAAGAATTTCCGCATTTATGCAATGAACACACCAATATAAAACCATTCGTCGATTTCATAATGAATTTATACCAAAAGCATTATGATAATTTATATCGCGTCGTTGTTTTTTATATGGGTTGCGAGAATAATGGTTATGGCGTTCCTTTGCCTTCCACTTGCTCGGCGCTCTACCACAAACCATCGATTTATAAAGACATAGTCGAATGGGCAAAAACTCAGAATGTCACTATCTTTAGCAAGGACGACAGCAGCATCAAATTTGATGAGGACGAGTTGCGAAGAAGATACCATCAAGTGTGGCGAGATGCCTATGCACCTACTTTCAGAGATCTGTTGCATGACTCTTATAGTCTGACTAATAAACTATTACAGCAAGTTTCTACGTTTCACGTTGTTTTGAATGAAGTAGAAGGCAAAAAGCCAACCGATGATACCTTAACCAATGCCTGGGAATTATTTGGCACAATGCCTGAGTTATCACTTGATAAAATTACTCCATTAATTAGTGTAGATAAAGACAGCAAACTAAGAACAGCGTTAATATTGCTTGTTGAATTTACAACTCAATTTCATGCAGTAGCCAAGGCTTATTATCAGAAAGACAGAAAGGATTTAACCGAGGAAGACAATCTTGAATTCTCCGAACAATTAATGCAATTGTATACGAGCTATAATCTGAAGATTCGTCAAAGTTTAGCTCATACAAGCACTCTTGCCGGTGAGTTTAATCGAATAGCAGTTGGTTTAAAACAATACACTGAACGAGCCAATTTCCAATTGCATTTAACTACAACAGATGAACAGATGAAGGAAGCTACTGTCGCTACGACTCCCAAAGAAATATTGCCGCATACGCATGAAGACGTCATCAGGCAGTTTAATGACTCTTTGTTTCTTTGGGCAAAGAACTTAAGACCTGAAGATTTGACTCATCATATCTCTGAAATAATTGATAAATATTATGCCCCAACTATAGAACTGTTATCAAAGCGACACAGGGCACAACCAGTTAAAGAGTATTTACAAGCCAGCGCAAATGAAAGCGGTGAAAACCGGTTGGCTTATATTTTAAGTGCAGGAGAAGGGGATACAGGAGCTTTAAATACTTTAATTATTCAACACCTCACGCCTTATATGTTACAAACCTATCCTTTGTTGAGCATTCGTAATGCGGTTAAAGAAGGTAATTTTGATAAGGATATAGAGATTTTTACCAAGGCGGCTGTAGATTTTGCCAAACATGACAGGCGTTTTATTCATTTATACAATGTTGAGGGAAAGTCTCTATTTTACAAAACGATGTATGAGTGGATTGATGCACTCCCCTCAACCAAGTTTAAAGGATTGCTGGAGTCTGCATTAAAAGAATATGAAGGCAAATTATGGTGGTCTACTTCAAGAAGATCGGAGGTAGAAGGTTATTGTACAAGATTCTCACAAGCGAAAAGTATTGCTATGACTTTTTTAAATGGGAAAGATTCTTCCTCTTTGAATGATATTTTATTCGATAAAATCATCGCGGCCATACAAAAAGACATAAATAAAGACAAAGAAAAATTAAAGATACCGGGATTCAGACTATTAAATTGCTATAATGCCAAAGAGCATAGAGCTGATTATTTTAAAGAGGTCAAAAATTACGCAGAGCCAATATCCCATAGGCAAGAAACTGCTTTGAATTCGAACGTCACGAGCCTAGTGATTTAAATTTTATCTGGCATGGAGATTTACTCGTCTTATTGTGACAATACAATAAGCTTTAGGTTATTATTCTCTTTTTTCAGTTTTGAGTAAAAAGTATGTTTCGTGATGTACTGAAGACCTTACCCCAATACCTTATGCCGAAACACGGTATTACTGCTTTAGCAGGATATTTTGCTGACGTTAAGAGTCCTCGTTTCAAGAATTTCTTAATTCGAAGCTTTATTCATAAGTTTGATGTAGATATGAGTGAGGCACTTATTGAGGATCCTAAGTCTTATGACTGTTTTAATGATTTTTTTATTCGTCATTTAAAGCCGGAATGCCGTCCTCTCGCTCAGTCAGATGTTATTTGTCCAGTTGATGGTTGTATCAGCGAAATAGGTAAGATTGAGCGGGGACAATTATTGCAGGCTAAAGGTAAATATTATTCTGTGCAAGAACTTTTAGCTTGTGATGAGCAATTGGCCGAGCAATTTGTGCAGGGACAATTTGCAACTCTATACTTATCGCCGAAAGATTACCACAGGGTACATATGCCAATAGATGCAGAGCTCGTTTCAATGACTTATATTCCTGGTGCCTTGTTTTCCGTTCAGCCAGCGACTACACGCGTTGTTCCTAAATTGTTCGCCCGCAATGAAAGGCTTGCCATTTTTTTTAAAACGAAAATTGGCCCGATGGTGATGGTGATGGTTGGGGCTACTATTGTAGGTGCCATTGGAACCAGTTGGCATGGTGATGTCAAAAGATCAAAAAAATTGGAACGTTTTGATTATAGTGAGCAGCTTCCAGTAAAGATTATATCTCAGGGAAGTGAAATGGGTTATTTTAAATTGGGCTCTACAGTTGTTTTATTGTTTGCAAACGGTGAAAAAATACAATGGGATAAAGAATTATCTGCCGGCAGTAAGATTCAATTGGGTAAACCAATGGGAATCATTACTTGATTGATGGTACCGAGAAGAGGACTCGAACCTCCACGGGGTTGCCCCCACTAGCACCTGAAGCTAGCGTGTCTACCAATTCCACCACCTCGGCATAGGGCGTTAAGGTACGCAAATTATAGTGTTCTGTCAATACACCTCTTGCTTGAAATCAAAAAAGTATAAATTTCTTGAGATTTATTGCTGCGAATAGGGGAAGCCGGCTTTTAATATTCTTTCTCGTACTCCTCTCCATTCACTTATATCGGGTGGTAGCTCGATAGCTATACAAATGGCATCGGATGTATCAGCTAATCTTAGTTGATAATACAAGTCATAGGCCGATTTTTCAGGATGAATCCCCAGTGGATGAAAGAGATTGGTCTCGACACCAGGGGGTTGTCTATTTGCTATGACATAAACAGTCCCCTTACGTTTTTGACAAAATTGGGAAAGGGTTTCATATTGATCAAAATAATATAAAGTTTTTTGTGGCTGATAATGGCTATCTAATTTACCAGGGACACGAATGTCGTTTTTATGAGTCGAGCATCCTATGGCAATCGTTTCAGCAATCGTTTTTTCATCTATTATCCCATGGCGTAAAATTTGATAGGAATCAGGATTAGTAGCATCTACGATGGTTGATTCAATTCCCACGCGACAACGGCCACCGTCCAGGATGGTTAACTCGGCATCATTAAATGATTGTTTAACGTGCAAAGCGGTTGTAGGGCTAATTTTTCCAAAAGGATTGGCTGAGGGTGCTACGACCGGAATATTTAACTTTTGTAACAATTTTTGTGTTAAGGGATGATCCGGGCACCTTATTGCTATGGTCGATTGACCACCGGTAATGAGTGGATTGATTTGATCTTTTTTACAATGGAATACCAGGGTTAATGGTCCAGGCCAAAATTTGCTAACTAACTGACGTGCATACTCAGGCACCTCCTCCACGAGATCATGCAGGTTCCAGTTGGAAGCAATATGAACTATCAGAGGATGATTTAAAGGCCTGTTTTTCATCTCAAACACGGCTCTAATGGCTGCATTATTGTTTATTGGTGCGGCCAATCCGTAAACTGTTTCGGTCGGTATAGCCACTGGTTTTCCCTGTTGTAAATCATGAATTGCCCGATTGAGATTGGTAGTAATTATGGACATATAAGGGGCTCGATAAAAAATTACACTTATAAAAAATAGTTATGTTTCAGGGTTGTTTTTCTGTTTTTTACGCTCAATTTAACAATAAACTTCCATAAAAACCTCGAGGGGATCAGGTTGGACCAATAACCTGATTTTCCCTCAACCCTATGCTGTCAATTCAATGGCAATAAACTAATGAATTTTAGTCTCTCTAAAAACTTAAATTCCAGCAATTTCTAAAACGGTTTATTATAGAACATATGGTTCATATTGTGGAGTCCACATCGTTCTTTTTATAGAATCACCGATTTGATTATCACTCATTGGTTCTATGTGACCTTCTTTTATACCCTGTAAAATAACCGCTTTCGCTATATGTTGGCTTACTTCTCTAATTGAAGTTAATTCGGGAAGTAAGCGTCCTTCTCCAGTTTTGACTGCAGGCGCTAGCTCACTTAATGCAACTGCTGCTGCCATCATCATTAAATTAGTCACTCTTTTGGCTTGTCCTGCAACTACTCCAAGACCAACTCCCGGGAAAATGTAGGAATTATTGCATTGGGCTATCTCAATTTTACGGCCATTCATTGCAACTGGCTCAAAGGGACTGCCAGTTGCAATTAAAGCTTTACCTGCCGTCCAGTTTAAGAGATCGTGTGGGATTGCTTCTGCTCGAGACGTGGGGTTTGATAAAGGAAAAATGATGGGTCGTTCACAATAGCTTAGCATGGTCTTAATCATTCCCTCATTGAACTGATTAGGTTGGCCAGATACACCAAGGAGTATGGTCGGTTGTGCATTGTTAATGACATCTGTTAAAGTGATCTCTCCCCTTTTTTCTAATTTCCAATTTTGCAGGCTGGCAGAAGGCCTGACAAATCCTTTTTGAAATGGCAATAGGTCTTTCATTTCATCATGTAAAAGTCCATACCGGTCAACTAAATAAAAACGTGATCTGGCTTCCTGTTCAGTAAGTCCCTGGTTCATCATGGCATGCACCAATTGTTCACTGATCCCGCATCCGGCTGATCCTGCACCTAATAAAGCAACTCGATGCTCTTTTAATGGAATATTAGTAACACGAGTTGCTGCCAGTATGGCGGCTACAGCAACGGAAGCCGTTCCCTGAATATCGTCATTAAAAGTACAAAGTTGATCTTTATATCGTTCCAATAAAGGATAGGCATGTTGCTGTGCAAAATCCTCGAATTGCAATAGCACATGAGGCATATGGCGTTTTATACTTTGCACAAATTGATCAACAAAATCATCATAATCTTTACCTGAAATCCGAGTATGTCTCCATCCAATATATTCTGGATCTTCCAGGCGTTCCTTGTTATTGGTCCCTACATCCAGAATAATGGGTAAAGTATTAGATGGGTGTATCCCACCGCAACTGGTATAAAGAGACAACTTCCCTATGGGAATTCCCAATCCTCCTGCTCCCTGATCTCCCAACCCCAGGATCCGCTCGCCATCTGTGACAACAATCACTTTGACTGAACGAGTCGATGCAATGTTTTGTACGATACTGTCCAGCTTGTCTCGCTCTGGATAACTTAGAAATACTCCTCTTGGCTGCCGATAAATATGAGAAAACAGTTCACAGGCTTGACCGACAACTGGTGTGTATATAATGGGCAAAATATCAACCAGATTGTCAATTATAAAACGATAAAAAAGTACTTCATTTCGATCCTGTAAGGCACGTAAATAAATGTGTTTCTCCAAAGGGTCTTCTTTGGCACTATAAGCGTCAAGGCAGCGAACTACTTGTTGTTCAAGGGTTTCCACTGTTGTTGGTATTAAACCGTGCAAGGCAAATTCATCTCTTTCTTGGAGGCTAAATGCGGTGCCTTTATTTAGTATGGGGTCTCTTAGTAAGTCCATTCCCCTTTTTGTTATTTTGATTGCCATTAGAACACTCCTTGTGAATATTTGTAGCCAGGAAATTTAAATCAGGGCGCAAAGCTCCAATTTTTTGTCTAGGCCTTGGGTTTTGCGTAAGTCTTATAAATGCTAATTTGTTCTTGTATAGTAATTCTCACATAGTTTCTAGTTTAGTCGATTTTTTCGATTTTGCGCTAATAGCGGTTTTTGCCTTTTATTTTTTGCCAGCATAAAATGGTTGAAATGGGAATATTGGGATAATTGGCTGTGTTACTCAAATGGATAGAAAAATTAATTGATGGGTATTTTGCTGTAATTCCCAGGCACACACCTGAATCCGAAAATATCAATAGTGCGTTGGTAATCGCTCATAGAGGCGCTCATAATAATGCAAGGGGGATAATAGAAAACACCCTTGATGCATTTCAAATGGCACAAGAGGCTGGATGTTGGGGGATTGAATTGGATGTACACCTCACTAAGGACAAGGTGCTCGTTGTCAATCATGACCCTACTTTAAATCGATTATGGAACAAGGACATTGCTATTGCCGATCTGAATTTTAGCGAATTGCGCGCATTAGAATTCAGGATCCCATCTCTTTCTGACGTAGTGAGTCAATATGGGAATTCCATGCATTTATTTATTGAGTTAAAAACAGCCATCGAGGATGAAAAGATATTGGTACAAGCTTTGCAAAATCTAACGCCATGTAAAGATTATCATTTGTTAACCTTGCAGGAATCTACTTTTAAGAAATTGTGCCGTTTTCCCAAGCAATCTTTATTGCTTGTTGCGGTGCATAATAATGTTAAGAAATTTTGTGAATTAAGTATTAGGGAAGGTTATGGAGGCGTACTGGGTAATTATTTATTATTGACCAATAGGGTATTAAAATTTTTACAAGATGCCAATCAACATTTTGGCGTCGGCTTTGTCGATTCTAAAAACAGTCTGTATAGAGAATTGAATAGAGGGGTTAAATGGCTCTTTACTAATGAGGCAATGAAAATTAATCAGTATTTAAATGATTTAAGAAATAAAATGTAACCATTTTAATAATGGCCCTGCCTGTTTTGACAATTCAATAATCATCACATAGTCTTAAATTAACATCTCTATTTTATCAGTTAGCAAGGATTAGGACCTTAAGATGGCAGTTTTAAGGCTAGGGCATTTGAGTAAGTGATGGCAGGGGGTACAATGACTCTAAAAATTACCTTTTTAGGCTCCGGATCGTCCTTTGCTATAGGGCCCGAAAACTATCAATCCAATGTGCTTTTAGAGCTAGAAAACGATACTTTATTAATCGATGCAGGAACGGACATCAAATACTCATTACGAGATCAAGGATTAAGTTATAAAGATATAAAAAATGTTTATATCAGCCACTTGCATTACGATCATTGTGGCGGATTGGAATGGTTCGCTCTAATCACTTATTTTGATCCTAATCACCTACACAAACCTTGTTTAATCGCTTCTGATAAAATTATCACTGAATTATGGGATAAAAGTTTATCCGGTGGTTTAAGTACTTTACCTCACGTGAGAGCAAATCTTAGTGCCTTTTTTGATGTTAAACCGGTAAAGCAATATGAGGGTTTTGTTTGGCAATCCATAAAATTTAAATTGGTACAAACAGTCCATTACTACAGCGAATATGAGTTGATGCCTAGTTTTGGTTTGATATTTAGCTATAATAAATCACGTATCCTTTTTACATCAGACACACAAAGTTGCCCGGCACAGTTAATATCCTTTTATGAGGAATCAGATATTATTTTTCATGACTGTGAAACCACAGAGTCTAAAAGTGGGGTACATGCACACTATTCTGAGCTTGTTAAACTTCCTTCTCACTTAAAGAAAAAAATGTGGCTATATCATTATAATCCAGGGAAATTGCCTAATGCCAAAAAGGATGGTTTCTTAGGTTTTGTTGCCAAGGGGCAAAGCTTTGTATTTTGATTTAACTTGCACATATGCTCCCGGATAAACCAGGGAGCATGTTGTCAAATACCAGATTAATTTAACAAATTGGGTGATAGCCTGGGAGAAAACCATTTCAATTCAATTGAAAGAAGGTTGTCTTTATCACTACTGATTGGTGAACTGGTTAATAGTACGAGTTATTCGATTGACCAATTCATCAATTTCATCTTCACTGATAATAAGTGGAGGTAGTAGTCTCACTACTGTTTCAGCTGTAATATTGAACAAAACCTGGTTTTCCAAACCCAGGACTCGCATATCGTTTGCAGGTCTATCCAATTCTATCCCAATCATGTAGCCTTTGCCGCGTATGGCTTTTACATTGGGATGTTCTCCCAGGTTGCTAATTAATTTATCCATTAACAAAGCACTGTTTTTAGTGACTCGCTCACATAATCTATCTCGTTCAATGACCTCCAAAACAGTCAAAGCCGTAGCACAAGCCAAAGGATTACCACCAAAAGTCGAGCCATGATTTCCGGGTTTAAATAAATCTTTCGCTCTCTTGCTCATTAAGCAAGCTCCAATTGGCATGCCGTTTCCAAGTCCTTTTGCAGTGGTAAGAATATCGGGTTGGATGTCATAATGCATACAAGAATAAAGCTTACCTGTTCTGCCATTGCCTGTTTGTATTTCATCCAAAATTAACATCCAGTCATTCTGTTCACAAAAGTTTGCTAAGGCACGTAGATAACCTTCCTCTGCCGGATAAATTCCTCCCTCACCCTGAATAGGTTCTACCATAACTGCAACGACATCCTCTCTGTTGGCTGCAATAGTATGTATGGCGTCAAGATCATTGAAGGGAGCACGAATAAATCCTGGGACCAAGGGTTCAAAACCAGCTTGAACTTTACGACTGCCTGATGCGGTTAAGGTTGCCATAGTACGGCCATGAAATGCTTTTTCCATTACAATAATAGAAGGCGTTTCAATTCCCTTTTTATGGCCAAACAGACGGGTAAGTTTGATGGCAGCCTCATTCGCTTCTGCTCCAGAGTTAGCAAAAAAAACCTGTTCCATTCGCGCCATCGAAGTGAGTTTGGCAGCCAGTAATTCTTGCTCTTTAATATGAAAGACATTCGAAGTGTGTATTAGCCTGGCTGCTTGCTCCTGTATGGTACGGGTGACATCAGGGTGCGCATGACCTAACCCGCAAACTGCTATCCCGCTTAAGCCATCGAGGTATTTTTTCCCCTGCTCATCATACAACCACACGCCTTCTCCATGCGTGAAGGTTACAGGCATTGGGCTGTAACTTGTAATTAAACTCATGATGTCTCCATAAACTCAAAATTATCCGGTAAGGATTGCAACAAATCCAGCTTGTTATTTTATTTCAGATTACTGCTCGCAAAATCCCAATTAACTAATGACCAAAAGGCTTCGATATAATCAGGGCGCCTGTTTCTATAATCGATGTAATAAGCATGCTCCCACACGTCACAAGTTAATAAGGCCTGTAATCCTTCAGTCATTGGTGTTCCAGCATTACTTGTGCTGATGATTTTTAAAGCACCTGCCTGATCCTGAACCAGCCATGCCCATCCAGAACCAAATGTTGTTGCGGCAGTTTGCGTAAATTGTTCTTTGAATGCAGCAAAAGAACCAAAGCTTTTATTAATGGCTTCAGCCAGCTTGCCTTTTGGCTCACCTCCACCATTAGGGCTCATGCTATGCCAATAAAAGGTGTGATTCCAAACCTGAGCCGCATTGTTAAAAATGCCGCCTTTGGCTTTCATGATGATCTCTTCCAGTGTCATGGATTCAAATTCTGTCCCGGGAATTAATTTATTTAAATTGGTAACGTAAGTATTATGGTGTTTACCATAATGATATTCCAAAGTTTCTTTGGAAATATGAGGAGCCAGTGCATCCAATGCATAAGGTAATTGTGGCAGGGTAAAAGTCATATCAATCTCCAGGATTAAAAGTGTTTAGTTTATCAGGATAAGTACGATATTCAATGTGCCATTACTGAGCGTTTCAATATTTTTATAGCCTTGGCTAAGACTACATTTTTCTTAGTATAATAATCTTTCGCGAAATAATGGATTTTCTTCTCATCAAGGTGGGAATTTTTGGTGCATTTAGTGCTAAATTGGTATTTTATTGATCGTTGAGGTGGGGTAAAATATCACTATAAGAAAAAGATTGATAGGATTATCACAATAGAATCATTAGTTGCGACCTTGTTTGGTTTTCGACATAATTGGGTTTTTTATTTTATTAAAGGTGCATAGTGGATACTTTAGAAAAGATTAAAAAGCAGATTGCTGAAAATGCGATAATGCTCTACATGAAAGGCACTCCCAAGATGCCTCAATGCGGGTTTTCCGCTCGTGCAGTCCAGTGTATTGAGGCTTGTGGAGTCGATTTTGCGTACGTCGATATCCTTGCTAATCCTGATATTCGTCAAGTTCTACCCCAATTTTCTGACTGGCCTACCTTTCCTCAACTTTATGTGAAGGGTGAATTAATTGGGGGATCTGATATCATAGCTGAAATGTTTCAGCAAGGAGAGTTAGAGCCTATGTTGCGTGATGCGGTAGCGGCATAATTTTAATAACAATTGTGGGATTATACTCCCCCACTGCTAATGGAGATTATAGAATGAGTGTCTTAGTTGGGCGTAAAGCACCTGATTTTACTGTGGCTGCAGTAATGGGCAATGGAGAGATTGTTGATAAATTCAATTTACACGAACATTTGAAAGGCAAATACGGATTGGTATTCTTTTATCCCTTGGATTTTACCTTTGTATGCCCTTCCGAGTTAATTGCTCTTGATCATCGTATTGAAGAATTCAAAAGGCGTAATGTTGAGGTGGTTGCTGTATCTATTGATTCACATTTTACACATAATGCCTATAGAAATACTCCTGTGAAAAATGGCGGAATAGGGCCTGTAAGATTTACTTTGGCAGCGGACATGACTCACAGTATTTGCCAATCCTATGGGGTAGAACATCCAGTTGCTGGTGTGGCTTTCCGAGGAGCTTTTGTTATTGATACGAATGGTATGGTCCGTTCGCAAATCGTCAATGACTTGCCGATAGGAAGAAATATTGATGAGATTATTCGGATCATCGATGCGGTTCAATTCTTTGAAGAAAATGGTGAAGTGTGTCCTGCTGGCTGGCAAAAAGGACAAGCTGGCATGAAAGCATCTCCTAAAGGTGTCGCAGAATACCTGTCTGAGCATTCCGAGTCCTTATAATAAGGACAAGGAAATAGAATCCTTTTGTTGTTGTGTTTTTATTGCAAAGCGTAACACAAGAAAATTTCTATCAAACTCCTGGATTACAGTTTTAGGTAATCCAGGATATTTATATTTTCTGATATCAGGTGTTTAGCATTCGCCATTTGTTTATCATAAGGCAAAATAAATCCGCTGTTTTTTCCGCATCATAAATGGCAGAGTGAGCTTCATGGCTGTCAAAATGTAATCCAGCTGCTTGAGCTGCTTTGGCCAATACGGTTTCTCCAAAAATCAAACCCGCTAATGTTGCTGTATCAAAGCAAGTGAAGGCATGGAAAGGCGATTTTATTCCAGTTCTTTTGATGGCTTCTTTGATAAATAACAAATCAAACCAGGCATTATGTCCTACTAAAACAGCTCTTTGGCAACGGGTTTTTTTTAGCAAGTCATGGATGGGTTTGAATAATCGAGAAAGTGCAGTTTGTTCATCTACTGCAAAACGAAGAGGCTGGTAAGGATCTATTTGGTTGAACTCCAGTGATTTTTGATCCAGTTCTGCACCCGGGAAAGGTAAAATATGTTCAAAATAACTGTTCTCCCTTTTTAACAAGCCTTGCTCATCCATATCCAATAAAACAATACACATTTCCAGGAGAGCATTTTTTTGAGGATCTATTCCCGCTGTTTCTACATCAACAACAACAGGTAAAAAGCCACGAAAGCGATTTTTAATGGTATTACTTAGAATGTTATTGCGAGAAACCATTAATACTCCAGTTTATAGTGTCTCCGGCGGCAATAGGCACAACATGAGTTGATCCAAATGGCATCGAATCGGGTATAGTCTGAGGCGATTTAATTAGTTCCAGTTGCTGTTGGTTAATAGGGAGCTGGTAAAACTCAGCCCCAAATCGACTAAGAAAATCATTGAGTTTTTTTAATTGGTTAAGTTCATCAAAGATCTGGGTGTAGAGCGCTACCGCAAATGGAGCTGAATAAATACCTGCGCATCCACAAGCATTTTCTTTGGTATTGATGGCATGAGGGGCGCTGTCAGTGCCAGCAAAAAATTTTCGATTTCCGCTCGTGGCGGCGTGTTGTAATGCTTTTTGGTCCTTTTCGTGTTTTAAAATGGGTAAACAATAATAGTGAGGTCTGATGCCACCGGCGAGTAGTTTATTGCGATTATAAAGCAAATGGTGAGGAGTTATTGTTGCTGTAAGATTAGCAGGTCCTTCAGAAACATAATCCACAGCGGTTTTGGTCGATATATGCTCCAGCACGATTCTCAATTTGGGGAAATGTTTGGCAATGGGTTTCAGGTATTCATCAATAAACAATGATTCACGCTCAAAAATATCGCTGTGAGTGACCTCGCCATGAATTTGCAAGACTAAATTGTTCGTTTGCAATACTTCAAATAGAGGATAGAGTGCCTTCAAAGATTTAGCGCCCTCTTCAGCATTCGTCGTTGCTCCAGCAGGATAAAGTTTTGCTCCAACTATATAAGAAAGAGAAGCGGCTTGTTGTAATTCTTCTGGTTTAACAGACTCATTTAAATAAAAAGTCATATAAGGAATAAAGGAATTTTGTTTGGGAATGGCTGCAATGATTCTGTTTCTATAACTCTCAATGGCTGATAAGTTTGTTAGTGCTGGTTTGAGATTGGGCATGACTAACGCTCGGGCAAAATGTTGCGCAGATGCTTGGACGGTATGAGTTAGAAACTCTCCATCTCGCAGATGGAGATGCCAATCGTCAGGCTGATTAATTATCAGAGTTTGCATAATAAAGATTCCTGCATTATTGCCGATAAAAGAGGATAACATGAATTGGGCAATTGGGATGAGCAAAAAATGATTTCAGATCATTTTATGTGCAAGAAAATAAAAATCATTGCATGGAGTTATTTATTCATTACTGCCACCGTCTTTGCCGCTCCATCAATCCAATATGCCAGCCCTATGGGAGAAGAAAATTGGCGCATGACAGGCAATCCTCTTCGATGCGGTTTATCATTGACTATTCCAAATTATGGTATTGGATACTTTGAGCAATACGCAACGAAACCACCACATTTTATTCTGCGTAAATGGGATCAAGCTCAACGGGCTTTGCCTGCTCAAGTCATTGCAAGCCCCCCAGTATGGAAGCCATTATTAACCAGGTCTTATCTGGTAGCCCGTACCTTTATGAAACCGGGGGAATATGGATTATTTTTAAATCGGCAGCCTGCTTTAAAATTATTGGCCTTTTTATCTCAGGGATATCAGGCAAACTTTAACTATTTATCAGAGGAGGGATTTCGTACTACGGTTATACTCTCCCCTATTCGTTTTCAAAAAGTGTATTCACAATATCAACGTTGTCTCGGTAGCTTGTTGTCGTTCAATTATGAGGATGTAAAAGAAAGCGTGTTTCATTTCGGCGTGGATAGTAAGTTATTATCTGATGCAGATAAAGCTCAATTACGACGAATTGCCCAATACGTTGATGCCGATATACAGATTGATGTCATTAAAATTATTGGTCATGCTGACGATAGCGGTCGTAAAGGTTACAATAATGCCATTTCACAATATAGAGCAGAGGCTGTGAAAAATTATTTGATTAGGCTTGGAGTACCTCAAAGAAAACTTTCAATAACATGGGTTGGAGCTCTGCAACCGATAGCCAGGAATGATACTGATGAGGGGCGGGCAGCGAATAGACGTGTTGTTGTAACGCTGATAAAAAAATAATATTTGTGATTAAAAAATATCATTTCGTGGTGTCTTTTCATCCTCGAAAATCCATTTCTTTTGGAACAAATTTCCTTTAAGAGAGACAAGGCAATAATGTAAAAAAAATGACGATACTGTTTAAATTTAGTTATATCGTCATGAAAATATTCGAATTTTTAATAAATTTTCTTGACTTATTTAAAATCACTGCAGATACTCATATCGTTGCATGCTTCGAACCTAAGCGACGATGCGTGCTATTGACAACTCCAAATGGTGAGTTATCAATAAAATGGAAACTCAATAATAAACAAGTGGAGACAAGGCATGTTTAGTTTGAAAAAAACAGCAGTGGCAGTACTCGCCTTAGGAAGCGGTGCAGTGTTTGCTGGAACCATGGGACCAGTTTGCACCCCAGGTAATGTAACTGTTCCTTGCGAAAGAACTGCATGGGATATTGGTATCACCGCGCTATATTTGCAACCAATCTATGATGCTGATTGGGGCTACGATG
>NZ_JFIM01000001.1 GCF_000586315.1 Legionella pneumophila subsp. fraseri | reverse complement strand
AAGCCAAGGCACGTAGGCGGGGGCAATTGTCAACACGCCCTAGTAGTTTAAAAAATTAACTAGTCATGATTGATAATCACTGGAGATCCCGGTTATAGAGATCTTCCTTGGGATAGACAGACTGCTTAAAATTTAAGTATGGACACTTCTGTCTCTTGCTTGCAAACACAGCAAAACATCATAAAAACTTAATTCACAAGCTTTTAAAAGCACTAATAAATGATAAATTAAATCAGCTGTTTCGTTGATAAGTTCTTCTTTATTGTTACTAACAGCAGCGATCACTGTTTCTACAGCCTCTTCTCCTAATTTTTGAGCGCATCTATCGGCTCCAGAATCCAAGAGTTGGGCTGTATAACTGTTTGGATTTTTTTCCTCAACACGTTCATTAATTAATTCAATCAAACCATCAAGAAAACCAAGAGTATAATTATTATGTGGTTGATAACAGGTTGAGTACCCTAAATGACAAGCAGGTCCTTTAGGAATGACCTGGATCAAAAGGCTGTCATTGTCGCAATCGGCACTAATATGTTGCAGAGCCATACTATTGCCAGAAGATTCCCCCTTACGCCATAATCTTTTTCGACTTCTGCTGTATAAGGTCAGTTGTCCTGTAGTTAATGTGGCAATTAATGCTTCCTGATTCATATAACCCAGCATCAATACCTTGCCATTTTCTGCATTTTGGATTATTGCTGGTAATAGTCCATTCATCTTTTGCCAATCAAGAGAGTTAATGTCCAAGTCACTCATAGTCTTACCTCAATATTCTCTGTTCGTAATGCTAATTTTATGTCACTGATTGCCAGTATTTTGTCATGAAAAACGCTTGCTGCCAAAGCCCCACTGACATGAGATTTCTTAAATACTTCAATAAAATCATCAATTTTTCCAGCACCGCCCGATGCGATGAGGGGAACCTGGCACAGGTTTATCATTTCAGACAGCTGCGAAATATCATATCCCATTCGTACGCCATCAGATTGCATGCAATTAAGGACTATCTCGCCAGCACCGCGGTCTTGAATTTCACGTATCCATTCTCGAGTTTTACGTTTTGAATTGATACTTTTATTTTCATTACCTGTATACTGATAGACAAAATAATCATCAACTATCCACTGACTATCAACCCCTACGACCACACATTGCTTTCCAAACTCTTTGCTCAATTCATTAATCAATGAAGGGTTTTCCAATGCAGGGCTGTTGATTGAGATTTTATCTGCTCCGGCATTTAATATTAATCTTGCTTGATGCAAGGTTCGGATGCCTCCAGCTACTGTAAATGGAATATTGATAGTAGCAGCTACTTTATTGACCCAATCAGGACAAACAGATCGGTCATCGCTACTTGCAGTAATATCATAAAATACTAATTCATCAGCCCCTGATGCTGAGTAGTGAGCAGCCAAAGGGAGTATCTCTCCAATTATTCTATGGTTGCGAAATTTTACTCCCTTGACAACCTGATTATCACGAACGTCAAGGCAGGGAATGATTCGCTTGGTTAACATAATAATTCCTCTAAATTCACATGATCTTGATAAAGCATTAAACCAAGGATTACGGCGGATATTCCTAATGAATCCAGGGTTGTAATGTCCTGCAAGTGGCGAATTCCCCCTGAGGCTTGCCAGGCAATCTGAGGAAAATATTCGACTGCTTGTTGGTACAAATCGAAATTAGGTCCATTCATCATGCCATCGCATGCGATATCAGTACAAAGTATGTGCTTAATCCCATAGTTTTCATAATAAGACACTACTTCCCAAAGATTGTTTGTACTATTATTTTGCCAGCCATTAATTGCAAGAAGCGGAACTTTTGTATCAACACGAACATCCAGAGCAAGAACAATATTTTCGGGTTTAATCTTTTCAATGATTTGTATTGTCAAATCAGGATTTGTAATAGCAATACTGCCAATGACCAATTGTGAAATTCCTGCGTTGCTGCATTCCAAAGCTTGTTCTATACTCCTGATTCCACCTCCGGCTTGAATTGCTATCCCTGTCTTTTGCATGGAACAAATGAGCTCCAACTGTTGCATTTTTCCGCTGCGAGCGCCATCCAAATCGACTACGTGAAGGCGTTTTGCGCCTAACCTTGCAAAATACAATGCCCTTTCTATAGGCAAAATATCAAATTGCGTAACTTGATCAAATCGCCCTTGTTTTAAGCGAACACACCGTCCAGATTGCAAATCAATAGCTGGAATAACTAACATGTAGACTCCAAAGATAAAAAATTATTTAGTAATACCATACCAACATCAGCTGATTTTTCTGGATGAAATTGCATGCCATAAAAATTGTCTTTTTTTACGACTGCAGTGAACTCTTCATGATACTGACATCGAGCCAATGCATAATCATCTGCTTTTAGAGCATAGCTATGCACAAAATAAACATAATCATTATTATTTAATCCTTGTTGTAATGAGGATGTTTTTTGCCAATGAAGATTGTTCCATCCCATATGAGGAACAGGATGATTTCTTTCAGCTTTTAATAACTCCGCAACCCCGGGAATCAAACCCAGGCAAGGTACGTCGTCTTCTTCACTGAATTCAAGCAATAATTGCATTCCAAGACAGATTCCAAGAAGCGGTTGGGTTAAAGTTCTTAAAACGTCTATTAGCCCATTTTGCTGCAAAGCCTTCATACCAGAACGAGCTGTTCCAACCCCAGGCAAAATGACATGACTTGCTTTTTGTATTTCTTCAGCATCATGGGTCAGCGCAAAATGACCTCCCAATCGAATCAAGGCATTCGTTAGAGAAGTTAAATTATTCCCACTGACATCGATCACAGCAATCATAATACACCTTTGGTTGAAGGTAGATAATCATTTGTTCTTGAGCATGCCTGTCGTAAGGCTCTGCCTAAAACTTTGAAGCAAGCTTCAATCATGTGGTGATGGTTGGTGCCTGTTACCTGGATGTGGATAGTTGCCCCCAACGCACTGGATAACGATTGGAAAAAGTGAGGAACCATTTCTGTTGCCATACCGCCAACAAATTCACGAGTAAACTGACCTTTGAAATCACAAAAACTTCTGCCACTGATATCGATTGCAATGGTAGCTAATGATTCATCCATAGGAAGGGTATAACCATAACGATTAATCCCCCATTTGTCACCAAGTGCTATTCTAATTGCTTCCCCCAACGCAATGGCTGTATCCTCAACCAAGTGGTGCTCATCCACCTCCAAATCCCCAGAAGCTTGCAATCGCAAATCAAAGCCCCCGTGTTTTGCTACTTGCTCCAACATGTGAGTAAAGAAGGGGATAGGGGTGTCTATAACACTGATTTGATCGCTATCCAGTTGAACTGACAAATCTATTGCTGTCTCTTTTGTTTTTCTCTGCACAGACGCTTTGCGAGCATTGTTGAGAATCGCAGAAACCACCATTTCCCAAGTATTTGTTTTTGAAACAGGCAAGAAATTAACGCCCAGATTATCAGCAAACTCTTTATCAGTATCTCGGTCGCCAATTACCCATGAATAATGTTTGGCAAATGCAGTGTTTTTTAAGTAAGGTTCGAGCAAGCCAGTTTTAGGTTTTCTACAAATACAATTGTCTTCTGGGGTGTGAGGGCATATAAAAATCTCATCAAACAGAATGCCTTGAGAGGAAAACAGATCCAGGATAAATTCATGGCAAACAGCAAAATCTTCCTCTGGAAAAGCTGCAGTTCCTATGCCGTTTTGATTGGATACCATAATGAAAGTAAAGCCTGCTTTTTGTAATTGCAATAGTGCTGGTATTACGCCAGAACTTAATTTAATTTTATCCAGAGAGTCGACTTGAAAATCAAAAGGTTCTTCAACTAAAGTGCCATCGCGGTCAATAAATAAAATCTTTTTCATAATTTAATCCTGCTACATCAGCGTTAAATGAGGATAAGGCATCAATCAATAATTGATTTTGTTCATCATGACCCACCGTAATGCGAAGGTGATCATGCAATAGAGAGGTCGAAGGAAAATCTCTTACTGCTATGCCATGATGGGCAAGCCAAGTGGTCAACTGTTTTGAAAATCGCGTTTGAATAAGAATGAAATTAGTTTCTGTAGGATAAATTTTTTCAATAATTGGATTCTCGGCGAATTTTTTTATAACCCAGGCACGAGATGATTTGATTTGCTCAATAGTTTTTGTGAACCAATCGCTATTATTCAAAGCTCTTTTAGCCAGCTCCATACTAGGAGTAGCAATGGAATAGGGGGCAATGATTTTATTAAAAGCTTGAATCATATGACTCTGGGCTATAATGCAGCCTAAACGTAATCCCGCCAGCCCACAGGCTTTTGACAGGGTTCTTAAGACAATCAGATTTTCAAATTGTCCAAGTAAGGTCGTAGCGCTTGGGGCGTTTGCAAACTCTATATACGCTTCGTCCACAACAATGATCGACTGATTCGTATACAGTTCGCATGTTTTGGCAATTAGATTTAAATCCACTAAATTACTAGTTGGGTTATTGGGGCTACAAAACATGATAACTTTGCAGTTCGGCTTCCAGCTATTTTCAATTTGATCCAGGCTGAGGCGAAAATTAGTCTTTATATCCAAAGGACATTCGATCAACTCAGCTTGTTGTAACCGAACATAAAAAGCATACATCGGAAAAGTAGGGGGAAATTGCATGAAAGCGTCCTTTCCGGCAGTTAGAAAAAGTCTGGTTGTCAAATCAATGCCATCATCACTTCCTCTGGTCAGTATTATTTGATCGGAGTTAATTTGGTAACGTTTTGCCAATTGCTTTTGCAGATCTATTTGTAAACCGATGTTTGGATAATAATTTAAATTATGTCCATCTATAGTAACTGGAGCCCAAGGCAGTTCATTGGCATGTGATCGATAGCGAGCATTCTCTCCACCTGGTATATAATTTTGGCCATTTAATAAATCTGGACGAACTAGATTAAGTATGGACATTTAAACCTCCAGAGTATTGAGTCTTATTTGAACGGCATTGGCATGAGCATCCAAACCCTCTATTTCCGCTAAAGTCATTGCCGCTGGACCTAAATTGCGGATACCCTCCTGATTTATGGCTTGCACGGTAAATCGTGTCATAAAATCAAGAGTAGAAAGCCCGCTATGGTTTCTGGCAAAACCACTGGTAGGTAAGACGTGATTGCTTCCTGTTACATAGTCCCCCATTGTTTCTGCGGCCCAAGAGCCAAGAAATACTGTTCCGGCAGCCATAATTTTCTCAACCCAAGTTTCGGGTGTTTTTCTGTTAATAATCAGGTGTTCCGGAGCGTAGGAGTTAATAATATCCAGCTGTTCCGATGGATTAGAACAGATAATAATCATGCTATTGACGAGTGATTGCTTAATAAATTCTGTTCTTGACAAATAACTCATCTGAATTTCCAGCTGTTGGTTAACCTGGTTTGCCAATTCACAATCATCGCAAATTAAAATAACTTGCGAATCCGGGCCATGTTCAGCCTGGGCTAATAAATCTGCAGCAATAAACTCGGGGTTTGCTTGATTGTCTGCGAGAATCATCACTTCAGATGGTCCAGCAGGAATGTCAACCGCAGCTCCGTCGGGGTCGATTGCAACTAAAGTTTTTGCCTGAGTGACATAGCTATTACCCGGTCCGAATATTTTATCCACTTTGATGATACTTTCAGTGCCATAGGCCATAGCTGCTATGGCTTGAACTCCACCTATAGCATAAATCGTGTCGATACCACATAATCTTGCAGCAACGAGTATATGTTCGTTAATTTTTCCTTCCGCATCAGGGGGAGTACAAAGTACTTTTATTGGGCAGCCCGCTACCTTTGCCGGTATTGCCTGCATGAGAAGTGAAGAAACTAAAGGTGTTTTATTTCCTCCAGGCACATACAAGCCAATTTTTTGGATTGGTCTGTAGACATTGCGGATTGTAATTCCTGATGCAGTAGAAATCTCGGTATTTTCAGGTAACAAAGACTGGTGATATGACGAGATTGTTCCAATGGCTTGTGTTATAGCAGTGAGGGCATTTTGCGGTATGTTTGCCTGTTCAATTTTTTCCTGAGGAACCTCTAAATATTGTAAATTGACTCTATCAAACTGTTTGGTTAAATCATAAAGTGCTTTATCTCCTGATAATTGAACCTGATTTATAATTTCCAGCACATTTTCTTTTATTGCAGAACTCTGTCGCGGTCTTGAAAGGCATAGCTTTTTATCGTTTTCAGAAAGTAATTGCCAGTTTTTAATTGTTAGCATATGAATTACTCCAGCATTTTTTCAATGGGTAATACCAGGATGGAGCTGGCACCTAAATATTGAATTGTCTCTAACGTATTCCAAAACACACCTTCACTGGAGACTACGTGCACGGCAACCTTTTCATTATTTCCGGGTAATGGGAGAATGGTTGGGGACTCAGCGCCTGGTAATTTCTGTGCAATTCGCTCAAGGGCAGATTTGGGCGCATGAAAAACTATGTATTTTCTTTCCTGAGCTTGCTGGACAGCCTGGATTCTTCTGGCAAGCATGGCAAACAACTCTTGCATATCAGGATCCAATTGTCTCTGAGTTTGAATAAAGACGGCCTGACTGTTGAGAACAGTATCGACTTCTTTGAGTTTGTTATCTTCGAGTGTTTGGCCAGTGGATACCAAATCGCATATGACGTCAGCCATTCCCATTCGTGGCGCTACCTCAACTGAGCCGGATAATGTCAGAATTTCCGCACTAATTTTTCGTTCAGCAAGATAATTGTTGAGTAAATTTGGATAGCTGGTTGCAATTCGCCTCCCATCCAAACTACCGGCGCCTTGATAGTCGAATGCTTCTGGTACTGCTATCGATAAACGACAAGTACAACTGCCTAATGCCAATATTTTTCTATAGGCTTTGTTTGGTCTGTTAAAAGAAGCTTCCAGCAGCACATTTTCTCCCACGATGCCACCATCACATAAACTGTCGAATACGAGAGTAGGGATGTCATCATCGCGAACAAATAGTAAATCGATTGGAAAATTATCAACATGAGTTAATAATGCGTTTGGTTTAATACGAAACTTTAAACCACAGCGTTGCAGGAGATTTAAAGATTCATCTGATAATCGGCCTTTTTTTTGTAAGGCCAGACGTAAACGATTTTTCACAACTTCTCCAATCTTTCAGCTATTAAACGATAACCGCCTGTACCAAAACTTAAACAACGCGCAACTCGCGTGATGGTTGTTACACTGACCCCTGTTTCTTCATGAATCGTTCTGTATGGGATGCCCTGGCGTAGCAAAGGAACTACTTGCCATCGATCAGCCATAGACTCTAGTTCGGCAGGAGTACATAAATCTGTAAAAAACCGCATGGCCTCGTCTTCGTTTTTAAGCAAACTGATGGCTTGCATTAAGTTCGGGAGTGCAGAATTCTTAAAAGAGCCATGTATTTTCATATTAATGTATTAATGTGTTGTAACATTTTATTGATGATAATGATTATCTTTAGCATTGTCAATAATTTAGTGAAAAAAAATTCTGGATGGGGTAGAGTATACAGGTCTCTTTCCGGGAAACTGGATTGACCGAAAATCAAAAGGCAGAAGTAAATATTTTTATCAGAGACTGTCGATATGATAAATCCTGAGGAAATGTCATGAAACCACTTACCAGAGATATTGTATTTACCCTTTCATTTAAAATGATATTGCTCGTTTTATTATGGTATTTCTGTGTCAGAGGAATGCATCCTGAGCTGTCTAGTAATAAAGAATGGTTGTTAGGAAAAGAAGAACAAACAGTACTTACCCCAAATAACAAGAGGTAGTTTTATGATTCCAGCTGCTGAAGTTGTTGATTTATCAAGGTTACAATTTGCATTAACTGCACTATATCATTTTCTATTTGTACCCCTTACGTTGGGGTTATCGGTTATGTTAGCTATCATGGAGACAGTTTATGTAATGACTGGCCGTGATCTCTGGAAGAAAATGGTCAAATACTGGGGTGTTTTGTTTGGGATTAATTTTGTTTTGGGAGTTGCAACCGGTCTGACTATGGAATTCCAGTTTGGTACTAACTGGGCTTACTATTCACATTATGTTGGAGATGTATTTGGTGCTCCATTGGCGATCGAAGGGCTAATGGCTTTTTTTCTGGAAGCTACCTTTGTGGGTTTATTTTTCTTTGGCTGGAACAGATTGTCAAAGTTGCAGCATCTGACCTCAACATGGTTATTAGCTTTAGGCACTAATCTTTCAGCATTGTGGATTTTAATCGCTAATGGTTGGATGCAACATCCTGTAGGCGCCTATTTTGATTACCAAACGATGAGAATGGAGGTCAGCAGTTTCTACGAAATGCTGTTTAATCCTGTTGCTCAGGCCAAGTTTGTGCATACCATCAGTGCGGGATATGTGACAGGAGCCATGTTTGTCTTATCCATAAGCGCCTATTTTCTTTTGCGGGGACGAAATAAAGCGTTTGCCAAACGCTCAATGACGGTCGCAGTTTCTTTTGGTTTGGCTTCGGCATTGTCTGTTGTGGTGCTGGGCGATGAGAGCGGTTATGTTGCCAATGAAAACCAAAAGATGAAGTTGGCTGCGATGGAAGCGATGTGGCATACCGAAAAAGCTCCCGCCAATTTGACTGTTTTCGGGTTACCAGATGAGAAAACTTTTTCAACAAAATATGCAATAGATATTCCTTATGCTCTGGGTATCATTGCTACTCGTTCGTTTAATACCCCTTTACAAGGCATTATTGAATTAATTGAGGAAGGAAAATTAAAAATCAAAGATGGAATGATCGCATACGATGCATTGAAGGTTTTACAGAAAGATCCAAAGAATGAACAAGCTAAGGCTGTTTTTACAAAACATAGCGAAAATCTTGGTTATGCTTTATTGCTCAAGAAGTATACTGAGAATGTGACGGATGCTACTGAGGAGCAAATAAATCAAGCAGCGCACGATCTCAAGCCTAAAGTCCTGCCGATGTTCTTTTCTTTCAGAATTATGGTCGCGTGTGGAATATATTTTATACTTCTTTTCGCAACCGGATTTTATTTATCGGTAAGGCATAGGTTGGAAAAGACAACCTGGTATCACAGAATTGCATTTTATTCTTTGCCTTTACCATGGGTAGCGGCTGAATTAGGTTGGATAGTAGCGGAATATGGTCGTCAACCCTGGGTTGTTGAGGGTATTCTGCCTACTTTTATGGGAGCCTCCTCTTTAACATCAGGACAAGTAATGACTTCAATCGCAGGTTTTGTATTATTTTATACTGTTCTTGCAATTGTTGAGATTTACTTGATGGTCAAATACATACGTCTTGGCCCAGATGGCATGAATCATCATTGATGAAAGGAGAATCAAATGCCTTTGGATTATGAAACACTCAGAATAATTTGGTGGTTGTTAATAGGTATTTTGCTTATTGGCTTTGCCATTATGGATGGATTTGACCTTGGTGTGGCAATGTGGCTTCCCTGGTTAGGCAGAACAGATATTGAGAGACGGATTTTAATTAACAGCATTGGCCCGACCTGGGAGGGTAACCAGGTTTGGTTTATATTAGGCGGAGGCGCTATTTTTGCAGCTTGGCCCACTCTCTATGCCTTATCTTTCTCGGGCTTTTACATGGCGATGCTGGTTGTTCTTTTAGCCTTGATTTTAAGACCCGTTGGTTTTAAATACAGGTCAAAGCTGGATAATCCCACATGGAGAGCATTTTGGGATTGGGCTTTATTTATCGGGGGATTTGTTCCGGCTTTAATCTTTGGGGTAGCGGTTGGAAATGTCATACAAGGTGTTCCATTTTATTTTGATGAGAGCTTAAGAGTATTCTATACGGGAAGTTTTTTTGAATTACTCAATCCGTTTGCTTTAGGATGTGGATTATTATCTGTGCTCATGCTTGCCATGCATGGCGCTTTTTTTATTCAAGTAAAAACGGTTGGGGCTTTGCAAAATAAAGCAAAAGATAGAGCTCGATGGAGTGCTATTTTAGTTATTCTGCTATTTATTGGATTAGGGATTTGGGCTTATTATGGTATTGATGGTTATGTTTTAAAAGGAATGGTTCCTCATGATGGGCCATCAAATCCTTCCTATAAGGATGTTAGTATTCAAGCTGGGGCATGGTTTAACAATTATAAAGAGTATCCTGTGTCACTGTTAGTACCTGTTTTATGTGTAGTATCTGCTTTTTTAGCGATTATCTTTGCGAATAAAAGTGTGTTTGCTTTTGTGCTGAGTGGATTGAGTGTTGGAACTTTGATTGCAACGGTAGGGGTTAGTATGTTTCCTTTCATATTGCCTTCTTCCTCAAATCCTAAATACAGTTTAATCGTTTGGGATAGCTCCTCCAGTCAGGTTACTTTGTTTATTATGCTGGTAGCAACGGTATTATTATTGCCTGTTGTGCTTGCGTACACAGCTTGGGTTTATCGAGTGTTACGAGGTAAGGTAACGGAAAGTTCTATTAAAGCAGAACAAGATTCTGCGTATTAGGAGGTTTTGCTATGTGGTATTTCTCCTGGATTTTAGGCACAGGGCTGGCTTGTGTATTTGCGGTGCTTAATGCAGTATGGTTGGAACTTAGAGAAGAAGATGTGAAGCAGTAGACGAAGACAATCTAAGTGTTAAGTTGCTGAGTTTCATGGATAGCTCAGCAACTTAACACACAATGAATATGGCTTTTTTTACTATTTTTTGAGGAAAATCAGTAATCCTCAGGACTTATGAAAAACTCCAAGGTCGAGGAAAAAAATGTTTTTAATGAGAGAGTTTAGATACACTAAATGACCGAATTAAAAACATTTTTTAACAAAGAGATTGGGGTTTTTCGTAAGTCCTGATCCTAATATGCGCCATAACGCTCGTGATAAGACTCCAGTTTTTGTACCTGTTCGTATTGATTGTCATTTTTCAGAAATTCTATTAGATCAAACAAATTGATAATTGAATAGACTTCAATTCCTTGCTCCCTGATTTCTGACAGGGTTGATTTCTCAGTTAATCCTCGTTCGCATCTGTCCAGAGCGATAATGACACCACGAAGAATTCCTCCATTCTCTTTAATCAGGGTTTGTGATTCTCTGAATGCTGTGCCCGCTGTAATCACATCGTCAATGATCACTGTCCTTCCTGTTAGCGGTGAACCAATTAATTGTCCGCCTTCTCCATGAGTTTTTACTTCTTTACGATTAAAAGTCACTGTGATGTCCCTCCCTAACTCAGCCAAGGCCACTGCAGTTGCAGTAGCGAGTGGGATACCTTTGTACGCTGGTCCAAACAAGTGCTCAAAAGAAATTTCTTGTTCTAAAAGTGTTTTTGCATAAAATTGACCTAACTGACGTATGGAATTACCATGATAAAATAAACCAGCGTTAAAGAAATAGGGACTTATTCGTCCTGATTTTAAAGTAAATTCACCAAATTTAAGTACTTGACACTCCAGAGCTAATTTTATAAAAGATGATTTGGTATGATTCATTCTGGTTTCCTAATACAAAATTTTATTGAAAACAATCACATATTTTAAAAAAATCCTTAACAATCAACAAAAAACTGATATGCTAATCATAGTGCAGGATTTATCCTTGCATGGAAAAGGGTTTATTATAGCGTAAATTACTAATTAGGGAGTGATTTATTTTTTCACTTTAAGTTGCGCTAAAGTGAACTTTTATTTATTTAAATAACAATTTTGATGTATCTGTGTAAGTCAAAGGGGAAATGCGAATGTCGCAAAGAGAAACAGGCCATGTTAAATGGTTTAATGAAAAAAAAGGATTTGGTTTTATTGTTAATCAAAAAGGCGAAGATATTTTCGTGCACTACAAAGACATTCAGGGAGTTGGTTTTAAAACGCTGCATGAAAATGATCCAGTTACCTTTGAACTTGATCGAGGACCTAAGGGCTTGAAAGCACAAAATGTAGTAGTGGCCAGCGAATCAGTACACACAGAAGAATAAGCCAGATGATTTTATCTGGTGAGGCTATGCTTTATTTTTTAAAGCCTCGTTAAAGTACTTAAGAGCATGTTTATAGTAAACCTGAGAGTTTGACATAAAATCTGGTAATTTTATAGTCTACTGCCGAGTCAAAAAGTACAGCTGCTCCAAATCTAAAAATGAATAGGGGAGGAGGCTGACTTGAGGACGAGTGTAAGTTAAAGAGAATGGTCTGGAGCGATCTTGCTTCGGAGTGCAGCGTCGAACTCTTAGGCTTATCAACGTATACAATCACCACCAAAAAAGTATCAGTAACCTGTTGTTATATGCTCATTAAATTTCAGACATTTTGTCAACTCATTTCATTTTTCATACCATTTTTAGTCCCAGTTTTAATAATTTTATTTTTATTGTTAATTCAAGTGCTTATCATTTTTCTATTGAAAGCAACATTTTTTTTGTCTATAGATTAGTAAATAAGATCTAAAATTATTCATAATCAAAACATAAGGGAGGTCAAAAATGTTGCTTCCTATTCAGGTGACATTCCGAAATATGGATCCATCAAAAGCTGTTGAAAGCAGAGCTATAAAACTCGCTAAAAAGCTTGATTGTCTTTATGACAAGATAATGGGTTGTCGAGTGGTTATTGAGTCCCCTCATCGCCATCATAACAAAGGAAAGCTTTATCATGTACGTATTGATCTTACAGTTCCGGATGCTGAGTTAGTTGTGAGTCGTGAATCATCAGACAAGCATGCGCATGAAGATGTTTATGTTTCTCTGAGAGATGCTTTTAATGCGATTGAGCGCCAGCTTAAGAGTTATGCAAATCAACGGCGAGGTCATATCAAGCGTCATGAGGATTCCATTCGTGGTGGGAGAGTTCTTGAAGTATGCCCGATAGCTGATTATGGCTACATAGAAACAATAGATGGGCGCTTGATACGATTTACAGGTCAAAGTGTCGTTGATTATGACATTAATAAATTAGAAGTTGGTGACCGAGTCCGATTTGTTGAAACGGTTAAAAACACACAGGAAGCTGCTGCAAGTACAGTTTACGTTGAGGGTAAACGTCATATTATGAATTAATAGGGATATCAGAGTCCTATTGATAATTTGCAGTTTACCTGGGGTAATTGTTTAAGTGAAGTGACTGCTTCCAAACAAATGATTCAAAATTTTAAATGAAAGTAATTGATAGAGATCATTTTGAAAGAATCAATTAGCATCGAAAAGGAGTTTGTTATGCCAGTTACAAAGCTTAAACAATTTCTAGACAGACATAAGATAAAATATTTGTCCATAGCTCATTTCCCGGCGTATACCGCACAAGAAATCGCTGCCTCTGCCCATGTTTCAGGAAAACAGCTGGCAAAAACGGTTATTATAAAAATGGATGGACGTTTAGCCATGGTAGTATTGCCTGCAAGTGACCATATTAAATTTATAAAACTTAAAGAAGCTATTGGTACTTCAGATCTTGAGCTTGCAACGGAATCAGAGTTTGAGGGGCAATTTGCGGAATGTGATGTTGGCGCCATGCCCCCATTCGGTAATTTGTATGGTTTACCCGTATTGGTATCTACTAAACTAAGTGCACAGGACAATATCTTATTCAATGCTGGTTCTCATTCCGAATTGATACAGATCTCTTTTCGTGATTTTGAAAAACTGGTAAAGCCCACATTGGTGACGCTATAGGCTATAGAATGAATTGATTTGAAGCATCATTATAAATTATTCAGTCGGATTTCTTAAATTATCAAGAACGCGATGGGTTAGTTCTTGTAATGTTGCTTTTTCATCTTCTGAAAAACCAGCCAAAATCTCATGATTAAGTATACTGGAACATTCATCTAGTTTTTTTTGCAGAAGTCTGGCTTTTTCTGTAAGAAAAATATGAACGACTCTTCTATCTATTGAGCTTGGTTTTCGTGTAATAAATCCATCTCTTTCCATTCGATCCAAAGTTCTTACAAGGGTAGGTTGTTCCACTTCAATCAATTGAACTAATTCTGATTGGGTCAACCCATTTTCATTATACAGTTCCATCAATATATAAGTGTAGGCATGATTTATAGCATAAGGTTTAATTAATTCATTGGCTCGCTTGATTAACAAACGATGTGTTTTTTTGAGTAGAGAGGAAAGATGCATAAATTTCTCATAATTAAATAGCTTGCTATATAATAACAAGCTATGTTAATATCTGCAAGTTGTTTTAGGAGAACTCTATGAAAAGTTTACCAATCTATCAAGTAGATGCATTTGCTTCAAATTTATTCAAAGGCAATCCTGCTGCTGTTTGTGCTTTAGATAAATGGTTAAGCGATGAGACTATGCAAGCCATTGCCGCTGAAAATAATTTATCTGAAACAGCTTTTTTTGTTCCAGAAGACGAGGGATACAGGATCCGGTGGTTTACCCCTAATGAAGAAGTAGCATTGTGCGGCCATGCTACTCTTGCCAGCGCTTATGTACTTTTTAATCAATTGGGATTTTCTGGAAAAGAAATTTTATTTAATAGCTTGAGCGGTAAACTATGGGTTAAAAACACAGAGCAAGGCTTGGTTATGGATTTTCCAGCTCTACCTTATGAAGAAATTGATTTCCGATCAGAACTACAGCATTTGAATTTAAAAAAGCCATTTAAGACACTGCAAAGCCAATTTGATTTGATGTTTGTGTACGAAAATGCAGAAGAAGTGAGTGAAGCAAAGCCTGATTTGAATGCAGTAGCTCATCTTGACTACAGGGGGTTGATTTTAACCGCCCCAGGAATATCAACAGATGTTTATTCCCGTTGTTTTTATCCTGGTTGTAATGTACCCGAGGATCCAGTAACAGGGTCAGCTCATTGCGTTATTGCACCTTATTGGTGTGAATGGTTAAGTAAGAACCATATAACTGCTTTACAAGGAGGTCTCAGACAAGGTGATCTTTGTTGTGAAGTGAAGGAAAACAGAGTGTTGCTCTATGGAAATTGCCATCTTTATTTAGAAGGAAGAATATATTTGCCATGAAATATTTGACAACCTCAAGGCTTTTGTTAAGGGCCTGGGATGAAGAAGATACTATGCCTTTCTACAGAATGTGTCAGGATCCTCAGGTCATGGAGTATTTTCCTGAATTGTGGTCTATGGATATGGTCAAAGATTTTATTATGAGAATGAATGAACAATTATCTCAAAAGGATTTTACTCTGTGGGCAGCGGAAGTGAAGGGCAGTAAGCGATTTATTGGTTTCATAGGATTAAATTCTCCGACGTGGAATGCTCACTTTACTCCTTGTGTAGAGATAGGGTGGCGTTTGGCAACTGAGTTTTGGGGGCAAGGCTATGCTACAGAAGGGGCAAAAGCAGCACTTGAATATGCTTTTCAGAATATGCGTATTCCCGAAATTGTTTCTTTTACTGTGCCTGATAATTTCCGTTCAAGGTGCGTTATGGAGCGGATTGGTATGACCAGAGACTGCACGGGAGATTTTTTACATCCTAAATTAGTCTCTGATCACAGGTTAGCGAAGCATGTTTTATACCGTATACAGAATCCTTTGCAAAAGGTTGATGGATTTTAAATACATTTCTGTCCGAATATTAGCTAAGTTGGCTCAACAACAATTTTAATGCCAATGCAATTAAAATGGCACCTGTAATACGCTCAATCCAATAGCTAATTCTTTGAAATTTCGCACGCGTATTTTTTCCAGAAAGGCTGTATGCAACAAAAGAAAACCATAATAATGTTTGCAGAAAGAGGATATTTGCCAGGAATAATTTGGTGGAGATTGAAATTTCTTTGGGCATAAGCACTGAAAACAAACTGATAAAAAAGAGCATGGCTTTGGGATTCAATAAATTCGTTATAAACCCATTGAAAAAAGCCTTGCTTGGTTTTAAATCATTATACGCTGAATAATCTCCCATTTTGTCTGCATTTGGCTGAGACCTTAAATTTTTAAGGCCGATATAAAAGAGATATCCAGCGCCTAGATATTGGATGATATGGAGTAATATAGGGGTTTTGGTAATAAGCAGGCCTAATCCAAGAAGAGTGTAACTGATATGAACCAAACTGCCTAAAGCTATTCCTAAAGCGGTTAATAATCCGCTCCTTCTGGAATAAACCAGACTGTTTTTAACTGTAATCGCAAAATCGGGCCCAGGACTGATCAATGAAATAAAAACTAAAATAATTAAGGGTAGGAGTAAAGTAAATTGATGCCATTGTTCCATAGAGACTCCGAATTTTTTGTTAAGTTTTTTCAGCTAATATCCTAACTAATTTTTATTTAAATGCACTTTTTAATTTTATATTTGGTTAATGTAACACCGCCTATATCACTTAAACTTTCTATATTTATTCCTCCACCGGTTTAGAATGAGGGTTATGCGAATTAAACGGATTTGCTCACTTTTCAATTAAAAGATTTAATAAAAATATATAAAATATGGAATTATTTTAATATTAATTTATAATTAATGCAATTATTAATGTAATTTATATAGTGAGAGAGCCAAGATGATTGATGATCCAATTGATTTGCTTAGACAATATTCAAGAAAATTGGTACGGGAATTAGGTATGTTGCAATTAAATAAGTTAGATGCAAAGGAGCAGCCTTCTTATTGGCATACTTTAATTGAAATAAATAAAGAACCAGATATTACGATTTCCAAATTAAGTCAATCGTTATTAATTTCATTACCTACTCTGTCGCGAATAGTAGCCTCTTTAATTAAAGATGAATTGATAACAGTAAACGAAGGGCTGGATAAGCGAGAGCGCTTTTTAAGAACTACTGACAAGGGTAAGGAAAAGGTAAATTATATTGATGAATATTCTAATACTAAAATTAAAAGAGCATTTCATTTTTTAACTGACGAAGAGAGGGAGCAAATAATTGCTGCAATAGGGAGATATGCTCAAGCTTTAGAGCAAAGTCGTTTAATTCGTGATCAGATTAAGATTTTACGCTTGTCGACCTCCAGAACTTTGCGTAAACAAATTGTTAATATGATTGAAAATATTCAAGTGAATGAATTTTACCTTTCGATTACTCCTGAAATCAATGCGTCAATTTTAAAAGCCGAAGAGGAGTATTGCTATGATAACAGTTGTAATTTTTGGTATGCGGTGGATGAACAAGGGAATATTATCGGTTGTATCGGCTTAAAGAAGTTAAATAATACTGAAGGGGAAGTAAAAAAATTTTTTATTGCGTCGAAATACCGAGGGTTAGGCTTGGCTCAAAAATTAATGCTGACTTTAGTTAAAAATGCGATGAAACATGGATTTAAAAAGCTGTTTCTGGGAACAGTGGCTCAGCTAAACGCAGCAAGACGTTTTTACGAAAAAAATGGGTTTGCTCTCGTTAATAAGGAATCTTTACCTAAAGAGTTTAAACTATGTCCTTTGGATACTCATTTTTATTATTGCGAAACGGATAAGCTGGATAAAAGCTTAAGAGAATTGATATGAATACACGACAAGATTTGTAATTTAATATACGAACAATTTTTAAAGGTATGATATGGAGTCAAAGTTATGCACTAATTTTTTTATATTTACAGGAGGTCCTGGCTCTGGCAAAACTGTGGTATTAAATGAATTAAATACCCGGGGCTATTTAACTGTCGCTGAAGCAGCACGCTCTATTATTCAAAAACAGCAGGCTGACGGTGGTGATGCAATACATACCAGGAATAGAAAAGCATTTCGTGACTTGATGCTCGAGCAATCGATTGCTGGTTATTGCAGGATGCAATCAGAGGAAAAAATTGTATTTTTCGACCGGGGAATCGCTGATTTGTATGGTTACACCAAAGCATTTTGTGGTGAGGCGAGTAAGGAAATAAATGATGCCGTTTTACGATTTCGCTATAATAAAACAGTCTTTATTTTTCCTCCCTGGCCTGAAATTTATGAAAATGACGTTGAACGTCAACAAGATTTTCACGAAGCATTGCAAACTTATTATGCTGTAAAAGAGGGATATGTTGATTGTGGGTATGCGTTAATAGAGGTGCCAAAACACCCTGTTAAAGATAGAGCTGATTTTATTTTTCAAACAATAAGTAAAATGAATTGGTTTTTACCTGATTGAATTATCATCAGATTATTTCCAAGTATTATCTGATAGCACTTTAATCTGATAAGGAGTAACAAATGTTTTAAATTCCATATAGCAGTTTGGAGTGTTCACAAACAATTTTTTCGTAAATTAAGAATATAATGAAAAATTTTCTATATAAAACAAAAAATCTAAGCTTACTTTTAGTTATCTGCGCCTTACCAAAGATAGCAATTGGAGATGCCTCGTCTACAGAGCTACAAAATGAACCTCCAGATATTGGTAATTTTGCTTTACCTGCATCCCAGCAGCCTGGTCCTTTTCTTTCGTTTGGCCAATCTCTGATTGATAAAAATCAGATACAATTTTACGTTTCACCGAACTATTTGCATTATAAAAATGAATACTATCTGACTATATCGCCTTCCGTCGTGTATGGTATATCTAATCAAGCCTCTTTTTTGGTTACAGAGCCAGTTGCAGCAAACTATGTTAATGAAACATCGCGTTCAAATGGCTTGGGGGATACCTACTTTCAGGGAGAATATGCTTTTTATGAAAATTCGAATTTCAAGTACGTTGATCAAATGACTTTTGTGGGAGGTTTGACAGCTCCAACCGGTTCAGCTAAGAAAGAGCCATCGACCGGCTTTGGTTCGGTCAGCTATTTTTTAGGAGGTACTTATAATCGAATGTTTGTCGATTGGTTTGGTCTTGTTTCTTCTGGATTAAATGTCATAACAAAGCATGATGGTATGAAATTAGGAAATCAATATTTGTATCAAGTCGGTTTGGGGCGAAATATTAAAAGTGAAACTGGAAAATATATTTTTTTTGGTTTAGTTGAAATGCATAGAGTCTATACTGAAAAAGATAAATTCATAGGAGAAGTTGACTTAAACTCTGGGGGGAACCTTGTAAATATTATTCCATCTTTATGGTTTTCGACTAAAAAATTATTTTTTCAGGTGGGTGTGTCTATTCCCATTTCTCAAACCCCCAATGGTGAGCAGAATAAAATTAAATATAATCCTGTTGCGGTTGCAGGAATAACATTTAATTAAATGCTCAGCTATTTTTAATGTTAAGCATTTAACAATTCAATGATAGAAGTATCAAACTCAGGGAATACTCCAATCACAACGGCAGCAAGCAGCATCATGACACCTAAATAACGAAATATAGATTTATTTAAATGTGAAATAAGGAGTCCCAGACCTACTCCAATGCTTAGTAAAACTAATGAAGAAATTAAGCAGCCTACTATAAAAAATGGTATATTAGATAAATTATGTTCGGTCACCATCGCATTTCCCTGGAAAATAGTGAAAAGGCCAATAAGTCCTACTGTCAACAATAAAGATACGCCAGGACGCCATGATAATAAGGCTGCGCAAATTATAAGAGAAGCTAAAATACCATATTGTAGTAGTGGGATTGCGATGCCAGAAACGTTTAATATACCACCTAACACCATAGCTACAGCAAAAACCAAAGGAACGCTCCATAAGGCGCGACCTCCTATTTGTGCGGCGATGAGTCCTACTGCCAAGGAGAACAGCATGTGATCTATCCCATGTATAGGCATGCTCAAACCTTGCAAAAAGGGATCATTTCTCATAAATTCAGCATGATGCGCAAATACAATAGACGGCATTAGAACAGTTGTTACTGCAACAAAAATTGTACGCAAGCACATTTTAAACATGAGCTTTCTCCCTTTAAGTGCCTGGTATTGAATCAACTGTCCAGTCAATTCTTGGAATGGCAACTCCTATCATTGTATCTCTGGTTACAATGGTTGCAAGTTTTTCTTCACTCCAATCTTCTGTCCCTTCAGGGCGCATAGGTAAAATCATAAACCGTGTGCGTTGATTGGAGTCGTGAACTCGCACTTCCACATCAGGAGGGATAATAGTTCCAAATTCAGCTAATACTTGGCGTGGCCACCTTACTAAACGACGTCTGTAATTAGGCCTTTCATACCAGGCTGGAGCTATGCCTAATAAAGGTCTTGGGTAGCATGAGCATAAAGTACATACCATAGTATTGTGTAGTTTGGGTGTATTTTCACAAACAATCAAATGCGTATAATCGCTGGGAGTACCTTCGCCTGTTGGTTTTAGCCAATCGATTCCAAGTTCTTTACAAGCTGCTACCCCATCAGCGAGCAAACGCTTCTTGAATTCAGGATCTACCCAGGCACGAGCGACAACTCGTGAACCGGAATAATATCCAAGGTTATCATACCATTCAGTAAAGCGACGGTGATCTTCCCGTGAAAATAAACCTTTTTCAATTGCGAGTTCACGAATAGCAGTTTCAAGAATAGTAAATTCTATCGCTTCATCATGTTCTTCTATAGGTTCGTGTAAATGATCCTCCTTCATTACTTTTTCTCCTTTTTCTCATTCTCTTTTGCTGGTTCAAGCCAGCGCTCTGAGAATTCTGTCTCTAAAGTATCAATTGGGCTGCCGCCATAATCCTCCCATAATTCGTTTAACTTAAAACGAACCAGGTAGAATCGCTCACGACGTCCTTCATATCGCCCCCATGCTTCATCTTCCGGAATAACCCATTCTGGTCGTAAAAGAACAATCTCTCCTGTATGTCCTCGTGTGTAACCTTGGGTTCTAGTATGAAATAAAGAAGGCAAATTATTGACCGTTACACGATCGCCTATTTTGTATTTATCCATCTAGATCTCCTCTCGCTTTCTAACTTCCGCCATTTTGTTCATTAATTCATCAGGAGTGATGTATCCTTTATCAAGCAACATTTTAGCCATTGCGAGTAACCATCTTGCATAGTAAGGTGTGCCAAAATAAATGGTTTCACCCAAATCGTTTTCTCGTCTTCGCCGCTCTTCTGCAACCCAATGACCGCGCCAAGCCAAGCATTCCGCTGTGCAATGAGTATTCTTTTCCCATAGAGTAGGCTTATGTGTTGATTTATCGAGAGGACCGTCTGGTTGGCCGCCAATGTCATGGACTACGTGTAATACAGCTTCCGCATGTTTTTGCGTAATAGTAAGCGGTATATTCAGTTCATTATATCTAACTGGTGTATGAGATCTGATTATGTCTAATAGAGCTGAGTAATCATTTGCGGAGTTCTTGGTCATGATTGTTCCTAAAGATGCATTGATTTGTATATACACAAAAAGTATCCATATCTATAAATATAGATTAATTGAATGAATTTTTCCGAATTAGATAACAAGACCCTTGGGGGTATTTACCTATAAGGCACTGGAATTAAGGGGCTGAGCAATCTCTTCACAAGTCAGTTTCTATTTACATTGAGTGATTACAATTGATTGTTGTATGGATAATATTTTCTGAATTTTCTCACGTTATTGTCATTTACTTTCAATCAATACAGCAATATCCTTGTTTACATTATTTTTAAAGCACAAATGGAACTTTAATGGCAGCAGGTTTTATAGGTCTTCTCAAACAAAGAAAATTTTTTCCCCTTTTCCTGACCCAATTTTTTGGTGCTTTTAACGATAATGCTTATAAGTTGGCGATGTTGACTATGATTAGCTATCATTTAAGCCATACACAAGAGCAGTCGGAATATTATCAGGCTATTGCAGGCGCTTTATTCATAATGCCCTTCTTTATCTTTTCCGCTACCTCTGGACAATTGGCAGATAAATATGACAAGGCTCTGTTGACCCGTCTGGTTAAGGTGCTCGAAGTATTATTAATGATTATTGGAGGTATTGGGTTATACAGTGGAAGTATTTTCTTGATGATGTGTACTTTGACCGGTATGGGGGCACATTCTGCCTTCTTTGGACCTATCAAATATGCAATTTTACCAGACCACTTACCCAGGAAAAATTTATTGGCTGCTACGGGGTTGATAGAGGCCAGTACTTTTATGGCTATTTTATTAGGCACTACATTGGGTACTTTAACTGTTGGAGGGAAGGGGGCTACTCCTTATATCGCGATTATTATGACCTTAAGTGCCGCTTTTTCTGGCTTGGTTTCCAGTTTATTTATACCTCCAGCCCCATCAGCACTTCCTGAGTTAAAAGTGGATTTTAATTTATGGCGCTCTACAGTGAAGATGCTAAAGGAAGCGAAAAAAGAATATGGAATTTTTCTATCCATATTAACGATTTCCTGGTTTTGGTTGATTGGCGCTGTCATGCTAACCAAATTGCCTGATTATACCCATTACGTTTTGGGAGCCAGTGCTCATGTTTTTGCTCTATTTCTTGCCTTATTTTCAATAGGTATTGCTCTGGGGTCGATTACAATAAATTGGTTATTGAAGGGACAAGTTAATCTTTCTGCAGTCCCAATGGCCATGCTCGCTTTTACTCTTTTTGCTTTTGATTTGTATTGGTCATCTCCTGCGGATCATGATTTAAAGACCCCATTATTCAACTTACTTAATTTTTTTACTTCTTTTACTCATTGGCGAATTGCTTTTGATTTATTTATGTTAGCATTTTGTGCGGGATTATTTGTAGTTCCCTTGTATACTTATTTACAAATTATAAGTGCGGTTGAGAACAGGGCTAGAACGATTGCGGCGAACAATATTTACAATGCCTTGTTTATGGTGATGGGAACTTTGTTAGTAATGCTGTTGTTGTTTTTTAATTTTTCAATCCCCCAGGTTTTTTTGGTACTTTGTCTTTTAAATTTGGTTGCCGCTTTGTTCTTGTTTCTTGGGTTAAGAACCTTGAGAAGAAGCTCAGAGGAGATGGCTTAATAATAGATCTCTTACATATTATTGCTATGCTGTAAACTTTTCATTGCGCTTATCCTGCCAAACAGAGGGGATAAGCATACCCTATATTCCTAAGTTTGGCGTTTTATTCCTGTTTCAACCAATTTTTTGCAGGTAAAAAATCCGTATATAATTTTTCTTCATCACTGCCTTTCTCAGGATGCCAATTGTATTCCCAATGGACAATGGGAGGTAGAGACATCAATATAGACTCTGTCCTTCCGCCGGATTGCAGGCCAAATAAAGTGCCGCGATCATAGACTAAATTGAACTCTGCATAACGGCCTCTTCGGTAATTCTGAAACGCTTTTTCTCTATTACCAAAAGGGATATCTTTACGACGAGTCACTATGGGTTCATAGGCAAGAATAAAATGATCACCTATGCTACGCATGAGATCAAAGCTGTGATCAAAGCTGATTTCATTATAATCATCAAAAAATAAGCCGCCAATACCACGTGCTTCATTCCTATGTTTAATAAAAAAATAATCATCACACCAACGCTTGAATTTTGGGTAAATAGTTTCTCCAAAGGGTAAACAGGCATTTAATGCCGTTTGATGCCAATGCTCACAGTCTTCAACAAACCCGTAATAAGGTGTTAAATCAAATCCTCCACCAAACCACCATACTGGTTCGGAATTCTCTTTTTCAGCAACAAAAAATCGAACATTGGCATGTGTTGTTGGCACATAGGGGTTCTCTGGATGAATGACCAGAGATACCCCTAATGCGCTGAAATGCCTTCCTGCCAATTCCGGTCTTTGTGCGCTGGCTGATGCAGGTAATTGCTCACCTGACACATGTGAAAAATTGACTCCAGCTTTTTCAAATACATTCCCATTAGCCATGACTCTGGTTTTTCCTCCACCTCCAGCAACTCGCTGCCATGAATCCTCATGAAATCTGGTTTTGCCATCCAGTGACTCCAGTGAGACACAAATTGTATTTTGGAGTTGAAGCAGATAAGATTTAATTTGTTCAATCGCATGAGAAGGAAGTGTCTTCGAGATCGACATGATGAGACTCCACATAGGTAATTACCACTTGGAGCCCTCATTTTCTCATTTTTTAGATATTGGCACAATGTTTGCTTTGTTTAAATAGGGTTTTTTATCATTTTTTATGTTTCTGCGAAGTTTGGAAACAAGTATGAAGCCATACATGGCTTTGGAAAATTGGCATAATGTCAAATGATGATTAGGACTTAAATAACAATAAGACAGGAGTAAATATGGCCATTAATCTTGATTCTTATTTTGGGATTCATGCCAAGGCTTTGATTGCAAGAGATCAGAGGGCATCCGTTCTTGCTAATAACATAGCCAATGTTAATACACCGAATTTTAAAGCCAGGGATGTTGATTTTAATGAAGTACTGACTGCGACTATGGCCGGTAACAGCCAGCAGTTAAGGGTAACTTCGGACCATCATATTAATACCAATGCCGATTTTATGACTCATTTGAAATACCGAATGACACATCATGACTCTTTGGATGGTAATACTGTTGATAAAGATATGGAAACTACCGAGTTTGCTCGAAATGCATTGAACTATCAGGCCAGCTTGAGTTTCTTAAATGGCAAAATCAAGTCCATGCTGACTGCATTGAAAGGGGAATAATCATGTCATTAAATGCAATTTTTGACATTGCAGCTTCTGCAATGACCGCAGAAACAGTGCGTTTGACTGCTAGTGCTGGCAATATGGGCAATGCGAATGTTGAAGCAAGCAGTCCAGAGGAAGTCTATCAAGCCAAATATCCTGTTTTCAAGTCAGTTCAGGAGGGTGAAAATCAATGGATGGGGGAGCAAATTAAGGCTGGCGTGAAACTGGATGGGATTTATGAGAGTGAAGCAGAACCGCACAGAAGATACGATCCAAATAATCCTATAGCCGATAAGGACGGGTTTGTCTATACATCAAATATCAATTATGTTGAGGAAATGGCAAATATTATTTCCGCTTCTCGTTCTTATCAAATGAATATTGAATTACTCAATACAACCAAACAACTTATGCAAAGGACGCTGCAATTAGGCGAATAAGGGGAAGGGAATGACTACCAATTCAGTAAATGGTTCCAATTCAGCAGGTGGTTTAGGTTTGAATCAAATTGATTCAGGAAAAAAACAAAATTTGGGGCAACAGGATTTTTTGCGTTTGATGGTGGCTCAAGTTCAAAATCAAGATCCTCTACAACCACAGGCAAACGGGGAATTTCTATCTCAACTGGCTCAATTTAGCACCAATGATGGAATCACAAAAATGCAAGAATCACTACAACAGCTGGCTTCTTCTCTACAATCTAATCAAGCGCTTCAAGCATCCGCTTTGGTTGGCCGTAAGGTGTTAGTAAACAGCAATACGCTGAGCCTGGGTCCAGAAGGAGATTTAAAGGCTGCCATTGATATGGCACCTGGTGTATCCAATCTTCGTGCTGCAATCTACACGGAATCTGGCGAGTTGATAAAAACGATTCCTTTGGGGCAACCAGAACCGGGGTTTTTCCAATTTAGTTGGGATGGTACTGACCAAAGTAACCAACGCGTGGCTGCAGGGAAATATACAATAAAGGTCAGCGGTACTTATGGCGGGCAAGAAGTGGCATTGAAAACTATGACGTCAGCTAATGTCGATAGTGTCAGCCTTGGTCAATATGGTGAGGATCTGAAGCTTAATTTAGCAGGCGTAGGATCAGTCTATTTAAATGAGGTAAGGCAAATATCAGTATAAATCAAGATTTCAGTCAGCGTGGTCTTATTGTAGCGATGACTTAAGTCATAAGTGCATTGCTTATAAAGCAGTCAAGAGCAAATGCTAAAAAATTATAAAGCAGGAGGCTATTATGGTTTTTAATACAGCATTAAGTGGAATCCAGGCATCAACCAAAGATTTGGAAGTAATAGGTAATAACATAGCGAACTCTGCCACAATAGGATTTAAAGGCTCAAGAGCTGAGTTTGCAGACATTTATTCATCCAGCGCTTATGGCTCTGGCGGCAACGCAGTAGGTGGAGGTGTTAAACTGTCGCGTGTACACCAATCATTTGCTACAGGAACATTGAGTACCTCAAACAATACTCTTGATCTGGCTGTGAATGGTTCAGGTTTTTTTATATTAAGTGATCAAGGAGCCAGGATTTATACTCGAGCCGGGCAATTTAAGTTGAATAATGAAAACTATATCGTCAATGCAAATAATCAACGTTTGACTGGTTTACTAACTGATTCTAACGGCGCCATTACAGGGGCATCGGGTGATTTAAGAATAAACACCGCGAATATTACTCCCAGAGCCAGTTCAAATGTCTCTGTAGGTGTTAATATGAACTCTCAAAGCAAAGCGCCGAATGTGGATTGGGTCGGAGGAGGTAGTCCGGCAACCGATACTTATAACAATGTCACCTCGTCAACTATCTATGACAGTTTAGGAAATTCACATGTATTGAGTATGTATTTTATTCATGCTGATTCTACAGCTTTAGCTGGTACACCTAATGCCGCATCACCTGCTGGAACAGAAAATCAATGGTATGTAGCATTCCAGATAGACAATCAAAACGTTCCTCCTAATGTGGGGGCTCAAAATACAAATAATTTATTCCGAGCTAATTTTAACTCTGATGGCTCGTTTGCGGGAGTATTCGATACCTCAAATGCCGCGTTACCCAATAATTTAATTCCTTTGTCATTCAACTTAAACAATGGTTCCAGTCCTTTAAATCTAAATATTGATTTATCGGATAGTACCCAATTTGGCAGCCCCTTTGCGGTTCAATCGACTTATAATAATGGCTATACAACAGGAAGTCTTGCTGGACTGGATATTGATGACTCAGGAATGATCTATGGCCGTTATACTAATGGTCAATCTTTGGCAATGGGCCAGATTCAGCTGGCCAATTTTGCAGATCCGGAAAGTTTACAAAATATAGGCAATACCAGCTGGGCTGAAACTACTTCTTCAGGACAGCCATTGGTTAGTGCTCCTGGGAGTGGTGGTTTGGGATTAATTAATTCAGGAAGACTTGAAGAATCCAATGTGGATTTGACTGGTGAATTGGTCAAGTTAATTAGCGCCCAGCGCAATTTTCAGGCGAATGCGCAAACCATTCGTACTGGCGATGCGATTACTCAAACGATCATCAATATTCGCTAGGAGGTAAGTCATGGAACCGATCCTGTATAATGCCATTTCTGGTGGGCGTTCAGATTTTAAAAGGCAGGAAATAATTGCCAATAATTTGGCGAATATTAATACCCCTGGATTTAAGGCCGATTTATATCAAGCACAAACCATGTACATGAATAATGCGAATGGAAATAACCAATTCAGTGTGCATTCATTTATCACTCAAAATGCTAATGGAGTCGACACTTCTCCTGGAGAGATTATTACGACAGGCAGAGATTTGGATGTAGCTATTGATGGAGATGGGTGGATGGCTGTTCAGGATAGCCAAGGTCGTGAAGCTTATACCAGAGGAGGCAGTTTGCGTTTGAATCCTAATGGGCAGTTAATTACTGCCTCGGGTAAGGTGGTGTTAGGCGATGGAGGACCAATTTCTATCCCGCCTGCTCAATCCATAGAGATAGGTTCGGATGGAACCATATCGATTGTGCCTTTAGAAGGTGATGCCAAATCCCTGGCGATATTAGACAGGATTAAATTGGTTACTCTGGATAGAAATAATATCTATAAAAATGATGAGGGTTTGATCCAGCTGAAATCAGGTGCTGCTATTGCTAATAGTAACATTAAATTGCAAAGTGGTGCCTTGGAGGGAAGTAACGTCAAAGCAATTGATCAAATGGTAGCTATGATCAGTGCTGGTCGGGAATTTGATGCCCATATGAAACTATTATCAACAGTTGATGATAATGGACAAAAATTGGCACAACTATTGCAAGAATAAACGTAATTAATTTAGTTATTGTTTCAGTCACTGTAAGCCGCTTTTCAGTTGTTAGGAGTCATAGATGATTGTAAAGCGGAAGATGTTTTTTATGCATTTGCAAATCTGAAATGATAATTAGGGCCGAAATAATAATTAGAAGAATAATAGCAGGAGGCCGTTATGGAACCAGCATTATGGGTCAGTAAATCAGGTTTGGAAGCCCAGGATAAGAATATTGCTACTATTGCCAATAATCTTGCTAACGTCAACACAACTGCTTTTAAAAAGGGGAGAGCTTTATTCGAGGATTTAATTTATCAAAATCTTCGTCAGGCTGGCGCTCAATCTTCACAAAATTCGCAAATTCCCACCGGTATAAACATGGGAACAGGAGTGCATCTGGTTGCTACAGAAAAAATCTTTAGCCAAGGCAGTCTTCAGAATACGCAAAATGCTTTGGATGTCGCAATCGAAGGCCGTGGTTTTTTTACTGTGTTAATGCCAGATGGCACACAAGCCTATACACGTGATGGAAGTTTTAAAACTGATAGTACCGGCCAGATCGTTAATAGTAATGGGTATCCTCTTCAGCCCAACATTACGATACCACCACAAACGACAAAAATTACTATTGGAACAGACGGCACAGTTAGTGCTTTAGTCGCGGGAAATAATGCGCCATCTGTTATAGGAAATATCCAATTAACCGATTTTATAAACCCTGCTGGATTGCAACCGATTGGACAGAATTTGTATACGGAAACCGTAGCAAGTGGTACACCAATTACAGATAATCCTGGTAATTCTGGATTGGGTACTTTATTGCAAGGTTCATTAGAAGCTTCTAATGTGAATGTGGTTGAAGAATTGGTTAATATGATTCAGGCTCAAAGAAGCTATGAAATAACAGCAAAAAGCATTCAGACCGTTGACAGTATGTTGCAATATTTAACCCAAACTCTGTAAGTGAGATAGGTTATGAATCGATTTAATATAGCTACCACTTGCTTGGCTACAGTCTTGTTGTTTGGGTGTGAAGCCTTACATCCACCTGCACCAGGCGATAATCCTGATTATGCTCCAACCTATCCTGTAACACCGGATCCCAAGGAGTTAAGAAAGGTAAGTGGTGCTATTTATAGTAGTGAAACGGCTCTCCCTTTATTTGAAACGCCGAGGGCAAGGCATCCAGGTGATATATTAACAGTATATTTGATAGAAAAAACGGATGCCCAGAAAAATGCGACTACCACTCAGAGAAAAAATGATACGGAAAAAATCACAAATAAACTCTTTTTAGGTAGGCCAATTTCTTTGGGAAGTGGTTACAGCATGGATTTTGATTTGGATAATCAAAGACAGTTTAACGGGGAAGGCAGATCAATACAAAACAATAAATTAGCCGGCAGTATTTCAGTAACGGTAGCTAAAGTGTTGGCGAATGGCAATATGGTTGTTCAAGGCGAGAAGTGGGTCAGAATTAATCAGGGCAATGAATTCGTTCGTCTTTCAGGGATAGTTCGTCCCCAGGATATAAAAGCAGATAATACCATTACCTCTGATAGAATTGCCAATGCAAGAATTTCTTATGGTGGAACTGGCCAAATTAATAATACGAACGCTCAAGGATGGTTATCAAGAATCTTATGGGGGCCTTTATTCCCGACGTAATTGATAATTATCGAGATTACAACTGACAAGGAATTAAGATGCGGCGAGTGCTGGTTATTGGGTGGTTATTGGCATTTCATTTAATTGCAACTCAAGTTTTTGCTGAACGAATCAAAGATATTGCTACTTTAGCTGGTGTTCGTGTTAACCAATTGGTTGGTTATGGGTTAGTAGTTGGCTTAAGTGGTACTGGGGATAAAACCGGCACTAAATTTACTGAAGACAGCTTTGCTAACATGCTGACTCAATTAGGAATTAACGTTCCTCCGGGAGTTAGACTCAATTCCAAAAATATTGCAGCAGTGATGGTCACTGCCAATTTGTCCAGTTTTATGAAAAAAGGACAGACAATGGATGTCAACATTTCATCCATAGGTGATTCTAAAAGTTTGTTAGGTGGAACTTTATTACTTACCCCTTTGAAAGGTGCGGATGGTCGTGTCTATGCCATGTCGCAAGGAAACGTTGTAGTATCTGGCATCAGTGCTTCCGGGAGCGATGGTTCAAGCGTCACTGTTAACGTACCCAGCGGGGGCAGGATTCCCAATGGCGCTACGATTGAAGCGGATATTCCTAATCCATTTTATTACTCAAACTCACTGACTTACAACCTGCATACCCCGGATTTCACTACTGCAAAACGAATGAGCGATGCTATCAATGAGTTAATGGGACCAGGCACAGCAAAAGCTATCGATGCTGGATCTGTTGTAGTAACAGCTCCTAAAAAATTATCCCAACGTGTAGATTATGTTTCAGTACTTGAGAATATTGAATTTAAACCAGGTGAAGCCATGGCAAAAATTATTATCAATGCCAGGACTGGAACAGTGGTTATTTCAAGCAATGTGATTGTTAAATCTGCTGCCGTTTCCCATGGTAATTTGGTCGTTAGCATTACAGAGACTCCAGTTATCAGTCAACCTAATGCCTTTGCTTCAGGGCGCACTGTGGCTACGCAACAATCGCAAGTCAATATTCAGCAAAAAAATAACCGAGCCTTTATCCTGCCCAAGGGTACCACTTTGAAAGATATAGTAAGAGGAATCAATGCTGTTGGTGCAACACCTGCTGATGTGATCTCCATACTGGAAGCGTTACAACAGGCAGGCGCGTTGAGTGCTACATTAATAGTCATATAAAGGTGATAGGTATGAGCATACAAAGTATTGCTACGAGTGATTTTCAAGGGTTAAATGAATTAAAAACTCAGGCAAAAAACAATGCAAAAGAGGCGTTGCCTGAAGTAGCTAAACAGTTTGAAGGGATATTCTTGCAATCCATGTTAAAAAGCATGAGGATGGGACAGCATTTCCTTGATGAATCCAGTCCTTTTAGTGGTAAAAATGAAGCGACTTTTCAAGAGATGCTGGATGCACAATATGCTAGTACTATTGCCGAGTCTAAAGGGATAGGATTGGCAGCTCTACTGGCTAAACAACTGGAAAATTCAGTTGGGGATAAAGCAAATAATCCGGTTAATTCCTCTAATGAGGTTAACAATACCAAAGGTATTAATTCAGAAAAATCGCTATCCGTTGATGATTTCGTAAAATCAATATGGCCCACAGCAAAACAAGCCGCGTCTTTAATTGGATTGGATCCCAAACTGTTAGTAGCCCAGGCCGCATTAGAAACGGGCTGGGGTAAATTTGTTACAAGAGATGCGGATGGCTCGAGCAGCAATAATTTATTTAATATAAAGACCGGGTCGAATAGCAAGGCAGACTCAATTCAAGTTAAAACAACAGAATACATTGCCGATACACCCATTAAGATAAATGCATCCTTTAGAAAATATCCGTCCATAGAGCATGGTTTTCATGATTATGTTTCGTTAATTAGAGGAAGTGAGCGTTACCAGATGGCCTTAGCCAATGCAGCAAATCCTGAGCTTTATGTCAGTGAGCTAAATAAAGCAGGGTATGCTACTGACCCAAATTATAGCAATAAGATTTTATCTATCTATCATGGTGATGAATTGAATCAGGCAATACAACGATGTGAGTTATCCGAACAAACTTGATAGTTATGCACGAGCCAAAGAATAAATTAGTTCAGGGAGTGAGCAAAACATGTCTATACTTAATATTGCCTATTCAGGATTGAATGCTTTTCAGCGTGCCTTGGACGTTACTGGCAATAATATTGCTAATTTTAAAACGAGAGGGTATAGCAGACAATCTATCCAATTTACTCCTATACCCTCGAATCGCTATGCTGGGTCATACATAGGAGCAGGAGTATCTGTTTCATCGATTTATCGAAATGTTGATCAATTCGCTAATGCTCAGGTTCGAAGTACCTTGAGTTATAGAACTCAGTATGATGCGTTTTATAATCAGGCAATTCAGATCGATAAACTGCTTTCACAAGATGGATCAAGTATTTCGGTTCCCTTGCAAACTTTTTTTGATTCAATAGGACAATTGAATAATACACCTGATAGTATAGCGACAAGAGGTGTTGTATTGAAACAGAGTCAGTTATTGGCTCAGCAATTTAATTCACTACAAATAAAACTCGAAGAGTATGAGCGTAATTCAACATTGCAAGTAACAGAGTCAGTAAAAATAATTAATCGAATAACAAAAGAGTTGGCGGAGGTTAATGGAAAATTATTAGGGAATAACAATATACCTGAATTACTTGATCATAGAGACGAGTTACTTAAACAATTATCAGGTTATACCGATCTGAGTATTTTTGATCAGGGTGATGGCACGATTAGTGTTGGGATTGCCAGTGGAGATATGTTAGTAGCTGGAACCCAGCAACGCGATTTGCTAGTGGGTTCAGGTAATGATTCTATTTTTGGAATAAAGATTTTTTTAAGTAACGGGGGAAATAATCAAGTCGATATCACAGACAGGCTGACCACCGGTATGTTAGGCGGCCTCATAGATTATGAGAAAAATGTTCTGGGACAGGCCAGTCAATTAATAGGTCAAATGGCTATTGGTTTGGCTCAGACATTTAATGCCCAACATAAGCTGGGTATGGATATGAATAGCCAAATTGGTAAGGATTTTTTCACTGACTTTAATTCCCCCGGGCAAATGCTCAAACGATCTACCGCTTCAGCTGATAATAGTGGAACTGCTGTCTTATCTGTCAATATCTCAGATATATCCCAAGTGAAATTAAGCGATTACGATCTAATAATTAGCGATACTGGAGCTAATGAATTACGATTGATACGGAAATCAGACGGTACTTCTACAACTTTAACCTGGTCAAGCTCGCCACCAACTCCACCAGCAGGGCAAGTAGTTATAGATGGAATGACAATTACAGTAAATGATTTATCGCAATTGGCAAATAATGACCGTTATACTCTGACCCCTACCAGGGGAGCCGCCAGAGATTTTGCTATACAAATTAAAGATGCCTATGAAATTGCACTGGCTTCTCCGGTGAAAACAACGGCTTCATTAAATAATACCGGACAAGGTCAAATTATTTTAGGTTCCGTATTGAATACGGCTGTTGTTAACAAACAATTCAGAATTGATTTTATTTCGGATACTCAATACAACCTGGTTAATGTAACGGACAGTACAACAACCGGTCCGTTTGCTTTTGTACCAAATACGAACAATATCATTCAAATTCCCGATGGAATAACTCCTTCTTATTCCGTTGTTTTATCAGGAATTCCTAAATCCGGAGACCAATTTACAACTGATTACAATTCGGGTGGATTCGGTGATAATCGCAATGGTTTAATCCTTAGCAACATACAACAAAACAAGATTTTTTCAAATGGCAGCGAAACCTTATTTGACAGATATGGTAATTTGCTTGCTGAAGTAGGAGGTAGAACTAATCAAGCTAAAACTAGTTTTGAATCTGCCGATATACTTCATAAGCAGGCATTGGATTTTCAGGATAGCAAAAGCGGAGTCAATCTGGATGAGGAGGGAGCCAATTTGCTTATCTTTCAACAGGCCTACCAGGCAGCGGGAAAATTGATGGAAATATCCAATCAAATTATGAACTTGTTGTTCGATATCATGAGGTGATGAATGCGTATTTCAACCAATCAGATATATCAGCGAGGTTTGGACAATTTGTTGACCCAACAAGAGAGATTGGCAAGGCTTCAAGATCAACAAGCTAGCGGTATAAGAGTACGGACTCCATCTGATGATCCAGTGGCATCAGCACAAATTGAGCTGATTAAACAGCGAATTAACAACATAGAGCTGTTCCAAAATAATCGTCAAGCAGCCGAGAGTGCGTTAAGTTTAGAGGAAGGGATATTATCCAATGCAGTTAATTCACTTCATCGCTTACGTGAAATACAAATTCAGGCTGGTAATCCCAGTCTTTCTGAAGAGGATAGAAAAACCCTCGCTGTTGAAGCCCAGGCTTTATTAAATCAATTACTTGATTATGCCAACACCAAGGACAATAATGGAAGTTATATGTTCAGTGGTAGCAAGTCATTAACACAGCCAGTTTCATTGAATTTATCAGGGGATTATGTTTATAACGGGGATAATACACAACGTTTTCAAGCGGTTACAACGAGTTTACTCGTGGCCGTTAATGACACAGGCGATAATGTGTTTATGCGTATCCCAAATGGAAATGGGAGTTTTACTATAAGAGAAACAGTAACTCCTAATACAGGAACAGCTTCAGTCAGTTCTGGTTCCGTGACTAATGAAGCAGCTTTTGTACCTGATAATTACACAATGACTTTTGCTTTAAATTCTCAGGGTAACTTGGTTGTTATGGTGAGTGGCACTCTCAGTGGTAATGTGATACCACCAAGCGGTTTACCGGATGATGCCCCATTATATCAGGAGGGTAGTGCCATTGGTTTTAATGGTATGGAAATGGTGGTATCTGGCTTGCCCAAAGCAGGGGATTCATTTTCAATTAGTCCCGCAAAAAATGAATCTATTTTCTCTACTGTGCAACGTATGATAAATAACTTGAATAAACCCTATACCTCCGCTGTAGAAAAAGCAGCTACTCAAACTGAAAATAATCAATTATTAGCTCAGATTGACAGTGCTTTGGTTCATATTTTGAGCGTACAATCTGATTTGGGGGCAAGGCTCAATCAATTGGAAACTGCTGAAAAAGCGAATAATGATTATCTGGACATCAGTACCGCGACATTAAAAAAACTTAGAGAAATTGATCCTGTCGCTGTTGCAACAGAATTGAATTTACAACTAGTCAATCTGCAGGCAGCCCAGTTAAGTTTTACAAGAATTCAAGGATTATCCTTATTTAATTTTTTGTAAAAGTATATCAAAAATAGAGTTTCTCATTATGCCCAGTAGTGTTGAATAATCTTATGCAGACTTAACCATTGCTGTAAATCAACCAATATAACTATAAGTTATAACTTATAGAAAGAACTCATAAGCATGTCACATCCTGTTCATATTCACTTGTTATGATGTATTTAAACCCAATGAGCAGGTGAAATTATGAAAACGTCAAATAGTCAAAATGGTACATCAAATGAGACGTCTGTAAACCTAGGAAAATTGAGTACTGCAAAAAATCTCGTATTTCGTGGAGGTGGCTCCAAAGGGGTGGCTTATGTTGGAGCGCTGCAATCCTTGTCTGAACAAGGAGTATTGGAAAACATTGAAAATGTTGCAGGAAGCTCTGCGGGTGCAATGACCGCAGCGATAGTCGCTTGCGGTGGTTCAGCCGAGTTAATGGAATATTTTTGTAGTGCGAATAGTTTAGCGGATTTTGTTGATAACCGATTGACTAAAAAATTGCTTCCTAAAAGCGATAAAAGTCCACAAGCTGACTCTTCTGCGGATTATTCTTCAATAAGTCATGAGCAAACGAGTGAACAGCGAAATACTGAATCCAGTCTTGCAGAAGCAAAACTGGTCACGAAACCCTCCAAGTTAACTGGTCTCATTGCTTCTAAAGGAACCAAGTTAGTTGAAGCGATGGAACATGTGATGAGGATGGCTATTTTCACGCATTTTCCTGAATCTCTGGATAATGAATTGAAAAGTCTTGATGAGAAACTGAATGCAATTGAGGATAAAGAGAGCGCTGAATATAGCAATCTTGCAAACAGAAAACAGATTGTGGAAGACACCCAAAAAATCATAAACGGATTGCATGATCCGAATTTTGATTTAACTTTTGGTCATTTACACACGCTACATCAATATGATCCTCAGCAATTCAAGGAATTGTACATTACCGGAACAGATGAAAATGGCAAGTTACGGATTTTTTCTCATGAGAAAGACGCTGATATGCCTGTTTCCATAGCAGTTCGTATCTCTGCATCATTACCTGGAGTGTTTGATCCGGTAATCTACCAAGGAAGAAAATACATTGATGGAGGTGCTGCCAATAATTTACCAGTCAATATCTTCTTTAATAAGGAAGAAGCTTATACTCCAGGTGTTATAACTACAATTGGAGTTTCTTGTGAGAATCAATTGGACATTACAGAAAAGGAATTTAAAAATCCATCCTTCATGGAAAGGATTATGGGGTATTTAGGAGATTTTGTTAAAAAAATATTATGTAAACTTGATGTTGAGGGTGCTGTAAAAGAACAGAAAAGAGAAATACTGAAATACATAGATAATGGAAATCTCTTTGTTATGGTGGCACCTCCCATTTCCATAACGACTGCTCAAATGCATATTGAGAAGGAAGAAAAAGAGGGAGTTATCAAGGTAGGTAAAGCATTTTGTGACATGCAACTGAAAAGTATGATTGATGCAGATTATAAACCACAGCCATTTGATGAAAAAACAGCAAGAGTATTAGCAAACAGTGGTGAGCAACAAGAGCAATCAATAAAAAAAACCATTGATTTTAAATCAAGATTGCAAAATTTTAAACAGCCAGACAGAACTTGGTCTCAGCACGTAGAAAAAACTATTGATAGACTAATGTTGATCAAAGGAGCAGCTACTCAAGATCAAATAGATCTGTGTTTGCAATGGCATGAAATAAAATCAGTACATACTAACCCTGCAGATAGATTGAGAGAATTTGCCTATGCTTTCCTTGCTTCTCCATTGGCAGAGCCAATCAGCAATCAGCAGGAGATTAATTTCAGTAAAGAAACAAGAAAAGAAATTAATCTGTTAAAAAGTCTGCCAGGATTATATGACACCACTCCTGATTTTACAGAAGAGTTTAATAACCAGAGAACGTCATCCCTACAAAGAGCGTAAAAACACTAATTCAATTAATTTGAGTTCGTTTCATTTTTTAGAAAGTGTCCAACAACTTGTTATGGTGGCAAATGAAACAATTTCTATTGATCAATGTACAAAAGCCTTTATGATTGATGCTGCTTCGATGTATGGATTCGACAAACAAATAGATATTATTGTAGATGGCAAAAAAGCAAACGTTGTCTTTCTACCTGAATGATCCATTAAATATGGAAAATAATCCTGATAATTTCATGCTAACTCTCATTCATTGAAAGTGCTTATATGGCCAAAAATAGAGAGAAAGTACTTACTATAATTGGCTCTAGCCAACAAACTTAATTTTCTCTACATAACTTGTTTATTCGAAATAAAAATGATCAAATTGAGATATGTATCGATTTAGTACTTGAAGGATCTACAGCATGGTCGAAAGCTATTTTTCGTTCAGTTAGTTTAGGGGGTAACTTACCACAAATATAATGACTATTATTTGGACAATTATGTCGAATCCTCATTAATCAGCACAATTATAGCATTCAAGGCTGACAACTAGGCAAAGTCCCTTAAGTTTTTTTACACACCCTTAATCTTAGATCATACCCAGAACTTTAGGCATGCATCGATCTGCCCCCTCTCCCGCGCAAGGAATTTGAATAGTATGATGATCTTCGCAGGAGAGGGTTTGAGAGGGGAATGTCACGAATGGTCATAGATGATGTGCTTTGGGATGGTTTTCAAAAACTATCACCCAAACCGAAAGGGCGACATGGGAACGATGCTCGCTTATTTATGGAAGCAATATGCTCGATGCTACGAACTGGAGCCACTTGGCGTGATTTATCCCGGTATATGGCAATTGGAAAAGCGTTTATAATCGATATAATTATTGGTCTAAAAAAGGCTATATTGCTGCCATACTGGCAGAATTGAAAAAAAGATTGCGATCACAAATGGCACATCCTTGATGGGTCAATCATAAAAGTACATTAAGATGCCATGAGAAGCAGCTATGATGAGGCTTTAGAAGCAATAGGCAGTAGCGTCAGCGGGTTAAGCACTTAAGACTCATGCAAAAGTTCATTCTTTTGGTCAATTGGTAAATATTCTCTTAACTCCAGGCCAAGTCCATGAGAGTCAGGTAGCTCAAAGGGTGTTTGCTCATGAGAATTGTGAATTTTTCTTGGCAGACAAAGCGTACGATATTGATGCTTTTCGACATAGTTTAAACAAAAAAGGTACAACAACTGTTATTCCCAGCAAGCGAAATCGTTTAAGTCCAACCACACATGATCATCATATTTATAAAGAACGAAACATTGTTGAGCGTTTTTCAAAAAATTAAGCGCTTTAGAAGGATTGCAACAAGATATGATAAAACGGCCAGGACGTATCCGGCCGGTGTGATGTTTCTAAGCATATTATTTGAATTAAAGTAGAATAATCCCTTTTGTGTCCAATCTATGTCTCACCTAAGGCTTGCATGATTATTTCGATAAGCGATGCGGTTTGTTGCAGTATATCATTATTCCAAAAGTGTAACACTTTAAACCCACATTCTTTTAACCAAACTGTACTTTCCATATCGTATTTTTGATTATCCAGATGCCGACCACCATTTAGTTCAACGATTAAGCGCTTTTCCAAGCATACGAAATCAATGATGTATGTTATCCGGACTTGTCACTTGAATTTAAATTTGCACGAAGGTAATACTAAAGATGCCTCTCAGCATTGGTGCTTTGTTTTCATAAATTTTTAGCACGCTGCTTCAAAATAGATTTATCCATTTCCCGCTCCCCAAACCCTCTCCCGCAAGGAGCATCATCATGCTATTCAAATTCCTTACGCGGGAGAGAGGCAGATCGGTGTATGTCTACAGTAAGGGTGTGTAAAAAAACTTCAGGCACGTTGCTTATTTGAATTCAAGTTTTTTAGTTATTTCTTCTTTATCACTAACAGATAGTACAAGGTCCGTTTCTTTACCTATTGGTTTTTGTATTCGAAACAGGGTGTTCTGATTTTTAACAGTAACCACGGTTTTATGCGGCTTACTCTCAAGGTAACCAAATTCACTATTTTGGGTGTGTTTTTTAATATGTGCATCCGCATCAGTTTCGTTTGTAAATAATGTCACCCTTTTTTCAAACGATTTGTTAATTTCTTTCGAGCCAGGTTCTTTCGGTTTACCGTAGAAATCAGAAATTCCATATTTTCTATGCATGACATTTTTACCTACAGCAATCAAATTCTGCAACCCTAAGTTTACTAACCCAGTTTTTTTTGCTACCTCGAGATCGCTTAAAAAATAATGAATTTTTTCTAGATGGTCTTTTGAAAGGGTTCGAACGTTAAGCACTGATTTTGAATCCAAATAGCTTACTATGATTTGCAATACTTCAGGAGGTAAAGTTGATAAGTCTCCATTGTTTTCAATTTTTGTAACATCATCAGATTCTTTAAATATATTAAACAGGTTTTTCAGTTTCATTTTTACTCACAATGGCTAGATGTAGATAATTATTTTAACATGTTTACATTAATTGAATATTAAGTGATGAAATTTTAATCAATTTGCCGAATTGCCTCAAATTACCTGTTGCCGAAAGGAGGAAAGCAAAAATGGGGGAAGTACGTACGGATTTATATTTAAAAACAGAGCGTTGACTTTACCACCGAGGTAATCGAGAGGTGAAGAAACGCATATTGGATGAGTTTTGCGAAACACATGGCTATTATTGTAAGGTGGCAGCAAGGTTGATCTAAGCGTATTATTGGAACCGCTGTTGTCAATCGAGTGCCGCAACATTTTTGGCTGGTTTAAAAAATTGTTGGATTTTCTCGCCGTTTTGCCATTAAGGAAACGTGGATTTAATTTTATTTCATTAGTCGATGCTATAGATTATGTATTGAGAGGATCAATTATATCAGTGCTGCCGTTAATATAGATAATGCACCACAAGATGCGGGGAGTTCAACTTTTTAAATATAGATTTTTTTACCTGTTTCTTTTAGATAGTAAGCTACCTATAATTGTGAGTTAGCAAGACAAATCACTAACAAATCCCCGCCAAAAGCGGGGATTTCAACACTTAACCTAACAAAGTCCAGGCTTGCGACCAGGCAAGACCTACACCGGGCTCATAGTAGGTTGGGGATTGCGAGCACCAACCAGAAAAAGGCCAGGGTTTGCATTGATAGCGTTTGTGGTCCAGGCGACCGAGGACAATCGTACCAGCTTTATAATTATTAATCCCATCAGGATAAATCAAATCTGTGGTATTGGAAGGCTCCGTGAAATCAATCATCACATGGTAATTGCTAATATCAGTATCGCTTAGGTAGATTTTATTGGCCTGATTGGCTGCCAGAATGACTTGGCCGCTTTCCGGATCAAGTTGACCAATACGCACTAGTGAGGAGGACATGTTAACCTTAGTCCCTAAAGCCAAAGGCCATTGCTCAGCCATTCGGTTGCTGTTGTTGACCGTAATGCTGTTGTTTTCCACTTCCACTTCGTGCTTGAAAACTCGCAAAGTGACTTTGGTATCGGCGGCGATATCGCCCGTGCCATAAAGATCCTGGAGTTCATACCAGGTTGGTGCTTGTGCAGTGCCGTCAATAAATACATCGCTGCATCCATAGAAAGCTTCAGGACTGTCTTCGCGCTGCCAGATCATGTAAAAAATGCGTTTACCTGTCATATTTGTAGGCATTGGGCAATCCATCTGATAACGCCCATTGGCTAAGGTAACACTGGTAATGGTACAAAATGGGCTTGCGTCCAGATCAGACCATTTTAAAGGGTTATTGAAATCATAGCTGTCTTTGGTGGCATAAAATTTGAAATATTTGGTTTTATGAGGCGCGGTAGCATGGAAAATAAATTGGAAATGACCATTAGCATCGGGATGTATAATCGTTGTTGTCCAATCTGTTCGAGCTAAGTTAAATCCTTTAAAAAAGTCTCTGCCGCCAGAACACAATTGACCATCGGCTATTAATTCACGATGCTGATCGTTGGCTGCACCCTGGTTCACTTCATGCCAATTGTACAAGGGTTGTGTGCCTCCTACCTGCACCGCCGCCTTACACGCGGCGGATTTTGGGGTTTCTGGCCCTTCTTTGTAGCATTGATACGTTCTGGAAATAGGAATTTCCAAAGCTCCATGGGCGAACAGAGAGAAACTGGCCATTGCAAGACCAATACTTCCTATTAATTTTTTCATTATTCATCCTGTTATGATATTAAAAAAAGAACAATGCGCCTCGGACGAGGCGCATACTTACATCAACTACATACACCGTTGATAACACAGTTTCTCAGGTCAGTAGCAAACCTGAAGTTGTTACTCTGATCAAAGGTAACTTCCCAGTTAAATACCCCCCCAATATTTCCATAGGCGCGAGGAGGAACATACGATCCGCAACTGTTACTACTAACCGTTGCTGTTTTCAGGCACTGGATGGCACGTTTAATGGTGCTTGTTGGAATTACAGGCGAGCCGTCACCGTTGCCACTGGCATTAGCTGCGAGATACCCGATGACTACCTGGGATGGGTTTAAGTGGCTGATATAGGGTTGGAAGCCTGTATTACTGCCATTGGGTAATTGAGCTGGCCAGTTTTCCAGCAGATCAGTGGCCATGGCGACACTGAAATCAGGATTGCTGGTTGGCGTTGGGCCGTAACACACCATATCAATGCCGAACATGCAGCCTGTATTGTAAAGTTGTATACCGACCCAGGCTAAGGCATCATGAGTTTGCATAATCAAAGAAGCATAGTTACCCCAGACCCCGTCAAAACCATTGGTTGCTGCCACATTAGCTGTCTGTGGTGCCATGGTAATCAGCAAATTAGTATTCTGGCTGTACATCGTGTTGATAATACTGGCTAAAACCGCGATGTCGCCTTGTGGGTTGACAAAGGTACCGCTGCCATTCAAACCATGCTCAATGTCGATGTCAAACCCATCAAACTCGTATTCATCCATTAAACTACGTAAGGAATTTATAAAGGTTTGCTTAAAGGCATCGGGTGATGTGGCAGCTGTCAATGCCTGATGAAAATCAACCGTGGTGTTCGGTAAGCTGGTCAATGCACCGCCTAATGATAAGATGACCTTAATGCCTTTCTGATGCAAGGACTGAATGTAGGGCTTGGTTATAGTATCAAACGCCGGTGTAATCTGTCCTGGTTTGCTGGTGCTAAATACGCCGAAAGCAACCATCATGTGGGTATAACCCGCATCAGCCAGTGCTTGTGGAGTCGGTGGTGTTTTCCAGCCAGGCAGGTAACCAATGATGCGACCATTACTGGCTGGATTAGCTGATAAAGTCACTGTTTCAATGGCATTAGCCGTTGCAGTCAGCGGTTGGGGTGAAAAATTTAAGGTGTAACCTGAAACAGCTTGGCCTGACACCGTGTAAATAACTCCATCAATCAAAGAAATAATCGCAGAGCCACTTCCATTCGCTAAATCGACAGTTTGCACAATCGGTGCTGTGTTATCATTAGGAGTGAAGGTAATATTAATTGTTGCTAATGAAGCAGGTGCCCCTTGCACTTTTACAGTGACTGAATCCTGGACGACCTGAACGCATTGGTAAGTGAGATTAGTGGTTGGCACATTGGTTTTATTGGCAATAACTGTAGTTGGTGTAAACAAAGGCTTGCACTGGTAGTTATTGAAATGGATAGGTGATGTTGAAAACTGATAAGACGCACCGTCTTTTAATTGGGTCACTGTGGTCGAATTGCCCCAGCTCACAGTTTGCAATTGGGAGGTGCCAGTTTGAGGAAGAGTTAACAATACCGAGGGGTTATCCGTATAGCCAGTTAATTCACTAGGCAGTGCTTGCAGATTGATACTAATCTTTCCAGTTTGGGGAACTGATGCATAGTTAATAGTCGCATTGCTTGTCTGGTTAGCATTCACAGTGACGGTACTAGGAACTGCGGTACCCTGATAAGTATTGCCGTCGGTGCTTGTAACCGTTTCGGCAGCAAGCCCATAAGTTCCTGCAGCAAGGCCGGTTATTAGTTGTGTACTATTCCAAGGCAATTGGACATCACTGACAGCTTGGCCATTTAATGTGATATGAACCAAGGCATAATTCTGAAGCACATTGGTGGGTTTTACTGTATTATTAGTCAGCTGGATGTTTCCGATATTAACGGGTGTTCCTAAATAAACATTAACTGTATTTTCAATATAGCTGTCAGTAAAATCACCGTATTTAAGAGTAATTGAACTTCCAGCTGGTAATTTGCTGTTGGCACCTGGGAAAGTGGGGAAATGCAAGGTCAATGTGGCCAGGTAATTTCCACCCGGTTGCGGTTGGGAACTAATGTTTAATGTATTATCAGGATAAGACAAAGGCCAGAAATCACCCCAAAACGACGTATTAAGCGACGCCTTTGTCTGAAACGTCACGGTCGAATTCTGAAAATCAACTGCTTGGCCACAACTGTTGGTTAATTTTAGATTGATGGATCTCCAATGTTGATTGCCGGTGGAAGTGAATTGAGAGGTAATGCAGGATACTGGCTGTATAATTGCCGAAGGAGGAGAGGAATAAACTGTTGTCGAAATGGTGGTAAGCGCTCCCAAACCTAATAATAAGTATTTCATTCTCAACTCCCTGTAATAATAAGATTTTTAATCTAACATAAATTTTCCCTATTTAACAAATAGTTAAATTTAAAAATATTTTCATAGAAATAGTTAGCTCTTGATTGTTGCAGAAGTTCTGGTTTAGTGGATATCTTTTGAATAATCGCACTAAGTATCAAAGCGTTAGCCCAATGATGGGGCTCTACCCCAAAAAAGCACATCATTACCCATAAGTATTAATTACGGTTATTCAAATTAGAAAGAGTAAATAGCAGGATGATTAAAAATTAGCCTAGACCCTGATTATCCTTATTGAGACATAGGTAAGAGCTGGCGTCCCGGGCAGGATTCGAACCTGCGACCTGCCCCTTAGGAGGGGGCTGCGCTATCCATCTGTGCCACCGGGACTTTGACTTTATTTATCAAACGCAAGTCTACCCTTATAGCCGGAAAATGACAACGGGAAAGCAAACTTCTTATATGAAAATGTAAAGATTATTGATAGAGCTGGTTGGATTGGAATGTGTTCAACTATCCTATCATTTCTCAATTCTGGATATTGATAAGTCAATTTTTATTAAACTTACTGAATGTTTTTTGGTTGGCCGTAAAGATGCTATAAGCTGATAGCAGCATGTTATGAAAGAATATCTATTGACCAAATATTAGTAATTAAGCTAACTTGCGCTAGTTGATATTGGATTGCAAAATTTGAGTCATTAAAGGAGATGTTACACAATGAGAATTTTTAAAGGATTAATGAAAAGTACTGGTCTTAAGAAGTATCCAAGTGATCAAATAATAAACAATCCATCTCTTCAATCATCCTCCGCTTCTTTATCTAGAGATGTCAGACAAGCTCGGTTTGATTTTTTTCCGATAAACAATACAGGCGAATCTATATTAAAAGACTCCTCGAGCAATCGTGTGAATTCAGAATTTCAGCCAATGATGCTCAAGAGAGATATAAACTCCGTTCTGATTAGATTACCGATTAAGCATAGTGTTTATCGAAATCATGGCAATAGTAATTTGTCGAGTGACTCAGCATTAATAATGGACTCGTCTAATCTACAAGATCATATTTCCTATTTACAGCTTTGCTTTACTCATAAAGAAGGGAAGTGGTATTTGTTTTTAAAATGTTTCACTGCTTTGGATGTTTTTAATTATGATTTTGCACCATTATTGAAAATATTGAATAAACCAGACATAAGAACTTATCCCATGAGTTTTGGTTACCCAGGTGTTATTGATAGGACAGAGCTCATTGACATGGATAGAAAAACTTATGCCAGGCAGTTTATTATACATGGCCCTGATGATGAGGCTAAAATCTTGCAAGATGTTCATGATTTCAATTTGAATTGTTTGAGGCGGTTTGAAGAGCTAACCTACGGTAGAGACCATAGTGCTTATAGAAACTCTCAAGCGTTAGGAAGAATTTTGCATAAAATTGTCACTGCTTATCAGGAGGTAACTGTAAATGAATATGATATAGCATTGAACAGGCTTAAGATTGTGTTTCAAGATCATGTATTTCAAAATGATCCACAAATTTGTTTGTCTTTGACTCACATAGTCAATGCATTGGTTGTTTTAAGTCAAAAAAAGGAACTTAATAACAAGGGAATGGAAATTGATGAACACCAATTACATCTCATTTTAAAAGAACTGGCAAAACATGAAGGTAAAAAATTTAAAAATAATCTATGGTTTCCAATAGGGACTGTTGAGGCAATTAGCCAAGAAGTAGAAGAACTGTTTGTTTTAAAGCAAACTACGCCTGCAGCATCTATAATGAATTAATAGTGATTTAAGCACTAACAGTTACAATTTAATTAAGGACGATAAAAATGAAACAAATTAGGGGAAGGGTATTATCAATAATCTCTTTATTATTCTTGCCGTTTCTAGTGTTTGCTTCTGATGCAGCGATTAGTCTGGTTGGCGTTCAAGGTTATGATTTGGTTTCTTATCATCAAAAAAATGGTCCTGTCCGTGGTAGTGGTAACCACACTGCCTATCATAATGGAGTAGCTTACCTATTTGCTACTGATGAAAACAAGAAGGTTTTTCAGGCTAATCCTGAAAAATATTTGCCAGCTTATGGTGGTTATTGTGCTTTTGCAGTTTCGGTAGGGCGGAAAGTAGTGAGTGATCCATTGGCGTGGAAAATTGTTGATGGCATTTTATATCTCAATCTTAATAAACAGGTACAAGAATTTTGGTCAAAAGATATTCCTGGGAACATAAAAAAGGGCAATATTCAATGGGAAAAAATTAAGGATATTGACCCGCAAAAAATTTAATGTGATTGGAATACAGAGTTTCTATCTATTCAAGATCCCTAGCCTGTACCATTTTGTTTTATTTGTTATGGTGCAGGCTTCTCCAAATTCGTTTCTATTTATATAAAGGCCACGTCCATAAAATGGTTGGGATAGAAACCACTATAACAATAAGTTCTAATGGTAATCCCAAACGAAAATAATCAGAAAATCGGTATCTGCCTGGCCCCATAACCATAGTATTGTTTTGATGGGCGATTGGAGTTAGGAATGAACACGAAGCACCAATAGCAACTGCCATTAAGAAAGAATCCACATTAACATGGGCTGACTGAGCAATCTTGATTGCAATGGGGGCCATAATTAATGCCGTTGCCGCATTGTTTAATAGATCAGACAAGGTCATAGTGATAACTAAAACCGCAAGCAAGGCAAAGACAGGGGAATATTGGCCGGCAATTTTCATAAATCCATTTGCAATCAAATCTGCTGCGCCGGTCGTTTGCAATGCTTCTCCAACAGGGATAAGAGCAGCGAGTAACAATAGCACTGACCAGTCAATAGTACGATAAAGATTGTGTGTTGGTATTGCTTTTAACACAACAAGCGCGAGTACTGCTATCATAAAAGAAAAATCGAGTGGCAGTATTTGCAGAGATGCCAAAATGATGGATAGTGTAAAACAAATAATTGGTAAAAATTTTTTTTGAGTCAAATGGACATTAATATCTCTTTCTGCAAGAGGCAAGAATCCCAGGTCGACAATTGTTTCGCGAAGTGTTGCAGCGTTTCCCTGAATTAGTACCACATCACCTGCTGCAAAACGAATATCAATTAATTTTTTTCTGAAAGATAATTCTTCTCTTGAAATGGCCAGCAAATTAATCTTATAACGTGAACGAAATCTCATCATGGACGCGGATTGTCCTTCAATACTGGAATCTGGTAATACAACGGCTTCCATTGTGATGATGTCACTGTCATAGAGCTCTTTTGAGGTTAATGGTTTGTTTCCAGCAAGGATAAGGCCATTTGAATCCAAAATGTTTTTCAAATCTTCGGGAGACGCTTCAATAATTAAAATATCGTTACAATGTATGATGGTATCATCGGTGTATGCAAATTTCTTTTTACCCTCATGAACCACTGCAATCAGTTCAAAATTAGCTTTAGTCATCTCAAGAAATTCTTTAACACTCTTCTCACATAAAGAGGAGGTTTCTGGAACTTTTACTTCCGTCATGTAATCAGAAATCTGGAATGAATCTCCTGATTTACTATACTTGGCTCGTACTGGAATTAATTTCCATCCAATCAATGAAATAAAGAGAACCCCCATTACTGCTACTGGAAGACCTACAGGGGTGAAATCAAACATATTGTACGGAGCACCCAGGACTTGAATGCGAAAGTTGGAAATTAACAAATTGGGGGGGGTACCTATAGCCGTAATGACTCCCCCCAGTACTGAGCAAAAGGCAATAGGCATCAAGATAATAGATGGTGATTTTTTAAGTTCTGTAAAAGAATGAATGGCGATAGGCATCATTACCCCTAACGCGCCTACATTATTCATAAAAGCGGACAGGAATGCGCTGATCCCGCTAAAAAGACCGACTTGAAATGCGGTTTTTTTTGAAAATTTTTTTAATTTTACAAAGGGGTTATTTAATATACCTGATTGGGTGATGGCATAAGTTAGGATCATGACACAGCCAACTGTGATTACTGCAGGGTTGCTGAATCCTGAAAATGCTTTGTCAAATGGAACAAGGCCTGTCAACACTGAGATGACTAGTGCAAACAGAGCAACGAAATCGTACCGCCAATAATTCCAAATAAATAAAACGAGAGAAAGAATTAAAATGCCAAATAAAAGATAAGGTTGGTACATGCAATAATCCTTATTTTCATGTTCAAGATATCATAATTCCTGCCAATAACTACAGGATTTTACCCAAAAATATTATTTGAGTTTGATTAGTTACATTCCTGAGTAATTTGGTCCACCCCCTCCTTCTGGTGCCTGCCAAATTATATTCTGACGAGGATCTTTAATATCGCAAGTTTTACAATGGATACAATTCTGGGCATTAATTTGTAATCGAGGTCCTTTTTCAACGTCTTCAATGATTTCATAAACAGCTGCCGGACAATATCGACTTTCTGGAGAAGCATATTGGTTGAAATTAACTTCAATGGCCAGCTTGGGTTGTTTTAATTTGAGATGGCAGGGTTGATTTTCTTCATGAAATGTATTTGATAAAAATACAGATGAGAGTTTGTCAAACGTGAGCAGGCCATCTGGCTTTGGGTAGTTAATTTTTTTAGCTTTTTCTACTGGAATTAAAGACTTATGGTCAGCATGATTTTTTAAGGTCCATGGAGAATATCCTCGAGTTACATAAGTTTCTAAAGCAGCATTAATTAGACCTGGAAATAAACCGTATTTGAATCCTGGTCGAATATTTCGCACTGCATAGAGTTCTTGCTTTAGCCAGGATTGATTGATTTTCTCAGGGTATGCACTTAGTTCAAATTGACCGCTCTTTTCTTCACTTAATGTTTCAAAGCAAGCTTGTGCAGCAAGCATTCCAGATTGCATTGCCGTGTGAATTCCTTTGATTTTAGGCACATTCAGAAAACCGGCAGCATCTCCAATCAAGGCGCCGCCAGGAAAGGTAAGTTTAGGGAGAGATTGCCATCCTCCCTCATTAAGTGCTCTGGCTCCATAACCAATGCGCTCTCCACCTGTTAGAACAGATTTAATAAGGGGATGCGTTTTAAATCTTTGAAACTCGCCAAAAGGATTGAGCCATGGGTTCTTGTAGTCAAGTCCAACAACAAAACCTATTGCAACACGTTGTTCTGAGAGATGATACAAAAAAGAGCCTCCATAAGTTGCGTGATCAAGAGGCCAACCAACAGTATGGATGACTTTGCCTGGTTCATGGCGCGATGCATCAATTTGCCAGATTTCTTTAATCCCTATACCGTAAGTTTGTGGCTGCGAATGGTCTCTTAAATGATAGCGACTCATTAATATTTGACTTAATTGCCCACGGCATCCCTCAGCAAATAAAGTTTGCCTAGCTAATAAATGCATGCCAGGTTGATAATTATCGGTTTTTTTCCCTTGTCTATCAATTCCTACATCCCCAGTGGCAACACCTATGACTTGATTTTTATCATTATAGAGAATTTCTGCTGCAGCAAAGCCAGGGTATATTTCACAGCCTAAAGCTTCAGCTTGTTCTGCAAGAAACTTACATAGTTCTCCTAAACTGATAATAAAATTTCCTTCATTATGCATAGGTTTTGGAGTAGGAAGCTTAAATGATTTATTTTGAGTCAAAAAATAAAACAGATCCTTGTTAACAGGAGTATCTAGTGGAGCCTGCTGCCAATTTTCAGGCAGTAATTCTTTTAAGCTTCTGGGCTCTAAAACTGCACCAGAAAGAATATGAGCCCCAACCTGAGCTCCTTTTTCCAGTATACAAATAGTAATTTCTTTTTGAGACGACAAAGCCAGTTGCTTTAATTTGATTGCAGCGGATAATCCAGAAGGCCCTGCACCGACTATGATAACATCAAATTCCATCGTTTCGTGTTCCACACGCACTCCTCTAACTTACAAATTAAAAAATGATCGCTTTTATAAGGTTTAAGATCAAGATTAAATTTTATATTTTCAATTTTTGAAAGACTATTTTTATTTCATGGCAAGGCAAATCTGAGAGAATGCCTGAATTGATAGAACATATAATTGTTTTTTAACAATAAATTCTCCAATTGACAAATATTAGGTTAGAATAATCAAACCTTGTCAAAATTCATTGAAGGTATGATTTATGAATAGCGATAATAAAAAATCTGAAGAATTACCAAAAACATTGGGTCGATTTTTCTGGCATTTTATAAAGAAACAGCCGTTGGCTTTCACGGTGTTTTTTGTAGCACCGATTGCAATGGTGCTTGAAAATAATGCTATTCCCTATTCTTTGAAAATGATCATTGATGCTCTTGGGATGCACTCCAGTGAAGAAAATATTTTTTCAGTGGTTGCTCCGGCTTTATGGTTAGGTGGAGGGGCCTGGTTTGCTTTAATTGTGATTTTACGTCTGCAAAATTGGTGGCAAGGTTATGTGATACCAAGATTTCAGGCTGATGTCAGAATGTCCGTCATAGAGCATTTGAGTCGCCAGTCTTATCATTATTTTTCCAATCAAATGGCAGGTGGTTTAGCTAACAAGGTCAACGATTTGCCCCGTGCTCTGGATTCCATATTCAACATCATAACCTGGTATGCAATCGCCGCATTCGCTTCCATTGTTGTGGCATTAATTTTGATGTGTACCATTAACTATTGGTTTGCAGTCATTTTGTTAAGCTGGATTATTTTTCAACTTTTTATCAGTTATAGATTGTCTAGAAAAGTTGATCAATATGCAAAAGAAAACGCAGAAGATAAAAGTCAATTAAGCGGTAAAATAGTTGACAGTTTGAGTAATTCCAGTGTTGTCAAGCTTTTCGCCCGTTCTCGGGATGAGCTGGCTTATATTTCTGCAAGTCAGAATATAGAAGTGCAAAGTAATAAAAAACTGACGATTTATATGAACATATTTCGTTTGTATCTGGATATTCCAGTTACAGTCATGCTGGTAGCCATGGTGTACTTCTTGTTGACCTTTTGGAATAAAAAACTCATCACAACAGGTGACTTGGTTTTTATATTCAATGTATCGTTTTCTATCATGACTCAGATTTGGTATTTGTGCCATGCTATTGCTGAATTCTTTCGAGAGATAGGTATAGCAAGACAAGCTATTGCTTTGCTTAGTGCACCAATCGAGGTTCAAGATATTCCTGATGCCAAGCCATTGATTGTTAAAGAAGGAAAAATAGAGTTTGATAACGTCACTTTTCATTATAATCAAGGTAAGAAAGTATTTGAAAATAAATCAGTGATCATTAAACCTAAACAACGTGTTGGCTTGGTAGGTTTTTCGGGAAGTGGTAAAACGACGTTTATCCATTTAATTTTACGTTTATTCAATGTGGAATCTGGAAAAATTTTGATTGATGGTCAGGATATCAGTCTGGTAACTCAAGATTCCTTGCGCTCAGCTATCAGCCTTATCCCTCAAGATACCACTTTGTTTCATAGGACTTTGATGGAAAACATTCGTTATGGTAATCCTGATGCTACTGATGATGAGGTTGTGATGGCATCAAAACAGGCATGCTGTGATGATTTTATTTCACTTTTACCCGATGGTTATAATACTTTGGTGGGTGAAAGAGGAATTAAATTATCAGGGGGACAAAGACAACGCGTTGCAATTGCTCGCGCTATTTTAAAAAATACGAAGATTTTGATATTAGATGAAGCCACTTCACAACTGGACTCCCTAACGGAAGAAGCCATACAAAATTCATTATGGCAACTCATGGAATCGAAGACTACAATTGTTATTGCCCATCGTTTATCAACTCTATTGCATATGGATAGAATTTTAGTTTTTGAAGCAGGAAAAATAATTGAAGATGGATCTCATGAAGAATTGTTAGCCAAGGATGGTTTATATAAATCCATGTGGGATGCTCAAGTAGGTGGATTCTTGCCTGAATCCGATCGAGACAGAGATAATTGGGATGAATAATCAGATACCAAGTGCTATGCTATAAAAATAGACTTTTTGAAAATTTTATTGCAAAGAGCAATGAGTTCTCAAGGGGCGAGGAATGATCGTACGGAATTATTTATTGGCTGTTATCTTTTTAATGATTGTATATCCCAATGCCTATGCAATGCGGTGTGGAGATAAATTGGTCTATGAAGGAGATAGTAAATACACTGTTCTATCCAAATGTGGTGAACCACTTGATAAATTGGTGTATGAGGAGAATGTGCCATTATATAATGCGGCTGGTTATCAGATAGGTTATGGTACTAATACAGTTGAAACTTGGATTTATCAAAAATCTCCTGTTGATTTTCAATATGAATTAATTTTTGATTATGGGAAATTAAAACAGATTAACGTAAATCGTAACCCATAATAGTAATAGCGTAAGAAGCTTCGTGAGGAAAAAATATGAAAAAATTATTAAGCGGATTACTTATGGGTTTCTCCATTTTGGCCTGCGCAAATAACGATGTTGTCATCAATGTCAGCTCAAAAGACCCCAGCTTTGTTGTGAGTCTTGCAGCTAACCCAACTACTGGGTATCAATGGTCTGTAGTAAAGTTTGACAAAAATTTGCTTACCTTAAGTAATAGTATTTATGAAAAGCCTAAAACTAATTTGATAGGTGCTGGCGGTAAAATGCTATTCATTTTTAACTTGAATAAAGGTAAAACCTATCCCGCACAAACCAAAATGGTCTTTAAGTACGCTCGTTCCTGGGAGCCGGAGAGTGGAACTATAAAAAATGTAACGATTAATTTTGCTAACCCCTCAGACTAAGAGTTAAGAAAATTTATTTTTCAATAATATAGTCATAGTGCTTTATTCTATTCACTACGTCCTTTTTTTTCTAAAAGGCAGATATCTAGGCTCCCAAAAGAGCTCATCAATTAATCGGGGTAGTTCCTTGTCTTGATTTTTTTGGGCATAACCTGAGTCGATTGCACACTGAGCTACTGCAATAGCTATTTCTTTAGCCACAATTTGTGCATTGTCTAATGAGGGTAAGAGGGGCAAAAAACTGTCTTTTTTACTTGGCGCAAATTTACTTAAAGTCTGGGCGGCAGCTAATATCATATCTTTGGTTAAACGAGAGGCACTTACCGCCAAAACACCTAATCCAATTCCAGGGAATACCAAGGCATTGTTGCATTGAGCTATTTGCACCATTCGGTTCTGATATTCAATGGGGGCAAAAGCAGTTCCAGTAGCAATTAATGCCCGTCCTTTACTCCATGCCAATATATCTGAAGGCTGTGCTTCACATTTTTCATCAGGATTTGATAAAGGGAAAATAATTGGTCGCTCACAGGCTGTCGACATAGTTTCCACAATGTCTTGTGAGAATGCGCCCGTTTGAGCTGAACAGCCAATTAAAATGGTAGGTTTGACATGCCTGATAGTGTCAGTAAAAGAAGGATGTTGTTTATTATTGATTTCCCAGGATTGAATATCTACAGGATTACGTGCATAGGGTTTTTGAGCATCAGTCAGTTCCTGGTCAGTTGCAAGTAATAAACCTTGTTTGTCTATTAACCAGAATCGGTCATAAGCATCAGTATAGCTCAATCCATTTTTTACCATCGCATCAACAATTTGATCGCTAATACCAGTACCTGCTGAGCCAGCTCCAAATACAACGATTCTGTGTTCATGTAAAGGCAATCCGGTCACATCACATGCTGCCAAAATTGCCGCTAGAGTTACAGCACCAGTTCCCTGGATATCATCATTAAAGGTACATAACTCATCTTGAAATTGATCCAGGATTCGTCGAGCATTGCCTCGGCCAAAATCTTCCCAATGTAAAAAAGCATTTGGAAATTGCTTATGAATTTCATTGACAAAAGTTTTGATAAAATCGTCATATTCAGAGCTTTTAATTCTCGTGTGACGGCAACCAAGATACATAGGGTCATTTAATAATTCTTGGTTGTTGGTTCCTACATCAAGAAATATGGGTAATGTGCGAGTTGGATCAATCCCACCACATAAGCTGTAAACCATTAGTTTGGCAACAGGTATATCCATTCCTCCTATCCCTTGATCGCCAATGCCTAGGACTCCTTCGCCATCGGTCACTACAACAAGGTCTATGTCTGGATTCGAACGGTTATTAATTATTTCCTCAAGCTGGTTTTTATCCGAATGAGCAATATACAATCCTCGTGGCTGTCTGTATTCATGACTAAACCTCTTGGCTGCAGCACCAACGATTGGTGTATAGATGATGGGAAGCATTTCCCCCAAATGACGACTTAGCAGTTTGTAAAATACTATTTGGTTTTTATCATGTAAATTATTTAAATAAATATGTTGCTGCAAACGTGTCGTGTAACTTGAATATTGAAGATAGGCACGTTTTACTTGTTCATCAAGAGTTTCTACGCGGTGTGGTAACTTGCCTAAAAGACCGAAATCTTTTCTTTCTTCCTGAGTAAATGCTGTTCCTTTGTTTAATTGCGGCGTAGTCAGTAAAGGCTTCCCACATAATGAGGTTTCTATGTATAACTCGCCCGTTTGGGGATCACGATTCAAACTAAAATCAAGCATATGGTATTCTCATAAGATAGCGTTACTTGCTGACTGGTGATAATATCGACTTTTTGTAGTTTACATCAAGAGGGTGAGTATGAATAAGTACTTAGTGATAATATTAATAACTTTGGGATTGGTTTCATGTCAGTTTAAAAAAGATGAATCCTATTATCGTTCCCACCCTTCTGAACTGCAAAATGCTTTAAAATTGTGCCCTAATACAAAACCCGATGGATTAAGCTGTCAGCAACTTGAGGTAATTGGCAGGAGGATGAATAGCCTTGCTTATCAACTACAATACAATCCACAAGAGTTTGGTAACAAAATTTTGGCTTTGCAGCAGGTTATTGCCAATCAACAAAGGGAAATGCAGAGTAAAAAGGATAACGCTGAATTACAAGATTCATTGAAAAGAAATCAAGATGATCTTGCTTACTATTTAGCAGTCGTAAAATGGTTAGAATCCCCTGAGAGTTAAATATGAAAATATTAGTAAGCAATGATGACGGAGTTTTGGCGCCCGGGATCAAAATTTTAGCTAATGAGCTGGCGACTTTAGGAGAAGTTAAAGTGGTTGCGCCTGATAGAAATAGAAGTGGCGCCAGTAATTCTTTGACTTTAACACAACCTTTAAGAGTTAAACAATTGGACAATGGTTATTATAGTGTGGATGGAACACCCACTGACTGCGTCCATCTGGCGTTAACTGGATTTTTAGAGCCTATAGCAGACATAGTCGTATCAGGGATTAATGAGGGGGCTAATTTAGGGGACGATGTACTTTACTCGGGTACGGTGGCAGCAGCTATGGAAGGTCGTTACTTGGGGTTGCCTGCTATTGCAGTCTCAATGGTAGGAGATAACATACAACATTATGAAACAGCCGCAATTATCGCCAAAGAATTGGTTATGAAATTAAGTGTTAACAAATTACCTTCTCAAACCATATTAAATGTAAATGTCCCTGATTTACCTTTGAATCAAATAAAGGGATTGCAGGTCACCCGATTAGGAACTCGCCATAGTGCTGAGCCTATTATTAAAGAATATGATCCCAGAGGAAGGCCAATTTATTGGGTTGGGCCACCGGGCATAGAAGCAGATGCTGGAGCTGGCACGGATTTCTTTGCAATTAAAACAGGCCATGTTTCCATAACACCGCTTCATTTAGACATGACTCATTATAAACTATTTGATCATTTATCTAACTTGCTTAACGAAATTTGCATGGAAAATTAATAAATTATAAATGAGATAATAATGCGCCTATTTCGCAAACAATTAATTTGTATTTTTTTTATCTTAAGTGTTGCTGGTTGTGGGACAAGAAGTGATTTGGCTCCTGTGACTGAGTTAAAGTGGCAGCCTTATTCGAAATATCAGAAATTCCATATGGTGCGATCAGGTGAGACTCTTTATGCTATAGCATTTCGCTATGATACTGATTATAGAAGGCTTGCGACTATCAATCATTTAAGACCACCTTATTCCTTGCGAGTAGGGCAAGTTTTAAGTTTAAAAGGCATTGCGCCAAAATCAAATCACTTTAATTCAGTCCCTAGGGCTAATTTTCATATTCCTCATAAGCCAAAACAAAAAATTATTTATTCTCCTGCTTATAATGTACGCTCTTCCTCTGGTTGGTTGTGGCCAGTTACTGGTCGAGTCGTTACAACATTTATACCTTCTCAGGGGAAAAAAGGCATAAACATTGCATGTAATAGAGGAGATAAAGTAAGAGCTTCAGCGAGTGGAGTTGTAGCTTATGCTGGCAGCGGTTTGGCTGGGTATGGTAATTTAATTATCATTAAACACAGTAATGAATATTTAACTGCATACGGTAACAATGCCAGAAATCTTGTAACAGAAGGACAGCGCGTTAATGCAGGACAGGTAATAGCAGAAGCTGGTTTAATAGATAGATCATATTGGGGCGTACATTTTGAAATTAGAAGGGCAGGAGTGCCAGTTAATCCATTGAATTATCTACAAAAAGGTTGACATATAACTTATAGTTATAGCAACAATAAGCTTGTTAAGAAGTAAAAAACTATTTCAAGGCATCGCTAAACATATAGGTGATACAATGCAAGATGAAGAAGAGCCAATTAAGGACAAAGAATTTAAAGAAGAGGAATGGTCTGAGCCAGATGATGATTCTTTGCTGTCAGAAGAAGATGTTGAACCAGATATCGAAAAAATGGAAGAAGAGCTTGATGAGTTTCCAGAGTTTATTGATGAGGAAGCTTTTCCTTCATTCCAACGCGGGAAAAATATTGCCAAGGCTTTAGATGCGACTCAACTTTACCTGGGTGAAATTGGTTTTTCTCCTTTGCTAACAGCTGAAGAAGAAATCCATTATGCGACTCTTGCTTTGAAAGGTGATATGGAAGCACGCAAGAAAATGATTGAGTCGAACTTGCGCCTGGTGGTTAAAATAGCCAGACGTTATCTTAATAGAGGATTACCTCTTCTTGATCTAATCGAAGAGGGAAATCTGGGTTTAATGAAATCTGTTGAGAAATTTGATCCCAAGCGAGGGTTCCGTTTTTCAACTTATGCGACCTGGTGGATTAGGCAAACCATAGAACGTGCCATTATGAATCAAACGAGAACTATCCGCTTGCCTATTCATGTGGTGAAAGAACTCAATGTTTATCTTAGAGCAGCAAGACAATTAACGCAAAAACTGGATCATGAACCATCTCCTGAAGAAATAGCAGAAATGGTTGATAAGCCTTTGGAGGATGTTCAAAAACTATTGGGCTTGAATGATAAAGTCGCTTCAGTTGATACCCCAATTGGATTTGATGAAACCAAATCTTTATTGGATACGATTGCTGATGAAAACAGTTTAAATCCTGCAGAACTATTAACCAATGAGAATTTAAGGCAACATATAGAATCTCTTTTGGATAAATTAACTGAGAATCAACAACAGGTTATCGCAAGACGCTTTGGGTTAAGAGGTTTTGAAAAAGCAACACTTGAGGATGTTGGTAAGGAAATTGATTTGACTCGTGAACGCGTTCGCCAGATTCAGGTTGAAGCTTTGAAGACGCTAAGAACCTTGTTGGAGCGGGTTGGATTAACGCAAGAGGATTTGTTTTAATTTATTATCAGGTCAAGTGTAGGTGAGCGACCAGGATTGTTTGCTTTACCAGGTTAATTAATCCTATGTAAGTTGGGTCAAAATTGACCCAACAAAAAATAAATTAATCATCGTCAATTTTACATCTTAAAAAGCAGTCAATTTATTGACTAAACTCTATTTTAAAGCCTTGCCAACAATTAAGATAATCCATTTGCCTACTGGGATGCCGATAGGCTTGCTCAGTTACTTGCCAGTAGTCTTTGGTTTCAAACATAAAGGCCAGAGAGTTGATGTAATTTGGTTTTAACTCCTGCGATGCAGCAATTTCGTAAGATTCATAATCAGGGCCGTGTGGAGTCATGCAGTTATGGATGCTGATACCACCCGGTGTGAATCCTTCCTTTTTGGCGTCATATTCACCGTAGACAAGCCCCATCAGTTCGTTCATGTAATTTCTGTGAAAATAAGGTGGCCTAAAAGTATGTTCGGCAACCATCCAGCGAGGCGGGAAAATGACAAAGTCCAGGTTAGATACTCCGGGTATTTCGCTTTCTGAAGTTAATACAGTGAATATGGAAGGATCGGGGTGATCAAAACTTACCGTGTTAATTGTATTGAACAAACCAAGATCATAACAATAAGGTGCATAATTGCCATGCCAAGCCACGACATTTAAAGGAGAGTGATTGCAAACTGCAAACCATAATTTTTTCTGGTTTTTACAAATTATCGTATGCTCGCCTTTTGATTCTTCAAATGCGGCCACTGGGTATTGAAAATGTCGGGGGTTTGCCAAACCATTGGCTCCAATGGGGCCTAATTGTGGTAAGGTTAGGGGATTTCCACTATTTTCACAAAGATAACCTTTTGCTTCCTTACTGATCACTTCCACTTTAAATTTAACGCCGCGCGGTATCACTGCAATTGAGCCGGAAGAGAGCATTAATTTGCCAAATTCAGTATGCAACTGGATCTCACCTGCATAGGGAACAAATAACAACTCGCCATCATTATCGGCAAAATATTTATCGCTCATGGAATGGTTGCAATAATAAGTATAGGCATTAACTAACGGGCTACCGGCAATATGAAACAGGCCTTCAACAAAATCACATTTGATTTGAGAACTATTATAAAGAGGTGACCAACGCATGGCATTGGGTGACAACTCATCAACAAAAGGTTGCGTTATATTAATCTCATAAGGGTAATAGGTTCCCTGAGTAACAGTAGGAAGTATTCTATATAGCCAGCTTCGAAGATTATTATGTCGGGGACGGGTGAATGAGGTTCCACTTAATTGTTCTGCGTAAAGTCCCAAGTTGCAGCGTTGGGGGGAATTTTGATTTGGAGGTAATGCTCCTTTAACAGCTTCGCTGTGGTGATAGTTACCAAATCCTTGCAAATACACTGTTCAATCTCCTTCAAGATTTTTTGATGGTGCTAGGATAGTCCAAAAAAGTTCAGATTGTCGAGAGCATCGATTACTTTAGTCATTCTTTTTGGTGATAGAGCGTTGTATAATCTCCAAATAAAATTCATTTAGAGGTGATGTAATGGCTGGTCATAGTAAATGGGCTAATATCAAGTTCCGTAAAGGTGTTCAGGATGCCAAAAGAGGAAAAATATTTACTAAGTTAATTCGTGAAATTACTGTAGCTGCGCGTATGGGTGGGGGAGACGAGTCAAGTAATCCACGCTTGAGAGATGCTGTTAAAAAAGCTCTGAACGCCAACATGAAGCGTGATACCATCGATAATGCTGTGAAGCGAGGGGTGGGAGGAGTTGATGGTGATGCTATGATCGCCATGCGTTATGAGGGTTACGGACCAGGAGGTGTTGCTATACTGGTAGATTGTTTGTCTGACAATAAAAATCGAACAGTTTCGGAGGTTCGACATGCTTTTTCAAAACATGGAGGTAATTTAGGTACCGATGGTTCAGTATCCTACCTTTTCACTAACCAAGGTGAAATTCTGATGGCTTCTAATCAGCCGGAAGATAAGGTGATGGAGATTGCAATTGATGCTGGTGCTTCTGATGTTGCTGCAGAGGATGGTCAGATAGAGATCATCACCCCAGTGGAAGCTTACCATGCTGTCTTAAATGCTTTGCAAGATGCTGGTTTAGAGGTTGAGCAGTCTCATTTAACTATGCGCGCACAAACTTTGGTCCCAATCAGTGATGAAACGGCTGAAAGTTTAATTAAACTGATTGATATGCTTGAAGACCTGGATGACGTGCAAGAAATTTACAGCAACGCTGAATTCTCTGAAAAAATAATAGAATCAATGAATTAATGACGATTATATTAGGGATAGATCCAGGCTCACGAGTTACAGGATATGGGTTAATTAAAGAATCTGGCCGTAAAATCGAGTACATCGATAGTGGCTGTATTCGCACATCAAATGATGCGGAATTAAGTCATAAATTATTGCAAATATATGATGGAATATGCGAGCTAATGGATCACTATTTGCCAACTGAGGTTGCTATTGAGCAGATATTTATGCATAACAACCCTAATTCAGCTTTGAAATTGGGGCATGCGCGTGGTGTTGCCATGGTAGCAGCGGCTTCACACCGTGTGAAAATCTGTGAGTATTCAGCGAGAGAAATAAAGCAAAGTGTGGTTGGTTATGGGGCAGCTGAAAAAGATCAGGTGAGTCATATGGTTGTAGAGCTTCTTCAGCTCAATCGAGCCCCTCAAAAAGACGCCGCCGATGCTTTGGCAATAGCAATATGTCATAGCCATATGAGAAATGGCTTGTCAAAATTAATCGGCTCAAGAGGAATGAAACGCAGGAGAATGAGACTATGATAGGTTGGCTCCATGGTCAAATTGTAGATAGGCATCAGCCAGGAAAATTGGTTCTTGATGTCAATGGAGTGGGGTATGATGTAGAAACCTCTTTGAATACTTTTTTTCAGATAGAAAATGATAATCAATCGGTTGGATTACATATTCACACGATAGTTCGAGAAGATGCCTTGTTATTGTATGGCTTCCTGGATAAAGAGGAGCGTTCTTTATTCAGAGCATTAATTAAAGTGAATGGGGTAGGCCCCAAACTGGCTATGGCTATTTTATCCAGTATTTCTCCTAAGGAATTTATTCAGTGCATTCACCAGGAAAACGCTGCTTTGTTAACCAAGCTACCTGGTATAGGTAAGAAAACTGCAGAACGATTAGTAATCGAGATGAGAGACAGTATAAAGCAATTTGATGGTTCGGTTTCTGATACTCTCCAAAAACAGGCAGGTAGTGCTCATAGTCAAGAAGAAGCGATTAGCGCGTTGGAAGCATTAGGTTATAAGCCACAAGAGGCTTGGAAAGTTGTGAATAAAATTGATAATGGTAATAAGAGTTGTGAGCAGTTGATTCGTGAGGCTTTGCAAATTCTTTCTTCGCGATGATATTGTAACTGCGAGCGATAAAAAGATATCAAATTCTCGATAATCAACAGGAGCATTTATGAAAAAAATGATCGGTTTTGTGGTAAGTGCTATACTAAGCTTTGTTGTCAATGCTGCTGATTCTCAAGTCAATACTCATAAATATCAAACGGATAAAGGTAAAGTGACTCCCGGTATGTCAATTCAGAGAAATGCAGAACAGTCTAAGGCTATTACAGCTGATACAGCCTCTTCAAATACCACACAAAAGGTTACTTCTCAACAGATGAAAGAGAATAAAAACAGTGTAAAGGAAGCGAAATATCATGCTCAAAAGAAGGAAGAAGAAGCAAAGACCTCTACCGACACCCAGAAGCATGAAGCAGACTCTCCAAGCTAAAGGCGGTATTAATTGAATTAGTTGAATTAGTCAGATTAAGTTGAAACTAATTCAGATGAACACTCTATAAGTGTTTTTTAAATAGGAAATCTTCTGCCATCTTTGCTTTGCTCTTCCTCAATTTTCTCATTTTTTTCAGTTTTCTCGCTAATTTGTGTCTTTATTTGAGGAGGATTTTTTTCTATTTCTGATGACAAACTTTGTGCTCTTTGTCTCTGAGGAGTAGGTTGTGGTGCTTTTTCACAGAGTTCATCCAAGATATGGGTGTAGGAACATGGATAACACTTGGTTTCATAAGCAATGCTCTTAAGTTTCTCTTTTACATGTCTATCATTTAAGTAATAGGTTAAAAACTCTTTAAAACTCTTATCGTCTTTAAACTGCATCCAACCTGCATTAGCATCAAAATAGTCGATGAGGAAACCCTGAGGTGTCGGTTTAGTTCGTTTGTGGATAGCAACAACATGTCCGGAATTACTATTAGTATAACTAACAAAGGTAACAGATTTACCATACTTGTTTAATTCAGACATTATTCGATCTGTGAATTTTTCAAACTGTTTTTCTGGTTCAGACTCCACTGTATCCTCATAATTCAGAGAGATATGTTCTTTTTGAGACTGTTGAGTTTCATAGATTTTAGGATTAAGACGGACAAAATCATTAAAACTTGGTATTGCCTGTAGTATTTTATCCGTTGCTTTGGTTGGCTGAATAGATACCTCTTGATTACCTCGAAAGCCCATAAATCTGTCTTTCTTTATCACGTCTTTTGCCCAATGCCTGGATAAGCCGTAACACATCCCACTTTTTAAACCCATGCCTGGAAGCATTGCCTGACTACAATGGAGAACAATCCGACCACCTAGTTCACGACATTTATCTTGATGCCGATAGGCCTGCAAATTTGTACCATGCTGAACTATGATTTTCTGTAACTCCTTCGTTTTCGCAGCCGTTGTAGTGCATCCAATCGATAAATATTTTAACGCGTGAGCTAAGGGCTCCTGTCCATCAATAATGGCTATCATTCGTTGCTTTTCAATTTCTCCTTCCAATTGAAGCAAGGATACGTCTTGTGACAAGTTTGGAGTAACCACTGGATTTGAAATATGTTCGACTTTTAATTTCATCAACAAAATCAATTGACTAAGTTTTTGATAATATTTATCTTTACAATACGAGTATTCCAATTCATATTCAATTAGATACAGGATTGATGGATTATCTTGTTCTAAAAGACTGCGAATTTTTTTAAGAAAGGAGTCTTCGCTACTAGCCTCGTCTAAAAATTGTAAAAAACCCTTCTTTAGATTTTGATAATTCTTTTCAAAATCCCCGTTTATACAACTCTCTATGAGTTTTAAATCACTCTCAATTTTTTGAATCATTTCATGCCGACGTTTATCTTTGTCTGGTGCCATCTCTAAATTTATTTTTTTCAATGAAGCAGATAATTGTTCGAGTTGCTCTTTCATGGTTTTTACCGCTAACTCAAATGTGCGTGGTTGATGAGCTTTATATTGAACATTTAAGAGTTTTTCAGAGTATTTATCAATAATCTTTTTCTGCTCTGGATTTAGCTTTACCAAGTCAGCTTCAATGACAGCCGCTATTGCATTTGGGATTTGAGGCATTTTGATTAAAAATTAGACTACATATTTATATTATGGACTATATGTATTAATTTGTATAGATAAAGGCTTACAGCAAGTTACCTCAAAAGAAATATTACCAAAAATAGGAAATTTTAGATTCATTGCCTCATAATTAGTATTACCGAAAAAGAAAAATAAGAAGGGACAATTTTTATGGGGAAGTTATCAATCTGAGTTATAGTAAAAATTGTGTATGTTATTAATTGAAAAAAAGAAAGGACGGTGTAGTTATTATTAACTGATGAGGGTTATGTTTGGTTATTGAGTTTATTTTGGTTTTGTTTTGATGGGCAAGTAAACTCTTACAATCAGGCCTGTGCCAATTTTAGGTGAATCAAGCACGACTCTTCCGCCGTGAAGTTCGCAAATTTGCTGTACGATAGCCAAACCCAGACCACTGCCCGGGCTTTTGTTTCCTAATACCCTAAAGAATCTTTCAAAAACTCGTTTTTGTAATTCAGGCGGGATCCCGGGGCCATTGTCACATACTTCGAGTATGATTTCGTTATTATGTTTTAATAATCGAACAATGACTCTTCCGTTTTCCATCGAATATCGAATGGAATTATCAACCAGATTGCGTATTAATATTCCTAAGGCGGTTGGATTTCCATAAATTTTAGGCATTTTCTCATCGGTTTCAAATTCCAGTTCAATTTGTTTTTCAACTGCAGACGGAGCTAACATGGCTAATATTTCACGAGTTAATTTACTTAGATTGACTTCATCTTGCTCATGTAGTTCTGTAGCCTCTGGTACAAGTTTACTCATGGTTAGTAACTGCTGCACTATATGTGTGCTTCGATTAACGCTGGCAATTAATTTTTGTAAAGCCTGATTTTTCTCTTCTATATCATTGGAGTTCAAAGCCACTTGAGCTTGGGCTTTAAGTGCTGCAAGGGGTGTCCTCAACTCATGCGCCGCATCGGCAGCAAATCGTTTTTCACGCTCAAAACCTTCCTTGAGCCGAAAAAATAATTTATTCAACTCATCAATTACAGGTTTAATTTCCTCAGGAACTTCTTGTAAATCAACGGGTTCCAGGTGACTGGGGGCACGGTTAGCAACCTCTTCTGCTACCCTGTCCAGGCTGTCCAATCCTCTTCCAATAATGATCCATATCAACAGTCCTGATAATGGAAAAGTGAGCAACATAATATAGAGATCATCTTGGGCAATTCTGTGCCCCAGTTCATTTCTGGTATCATAACGTTCAGCCAGTACAGTACGAATTCCTGCTTTGTCATTATAAGTTGTGAATACCCTCCAATCCTGGTGAGCGATTCTTTTATCGCTGAAGCCATCTGTCTCTGCTGTTAATGGTATTTTAGGAGCAGTAGGTGAATGTAATAGCAATTTGCCTCCATTCGTCCATACTTGAAAATTAAATTTATCCAAATAATTCTCTTGAGGCTCATCATTTAAATATCTTTTTTGGTAATAAGTATTAATTTTTTGGGGAATAGATTCCAGGGCGTTTTGAATTTTTGCAAGTGGTCTTTGATGAAGATCATCTCCTAATAAGGCTTGATAAGACAGTGCAGAAATAGCCATCAATGTATCAAGGTGGTCTTGAATATCTTTTTGGTCAAGATAATAGTTACCAATAGCAGTCAATGTTGTCGTAATAGTAATTGCAAGAAGCAGATTAATTAATAAAAATTTTCGAATAGACGATTTCACGATAGAAGTACACTGTCATTTTTTTCAGCCATATATCCTACACCACGAATAGTGCGGATAAAGTTTGCATTAAGTTTTTTACGTAAATTATGGATATGAACCTCAAGAGCATTGCTGTCCACGTCTTCTTCCCAACCATAAATACTCTGCATTAATTGTTCTCGAGATAAGACTTGACCACTGTTTTCAAGTAATTTCTGCAATAGAGCGAATTCTCTTCTTGGAACATTGACGAGAACATCATCCACGAATACAGAATGAGCGGCTGGATCAAGGGTAATATTTTTATATTGCAACACTGAATCAGCTCTACCCTGAGAGCGCCTTACCAAGGCTCTAATCCTTGCACTTAATTCGTTTAAATCAAAAGGTTTAATAAGATAATCGTCAGCGCCACTATCTAAACCTTTTACTCGATCTTCTATTGATTCTCGAGCTGTAAGAATAATGACAGGTGTGGAATTTCCATCATGTCTGATGTTTTGTAATAATGATAAACCGGATAATTTAGGTAATCCCAAGTCAAGAATAATTAATTCAAAAGACTCTGATTTGAGAGCTGCTCGCGCAGCTTCGCCATCTTTTAGCCAGTCAACAACATACCCAAATTGTGTCAATCCGGCTTTTACTGCATCACCAAGCAGTTCATCGTCTTCAACAAGTAATAATCTCATCGGTGCTCCTACTTTTTCTCTTACTACAGTTTATATTTTTCTGCAGATAAAAAGATATTACTATTGTTTTTCAAAGCCTTTTTCATCGGTGTGTTTTGTTAAATAAAAAGCTTGAATCAAAACAAAAAGTAAAGTAAACCCAACACCACCAAATAATTTAAAATTAACCCATACATCGGTATCATAATGATAGGCGACATATAGATTTAATGCTCCCATCACTATAAAAAATAATGTCCAAGCCAAATTAAGTCGATACCAGATTTTTGTTGTTAAATTGATGTTTGTTTCCATCATTTTTTGGATTAGTGGCTTAGATCCTATATAACTGGAACTAAAAAAGACAAGTGCGGATAACCAGTAGATACCTGTAGGCTTCCATTTGATAAACCAAGGGTTTTGAAAGAATAGCGTTGCTCCTCCCAAGATCATAATGATAGCCAGACTAAACAAATGCATTTTTTCATAATGCTGAAATTTTAACCTATAGAGCGCAACTTGACTTAATGAGGCTATCATAGCAACAGCAGTAGCTGTATAAATGCCAAAAAATTTATAGACTATAAAAAATAAAACGATAGGAAAAAAATCAAATAGTAATTTCATATATTGTTTAATTTATCAATTAATTATTTTCATTATAACACAAGTTTTTTAACTCACCTGCAAGCTTCATACCGTATTAACAAAATAATTTGCACAATTTACATACTTATCACAGATTTCTTATTAAATAATCTTTAAGCGTTTAGTGACATACCGGTAGCTCGGACATTTCCTCAAAAACACGTTTCTGTTTTAAACAGATACATTAGTATATGCAGTTTATATTATGATAATGCACAGAATCTAGCCAATTAATATCTTTTGTCCCAAGCGAAGGAACGTTGATTTTTTAAGCCGTGGATTTAAGCTGATAATAGTATTAACTTTTGTTTGGTGTTTTTTGGCAATAACGCTCAAGCTATCTCCTGATTTTACTGTATATTCAATAGGTTGTTTGACTCTTTTCCATATTACCAACCTCTGGCCTTTACGTAATGGCGCATTGATTGCCAATTTATTCCAGTTTTGTATATCTTTAGCTGCAACCCCATAAGTTTTTTGAATTTTCTGATAGCTATCATTATTTTGTACGATGTGAATAATACGGATATTTTTCATTGGTACTGGTTGTTTGACAGCAGGTTTTTTTTCTTGTGGGGGTATTTTAGCTACGGCCTGGGAATTTTTGCTGCTAGGAATAAGTAAAGATTGATTAGGTTTCACTTTATTGCTTGTTAGTTGATTGAGTTGTTTTATCAGGTTGGCTGTTGTGTGATATCTCTTAGCAATAGCATCCAAACTATCACCTCTTTTTACTTGATGTTTAGTCCAGTTTACGCGCTTATCTTCGGGTATATTCGATAGATTCAAGTTAAATCTTTCGACTTTTTCAGCAGGTATTAGTAATTTGAATGGCTTGTAAGGTGCAGTTGTCCATCGATTATAACCGGGATTTAGTTTAATCAATTCCTTATAACTGATGCCAGCAAGTTTAGCGGCATGATTTAAGTCAATTTGACTGCCAATATTAACTTCTTCGAAATAGGGAAGATAGGGAATATTTGGAAGTGTTATTTTATACCGTTTTGGATTGTTGATAATTTCTGCCAAGGCTAATAAACGCGGTACATAGACTTTGGTTTCTCTGGGAACCGGCAGATTCCAGAATTGAACATAACGCCCGTTACGTGCAGTTGATTTGATCGCTCGTGAAATTGTTCCTTCCCCTGAGTCATAAGCAGCGATGGCTAAAATCCAGTTACCGCTAAAATATTTATTTAGATAGATGAGGTAATTCAAAGCCGCATCGGTTGAAGGGCCAATGCTACGTCTTCCGTCAAACCACCAGTCTTGCTTTAATCCCAGATCGCTTCCGGTACGAGGCATGAGTTGCCATATACCAGCAGCTCCTGCTCCTGAATAGGCGAAGGGATCGTACGCGCTTTCTATCATGGGGAGTAGTGCCAACTCTCCAGGTAGTTTTCTTTTCTTTATTTCACCTAACACGTGGTAAATGTAAGGTTCGGATTGGCTACTTACTTTGTTAATATAGCTGGGGTGAGAAATTAGCCATCTGATTTGCTCTTGTACCTCTGGGCGGGTTACTTCATGGCTTAAGGTAAATTCACTACGTAATACATCCCATACATCTGGGGTTGTGCCAGAAATTGCACTGCTGGAAATACCAATAAAAATAAGGATGCAGAATAAAAATTTCTTTATAATCAATAAATTACAATTCAATGGTCTTACCTGTTATTATAATTGGCTAATCAGTTTACTAAAAATTAAAGAAGGATTAAACCCTTTTTGACTCAATTTAATACATATGGTAATTAATTTAATCTTTTTGTTTGTTATTTAAATAGATTTTTTTGATTTCTCAGTACCTTAAAAACATCCAGAGAGTCTGAAGAACGCGCACCATGTGAGAGGGCATATTGTTTCACTTGCTCTTCATCAGTGCGTAAAAAAGGATTGATTGATAATTCCAAATCTATAGTAGACGGGAGGGTACAAGGCGATGATTGTTTCATAATTTGTTGCATGTAATCGATGACTGATGAATTGCATGGTTCAACAGTATGAGCAAATCTTAAATTTTGTAAGGTGTATTCGTGCGCACAAAAAACTTTAGTATCTCGCGGGAGTTTTTTAAATAGGAGCAGGGATTCATGCAATTCCTCTATGGTTCCATCAAACACTCTACCACAACCAGCAGAAAATAAAGTATCTCCACAAAATAACCATCCTTGCTCTGGTTCATAATAGCTTATATGGGTAGAAGTATGTCCCGGATTAAATAAAACATGAAAGTTAAGACATCCTATTTGAACGGATTGACCTTGTTTAACCGGCTTGGTTATATGATTAATACGTTCATCCATGGGGCCATAGACTTTGCAAGATGGCCATTGTTTAACTAGCGAATCAACGCCGCCTGTATGATCATAGTGGTGGTGAGTTAATAATATCGTTCGTAGAGTCAGTTGGTTGGATTGGGCAAAACGTATTATTTGTGCCGCTTCTCCTGGATCGACACAATCGAATGCACCAGCTATTTTATCAATAAAGACCCAAATATAATTGTCTGAAAAAGCTGAAATTGGCAAGACTGTCATGATTTATAACTCGTGGCATAGTTTTGAACCTGATTCAATGATATAGGAAGATGAGCCAGGGTTAAAATAGGTTTTTAAAGTCTCTAAAACGGCTTTGATTTCTGACGGGAAAGTATAGGGAGGATTAATTATCCAAAGACCACAACCAGTCATCCCTTCCTTTATGAGTGGATTTAAGTGAAACTCAATCCTTACTGAATTAGTGCTAATCTCTTTCATTTTTCTTAGGAATTGTTCAGTCCATGTTGTTTTTACAACGGGATACCAAACGCAATATACACCGGTAGAAAATTTTGAGTAAGCGTTTTTTATAGCAGTTGGAATTTCTTTGTATTCTTCTTTTCTTTCATACGAGGGATCAACAAAAATTACCCCGCGCTTTTCTGGCGGCGGTAAAAGGGCTTTCAACATTGAAACGCCATCTGTGTGGCTAACATGAGCTTTCTTATTAAGATGAGGGAGCTTTAATAAGGCGTTATGTTCTGTTGGGTGTAATTCACATAAATATAATCGGTCTTGGGAGCGCAATTGACTGATTGCGAAATAGGGCGAACCCGGATAATAGCGCAATGTCGCACTAAGATTTATTTGCTTGATTACACTAATATATTCGAGAAATAGGGAGGGTAGATTCTCTCTATTGAGCCACACTGGATTAATTCCTTCCTTGTATTCCTCTGTTTTTAAAGACTGTTTGTCTTTTAAATCATATATCCCTCGTCCAGAGTGGGTTTCAAGATAGAATAAGGGCTTATCCTTGTGAGTCAGATAAACCAAAAGTCGAGTCAGGGTAATGTGCTTGATTACATCAGCAAAATTTCCGGCATGATAACCATGTTGATAACTAAGCATGAAATAAGGCTTCGAAAGGTATTTTCCAAATTATATCAAAATAATGGTTTATACAAGAGGTCTATTTTGCCTTTAGTTACTTTATTCCTTAATTTATGCACTATACTTTTTTTGAGGGGAGTAAATTGGGAGACTGAGATGGGTTTACATGAAGAATTTGAGGATCAATCATTTTCAGATTATAACTATGACGAGGAAATTGATGATCATATTGATGATTTAAATCAAAAAAAGAAAATCAGGCGTATGCTTGAAGATAGACTTGAACGCAAGCGTCTAAAAGAGGAATTTAAAGACGACTTTGATGAACTAAGTGGTGAATTTGACTGGGACGAACTGGATAAATAACTTTCATTCCCTTAATTTTGCTGCTGACATCATAGTATTTTCAAGCAAAGTGACTATAGTCATTGGTCCAACCCCTCCGGGAACTGGTGTGATCCAGGCCACCTTTTCGACTGCCTTCTTAAAATCAACATCGCCTCTGATGCTGCCATCGGGCAAACGATGCATTCCTACATCAATCACTACCTGGTGCTCTTTGAGCCAGTCTGTGGCTATAACATCCATTTTGCCAGTGGCAACTATTAGAAAATCAGCAATCTCAACAAATTTCTGCAATTGTTGGGTAAATTTGTGGCATATTGTTACAGTAGCGCCAGCTAATAATAATTCAAGGCTCATTGGCCTTCCAACAATATTGGATGCCCCAATCACAACAGCATGTTTTCTTTTTACATTGAGGTCATAGTGATGTAATAAATTCATAATCCCCAAAGGAGTACATGGCCTTAAAAAGGGATTTCGCTGAGCAAGTCGACCCAAGTTATAAGGATGAAATCCATCTACGTCTTTCTCAGGTTTTATGTGTTCTATTATGGTTCTTTCGTTAATATGTTTGGGCAAAGGTAATTGAATTAAAATACCGTCAATTTTATCTGATTGATTTAATTCATTGATCAGCTGAATTAATTCTTCTTGAGTTGTTTCAGCAGGTAAATCGTAAGAATGAGAGGTAATCCCTACATCTTCGCAGGCTTTTCGTTTATTACTGACATAAATCAATGAAGCGGGGTCATTGCCAATTAAAACAACTGCAAGCCCTGGTGCCCTTTGCCCTTGCTCCACATGATATTGTACTCTTTGTTTTAGTTCATTTCTGCGGAGGGCAGATATTTCTCTTCCATCAATTAGTGACGCAGACATTTTCTTCTCACAATTTTTATGGAGTACATTATGAATTACAGGTTGTTCTAATGCAATATGGTTCATGTGCAACAAGGAAAATACACTTATTCTTCCAGTTTTCTTAAGTAATTTTGAGCCAGTTGATAAGCTTGAGATAGATTGTGATGCACTTCAGGATGCATGTTCTGATCTTGAGCTTCCATTTCATTTTTACAATCCAGAAGAAAATCCTGTAACAATTTGCATTTTTCCTTTTTGCTGATATCCATTAGAAATATTTCGATAACTTCATTTTCTCTATTCATCGCTATGCCAAATTTAATTTTACTAATCCTCAATATAATTATAGTTGAAGGTCTATTGGAATTATGAATTTTGCCAGGTTGGGTTTTAAAAGGTCACAATTGATTTGCTTGTTAAATTTAGATGAAATATGTGATGCAATTTTATACATCATCTTATGATTTTTAGTGAATAATTTCGTGTTTTCTTGAATAGACTAACGGATAATGATACTTTTTACTTAGGCAATTAAATCATCAACATCTTGTATCACAGGTGCATGGAGCTCTGATTGAAAAAAACTGTTCTGCATGCGGCTATATTCTCATTGACTATGCCAATATCTCTTTATGCGCTTGGCTTAGGGGAAATGAAGGTACAGTCCTCATTGGATCAGCCTTTTTCAGCTGAAATCGAATTAATAGATGTAGGGGCAGATCCTCTTGCCAGTATCAAGGTGAATTTAGCTGATCCGGAGCAATTTGAACAAATTGGACTTGAGCGAGCTGCGGTCTTGTCTTTGCTACGGTTTCAGGTTGAGAGAAATCCAAAAGGTATTCCTGTTGTAAAAGTATCGTCTACAGAACGAATGACAGAACCTTATATGGAAATTGTAGTCGATCTAACCTGGCCAAAAGGTCAATTATACAAGGCTTATACCGTATTATTAGACCCGCCGGGATATCAATTGGGAATTACCACCGCTCAAAGCAGGCCAGTTTATTACAAGAAGAAATCTGCAAGTTACAGTAATGAGCCTGGCGTTATTGAAAAGACTGTGATTACTACAGTGGAGCATAGCCCTGTATCGAGAAATGATAGCAAAAAGAAAACAACTTATGGACCGACCGTAACTAGTGAAAACGTATGGCAAATTGCTCAAAGATATAAAACCTCAAAATTGATTTTGCCTCAGGTTGTATTAGCTATAGTTGGTGCGAATCCCGAAGCATTTAAAGATGGAAACCTGAATGGCTTAAAAGTTGGCGTTCGGCTAGTTATTCCATCAACAGAAAAAATTGCACAAGTGCCTTCTGATCTGGCTATTGAAGAGGTCATGGCTCATGACAAAGCCTGGAATGAACATACCTCTATTAATCATGTACTAGCTCCGCCTTACATTAATAGTCCAATAGTGGATGTAACTCCGCAACAGAATAAAGTTTCCTCAATCCCGGTAATTCCAAAATTTACTATTGGGGTGAATCCTAACATTCCGACACTTCAGCAATTAATCCCCGACAGCACCTCGGTTTCAATGGATACGTCTAGCCAACAGCAACCTGTACAAAACAACAATAAAATACAGATAATGGAGCAAAATGAAAAAATTAAGGCGGAGATTTCAATTACCACAGCAGCAGTTGAATCAGTTCGGGAATCAAATGCATTATTGATGGAACAATTACGTATTCTACAAGAGCAAAATAAAAAATTGCAGGAAAAGTTGGATAAGCGTGAGAAAGAAATAGAGTTAATGCGTACGCAGGTACAAACTATGCTGAAAGAGCGGCAAGCTGTTGCGTCACAGGCCAGCTCACTTCCCTCTAATGCACAAGCAATGAGCCTTTGGCCGTATATCATTTTATTGATACTTACTGCAGGGGGAGCGGGATTTGCTTATTGGTACTTCAGACAATGCCAACACAGAGAGGATATTTCTCCTTACAAAACAGATTCTGATTCAAGTCCGAAGCCATTTATGCCTTTAGTTGAGCCAGCGAAATACGAACCAGATACCCAGGCTGATGATAAGGAAACTTCCGTCCAGGAAAAAGTATCTGACAGTGAAAAAGAAACTGGAGTTGGTGTTTCTAAAGTGAATTGGACTGAGTATCAACCTAAAGAAATGGATAAAATCGAAAAAACTGATGCGGTAGAATCTGAAGCAGTTGAGGATGTGACATATCTTGGAGGTACAGAACAGTTAAGAGCAAAAGAATATACAGAATTAGAACCAGAAGTTCAGACTAAACCAGAAGTTCAGATTAAACCAGAAGTTCAGGCTGAGCCAGAAGTTCAGGCTAAATCAGAAGTTCAGACTAAACCAGAAGTTCAGGCTGAGCCAGAAGTTCAGGCTGAGCCAGAAGTTCAGGCTAAACCAGAAGTTCAGGCTAAACCAGAGGCCCAGGCTGAGCCAGAAGTTCAGGCTGGAGAAAATCAAATTATGTTTGAGCCCGTTATGGAACCTGAGCAATTAGATGTTAACAGGGATGATGAGGTTGATAATTCTCAGTTAAGTGCAGATGAAACTCAGCAAACTGAAGACCATCAAAGTTCTGAGATGATAGAGTTTGAGTCGGGTTTACATGAATTAATCAAAGATAAGTCCAAAACTAAAATAACAGAATCAACAGATGAAGGAGATGGTAATGGAATAGATTTCATTCCTTTAACTATAAATGATGCTGACAAAACATTAAAGCATGAACAAGAAATCGAGAAGTCAGACAAAAAGGAAGATAAAAAATCAGAAGAGTTTTCTACAAAGGAAAATAAGTTAGATTTAGATAATTCAGACTTTGATATGAAAAACCTCGAATCCGAACCTAAAACAAGCCAGAAGGAAAAAGAAGCCCACATTTCAGAAATAACTGAATCTGACCAGAAATCTACTCAGGAAGAAAAAACAGAAAAGGGTATTTCTATATCTCAAGCTGTTGATGAAGCCACAACAACCAAGTCATCCAGTGAAAGTAATGAAACCTCCAATCCATTGAAGAGTAAGAAGGCATTAGATACTTTGTTAGATTTGGCAAAAACCTATATTAGTATGGGCGATATAGAAACAGCAAGAAGTTCTCTTGAGGAAGTGATCGAGCATGGAAGTGCCAAACAAAAAGAACAAGCCAGGCAGTTACTGGATCAATTAAAGTGACACTTAACATTCATCTTTGTTATTTAAAAGGCAGGCTTATTAGTCATTAAATAAAATACTCCAATAAGACTTAAGAATGCTGGCCAACCCAGAATAAACCAATAGAGGAAATATTGGTGATATTCATTTGGTAGGGCTGTATTATTTTTTACCGACTCTATGGCTAAATCCCTTATTCTGATTTGCAGGTAGACCACGGGGAACCAACAACACGCTGCAATGACATATCCAAAAATTGATCCCAGTATCCAGAAAGAAGTCCAGGAAAATCCAGCGAGGTAAACCATGGCAAATCCTGTGAGCGGTTGCACTATTCCAGATGTACCAGTGAATATCCAATCAGCAAAAACCACATATTTTGAAATGGCAGCAATAACTATCGGATTTTTTGTTCTATGGCCATAAACCATCACACTGGCCGTTCCTATACCTGTACCAAAAAGTATTGTTGAACTGAGTATATGAATAAATTTTAAATAAAAATAGAGCATTATTTATCAGACTCCAAAACCAGACCTATTAAAATAGCTATTAATAAAGGAATATTCTTGGCTATGGGAGCAAATGGATCTAACCAAAGGTAAGGCAGTTTCATGGTAATAATAACCATATATACCGAAATCGTAATCAGTTGCAATATACTGGTCAATTTAAATCGATAATTAAACAACATGGTTATACCTAAAAGGCCGTCCCATAAAGCCGAAGTATAAAATAAGAATGATTGCCATAAGGATGAAAAGCCTATTTGAGCAAACAAAGACAATGAATTGCTTTTAGGATAAAAAAACAAACAACATAAGGCTGTCCAAATCCAGACAAAGGATATTCCAAGTCTTAGGGGGAGTTTAAGAAAATACAATTGCGCATGCCAATGGTCTTGTACTGAACTCGGTTGACTATAGAGGCCTTCTTCATAGTCTCTGGGGGTAAATTTCACATAATCAGCAAATCGCTGTGTTTCTTCCTGATTCGTAATATTGTCACTGGCAAGCATTTTATAAGAAACAGTATTAATAGTGGAATAGGGGAGCAAATCACCAAATCGGGTCAGTAAGCGAATAAATGACAAGGGAATAGGTATTATTCTGGTTTTGGTCAATCCAAGCCATGAACGCAGTTTTATTATTATTTCTTTTAATGTGATTATTTTTTTGCTTACCGCGTGCAAAATAATAGTTTCGGTTACTGGCATACTCACTAATCGCACTATTGCTTGGGATAAGTCATTTAGAGAGATAGGTTGAAATTTTTGAGTCCCCATCCCAGGTATGGCGGTAAAAAATGGTGTTCCGGCAATCCCTCTAAACAGAGAGGATCCTCCATAAGAGCCTTTTCCATACACATAAGAAGGTCTTACTATAACTGATGGAATAGAGAGAGTCAGTAGATAATCATCTATTGCTTTTTTACTGGCAGCATAACTCACATCCACTTTATCAATTCCCAAAGCAGATATTTGAATAATCTTTTTTACCCCAGAACTGAGACACGCATCAAAAAGTGCTTTTGGAGTTTCATAATGAACTTTCCATACGATTTTATCATTCGGGTGGTATAAAATCCCTACACAATTGATAACCACATCAATTTCCTGCAATCTTTTTGCCCAGATTTCAGGTTTGGTATCATTTATAAAATCACAAAAGATAACTTTTGCTCCAGGAAAAATCCTTTGCGTGTATTTGATATTACGTACACAGCAAATAACTTCATGTCCATCAATCATTAGATCGGTAACAAACTGTGAAGCGATAAAGCCAGATGCGCCTGTTACCAAAATTTTCATAAGGATCTCTAATTTTTGATTACATATTACAATAGAGATACTATAACGAATTTAACTCCTACTATTCAAATTTCCTCATCAGGGTTAATTTTCATCAATACCAGTTTGCCATATTTAGGTTGAATAAAATAATATCAGTTAAGAAATAGGATAAAACCCATACAGGCAAGGAGTTAATACTCTAAAAATTATAGACAAAACAAAGAGGGTGTTATAAATTGACCCTTTTATCAGGAAAATTGAATGCGTATTGCCTTAGTGGTTGAATACGATGGTAGCCAATATCACGGCTGGCAGGCTCAAACGGGTTTGCATACTATACAACAAGCTGTTGAATTTGCATTATCAAAAGTTGCAGACAGTTCTATTTCTGTTATCTGTGCAGGTAGAACGGATACTGGGGTCCATGCGACCAATCAGGTGATTCATTTTGATTGTGAGAAAGAGCGAAGTATACGAGCTTGGATACATGGCGCTAATACTTTTTTACCTAAAGACATCTGCGTCAAATGGGGTAAGGAAATGCCAGAAAATTTTCATGCCCGCTATTCTGCTATTAGTCGACGGTATCGCTATGTGATTTATAATGGAGCTATACGTCCAGGGTTATTACGCAGCAATGTGACATGGCAATATCGACAATTGGATCATCGTTTGATGCACCAGGGGGGGCAATGTCTTCTTGGGGAAAATGATTTTACTTCATTCCGTTCTGTCGAATGCCAATCTAATACACCAATGCGTAATATTCATCAATTGCAAGTTACAAGACACGGTGATTTGGTTGTTCTTGACATTACAGCAAATGCCTTTTTACATCATATGGTAAGAAATATAGTCGGTGTATTGATTGCTGTTGGCTCGGGAAAACATCCTGTGAGTTGGGTTAAAGACGTCTTGAATGCAAAGGACAGAAAGTTAGGTGCAGAAACCGCACCATCATATGGTCTATATTTGGTTCAGGTTAGTTATCCTAAGGAATTTGGATTGTTGCAAAATAGTCCCGGCCCTTTGTTTCTTTGGGAGAAATAATTGAATTCATCTCGTATAAGAATCAAAATGTGTGGAATGACGCGTTCAGAAGATATTGAATATGCCATTGATTTGGGAGTTGACGCCATTGGCTTGATATTCTATCCCAAAAGTGCGCGTAATATCTCACTGGAAAAAGCCAGGATAATAGTCAATAATATACCTCCATTTGTTGATATTGTTGCAGTTTTGGTAAATCCAGAACAATCTTTTGTTCAACAGATAATTAATGAAATTCCTGTACAGTTTTTGCAATTTCATGGTGAGGAATCTTCAGAATTTTGCAGACAATTTAACAAACCGTATATCAAAGCTATTCATCCTAAGACAACAATGCAAATCCACAATGCTGTTGATGAGTTTTTTGATGCAAGCGCTGTATTATTGGATACGCCATCAGACAAAGAGCGAGGGGGAACAGGAGTAACTTTTAACTGGAATATAATTCCTGAAAATTTATCCAAGCCTTATATTTTGGCAGGTGGTTTGAATGAATCTAACATTTTAGAGGCAATAACCACATGTCATCCTTATGCAGTGGATTTATGCAGTAGTATAGAAGCTTTACCTGGAGTAAAAGATCATTTGAAAATGAGCCGATTTATAAAGGCAATATGGGGATAGTATGAGTAAAAAAGAGCTTCCAGATGAGTTTGGCCATTTTGGCCCCTATGGCGGTATGTTTGTTGCCGATACATTAGTTCATGCTTTAAAGCAATTAGAGCATGCCTATACCAAATATCGTAACGATCCGGATTTTCTGGCTGAGTTACAGACGGAATTAAAAGATTATGTGGGGCGGCCTAATCCTCTGTACCATGCGGTACATTTAAGTAAAAAGATAGGTGGCGCTCAAATTTATCTCAAGCGTGAAGATTTAAATCATACGGGTGCTCATAAAATAAACAATACTGTTGGTCAAGCTTTACTCGCCAAACGCATGGGGAAAACTCGAGTGATCGCGGAAACGGGTGCAGGTCAACATGGTGTTGCCACTGCTACAGTTGCCGCTAAATTTGGGTTTCAATGCGTTGTGTACATGGGGTCTGAGGACATCAAGCGGCAATCCAGCAATGTGTATAGAATGAAATTGTTAGGCGCTGAAGTAGTGCCCGTCACCTCAGGATCAAAGACTTTGAAAGACGCTTTAAATGAGGCATTGAGAGATTGGGTGAGTCATGTCGATGACACATTCTATATCATTGGTACTGTTGCAGGCCCCCATCCTTATCCTCAAATGGTAAGAGATTTTCAAGCAATTATTGGTGTTGAAGCTCGAGCTCAACATCTCGAAAAAACAGGTCGTTTGCCAGATGCCCTGGTAGCTTGTGTCGGAGGTGGATCCAATGCGATAGGTTTATTTTATCCCTTTTTGAATGATCAATCTGTCATGATTTATGGTATTGAAGCTGGGGGTAAGGGTATAGAAACCGGGGAGCATTCTGCTTCTCTGATCGCTGGAAAACCTGGTGTATTGCACGGCAATAGAACCTACTTACTATGCGATGAGTATGGACAGGTGAAAGATACGCATTCAGTATCGGCCGGTCTGGATTATCCTGGGGTTGGGCCAGAACATGCTTATTTAAAAGATACTGGACGGGTCATTTATAAAGCAATAAACGATTTGGAGGCGCTGGATGCGTTTCGTCTCTTAACTCATACGGAGGGAATTATTCCAGCATTAGAATCTAGCCACGCAGTAGCCTATGCCATACAATTGGCTAAAACCATGTCAAGGGAACAGAGTATCATAGTCAATCTATCCGGGCGTGGTGACAAAGATATGCATACAGTAGCTGCTATTGACGGTATAACAATTTAATTTTGATAAATTATTCAGGTACAACATGAACCGAATTGATAAGACTCTGGAAAATTTAAAAGCCAATAGAAAAAAAATGTTAAGCCCTTATATTACTGCAGGCGATCCACATCCTGAGTTAACAGTAAGTTTGATGCATCAATTGGTTAAAGCAGGAGCAGATATATTGGAGCTGGGAATACCATTTTCTGACCCTATGGCAGAAGGCCCTGTGATACAAAGAGCAATGGAGCGAGCTTTAGCACATTCTATTCACTGTGATGATGTATTAAATATGGTTAGGCAATTTCGTAAAAATGATACCGACACGCCTGTGATTGTTATGGGATATTTGAATCCTATAGAACAGTATGGCTATGATCTTTTTGCCCAACAAGCAGTCGAGGCTGGGGTTGATGGAACAATATTAGTTGATTTGCCTCCTGAGGAAGCTGATGGAGTATCGCGAGTTTGGCAAAAACATGGTTTGTATAGTATTTATTTATGTTCACCAACCACCTCAGCTGAAAGAATGAACTTTATAAATCAACATGCCAATGGTTATCTATATTATGTTTCATTGAAGGGGGTGACTGGTTCTGATGCACTTAAGTTGCCTGAATTAAAAGCCCAATATCTACAACGAAAGGCACAATCAAAATTACCGCTCATGGTTGGGTTTGGAATAAAAACGCCGGAAATGGCTGCACAAGTTGCTGAATTTGCCGATGGAGTCATTGTTGGGGCGGCACTAATAAATGAAATCATTGAAGCTTATGAGGCGAAGAAAGATCCGCTGGACGCAAGCGCGGCTCTATTAGGCTCCATGAGACAGGCAATGGATAATATTGGAAGTAAGGTATGACAGAACAAACTGAAAAAAGAGCTCATTTTATCAGACAACTCATTATAGATGATTTGGCAAGTGGAAAACATCAAGACATCGTTACCCGTTTCCCTCCTGAACCCAATGGCTATCTCCATGTTGGACATGCCAAGTCTATTTGCCTTAATTTTGGTTTGGCAGAAGAGTTTAAGGGGAAGTGTTTTTTACGTTTTGATGACACCAATCCAATTAAAGAAGAGGAAGAATATGTAAACGCGATCATTGATGATGTTCGCTGGCTGGGATTTGAGTGGTGTGACATGACACATTCATCCGACTACTACCATGAGTTGTATGAGTTAGCCATTTATCTTATCAAGAAAGATATGGCTTATGTCGATAGCTTGAGCATGGATGAAATTCGTGCTTTTCGCGGTACTTTACAAGAACCAGGGCGTGAAAGTCCATATAGAAACAGAACAATCGAAGAGAATCTGGATTTATTTGCACGGATGAAAGCAGGTGAGTTTCCTGATGGCACTCATGTTTTAAGAGCAAAGATAGATATGAAATCAGGTAATCTGAATATGCGTGATCCGGTTTTATATCGTATACGGCATGCCCGGCATCAACGTACCGGAGATGAATGGTGCATTTATCCTATGTATGATTATGCTCATCCTATTTCTGATGCCTTGGAAAAAATTACGCATTCATTATGTACTTTGGAGTTTCAGGATCATAGACCTTTATATGATTGGCTGGTTGATAATTTACCTTTGCCTGCAAAACCGGTTCAAACTGAATTTGCCAGATTAAATTTATCCCATACTGTTACGAGCAAGCGAAAGTTACGTGAATTGGTTGAAAAAAAGATAGTTTCAGGATGGGATGACCCGCGATTGCCCACCTTACGAGGTATGCGCAAAAGAGGGTACCCGCCTGCTGCAATTCGACAATTTTGTGAAATGATTGGCATATCAAGAAGTGATTCAGTCATTGACATGACATTACTTGAGGAATGTGTTCGCTCTGAATTTAATAAAACTGCGAAACGGGCACTCTGTGTTATGGATCCCTTAAAAATAGTTATTGTAAATTATCCTGAAAATAGAGTAGAACAGCTTCAAGCGGCTTTCTACCCTCAAAATCCTGAATCAGCAAGCAGGAATTTGCCTTTTTCCCGTGAAATTTATATTGAAAAGTCTGATTTTATGGAAAATCCACCTAATAAATATTTCCGATTATCTCCAGGAGCAGAAGTACGTTTACGTCATGCCTATGTTATAAAGTGCCAGGACGTTATCCGTAATGACCAGGGTGAAATAACAGAATTGCATTGTACTTATGATGAAAATACTCTGGGTAAAAATCCGGAAGATCGTAAAGTGAAAGGGGTTATTCATTGGGTGTCCTGTGCACAGGCTTATCCCGTGACTATTTATCAATATGACAGGTTATTTACAGACCCCAATCCTGCCCGGGAAGAAGATTATTTTCAGTTTCTGAATCATGACTCTTTACAAACGATCCAGGGATTCTGTGAACCAGCCATGGCGGAACAGGCAGAGGGAGATGTCTTTCAATTTGAACGTTTGGGTTATTACTGTGTCAATTCGGTGGCTGAGGGGCGTGTTCAAGCCTTTCATCGGGTAGTGGATTTGAAGGACACTTGGGGTAAAGTGAGTTGAGAGGCAGATATGTTGCATTTATATAATTCTTTGACCAGAAAAAAAGAACCATTTGTTTCCTTAAGGCCCGGAAAGATAGGTATGTATGTATGCGGGATTACTGTATATGACCACTGTCATTTAGGACATGCCCGTTCAATGGTTGCTTTTGATGTCATGGTTCGCTACCTGCGCTCACAAGGTTTTGATGTAACTTATGTCAGAAATATTACGGATATAGATGATAAAATCATTGCCAGAGCCTCAGAGAGAGGTGTATCCATCAATGAGTTGACTGCACAATATATCGAGGCAATGAATAATGATACTCATGCATTAAATATTTTGCCCCCTGATCATGAGCCAAGGGCAACCGGACACATTGAAACGATCATTCGCTTGATTCAACGCTTACTTGATAATGGCAACGCGTATATCAGTGATAATGGTGATGTTTGCTATGAAGTAGATACCTTCCCTGAATATGGGAAATTATCGCATAAGGATATTGAAGGTTTGGTTTCGGGTTCTCGCGTAGAGATTGTAAAAGAGAAACGCTCACCACTTGATTTTGTGTTATGGAAAAAAGCAAAGCCAGGTGAACCCAGTTGGCCTTCACCTTGGGGGGAAGGGCGGCCTGGATGGCATATTGAGTGTTCAGCCATGGCTATGCATGAATTAGGTGAGCAATTTGATATTCATGGAGGTGGATTGGATTTGCAATTTCCACATCATGAAAATGAAATTGCTCAAAGTGAAGCGGCTACGGGTAAACCTTTTGCTAATTATTGGCTACATGTTGGCATGTTGCAGGTCAATGGCGAAAAAATGGCAAAATCAATAGGGAATTTTTACACTATTGCCGATGTTTTAAAAGAACATCACCCGGAAGTCATCCGCTATTTTCTATTAAGCAGTCATTATCGCAGTCCTTTGAATTATTCAGAAGATAATTTATTAAATGCCAAGAAAGCTCTTATCAGACTTTATCAGGCGGTTAAAGATGTTCCGCCACAAACTGCAGATAGCAAACTGGATGATTATTGGCAAGAACAATTTAATCAGGCTATGAATGATGATTTCAATACCCCTGTTGCTTTATCTGTTCTTTTCCAATTGGCTCATGAGGTCAATAAAAGTAATTCACCTGTATTGGCGAATACTCTAAAAAATCTTGCCGGTGTTCTTGGAGTTTTACAACAAGCTCCCGAATCATTTCTGCAATCTGGTTTGGCAGAGGAGGAAAAATTGGCTATAGAGCAACTCATTGCAGAGCGCCTTCAGGCGCGAGCAGAACGCAACTGGTCAAAGGCAGATCAGATTAGGGCTGATTTATTGAGCAAAGGTATAGAGTTAGAAGATGGTGCAACTGGAACAACCTGGCGCAGGATTGCCGAATAGTTGCTCTTTACTATGCAGTCTGTTGAATCAGGATTGAGCGGGATTGAATTGTACCGAATGCTAAAAAAATTGTGCTTATCCTGTTCAAAAATTTTCGAAAAGATCTATTAGTTAAATGAGCTGCTAATTATTGATTAGATCGATAATTAAGATCAATTCGGAATTAAATATGAATTCGCAATGAATATAAAAAATTTTCTAAAAAAAAATGATTTAATATTTCGATTTGTTGGATGGTTCTTTTTAATAAACGCATTCATATTCTGGCTTGTTGGTCTGGGGTATTTAAGATCCATTTTATTCAATGCTTCCCTATTTAAAAATTATATCGCTGATTATTCAAGTTTATCAGGAAAAATTCTCATTCTGATTTTCTCCTTTTTAAATTATCTGACTTACATGATGTTTTTAGCTTTTATTCCCGCAATACCAATTATAATAATGATATTTTTTTTACCCTATAAGCGAATAATTTGGATTATCAGTGTTATTGCAGCTACCACAAGTCTTATTTTTTTATTGGTTGATAGTCAAGTTTTTTCGATTTTTAAGTTTCATCTTAATAAAACAATATTATCGTTTGTTTTTAACTCAGAATGGAGCGTCATTTTCACTTTTTCCAGATATGAGCTGACTCTGTCTTTTTTTATAATTGTCTTTATACTCGTTCTTGAATCCGTTATTGCCTGGTTGGTATGGAAAAAAATTGTTTTAAAAGAATGTTTGAAAATTGGTAAAACTATATCACTATTTTGGCTTGGTGGGGCTTTAATAAGTTATTTTACATTGCTCTTATCGATAGCACAAAATAATAATCTGTTTGCCCAGCAAACACCTAATTTGCCACTATATAATCAACTCATCGCTTTCACTATCCCTGATAAAAACGCTGATGATATTTTACGCCGCTATAGTGAGCACTATTTTACACAGCCTCTTTTTCCCAATTATCCATTGCATTATCCCTTACATCCCTTGCAGTGCAAAATGCCTGAAAAACCGTATAACATTATTCTCATCATGGTGGATTCGCTTCGCTTTGATTCCCTAAAAGAAAAATATATGCCGAGCACCTCACAATTTGCAAAAAAAAATTGGCAATTTTTGCAGCATATGAGTGCTGGAAATGCTACACATCCGGGATTATTTTCTTTATTTTATTCAATACCCAGTAATTACTCGACAGCAGTGCTGAAGCAACAAAAATCACCGGTTTTAATCGATTTGTTATTACAATATGGTTATCAGACAAAGATTATTTGGTCTGGTTCTATGGCTCCTTTGCCATTAGATCAGACTATTTATAAAAAAATTGCCAACCTCAATGTCAATGGGGCACCAATAGATGATACTGGGGACAAAGACAGGTATTCCACTACAGAGGCTATTCAATTTTTAACGGATCCTAAAGCAAATAACCCTTTTTTTCTTCATATTTTTTACAATGCGCCCCATGACTATTGCAGATATCAAAGTTTTCCACAGTTATATAAACCCTCAATAGAAGAATGCGTACGAATCGGTATGACAAATCATATTGATCCAGTGCCTTATCATAATCGTTATTTGAATGCGGTCACGTTTATTGATCACGAAATTTCGAAAATATTAGAGGTTATCGAAAAAAAAGGGTATTTAAAAAACAGTATCATTATAATTACCTCTGATCATGGTCAAGAATTTAATGATAATCGTCAAAATTATTGGGGACATACCAGTAATTTTACCCCAATTCAGCTTCACGTTCCTTTAATTATTCATTGGCCCGAGGAGGTAGCTCGTCGTTTTGATTATCTCACTAGTAGCTATGATATTGTTCCTACACTATTACAACTTGTATTTACTTGTAAAAATCCAATTTCTGATTACAGCATCGGGTATAACTTGCTAATTGAAGGCAATCGAACCTCATTTCTATTGGTAGGAAGTTATATTAATATGGGAATTTTTGAATCAGATCGCGCCACAGCATTAGAAACTTCTGGAAGAATTACAATTACTGGTATGAAGGCAGAGCCTCTTGAGGATGCGGTACCCAGAATGGATGTTATTACTCAGGCATTGGATTTGATGCGCAAGTATTATAGGAAATAAAAGGTTGTCTTTAAAAATAAATTGGCAATTAACCTTTTTATTCTCAATTTAGGTCATACAGCGGATATCTCTAAATTTGTAGGCAAAAATATGGCTATAATTATATATAATTTGCTTGGGAATTAAGTAATGGCAAACCAAACACGTGAAAATTTAATTAATAAGGCAAAGAACGGATCCGAATCTATCGCTTTAATTTATTCTCCAATAGAACTTCATGAATATATTGTTGAAATTATTTCTAAAGATTCAGAGCACTTTATCCATAAAGGAAAGGAAATATGCCATTTTAATTCGATTGATGAAGCGGTGTCTCGTGCTACCGAATTAGGGGCAAAAGAGTTTTTTCTTTGTGCAGATAATACATATGATGAATGTGGTTCCGCAAATTCTGTGCAACACTTTGATTATATACCTATTTATTCGAAATTTAAGCGCACTTGAGAACATTATGATTTTTTGGAATTTTAAAGCCAGTATAGAATTTTGAATTTAAATAACGTGTGTAATAGCACTTAACATTGGCCTTTAGTACTGGGAAAGGATTAATTTTGGGATGTTACCCTTAAAATTTCTGCAAGTGAGGTGTCTCCACATAATACTCTTTTAAAACCATCTTCTCGTATACTTGGTGTAGATGGCCGTAAATAATTTTCCATGGTTTGAAGATTTTCATTACGATGGATCATTCCACGGAGAGTTTCATCTACGATAATTAATTCATAAATTCCGGTTCTGCCTTTATAACCCAAGTGGTTGCAATAGTCACATCCCTTAGGTTCAAAGACTTGTGAGACATCAGTATCCGGATTAAGACCCATTAGCTCTTTTTCTTCCTCTCTTAATTGATGAGGTGTTTTACAATGAGAACATAATTTTCTTACCAAGCGTTGCGCGATGAGGCCTACTATACTGGATGACAATAAAAAGGACTCAACCCCCATATCATGTAATCGGGTTAGCGCACCCAATGCAGTATTGGTATGAAGGGTTGATAGTACCAGATGTCCGGTTAGGCTGGCTTGAACTGCGATTTCAGCTGTTTCCAAATCACGGATCTCTCCTATCATTACAACATCCGGATCTTGACGTAATATAGCTCTTAATCCTTTGGCGAAAGTCATTTGAACTTTAGTATTAACTTGCGTCTGTCCTATACCAGGTAAGTCATATTCAATGGGATCTTCAATGGTTAAAATATTACGAGTCACCTGATTTAATTCAGTAAGCATGGCATAGAGAGAGGTTGTTTTGCCTGAACCTGTGGGGCCTGTGACTAAAATGATGCCATGAGGTTCTGCAATCATTTGTCGTACTGTTTTTAGTGTATGTTTAGGCATACCCAAAAGATTTAAATCCAATTGAGCGGCTTGCTTATCCAATATCCTTAAAACCACTCGTTCTCCATGATTTGATGGTAAAGTTGAGACCCTGACATCAATATTGTGCCCTCCTATGCGCAATGAAATTCGCCCATCTTGGGGAATTCGCTTTTCTGCTATATCCAACTTGGCCATCACCTTGACTCTGGAAATGACCAAAGGTGCGATAGCTCGTTGAATTTCAAGGACTTCTTGTAGAACTCCGTCAATTCGGTTACGCACTAATACTCTGTCTTCATAAGTTTCAATGTGTATATCAGATGCTTTTTGTTTAATGGCTTGAGTGAATAGAGCATTGAGTAATCGGATAATTGGGGCATCATCCTGATTTTCCAATAAATCCTCACTGACAGGTAGTTGACTGGCCAACAAGGACAAATCCATGTCTTCTTCCATGCCTTCTGCAGCATCTAGTATAGAGGATTTGGATTGGTAAATATTAGCCAAATGCTGCTGAAAAGTAGATTCATCGACTTTTCTTAAGTCAAGTTCACATTGCAATAATCGTTTTATCTCAGCGAAAGCTTGTAGAGATGTGTTAGGTAAATGATAGACAACAGCCAGATTTTCTTTGATTTCTCCCACAACAATTCCATTGCTTTTGGCAAAGCCGTAAGGAATTTTAAGTGATTTTTCTTCATTTTCCATGATTTATTTAGTCATTTTTGATGAGTATTGGGGAGGGTTACTAAAAGGTACTGGCAAATTACCTTGAGTTAATGGGGGTAACACCGTTTCATCATCTGTTTGTTCAAAAGCTTCCTGGGATCGAAGCCAATCCAGCTGATATTGACGGACATAATTGTATTTTTCACCAGTGACATGCAAGTTGTCTCTTTCATTGCGTAATATGATAGGTTTAATAAATACCATGAGCACTCGCTTGTCTCTGTTCCGGATGTTGCGTTGGAACAATCTGCCTATTCCAGGTATATCCCCTAAAATGGGTAATTTATTATTATCATTTCCAATACTGTCCTGAATTAATCCTCCAAGCACTACAATATCACCACTTTCAACATGAACTGATGTCACTATGCTGCTGATATTAAAAGTAGGGGTCGTTGTATTGTCTGTTGCGGCAGTCGCGGGATCCAAAGTATCATTCCCCTGATCAATTTGTAATTGAATTCCTTGTCCGCGAGTGATTTGCGGTCTTACATAGAGATGCAAGGCAACGTTAACCCTGTCAAAGGTTGTAAAAGGACTTGCTGTTGTAGTGCCGCCTGCATTATTGGGGTAGCTGGTTGTTGCTACTGAAACCTGTTTACCTATGAGTATTTTTGCCTGACGATTATCAAGGACTACTACGGAGGGGGTTGATAAAATATTTGCTCTTTGTTCTCTTGCCAAAGCATAAATTTGAGCCTGAAAGTCATCTATCCTGGTTTTGCTGTTGATAATGGCAAAGCCTGGTCTGAAATCCTTGGGATTGCCTGTTTGTTGATTGGAACCCCACTCTATTCCCAGATTGTTAACGTCTTTTTCATCCACTTCAGCAACGAGTGCCTCAATTAATAGTTGAGCTGGTTTTATATCTAATTGAGAAATGACTGTTTTTAGAATACGGATGATTGAAGCAGGTGCATTAAGAATAATAGAGTTGGTATTCGGTTCTCCTATTATCTGTACCGTAGGCTTGGTAGATCCTTCATTTTGAGTGCTTGCTGATGTCGTATTTGCTGTTGCTCCTGACGCATTCATAGGGGCAGAACTGGTCGAAGTTGAGCTTAATGAAGAGCTTTGTCCATCGGCAGATGTATTGGCAAGACTGGAAGCAGGGTTGGTGCTGTCTAATGCTGGTCTTGTAATGGTTCCAATGGTTGTTCCTACATTGCCACTGAAATTGGCTTGGGCTATACCTGCCAGTATGGGGACCAAATCTTCAGCCCTTAAGTAATTCAGGTAAACAACTTGTGTATTTGAATTGACTCCTGCTGAGCTTTCTTTATCCAGTTTCAAGATGAGCATTCGCAAACGAATTCTATCAGTCTTGCTCCCACTGACTAAAATTGAGTTGGAACGGTCATCTGCAGCAATAGTAATTTGTGTTCTGCTGCCAATACCAGGTTGAGTTTTAACTAAATCCTTTAAAGTATTTGCTACATCCATAGCCAAAGCATGATGTAAACGAACCATGTCTATGCCGTTCGCACTTGAGCTATCTACTTGTTTGATAATTTCTGCAAGACTTTTAATATTATTTGCTCTGCCAGAAAGGATCAGCATATTAGAAGGAGCATAAGCGGAAACGCTGCTCCACTGAGGCATTAATGGCCTTAGAACTGGTACCAGTTGTTCAGAGGGAACATAATGAACAGGTACTACTGCGACCATCATATCGTCACCTCGCGGAGGACTCTTCATCCCGCTGAGTAAATCAGGTGACTGTGTTTTTGCATCAATGTTGGGAATAATTTTGATAATTTCTCCATTTGGTATTGCGGCATAACCTGATACCTGCAGTACTGAGAGAAAGACTTGATAGAGTTCGCGGTTGGATAATGGCGTTGATGAAACAATCGATACTTTTCCCTGTACTCTGGGGTCAATAACAAAATTTTTACCTGTAATTCGAGAGACCTCTGCGATTACGGCTCTAATATCTGCATTGCGTAAGTTCCATAGTTTACTGCCTGGAGGGGACGTTTGCGATTGTTCCATATTTTTAGGCAGTTGGCTTACCCCAAGTGTAGATGTTTGATTTTTGTTAATTTGATTAAACTGTTTTTCTGTCTTTTGAGATAATTTCTCTTTGAGCTCTCTTGCTGTCTGATAATCATCAATTGGACCAATTTGCACAAGATAAAGATGTTTGTCAGCCAGGTTTTTAATTTCAACTGTTTGATCGACTAATTGGGCAAGTTCATTTTGACGTATTTTAGCGTCTTTTTCGAGATTATAGGCACCTGCTTGAAGATAAAAAATTGTATTGCCATCTTTAGTTACGGTTGAAATATTGACATCATTAGCACGTACTAATGTACAACAAACGAAGGCTAAAAGTATAATTACTATCGAGCGCATTTAAAAACCGTAAAATAATGGATAATGACATAATAACCAAATTTGACTGCTTACCATAGCTTTTTTGATAACTTAGAGCAGGAAATTTAAGAAGTTTTTATTGGTATGGATTTACTCATATCATGTATGCGGTTTAACATGCAGTAAACAATTTTTTTCTGGAAGAAATTTATGGATAATGCGTTGATAAAATGGGGAATTTTAGGAACAAGTTTTATCTCCGAAGTGATGGTTGATGCAATTCAGGAATCCAAAACAGGTGAGCTTATTGCTATTGGGAGCCGATCAATTGAGGTGGCCAAACGATTTTCTGAAAAATTCACTATCCCAAAATTTTATGACGATTATCAATCACTAATTCACGATAATGATATAGATGCTGTTTATATAGGATTGCCGAATCATCTGCATAAAGAATGGGTGATTCGTTGCGCCCGGGCTGGAAAAAATATTCTGTGTGAAAAACCTTTTGTTATTGGTATAGATGAAATCCATGAGGTGACTTCAGTTATTGAGAAAACAAATATTTTCTGTATGGAAGCTTTAATGTACCGATATCATCCCTTTATAAAAAAATTACAAGAGATCATTCAAAGCGACATAATAGGAAAGATAAAGTTGTATAATGCGACCTACACAGCAAATATTGCAGAAATAGCAAACCCTGTTGCAGGAGGAAGTATTCGTAATCTCGGATGTTACCCAATATCCTTGGTCAGGTTGCTTGCTAACGCAGAACCTGTTGAAATCCGTGGTATAGGAAGAATGAACTGCAAGAACAATACTGATAGCCAAGCCAGTGTTCTTTTAAAATTTGCAGATGATTCAATTGCCGCAGTTTCTACTGCCGATGATATTGAAATGCATTGGCAATTCGAGGTTTATGGAACAAAAGGCTATCTGAAAACAGGAACGAATCCTTGGTTGCCTGACAGTGAGGGTAACAAAATTTTTATCTACCTCAATAATGAATTAACACCCAAAGAGATAAATGTGAATGCAGAAAAGTCACTTTATACTTACCAAATAGATTTTATCAATGAGCAAATATTGAATGGAGACTCCAAACAATTTAACAAGACGTCCTTATTAGATAGTACGGGAAATGCAATCGTTCTGGAAACCTGGCTAAAACAAATAAACCTTTTAAACACGCGGCAGGAATTATCCGGATTAAAAGATAGGGTGTCTCATATATAAACAGCATTATCCTGGTGATACTAGTTAAGTTTTCCCAAAAGCAAGTAGTCTGTATTTCCTTCGCGCCAGATACCATCCCAATTGACAGGTGGATTAGATGCTAATACTTTACAGCGTTCGATGTAAACGGAAGCTAATTGATCACCAGGATAGGCGGGAGTAAGCCTCGCAAAAGCCTTTATACTTTCTTTCCAGAAACCTTTTTGATACAGAGAAAATGCCTTTTGAAATTCTTTTTTATGTTGCTCAAGATTTTCAAAATTTTGAGCTGTAATCAGTTCATAAATCTCGATACTTTCACGTTTACCCCGGACAGCCACTTCATCTAACAAACGGAAAGGAAATTTTTCAGATACTTGGGTGAAAGTAGCGTGACTGACAATGATTTGAGTATGATAATTTTTATTAATTGATTCCAGGCGACTTGCCAGATTGACTGAGTCGCCCAAGGCTGTGTAACTTAGTCTGTCTTCTGAGCCAACATTACCTACAATAGCATCTCCGGTGTGAATGCCAATTCTGATTTTAAATTTGGGAAATCCAAGATACTTATTCTTTCGATTTAACAGGCTAAGACGCTCAATCATGACTTTGGCAGTCAGGCATGAATGCAATGCATGATTGGTATCTTTTGAAGGGGCATTCCATAACGCCATAATCGCATCGCCAATGTATTTATCTAAAGTTCCTTCATGCTGTATTACAATCTCAGTCATGGACTGGAAATAATCGGATAAATAAGTCATTAATTTTTGTGGTGAGGTCGATTCTGAAATACTTGTAAAATCTTTTATATCTGAAAATAAAATAGTAATCGTTTGGCTTTGCCCCCCAACTTGAGCAATTTTTCCACTGTGCATTAATTTTTTGACTAGAGAGCCGGGAACATAACGTTGAAATGAGGCTAAACTTGAGCGCAGCGTTGATAGTGTTTTATCCATATAGCTGACTTCTTTAATCCTGGTCTTAAGAAGTGGTCTTGGTTTAAGGTTAAGCATAGTAATTTCTTTTGCTTCTTCTGTTAGTTGAATAATAGGATTTGATATTCTTTGTGAAACGATACGAACTAACAATGTTCCAATCAGCAAGACTAATATAGTTAACAAAATATAGCGCATGCTTAAATCTTTCAGGGGTTCTGTCACATCCGTTTCAGGAACAATAATAATAATATGCCACAGTGCTTTTTCATTCGTACTGGATATAGGTTGGTATGCTAAAAAATATTTTTGATTATTATGAGTATAAGATTTAATAATGGGGTTAAAACCATTAAAATCCAGTTTTTTAAGTGGAATGTTCAGCTTTTTTATCCATTCTGGAGTTAGTTTTTTTCCACGGATGTCCTCTTTATTTTGAGGGGTTCTGAAAGCAATGATATTAGATTCATTGTTGATCACGTAAACCATAGTATTTTTAGTTAATTCCAGTTCCCGGATAAAATGTTGTAAGCCATCAATAGTCAGGTCAAGCGCAATAACCCCCTTTAGTTGCTTATTTTTATTATAGATTGGTGCAGCACCAGTAATGCCAGGGATCAGAAAGTCACTTTTATCAAATACGTAAAATGTATATACGTTCGTCCATATCGGTTTTCCTGCTTTTATAGCTTGTTGATACCACGGCCGAACTCTGGGATCATAATGGCGGGTCAGCAATTTTTTTTGGATTATTTCTCCTTGTTCGTTTAATTGATAACGAACATTGACAGGAGGTGAGGCTGAATTAATCACATGAGTTAATCCTATTATTCCTTTTTGTTCTCTGTCTACTCCTATGAAATCACCATCTGTTGAACCATAGTAAACCATAAATATTTCTGGGTTGTATCGGATTGATTCAAAAAGGAATTTATCAAATTGTTTAGAATCATCAGGCTTAATAATGCCATTATTTATGGCATTTTTCATTTTAACTAAATCTTGATTTAAAGGATTTAAATAGATCTCAAATCTTTCCTTGACGAGCAAGGAGGTTTGTTGAATTGAATCTTTAGCGCTACTGTTCAGAACACTATTGAAAGCAATATAATTAATACCAATAATAGTGAACCCTACCAGGCTTAACAAAAGCACAAATAAGGTAATGATGCTGACACGTATACTGATTTTAAAATTACTATCCATATTTTTTCCTTCTGATTGAAGGAAGTACACAGGTTCTAAGCGAAATACAATTAAGAACTTATTTTAAATAAGCATAGTCTTCTTTAAGCAGAAATACACGCAAACTGTATGTTTTTCTTGCCAATACCGAAAATACTGAAAATCCTGTTTTTTCAGCAGGATTCCATTCGTTGGAGTTTGAGAAGGGCAAGAAAGCTCAAAATACTTACCAAACTTAATAAGAACATAAACGTTTCTACTTGCTGAATCCCTATCATACTGGTAATAAAACTAAAGAAAGCTGAACAGTTAAATTGACAAAATAAAGTGATAGATAATGCAAGAGCCATTTGCTGAGGAAAAGGGCGAACGGCTGATGATGTTGCTGATGCAACAATAAAGCCTGTTCCAAAATAATAAATCATCATGGGCACTATAAAAGTCAAATATATATTTTCAGCAGAAAAGACAAATAACCACATCAAGGAGGCTGCGAAAATAAAGAAACGAACTCCTAATTTTGTTAATTGGGTGTTGTGATAATATTTTGCTATTAAGCCACAACAAGCGGTACCTAATAAATGCATAATTGCCATAGTGGTTTTGATTGTACCATACTGAGCGCTGGTAAAATTTTCTCCTTTGATAAGAATAAAAGAAGCGCTGGTATTGAACGCAGATTCTCCAGCCATCATCAAGGCAGAAATAAGGAGGTATGAAACAAAAAGAGGGTGGTTGAAAACCAGCATAATACTATGACCTAGTCGTGGGAAACTGACATCATGAGGTTTGGTTTCTTTTAAACCTCGACATAAAGGTAATAAAAGTAGGCCATAGGCAGCAATGATAAGAGAGGCAATTTGCCAATTCCAATAACTGTTTATCAAACCTCCAAAAAATGGAAGGAAGCAAATAAACAGCCCAGCGAGGGTGAATAACCAGGCAAAGTATTTTGTAGCATTTTGTTCATTATGAGTATCGTTAATCATTGCTCTACCCATTAGAAGGGTGGCACCTACGCTAATTCCCTGGAGAAATCGGCACACTAAGAAGATAAGGATAGAGTGGTTTAGAACAATCAGAAAATTGCTCAGAATAAATAACAACAATCCTCCAATGAAGATTGGTTTTCTCCCATAACGCTCGGAAAGAAGACCCCATAAAATCATGCTGAGTGCTTTCCCCAAAAGAAAAAGACTGATAGTTAGCTGAGCTGTATTGGGAGTTACTGAGAAGCAATCAACTAATGATGGTAAGGCTGGTGCAAGGAAATGTATATCCATATTTCCAAGAAACCAGGTTAATAACACCATAAGCAGAGCATTTTTTTTCATGATTTCACGTTAAAATAAGGTTTAGAAAAATCTGTCATTTGTCTAACATTCACCCGATCACACCCGTAAACAAAAATTACAAAAAGGCCATAAATTCCGGCAATTATCATAAAAATTGCAGGGTATGGTAGATAAAATGCAAAAATACCACCTAATAATAATCCAATTAGATTTCCCAGTTTTGCAAATGAATTGGCTAATCCCAAGGCATAACCGGGTAACAAATTACGATCACTACACAAAGCAAATAATGCAGGCAATAGTGCTGCTAGTACGATTCCCCACAAAATGCGTATAAGACCAAACAAATAGAAATTGTCCACATTGGCTTGAATTACCATGAGGGCGATACCCAATACACTATAGCGTATTAAATATTGATTAACCAAAGAAGGTTGACTTCGACAGTGGTCGAATTGCTTGCCACACCAGACCGAACTACATAGCATCCCAATTGATGGTAAAGAATAAAGAAAGCCAATTAATATCAGATTATTGGAACAATACTTATTGACATACAGGGTAAAACCAGGATCGGGTAAAAATTTGGCAATTTGGGTTAACATGATTAATACGCAAAGGAAGAAGAAAATGCTTTTTGAGGTGGGGGGATGATTTGATGTTTGTGATCGGTTCTTTATCTGGCGTTTTGTTGAAGAGGGTAATTTGTAGTGCATCGCTACAGTAGTGCCCAGGCATATCAATGTTGCCAAACCAAATAATCCTTGATAGTTAGTGAAGCTTAAAGCTAATCCTCCGAGAAACCCGGCTGTAGAAGTGGCAATTGCCTTGGAGGATTGCAAGCGAGATAACTGTGTGCTTTTGTTTTGCCATTCAGTAATGCTTAGGGCATAGGTTTGCATTGCAACAAGAAAACCTGCAAAAGCTCCTTGCAGTAATCGGATGATTAAAATCCAGAATACAGAATTTACAACAATCATACTGGCCTGGGTCAACACCAAGGCCCAGGATGCCCTCATTAACATGGGTTTGTAGCCATATCGATCAGCTGCCAAGCCCCAGATTGGGGTTAATAGAATGTTAGCCAGCATCGGTAGAATTAGACTCAGCATGTTATAAATCACGACCGATGGTACTGGTGTGTTGCTTTGGTGCGCGATCAATAGTGGTAGAAAGGGATTCGTCATTTCTAAGGCCAATATCATCAAAAACTGACCTGAGAGCATCATTTTTTGAACTGGTTTATTCATTATCTTGGCTCAATGGGTTGTCAAGACTAAAAAATACCAGGTTATCCTGATTTTGATTGAGTCTCATGCTCAGCAAACTTTTATGTTGCCAGGGAAGAGAGAATAAATGTTGTTGGAATTTTTGGTATATCAATGGATTAATTTCCTTTTTGAAATTTTGTAATAATTGATTTGCAATTTGTTTTAGCAGGATCCAAAGGTTTTTTTTATTCAAGTTATAGTTATCATGTAAACAATTAATGCAAAAAGTTAAGTTACTCAGTAAATTTCCATAAATGAAGGTATTAAAGAGATCACTCAATTCGTGGCATGAAATGGTAGAGTCTGAATGAAGATTAGGTTTGGGTGTTGTCTCATATAGCGAATTAAAACAGACCCTGATGCCGCCAAGATCTCGAATAACTAATCCAACAGGCCGATGAGACTGAAAAATGACTAAAGTGTTTTGTTGTTGGGCTTCCAACGCAACGCCATAGCTTAGTAATAAATGAAGCTGGCATTCGAGAATACATCGGCTGTATTCAATAAAATATAATTCAGGCTCCATGCCACTTGCTTCAATAATTTCAATGAATAAAGCACGTTGACTGACTGGAGAAAGAGCATAGAGAGCAGCTACAGGTACTAATGTTTGTGACGCATCGATCAATTCCAGTGGATTTTCACGTACTATCATAGCCAAATGCTTTTTATTTTGTGGAGAAATGGATGTGTGTGTGGTGTTAATCCCTGCTAAATCCCTGGCTAGAAATAGTGGCTTTTCAAAACTTTGATACTGAGTCAGTAATTGCCTAAGCCAACTGGAAAGAGGAGACGAATTGCTTACTGATGCAGGAGATACAGTGCGTAAAGCAGAAGTAGTATGGATTGCTGTAGCTAATTTTAAGTGTGGGCCTTTGTTATCTAAAGGCATCATCGTTCGGAACGACATGGAGGGTTTGGTTTTTTGAAAAGCCTCTGTTATTAATAATTGCTTTGAATTGATTAATACTGAGGCCAGTGTTTGTAATTTGTTATTCCATTGCCAGGGATGAACTGGAAGAGGCAAATACTGTTCGGGATCTAATTGTTGTTTTTGGACAGAATAATTCCACAATTGATATTCTTTAGCAAAATGTTGGGCAAACAATAAAGAATAGCTAGTCGCATCAATTGAAGTAAATGCCACGGAACGATGAATTGCCAGCCAGGGAATATCGACCTGCGCGTTAAATTCAGGAGAATATCGAATCACTTCTTCAGGAATAAACCCCATTTTTGCGCGGAAATTAGGATGATACGGGTGCCCTATGCAACCCCATTGCTCTAAAAAAGTCAGAATTTGTTGTTTATTATGCTGTTCTGATAACCATGACCATAAGCTGGAATAGTTTTTCGCTTGTTGTTTTAGTGATTGTTGCCAGCAATGATAGTAAGCAAGAGCTAAGGCCTGATTGTTAATACTTTCATCAAGTTCTTCTTTTAGAAGAAGCCAGCGATCAAATGTTTTTTCCAGTTTTTGCTTTTTCTGTTGATGATAAAGTAAATCAAGATAATCATGTATATGAAGGCTATTTATTTCCTTGTCTATTAATCCTTCACAAAGTGCCGCATGTCGCAATCGATCTAAACATTGCTGATGTGCAATGGATATGAAATGTTCCATTTCTGATTGTGAAATAAGAAGATCTTTTTCAAGTAATAAACTATGCAATGAATTATTTATTTTATAAGAATTATTTAAAACTGCTGCCATGATTATTTCCATGAATAAGTAAGAAACGACAACACTATAACTATAAATGATAATGATTATCATTTGCAATAATATATTGTGATTTATTTGCTTAAATAATAGAAAGATAGTTTTTATTTTTGATTGAGAGCCTGAATTTAAAAATTCAGTATGGTTTGTAATGCCAAATTATTCGTTTTTATATTACGGCCATTTACAAAATGGTTGATTCCTGAGGCTATGGCACTATTTCCATAACTATAGTCTCTGGAATACTGAAATTGAATACCAATATAAGGAAAAGGGGTCGCTGACAATCCCAGTCCCAGTCTTTGTTCCGGTATTCCAAGTGCCAGAGCTTGAAAAGTGTAGTCATAAAAACCAATGATTTTAAAAGAAAATTTTTTAATATTCACATCATAACTATTTTGTATACTTAATGCTTTTGGTATAGCTCTTCTATTGTTATAACTCATGTCTTCTAATGCAAAGGGGTTGATTGCAGTAACATAGGTAAGATAAGTGCTTATTTTTTGGTATTTTAAATTAAAATAGGTTGCAAATCCCGGAACCCTTGCTTTTAATGAGTATGATAAAAATCCGCCAAAACCTTTGTTGTATTGAAATAATTGACTTTCTGCTAATGAGTATAAATAACTGACTCCTGCATCAATTGTTTGATTATGTACTCCTGTATTCAGATTATAATAAAGCGGAAGTGATGATGTACTTATGCGAGAATAGGGTTTAAAAAAAGAAGCGTTAGCATAATACAAGGAATCGTATCCAATAATAGCGGTCACTTCGTTGGTTTGTCCCAAGGCTTTTGTAAGTGGTTTATAAATTAAATCACTTTTATAATTTCCAAATGTGAGCCATTTTTTTCCAAATGCAAGGAAAATATTTGAAGACTCTATTTGGAGTTCGTCATAAAATTGCTCAAAATAAAATTGAGGAGCCACTGGGGTAGGCAAGGTGTTATAAATTAGCAAGCCTTTCATTTTGTTCCAATCAGTCACCTGTAATTCAGACCCCATTTTGATATTGGATAGCTGCTGATTCAGCAAATATTTTTCACCTTGTATTGTTGAGTTGGCGGCATTAAAAAACAGATGTCCATCGTAGGTCAATTTTTCATTTTTAAATAAAGAGTCTCCAGCGTCTGCAAAAGCTAACCCGGTAACATTCAACATTAATATTCCTAAAATAATTCTTGTCCTAATGTAATTTCTTATATACAGCATTTGGTTTTATTTTAAATAAAAATGATAATCATTATCATTTAAAATAAAATAATATGGAACTTTTTTTAATAAAGATTTGCTGGGAATATTGCGTTATTAATATTGTTATCTGATTTTTGAATGTCTTGCCAAATAGTCTACATTTTTTGATTTGTTCAAGGTATGCTGAGTATGCTTTATGGATACTATTGTAAATCAGCGGCAAACAGATAATCGGTCATTTAAAATTCAAGTAACTATGGTAGATCGTATCCAATCATGGCATGACTCATTATTCTAAAAATAAATCCAGTTGTTGTGTGCAATTGGTGAATTCAAATCATGGGAATTTGGGAAGATAAATTATGGTGATTTATGAAGTAAACCTAACGATTGATCCGGAGATATTTTTACAATTTCAAGCATGGCTCAAAAAACATGTTGCGGAAATAATCCAATTTCCAGGATTTATGCAAGCCTACATTCTAAAGCAGGAAAAAGAAACAAAATCGGGTAAGGAAAAATTGACTGTTCAATACCAGCTGGACAATAGAGATAACCTGGCAAGGTATCTGGCTGAATTGGCGCCTAAGATGCGTGAGGAAGGTATTCATTTGTTTCAAGATAAGTTTTCTGCTGACAGACGAATCTTTGAGGTTCAGGATGTTATATTAAAGTAATTGTTGTTAAATTGTGCCAGTATTAACGCTTCACTTCCTGTAACTATAAAGTACCAAGCGTTAATACTAGCTATGTATTTTATGTACGCCCCTCTTGTACTCCTGCTGGAAGCCCTGTGATGCCTCCTGGACAGAACCTGATGGTATAGCTTGTGGAGTTAGGTTGCCCTGAAAGGTTATTAGTACAAGTAAATCCACTGGTTTTATCATCAAAAGGATAAATATAGGCAGAAGGGCATGCTTGTTTCATCCATTGTATCATTGGTTGTACAAAGGAATTCCACTGGGCATTGGTTTGTGGTTGCAACGCGCCAGGCTGAGTACAACTTTCTGTATTTGGGTTAGCTTGAATCGCTACATTGTTGGTTTGAGCAGGATTCCACCAGTCTGCGCACCCACAACATTGAGCAATGTCTGTAGAGGAATATGATGGGTAAGAATTATAACAGGTATTGTATCTTGGACCAGTAAATCCTGTGGGAACAGAGCAAAGCATCAAATTCGATAAGACAGCGCCGGAAGGATAAAAAGGCGTTGTAGAAGTAGGGAGGGGTTGATTGCATTTAAAATAACTTTGTACTGCAGCTGGGACATTACTTGAACCGCAAACTTGATCGGCTGACCAATATCCTAAGAAATTTCCACAAACCTGATTAAAATTGTTGTCTAATCCGCATAATGTCATCGCAGGGCAACCCGGATTCGCAGAGGTGATGGAACAGCTTTGACCAGCACCACCAGTTACCCAGTAAAATCCATTCCCTGGCACTTGATTAATGACTGGTACTGTGGCTGTATTCCAATTGCAAGCTCCAAAGCCATTGCCAGCAGTGTGCTGACCGGGTACTCCGCAATTATAATTATTTGGAGTAGCAACAATAGTCGTGACTCCTGATTGATAATAAATCGGTTGCATGGAAATCGGTATGTGAAAACCATTGATGACTTCTACATCATAACTGTCAGAGGTGGTTAAATTCATCGTAATTTCAGCCTGGGTGGCTGGCTGTGTGAAGCCAATACCTGGTGCGCAAGAGGTAGTACCACCATTATTACCGCAAGCTGCTTGTTGGCAGGTTACACCATTGCACAGAGTACTTGCTGAAATATTGCCACTCCATTGAATACTTGGATCAGCAGTGGTAACAGGAATAGTTACACTATTAGTATTAGCGCCAGGAGGGGCTGCTAATAAATATATACCATTAATTGGCGTTGGATTGGTCCAAAAGCATTTGTTCGTACTGGTGTTACAGCTTGTGCCAATTGGGCATGGTGTGCTTGGGCAGTTGGGTGAGCTACCTAATTGGCTTCCATTCAACGAAAACCACACATCAAAATCGCACTCATTGATTAAAGTCACAGTTCTTTCTGTCGGTAATGCAGCAAGTACTGTCCCGGAAGTGATGGCAGTCGCTGGTGCTTGAGGATTTCCTCCAAAAGAGTAGGGAACTGTTGCGGTTAGAACGTAAGTAAGTGGGGCAGCGGGGGGGATTGTTGCAGGGGGTGCCGTGAACGTAGCAGTCATTTGGCAGGCTGCATTGGTCAATGTTTGGGGGGTACAGCTATTGCTGACAGGAGTTACATTTGCCGAGCAATCATTACCACCCTCATCACAGGCTATTGAGCCAGGAGCTGTAATATCCACACTTCCACTGGCGGTGAATAAAAACTGGACTGTATACTGGTTGCCAGCAATCATCAATGGGGGAAGATAATTCGGAGGTACTAAAGTGCCCACGAGCGGAGCCGCTGGATTGACTATATTTGTGCTCGTTCTAGCTGTCACCGGGCTTCCCGATGGGCCTGCATAGGACAGACTTGCTATAACTTGTTGAACCGATGGACTTCCAGAGGTTACCGTGTATGTACCATCGACTTCACAAACTCCTCCGTTAGGAGGAAGTGTGTTATTGCACGTCGTAGTAAAATTCAGTGTACCTAATGATTGCGAGACATTAACTGATAAATTGGTAGCTGAAATAGCCCCGTTATTAGTAAATGTAAATTTATAACTGGAAGTGGAGCCTGGCGTTAATTGAGAGGGAAAGCCATCCATGACGAAGCTAACGATTGGACTCAAGGACTGTCCTGTACTTAAGGTGCTCGTTTGAGGTAAAGGAACTCTATCCTTGCTATATCCTGCAATAGTCAATTGAAGTGTTTTAAGACCGATTACAAGTGGGTTTAACGCCACAACGACAGTACAGGATTCTCCGGAATTTAATAACCGACCGGTACACTGATCATTAAAATTGAATTCCATGTTGGGGCTTGCCGATCGTTCTATAATCAAGGCCTTGGCTAATCGAAAAGGCAGCTGATTGGTAAAGGTATAAGTCACAGTATAAGTCTGACCAACGCTGCTTTGAGCAGGAAACACCCCGCTGACTCGCCAGCTTATGGGATCTTTTCCTGCGTAAGCCAACAAGGCAGATAACATAAGAATTGTGGTGATTATGATGCGAGTTGAGTATTTCATGATGGTCCTTTCACCCATTATTTTTATGAAGATTAAATCAGTCATCTTGGATAAATTACCGCTGGAAAGCCAAAGGTAATTTCTGGTTTCTCAATATTTGGAGTTTTAGCTTGTGCCTCATATTTGATTAACCATGAAACAAATAGGTAAAGCCTAATGTTCCTGCATTGCTTGTCAAATTTTTCGAGGACAATGTCTCTCTACTCCAGCTATCAGTACCATAACCAGAACGTATTTTTCCTAAATCGGAATATTCGTATCCCAAGGAAAGCAGCCATTGAGGCTTTATTTCCCAATCCAGACCAGCTCCCAGTTGGTAAGCAATCACAGTAGTCGTATGATTGGCAAAATTGGGGCTGATGCGCGGTGTGACATCGGGCAAGGCGCTTTCATAATATTGACTTCCTTTATTGGAGCTCACTCCAACGCCTCCTTGCACAAACGGCATTATGTTTTTCCAACTAATGACATTGGCTTTTGCGGAAGCTAAAACCAAATCAGATTTTACTTTCCATTGATAATTATAATTGCTGAATTCGGGTAAACTGTACTGAATTACCTGTCCATTAATGTCCATATTAAAGAAATGGGAATAGTATATTCCAACCGAAATCGCAGGGAGAATCATATTTGTAAATCGATAGCCTCCGCCAATACCTAAGACTAAGGAGGAATCGGAACTGTTTGTATAAATATCTTTATCAAAAGGGCTGGCAAAACCACTGTCATTATTTACGGTAAACTGATCATCCGGTGTTGTTTCTTGTCCTCCAATTTTAGCAGCTACATACCAACTTCCTTTCTTATCCACCATTTCTTTAGCTACTGAATGAGTTGAAAGAGGGCGAGAAGTTTCCTTAACAAGGATTTGCGGTTTTGACTTAATATTAAGTGCCTGCTTTGGTGATGAGTGATGGTTTATCAGAGCAAGATTTGAATTTTGTGAAAGTTTTATGCTGAGTAGATGCAGTTCTTGTGCATTGAGAGGTCCCACACGAACTGAGAAGGCATTACCTGAATGACTAATTATTACAGGGTATTGTGTTTTCGTTTGAGTTTTTTTTGCCAACTGCTGAGCATTGTTTTTATTGCTAAAAGCGCCTAACTGAAGAAAATAAATTCTTTTCGTACTTTTTCCGGTAATATATGCAGCGTTTTGTGTTCCATAAATTATCTGAGATGAAAAAGCATCGCTAATACAATGTAAATTCCATGTGATTATAAACAGAGGTGCCACATATCGTTTTATGTTAATCCTGAACAAAATAAAATCCGTATTATGAAATGTGATGGGTAACGATGCTACTATAATTTCTTTTTATGATGCAAGATGATTATCAAATATTATTTCTGAGTAGAGCCTGATTCGATTACAGTGCTTATTAAATTGTTTGAAGTGATAAAGGAAAAGCAGAATGGGAATTAGGATGGATTGTGGACTGCAAGTGTTTGCCCAATCAGAATGAAAATGGTGGCTATGGGTGGACTCGAACCACCGACCTCAGCATTATGAGTGCCGCGCTCTAACCGGCTGAGCTACATAGCCACAAGAGGTCGTGATTTTGTCTTTTTCATGTGTTTATGTCAAGACTGTTTCCTGAGTTTTTTATAATTAATTTATATTAAATTGAATTTTGATTATTTTTCAAAGTAGAGCAAGGTGTTTGGAGTGCAGTTGATTGCCATATCAAGAAAAAGGTGCTCCCAAGCAAAGGATAGTTTTGGAGAATAGTTGATAATCCGCACTAGCAAAATCAGGGGTTAAGCCCATCTCTGAGAGATGGGCTTAAAGAAAGAAGATTCGTTATTTCGTTATTAGGATAAGAGATTTAAATGATCAGCAGGTAGAGTGCTCCAGCTCCTCTCAATACCTGGACTAATAACTGTTTCTTTTTCTCGTGTGCAACGGTTTGTAACGATTTAATGTCTTTAATCGGTGTTTTATTAGCAGAAATGATAATATCCCCCGGTCTTAAGCCAGCTCGCCATCCTGCGCTGGTTTCCGAAGCTCCTACAACTTGAACGCCAACAACATTACCATGAGGCGGTGATTCTTGTTCAAAATTACGTAAGGCTAATCCGTAGAGAAATGGATTATTGGATTGTAATTTTTGTTCATGTTTTTTGATGTCAGTGACTTCTACATCTAATGTAAGCGGTTTATTATCCCGTAAGATTTTAATTTTAGCAGTAGAGCCGGCTCGCAGTAGGCTAATTGTTGTTTTTACCTGCGTTGCCTGGGTTATTTTTGTATCATTAATTTGTACAATGATGTCGCCTGACTTTAGACCAGCCAATTGGGCAGGTGAATTTTCATTGACCTGCGATACTAAAGCTCCTTGAAAATCTTCGGCGTATCCCATTGATTGGGCAAGTTCTGGTGTTAAATGCTGAACAAATATACCCATTAAACCGCGGTGAATAGAACCAAATTTAATGATTTGTTGCGCTACATCTTTTGCCATATTAATTGGGATAGCAAAACCAATACCTACATTCCCCCCATAGGGTGAAATAATGGCTGTATTAATGCCAATTAATTCGCCTTTTGCATTAACCAAGGCACCTCCTGAATTACCAGGGTTAATTGCTGCATCAGTTTGGATAAAGTTTTCAACGCCTTCAATATTTAAATCACTGCGTTTTAAGGCGCTAACTATTCCAAACGTAGCAGATTGACTATTTCCAAAGCTGTTTAATCCAAAGGGGTTTCCAATAGCAACAACATAATCTCCGACTTCCAGTTTATCAGAATCGCCAATTACCAAGGATTTCAAATTTTTAGCATCAATTTTTAAAACAGCTAAGTCCGTTTCGCTATCACCCCCAATCAGACGAGCTTTCAATCTCCTGCCATCTTGAAGGGTTACAGTAATTAAATTGGCGTTACGTATAACATGGTCATTCGTTATAATGATACCATTTTTAGGATCAATGATAACACCCGACCCAATGCTTTCAAATTTTCTGCCTTTTTCAGGTATTCTCGAAGGTTGTTTGTTGTTTTCCCCGTCATCATCGTCTGAGTTTCCAGATGATGCCACATTATTAGGCAAGTACCCTTGAACGGCCACATTAACAATCGCTGGCATCGCATTTTTTAGAACAGGGGCCAAACTTGGCATATTTGCAACATCCTGTGCCGCATCGGCTATAGGGATGAAAAATACAAGCAGACTTGCTATGAATAATCTTATACGTGTAATCATATTATTAATCCTGATTTTACTCATTAATCCAGATGAAAGTGCCTATTCTACCTGTTTGTGATTCTCTGCGATAGGAATAGAACTCATTTTTTAACTCAAAAGTACACAAATTTGACTGAAACACCGATTTTACCCCTTCCAAATTAAGAATTATTTCAGCAATTTGGGGTAAATCAGCTAACCATTTGCTATGAACAGGCTCAAACGCATTCCTGGTTAAGGAGTATTTATTGGTAAAAGACAGGTAAACTTCTTCACCCACTTCATAACATTTTTTACAGATAGCAGGGCCTATCCAGGCAATTATATCTGTCCTACTGCTATTCAGCTTCTTTAGCGTATTTTCAATAATACCATTATACAGTCCTTTCCATCCAGCATGAATGGCGGCAATTTCAGTTCCATGTCGATTGCATAGCAATATGGGTAGACAATCTGCTGTCATAATGACTAAAGGGAGCTTAGGTAAACGAGTAATTGCAGCATCAGCATCTCTGGTTTTTTCAATCTCTGCCGTGATGCATTTTGTGCTATGCGTTTGTTCCAGCCATACAGGTTCTGCAGGCAGATCAATAAGTTCAATGAGTTGTTGTCTGTTTTTAAGTACATGCTGTTCATTATCACCAACATGCAACCCAAGATTATTGCTTGCATAGGGATCTTCACTGAAGCCATACATGCGTGTAGTGCTCAAAGCGGTAATATTTTTAGGGGCTGGCCAATTGGCAAATCTATTTTTCATCATGTTGATCCAGAGTGTTTAACAAGAGTTTGAAGTCATCGGGTAATAATGCATTCAGTGTTATCTCTGTATTTTTTACAGGATGACAAAATGAAATGGAACAGGCATGAAGCGCTTGTCTTTTAAATTGTTTTAATACCGAGAGCATTGCCTCATCAGCATTAGGAGGAAACTTCATTCTTCCTCCATACAGTTGATCGCCTACAACCGGGTGGTTAATATGGTTCATATGCACTCTGATCTGATGAGTGCGCCCTGTCATTAAGCTGACATTCAGTAAAGTAAAGCCATTGTAACGTTTATTGATATGATAATGGGTAATAGCTTGACGCCCGAAGTCAGTTACAGCCATTTTTAATCTATTTTTGGGATGCCTGCCAAATCCCGTATCTATTGTTCCACCGGAAATGACATAACCATGAACTAATGTCAGATAGTGACGTTTAATTTCGCGATTTTGCATTTGCCTGATGAGAGAAGTATGGCTAATCAGGTTTTTAGCTACAATCAGCAGGCCAGTAGTATCTTTATCCAATCTATGAATAATTCCCGCACGAGGAAGTAGTTGCAGTTCGGGACAATGATGAAGCAGCGCATTAACCAGTGTATGTGCCTTATTTCCAGCACCCGGGTGTACTACTAGACCGGCTGGTTTGTTAACAACAATGACTTCACTGTCTTCATAGATTATCTGAATTGGAATGTTCTCAGGTTTACAAAAGTTAAAATCTGTATTAACTATGGTATGGTTAACATTAATCGTAATTAAATCACCGCCCAGCGCTTTATCTTTGGGTTTGCAAGGCAGATTATTAAGGGTAACAGCACCTGTTTTAATCCAGTTACTGATAAGAGAGCGCGAATACTCAGGAAGTAGCCTAGCAATCACACTATCTACTCGTTGGTTATGTAATTCGCGAGGTACTGATAATTGTTGTTGGATATGCTCAATCATTAGGCTGGCTGCATCTCCTTTTCAAGCAGTCTTCCTCGCAATGAATTAGGTAGTGCATCACTAATTTGGACATCTATAAATTGTCCAATTAAATGAGATGGGCCGTCAAAGTTAACCACACGGTTGCATTCAGTACGGCCGGATAATTGCTGTGAACTTTTCTTGGAAAATCCTGTAACCAGAATTTTTTGTGTACTACCTATCATTGATTCACTATAACGAGCGGCATTCATTAATAATCTGTTTTGCAAAATCTGTAAACGTTGCTTTTTTACCTCCATAGGCGTGTCATCAGGCAAATTTGCTGCAGGAGTTCCTGGCCTTGGGCTGTATATAAAACTGAAAGAGGTATCAAACCCTATTTCGTGTACCAGATCCATGGTGTCTTGGAAGTCTTTATCTGTTTCTCCAGGGAAACCCACAATAATGTCAGTAGATAAGCGAATGTCTGGTCGAATTTTCCTTAGTTTACGAATTTTGGATTTAAATTCCAAGGCAGTATAACCACGCTTCATTAAAGATAAAATGCGATCAGAGCCACTTTGCACCGGAAGATGTAGATGATTGGCAAGCTCAGGAACCTCGGCATAGGCATTGATGAGATTTTCTGAAAATGCCAAAGGATGTGAGGTTGTGAAACGTATTCTGCCTATTCCATCGATAGCAGCAATATAATGAATTAACAAGGCGAGATCGGCTATATCCCCGTTATCCATAGTGCCTCTATAATCGTTCACATTTTGACCTAGTAAATTAATCTCTCTGACGCCTTGAGTAGCCAATTGATAGCATTCTGCCAATACATCATCAAATGGTCTGCTGATTTCTTCGCCGCGCGTGTAAGGCACTACACAGAAGCTGCAATATTTACTACAGCCTTCCATTATAGATACAAAAGCTGTAGGGCCTTCTGCTCTTGGTGCGGGTAAATGATCAAATTTCTCTATTTCAGGGAAGCTGATATCAACAACGGACTTATTTTTTTCAAGTCTTTCATCGAGCAGGGCAGGGAGTCTGTGCAATGTTTGTGGTCCAAATACGATATCAACAAACGGTGCTCTTTTTATGATATCTGAACCTTCCTGACTTGCTACACATCCTCCCACTCCAATGAGTACATGAGGATTTTTAGCTTTATATTCCCGCCATTGACCCAGTTGAGAAAAAACTTTTTCTTGAGCTTTTTCTCGAATTGAGCATGTGTTTAATAAAATAACATCGGCATCTTCGACTTGATCAGTTTTGACCAAACCGTGGGAAGCATAAAGTACTTCTGCCATTTTAGAAGAATCGTATTCATTCATTTGGCAGCCATTTGTTTTAATGTATAATTTCTTAACCATTTTCGTTCTACAAGTTGAAATTGCGGTATTATTTCATTAATTGACGCTTTGGCAATAGGTTTCTTTGATTTTTGGCAATATCAGCAGCGCAACTAACATACCTATTGGAAGAATTGACAAAGCTGTGTAGTAAGCCTCTAAAGGATAAACTCTTACAGTCCCCATCATTTGGCCTTGCCACATTTTATCGAGAATATAGCCAATCAGGGGTTGCGCCAATGCTATTCCAACCATATTCATCATATTCATGAAACTAAGTCCTGTGGCCACATATTTTTTATTACATAATTCTTTGGCTACTGAGAAAGCTGGCAAAAAGCCCGCAGAAAAGATACCAAAGGCAAACAGCAGAAGTTCCATAGTAATTGAAGAAGTGATGGGGGCAAAAATAAAGAGTAAAGAACAAATCATTGCCCCTACACATCCAATATACATAGGCGGCTTACGTAATCCAATACGGTTTGAAAATAGACCCCATAAAGGACTGGCTATTGCCCAACCCACAAATACCAATGAGATAAAATTAGCTGCTGTAGATTTTGCTATTAGCATTTTATTCATCAGGAAAGGAACCCCCCAAAGCCCGCAAAATACGGGTGTTGCCATGTACATTAGCCCACCATAGGTAGCAACCAGCCAAAGTTGTTTATTCTTTATCAGTGTGAGTAGACTGGGGATTAAACGTTCTTCCTCGACAGGATGTTGATGGATAGCGGGAGAAAAATTCTTGGGAGTATCTCTGGCAATTAGGATGAGCAAAGTTGCTAAAAGAAGCCCTACACTGCCCATGATAATCATGCTTTCACGCCAGCCAAAATTATCAATTAGAAGAGCCAAAGGTGTTTCTCCGCCTATTGCACCCATCATCCCTATGGTGACCATTAAACCTGTCAATAATGCGAATTTTTGGGCTGGAAACCAGTTGGCTGCCAATTTCATGGTGCCAACCGCAGCAAATGCAGAACCAAATCCAATCATCAGCCTTGCGACACAGGCCATGAAGAAATTATCAGTCATGCCAAAGGCAATAGTACTCACGGCACAAACTACTGTGGCAAGAGTTAATAAACGTTGTGGGCCAAAATAATCCATTAGAACGCCACCAGGAAGCTGCATGGCAGCATAAGAGTAGAAATAAATGCCCGACAGAATACCTAAAGTATGACTGGTTACCGAGAAATCTCTCATGAGTTCATTACTCATTACGCTTGGGGATACCTGCAATAAACATTCATAAAAATAGAATAAGCAACCCAAGCCCCACACCATCCAGGGCATAATTAAGCTGACACTTGCTTTATTGAGCGATTCGGATTGTACATTGTAATGAGCCATTATTTAAAAGTTCTCCAAATTTATCCAATCATTAGATTCTATGAAAGTTATTAGTCAAAAAAGAGGATATAGATGGTATTTCCATATATTCTAATCTTTGATTAAAAATGTACTTATTTTATTCACAAAGTGAATTTATACGTTAACACACCTCATGGCAAAATTCACTAAATAAAATATTATAAAATATTATCAGGTTGGCCACTATTTGTCTATCAGGATGGAGTTTTTTGATTGTGTTTTCAATATATTATTGCAGATTATCTGGATTGTCTTGAGTATCTGGCGCATCAAGGATTACTCGTGTTCCTCTCATTCCCCCACCTGGGAGGTCGATGAATTCTTCATTTAACCAACGTGCGTCTTCAATAAACATGCGAACACAACCGTGGCTAGCCCTATATCCTGGAACTTCATAACTTCCATGCAAGGCATAACCTCTGAAAAAATGCATACAATAAGGCATCAGAGCACCACCATGTTCACCATTTGCTCTTCTTGGGAAAACAGTAGAAACACAATCAATATCTTGCTTGCGAATAATGCGAAATGAGCCTGTAGGTGTAGAACAGCCTCCTATTACTTTGCATTTGCCAACGCCTGATGATATTGGTCCCCACCAAAGCAATTCACCATCTTCATCATAGGCACCCCATGCCAATTTTTTTTGACTGACATAGATTGTTTTTTCACCACTTGGTTCAATATATCTTGGAAAGGGTGAGACGTCATAGATAGTTAAGCGCTCTATATTTTTGGGAACAGCAATAATCATACCGGGTTTGAGCCGAATATTCATACGATTAATTCGTCTCACAATATCTTGCTCTTCGATGTTAGGGAAAAGTCTATCCCAAGTATCACCGTTTTTTATTTTCATGCAAAAATATTCAGGCAAATTGCAAAGAGTCTCTCCATATCGTTTTTGTGCCTGTACTGATTGCATGCTAAACAAGAGACAAATTATAAATGCCAGTGATGATTTAAATGTATTCATAATGAAATTAATTTATTCATCCTAACCTGTTTGGCGGCATTTAATGGAAAAACTTTATATTCCAACTCGATAAATCTTTACAAATTTGCCAAGATTATAATCCTGTTTTTTGTTCCTAAAGTGTACAAAATTTCATACAGGAATTCTAAATAGCTCCTCATATCTTATTGATATTTAGAAGTCTAAAACTATTTAAATTGGGAGGATGAGAATAGATGTCACAGGGGCAATCATTTTCTTATTATCAGCCAAGTCAAGAAAGCTCTTATTTTTGTTGCTATCAAGTTGTAAAAAGCAAACGCTAAATTATGAAGGCGCATTTCAAATATTAAAGTTCTTTATCAGTATTGGAATTAATTGATTGCCAGGCTTGATGCACTTCAGCTAATAACATATTAGACTGAGCTAATAAATCTTCATCATTTTTTAAATTGGCTTTTAAAAGGATTTGTTGAATATAATCATATAACTGAAGTAAATTTTCGGCAATCTCACCACCTTTATCATGATTGAGACTCATTTTTAAACCTTCAATGATACTAATGGCCTTGCCAATGTGTTCTCCTTTTTCTTTAATTTGGTTACGCTGTATATTACCCTGAGCAGTGGCAATGTGTGATCTGGCTCCTTGAAGTAACAAATCTATAAGCTCATGTGGGGAGGCCGTTTCTATTCGAGTTTGTAGCTCTATGGCTTTGTATTGGCTGGAAATTTGTGAATATAGGTTTTTCATTCTCATTACCTCCTATTATTTCAATTTTAATTGGGGTAAATTGGCTAATTGTTGGGATAGAAAAACACTAGTGTTTTGTAGCTGGCTTAGCAAAGTGTCCAGAGCAGTGAATTGTTTTAAGTAGCGAGTTTCAATTGATTTACGTCTGATATCGATTTCATTCTGTATTTTAGTCAGCTGTTTAATCTGATTGTTGAGTTGGTCTTTTCTTTGGTTCAAGTCGCCTTTCGTTTCAATATAAGTATCTAGCAAAGAACTCAACTGGACTGCAATACCATCTGTAACAGTTATTTGTCCACGGGCTCCGGCAGATCCTGAAAATACGTTAATAGACAGGCCACTCAAATAGCCACTTCCTGTCAATGTAATACCATCAGATGATGTGGCCGGTAAACCTCCTATTGTTCCAGACATACTGACTCCAGGAGTGAATTCAGTTAATATCACATCATAGGTACCTGATTTTACAGTTGAATTAATCGATTTGATGTTTATGCCAGTATCATTAACTTTCGCAGTTTTTGCGAATAATGCGCCTATTTCTTTATAGTGATTATCGAGTACAGATTTAAACTTGTCTTGCTTGATTTCAAGTAACCCTTGCTTATTGGTGATTATTCCCAAATCGGCCAATGAGCGGATTGGGCCGTCTTGTTTAGCTAAAGGGGTAGTTGCCCACTTGTTTAAATTGAGTTTTAAATTGCGGAACTGCGGGTCGCCCTGAAATACTCCTCCTTGTTTGGTTTCACTGTTATAACCAGTTAAGTTAGTTAAAAACGTCATGGTATCATTGTATTGCTTTATGAATTCGTTGATTAAGCCTGTGAGTTGATCTTTGTTATCATCAATAGTTAAGGTAACAACTTTCCCAATCTCTGCTTTTTTTAAATCAATGGTGACTCCCGTTATTGCCTCATTCAATTGATTGGAACTTTGAACCAAAGTTAATCCATTAATTTTAACAGTACTGTTTTGTGCCGCTACTGTTTCAGTTAATGAATTCACTCCCATGGTAGGATCATAATTTAATGAGGCAACTCCGCCACTAATTCTCATGGCATAGTTTTCACCAGTTTGTGAAGAAGTAATGGTTAGTCTGGAACCAAGGCTATCTTGAACTATGCTGGCTGTTATTCCTGAGTTAGTATTATTAATGGCATCTCGTACCGCAACAAGGCTATCATTTCCAGGAGCAATGGTTATGTTGACTGAAGTAGCTGAAGGGTTAGGTGTAAAAGTGGTTTTGTCGCTGTTATAGGTTCCAAAATCTATTGTTATTGTTCCGCTTCCGGTATTCGTCATGTAAGAACTTGCCAGGCTGTGTTGCTGTGCCAGTTTTTGTGTTTCAATTTGATAAGTACTTTTAGTTGCGCCAGCCCCCAGAGTAACGGAAAAATAATTCGGATCACTAATGGTCGATTTCATAGTGTAAAGTTGACTGAGATTAGAAAGCTTGGTTAACGAAGCTTGTAAGTTAGTTAAATAATTTTTTAATTGACCGAGTGCTGACAACTCTGTATTGACACTATTTAACTGTTTATCATGACGCACTTGCGATGGAGTTATTTCTGCGGTAACTATCGCATCGACCAGGGTTTTTACATCAAGCCCTGACCCTACGCCTGGTGAAGAGAGTTCCATAGAGTATCCCTTTTCTATGTTGTTATTATTCTAGTGAAATTTTAATAAATATTTCAAATTATTAAACGTGCTTATCTATAGAACCACTAATAATATCATCAAGCAAGCTTAGTAATTGCAAATACTCATCAGAAGGCATTTTACGCAATACTTTATCTGATATTTTCTCCGTTATTATAGTTTGAAGCAAACCCGTTGCCTTATCCAGTGCCTGTTTTGTTTCGGCATCCAAAGCGGAATCATAAACCATACTTTTGATTTCTGGCTTAGAGGCTTCCTCAACTATCTTTATCTGATCTGTTTGAGCCGCCTTATTGACTGATGGTACAGGTTCAATACTCATTTTTCATACTCCTTCTTATACCCATCAACCGGGGTATAAAGAAATCGAAGTGCAGTTGTTGCTGCACTTCGATTGCGACATCCTATCGACCTAACAACGATAATACAGATTGTGGTAAGCTATTAGCTTGTGCCAACATTGCTGTACCTGCTTGTTGCAGGATTTGGTTTTTGGTTAAACTAGCCATTTCAGCAGCGTAATCAGCATCTTGAATACGGCTTCTTGCAGCTGATAAGTTGTCTGAAACGTTTTGCAGGTTGGCTATAGTAGATTCAAAACGGTTTTGCAAAGCACCCATATTAGCCCGATTAGAGTTTACGCTATTGAGTGCTGCATCAATTCTCTTAATCGCTGTTTGAGCGCCAGCCACTGTACTTACATCCAGTGAATCTACACCTACTGTATCTTTAGAGATATTGGCACTTAAGCCAACGTTGGCGACAGTACCACCGATCGCGATAGTATCAACGGCACTGATTGATAAAGTACCGCGCAGCGCGCCATCAAATGCACCGCCAGTTACGGTTAAACCGTCAGTACCAGCGGTAAAACCTGTACCGCTTTCTGTGACTGTAATGTTTCTACCGTCGGCAGCAGTGAGTGTCATATTACCACCGTTAAGTGACGCAATGACCCCAGTTTGGTTACTGACGCCATTGATGGCATCTCGAAGATCGGAGTTAGTCAATGCTGTTGCTACGTTAAGGTTAGTGTATATAGCAACACCGTTAATGGTTAAGTTATAAGTATCACCCGCAGTTCCGCCGATTGCGCCAACTGCTTGTGTGCCACTGGTAGATGCCGTAACTGATAGTCCTCCGATTCCAGCATCGTTGATAGCGGCTGCTTTGGCATAGGCAGATGTAGCATCTTGCCCGTTTAGCGCCCCGGTAAAATTGGCAGAAGAGTTAATACTGGTGGCTGCACCTCCTCCAATTGCAATAGTAATATCTGTTGCTGCTGCACCAGCAACTTCTGTTCCTGTAGCTGTGGCAATACCTCCAATAGAAGAAGCTTTTATGCTGCCGATACTGAAGTTGATTGTTTGGTTTGAATTTGCTCCAACCTGGAAGCTTGCGCCAGAGAAAGAACCGTCAAGAATTCTTTGGCCATTGAATTCAGTATTTTGGGCAATACGTTCTAACTCACTTTTTAATTGTGAAATTTCGCTTTGGATTGAAGTGCGATCAGACGAGTTATTGGTTGAGTTGGCAGCTTGAACGGAAAGCTCACGCATACGTTGTAAAATATTGGTTGTTTCCTGCATCGCTCCTTCAGCAACCTGAGCCAGAGAGATACCATCGTTGGCATTTCTAACTGCTTGATTCATCCCGCGAATTTGTGCAGTCATTCGTTGAGAAATGGCGAGTCCCGCAGCATCATCTTTGGCACTGTTAATTCTTAATCCCGATGACAAACGTTGGATTGATGTTTGCATCATGTTGCCCGAAACACCCAAATTGCGTTGGGCTGTAAGCGAAGCCACATTCGTATTGATTACTTGAGCCATAATTTTAGTCTCCTCAGACCTGAATCCCTGGTATGGGACATTTGTAATTCAGTAAATTCGATTTATTATTGTGAATTTACTGTACCCGATTTAGTTATCGGAAATAGTAAGAAAAACTTTAGAGCCGAATGTGTTTTTTTGAAAAATTGCAAAAAATTATTGAATAAAATGATGGTGTTAAATAAATAGAAAGATCGATAGCACTATAAACAATGTCTCTAAAATCATTCAGATAAACCGGAGTATTTTTAAAGAGTAATAAGGGTTTTCAGTGAGATTGCGTTCTAATTGTCGGGCCAATTTAGTAAAATATATTATTTTCTTATGTGGAACTCACGTCTAACATAGGCATTTCAGATTATTTTTTTCTGTGTATAATAATCCGATTTGATAATATCTAGGTTCTAATTTATGAGCTGGCTTAAAAAACTGTTACCATCAAGAATAAGGACAGAGACCTCTCAAAAGAAGGGGGTTCCAGAAGGTTTATGGGTTAAATGTTCTGGTTGTAATGAGGTACTTTACAGTACCGAGTTGGCAAAAAATTTTATGGTTTGCCCATCTTGTAATTTTCATCATCGCATTTCCGCGCGTTTGAGAATTGCCCAATTTCTAGATGAGTCAGGGCAGGAGGAAGTGGCTGCTGGGCTGGAGCCCCAGGACAGATTAAAATTCAGGGATTCCAAAAAATATAAGGATAGAATTTCTCAGGCGCAAAAAGCGACAGGAGAGAAAGAAGCATTAATTGTTGTTAAAGGGTTTTTAATGCAACAACCGGTGGTTGTCAGTGCCTTTGAGTTTAATTTTATGGGCGGCTCCATGGGCGCGACGGTTGGAGAAAAATTTGTAAGGGCAGTGAATGTTGCTGCAACAGAAAAGCGGCCATACATTTGTTTTACTGCCAGCGGTGGTGCTCGTATGCAGGAGGGATTATTTTCTTTAATGCAGATGGCCAAAACATCAGCAGCATTAGCAAAATTTGCTGAAACTGGCTTGCCTTTTATTGTCGTATTAACTGATCCAACGATGGGTGGCGTATCAGCAAGTTTTGGCAGTCTTGGTGATATAATCATTGCTGAACCCAATGCGTTAATTGGTTTTGCTGGGCCAAGAGTCATTGAGCAAACGGTTAGACAAACCTTACCAGAAGGCTTTCAGCGAAGTGAGTTTTTGCTGGAACATGGGCATATTGATATGATAGTTGAGCGTAAACATCTCAGAGCAACTATATCCGAATTGGTTTCCAAATTGACTCATAATGGAGCGGAGAGTTTTTTTGCACACACCATGGAGTGAATGGGACTTAAATCACTGGTTAACTCATCTGGAAACCAGAAATACCCAGGAAATACAGCTTGGTTTGAGCAGGGTTTTGACTGTAGCACAGAAATTAAATTTGCAGCGACCAAATTGCAAGGTAATAACAGTCGCAGGAACAAATGGTAAAGGTTCTACAGTCACGGCACTTGAAACCATCTATCACCAATCAGGTTTTAAAGTTGGCTCCTACACGTCGCCCCATCTTCTGGTGTTTAATGAGCGAATTCGAATTAATCTAACACCAATTCAAGATAAGGATTTATGTAAGGCTTTTTCTGTTATTGAAGAAGCACGTCATCCTACCAATTTAACCTATTTTGAAATGGCAACACTTGCCGCCTTATGGTATTTCAAACAACATGATCTGGATATCATAATTCTTGAAGTAGGCCTTGGCGGGCGACTGGATGCTACAAACATTGTTGATACTGATTTAGCGATTATCACTACTATTGATTTTGATCATCAGAACTTTCTGGGTGACACACTTGAGTTGATAGGGTATCAGAAAGCCGGGATACTAAGGAAAAATAAACCTTTTATCTACGCAGATCTCTCTCCACCAAAAAGTATCGTTGAGGTTGCGACTCAACTGGGAGCATTATCCTATTTATATGGTAAAGACTATTTTTATCAGGAAGAAGCCAACCATTGGGGGGTTACTTGTCTGGGCGAACAATTTGATCAATTGGCCAAGCCAAAAATTCAACTTCGGTCTGCAGCAGCAGCTATAATGGCTTGTCATTTATTGCGAAATGATTTGCCTGTATCCTATGATAGCCTGGAGAAGGCGATGGCGCTCATTTATATCCCAGGGCGATTGCAATTACAAAAAGGAAAGACTAATATTTTGTACGATGTATCTCATAATCCGCAGTCAGTTCGATTACTTGCAGATACGGTAAAAAAAATCAATGCCAAAGGGCAAGTTCATGCGGTTTTCTCTGCTTTAAAGGACAAAGATCTTTATGGATTGCTTATGCCTTTAAAGGATTGTGTTAATCGATGGTATCCTGCACAATTACATAATAAGCGTGCGGTAAGTCAAGAGAAATTGCTTTCTGTATTCAGGGAAGCGGAAATTTTTGCAGAAGTTTGTTATAATGACCCACTTACAGCATTTGAAATGGCATTAAAGCAGGCATCAGAGGAAGATTTAATTATTGTTTATGGTTCATTTTTTACGGTTAGTCATGTAATGGCTGCCCAACATAATCTTTTGGAGCAGAAGGAGAATCAATGAAACTGATAATGGATGAGAAAGTTAAACATCGTTTGGTAGGCTTAGCCGTTATTATTTCATTGGGGGCGATTTTTGCTCCTGCATTAATAAAAAAATCTAACCAAAGCCCTGAAAGTAATTTTAGTGTCAATGTGAAATTACCACCAAAGCCATTGCCTCCTGATGTAGTGATTACCGATGAAAAAGAGGTATTTAAAACTATAAAAGTAGCGAAGGCAGAAATACCACCAATTCCTGTTGAAAAACAATCAAACAGCCTGGTAAAAGCCGAATCCATCACCACTGAAGAAGATAACCTCAGCAGAACATCTAAAATCGCGAAACTGGAAGCGGGAAGAGAAAATCCGATTAAATCAGAGCCAATTAAATTAGCAGTAAATAAAGCGGCGAATGCTACGGCAAAGAAAGTGATAACGCTAGCCGCAGCAAAACCACCTGTAAAAGTATCCCCAGTTGTTACGGCAAAGGTTAATACTAACAAAAAGGGCGGCCAAGTTGTTGCTGCCAGAAAACCGGTACTTAAACGAGATATTTATGCTGTTCAGTTAGCTTCATTTACACAAATAGCCAATGCTCAGGCTTTAGTTAATCGATTACGCAGCAAAGGCTATAAGGCCAACTATCTTAAGTCTAATAGCAGGAATGGGGTGGTTTATAAAGTAGTTGTTGGTCATTCACCTGTCAAGAAAGATATAATTAAATTAAAAACTCAATTAGCTAGCGCCATGCAATTAAATGGCTTTGTTGTGAATACCGGAGTTAGTTAGTTATGCAACTACAATGGGTTGATATAGCAATTGTCGCAATTATCGCTTTATCAGTATTGACTGGCTTGTTTCGTGGTTTTGTAAAGGAACTTGTTGCATTATGCGTATGGGTATTAGCTATTTGGTTAGGTTTTAATTATTCACAAAGCCTCGATCCTTGGTTAAGTTCTTATATACAGGAACAATCAGTACGAACAGTTATTGGATTTATTATTATTCTTTTTGCTACCCTCTTTGTTGGGGGAGTGGTGAATGCAATACTTAGCTTTATCTTAAAACGAGCTGGGTTAAGTGGAACTGATCGAACTTTAGGAATGGGTTTTGGCTTTTTACGTGGAGTTTTTATCGTTGCCCTGATTATGGTTGCAGTCAAAATGACTTCTTTGCCTTATCAGGAGTACTCACAAAAATCTAAACTTTACGCACGATTTGATCCTGTTGTAGCTTTATTATATAGCCATTTGCCTGAATTTATAAAGCAGGTTAAATCTGTTGATAAAACGGAAAACATCATTGATACAGTTCCTGCTTCTTAATGTAATTGTACACCGATTCTGGTAAGTCATTCTTCACATCTTTATGCTGCTTTAATTGTTCTCTGATTCTGGTTGAAGCTATATCATAGCGCCCTGCATTATATAAGCAAATAACACCGGAATGATGATTTAGCAATATATTTTTATCATCATTTCTATACTGGTTAAGAAGAGCTTGCACTGATTCTGCTAAAGGTTGCTGTGAGAACTCTTCTCTGTTAATAACCAGCAAATTGGCCAGAGATATTATTTTTTCCCATTGGTACCACTGCGGTAAATTTAAAAATGCATCGTATCCAATAATCAGAGTTAAGGATGAGTCGGGATATTCCAGTCTGAAACTTTGCAAAGTGTATATCATATAGGAGGGGGTATCTCGCTCTAGTTCTCGGGTATCTATTTTAAAATCCGGGTAAGGTTTGAGCGCCAGTTTTAGCATTTCAACTCTTTGTTCACTGTTGGCACAGGAAGGAGCTTTGATTGTTGGGTTTTTACAAGGTAGAAAATAATAGTAATTAAAGCCAAAATTAGCTTGAATTGCCAAGCTGGTCTTGATATGACCATTATGTACAGGGTCAAATGTTCCACCAAATATTGCTATACTAAGCATGCATCACCCAATAATTGCCCTAAACATAAGGAAAGAGAAACGTTCTCTAAAGCATTCCATACTTGATTATTTGAATTGGATTTGATTCTATCATCAATAGATTGGCAATAGTGATGTAGTTGTTGTAAAAGCAGGATATTTAATCGTTTAATGGCGGATTGATAATAATGAACTCTTTGATTCCAAATTTTTAATTGGCTGGATGCTGTCTTGATATCTATCTTTTGTTGCATTAGAAATAATAATTGTAATAGCGTTCTTATTTCTTGAGTAAGCATCCACAATACTAATGTAATTTCTGTTTTATTATTGGCTGCTTGCCTTAAAATATGAATTGCTTTATCACTATGACCAAGAAGACATGAATCAATCAGTTCAAAAAGAGAGAAATCACATTGATCTGATAAATGTTCAAGAGCCAGGTAAGGGGTAATCAGGCTGCCAGGTGTATTGCTCAAAGCAATTTTTTCAATTACCTGAGCAGTAGCTAGCATATTTCCTTTAGTGTATTGATAAATTAATTCAGGAACATATGGATCAAAAGAGATAGTATTTAATTTTAATTGTTCATGAATCCATCTCTTTATTGCGTCAGAGGTTAGTGGTTGTGCAATGACAACAAGTGTTTGTTCATCATTTGTTAGCCATTGAAGTTGCTTGGCAGTGAGATTAGGGGCTCTGATGATAATATAATTATGAGAATTTGCTGATTTGAGATATTCACCAAGAATTTTTTTCCCCATTGCATCTATCGTTTTTTTATCATAGAAAATGGTTAAAATAACTGTTGGATAAAACAGAGAGTAATTATTTGCCTCCTCCAGAACGACATGCCATTCTTCTGGTGATTGAATAGATAGAATTTTCTCATCACACTCAGATGATTTTTTAAGCATTGATTTTATGTTATTGAGTGCTTCATCAATAAGATAATGATCTTGCCCAATCAGTATGTTAAGATGATGTATTTTTTTTTGTAAAAGCTGAGTAAGAGCTTGTTGATTTATTTGCATATTATGGTCGGTTTAAACGATTAATGATTTGAATAGCGGCATCTCGCCTCATTTCGCTGACTAAAAGAGCTTGTTCTTCATTTGACCCTAATATCCTGTCATTATTGACGGTGAGTTGACGACTCACATTGACTTTTCTGGGGGTTTTAATAATTTGCCCCTTGGGGGTCTGCAACATAAACTCAATGGTTAAGATTAATTGATATTGTCTAGGGTTGGTACTTGCTCCAATGCTGACAATTTGCTGTTGTAAACTAGAGCTATTAATAATTAACCAGTATTTTGCGAGGGATGGATCAGAATTGACATCAATTTTATAGCCTTCCAGCTGAGATTTGAGTATAGAAACCAGTTCTTTATTTCCATCCCTGGAAATGATAGCTACATTGTCAAGCCATTCAGGGACATCAATTGCCCCACGCAAATGAAAACCGCAACCAGTTAGTAGCCAAATCAGTATAAGAGATGTTAAATATTTGTAGATCTGAGTCATTCTTCTTTTAACCTCTCATATTCGCAATTATAGGTAAGGCCACCTATGATTTGAGAAATTTTGTAAAATATTTAGAGATTGCTGGAACGATCCATACATTTTTAACCAATAACCAAGTTGATTAGTTGTCTATGTGGGACAATAATTGCTTTTTTAATGGTATGGTTTACTATAAAGTTGTGAGCATGTTCCTTAGCCGCAGCAATTAACTCTTCTTCGGTAGCATCAGTACTTGCAGTAAATTGAGCTCTGAGCTTTCCATTAACCTGTACAACATAATCTACTTCATCAGTTTTTAGAGCACTTTTATCTACTTTTGGCCAAGGTGCATCGATTATTGCTTTATCAAACCCTAATTGCTGCCAAAGACAATGACAAATATGTGGGGTGATTGGAGCGAGTAGCCTCAGCAATATACTAATGCTTGAGTGTATAAAAAATTTATCATTTTCAGTTTCAATGGAATAATCAGATATTTCATTAAATAACTTCATACAGCCAGAAACAACCGTGTTAAATTGATTCCGGTCATAGTCATGAGTTGCCTGAGCAAGTATTTGATGCACAATATGGCGTGATTTTTTTAAGCGAGATTCTGCTTCCTTCCAATCGACATGGCCATTTCCACTTAAAATACTATCATTGATGTCAATGAGCATGTCTCTATGCTGATGGGAAAAAGCCCAAACTCGTTTTAGAAAACGATGTGCACCTTCGACGCCAGAATCTGACCATTCCAGTGATTGCTCGGGAGGGGATGCAAACATGACAAATAAGCGAGCAGTATCGGCTCCGTAGGTATTGATAAGGTGGTTTGGATCAACCACATTACCTAATGATTTTGACATTTTATGCCCATCTTTTAAAACCATACCCTGAGTTAATAAAGCTTTAAAAGGTTCATCGGAATTGACTAATCCTTCATCGCGCATCAATTTATGAAAAAAGCGAGCATATAGCAGATGCATCACAGCATGTTCAATTCCACCTATGTATTGGTCCACTGGTGTCCAATATTTAGCTCGGTCATCAAGCATGGCATTTTCTTGACCTTTGCAAGCAAAGCGAGCATAGTACCATGAGGATTCAATAAAGGTGTCAAACGTATCCGTTTCTCGGGCTGCATCCTGGCCACATTTTGGACATGTTACGTTAACAAATTCTTTGCATTGTGCAAGTGGTGAGCCGGTACCGGTAAAATCAACATTTTCTGGTAGAACAACAGGTAATTCTTCATCAGGGACTGGAACAATACCGCATTGTTCACAGATTATCATGGGGATAGGAGTTCCCCAGTATCTTTGTCTGGAAACGCCCCAATCTCTTAGGCGATAATTAATAGTAGCTTTGCCAGCATCATTTTCTTCCAGAAAATTTGTGATAATTTGAACAGCTTTATTAGAGGGTAGATCATCAAACTGATTCGAGTTAATCAGGATTCCCTCTTCAGTATAAGCTGATTGATTAAAGTCATGCTCAATATCTACAGGTTTGATTACTTGTTTAACGGGTAATTGGTATTTTTGTGCAAATTCCCAATCGCGCTGATCATGCGCAGGAACTGCCATGACTGCACCAGAACCATATTGCATTAAAACAAAATTAGCTACCCATATGGGTAATTCTTTACCTGTTACAGGATGGATTGCAGTCATTCCAGTGTCAATCCCTCTTTTTTCCATAGTTGCTAGCTCTGCTTCAGCTATCTTAATTCCTTGACAACTATCGAGGAATTCTTGAACTCTTTTATTGTTAGAAGCTGCTTCTTTTGCTAATGGATGATCCGTTGCTACAGCAAGATAGGTTGCTCCCATCAGCGTATCTGGGCGAGTAGTGTAAATTTTCAATCGTTTAGGATAATTATTTACATTGAAATAAATTTCTGTGCCTATGGATTTCCCAATCCAATTGCGTTGCATTTGTTTTACTTGCGCAGGCCATTCATCCAAATCGTCTAAAGAGCTTAAAAGCTCATCAGCATAGGAGGTAATTTTAATAAACCATTGAGAAATTTCCTTGCGCTCAACCAACGCACCTGAACGCCACCCACGACCGTCAACTACCTGTTCATTAGCCAGTACTGTTTGATCAACAGGATCCCAGTTTACAACGGCGTTCTTCTTATAAACCAACCCTTTTTCAAATAAACGAATAAAAAACCATTGCTCCCAGCGATAATATTCGGGGTCGCAGGTAGTAATTTCTCTTTTCCAGTCATAAGCATTTCCCAGACGTAGAAATTGTTCTTTCATGGCGGCAATGTTTTTCCTGGTCCATTCTGCCGGAGGAATTTTATTCTTGATGGCGGCATTTTCGGCAGGCAATCCAAAAGCATCCCAGCCTATAGGTTGCAAGACATTTTTCCCCAATGCCCTCTGATATCGGGCTATGACGTCACCGAGAGTATAGTTTCTCACATGCCCCATATGCAAGGTGCCACTGGGATAGGGAAACATGGATAAGCAATAAAACTTTTCTTTGTTTAAATCTTCAGTAACATTAAATGATTGCTTCTTATGCCAATATTGTTGTGCTTGTTCTTCAACTTCTTGGGGGTTATAGGTATTATCCATAGGCCAATAAATTTAATAACACGGAACTGCTAAGGATAACCCCTCTTGCCTTTGCCAGCAATAGATTATTTTTCTGTAAATCGCTTAATATTTAAAAATGCAACAAAAAGAGCAAATATTGAGCAAAAAATAAAGGCAGGATAGTCACTCCAAATTATCCAGGGGGTGATACCATTTGCAGGAAAAATATCCGTTTGTAGTATTCCTGAATTAAAAGCGGGCAGCCCTTCAACGATGGCTCCATGATCGTTAATTACTGACGAGAGTCCATCATTATTCACAAGGATTTGGTATCGTCCTGTAAGTAATGACAGCATTTGAGCCATTTGTAATTGCTGGTAGCTTGCCAGAGAATGGCCAAACCAGCCATTGTCACTTATAGAGACTATCCATTGAGCTGCAGGCATTTGTGACCTCAAGATATTGGGGTAAGCTATTTCATAGCAAATTAGGCTGGCAATGGGATGATTGGCAATATTAATTAATGGCTGATTTGATCTGCCGGGAATAACATTAGGCTCTGGAAGATTGAGCCAACGATTAATGGGGATAAAAGGTTTCGGTATATATTCTCCAAATGGCACCAATTGGCGTTTTATATAGGCACCGGTTGCTTCTCCCAAACTAATGATGGAATTGTAAAAATTGGTTTCATCATGATTTGTAGGTTGCAAGATTCCCAGAATTAAACTGCTTTTGGCTTTCAATGCTTTTTCATGCAGTTTCTGTAGGTAATCTTCAACATAACTTGCTGGCAATGGTATAGCAGATTCAGGTAGAACAATTAAATTTTTTCCTAGCAGCTTATCCGTTTTATTTTCATAGTATTTTAATAAATTCCAAAAGAGAGTTTCGTCCCACTTGTCTCTCATTGAAAGATTGGGCTGGATTGCGCCAACGGAAATAGGTTCTTTCTTAATTTCTGTCCAATGTACACTTTTCCCGAGGGATGGTGTAATAAGTATCAATATAAAAATGCTAAGGTAGTAATAGCGTTTAATTGTATTATCTTTGATTATCAGAACCAGTAGAGTGCTCAAAAAAGAACATAGTAATCCAAGTCCATAAACACCAACTACTGGTGCGATATATCTCAATGGTGTATCGATTTGGGTTACACCAATTAATAACCAGGGGAATCCTGTAAAAAGCTTGGAACGTATGAATTCACTCAGGCACCAAAGGGTACTAAACAAAAGCATCCGTGTTAATAAATTGCACTTGGGTGAAAGTAATTTAAATAAATAACCGACTATTCCAGGAAATAGAGAAAGATACATGATAAACAATAAAGTGATAATGCCAGCAAGAAGGTAATCAAGCTGCCCATAGTCGTGGATACTGATAATTACCCATGATACTCCAAAGCCAAAATATCCTAGCCCATAAAAGAAACCAAGAGTGAATCCTTGCTTAACAGTGCATTGAAGAACTTCAGAAAATAAAATGGCCAGACTCACAATCGTTAATCCTGGCAGATGGAAAGGTGCAAACCCCAAAGGGGCTAATAAACCCGCTAAAAATACAGCAACGAACTTTGAATATTGGTTTAATGTTGATGTGTGTATTATTGTGGAATGTGTCAAAGCAGCTTGCTTCATATTGCAACTAAACTGATTAAAGTGGTCAAGATAAATGAGTAAGGCAAATAGGTCAAGTGATATCAAGAATTGCTGCATTGATCATGCTATGGGTCTATCTAATCGCTGATAATTTGTGTAGGATTATCAAGTTTTACAAAGGAGAAGGATTGTATGTACAACGTAATGATTACTGGTGCTGGAAAAATAGGCAGCCTAATTGCTTGTCTACTGGCCGATAGTGGGTCTTATCAGGTTCATTTGGCCGATCTGGAATTTAATGGTTCTGATGTGACAAGATTATTAACCGCACTGCCTGAGATTAAAACGGTTGCATTGGATGTTAAAGATGAACAATCGACTCAAGCCTATTTGCAAAAGCATAATATTATCGCAGTGATTTCGAGTCTTCCTTATTTTTTAAATACTCATGTTGCCAGAGCCGCAAAGGCTGCCAAAGCTCATTATTTTGACTTGACGGAAGATACCTCTGTAACAGAGGCTGTGAAAGCTATTGCTGAAAATGCCGAGACCGCTTTTGTTCCTCAATGTGGATTGGCCCCGGGTTTTATCAGTATTGCGGCCAATAGTTTAATGCAGGAATTTGAGCAGTGCCATCATGCCAGATTAAGGGTTGGAGCATTGCCTCAGCGTGCTAATAATGCGCTTCATTATTCATTAACCTGGTCCACCGATGGGGTTATTAATGAATATGGCAATCCTTGTTATGGCATAGAAGGCGGAAAAGATGTGGTTATGGCTCCACTGGAAGGGTTGGAATCAATTCAAATTGATGGTTGTGAATATGAAGCGTTCAACACTTCTGGCGGTTTGGGAAGTTTGGCTGAACTTTATGCTGGAAAAGTGCAGTCCATGAATTACAAAACCATGCGTTATCCAGGCCATTGTAAAAAAATGCGTTTTTTAATGAATGACTTACGATTAAATGAAGATCGAGGGACATTAAAAAGAATACTGGAAAATGCAATTCCAAAAACATACCAGGATATCGTGATAGTTTATGTTACGGTTGAGGGTATTAAGCAAGGCGAATTAACTGAAAAAAGTTATGTTAAGAAAATTTACCCTGAAGTAATTCGAGATTTGGAGTGGTCAGCTATTCAGGTCAGTACAGCCTCAGGTGTATGCGCTGTTGTTGATTTGGTATTGGGACAGGGGAATGAATATAAAGGGCTTATTTTGCAAGAAAAATTTAAATTGTCTCATGTGCTGGAAAATCGCTTCGGCAAATATTATGCCTAGGAGAATCTTATGGATTTATTGCAACGTTTAAATATTAAATCAGTAAACCCCGGAGCTTTTAGTGGACATGGCTGGCACAGTGACAACCATGCCCATACTCTGGAGTCCTTCAATCCCAGTACTGGAAATAAACTTGCTGAAATAGCTACTTGTACTATGGATGATTATGAGCAGGTTATGCGACGAGCGGAGCAAGCAGCACAAGCCTGGAAAAAAGTGCCAGCTCCAAAGCGGGGTGAAATCATCAGGCAAATAGGACAGGCGCTAAGAGAAAAAAAAGACAGTCTGGGAAGTCTTGTATCATTGGAAATGGGTAAGTCTAAACAGGAAGGTGATGGTGAAGTTCAGGAAATGATTGATATCGCTGATTTTGCAGTGGGGCAATCTCGTATGTTGTATGGCAATTCCATGCATTCGGAACGACCTAATCACCGGATGTATGAGCAATGGCATCCATACGGAATTGTAGGGGTGATTTCAGCATTTAATTTTCCTGTTGCTGTATGGTCCTGGAATGCTTTTTTATCAGCTATTTGTGGCAATGTTACCATATGGAAGCCGTCAGCAAAAACCCCACTCTGTGCTGTGGCAGTGCAACATATTTGTAACCAGGTGTTGAAAGAAAATAATTGTCCTGAAATATTTGGCTTGGTAATCCCCAAAACTCATGATGTGGTTGAAGCCATGGTAGATGATAAGCGAATACAGCTTATATCTTTTACAGGCTCCACCGCGGTTGGAAAGCAAGTAGCAGCAAAAGTTGCTGCCAGACTTGGCAAAAGTATTCTGGAGTTGGGAGGTAATAACGGCATCATCCTCGATGAGTCTGCTGATTTGAACTTGGCTATTCCTGCCATAGTATTCGGTGCTGTCGGTACTGCGGGTCAACGTTGCACTACTACGAGACGCCTGTTTGTCCATGAATCAAAATACCAGGATGTTATCAAAAGGTTAAGGCATGCTTATGAGCAGATAACTATTGGAGACCCACTTGATACACGAAATTTAATGGGGCCTTTGATTGACCAGCAAGCTGTTGAACAGTTTAAAAAAGCAATAAATAGAATTAAAGCAGCAGGAGGTCAAATTGTTTATGGTGGAGAAGTATTAAAACAAGCCGGCTCCTTTGTTCAGCCTACTTTAGTTTGTGATGTAAAAAACGATTGGGATATTGTGCAGGAAGAAACTTTTGCTCCTATTCTATATGTTATGTCTTATAGGACACTGGATGAGGCTATTGCTTTACACAATGGTGTTCCCCAGGGGCTTTCGTCGGCCTTATTCACCCAAAATTTAAAAAATGCAGAGCTTTTTCTCAGTGCCTGTGGAAGTGATTGCGGTATTGCCAATATTAATATTGGTACGTCAGGGGCTGAAATTGGAGGTGCTTTCGGAGGCGAAAAAGAAACTGGTGGTGGACGTGAATCAGGTTCAGATAGCTGGAAAGCGTATATGAGGCGACAAACCAATACAATTAATTGGGGAGATGAATTGCCCTTGGCTCAGGGTATTCGTTTTAATTTAAGTTAAGATGTAGAAAGGAGCAAGAGCATTAGGTTATTGCTCCTTTTAGCCAATGGTAAATGCCTGTTACCTATAAATCTCACTCATAGAGGCATCAATCGATTATTAACAAGAGGATAATAACAATGCAGGAGCCTTTTTTCATTAAAAAAGTTGCGGTTTTAGGGGCTGGCGTTATGGGTGCTCAAATTGCAGCACACTGCGTTAATGCCGGAATAGAGACTTTACTTTTTGATTTAGCTGGCAAAGAAGAGCCTAAAAATAGTTTGGTCGACAAAGCCATTGCCAACTTAGGTAAACTAAAACCAACTCCTCTTGCAACCCCGCAAACCAGTGAGTTATTACAAGCAAAAAATTATGCAGAAAATCTGGAGGAGTTATCTTCTTGTGATTTAGTCATAGAGGCAATAGCGGAGCGTTTGGATTGGAAAGAGGACTTATACAAGCAAATTTCACCTCATTTGTCTGATAAAACAATTTTAGTTAGTAATACATCAGGGCTAAGTATCAATAAGTTATGTGACGTATTGCCCGCTCAGCATAGATCCAATTTTTGTGGGGTCCATTTTTTTAATCCACCGCGTTACATGCATTTGGCAGAACTAATACCTGCCAATAGCACAGCATCTAATTTGCTCGATTATTTGGAAACATGGTTAACCGAGTACTTGGGCAAAGGGGTTGTAAGGGCAAAAGACACTCCCAATTTTATCGCAAATCGAATAGGAGTCTTTTCATTATTAACCACCTTGCATCACACTTTGGCCATGAATATGGGTATTGATGAAGTGGATGCCTTGACTGGGCCTTTATTAGGAAGACCCAAATCCGCAACTTTTCGTACTATGGATGTGGTTGGTTTGGATACTATGCAACACGTTATCAACACCATGCAGTCTCAATTAACTGACGATCCATGGCATAAAATGTTTAGTCTTCCAGACTGGTTGAGTGGTTTAATTAAAGAAGGTCATTTAGGACAAAAATCCGGCCAAGGAATTTATCGAAAAATTGGTAAAGTAATAGAAGTTTATGATATCCAAACGGGTCAATACAGACCTTCTCGAGCAGAAGTGAGTGATGAACTGCAAGCTATAATGCGTATTATGGATCCTGAAGCTCGAATGAAGAGTTTAATGACATCAAGTAATAAACAAGCCCAATTTTTGGCAGCCTGCTTTAGAGATTTATTCCATTACTGTGCGTATCATTTAGAAGAGATTGCTGACAACGTAAGAGATGTCGATCTGGCAATTCGTTGGGGCTTCGGATGGTCACAAGGGCCATTTGAAACCTGGCAGCTTTCTGAGTTACACAGTGTGACTCGACAAATTGATCAATCAATACTGGATAATACGGCACTATCAAGTGCAAAACTACCTGAGTGGTTATATGAAATAAAGGAATTTTACACACGAGAAGGTGCTTTTTCGCCCAGTAAAAACAATTACCAGGCCAGAAGTCAGCTGCCTGTTTACCATAAACAATTTTTTCATGACAGGGTATTAAAGGAATCACATCATCCTGTCCATGTTATTTATGAAAATGAGGGTGTTTGTTTATGGTACTTAAAAGATGATGTGGCTGTGATTAGTTTTAAAAGCAAAGCCAATACCATTGGTCAATCTGTTCTCGATGGCATAGAGGCTGCTTTGGATATCGCAGAAAGGGATTACAAGGGATTAATTATTTATCAACAAGATGCGTCTAATTTTAGTTCAGGAGCCGATTTACGTGGCGTTTCCAAATTATTAGCAGATGGAACAATTCAAGCTCTTGAGCATATGGTAGAGCAATTTCAACGGGTAGCAATGCGCTTGAAATATTGCTTAATTCCAACAGTAGCTGCTTTAAGAGGTCGTGCATTAGGAGGTGGTTGTGAATTAATGATGCATTGTGATTCTATTGTTGCTGCTTTTGAATCTTATCCTGGTTTAGTTGAGGCTGGAGTAGGTGTTATACCTGCTGGTGGTGGTTGTAAAGAGCTGGCTATGCGTTCAGCGCAGCAAGCCCAACAAGCTGATCTATTGACTTTTATATTGCCAGTTTTTCAACAAATAGCAACTGGAAAAGTAGCCGCAAGTGCGGTGGAAGCCAGAAATATGGGGTATCTGCGTCCGTCTGATACTATCGTGATGCATGCCGATGAGGTTTTGTACGCATCTTTAGAGAAAATCAAAGCACTGCGAGCAGCTAATTATCTTCCTCCTATGAAAATACAACGACTTAAAGTGGCAGGTATTGAGGTGCATGCCCGATTGCAATCCGGTTTAGTGAATTGGTTAGAAGGTGGATTTATATCACAACATGATTATTTTATAGCCAATGAGTTGGCGAAAGTGTTGTGTGGTGGAGATGTCAATCATGGAACCTTGGTTGATGAACAATGGATGCTAAAGTTGGAAAGAGAAGCATTCATAAAACTTGCCAATACTCCATTAACCCAAGCCAGAATCAGCCATCTGTTAGAGACTGGTAAACCACTGCGCAATTAAGCAAGGAGAAATAGGATGACTGACGTATATATAGTTGACGTATTACGTACACCAGTAGGCAAAGCGCCAAGGGGTGTTTTTAAAAACACATTACCTGATGATTTATTGGCTCATACTATAAAATGTTTAATTCATAGGCATCAAACCCTCGATTGGCAAGAGATAGCCGATGTAGTAATAGGTTGTGCAATGCCAGAAGCGGAACAAGGTATGAATGTTGCTAGAATTGCTTCTTTATTGGCTGATCTTCCGAAGTCTGTTCCAGCAATGACTATTAATCGTTTTTGCTCATCTGGTGTACAAAGTATAGTTACTGCAGCAGATACTATCCGTAATCAAGAGGCTCATTTAGCATTAGGTGGCGGTGTTGAAAGTATGTCCATGGTACCTATGGGTGGAAACAAGTACACCGCAAATCCATCCATTTTTAATGATGAGCACGTTGCTATAGCTTATGGTATGGGCATTACAGCAGAAAACGTTGCCAAACGTTGGGAAATTACTCGAGAGCAACAGGATGAATTCGCCATAGAAAGCCATAAAAAAGCAATTGCAGCGCAGGAGAGGCTGGATTTCAACGCTGAAATAAGTCCTATCGAAATATCAGTTAGATGTCCTGATCTGAATACTTCAAAGGTTGAAATAAAGAAAAAATTGATCAACAAGGACGAAGGGCCTAGAGCAGATACCTCTTATGAAGCTATTTCTAAATTAAAACCCGTATTTTCTTTAAAAGGGACAGTGACCGCAGGAAATAGTTCTCAGATGAGTGACGGAGCCGGAATTGCATTATTAGCCAGTGAGAAGGCTTTAAAACAGTATAATTTAAAACCTTTGGGACGTTTAATGAGCTATGCTGTTGCGGGAGTGCCGCCTGAAATTATGGGCATTGGACCTGTGATGGCAATTCCTATCGCATTAAAGCGCGCTGGTATTACTTTGGATCAATTGGATTGGATTGAATTGAATGAAGCTTTTGCTGCACAAGCTTTAGCTGTTATTAAAGACCTTGATTTGCCCAGAGACAAAGTTAACCCGCTAGGTGGAGCTATTGCCCTGGGACATCCTTTGGGAGCAACAGGAACAATAAGAACAGCTACTTTACTTCATGGATTAAGGAGAACAAAAGGACGCTACGGTATGGTAACCATGTGTATTGGAACCGGAATGGGGGCTGCTGCGATATTTGAAGCGCTATAATTTAATTCAATCTATAATGTTAGCGGGCACCAAGTTTTGCTTGGCGCCCCGAACTGGTTAGTATCATCGGATTTGAACTACTATACATAATTCAATTTTTTAATAGCCTTACTATCCCACTTTCTTCTTTTATATTTCCTTGTTCCGTCAGCCAGCCTAGATCTTGCATAACTTTCAATGTGCGATACCCTGTTTTTTTAGTTGAATGGTTTTGCGCATATTCTATGAGTTTTTCTAAAGTTGCGTGTTCAAAATCTACATTACTGCGAGAAAAAAAACCATATAGACCTAAATAAGATTGTCTATCTTTGTTCAGCTGTAACAAATAAGCTTGTTTGAAAGCACTTATTGCTTGTTCTTGAGTTACATATATTTGTCGAGGAAACCAATCTTTTTTTAGTTTGCTTAAAGGGACTGCCAGTATTTTCGGATTAGGCTGTAAAGGTGGTTTGGCATAGAGCATGGATTCGTTTTGAAAGTCGTGATGTGTAATCGTATGTGTAATTAAAGAGGCAATCAATTCACCTCCTTCATCACTAGGTTCAATTTGAGCTTTATATAATTTGCTATTTCGATAATCAAAACTACTAGCAAGATCAATAATGGCCAAAGAGTTGTCACCAAGTTCATTGAAAATGTTTCGATATACTTTTGCCATTAGTTTATGGAGAAGGTTTAACGCCTGTTATTCATATTTAGAATTTAAACCAAATACAGAATAGTACATTATTTGTAAATAGGATAAAAAACCATGAGAAACCGTTCCGTGATGAAAAAGTTTATCCATTAAAAAATAAATTAGATAAAGGTCGTTTTCTACATAGGGTGTGTATTGCAATACTATACTTAATTTTGCATTAGGTTGAACTTTTCTGATTTCTTTCACAACTTGAATATAGTTCTTTATTATGTGATTTATCAATTGCTCAATAGCTTTTGGTCTCTCTTCTGGAGCCATAAAAATTAGCTTACTTAACTGAATGCGAAAATCATTACCCAAAACACTCAAAACTATATGTTCAACATCCTGTTCATTTTCTAATGCCTTAAGCGGTTCAAAATATTTGTGGATATGCTGGGATGAAGTCACGGCACAGTCTTTATATTCTCCATATAAGATTGAGTCAGTTGTAAATCCGTCAACAGCGAAATTAAGAATTTCCATTTTTGGTAATTGACGTCTTAAGTGATCAGTTACAGTGGCTTTATTTGGCACCCAATTAAAATTATCAAGAGTGGAGTCTCCTAATAAAATTAATTTTGGCATAACTTATTACCTCCCACTATTATTAAATAGATGTGTTTTTCTTTGAGAAGCTATGGATTCCACTTGTTTTAACAAAATAATTTTTTCTAGAACACTCTCAAACATGAAACCCCCGAGTAGTTAAATCACATGAAAAGAATAATTAGATAATTATTTTGCTTTATATACGTACCACACGTTCATTTTCTCCTTCTATTTCATGTGTTGAGTCCATGTTTTCTTCATCTTCAATAGAGGAACTCATGGATGGTTCTTGCATGGGGGCAGTAGTTAATTCTGTTTTATCAGTAGATGTAACTTCTTCTACCAACTCATCAATTTCGCCCCTTGTCTTAGGCGCGAATTTCTGACTACGTGCTACCGATTGGTTACAGCAATCATAAAATTTCTGTTTTAGTGCTTCATCATCACTTTGTGATACAAATTTCAGGACGGCATTATGTGCTTTTTCACTCAATACAACAATTTTCCCAGGATTTTCCTTTAATTGTGATTCAAATTCTTCTATCATTTTTTGAGGTGATTTTTGAAATTCCACTGTAATCGTATTTTCATCAATTTTTGATTTTATTTTACTATTAACCAATCCAGCTAATGCGGTATTAGAATAACTACCTTCCTTTTCAGCTACTTTTTTACTACCTACGGAAACAGTAATCTCATCAGTGCTTTCAGGCTTTTGTTTAAATAAATTTGCTATAAATTTAAATGGCTTGGCTATCGTTTCAGCAATGACTTCCACGCCTTTTTGTATTGCTGCTAAAGGAGCTAATACTATCATTGCAGGCAGGGCCATGAGAGTTAATCCGACTTTTAATCCAGTAGAATTGAGACTATAGACGAGATTTAAAGTATTTAAAATATCATTAAAACCTTGTTTGGGATTCAGCAAAGAGCCAATAATAATGCCTGGTGTTTTGGCTAAACCAACCAGTACACCAAGAGCTAGGCCGGCATTTTGCTTTTGAGGCTTCAGGATCCATGTATATTGACATGGCATATCCTAATGCTCTGTCTAATGGACTTGCAGTAACTAATGGTGTAAAAATGTTACTTTTTTTCCCTTCATTAATGGTTTTACTTGTTAGTTTGGCATTTTCTAATACCTGCTGTGGTGTTCCAAAAAAACCTAAGGCACGTGTTCCCATTATTGAATGCAATAATGGATCATGTTGTGCTCCTGCAGATAATACTTCTATTGAAGTAAGTGAGCAGTTATTAGTGTGTAAATTGAATTCCTTTTTTTCTGGACCGGCTACAAGCTCATGCATTTTTTTTAACATGGCTTCTGGATGTAACCCTCTCTTACCATTTACGGCTAAAGGTAAAGATACTTGATGATGAGGTGGTAAACCAACTACCATATAAGCACTGGAATTTTCACTGTAAAATTGAGAAAATTCCTGTATTTTTATTAACTCTTCTTGTGCCTTTTTTGCTTCTTTACTTAGAGATTCTTCTTGTTCTGGCAACTGTTCCTTTTCTTTTACAAGCTCGGGACGAGTTGAATTTATTTTACTTACGAGTGCTTTTACTGAGGATTCTGATATAACTTGACATGGAGAGTCAAGTTTGGTTTTCCACATTTTTACAGAAGAATTGAGAGTTTCTTCAAGTTCAGATGATAATTTTACTCCTGATTCTTTATGACTTCTCAATTGTTCTTGAAGATCGGTTAACTTTTGGATTTCTGGATCAGGTTTGGATATATCTTTCTTGGCAGAATTAACCTCTTCAACATCAATGCCTTCTTCCCATAGAGCTTCTTCCAGTCCTTCTTCATCATCTTTATATTGCTCACATAATTCTTCGTATTTTTTAATTAAATTAAGATTTCTCTCATTTTTTTCTCTTGTTTGCTAGCAAGCTCATTTTTTAATTCATCAATATGATCGATCAAATTTTCAATGGACTTAGGTGACAATGTACCATTTTCTAGTTCTAAGTCCTCTTTTAAAAAAGGTAAGGCAGACATCAGTTCGTCAATTTCAGCTGTATAAGGCATGGGTTCAGATGTATTTCCCTCCAGCTTATGAAGTAAATTATCCATTTTTTCAAGTTGAGTGTTTACTTCTTCCATTTTTTTACGTACTTGATTTAACTTATATTCAAAATCGTAATAAACATCTTCAACTTTACTTTTAACTTGTGTTGAATCTATCTCTTTTTTAGCTTCAGAGAGTTCAGTTTCTAATTCCAATTTCCGTTCTGTCAGGCGGTTTGTTAAATATTCTCGCATTGCTTCTAAGTTTGTTGGATCTACTCCATTGTCTTTGGTTTCATCAAGCAATTTTTCTACATTAATGCCTAAGTTTTTAAACATTAGCTCCATTGAAGGGCTCATTTTTGTATGAGGCATATCATCAATTTTGCTTTGTAATAGTTTTACTACATTTAGTTTTTCTTCAATTGCATGAATTTTATGATCACGTGTAATCCTTTCCAGTTCACTGGTAGGGATATCCCTTTGATGTATAATTAACGTAGGAGCATAGTCCATTTTTCTGGATCCTAATTTACCCCTATGCACCCTTTGCTCAGGTTGCAAATATTCTTTCCATTCCTTGTTGTATTCAACATGTTTTCCCTCTCTTTCCCAAACCATATCATCATCTCTATTCTGTAATCTTCCTGGCCACCAACTCCAATCTATGTCAAAATAAACTTGTTCATAAGCCTTCTCGTTGGTAGTTACAAGGTTCCCATTTGAATCGTATTGGGCTTTCCTCGTAACTTGTGTTTTTATTTGGGGTGCTATGTTTTAATTTAAATTAATAACTTCGAGTCTAATTAAGTTTGATATTTATAAGATGTGCTTAAAAATTTATCAGGAAGATCCAGGTAAAGAATTATGTCAGAAATAGTGTTTATTCGATGACTGGGGGATTGTTAGTTTTTTCTATAGTTTTAAGAAAATCTCCATCTTATATATTTCATTGCCATAAAATATGTTTAACTTTAATCGATGGAATATAGTATTTATTAAGATTAAGATATTTTGTTTTCGATTATGTGTCTGGCTTGTTTTATATCTTAAATTGATGGATTACTTGCTTTGTTGTTTCTTTATTCTACGCTTAAATTAAAAGGAAATAAAATGGAGCAAGTATGCGCGGTTTTTTGTTAGCTCTATTACTGGTGATTAATACTGTTCTTTGGGCTGATGAGTTAGTTGGTTTTGCAGCATTTGAAAATGGCGACTATACCACAGCCTACCCACATTTAATGCAGGCTGCCAAAGAGGGCAATGAGGAAGCTATGTATTTATTGGGACGCATGTATCAATATGGATATGGGGTGACAACTAACTATGAAGAAGCCAGAAATTGGTATCAAAAAGCAGCTGATAAAAATAATGCATTGGCTCAATTAAGCTTGGGATTTATGTACGATACAGGTAAGGGTGTATCACAGGATTTTGCAGAAGCTTTCAAATGGTACATGAAGGCAGCAGAGCAAGGGAATCCCATTGCACAAAGAAATATAGGATTAATGTATGCTACAGGAGATGGTGTAGCTGCCAGCGATGACAAAGCATTTATCTGGTTTAAAAAGGCGGCAGAACAGGGCTATAGCAAGGCACAAGTGAATTTGGGCTATCAGTACATGATGGGTAAAGGAACTCCAAAAGATGTAAAAAAGGCATTTGAATGGTACCAAAAAGCCGCAGAGCAGGGAGATGAAAAGGGTGAGTACAGTCTGGGTTTACTGTATACAGGACAGGAGGGTGGAATTAGTGCGGATGATAAAGCTGCCTTTTACTGGTTTTCTCAAGCAGCCAATCATGGGCATGTCAATGCACAAACTTATTTGGCTTACTACTACCTTAAAGGGTATGGCGTAGATGCTGATCCTGTGAAAGCAGCTTATTGGTATCAATCCGCAGCAGAAAAAGGACAACCAGAAGCACAAGCCCAATTAGGACAATTGTTATTGACGGGTACAGGTGTTGATAAAGATTATCAACAGGCAGCTTATTGGTTTGGAAAGTCAGCACATCAGGGAAATCCTGTAGGTCAAGCCAAGCTGGGGTATATGTATTTAGCAGGATTAGGAGTCAACAAGAGTTTGGTTAAAGCTTATGCCTGGTTAAAAATTGCTGCTGAAAATAAAAATGAGGAAGCTGCAAAGCAACTTAAATCTTTGGAAGCCAAGTTGACTGAACAAGAAAAATTGGAAGCAGAGAAAATGATCAAGGATTTGGGACCGTTGGAAAGTAAAGAGAACTATGAGGATTAGTCCCTAGTGTTTCTCTTTATAGTTAATAAAATAAGTAACAATTTTATGTTTTATTAATAAATTTTGAATGGTGGATTTTAGTTTTTTGCATTAGTTTCACAAATTTATCAGCTTTAACAGGTAAGCCATAGAGAAAACCTTGTACTTCATCACAACCATGTTGATGCATAAAAAATGCTTTATCAATCGTGTCAACTCCTTCTGCCAATACTTTGAGTTCGAGGCTATGGGCCATGGCAATAATTGCTTCAACTATAGACGCATCATTTGGATTAGTGGTGCAGTTTTGGATAAAGGAACGATCAATTTTAAGTTTATTGACAGGGAAAGTCTTTAAATAACTTAAGTTAGAGTAGCCTGTACCAAAATCGTCAATGGCCATTTTAATGCCTAATTTGGAAATTTTTATTAAAGTCGAATCAATGGGTGTTGATTTTTGCATCATAGTGCTTTCTGTGAATTCAATTTCTAAATACTGAGGATCTAATCTGGATTCTTTTAATACAGATTCTGCAATCTCGATAAAATTGCCATTTTTTAACTGTCTCCATGAGACATTAACAGAAATACTAATATGCGGTAAGCCCATAAGTTGCCAGGTTTTATTTTGAATGCAGGCATGTCTTAACACCCACTCCCCAACCTGGCTAATTACCCCGGTTTCTTCAGCAATAGGAATAAATTCATCCGGAGTGAGGAGTCCTATCGCAGGATGTCCCCAGCGTATCAGAGCTTCAGCACCCACTAATTCACCGCTGCGTAAATTATAGATGGGTTGATATAGAATAAAAAATTCATTATTTTTAAGTGCATTGTGTATCTGTGTTTGTAATTCCAGGCGTTTGAGCGATTGTTGATTGATCGAATTATTATAAAATTGGAAATTATTGCGTCCTTCCTTTTTAGCCAAGTACATTGCAGTGTCGGAATTTTTGAGTAAGGTGTTTGCATCAAGTCCATCTTTCGGGAAAAGGCTAATCCCGATACTTGTCGTAACTATGACTTCCTGGGTAGGCAATTTGATAGGTTGCGCAACAGATTTTAAAATGTTTTGCGCTACTAAAACAACGTCTTTAGGTTCGGTGGTCATCAATAACAAGACAAACTCATCACCACCAAATCGAGCGACTGTATCGCTATGACGTATACATCCTTTAAGACGCATGGAAAATTCATACAATAATATATCACCGGCATCATGGCCTAAACTGTCATTAATTAACTTAAAATTATCAATATCCAAAAATAATACCGATAATGTGGTATTTAATCGTTTACAGTAATTAATCGCATGATCCAGACGATCGTAAAGGGCTGTACGATTAGGTAAACCAGTTAGAAAATCATGATTGGCTTGATAGGCTAATCTGGTTCTTAAGGTCACATCTCTAAAACTCCAAACACGCCCTATAATTTTATTATCTAACCAATGGGGTTGTGAGTACCTTTCAAAAATTTTACCGTCTTTGAAGTGTAACTCATCAAAGCTTTCTTGATTTAGATTATTATATAGTTCTTTGATTTGATTTATAAAATTTTCCGGATTTTTAAGCTGATTCAATACATATTGAATTGTTTCTGAATCATTATGGCTGTCAACAAAACCTGGGGGAATGCCCCACATCTTGAGAAATTGCTGATTACAGTATTCTATATTACCTTTGAGATCAACAACCAAAATGCCATCAGCAGTTGACTCTAAAGTAGATTTGGTTAAAGCCAGTATCTTTTCTAATTCTTTGGTTCTATCTGTTACTTTTTTTTCTAAAATATTTTTAGTTGAATTTAAGTTAGAGATTTTAAAGCGCATTTTTAAGGTATTAACCAAAACCTTGTTTGAATAATATGAAATAAACAGCATAATCCCCATATAAATAATAGCGCAAAAACCCAGTAATAAATAAACTTGACCTTGTGCAAACAACCATAAAGTGAAAGGAGCAAAAGAGGTAATCAGAAATAAGAAATAGGATAATCTCACTGGTGAATAAAGTGAGTTGGCTGCTGCTGTAACTCCTGTAATAAGAAAAACAACAAAAATTTGATGTAATGTACTTGAGGTGGGAATCATTATTGAACTGGCAAACCCCCAGGCTAACCCAGAACTTACAACACCTAAGTTAAAAAGGAATAACCATTTTTTGGTTGAAAACAATATTGGTTGTTTATTGTAATAGAAGAGAAGCATACCCTTATAAAGATCTGAAAAAACATAAGTGAAAATCATCCAAAAAATAAGTAATCCATGATTTGTAACAGACCATAATGCAATAGGTAATATAGTTACTGCTAAAGCCTCACCTGATATAGCCATAGTAACTTGCTCAAAAAGCAGTTTAACCTGCTCCTTCTCAATTTCTGATTTTAATTTATAAGAAGTAGTATGGTTTTTCTTATTTCTACTTTGAATAATATTAATCATAAAAAGACAAGTAGTTAGCAAAATATTTACACATTGGTATATTAAAAGGTGATACGGCTATTAATGCAGATTCTTTTCCTCTTAGACAGATAGAAAATAAAATTAAGTTCATTGTGAAAACCTAATGAATTTGATGATATCTATTAGTATAGTAAATAATCTTATTGTATCAAAATATATCTATATAATAGAAGATGAAATCTTAGCAAGAGCTACATTTCCCAGAAACTAAAGGCGTATATTCCTGATAAAAATCAAAATTTGATGCCAATCCATTAATTAAAATGGAGATTATCATGTATTCATATGGTTTGGAGGTATTTGAGCTAAAGTCAAAAATTATTAATACTCTCCCTGATGACGCTTGTAATTAACTTACCTTTTCGGTCTCGGCTGCGTTTTAACAAAGAATAAACAACCAAACTAAACTCATCATTCTTTGCATAGGCAACGCTGAGATAATATTGACTTTGAATGGTTATTTGATCACTGGGAATATTGAATTTTTTTAATAGCTCATTGATCTCTTTCAGATCAGTGATGCCATGTTCCCCTCGGGCGGTTATTAATTCATTTGCTTGAGAGTCACTTAATCCATCGCCTAATGACATCAATATTTGTTTTGGGGCAGTATTAATATTGATGCTCGTTGATTCGGGCAAAGCGGTGATAAAAGGATCAAGGGCCAGATAGACAGGCGCACTCACATCTTGTATCAATCGAAATTCAGATTTACTTTTTATAAGTTGATGGCTGGGATAATAGGGAGGTTTCTGCGAGAGATAATAAGAGGTATAAAGATCTTCTCCACGGCCCAGATCATAAGCAAGCAACCAATGCTTTACCCCCAGAGCTATATTAGCACGTTCCCGGCTTGTTGCTTTTGAGTAGACGTGGCTTATTAGATGCATTAATGTTGGAATAGATTTTTTTTCAACCAGGTTATTGAGATTGAATCGCGCTTGTAAATCAAAAAGACCGCCACTTAATTGGACTTGATTATATATGGATTCCATGTTCTTAGGATATTGGGCTACCATCCCTAACTGATTGGTTTTTGAAAAGCGGTTGTTTTTATCAAGTAATTCGTTGAGAGCCCAGAAAGTGACTGCCTGAGAGGCGAGATATAGTTTATCCTGAGTAATCACTAGTCTTGTTCTATAAATATCCTGTTGTAATCGCGTACTCATGGCAGTAGCGACTATAGCGACCAATGTCATAATAAATAGGGCTGTTAAAAGGGCGCTTCCTTGTATTTTTAGAGTGGCGACAGATTTTGGGCGAGAGCTACTCATAGACATAGAGTGCTCCTGGTATGACAAAAAGCATGTTCATATCTCCCCAGTCCTTTAAGGTGAGATTCATTTGGATTGCTTTAGGGAGAGGTTCTCTTTGCTGATTTTGATTGACTGCCTGTTCTCGCCACTCGGAGAGAAGCTGTAAATTTTGATTTAAATAGTTGAAATGACATTCAGACAAATTATCCAGAAGTACTTTATCCTGATAAATATTTCTGTCAACAGGATCTAAAGTATTCCATGTGCGACGCAATAATTTGCTATCCTGGCAAACAAGTGCAATTCGTGCCAGGGTACTGCGTTTTTCAATGCTGTTTGGGTTTACTACGCCATCTCTGGTTAGTTCAAGATATTGAGACTGACCAACAAATATTGGAAACAGGCGCATTTCATTACCTCTTATAGCACGCTCCACTGTTTGGGAAGTATCTTGCTGAATGATACTTATTGCCAGTTGGAGTGCGTTTAAACGTTCAGCCTGCTCGCTAACTCGAGCTCGAGTATTGAATGCATAGTATAGGATTGAAGAGGTAATAGTAGCCAATATGGCAAAAACAGTAAGAGCAATTAATATCTCAATCAGTGTAAATCCTCTCTTTTTAATCATGGTAAATACCTGAATGCAATGAGTTCTTCTCGAAAGGGACCTATTTGTTTGGAACTGACTGAAATGGTTATCTGTTGCATTCGTTTTATAGGAGTCGCGCTAATTTTAGCTCTCCAGTACCACTTTTGACCTAGCATGGTGGTTACTTGCGTTGATTCCTGGCTTTGAGAAGTGCGGAGCAGATTTAACTGGATCATTGCAATACCTTGCATTGCTATCCAATGGCTGATCGTTTTTTCTTTGATTCTATGAGTGTTATCTGTATTTTGAGCAGTTGCTTTTAAAAGCGCTGTTAAAGCAATTGCAATAACGGTAAGAGCCAATAGGACTTCTATCAAAGTAAATCCGTAGCTTAATTTAGTTTTTGGTATCATTGAGATTTTGCCATGGTAAAATCCAAATCACCATTATGGTTGCCTGTGAGTTTGGCTATCCATTTTTCCTTATCTGTACCAAATTCTATCGTAAAAGGCGTCATGTCACCAGATGGTGCTATAATGATTGCAGGGTTCCCCCGGATACGTTTTTGATTCGTTTTAAGGTTAATCACAACGTTTTTGGGAAAATAACAGGGTTTAAAAATTCCTTTATTGGATATAGGATTCCATCCTGTCTTATCCTGAAACTTTAGAATTTGGTAACTGGTATTATCGATTTTTAACCCAAGGGTACTGGTTTCTAAAATGGCCTGTTGTTGAGCCAGACTTAAAGTATTTGCTAATTGTTCAGCTGAAAATTGTATACGTCTGCTTTCCCCGAAATCACCAAAAGCGATTAAGGCAAACCCCAAGGTTATACCTATAATCACTAGGACAATAAGAATTTCTATCAGGGTAAAACCCTTATGAGTGGTCATCCCAGTTACCAATCTCCGCATTAATCCCTGTTCCACCAGGTTGTCCTGCTGCTCCATAAGTAAATACATCGACGTCAGTATGTTGTCCTGGGTTTAAATAAAGATATTCTCTGCCCCATGGGTCTTTTGGCAATGATTTCAGATATTGTTTCCAATTATTTGGAACAGGATTGCTTGTTGGCTTTTCTACGAGGGCCATTAGACCTTGATCGGTTGACGGGTAAGAACCATTATCAAGTTTGTATAAATCGAGTGCATTTTGAATGGCTAAAACATCTTGTTTTGCTTTGACTTTGCGGGCTTCATCTGGTCTCCCCATGATTTTGGGAACAACGATAGATGCCAATATGCCTAAAATCACGACAACAACCATAATTTCGATCAAAGAAAAGCCTTTTTGTCGATTCACTTTGTGTACCTCTTAAAACTAAATGTTAAATTATAACACAAATAATGAGGCCTATGAATAGATTTAAACTGTAAATACACGCTGATAATCCTTAACTTTTTTAATCAAGCAACTAATTGTTCCATTGAAAAAATAGGCAATAAGGTCGCAAGTACAATAAATAAAACAACGGCACCCATTAAAAGAATAACCATGGGTTCTAATAAAGTTAAGGATGTTTCAATCAGTCGATTTACCTCATTATCTAAATGAGAGGCAGAACGTTCCATCATGTCTGAAAGTTGGCCACTCTTTTCACCGCTGGCTATCAGATGGATGGCCATAGGGCTAATAAATTTTGTTTCTTTGAGCGCCTCACTGATTCCACTTCCTTCTCGGACTCGCAGAGTAGCTAAATCGAAAGCTTGTCTCATGACGACATTGGTTACCAGACTTGAAGAAACACGCATGGTTTCAAGTACACTGACTCCTGCCGCAAATAGAATTCCAAAGGTGTGAATATATCGGGCAACATTAATTGTTTTAACCAGATAAGAAACGATAGGTAGTTTGAGCATGACTTGATGCCATGCTGTTTTAATTTTTATATTACTGAGGCTTTTTTTAAATCCAATCAGAGCCAGAATTATGGCCGCCAGAGTATATAAACCATAAGATTTGATAAATTGGCTTAAGTTAATAAGCAATTGCGTCATTGGTGGTAGTGTTTGCCCACTTTCGGTGAACACATCAATAATTTTAGGAACGACAAAAGTAAGTAAAAAACTGATAATGGCAGTAGAAACGATGATCATGAGTAATGGGTAAATCAAGGCTTGCTGGACTTTTTGTCGAGTTTTCTGTTGCTTTTCAGTATAATCGGCTAATTTTTCTAAAACGACATCAAGACGCCCTGTCTGCTCGCCTGAGCCTACTGTTGCCCGGTATAGTTCTGGGAAGGCATTGGGATATTGAGCCATTGCCTGAGCTAAACCATATCCTTCCAATACCTTAGATCGAACCCCGATGATAAGCTCTCTGACTTTGTCTTTTTCTGTTTGTTCACTGACTCCACGTAATGATTCTTCAACGGGGATACCTGCAGCTAAAAGTGTTGCCAGTTGTCTGGTCAGTAGAGCCAAATCAGCGGCAGAAACTTTACTTTTGCTGCTGGCGGCACGTTGCTGAGTTAAGGTTTGGACTTGAGTGGGAATTAGTCCTTGCTCTCGCAATAATTGACGCGCATGGCGTTCAGAATCAGCTTCTATCACGCCTTTACTGACATTGCCATTGACTTTTAGCGCTTGATATTGGTAGGCGCCCATATTATTTTTGTTAAAATTAAAACTATAGAGTGTAATCTATTGGGATTAATAAGTCACTTAAGGTAAACTATACGCGGACTATCCTGGAGACAAAAGATGACAAAAAATGTAGTGCTTGATGCAATCAAAGAACATGACGCCAAATTTGTGGATTTAAGATTTACAGATATCCGTGGAAAAGAGCAACACATTACCATACCTGTTTCAGCAGTTGATGATGATTTCCTTGAGAATGGAAAAATGATCGATGGCTCATCTTTTAAAGGTTGGCAGAAAATTCATCAATCAGATTTGGCTTTAGTGCCAGATTTATCTTCAATTCAGCTGGATCCATTTTTTCAAGATAATACTTTGTTTATACGATGTAATGTAGTTGATCCACAGACTATGATGGGTTACGACAGATGTCCGCGCTCAATTGCTCAACGTGCAGAAAATTATTTACAATCTACAGGGATTGCAGATGGTGTAAATTTTGGCCCGGAACCCGAGTTTTTTCTCTTTGATAACGTGCAATGGGAAACTACTATCAGCGGTTCATTTTATAAAATAGATTCGGATGAAGCACATTGGAACTCCGGTAAAGAAATGGAAGGCGGAAATATTGGACATAGACCACCATTGAAAGGCGGTTATTTCCCTGTTCCTCCGGTTGATTCATCTCATGATATTCGTTCAGCGATTTGTATTACATTGGAATCTTTAGGGATGGTCGTGGAAGCGCATCATCATGAAGTGGCTACAGCTAACCAGTGTGAAGTGGCTACCCGGTTTAATACCCTCACCAAAAAGGCGGACGAACTGCAAATTCTAAAATACGTGATACACAATGTTGCTCATAACTATGGAAAAACCGCTACCTTTATGCCAAAACCTTTGGTAGGAGATAATGGAAGCGGGATGCACTGTCATCAATCACTTTATAAAGATGGGTACAATCTGTTTTCTGGTGATCAATATTCTGGACTTTCTGAAACAGCTTTATACTACATAGGTGGGATAATTAAGCATGCCAGGGCTTTGAATGCTTTTACCAATCCATCGACTAACAGTTATAAAAGATTAGTTCCCGGATTTGAAGCGCCAGTATTGTTGGCTTATTCAGCAAGGAACCGTTCTGCTGCAATTCGCATTCCACATGTTAGTAATCCCAAGGCACGTCGAATCGAAGTACGTTTCCCTGATCCAACAGCTAACCCTTATCTTGCATTCTCTGCAATGATGATGGCGGGTATAGACGGCATTCAGAAGAAAATCTATCCTGGCCAGCCAATGGATAAAGACCTTTACGATTTACCACCTGAAGAGCTTGTTGATGTGCCTACTGTGTGTTCTTCATTAGAGATGGCAATGGATCATTTGCGGGCTGATCATGAGTTTTTGTTACAGGGAGATGTATTCAGTAGAGACTTTATTAATAACTATATTCAAATGAAAGAAGAGGAAATTACTAAAATCAGGAGCTTGACCCATCCTTATGAATTTGAGTTATATTATAGTCTCTAAGGAACTATATTCATGAATAAACTGGTACTATTCGTCTTTTTGATAATGACAGTTTGCCTTTCCAGTGCGCAAATTTACAAATGGACGGATAGCCAGGGTGTTGTGCATTTTAGTGACAAACCTCATGAAGGTGCTGAAAAAATAAAAATTCCTGAAGCTCAAAGCTATACACCACCTGCAAATGAAACAGGTGGTTCTTCTGACCAAGAACAAGAAAATGTGAAACAGGAAGATCAGGAAAAATATACCAGGTTAGAAATTATTCAGCCACAAAATGAAGCAACAATTCGTAATAATCAGGGTTATGTTGTTGTTGCAGTTCAAATAGAACCTGATTTGTCTCCAGGGGATAATTTGCAGCTTGTTTTTGATGGAGCACCTTTAGGGGATCCACAGCCCAATTTGGTTTTTCAATTGAATGGTATTTATCGAGGATCTCATACTATTGCTGTTCAAGTTCTTAACGAAAAAGGGGATGTGCTTAAAGTCAGCGACAGTATTACAATCTTCATGCACAATCCTCGTGTAGGTATGGGCAAGGGTAGAAAGAAAAACATCAATTCTAATTAATAGAGCAGGTTATGTATGCTAACTTTGTTATCGCCAGCCAAGAAATTATTATCCATATCAAAACCTTATCCTAAAGAAACGAGTAATCCTTTATTACTCGATAAAGCGCTGCAATTGGTTAAAATAATGAAGTCAAAATCTGTAGAGCAAATTGCAGATTTAATGGATTTATCAAGACAACTTGCTGAATTAAACTATGAAAGATATCAAGATTTTAATCTTAAAAATAACCCAATGAACCACTCTTATCCCGCTTTATTTTTATTTCAGGGTGATGTGTATCAGGGACTGAATGCTAGTTCATGGAAAGACGAAGAAATCGAATACGCTCAACCCCATTTGGGAATTTTGTCAGGGTTGTACGGATTTTTAAGGCCTTTGGACAGGATCCAACCTTACAGGCTGGAGATGGGCGTTAATTTAGAAAATCCGGCAGGCAGGACTCTCTATGCTTTTTGGAGCGAAACTGTTACTAATACTTTAAATCAAATACTGGCAAAGCAAAATAATCCTGTCCTTATTAACCTGGCTTCAACTGAGTATTTCAAGGTGGTGGATGAGAAAAAATTGAGTTATCCCATTGTAACCATCAATTTTTATGAACAAAAAAATAGTGAATTAAAAATGATTGGTATCCTTGCTAAAAAAGCAAGAGGAATGATGGCAAAGTATATAATGCAGAATAGAATAGACTCCCTGGAACAAATTAAAGAGTTTTCTGAGTCAGGTTATTTATTTGATAAAGAAACTTCCAATCCAAATTGTTTGAATTTTATTCGAGTCCATTAAATTATTAAAAAGGTATTTGATGTGGAATTTGTCCAGTCGGGTGCATACTCTTAATCATTTTCCCACGCAAGGTGTAGAGTGCTATGTTAAGCGAGATGATGAATTAGGTTGTGGCATAAGTGGAACAAAGATAAGAAAATACAGCAGCTTAATCCCATTTCTAAAAATTAAGGGAATTCGACATCTCATTATTATTGCGGGTGCTCAATCCAATAATTTATTAGCTGCTCTTCAGGTGGCAAGAGAATGTCAATTGAAAGTGACTGCCTTTCTAATAAAACCCAAACATTTAAAAATCCAAGGTAATTTTAAATTAAGCCTTCTTTTTCTTCATGAGAATGAAATTATCTGGGTAAATCGGGAAGAATGGCATCGAGTCAATGAATTCGCTGAGCAGTATCTTAAGGGACTCAGGGAAACCGCTTATATTTTATATGAAGGTGCCAATGTTCCCGAATCCATGAAGGGGGCAATGTCGCTTGCCAACGATATCAAGGAAAATGAAAGGGTTTTGGGATTTGCTTTTGATCATATCTTTGTTGATGCAGGTACAGGTTTTTCAGCAATTGCTCTCATTAAAGGTTTTAATGAATTACAGCATAAAGGGATTATTCATGTGCTATTGTTGGCGGATAGTGAGGGGGTTTTTAAGAAAAAACTCGTGCATTGGTCAGAGGTAAATCCTGATAACTATACTTGTTTTTACCCAACCACAGCGAAATCGTTTGGATCTGTAAATCAAACAATTAAAAAGGAAATCAAACGATTGGCTTACGAAGAAGGTATTTTGACTGATCCAATTTACTCTGCAAAATTATTCTATGAAGCCAGAAAATACATAGAAAAATACCAATTAAAAGGAAAGATATTAATTGTACATTCTGGTGGAGTTTTAACTGTGCCTGGTTTTGATTTTTAGAAATAATCCTGTTTCTTGGCAAAGATGTAATTTCTGAACGATCACTTTTTCCTGACTGTAAAATAAAGTTAATCAAGAGTTTTCAGAATATTTAGAGACAGAGTGTTTATAAATATTCCTATATCGATTATCTACTATACTTATTCAATACGAAAATATAAATCATTATTTTTAAGAACGGTCAACTTGCATGGGAGACAGATATTATGAAAGCAAGAAGGAGTGACGAACTTTCCAAATTGCGAATGAGATTTTTTTCAGCGCTTAATCATACATCTGAAATTGACTTGCATACACTCTTTGATAACCTGAAATCAAATCTTACACTTGGAAGCATCGAGCATCTCCAGGAAGGCTCTGTTACGTATGCAATCATTCAAGAACTCTTGAAAGGGGAGGATGCTCAAAAAAAGATTGAATCTTTTTTAAAAGGGGCAATCAAGAATGTTATTCACCCAGGTGTTATTAAAGGGCTTACCCCTGATGAAATCAATTGGAATGTTGCCAAAAAGCATACCCCCGGAATATTACGAGCATGAGAAACTGCCTGATGTGACTTTTGGTGGCTTTAAAGTACGTGATAGTAATGAATTTAAATTTAAGACGAACGTACAAACCTCAATATGGTTCAGCATCAAACCTGAACTTTTTATGCCTTCTAAACAACAGGAAGCGTTAAAAAGAAGGAGGGAACAATACCCCGTTTGTGAAATTAGATTAATTTATTCCAGTTCATTACTAAATCCAGAAGCAAGCCGACAAATGAAGGTATTTGCCAAGAAACAAAATATTTCATTAATTGATATCGATAGTGTTAAAACCGATTCACCACTCTATCCATTGATAAAAGCTGAACTTGCTAACCTGGGAATGGGAGGAAATCCCGCTGCCGCCTCCGATTTGTGTCGCTAGATCCCTGAGTTATTCAATGAAGGATTTTATGTAGATATTGATCTCCCTGTTGATAGTTCAAAAATAGTAGAAGGACATCAAATTACAGGAGGAGTTCCAATCATGCTCAATATGGGCTCCATTATCAGTGAACACATAGCACCACATCATCGAAGGCAAGAAGCAGTTTGTATGAATACGGACATTATTGCTTATTCCAATGATAAAAGAACTCAAAAAATGATGGATACGGTTGCCCTCCATTTAAAAAATATATACGATGAGCCTTATACTGCATTAAAAGACACACCACTCGCACAAACGGCTTTTTTTAATAGATGCAAAGAGGAAGGGAAAAATATATTTGAATTAAGAAAAGGATTACAAGATGCTTTTCGATCCGATTCTTTATTGGAGTTATATGATTTTTTAGGGGCTACAAAATTTAAAGAAGTATTTAAATTAAAAGAAACTCAAATCAAATATATTGACGATCACATTAGTGAATTTAATGAGCATGATCTCTTGTTACACTTAATATCTGATAATCCTTCTGAAATTAATCAACATACTCTTGATTTTGGCCGAGCTAAAGTGATGTATATGGATATTGCTAAAGAGCACTATTCTGCATTCTACAAACCATTGGTTGAAGAGATTTCAGGTTCAGGTGCCATTTATAATGCTTTAGGCGGAGTGAGCAACTTCACTACCACTCATAGGCGGTCAACGGGACCTATGTTGCCAACAACCCCACCACGTGTTTTATAGGTATTTTGTGATGCGCATGACAAGGGTCCTTTTGTTTCAGATAATATTGCGCGTTGGCAAACCAATGTCCGAGAGCTGGGCGTGTTGAATCGAGAGGGTTTGAGTTGGTTGCCTTCAGTAGGGTAGCTTAATTTCAACACACAAATTTTGAATATTGTCTCAAGCATTAGCAATATGGATAATCACCAATAGATAAAAGACTTTATTGGTGATTGGTGTTTTTTTGCTGGTTTTCTCCTTTTTTAGCACTATCCCCTTGAAATTCAATAGATCAACCCTATATGAGAAGGTAATTATTACGAACACAACTATTAACGGGGAGATTGTTTAATGGTTAGCAAGCAGCAAACTATGGGATTTCAAACAGAAGTAAAGCAAATGCTTCATTTGGTTGTGCATTCTCTATATAGTAACAAAGAGATTTTTCTTAGAGAATTAATTTCTAATGCTTCTGATGCCTTGGACAAGTTACGATTTTTAGCTTTATCAAACGGTTCATTGTTTGAAAATGATTCTGATTTGAAAATTAGCATCCAGATTAATGAAAAGCTTCAAACCATTACCATCAGCGATAATGGGATTGGTCTGAGTTGGGAAGAGGCAGTAGAAAATTTGGGGACAATTGCAAAATCCGGAACAAAAGAATTTATTAGCCAATTAACTGGTGAACAGGCAAAAGATTCTCAACTAATAGGACAATTTGGAGTGGGTTTTTATTCCGCGTTTATCGTTGCTGATAAAGTAACAGTTAAAAGTCGCCGCGCCGGATTACAACCTGAGGATGGAATTATATGGGAGTCTAAGGGTGATGGTGAATTTACTATAGGATATGAAAAAAAATCGACCCGTGGTACAGAAATTACTTTGCACTTAAAACCTGAAAACGACGAGTTTTTAAGTGATTGGCGTATTCGCGGTATTATTAGTAAATACTCTGATCATATCTGTTGGCCCATTGTGATGAAAAAACCTTCAGAGGAAGGCAAGGAATCCAAAGAGTTTGAAACAGTAAATAAAGCGACAGCACTTTGGACACTACAGAAATCTGAAATTAGCGAAGAAGATTATAAGCAATTATATAAACATATTTCTCATGATTACATGGATCCCTTAACCTGGTCTCACAACCATGTTGAAGGAAAGCATGAGTACATTACTTTGCTTTACATACCAGCCCATGCCCCATTTGATTTATGGCAGCATGAAGTCAAACATGGACTTAAGCTTTATGTAAAGCGTGTATTTATTATGGATGAAGCGACACAATTTTTACCCCGATATTTACGATTTGTAAAAGGGATTGTGGATGCCAGCGACTTGCCACTTAATATTTCTCGCGAAATTTTACAGGATAACAAGCAAGTCGAATCTATCCGTTCGGCATGCACCAAGCGCGTTTTATCAATGCTTGAAAAAATGGCTTCCAATGATAAAGAAACCTACCAGAAGTTTTGGAATGAATTCGGACTTGTGTTGAAAGAGGGACCTATTGAGGATTTCGCTAATAAGGACGCGATAGCCAAGTTGCTTCGTTTTTCTACTACAGCAAGCGGTAGTGAGAAACAAGAAGTATCGCTTGAGGAATATATTAGTCGTATGAAAGAAGGGCAGGATAAAATTTATTATATTACCGCATCGAGCTACAATGCTGCTAAAAATAGCCCTCATTTGGAAATATTCAGGAAAAAAGGAATAGAGGTATTATTGCTCAGTGATAAAGTCGATGAATGGCTTGTTGGTTATATGAATGAATTCGCAGGCAAAAAACTGCAATCTATTTCAAAAGGCAAGATTGAATTGGGGGATGATGAAACTTCCGAACAAATTAAAGAACAGGAAAAAACCTTGGAGCCATTGATTAAGCACATTAAATCAGTTCTCAATGATCGGGTTAAAGATGTATTGCTGACTAATCGTCTTACTGATTCTCCTGCTTGTGTCGTTGCTGATGAGCAAGACATGGGATTGGAAATGCAAAGAATTTTGCAAGCTGCGGGTCAACAGATTCCAGTGAGCAAACCTATTTTTGAAATTAATCCAGATCATGCCTTGATTAAGCGTTTACACGATATTCAGGATGACAACCAATTTGAATTATGGGTCACTATGTTGTTTGAACAAGCTGTGTTGGCAGAAGGAGGCCAATTGGATAATCCCGCTGATTTTGTGAATCGGGTTAACAGACTCCTGGTTTCATCCTAGATTTCTATAGGGCTTGCAAGCAATCCCGGATTAGGTAAAGTCATTATCCGGGATGAGTTGAACATAAAATAAAAAGGCTCAAAATGAGCCTTTTTATTTTTAAATTTCCCTTACTCTTCAGTTAAGCGAAAATATTTGGTACCGAAATATCTTTGTAATTTCTTTCTGATTGTACCACGACTAATACCCAACATCTTGGCTGCTTGTAATTGATTTCCACGACGTTTTTCCATTACAGCTTGTAATAGAGGTGGCTCAACTTCTGACAGGATCATATCATAGAGATCATTAATTGATTTGGATTTATTTTCAGCAAGAAAGCGGGTAACCAAACTGTAAACTAAATCCTGTAAACCTTGTTCTTGTTTAGTGGATTGAGTTGTAGCTTGTGTATCAATGACATTCATCTTAACTTCCTTATTATTTAATTAAATCATACAGTCCAATTGCTTACACATGTAAATGAAAGCAAAATTAATTGTACATGAAGGCTAAATGATAATCTAGATTTTCATATCAAAACTATGCATTTTTTTCAGGCAATTCTGCCACTACAAGATCAAAGACAGAGCAGTCAGCCTGGCTGGAAGACAGAGATTCCTTTAACTTTGCCAGTTGATTAATCATCAACTTGGGTTGGTTAGGATCATTATGAAAATTGGAAATATATCTTGATAATTCAATTGCATTACAATCATATTGCAAAAATTCAGGTACCATCATTTTATTGGCTAATAGATTACATAAGCCCAAAAATTTAACTTTAATAAAATACATGGCAGCAACATAAGTCAGAAAGGACGATTTGTAAATAATGCACATTGGTTTTTCCAATAAGGCACATTCTAATGAGGCAGTTCCAGAAGCTACTATGACAAAGTCAGCAGCAGACATGCATTCTATTGCCTGTCCCTGAATAAAAGTAACAGTAAGATTCTGATTGCTGAAATAAGCTTTTACTTTATCAGGACTGATAGTTCCAGCGATAGGGACTACAAATCGAAGTTTGGGGCTGTCTAGGGTCAGCAATTTTGCTGTATTCACCAATATCGGTATATGGCGTTCAATTTCAGAATGGCGACTCCCTGGAAGCAATGCAATAATTGGCTCGTTTAAAGGTAACCCCAGCGAAGTTCTACTCGAATGTTTATTCTTGGCAGATGCTATTTTTTTTACTAAAGGATGCCCTACAAAACTGACGGGAACACCTGCATTTTCGTAGATGGTTTTTTCAAACGGGAAGATGACAGCCATTCTGTCGATGCACTCTTTAATAAGATGGATACGTTTACCTTTCCATGCCCATATTTGAGGGCTGATATAATAGATAATTTTGAGCCCCAGCTTTTTTTTTGCATATTTCGCCAATCTCAAATTGAAAGCAGGGTAATCAACCAAAATCAGCAAATCAGGTTTTTGTGTGCTTAGATGCTGTTTGATATCCTGAAAGGCTTTTCGGAATATTTTCAGAAAAGGAATTATTTCAGTCAAACCAGTTACAGCATAACGCGTTAAATCTGAAATTAAATGAACTCCGGCGGCCCTTAAGTGTTTTCCGCCAATGCCACTGATTTCCAGATTCGGATAAACTGCTTTTAATTGTTTTACCAGTTCGGCAGCATGGTGGTCGCCAGATTCTTCACCTGCCACTATGACAACACGACTAGCATTCGGCATAGCGTTCTACAAGGTTATTATTAATTAAAGCGGTGATTTGTTCGGCTGTTTTCAAAGCATCCCTTCCTTCTTCACCTGTAACAAGCGGCGCGCTATCATTTTCTATGCAATTTAAGAAAGCTGTGATTTCCTCCAGTAACGCATCTCCTTTTTCAAACTCCCTTTGATCCCTGGTGATATCAGGTATTCCAGGGAACATTTCTCCCGTGCCTTTTTTAAATACAGCAAGCTGTTTGTTTTGGTAATCAATTGAAATATAAGAATTCTCCTGAAAGATTCTTGTTTTTCGTTCTGTTTTAAAACTGATTCTACTGGCTGTTACGTTCGCCACGCAGTGATTAGCAAAGCTTATGCGTGCATTAGCTATATCAATTGCTTTTGTTAATACCGGTGCCCCTTGAGCCGTAATGGATTTAATAGGGCTCTGAACGATATTTTGAATGATGTCTATGTCGTGAATCATCAAATCAAGTATCACGTTTACATCAGTTCCGCGGGGGTTAAAAGGTGCGAGTCTCTGCGACTCTATAAATAATGGTAATTCCAGATATTCATCCAGGGCAAGGCGAGCAGAATTGAAGCGTTCTAAATGGCCTACTTGTAACTTCACCTGATGTTGTTTTGCCAGTCGAATCAGTTCCTCAGCCTGGGACACTGTTTCAGTAATCGGTTTTTCAATCAGAACATGTATCCCATGTTGTAAACAGAATTTTGCAATTTCAAAATGCTTGTTGGTAGTCGCTGCGATACTGACAGCGTCTACTTTGCCAAACAGGTCATGGTAATTGATGTATGCCGGAACATTTAACTCACTGGAAACCGCTTCGCAGACTGTAGAGTTTACATCACAAACTGCAACTAACTCTGCATTAGGAATTAGTTGGTATTTTTGGGCATGAAACCTGCCAAGATAACCAACACCAATAACTGCACAACGAATTTTATTCATCTGATCATCAATTGATAATTATTTGTACTTATGATCGCATTTCCTTAGTGATAAATCAATTGTATTTCCTATGGTTATCATGCCAGGCAAGTAGTAATTGAGACATTTTAAACTCTAATCAAACTCTATCAGATTGGTTTAAATCCAAGAAATCGATTCTTGTCTTGCACTTGCATTCAATAGCTATTATCTTACGCCTAATTTTTCGCAGGGAGGAGTTAAATGAATACTGAGCTAAAAATATTGATGGCTGGGGTCGATGAAGTGGGGAGAGGACCACTTGCAGGTGCCGTTGTAACCGCAGCCGTTATTTTAAAAAAACCAATAGATGGGCTTACCGACTCAAAAAAATTAAGTCCAAAACAAAGAAATTTATTAGCAATTAGAATAAAGGAAGAAGCGTTGGCTTTTGCCTATGGGCGAGCAGAGGTTGAGGAAATAGATCAATTAAATATTCATCATGCTACTTTATTAGCTATGCGAAGGGCAGTTGAGGCTTTACCCATTCAGCCAGATAATGTCGTTGTCGATGGAGCTTTTACTCCTCAATTGAACATACCATGCAAGGCTATTGTCCAAGGAGATAGCTTGATACCTGAAATTAGTGCGGCATCCATCCTCGCCAAGGTATTGCGTGATGAAGAAATGGTAGCTCTTGATAAAATATATCCAGGATATGGTTTTGCAGAACATAAAGGTTATGCAACCCCTGTTCATAAAGAAGCGCTAATGCGTTTGGGTCCTTGTAAAATACATAGAAGAAGTTACTCGCCTGTTGTGGATTTGATTTCAAAGTGAAATTCTGGTCGGTATTAATTTGTAAAAATACCGCTCAAATAAATAGTCTTATAAACAGAAAAATTTGCATACCCTGCGAACAGTTATAATATGATTTGTGCAAGTCAGGGCATAAAAAAATTAAATCAATTCAAGCTATTAAATAATATTCTGTGTGAGCTTATCGACATTAAAATTCCAAAACTTGCCAGGAAAGTTACCATAGCTGTTCCACCGTAACTGACGAGAGGAAGAGGTATACCTACAACTGGAATAATGCCCATCACCATACCAATATTGACAAATGCAGACAGAAAAAAGGTCATGGCAAGACTGGCTGAAAGCAGGCGAGTGTAAGTGGTTTGTGCATTATTGGCGATATTTAAACTGCGTAAGGAAATTAAGACTATCAGTGCAATAATAGCAAAGCCGCCTGCAAATCCAAATTCTTCCCCACTTACTGCAAAAATGAAATCAGTAGCATGTTCTGGTAAGAAATTAAGGTGTGATTGACTACCCTTTAACCACCCTTTGCCCATTAGTCCTCCCGAGCCAATGGCAATTTTAGATTGAATAATATGATAGCCGGCTCCTAGTGGATCCTGTTCAGGATCAATTAAGGTATATACCCTTTGTTTTTGATAGTCATGCATCAAATTCCAGACTACAGGAATTGCTGAGCACATCAGCAATGCAATTAATAATATGATTTTAAAACGTATTCCTGCCAAAAATACGACACATAAACCGGCAACAGTAACCATAATTGCAGTACCTAAATCAGGTTGTTTTGCAATAAGAAGAGCCGGAATAAAAATAATCAGGGAAGCAATACCAATTGAGCGTAGACTGCTTGGATGGGATTGTCGGTCGAAAAACCAGGCGGCCATCATAGGTACAGCCAGCTTCATAATCTCGGAAGGTTGAAAACGAAATAATCCTAGTTCTAACCAACGTTGAGCTCCTTTACCAATTTTACCCATTAGCATGACTGCAATTAACAGGCTTAACCCAACCCCATAAATCCATGGGGTCCAGATTTTATATTTATGGGGCGGGATAAATCCCAGTACAAACATGATTAGAAAAGCAAAGAGCAGCCTCATGGATTGGCGCATGATCATGCCCATATTGGCATTTGAAGCGCTGTATAGTATCAAGAGTCCGAAGGCAATAAGAGTAAGTATTAATCCCAGTAATGGAAAATCCAGGTGAAGGGACTTTGCTGTAAAACGATATACGGGCTTAGTCGTTTGTCTACTCATGGTGTTTTCTTAATAGGATAAAGTTGATAATAAGTGTCAAGCACCTTACGTGCTACAGTGGAAGCGATGGTATCATTTTCAACTACCACGGCAATGGCAATTTCCGGTTTTTCTACTGGAGTAAATGCAATAAATAAAGAATTATCTCTCAAATGCTCAGGTATGTCTTCGTACTTTGCTTTTTCATATTGTCTTCCACTGTATACTTGTGCTGTACCTGTTTTTCCTGCTACCGGGTAGGGAGGATTTCTGCCAAAACGATATCCTGTTCCTTCATTGCTGGTGAGTACGCTATGCATCGCATCAATAACAATATCCCAGTTCGCTTCATCCCTCAGGGAAACTGGATATTCTTCAAATGGTTTGTATTCTTCTGTTTCATTTGTGTCACTGTTAACTGTTTTTATCAGCAGGTGAGGCCTAAATCGTTGTCCATGCTGACTTAAGGAAGCTGTGGCATTAGCCATTTGCAAAGGCGTTGCCAGCATAAATCCTTGTCCTATTGCAGAAATGAGAGTATCTCCTGGATACCAGGATACACCTTTAGCTTGTCTTTTCCAGCGAGCGCTAGGTATGACTCCATTGGCTTCTTCATGAAGGTCAACATGTGTTAGTTGCCCTAAGCCAAATTTTACAAGCATGTCTTCAATGTTGGAAATTCCCATTTTATTACCTAACTGGTAAAAGAAAGTGTCACAAGAGACGGTAATAGCTCGTTTGAAATTAATGACTCCGTGACCTGTTTTTTTCCAGTCCCGGTAAATATGGCTGGAAGTAGGGAGCTTATATTTGCCAGGGTCATATATTTCAGTGGTCGTGGTAATGAAACCTTTATCCAAACCAGCCAGTCCAACAAACGGTTTGATTGTTGATGCAGGGGGGTAAACACCTCGAACTGCTCGATTAAAAAGAGGGCGCTGGAGAGCATTGGATAACACTTTATAATCTGTTTTACTGACGCCGCTGACAAAAATATTGGGATCAAAACTTGGAGAACTCACCATCGTGAGTATTTCACCATTCCGGGAGTTTATGACTACTACTGCACCGCGTTTATCTTTCAATGCATTATAAGCTGCCTCTTGAAGTCTGGCGTCAATGCTTAAATACAGTTTTGCTCCTGAATGAGGATTAACTTTATTTATTATTCTTAAAGTGCGGCCACTAACATCAGTTTCTACCATTTGATAACCCACTTTACCATGGAGAATATCTTCATAGTATTTTTCAACACCAGCCTTGCCAATAAAATTGGTAGCGCGATAATTAGTGGGGTTCACCTGCTTTAGTTCCTGAATATTAATGCGGCCAACATACCCCAAGGCGTGGGCAGTAATCTCTCCAAGAGGGTAATGACGCATCAATCTCGCTTTAATGCTTACTCCCGGGAAATGATACTGATTGCTGGCAAAGGTAGCTACTTCTTCCTGGCTTAATTTTAATTTGATAGGAATGGGAACAAAAGAACGATTTTGTAATCTGGTTTTATTGAAGCTATCAATATCTTCGTCTGTAATCGAAGGAATTAACTCTCGAAGTTTAGTCAAAGTCTGTTTCATGTCTTTAACACGTTCCGGAGTGATTTCAAGTACATACACAGGTATGTTTTCAGCGAGTAATACTCCATTTCTATCCAAAATAACTCCTCTTGGAGGAGCAATGGGTATCACACTCATTTGATTTTTTAAAGACAAGGTCTGATATCGTTTAAACTCCGATATTTGGAGGAAGGCCAATCTTAAAATCAGTATTAAAGATAAAATAATCAGAATGGCAATTAATAGATTCAGTCTAAATCGTTGATGTTGGGATTCAGCACGATAGTTTTTAAATGATTGATTCCGATACATCGCAGAAAATGTTGTCTGACAAAACAAAAGTAGAGATAGTAACTGAAATTACAGATTTTTACCAATTATAAAATGCTTATTAAACATGTCATTTGGGCGATATCTTGAATTAATGTACCATTGTCTCGCCCACCCGCCATGTAATTTGCTCTATATTGTCTCAAATGGTTCTTGATATGATTAATCAGTTATAGTATAATTTATTATCAATTTGATTTAAATTAATGTAAAAAGATGCCATATACTCAAGATAAATTTGAGACGTTTGACCAATTAACCAAAGATCTCCAAATCGAAATAGCACAAAATTTATTAAATGGTGGTTTATTAAACTTGGCTCAGACATCTAAATATCATTTAGCTTTGTTTAAACCTGTGGTTGATGTTCGTAAGCTACTGTACTGTGTAGTGCGCGGTGAACATACTAAAGTGCAATCAATGTTACAGACAGACTGGAGTTTAATTTTCAAAAGAGGCAAAGTCACGGATTGCTCTGGACGAGAATTTGACAACATTAGTGCTTTTGAATATGCACTCTGGGCACTGGATAAACACATGTGGTCGGCAATGATTGCGTGTATTCCGCAAAGTGAAGAAAGCCGGAAGTTATTCGTACAATTGCTTGCTCAATATAATAAAATCAACACAGAAGGAGTTATTTATAAACTTAATGAGAACACCATAACTGAACAGCATTTTGATTTCGAAAATACCATCATTAAAGAGCTTACAACTCAAGTGAAAGAGATGAAAACGCAAGTGGATTCGATAAACGCCCCCAATCTGACTGGGGATAACATTGATAATTGGGATGCCATTGATAATCAGTGGCGAGAAGGTGTTGGTGGTTCGCAAAAACTCCTACCTATGCATATTGTTGATGAATACTGCTCTAATGAACCTTTTTATCCTGTGCCTCAATTTACCTCACAGCCAAAATCATCGAAACAATTCTACAATTGGACTACTAAAAAGTATGAAGATTGGTTTAACCTGAATTCTAAGGTAGGAACTGATTTAGCTATATATAAAGGTCGCGGTAGTAGTAGCCTTGGGTGCGGGCATGCAGGCATTGCGGCGTCGCGTGATGATTTGGGAGCTATAACAGCATTATGTCAAGTAAGATCAATGGACTTTATTAATCTCAAATCGCTACTTGAAGAACGTGCTACCTTGGATAATCATCACCTAGCTGCTCCAATTTTATCGGGTTGATCGCATGTTGGCGGTGTAAGCTGACACACTTTATATCTTTGGATTAGTAAACAAAGTCTTATCAGGCCGTTGTTGCTTTTCATTTTTAAAGAAATTACTTATTCCGCCAATGATCGTATTACTGACAGAAACGAGTTTATCAAGAAAATTAACATCTAATTCCATTTGATGACAACTTATGTCGTTGATGTCTTTAAAATCATTAAAAATCATTTGAGAAAAACATAAGAGCATGTAATTTAACACGGCTTCATCTTGTTCTTTTTGGCTCATTTTTTTAAACTCAGTATCATTTTGTAGTGTTTTCCATTCATAAAAATTGATGCTACGCCCATGATTCGGATCGTAGAAATAAGCGGTTTTTTTCTTTGGATCATATCGAAAATAGACGGCATGGCCCCACATTGAACTTTTTGAGTCTAGAGTTCCATCTTTTTTCATTACATTATGTCCAATCGATATTTTAACCATGCCACCATGTTTTAATTTAGATTTTTGTTGTTGTTGGACCGCCTCAGTAAATACTTTATAGATCGAATCTGAATTAAACGCAGTCTCATCGGCAAAACGCAAATCCTCATTCAGTGTTTGAATTTTCTTAATCTGAAGACGCTTTAATACGGCTTGAGATAGGCCATCATTAACTGTTCCCTTTTCCACTGCTTTATATACACCTACTTTATATAAAGCGTGATTGTATCGATCTTGTGATGATATTTTTACTTCGTCTTTCCATTGTGAATCAGAAATTACTTGATTTCTACTTAAGCTAGTCATTTCTCGCGTAATTAATCGATAAGTGTTTGCTTGACAAACTCCTGTTCCTAATACTTCCCCATCACCACCAACAAATCCTTGAATATTTTCATACTGAATTGGATTTCCCCATTTATTAAAAAAATCAATTTCATCATGAGCATCATGCAACATTTTTGCTCGCATTTGATCAGGAGGCAGACCATCCAGGGGGTTAAGCATAGCTCTTATTTTTTCATCGGTTAAATTTAACAGATATTCTTTGTTATCCTTAATTTTTTTATTCAAAGAAATACGAATAGAGCGTAATAATTTGCTTTTTGCTGCTTCTAGAGCGCTCTCTATGTGCTGTGCAATATTTTCTTGAGATTGGGTCAATTCTTTTTTACATTTATTATATTCTTCTTCTATCAAGTTAGTTGCTGTTGAGAGGATTTCTTGTCTTACTTTAGTTATGTTGTGAATCAAAGGTGCTAAAGAAGGATCACCATCAGCAGTAATAATTTTTTCTTTTAAAGCCATAAGTTCAATCTGATATTGCAGCTCTTTTAATGTAGGGAATTGATCTTCTGATTGACCATTAAGAACAGCATTTTGTATCACATGTTTGATTTTTTGCTGAACGAGTTCTTTATTTACTTTAATTTTGCTAGGATCTATACCAAATGCACTGAAAACGGCTGCCTCATGAGGGTTTTGGAGGAATTTTTCAGGATGAGTAAGTTGCTGATGCACAAAGGCACGCTTTAACACGAGGGAAAAATCCTTTAAATATTCTTTAGGCAACCGTGTTAAGGCCAGTTTCAGTTTAGGAAACATTTTAACTACAACTTCTTCTTGAGCAATGACCTCTCCTCGCTCAAGCTTTACTCGTAGCTTTGACATTTCATCTTCATACTGTTGTTTTGTCATATTCCCTTGAGCGTAAGCAATAATTCGGAGTTTATCCGACTCTGACATCATACGTTCACTATCGCGAATATCCGTTCCAATCACATCCCAATCACCGATGATTTTTTCTGCTATTTGTTTATTTGTACTATGTTCTAAACGATCATATAGATCGATAAGCGCTGCACGATTGCAAGCTGAACGAATACTTACTACAAACTGGTCAAGAGCCTGAAGGTTTTTAGCGTGGTCATCTGATTTAGGTTTATCTTCCATACGTTCGATAACATGCTGAATATCACGAACAATTACCGGAGCTAATTTGGCTGCATTATCAATCCGCTCGTCACGAAGCACCTTTGTAACTAACTGAATTACGTTTGTATTAGCCATTGAGAGTGAATCTATAACGTTGTTTTCAGATTCAATCTTTTGCAACTGATCAGACAGCAGTTGTATGAATTGTTCATCACTTACATTCTTGGCTCCTAATAGAGACTGAGTTCTCTCAACTGCGACATCAAAGCTTGTTGGTGAACCCTTCCATTTTTTCTTTTTATCTTCAATAATTCGGTTTCGTTGTTCCACTTCGGATACAATTTTTTCCATAAACATATTAATTTCAGATATTGAGCGTATGGGAGGAGTATTGTCATCAATGCTTTTGGATGTAGGCCAGTACATTTTATACAGTTGTTCAAATGGCATATTAGGGTAATGTTCTGCACATTTTATTTTCAGTTCTTCAAGAATAAAGTGATTCATTATTACTATTAATTCATTAGCTAATCCTCGATGTATTTGCTGCCAAAAGATAAAACTGTCAGGATAAATACGAAATATAATATTATCCGGAAATAAGCCTCTTTTCTCAACCATCTTTTTAACAGTAGAACTATTAAAAAGATGGAATTTGTCGGTTTGATTTGAGTTAAAGCTATCCCAAAGGCTAACAAGGTATATATCAAGGTTTGATTTCATCAAATTAATAGCATCTAAAGCTAAAACTTCTTGTTTTAATTTGTCAAGATTAGTATGTAATTGTTTCTTATATTCATTCGGACTCGGAAGCACTTCTGGGTTTTTATCATAAAAATCTCGAGAAGTTTTCTGAAAAAGCCAAGTTCTAATAACTTCGATATTAAACGCTCTTAATTCCTCCTCATTTAAATCTTTGGGCCATTTATCATCCTTTTTCCAAAAATCACTGGTATTAAAATAGTCACATAATTGTAGTAAAGAAATCACATCTTCTAATGACTCAAGTGTGGAAGGCAATGCACTCATCAACCAAGCCATTTTATCGTCACATTGGACTTTAATTTTTTTTTGATATTCTGAGAACCTATTCAATTCAATAGTATAACTGTCATCTTCTGAAGTAACTATAGGAAACTTATTTTCAGGTGGACTGAAATCGATATTAGCTTCTGATGGGAAATCATAATGAAAAAGTAACGAACCTCCGGTAATATAAGGCATAATCAGATCGTCAATAAATATACACTAAGTTAATTATATGCACTAATCAAGGATCGCACAAGGACGATCTCTATTCTCGAGTTGCCTTATAACTAATGTTATCGAAAGAAACAAATGATAAGAGACTATCCGAAAAATGGGTGGTATAGCCCGATCCATCGCGAGACTGGATTATATTTGAGCACTCATGTCGTTCGCACAAGACTTAAAATTACCAGATTTAGAATATTTCATGAAAAAATGAAGACAAATTCCGTAGCGAGACATACCTATCCATTGGATGACTGAATTTTCTCCACTAATCTCTCTTTATTTCTAACAGGACTTACGCAAAACTCTAAGAATTGAGAAATAGAACAAATAATAATAAGAGAAAGATCAAAGTTGTTTTGAGTATGATGTGATAAGGTTTTGTCAATTTGTTCGATATGTTATAGTTATGTCTCGCCCGAAAACAATAAAAGTGACGAGTTTGGATTATTGCCAATACTTAATTTAGGAGTCAGATAAATTACACGTTAACAAATTTTACTGACCAAGTAGCTGATTTGTCCTATGATATGATCAATAGGTACTTACGAGACGAGCATCTGACTCCGGGGAGCATACAAAGCTTATTATACATCAAAGTGAGAATGGCTTTCTTGTTTTTGATGACAGCATTTTAACTCCAGAAAAATTGAATCAGTACGATGGCAATACAGCGGCAATGCGCATCGTATTGTCCGTGGAATAGGCTTGGTAAGTTGTATCTATATTAATCCAGAGAGCGAACAGTTTTGGTTGGTTGATTGATTATCGAGTTTTTTATCCTGAACGAGATGGAAAAAGTAAAGTGGACCATGTACAGGATATGTTAAAGAATGCTTTATATTCAAAGTAATTAAATTTTAAAACTGTATTGGTTGATACCTCTGGGGTATGCTAGTAATAAATTCATGTTATAGGTTCATGATTTAGGTAAGTATTTTTATTGCCCAATCAAGCGAAATCGCCTTGTAAGGTATGCAGGTACTTCAGAACATTACCAACCAGTGACAGAACTAACTTGGAGCGAAGAAGAGCTCAAATGGGGAAAACAGATTCGTCTTAGGGGTGCCAAGTGATTTTTATATGAAATTGTTTCGCGTGTCTTTTTCTACAAACAGAACCGATTATGTGGCCACTAATGACCCATCTCATCATTGTCGTAATGATACACAATAAGTGTGTGCCTTTCGATGGTTTATTGAGCAGTTTCATCATGAAATAAAGCAACTCACTGGAATTGATAAGTGTGAGTGTCGTAAACAACGTATTCAGAGAAATCATATCACTTGTGCTTTATTAGTCTGGGTAAAAATCAAGGATTTAGCCTGTAATTCTCAACAGACTGTATATTAGCTTAAGAAAAATCTATTGAAAAATTATTTGACACAAGAGCTTAAAAATCCATCAACTACTATGGCTTTTGCGTAAGTCCTCGTTGTCTTTTGAGATTCGGGGATGGAAGTAAATATGGACACATTTCTTTAAACCAGCTCTTGCAAAAATCATCAATATCACAGAATATTTCAACTATCGATGTTAACATCTTGTTTCCTTATACAATTCAGGCGTGAATTTTAAAGAAACAAAATCTATATGGCACCGATATTTTTTTGAATAATTCAATGACATAACCTTATTCTTATATCGAGCTGAGGTTTATTTATGATAGGGATGGTTGTTAATGATAGACCATGCTCTATAGAGAGCTTCCAGTAAAATAATGCGAACAAGGGGATGAGGAAGGGTTAGTTTGGATAATGACCAGCGTTCATCGCAAAGAGTCAGTATTTCATTGGATAATCCTTCCGGACCACCTATTATAAAACAAAGATGACTTGAAATTTGTTGTAATTGAGTCAATTTAAGTGCTAAATCCTCACTACTAAAGGATTTTCCCAGCATATCCATGGCGATAAGGCGAGCATTAGCAGGAAGGGCGTCTTTAATTAAAGCACTTTCCTTTTCCAGTATTCTTGCTAAATCCGAGGATTTGTTACGACGCAGTAAAGGGATTTCAGTGAGCTTTATCTGAATTCCATCATGAAATCTCTTTGCGTATTCATTAACTCCTGAACTAACCCAGTCGGGCATTTTATTGCCGAGAGTGACAATGGTAATTTTTAGCATAGTCAATATCAGGGATTACTTGGGTGTTCTTCCCATAATCCTTCAAGGTTATAAAAATGTCTGTATTCTGGTTGCATGACATGCAATATGATGTCTCCAAAATCAATTAAGGCCCAATCACCATTTTCTATTCCAGTAGAACTCAAGCAAGGCAGGCCAGCAACCTTCATATCTTCCAGAACTTTTTGAGCTATGGATTTGACATGTCTGGATGAGCGGCCTGAGGTGATGACCATAAAATCAGTGATTGTTGTTTGTTTATGCACATCAATGATTTTGATGTCTATCGCCTGGATGTCTTCAAGAGATTTCAACAGTTTTTCTAGCGTAGGATTCTTTTCAAGCATAACTAAGATATATTCCGTCAAAAGGGTTGAATGATATCAACAATTGATTTGTATAAAAAGAGTTTTAGTTTCCCGAACCTGGAAAATTAAAACGTAAAAATCTAATTATTGTTTTCACATATCTGAATGTGAGTTAGTAAAAATTTAATCACAGCAAACAATACCAGGCAGCCTAATGTAGCGATGAACAATATACTGAGTTGTTGAGTAAATGCTGTAGCGTAGAGTGTTTTTAGGACAGTTATATTGGTCTCTCCAGTAGGAATGGCGGTTAGGTCGGCTAATTTTCCCGAAAGGAATCCTCCTATTCCTAATGAAACGAAAAAGATACCCATCATGGTGCTTACCTTATTTTTGTCAGCGAGTACAGTTATTGCTGACAACCCTACCGGGGAAAGCAGTAATTCAGCCAAAGAGATCATCAGATAAGCTGGGATGATAAGAAGAGGTGAAATCAAAATGGATTTATCAACCGCACTACTTACAAATGCAATAATTGAGTAGGCGAGGGTCATGAATACCATGGCAAGCACAAATTTTTTCCCGGTACTTAAACCTCTTTCAATCATTGTAAGATTATTATGTCTTTTAGCAAGAAAATAACCGATAATCAACATGCCAATACTTTGTACAGTGATGTAATAGGGGGGTGGGAAATCGATACCTAAAAAGCTTGGCTCAACCACTCGCGCGATGAATAATGTTAAAGACATGAACATCTGAAAATAAAATGCCCAGAAAATAACGGAGATGATGCACAATAAACCGATAACTAATGTTTGTCTGGATTGATTTGCACTTTCACGATTTACTGAATATAAAATGTAACTGGCTGAAAAAAGTACCACAAGTCCAAACATAATATTCGCCAGCTGAGGTGAACTTAAAATATAAAATGATAAAGCCCATAGCAGAACCAATAACACAAAAGCTGAAATGATTTTACCTGGTTGGAAAATAAATGGGTTATAATCCTTAATTTTGTACTGATGTATCCCGAATAAAAATACTATAAACGCGATAATTAGTCCGATTGATGCACTGGTGAAGGAAGCAGACCAGCCAAAATACTCATTAAATTTGCTTGGCAGTGTTGTTCCAAGGATTATTCCTGTTGTAATCCCCATATAAAAAATAGTAAAACCGCTTTCTCTTTTTGTTGAGCCTACTGGATATTCATTACCGAGTAATGAAGAAATGTTAGGTTTTAATAAACCTGTTCCTACAGCTACTCCTGCAAGTGAAGATGTTAATGCCAGAGAATTATCTATCAACGACAACAAGCAGTAACTTAAAAACAGGACAATAGCACCCAGTAATATAGCGCGTTTTTGACCTATTAACTTATCAGCAATCCAGCCACCTACTAATGGTGAGAGATAGGTGAGCGCTGTGAATGATCCTACTAAAGAATAGATTTCTTTGTCAGGCCATTTAAAATGTAAAGCCAAATAAAGTGCTAATAAGGATTGAACTGCGTAAAAACCATAACGTTCCCACATTTCAGTTGTAAAGTAGATGCGCAGAGATTTTGGATGTTTTTCCATATTTTTAAGTGACTACGATCAAATTAATTCATTAAATAAAAATTATATCATATAAAAAACACTGTGAATATTAATTGGTCATTTTATCGGGTTTTTCTCAACTCATTAGATTATCTCATTCCAGCAAGTAGTTGACTGGTGTATGATGCTAAAAATTTTTTAATCGCTATTTGAAGAGAAATAATAACTGAGGTTTTCATAGCAATAAGGAGTATTCTTGATGAACAAGGACAAGAATAAACGTGTTATTTCTGCCCCTAAAGGTACCGAAATTCAAGCTAAAAGTTGGTTAACTGAAGCGGCATTAAGGATGATTTGCAATAATTTGGATCCTCATGTTGCAGAAGATCCAGATTCTTTGATTGTTTATGGTGGTTTGGGCAAGGCTGCCAGAAACTGGGAATGTTTTGATGAAATTGTTCATGTATTGAAATTACTAAATAATGATCAGACTTTGCTCATTCAGTCTGGAAAACCTGTTGGTGTATTTACTACCCATGAAGAGGCCCCCAGAATACTAATTGCCAATTCTAATTTGGTACCACGCTGGGCTACCTGGGAGCATTTTAATGAACTGGATAAGAAAGGCTTGATGATGTATGGTCAGATGACCGCCGGCAGCTGGATTTACATCGGTTCTCAAGGCATTGTACAAGGGACTTATGAGACATTCGTTGCGGCAGCTAAAAAACATTATCAGGGCGATTTGTCCGGGCGTTGGATTTTAACAGCGGGTTTAGGGGGAATGGGCGGAGCTCAACCCTTGGCTGGAACTATGGCTGGTGCCAGTGTTCTGGCTGTAGAATGTGACAGGCAAAGGATTGAGAAACGTTTACAGACAAAGTATCTGGATCGGTACACTGATAATTTAAGTGAGGCATTAGACTGGATTAACGAATCCTGTCGCCGTAAAAAGCCAGTTTCAGTAGCTGTATTGGGAAATGCTGCTGAAATATTTCCTCAACTGGTTAAGTTGGGAGCTCAGCCTTCCCTGGTTACCGATCAAACCAGCGCTCATGATCCACTCAATGGCTATTTGCCATTAGGATGGACATTGGAACAAGCTATTGAAATGAGAAAAAAATCACCAGAAGAGGTTGTTGATGCGGCCAAGAAATCGATGGCTGTTCAGGTGCATGCAATGCTTGAGTTTCATAATAGAGGTATTCCTGTCTTTGATTATGGCAATAACATTAGACAAATGGCATTTGAAGCAGGAGAAAAAGAGGCTTTTTCCTTTGAGGGATTTGTACCTGCTTATATCAGGCCATTATTTTGCGAAGGGATTGGACCGTTTCGATGGGTTGCATTGTCAGGTGATCCAGAAGATATTTATGCAACAGATGAGAGAGTAAAGCAGTTAATTCCTGATAATCCTCATTTGCATCATTGGCTGGATATGGCTAAGGAAAAAATTTCATTTCAAGGATTACCAGCAAGAATATGTTGGGTGGGGTTAAAAGACAGAGCACGGCTTGCCCTGGCCTTCAATGAGATGGTTAAAAATAAACAAGTTAAAGCACCTATTGTCATTGGGCGTGACCATTTGGATTCTGGTTCTGTGGCCAGTCCCAATCGCGAAACAGAAGGTATGTTGGATGGCAGTGATGCTGTTTCCGATTGGCCTTTGCTTAATGCACTGTTAAATTGTGCCAGTGGAGCTACCTGGGTCAGCATTCATCATGGAGGAGGGGTAGGTATGGGCTTTTCACAACATGCCGGCGTTGTGATTGTTGCTGATGGGACAGAAAAGGCGGCTAAACGATTGGCTCGTGTGCTACACAATGATCCTGCGACAGGGGTAATGAGACATGCGGATGCAGGTTATCAACTTGCCAAGCAATGTGCCAAAGAGAATTCGCTTTGGTTACCCATGGAATCTTAAAAGGAGCCTGTTTATGTCAGAACATTTTATATTGCAGCCCGGGCAATTATCGCTACTTTCTATTAAGCAAATTTTAGATGAGGGTCAATCGTGCGTTCTCGCTAAGAGCGCTTTTGAATTAATAAATGCTTCTCATCAAACTGTTAAAAAAGTAATTGATGAAAAGAAAACAGTATATGGAATCAATACAGGTTTTGGTTCTCTGGCGAATCAGACCATTTCTGCAGATTGTTTGAAGGAGCTGCAGCGTAATATTGTACTTTCTCATGCTTGTGGAACAGGTAAATTGTTGCCGGATGAAGTGGTTGCTTTGATTTTGCTTTTGAAAATTAATAACTTGGCTCAGGGGTATTCCGGGGTTAGGTTGGAATTAATCAATGCCTTGATTGCTTTGTTTAATCATAAAGTATATCCATGCATCCCTTCTAAGGGTTCGGTAGGCGCGTCTGGAGATTTAGTTCCGCTTGCACATTTGTCTTTACCTTTGTTAGGGGAGGGTGAAGTAAGGCACCAAGGACAAGTTATCAGTGCTGAGGAAGGATTAAAACGGGCTAGATTGAAGCCGCTTGAATTGGAAGCAAAAGAAGGATTAGCACTTCTTAATGGGTTGCAGGTATCTACCGCTTTAGCATTGTCTGCCCTGTTTATTAGTGAGACATTGTTTGAAACAGCTATTATTTCCGGTAGCTTATCAGTAGATGCTGCCAGTGGAAGCGATGTGCCCTTTGATGACAGAATACATCAAATTCGTGGACATCAAACTCAAATTTCTACTGCTGGTATGTACAGAAATTTATTAGCTGGCAGTCAAATTAGAGAGTCACACAGGCATTGTCATCGAGTCCAGGATCCTTATTCTTTAAGATGTCAACCCCAAATTATGGGTGCAGTTCTTCATCAGATGGAGTTTGTTGGACAAACTCTTCAAGTAGAGGCCAATGCAATTTCTGATAATCCTCTCGTTTTTGCAGAGCAGGGGGATATTTTATCTGGGGGAAATTTTCATGGTGAAATCATTGCTATGGCTGCTGACAATTTGGCATTGGCATTGTCCGAGATAGGTGGTAGCGCAGAACGCCGAATTGCTTTATTAATTGATAAAAATTTTAGTGGATTACCCGCTTTCCTGGTTAGAGAAAGCGGCTTAAATTCAGGTTTTATGATTGCCCATGTAACTGCCGCTTCTTGTGCCAGCGATAACAAAGCGCTTGCTCATCCACACTCGGTTGATAGTTTGCCTACCTCGGCAAATCAGGAAGATCATGTTTCTATGGCAACTAGCGCCGCACGTCGATTACATGAGATGATTGATAATACTTCAACTATTCTTGCTATTGAATTATTGGCAGCTTGCCAAGGGTTAGAGTTCCACAAGCCTTTAAAGACATCGCCGCAATTGGATAAAATTTATCAAGGCGTAAGAAGTGTGGTTAAAGAATATGATAAAGATCGCTATTTTGCGCCTGATATAGAAAAAATAAAACAGAAGATTTTAAATAAGGAATTTTCGTTACTCACGTTAACGAGCGAATAGCAGGAAAATACAATGGAATTGATGGCAGAATATCAATCTTTGCATCAACAACTTAAAAGTAATCCTTATCCTTCTTTGTCTGAAAGAAAAGCACAGTTGATTACAATAAAAAAAATTTTGCAGACAGAAGCTTACGCTTTGGCAGAAGCAATCAATAAGGATTTTACTCACCGTCCTGTTGAGGAAACCTTATTCTTGGAAATTTTTCCAACGATAAAAGCCATTAATTTTTGTTTAAAAAAAATGAAAAAATGGATGAAGAAAAGGCGCAGAAATGTGTCTTGGTTGTTTATTCCTGCAAAAGCCTATGTTATTCCGCAACCACTTGGGGTGGTTGGTATCATGGTTCCCTGGAATTATCCTGTTTATCTGGCTTTAGTCCCTGCTATTTATGCCTTGGCAGCTGGAAACAGGGTGATGATAAAAATGTCTGAGTTATCTCCGCATATTGGCGATACTTTACTAAAATTGATGCACGCGGCTGGATTAAACCATTCTGTTAGAGTCATTAACGGTGATATTGAGCTATCAAAGCAGTTTGCTTCGCTTCCTTTTGGCCATCTTATGTTCACTGGCTCGACTAATGTAGGAAAACTGGTGATGAAGGCTGCCAGTGATAACCTGACTCCAGTGACACTGGAGCTAGGTGGCAAATCTCCGGCAATATTATCTCCTACCATGAACCCAGCTTATTTTAAGCGCTTGTTTATGGGCAAATTATTCAATGCTGCTCAAACTTGTATCGCGCCTGATTATTTATTGATTCCTAAAGGATGGGAAGACAGAGTCGAAAGAGAGTTTAGGAGGTTTATTAATACCTTTTACCCGGATTTAATGAGTAATAAGCAGTATTCCAATATTATTTCAGAGAGACATAAAAAGCGATTACTCGATCTGGTCGAAGATGCGCGAAGCAAAGGGGCTCGTATAGTTAAGTTTGGTCATTCAATTCCGAATAGCTCAAAGTTACCTGTATTTCTATTATTTGATATAACAAATGATATGCTTGTTATGAAGGAAGAAATTTTTGGTCCTATACTGCCTGTATTGACTTATAACTCAATAAATGATGCAGTCGATTATATTAATTCATCTCCCAACCCACTTGCCTTGTATTATTTTGGAGAAGATAAGAGTGAAATAAAAATCATACAAACAAAAACATTATCTGGTGCTTTGACTATCAATGAAACCTTAATGCATATTGCAATTGATGATTTACCATTTGGTGGTGTTGGTCATAGTGGCATGGGGCATTATCATGGAAAGGAAGGATTTGATACCTTTTCAAAATTAAAACCGGTGTTAGTGCAACGATTTATATCTACAGTTAGCTGGCTATATCCACCCTATGGTGCTTTAATGCGTATGTTTTTAGCTTGGGTTGGTGGTATCAAGTTGAAGGAGAAATCATGAGTAAAGTCATTTTTATTACAGGTGGCAGTAGAGGAATCGGTAGAGAAATCGCTTTAAAATTTGCTGCAAAGGACAAAGCAAATATCGTTATTGCAGCCAAAACAGCAGAACCTCACCCTAAACTGGAAGGAACTATTTATTCTGTTGCAAACGAAATTGAAGAACTGGGAGGAAAGGCCCTGCCTTTAATGGTTGATGTCAGAGATGAGCAACAGATCCAAAATGCGATAACTAAAACCATAGAAACTTTTGGTCGATTGGATGTATTAGTCAATAACGCGAGCGCAATTAATTTGACTGATACGTTAAATACTCCAATGAAGCGTTATGATCTGATGCAGAGTGTTAATGCCAGAGCAACATTTGCATGTTCTCAAGCAGCTATTCCCTATCTTTTAAATAGTGAGAACCCGCATATTCTGACTTTATCTCCACCATTAAATATGGATAAAACCTGGTTTGCGCCACATCTGGCCTATACCATCAGTAAATACGGTATGAGTATGTGTACATTAGGCCTTGCTGAAGAATTCAAAGAAGCAGGAATTGCTGTAAATTCTTTATGGCCGAAAACTACCATAGCTACTGATGCCATACGAGTCCATTTTCCCAGTGCAATGTATATGGCAAGCCGCAAGCCACAAATTATGGCTGATGCCGCTTATTGGATTATCAACCAATCACCAAAATCAACTACTGGAAATTTTTTTATTGATGAAGACGTATTAAGAAATAGTGGTGTCACTGATTTTTCTTGTTATGCTATGAATCCTAAAGCCCAACTTTGTCCTGATTTATTTTTATGAAGGTAGAAATCTATACTGACGGTGCATGTAAGGGAAACCCCGGACCTGGTGGCTGGGGCGTATTACTTCGATATAATGGCAGAGAAAAAACACTTCATGGAGGAGAAGCTCATACGACCAATAACCGCATGGAATTAATGGCTGCAATTAAGGGGCTGGAAGCATTAAAGCGTCCCTGTGAGGTGGATTTGTATACCGATTCCCAATACTTACAGCAAGGAATGAAAGAATGGATCAAGACATGGAAAAAGAACGGTTGGCGTAACTCCAAGAAAGAATTGGTTAAAAATGCTGAATTATGGCAATCACTGGATAATCTTGCTTCTATTCATAATATTCATTGGCACTGGGTGAAAGGACACTCAGGCCATTTGGAAAATGATTTGGTTGATGCTTTGGCAAATTTAGGTATTGAGGAGTTATCATAGAGCTATGAGGCAAATTATATTAGATACCGAAACGACTGGTATAGGGCCTGAACAAGGCCATAGAGTAATAGAAATAGGTTGTATCGAGCTCATCGATAGAAAATTAACTGGGAACCACTTCCATGTCTATCTTAATCCCCAGCGTGAAGTGGATGAGGGCGCATTTAGAGTTCACGGCATTAGCACTGAATTTTTACAAGATAAACCTTTGTTCCAGGATATCGTGACTGAATTTTTACAATTTGTAGAAGGTTCAGAATTAATTATTCACAATGCGCCATTTGATGTTGGATTTCTAAATTCTGAATTAAACCATCTGAAATGGAATAAGACATTAGAAGATTATTGCCAAATTCTTGATACCTTGGTTTTAGCCAGAGAAAAACATCCTGGACAACGTAACAGTTTGGATGCTTTATGTAAACGTTATGAAATAGATCATTTTAATCGTGAACTGCACGGTGCATTGCTAGACGCCGAAATATTGGCTTATGTGTATTTGGCGATGACAGGTGGCCAAAGCAGTTTATTTACTGAAGTTGAATCCAGTTTGAACCATTCAAAAATAAAAACCCAAGAAATTAAGCCATTAAGTTTAAAAAATCCTGTAATAATGAACGCAAATGAAGCGGAGTTAATTCAGCACCAAAGTTTCATTGAATTTATATCTAAAAAATCCGGTATCAATCATTGGGAAGAAGTGTAGTTATCATAATTATAAATAATTATTCGGTTTCGCGTCTGCCAATTCTTAACTTTATAAAATAACAAGATTTCTCAGGTAGCTTATTCCTGTCAGTAGCTGTTCTCAAGATACAATCCAGTTTGATTGGCTATGGCAGAGGCGAAGCCTAATAATCATATCAACCAGGTAATTTTTTTATTATCTATTTTGGAATTAGATGCTTTTCAGCAAAATCTTTTCCGATACACTCTCCTAATGATCTTCCCCATGTACCAGCTGTTTCACTATTGATTTTATCTGGCATGCTGGCATACAGTTGATCTTGGCATTTTTTAGTACTTTCAGGAATTAAAGTCACACATTGCTCATATGTCATTTTTATTTCATCAAATCGTTTTTTAAGATCAGGATCTTGAATAAATCCTTTGCAGATAAGATCTGGTAATAAGGGAGTCATAGAATTTAACCAGGCATCCTTAGTCATCTCATTAGGATTTGCTGTGTCTTCAGCATTGGATATTAATGGAAATAATGAAGTGCTTAGCACGAGTGTGGTAGCAATAAGTAATTTCCTTGACATGATTTATTGTCCTTATTTTAGAGTCTCATATATATAGTAGGACAAAAAATATAATTTTTCCTTCATTAAGCAATTTAAAGCACTTTAGTTCTCAATGACAGATTCATGGAGTTACGACAATCATCTGATTAACATTTGAATTGTTCAAAAATTAAACTAAAATAATAAAGTGACGGGAAAAAATAGGTTAAATCATGGAAAAGTCCAATTTTCGCTTAAATTTTTTGTCTCAAATTGTATTCTTCACTTTAGGAGCATTTCTATTCTGTAATGGGTACGCGGCTGGTAATACCTTTATTTTTAATCCTAATACATTAACCTGGAAAGCTATCAGCTCTAATGGCAAGGTGATACGGACAGGGCGCGGATCAGGTGGAAAACACTATTGTTCTGATGTTCGCCGATCATGCAAAACACCGTCTGGTGTTTTTAGAGTGATTAGCAAAGGCGGTCCAGGATGCCGTTCCAGTCGTTATCCGTTGGGTAAAGGTGGGGCACCAATGCCGTATTGCATGTTTTTTAGCAAATTGTATGCAATACATGGTTCTCCGGATGTACCAAATTATAACGCGAGTCATGGCTGTGTCAGAGTGAATCCTCATGATGCAAGATGGTTAAGCCAAAATTTTATTAAAATTGGAACGAAAGTAATTATTAAGTCTTATTAATAATAAAGTAAATGTATTTTAATTAATCTAAATGTGATAAAATTAGTTAAAGTGAAAAATAGTAAGCATATTGTAATTTTATTTAATTAACTAGAGAAGTAGTATTGCTATGATTGAAGTAAATGTTTGGGTATCAACAGCCTCCTTATTCAAAAAACGTGTTAAGCACAAATTTTTTGGACCGCTTTTAGCATCTCACGAAAAAGGAGAAAATGTGGGGCATGTCAATTTCACCATAGAAATTGATGAGCGTGTTCAGGAAAGTTTTGATTTTATTGAGCAGCATGCATCAGAGCTGAAAGCTAAAAAAACGTTGCGTGCTATTCCGACTCAAGTAACTACTCCTTCTTCTGCCAACATAGAATCATCTCGTTTAAAGCCAACCTTTGTTAAGAGTGATGTGGTTTCTCATAGTTTCTGGCCAGAAAATAGACCAACTAAATCAGAGACAATAATAGGCAAAAGAGTGAAACCTGAATTTAATACCCATGAAGATGATATGATTGCTGAAGATTCGCTGACTGCAATGTCAATTACCCATCGCAAATCAGCTTTAGAGCAAGTTAATTCTGAAAAGAAAAAGAATCTTGACTTACTTGTTGAAATTTCAGATTTGGAAGTCAACTTGGAGCAAAGAGTACTTTTTGTGGATGATCTTAAAAAATTGCAGTTGGAAAAAGATGAGTTGATTAAGCAACAGAAGCAATTAACCAATTCTCATCAAACCCAATTAAAAGATTTTAAGGGGCAATTAGCCAAGCTGGAGCTTCATTTGAATAAAACAAACGGCCAAATCACAGCTACAGAGAGAACTTTAAGCTACTTGAATAAATTGGAAAAGCCTGACCCTAAAACTAAAGCACAATTGATTGAGCTTAGTGAAAAATTAATTAAATTAAAAAAAGAGCGTGAGACTACAATAAGTTCTCAACACGAGATAAACGAATTAATATCAAAATCTGAACTGAAATATCGTGATGATATGCAACAAGTTGAAAAGAAACTGCAACAGGTTGAACTTGCAATGAACCATCGTGTAGAAGATTTAAAAAAATTGGATATTACAATCAATGGCAGGGATGAGAATGATTTAAAAGAGTTGCAAGAAGAGGCGCATCGTCGCAAAGAATATACTTCTCGCAAAGAACAATTCATCAAAAGCCGAGACTTTACTGAAGGAAGGCATCCTGATTACAGCGTGACATTACCAACTGCGGAAAGTGGTCTAACTTATTATGTCGACGAAGTCAAAATACTAAAAGCTATGCAAGAAGAGCGTGGGCAAAACTATTCGATTGTTTTTAATAATTGTGCTACCAGTGCTAAACGTTGTTTATTAGCGGGAATAGACGAAAAATTGCGTGCCAAACTAAAAGAAACCGGATTGGATAGCAAGTTTTTTGAAATTAGCAAAGTGGAAACATGCCAATCATTACGCAACTGGGCAAGAACTCTTGATAGTAAATTAACGGAACTTAATTTTCCATCACCGGCTCCTACCCGCGGTGCTTAAGAATAATAAGCAGTTCGTCCGTAAAAAAGCTAAGATCACTGCCTTGAGTTTCAGGCAGTGTTTTTTTATAAATCATCCTCATCACCAATACTAAACGAAGAGCCACAACCACAAGTCGTTTTTGCATTAGGATTGCGTATGACAAATTGCTCTCCTTGAATTCCTTTAATGTAATCAATTTCTGCATCATGTAAATATTGATAACTCATTGAATCAACTAGCAATTTAACAGAGGATTTTCCATCAGAACATTGTTGTATCACAATAGTGTCGTCATCATTGATTTGTTCATCAAAGCTAAATCCGTATTGAAATCCAGAACAACCACCGCCTGTAATTGAAACTCGTAAATTCAAATTGGAATTATCTTCTTCTTTGATTAGTTCTGCGACTTTATCTGCTGCACTGACAGAAAAATATATATCTGAAGTATTTTGGGATACGTCAACACTGGCCATACTAAGCTCCAAAATAATTACTACCATTATTATTCATTATATCAATAATGCGAGTTATTTCGTAGCCTTAATCCATAAATTGGCATGAGGAACCAGATAAAACATACAATATCCATAAAAAGTTTAATTTCCTGCCTCCTAGCGGATAATCTGTTCTATGGTAGCTCCACCCAGGCATTGATTTTTTTCATAAAAGACGATGAATTGCCCCGGAGTAATCGCACGTTGGGGGCTTGAAAACATCACATAGTGCTGATTATTATCGGAAGGAGAAATCATGCAGGCTTGATCGGTTTGCCTATATCTGGTTTTGGCAAAGCAGGTTAGTGGTAAATGATTCTGATAGTCTGCCAGCCAATGAATAGGACCACATATTAAACCTTGAGAATAGAGCATTGGATGCTGACTGCCCTGTGCCACATAAAGGGTGTTACTGGTTATGTCTTTATCTACGACATACCATGGCTCATCTGTCGAATTTTGTAATCCTCCAATCCCCAAACCCTGGCGCTGTCCTAATGTATAAAACATTAAACCATCATGTTGACCAAGTGTTTTTCCTCCAGTGCTTTTTATTTCTCCCGGCTTGGCAAGGATGAATTCATTAAGGAAGGTTTTGAATCTTTTTTCACCTATAAAGCAAATTCCTGTAGAATCCTTTTTGGCATGAGTGACAAGGCCAAGTTCTTTAGCGAATTCTCTGATTTGTGGTTTGGTAAAATCTCCTATTGGAAAAATGGTTTTGGCCAATGCTTCTGGTTCAACAGCGTGAAGGAAATACGTTTGATCCTTTTCCCTGTCTTTGGCCTTAAATAAATAGCCAATGGATCCTTCTATTGTATTTTTGGCATAGTGACCAGTGGCTATATAATCTGCGCCCAGGGTTAAAGCATGATTTAGAAAGGCATTGAATTTGATTTCTTTATTACATAACACGTCAGGGTTTGGCGTTCTGCCTTTTTCATATTCATTCAGAAAATAAGCAAATACTCTATCCCAGTATTCTTTTGAAAAATTTACAGTGTGCAGTGGTATACGCAATTGATTACAGACGGCTTGAGCATCGGCCAAATCTTTTGCGGCAGGGCAATAATCATTGTGATCGTCCTGTTCCCAGTTTTTCATGAATAGACCTTCCACCTGGTATCCTTGTTCTTTCAATAGCCAGGCGGCTACAGAAGAGTCTACCCCTCCGGACATACCAACAATAACTTTAGCTTTCATAAATGGTTTATACCGCTCTCTTTTGAATCACAATCAAATTGGAATGTGCGATTTTAACAAATTAACTGCACTGTAGAAAAGTATAATTTAGACACAAGCAAGATTTGAATCAGAATAAAAATAATAGTTGACCATGCAATAGAGACGATATAAGGCCCTAGGTTCTGTGAGCTATCGGATTATATTAAAGAAAAAAATTGTTTATTTATTTTCATCCTGAAATTCCAGAATATCGCCTGGTTCACATCTCAAGTGCTTGCATATAGCACTTAAAGTAGAAAAACGAATGGCTTTTGCTTTACCTGTTTTTAGTAAAGACAGGTTTTGCTCAGTAATACCAATAGCCTCCGCAAGATCCTTAGAACGAATTTTTCTCTTAGCTAGCATGACATCTAAGTTTACAATAATGGACATTATTTTATCTCATACAGTGAGTTGATGTTCCTCTTCAATTTACTCCTGATAGTATCTAAAGTATATCAGAGTAATTGAAGTATAATATAATAAAAATTACTGTTTAATAATAATTTTTATTATTTATTTTTAATTAATCATAATTTTTATTGAAAAAGTTAGAAGTATTAACTATGAGTTATGTGATTTCATTATCATACTTGATAGAATTGTTTTTAAAACTTCGCTGATAAACACGAAGCATATGTTGTCCATAGAGAACAGCAGTGTCTGGTGCAATCTGCGGCCTGTTCATTTGAGTATACCATTGTGAATTAATAGGTAGTGGTTGAACAAGAGTATCAAGGTTGGGCTCAAGAAAAAAGGGAATCGAATGTCTGATTTTTGATGAGCGATTAATAACGCGATGCGGTGTAGCTTGAAAATAGTTATTCGACCAGATTTGTAACATCTCTCCAATATTAACTACCAGAGTATCTTCGATTGGCGGTACATCCAGCCAATTACCATCGCTAGTCTGTACTTGTAACCCACCAATATCATCCTGTAATAATAATACCAGACAACCCACATCAATATGAGGGCCGACACCAAGCTCAGGCTCTCCATTTTGATTAATTAACCGACCTGGAGGATAACGAAGAAGTCTTAGCATCACAAAAGCGTCTTCCGTGTTCGATGAGAATTGGCGGCCAAAATAATTTTCAGGCAAATCAAGGGTAAGAGAAATGGCCGCAAGTAGACACTCCCCTGTCTTTTGCATCCTATCCATATACTCAAGCATCGTTTCTTTCCATTGCATTTGAGTAAGTGTATCGGCAGAAGGCCACTGATTTTTCCCATGCAAAATAAGGTAAGGTTGTTCTGCTGTTACCTGCCGTTCTACCTGTTCCAATCCTAAGTCATAGCTTTCTTTATAATCAGGGATGCCCAGAGTTGTTTCTGCCCGCAGCCTGCCATAACCACGATACCGAGGAGAATAATCAATACTGATTTTGTCTTTTTCAGCTTGCGGCAGATCAAAAAACGCCCTAGTCAATGCCAACATTTTTTTCAACATGGAGGAGGGAAGGCCATGATTTTTTAGATAGAAAAAACCTAGTCGATGGCAAATATTACGGAGATAATAAACAAACTCATCTCTCTCCTTGGCTGAGCCATCAATAAATTGCTGTAAGTCAATGACAGGAATTGAATCAAAATTGGGGCTTCTATCGGCAGGCATTATTTTCCTTCAATCATTAGTGCCAATTTCTAATAGTTCCTCACGATAATCATAGAGTCAAGAGAGATTTTTCTGACGTGGTTATTTTGAATGGTCGAGAGGGAATTGAATGCTGCAACCAATATAAAACCACAGATCGATAGTTAAAAAGCAAAAACTTATCTTTTTAGTTATGGAGAAAAATTTTTATTATTTCATTGTTAACAAAGCAAGTCGTACATTCAACTGTCTTGTAATAGTTGATAAAATTAGACATCCTATTTGAATACAATGTCTTATATTTTATCCAATAAGTTGATATTTTTTACATATAATTGGATAATGCCAGGTTTTTAGGAGTTCGTTATCATTTTAGATTGATTATGTTAGTAATTCATAGATCGTCTGTAAGTGCTTATCAATAACTCGAAAGACTCAAAGAGCTAACTCATTCTATATTTTGGACAATTATTTATGATTCATTTACAAGAATTGGCAAAGCATGGCCAGCAAGAAAAGGAAGTGATTTTAAACGAGCGTTTGCCCGCATTTGTTAGTCCTGGATGCCATTTGCATGCGTCTTATCATATAGAGGCAAAAGATGATTTTTATCTTATTCATCTTAGAGTGCAAGGCAACTTAAACAATGTATGTCAACGATGTATGGAAAACTTCACTGTATGTTATAATAATTCGACCGTTATTGCTGTTTGCCGAAATGATGAGAGGGCTGAGCAACTTTTGAGTCAATATGAATGCTTGGTTTCTTCAAACTGGCAAGTTGATTTAAATGATTTAATTATTGATGAACTGCATTTGTATGCACCACAAGTTCATCCTGATATTAATGAATGTGCTAACGAAATCAATGAAATTTTAACTGGGAAAAAAGAAACTTCTTGATATTTTGATAATTAATACTTGGATTGAAGTTAAAATATCGGTAATATTCCCGCTTTATGAATGCAATTTGTTTAGGAGTAATACAATGGCCGTACAACAAAATAAAAAGTCACGCTCACGACGTGATATGAGGCGTTCTCATGATGCATTAACCAAGCCTACTCTATCAGTAGATCCAACAACTGGTGAAACCCATCTTCGTCATCACATGACTCCGGATGGATATTACAGAGGCAAAAAAATTATTGACGCTGAAACCGCTTACGAACAAGAGTAACTTTCTTGAAGAATATCACCATTGCAATTGACGCGATGGGTGGGGATCACGGCTTGGATATTGTGATTCCTGCCTGTATTCGTGCTATTAAAAACAACTCTGATTTGAAATTATTGCTTGTAGGAGTTCAAGACAAGATCAGTGCTTCTTTGAAAAAATATGGCATGTTGTCCTGTCAGCAATTTACTATCGTCCATGCATCAGAAGTGGTTACGATGGATGAATTGCCATCTCATGCATTACGAAATAAAAAAGATTCCTCCATGCGAATAGCAATTAACCTGGTTAAGGAAGGCAGAGCGCAGGCTTGTGTCAGTGCAGGCAATACAGGTGCTTTAATGGCTACCGCTCGATATGTCTTAAAGACTTTACCGGGGATTGATCGCCCAGCAATAGTGTCTGAGTTGCCTACCATGGGTGGAAAAACAAGAGTTATTGATTTGGGAGCTAATGTTGATTCTTGTGCGGAGCATTTGTTTCAGTTCGCTGTGATGGGTTCTGCATTAATACAGGCAATAGAAAATAAACCCAAACCTAAAATTGGTTTACTTAATATTGGCGTTGAAGAAATTAAGGGTAATGATCAGGTTAAGCGTACCGCACATATGTTAGCAGAATGTTCTGTTATGAATTATGTAGGATACGTTGAGGGTGATTATTTTTACAGTGGTGATGTTGATTTAGTGGTCTGTGACGGATTTGTTGGAAATGTGGCATTAAAAGCTAGTGAAGGCCTGGCAAAACTTTTATTAACTGTCCTTAAAGAATCATTTAGCAGAAACTGGTTAACAAAAATTGCTGGTTTTATTGCTTTACCGGCTTTAAAACATTTAAAAAATCGTCTGGATCCATCGCGATATAATGGTGCTAGTCTGCTTGGATTGAATGGTATTGTTGTTAAAAGTCATGGTGGGGCCAATGAAGTAGGTTTTCAACATGCTATCGAACAGGCTGTTCTCGAAGTAAAAAATAATGTTGTTGATTTAGTGCGTGATCAAATAAATGATTTTATAAATCAAGGATTGTTGTTATGAAGAATGCTGTTATTAATGGCACTGGAAGTTACTCTCCAGCGCGACAAATGACTAATGCCGAGCTGGAAACCATGCTCGATACGAGCGATGAATGGATAGTTACCAGGACTGGTATTAGTAGTCGTAGTGTTGCTCAAGAACACGAAACAACATCTTATATGGCCTCCAAAGCAGCAGAACAAGCTCTGGCGGCATCAGGCCTTGATGCTGAAGAAATTGATTTGATATTAGTAGCAACATGTACCCCAGATTATTTTTTCCCAAGTGTTGCCTGTCATGTACAACATGCTTTAGGAATCAAAAGACCTATTCCAGCTTTTGACATTGGTGCTGCGTGCAGTGGTTTTGTGTATGCGATGGATGTAGCAAAACAATATATTGCTACAGGGGCTGCCAAACATGTTCTTGTCGTAGGCAGCGAAAGTATGTCAAGAGCGGTAGATTGGACTGATCGTTCGATTTGTGTCTTATTCGGAGATGGGGCAGGTGCTGTCGTTTTAAGTGCTAGTGATCGCCAGGGGATTATGGGGAGTGTTTTACATTCTGCCTATGACTCTGATAAGTTATTAGTTCTTCGTAATTCAACTTTTGAACAAGATCGCGCAACGATTGGAATGCGAGGTAACGAGGTATTTAAAATTGCTGTTAATATTATGGGTAATATTGTTGATGAAGTGTTAGAAGCAAGTCATTTAAAAAAATCTGATATTGATTGGCTGATACCCCATCAAGCCAATATACGCATCATACAAGCCATAGCTAAGAAATTATCTCTTCCAATGTCACATGTTATTGTTACAATTGGCAACCAAGGTAACACGTCAGCTGCTTCTATTCCTTTAGCACTTGATTATTCTATTAAAAATAATCAAATTAAAAGGGATGAAATATTATTAATTGAATCCTTTGGTGGTGGAATGACCTGGGGCGCTATGGTTATTCGTTACTAAATTAATTAATAAGGATTAATTCTATTATGGTAAAAACAGCATTTGTATTCCCTGGACAGGGATCACAGTCTATAGGGATGTTGTCTGACTTTATGCCACAGTATACTGTCATCACCGATGTTTTTGCAGAGGCTTCAGATGCCTTGGGTTATGATTTGTGGGGTTTGGTTCAAAATGGTCCTGAAACAAAACTAAACCAGACTGAATACACGCAGGCAGCCATGTTAACTGCTGATGTTGCAATTTATCGTCTATTAATGCAATTAGGTGTACCCCAGCCTCAAGTAATGGCTGGTCATAGTTTGGGAGAATACGCTGCTTTGGTTTGCGCTAATTCTTTATCTTTAAAGGATGCCGCACAATTAGTTGCTCGCAGAGGGCAGGTGATGCAAAATGCCATCCCTCTGGGAGAGGGGGCTATGGCTGCGATAGTAGGCTTATCTGATGAGCAGGTTCGTTCGTTGTGTGAGCAGGCCAGCACAGCCAATCATCTTGTTACCCCAGCGAATTATAATGCTCTGGGTCAAATTGTTGTTGCCGGACATCGAACAGCCGTTGATAAACTAATCCAATTGGCTGAAGATGCAGGTGCCAGATTAGCGATGATAATTCCTGTCAGTGTGCCTTGTCATTGCCCTTTATTAAAAGATGCTGCAGAACTGTTTGCTGAAAATTTGGCTCAAATAGAATTCCAAGTTCCTTCAGTCGATGTAGTAAGCAATGTTGATTTAAGTATTTATTATTCCACTCAACATATAAGAGATAAACTTAAAGAGCAGTTATACAGCCCTGTACGTTGGGTTGAAACGGTTCAGTTAATTCAACAGCGTGGAATTGAACTCGTTGTGGAATGTGGGCCAGGAAAGGTTCTCAATGGTTTGATAAAAAGAATTGAAAGAAATTTAACTACGATTAGCGTTTATGACACCATTAGTCTTGATCAAGTCATAGAGCGTTTACATATCCCAGTTTGAGAGGAAACTAAATGATCAATTTAGAAGGTAAAATTGCATTAGTTACTGGTGCCAGCCGTGGTATCGGTCGTGCTGTTGCCGAGAAATTGGCAAGAAATGGTGCCTTTGTTTTTGGAACAGCTACCACTGAACAGGGTGCTGCTTCTATTAATTCTTTTTTTGAGAAAGAAAAATTGGCTGGTAAAGGAATCGTTTTGGATGTAACCAGCACTGAGCAAGTAGAAAATTTGATGTCTACCTTGTCCGATAATGATCAGTGTCCTTCCATTCTTGTTAATAATGCCGGCATTACCGCGGATAACCTGTTATTACGTATGGATGATGAGGAATGGTACAAAGTAATAGAAACAAATTTAAATTCTATATATAGGATGACTAAAGCTTGCTTAAAACCTATGTTCAGAGCACGTTGGGGAAGAATAATTTCTATAGGTTCTGTTGTAGGCGCTAGTGGCAATTCTGGACAGGTAAACTATACTGCGGCCAAGGCTGGAGTTATTGGTTTTTCCAAGTCTTTGGCACAGGAAATTGGCAGTAGAGGAATAACTGTAAATGTGGTGGCTCCCGGGTTTATCGACACAGATATGACTACTGCATTGCCTGATATGGTGAAAGAAGAAATGTTAAAAAGAATTCCCATGCGTAAGCTGGGCCAGCCAGAAGATGTTGCTGATGCTGTAGCTTTTCTTGCATCAGACAGCGCAAAATATATCACAGGTGAAACAATTCATGTCAATGGCGGTATGTATATGAGTTAAATGCACTTGCGTTATCTGTATAATTGAATAAACTAGCCGTCAGTATTTAATAATTTCTATCAACCGAAAGAGGAAAATTACGTTATGAGTACAGTTGAAGAGCGTGTTCGCAAAATTGTTGTTGAACAATTGGGTGTTAAAGAAGAAGAATTAAAGAATGATGCATCCTTTGTTGATGATTTAGGTGCTGATTCCCTGGATACAGTGGAATTGGTTATGGCTCTTGAAGAAGAATTTGAAACAGAAATTCCTGATGAAAAAGCTGAGAAAATTACTACAATTCAAGAAGCAATTGATTATATTGAATCTAACTTAAATAAAGAAGAAGCTTAATTTTTTTAAGGAGCTCTCATTGAATAGTCGGCGTGTGGTTGTAACCGGCATGGGTATGCTTACTCCTGTCGGACTTAATGTAGAAGAAACTTGGCGAAATATTTTAGCTGGGGTTAGCGGGGTAGGTTTGGTAGAAGATTTTGATACTACTGAATACCCAACTAAGATTTGGGCTAAAGTCAAGAATTTTAATGTTGAGAATCACATGCCAATTAAAGATGCCCGTAAAATGGATGTCTTCACACAATATGGTATGGCTGCAGCTGATGAAGCGATGCTTGACTCTGGTTTAAAAATAGATGAGGCCTTATCTCGTCGAATTGGAGTCGCAGTGGGGGCAGGCATTGGTGGTATTCAAACAATTACAAATAACCAGGATAAACTGGTTGCAGGTGGACCGCGTAAGGTGTCACCATTTTTTATTCCGGCAGGTATTATTAATATGGTTGCCGGTCAGATTTCTATTAAACATAATTTAAAAGGACCTAATATTTCAGTTGTGACCGCCTGTACTACTGGAACGCATAATATCGGGCTAGCCGGGCGTATCATTGCTTATGGCGATGCCGATGTCATGATTTGTGGTGGAGCGGAAATGACCACAACACCATTATGTCTCGCCGGGTTTTCAGCAGTAAGATCTTTATCTAAGCGGAATGATGAGCCTGAGAAAGCCTCAAGGCCTTGGGATAAGGATAGAGACGGCTTTGTTATGGGTGAAGGTGCTGGTATCTTGGTGTTAGAAGAATATGAACATGCTAAAGCCCGTGGAGCTAAAATTTATGCTGAACTGGTAGGTTTTGGTATGTCAGGAGATGCTTATCATATTACAGCACCCGATGAAGATGCCGATGGAGCTTCACGAGCTATGGAAGCAGCTATCCAGGATGCTGGTATCGATCCTAGGCAGGTTGATTATATTAATGCTCATGGTACATCGACTTATTTAAACGATTTAAATGAAACAAAAGCTATTAAGCGAGTTTTCCAGAATCATGCTTACGATTTGGCAGTTAGCTCAACCAAATCCATGACAGGCCATTTGCTTGGAGCCGCAGGTGCAGTAGAGGCAATTATCAGTATTTTAGCTATAAGAGATCAGGTTGCTCCACCTACAATTAATTTAGATAATCCTGATGAAGGTTGTGATTTGAATTATGTAGCACATGTACCACAAAGCAGAACAATTAATTATGTTCTAAGTAATTCACTTGGTTTTGGTGGGACAAACGGTAGCTTATTGTTCAAGCGAATCTAAATGCAATTTTCTAGACATAAAAAACTGGTTATTTTTGCTTTATCTTTGTTTTTTATGTCTTTTTTATTTTTATTTTGGAATGTATATCGTTTATTGTATACGCCAATAATTCCGAAAAATGCTGCTCCAATGATCATAACCTTCGATAGGGCAGCGTCTGCTTATCAATTTGCCCATATCTTGCAAGATAAAAAATTAATAAATTCTGCAAAATTTTTTCTATTGATTATTCGTTTTGAAGGATTATCACATCAATTAAAGGCAGGTGTGTACCAAATTGCTCCTGGTGAAACCGCAATGAAACTGCTACAGCGAGTAGTTGCAGGTGATGTAATCACACAAAATTTCACAATTATCGAGGGGTCTACTCAACAGAAAGTAGATTATGACTTAAGACAAGCTAATTATTTGAAATACAATCCAAACGATTGGTCAATAGTAAAAGAAAATTATCCAAGTGCAGAAGGGTTACTGCTTGCAGACACTTATCAATATCAGGGTGGGAGTAGTAGTAAGGCATTATTAGAACAAGCTCATCGTAATTTATTAAATTATCTGAATACCAGCTGGATAAACCGAGCACCAAATTTGCCTTATAAGACTCCTTATGAGCTGTTGATTGCTGCGTCAATTATTGAAAAAGAAACTGCAATTGCCCAAGAAAGAAAGTTGATCTCTGGTGTAATGGTAAACAGGTTAAAGAAAAAAATGCCATTACAAATGGATCCTACTGTTATTTATGGCCTTGGAAGTCAATATACAGGAAAATTAACACATAATGATTTGCTAATTGAATCACCATATAATTCTTATTTGAACAGGGGATTGCCTCCTACCCCAATAGCAATGGTTGGTAAAGAAGCAATAGATGCTGCTGCACATCCGCAATTATCCAATTATTTGTATTTTGTTGCAAAAGGGGATGGTACTCATCAATTCTCCGAAACTTATGAGCAACAAAGACAAGCAATTAACCAATACAGACGCAAGGATTATTAATGTCATCGTTAACCGGGAAGTTGATAGTTATTGAAGGTTTGGAAGGAGCAGGGAAATCTACAGCTGTCAATTTAGTTGTTGAACTGTTATCCCAAAAAAAAATCAGTACTATAACAACCAGAGAACCCGGAGGAACAACAATAGGTGAAATGTTAAGAAGTATTATCAAAAATCCAGAGTACAATAATGTTCTGGACGATAGAAGTGAATTATTACTCCTGTACGCTGCAAGAATACAATTGATTGAGCAAGTGATAAAACCCGCTTTAAGTCGGGGACAGTGGGTTATTGCTGATCGATTTGAGCTTTCTACTTTAGCTTATCAGGGTGGTGGTCGCAAAATGGATATGCGGATTATTAATGAGCTATCGAATTTCTGTTTAAAGGGATTCAAACCTGATCTCACTTTATACTTAGACATTAATCCTGAGCTTGGTATGGAAAGAGCCAAATCAAGGGGAAAATTTGACAGGATTGAGCAGGAATCTATTGAATTTTTTCATAGAATACATAATACATATCATATTCTTGTCAAACAAAATCCTGAAATTATCATGATTGATGCTAACAGGCCTTTAGAGGAGGTTCAATACTCCATTCAATCAGTAATCGAGGAGTTTATAGAGCATAACATATGATTACTTATGAAGAACAATGGCAGAAAATGCAAATGGCATTGGCGATAGGGCGAATTCCTCAAGCCATGCTCTTTCTCGGTTCTTTACATGGTGACCTTATAGAATTTACTACTCAAGCAATCAAATTACTCTTGTGTAAAATAAAGCAGAATGAACCTTGTTTGACTTGCATGGATTGCCAAATGATAGGGCGTTTTGAGCATCCGGATGTAGAATGGATTAAGCCTGAAAGAAGTGGTGGAATTATTAAAATTGATCAAATTAGGGGATTGCAGAACACGGCGTTTCTAACACCACAAAGGACTAATCATAAACTAATCATTATCGAATCTGCTGAATCAATGAATATTGCCTCATCAAATGCCCTATTGAAAATTCTGGAAGAGCCAGCGAAACATACAATCTTTATTTTGTTAGCACAGCAAATTGGCAATATACCCCCTACTGTATTAAGCCGATGTCAAATGACACAATTTTCTGTTTTTGATGAGTTGTCTTATAATAATTTATTGGCTTTAGGAGAGTACTATACACAGGAATCCAATAGTTCAATGCTCCTGAAGCATTCAGAATCCATTTTAGAAGGCTTGATTGCAATCATTGAATTAAGAGAACATCCATGTGCTTTGGCTGCGCAATGGATTCAATATGAATTAAGTGCTTTTTTGTGGTTTTTATATTTGGTCTATTCTCAAATACAATATATGCATTTGTTTCAAGTAGCTTATTCTGGTACGTTAACAAAACAATTACATAAGCTATCCTCATTACTGAATCCGGTTATGATTTTTGCTCAAATAGATAAAATCAACACTTTGTTAAGAAAATTAAGCCATAATATGAATATAAATCATACATTGGTCTTAGAAGATTTATTATTTTCTTTGGTTGTTGATTATTAATTGAGTTTAAAGGAATTAAACCATTGCTTGTAAACTGAGTTTTTTATTAAGTAGACTGAAGTAAGCAAGATGATGAGTTAAAATAGGACCATTCAAGGAGGATGCCTGTTGATTAAACGGAGGAGTTATGACCGAAAAACCACAGCTTATAAACTGCTCATTTCCCAATGAAGCATCTTTGTATATAGCTTATATGCCTTTTGTGAAAGGTGGCGGTCTTTTTATAAGAACTCAACACGTTTATCCTTTAGGACAATCACTTGAATTATCGGTTAAGTTACTCAATGAAAATGAACCTTATTTGGTCGCTGGTAAAGTAGTCTGGATTACTCCTAAAGGCGCGCAAGGTAATAAGCCTCCGGGAGTTGGTATTCAATTTACTGGTGAAAATAGTCGTTATTTATGTAACAAGATAGAAACCTACTTGGCGGGAATGTTAAAATCATGTCAAGTTACAGATACTATCTAGAATTATAATTTATTAATTAACAACCTGTTTATTGATATTCTTTTGGGGTATAAATGTGCTAGTAGACTCTCATTGTCATTTAAATTTTATTGATTTAACCCATTTTAATCATGATCTTGCTCAAGTAATCAATCAGGCTCGCGAGAATGGGGTAGAGCATTTCTTATCTGTTTGTGTTGAGTTGAGCGATTATCCTCAATTAGAGCGTTTGGCTAAAGATCATCCTGATATTAGCATTTCTGTTGGAGTACATCCGAATAGTGAAATGAATGATCCTCTTACTGCGCAGATCTTATGTGAATTGGCTCAAAATCCTGCCTGTATTGCCATAGGAGAAACAGGACTTGATTATTATCGTAATCCAAGTGAAGAAGCACAATCTTTACAACGGGATCGCTTCAGAGAACATATTAAGGCCGCACTTATAACCGCCAAGCCGTTAATTATTCATACCCGACAGGCAGCTGAAGATACTTTGCTGATGATGGCTGATGAGGAGGCCAATCAGATTGGTGGCGTCATGCATTGTTTTGCTGAAAACCTGGATATTGCACAAAGAGCAATTGATTTGAATTTTTATATATCATTCTCCGGAATAGTTACTTTTAAAAATGCTGTTTCCTTGCAAGAAGTAGCCAGACAGATACCCTTGGAGAGAATATTGATAGAGACAGACTCACCTTATTTGGCTCCAGTTCCATACAGGGGAAAACAAAATCATCCCGCTTTAGTGAAGCATGTTGCAGAAACTATCGCACAACTCAGAGGAATGGACTTCCAAGAGATAGCAGAAATCACTACAAACAATTTTTATAATTGTTTTAATATCAAACGACAAGCATAAATAGCTGGCAAAGGGTGGTTCTCAGCTTAACTTATCATTTTTTAAACTAGAAATAGAGAACGTTCCTAAAGTTTATTTGCAGTTTTCTTAGCCTTAATTAATACACAAATTTTTCAGTTTACTTCGATCTGCCCCCTCTCCCGCACTAGGAATTTGAATAGTATCGGGGGACTAAGGTTGGGGAGAGGGAATGACAATGATGGTCATTGACGAAGAAGTGCATCTGTGATTGCATACTGCAAACTTGAATTGTTTACAGTAAAAACCTCAATGAATCACTTTGGTATTAAACAAGAATTACTGCTGAAGGCTAATCAAATCATGTTCAATGAACTGCAGTTTCTTAAAGCTGCTGCATAAGGTGAGTTTTTATTCAAAAAGGTATGATCTGCGCTGTCCGTTACTAAAGTTATTGGTTAAATAATAAATAAATTATATTATTTTAATTTATTTTGTATTATAATTGACACTATTTTATTTTTATAGGTTAGCATAGACTATGCCAAAATTTAAACCGACTATTAAAGAATTAAGACTGATTGCTTTGGCTTCCAGAGGGCTTGTCCAAACTATAAATAAGGAATTCATAAAATCAGCATCAGCGAGCAATGATATTCGACTTGAAGCAATTAACGAAGCTATAAAGATAGCAATTAGCTCAGCATCTGATGTGTCAAATGAAGGGGCTGATAAGCGATTGAAAATTGTTGTGATGTTATGCAACTTAAAATGGGAAGATCATCATCGAAATCAACATATTGTAAACAATGCATTTAAGCAAGCAGTAGAAACTAATAACAGGGAGCTTGTTATAGCTCTTTGCAACTTGGTTGCTCCAGCAAGTCAACCAAGTCAAAAAATGGTAAACGAGGCCTTATTACGAGAAGCAGAAAAAGCAATTAAAACCAATAATTGGAAATTTGTTATAGCTTTTTGCAACTTAACTGCTCCAGCACGTCAACCAAGTCAAAAAATAATTAATACAATCCTAGACGCAGCATTATCAAATGCGGAGAGCTATGAAAATAAAGGTGCCATACAATCATCTTCTAAAGCATGGGAGGCTGTAAAAGCCATTGCGAGCTTACAACCGCCTGCTATTGTACCTGATAAAAATCTATCAGATAATGCATTAAGGCAATTAGCAAAAGTTCCACAGGTACGAGCTGATAAGAAGTTAATTAACTTCGCCAAAAACGGGGAGTGGGTAAAGGTATTAAATTATTTTATTCAACAACAAGGGGATAAACCTTCTCATACCGCAATGAATAATGTATTAACATCGGCAGTATCAGACCCCGACAATCAATGGGAGGTTTTTAAGGCACTTTGTTCTCTGCACCAACCTGACTCAAAGACAGCTGGTAATTTGCTACAAATTGTAGCAGGAAAAGGGAGACTTGAGGTTGTCCAAATGCTTTGTAATTTAGATGACAAAAATGTACCTAATATATATTACGTTAAAAATGCGTTACAAGTTGCAAAAAATGCAGGATACCCAGAAATAACCAGATATCTTTCTTTTGAAATGATTCGTCAATCTCTCGCAACAAAAGATAATTTAGCTCTTACACAGGCCATATTTCAAGACTATGTTAATCATGCTTTCGTTGGAAGTAGTTTGTTTAGTAGCCAAGTTAGATCGGTAAAAACTCTTCTTTCACAGTTAAAACGTACTGCAGCACAAGAAAATGGAGAAGATGCTAGAAATCAAGTGTTTATTGAAACCATAGAAAGGTTAAAAGCCATTATGGGGGACAATCAGGACTTGATCAGTCGTGTTGATTACATTGATAGCCATTGCAGCAAAAAGGCCCACGGTCTTGATTCATCACTTGTGGCTAAACTTTGATAACATACAAATAAACTTTAGGAAGGTTGCCTAGTAATTTTTTGCTTGTGAATAAAGGTTTTAGTAGTATTTATCAATTCTATTTTAAATTTAGAGTAATTAATGAGTTTATATATAGGTTTGATGTCAGGTACCAGTATGGATGGCATTGATGCTGCTTTGCTGGATCTTCCGTCCAATCAATTGATTCACGGAATTACTAAACAATATAGTAATGACGTCAGGAAAAACCTTGATGATTTAATTGTGGGTAAGCATTTAACTCTGGGTTCGATTTGCCAACTGAACACTTTAATTGGCAGGGAGTTCGCAGAAGCAGTTCGTCAACTCTTGATTGAAATACAAGTACACCCAAAAGAAATTCAGGCTATTGGTAGTCATGGTCAAACAGTCTGTCATGACACAAGTGGAAATATTCCATATACTTTGCAGCTGGGTTGTGGACATACTATTTCTTCTTTAACTGGTATTACCGTTGTAGCCGACTTTAGAACAAGGGATTTGGTTAATGGTGGTCAAGGTGCGCCTTTCGCACCTCTTTATCATCAACAGATATTTTCCAGAGTAAATGAGCCTGTTGCAATTGTTAATATTGGTGGTATTGCTAATGTTACTTTCATTGCAAAGAACCAATTGACTACAGGTTGGGATATAGGACCAGGCAATTGCCTCATGGATGCCTGGATTTATAAGAACAAAGGAGCTCTCTTTGATAAAAGTGGTGCTTGGGCCAGCCAGGGTGAAGTGATTCGTCCTCTACTTGAACATTTGTTACAAGATCCATTTTTCCATTTGGATTCGCCTAAAAGTATAGGAAAAGAATATTTTTCTTTATCCTGGCTACAAAAACATTTAAAACCGGATTATACACCAGCAAATATTCAGGCTACCTTATTGGCGCTTACAGCCCATACTATAGCTGAAACGATATTGAATACATCAAATGAAGTGAAACAATTATATCTCTGCGGAGGAGGGGCCCATAATACGCATTTGAAAGAGACTTTAGCCAGTCTATTGCCTGGGATGACAGTGAAAAGTATAGCAGAGTTAGGGTTTAGTCCTGATTATCTCGAAGCAATGATGTTTGCATGGTTAGCAGCACAGACTATTAACCAAATCCCTGTCGACTTAACATCAATAACAGGAGCTAAAGGTATTGCAATTTTGGGTGCAGTGTACCCTATAATAAAATCATATTGACAAACTAAAGAAGCATAAGGTTTAATTTGATAAAAATTAACAGAGTGATTTTAAATTGACCGCACATTACAACGTCGCTTCAGCTAGTGGAGCAAGAAATACACTTGCAACGTCTTATTTTATTTTTTTTCTGGCCGCTTCATTCTATTTGTATGAATTCATATTACAAGTAGCACCAAGCGTTATGGCAGAGTCGATGATGAAAACTTTTGGGGTGACTGGTCAAGGCTTTGGTGTCATTTCAGCTTTTTATTTTTATGCTTATGCCCCTACACAATTGCCAGCAGGAGTATTATATGATCGTTATGGTCCTCGCAAGCTAATGACTTTTGCAATCGTATTGTGCGCATTCGGTTCTGCCTTTTTTGCTTCCACAGACAGTGTATTTACGGCTTGCATAGGCAGGTTTTTGATAGGAATAGGCTCTGCATTTTCTTTTATTGGTGTTTTGGTACTTATTTCACGATGGTTCCCCCCTTATTATTTTGCAATTCTCGCAGGAGTAGCGCAGTTGATGAGTTCAGTAGGGGCTATGTTCGGGGAAATGCCTTTGGCAGCTTTGATTGATTTGGTTGGATGGAGAAGTGCGAGTTTTATTTTAGCAGGTGTTGGATTTCTCTTGGCTATTTTATTTTGGATATTTATTCGTGATTATCCTCATCAGCAAAATCAGACAATACCCGATCATTATTTAAGGGATGAATGGAAGCGCTTAGTTGCTGTATGTAAACATGCTTATACCTGGATCATTGGCGGTTATGCTTTTGCAATTTGGACTCCTATTGCTGTATTTGCCGCACTTTGGGGGGTTCCTTTTTTGCAGGAAAAATTTCAAGTGAGTGTGGTAGCTGCTTCAGGCTTATGCAGTATGATTTGGTTAGGCATTGGTATTGGTAGTCCATTATTAGGTTGGTTGAGTGATAAATTGGAAAGTCGTCGTATTGCATTGATTATCAGTGCGATTTTGGGGTTGATTGCAACTCTGATTATCCTTTATTGGTCTGAATTATCTTATAACTGGGCTTATGTTGTCTTGTTCGTTTTAGGATTAGGTGCTGGAGGACAGACGGTAAGTTTTGCAGTAGTTAAAGAAAATAATACACCTGAATTGGTTGGCACAGCATCTGGTTTTAATAATTTATCTGTATTAATTGGAGGAGCCATTTTCCAGCCTCTCGTTGGTTATAGCTTGCAACAGACGGGATCCTGGCGAATTGTCAATGGTGCTCATGTATACAGCATATCGAGTTATCAGACTGCGTTGTTAGTTATGCCTGTATGTTTCCTTGCCAGTTTACTTATTGCCATTTTTTTTCTTAAGGAATCGCATCCTGCGCGCAGAATTTAATAGTAGTATTAATCAATACCTTACTCACGTTATCTCCTGCTAAGGCTTTAATAGTATAACGTGAGTTATGAATAAGATCAGTCGTTATCTCAAGCCGCGCGGGGTGAGGAGGCATTTATGCCATCACGAAGTCTTGTGTGGGACTTCAGCTTTCTTTCCAAGGCTTCGAGACGATGCTTACGCATCTTCTCAGTCTGAACGGATGCTGGATATCGGTGGGTTTCTATATAATCTTTCTCTATAACCCACGTTAATAAAAATGAAGTCGATATCGTAGCGATCAGATAAAGTGAGTTGAGAAAATGTCCAACTAAAACCTACTGTAATTTGTTGGTAATTCAGAGACGTAAATTCTTATATTAGATTTTTTGCAAGAGCGGCCTCTTTAGTTTTGGTGTAGCATTGTAAATGTTTTAGTATTGTTCAATTTAATGCGCATTAACTCTATCCCCTTGTCAATGTTTGCGTCATTTCCCTAAAATAAAGTAATCGGGTTATGCAAATGAGGGCTGCTCTTAAGGGTTAGATATATTACTACTTGCTTCATCATGAATGTCAGACTTTTTTGGAGTACCTGTAAAAAAGGTTAGACCTATAAAAATTAAAAATAATAATCCAACAACATTACAATAGAGGGCGAAATGCAGATTATTGTGATGTTGATAAAACAGGTTAGCTATTTCTATTCCAATAGCCCCGATGATCATAATGCTTAGGCTGATTAATGCAGATGCTGTTCCCTTGCTTACTGAAGTCACAAATAAACAATACCTGTTCAAGGGGGCATTAATCACACTTAATGAGAAAAAGTAAACTATGATTCCAGGTATCAAATACAAATAATTATTGCCATAAAAATAAGGGAGGAGAGCCGTTAGAACAAGCCCCACAACCATTATGATACAACCCATAAAAATAATTCTTTCGATTTTATATTTGTAAGTTAGATGATGTAAGCACCAGTTTCCCAAAATTGTTGCTCCAAAGATGGGTAGTTGCCAAAGACCATATTGGATTACAGTCAATTTTGCTTCAGCAATTAATATGATTGGCGCTAGAGCAATCCAGGCGATACAGGGGATCCCTACAAGGCCTTCTGCTATTGCACTAAAACAAAAGGCAGGATTAGATAATAATGCTTTATAATTTTGAGTTATGGAGTTCAGTGAGAACGGTGTTTTCGGTATAATCTGACCGTCTTTTTTTATCTCTCCTATCGGTTCTGGCATAAATCGCCATAATCCCCAGTAGGCCAAAAGTGCCCCCAAAGCGATAATAACAAAAATTAAACGCCAGGATGCATAATGAATGATTATGGCTCCCAATAGTGGCCCCAACAATGGAGCTAATATTGCGGCATTAGCCATGATTGCAATTAATCGAATAGCGTCCATTTCCTCAAATATTTCTTGAATGGTTGCATAACCTATTACACCGATGAAGCACAACCCCATCCCTTGGAAAAATCGGGCGATTAAAAATTGATTCATGGAGTGCGAGCTTGCGATTAAAAGAGTGAACAGAAAAAACAAGCATGATCCTATTAACATCATAGGTCTTCTGCCATAAGCATCTGATAGTGGGCCAAGTATGAGTTGCAGACTGGCTCCTCCCAAGACATAGACAGTTAGAGAAGTGGCAACAATACTTTCGGGCGCGTTGAAAGACTTTACAACATTAATCATGCCGGGCATGATCATGTCATTGGCAATATAAGTCAGAAACTCATATAAGACTAAAAAGCAAGCAAAGATAATGGCTTGTCTGTGTGAAATTCTAATTAGTGGTTCAGACATAGCATTAACCCTGAGTCAACTGTTTTAAAAAGGCGGTCTAACAGTATATATGTTTATTTCATAATTTGGTAGAAAATCTGATAAATGTTTCGGTAAGTGACATAAAACGTGCCATGTATAGAGAATAAATCTTTACAATAGTAACTGCCACTTAAAGTTTGTTTACGGCAAGTCTACCATTTGATAAGATTTGCTTACTTCTATAATCTGCTTCTTATGATCTGATCAGTATGCCCAACAAAGAAAAAGTCGTTATTATTATTCCTACCTACAATGAAGAAGATAATATTTCTAATACGATTGATTTGATTCTTAAGGAGACTTGTTCATTAGCAGATTATCAGGTTGATATTCTTGTATTTGATAGTCACTCCACAGATTCAACAGCCCATATAGTTCAAGAGCTAGCCTATACTTCTCAACGTGTGCATTTTGTACAAGAACCACAGAAAACTGGTCTTGGTTCCGCTTACCTGCAAGCCATGCGAATTGCAATAGACAAGTTAAATGCAGATGTTGTATTTGAGTTTGATGCAGACGGTTCTCATCAACCTTGTTATATTGCTCCGATGTTAGAGTTACTTAAACAACATGATGTAGTAGTGGGGAGCCGATATATTTCAGGAGGAAATATTCCTTCAAACTGGGCATTCCATCGTAAATTATTATCTGTGGGAGGTAATTGGATTGCTCGTATGTTATTAACTGGAAAATATAAAGATCTTACTTCTGGTTTAAGGGCAACGCGTACTAATCTGTTAAAGAAACTATTGCCTTCAAACTTTCTATCCAATAATTATGCGTATAAACTTGAGTTATACTGGCTTTTACATAAGGCAAAAGCCAGGATCATTGAGTTTCCTATTCAATTTATTGATAGAGAAAAAGGGAAAAGCAAATTACCTAAGAACAGTATGATTGATACCTTGCATGTTCTTTTTACCCTTCGCTTGAGAGAATTGCGCCAGTACCTTACCATGTGCTGTGTGGGATCCCTTGGAGCATTGATTCAATTTAGCCTATACAATTGGTTGCGGAGTTCGAACCATTCCGCTCTGGTGTCTAGTCAAGTAGCTATCAGTGCTGCTATTGTATCTAATTTTATATTTCACCATTCCATTACTTTCAAACAAAAAACAGATTTTCGTATAGCTAGAACAACGATTCTTAGCCGTTTTACACAATTTATTATTTATTCCACCTTTATGGTTTATTTTCAAAGCCTATGGGTTCATATTTTTGTCCATTACTTTGGGCAAGGTGTTTTGAAAGAAAATATCATTGTAGCCTCGGGCTTGGGCATTGGATCTATTATCAATTACCTGTTTTATTCAAATATTATTTGGTCATCAAAAGGCACTCACACTCTCAATTCAAACTCGTCTAAAGAAACTCAAATTTGAAAGAAAAAGTGTAAAAAATTTGAATACCCTAAAGACTAATTTCACAGGACGTAATCCGTCCGGTGAGTTAATTATGGAGATGTGTTAATATTAGATGTGCTGGGCTCACTGTCTTCGATATATTGAATGCTGCATTTACCTATCTGTTCGAACGGTATTGCTTCCGTAGTATATCCAATTGTGTCTTTATCTAGCTTCGCAAATAATACATCTTCTAGTAAATCCACTTTAGCTAAATAGGGTTTAGAATAAACTTTCTGATTTTCACCAAAAAAAGTTTGGCTTTTGATTTTTTCTTTTGCAGCTTTTTCAGATTTGAATAGAGTTACTTTTGATGAGAATGAATTACTTATATGAAGAGGAGTGATATTAATATCTTGAAAGCCATCATTAAAGATAGCATCCCATATGCTATCGGATATAACCCTATGCGCCACACTTTCGCCAATCGCATAAAATTTACTGCCTTTAGATAAAGCGATTAATCCAATTCTTTTTGCATAGACTTCGTTTTTTAAGAATAAATTAACTAAATCATATAGTTCTTTAGATGCAGATCGTAACTTCATCAGCGCTTTTAAATCAAGAAATGGCAATAATTCATGAACAAGAATATCTTTTGGAATTACGCATAAAGAACCATTTTCATCGCAACGAGTAATAATCTTTTTACTACCACTGATTTGATTTTTAATCATACTAAACATTTTTTTCAGCATAACAGTTCCTATTTTTAAATGGCTTCATAAGTTTTCAGCGCGAGTTTGGGGTTGTAAATTCTGCCAAAAATGAAAACCAACTATTTTCACCGATTACAAATGAATTAATTTTAAACCATTTGATTTTTATTTGTCAATATTGGGCGTTTCTACATGGATATCCCTTTTAAATTTAATCGAAGCATTATGAACAAGCACATCCCGAATAACGTAAGCTCGACAATTAAAATTAAATTAAGTAATTGAAAAAAAGTTTTTTATAAAACTTATCTTAATGTATCAAATTTATTCATAAGTGATTTAAAAAGATTATGAAGGATAATTTAGTAGAGTTATTTTACGTTCTCGATAATTTTGTCAAAAAATTTTTTTCCTGAGTGTGAAAAGGTTTAACTTAAATTTAGCTCAAAGGGCCAGCGAGAGAACTATGCTTTAGAAACAAAACAACGTTACCTAAATCGCTCACTATGCCATTAATAGAGAATTAAAATAATGTCGAAATCAGGCTAATTTGCGAATAGGGAATTAAGCGTCAGTCAATGCATAGAATATAGCACCGATATTTTTTTAATAATTCAATAGCATAACCTTATTCTTATATCGAGCTGAGGTTATATTTAGATAAAATAAATTACCAAATTAAAGGCATTTTTAACGAAGAGATTGGTATTTTTCATAAATCCTGTTTCATTTAAGTATCTAGCTTATTACTGCACCAATAGGCGTAAATGATTGGCTTCCTTTTTTCATCAAAAGTTGCTGGTAAATTCAATGATTGACACCTGGTAAAGTATTTTTTAATGCATGATAATCTATCAAATGTATCAATATATAGTACTTCGCCAAGGGTATTCAAATTAGGTGACCAATACTTGTATTGATTTTGCATTGAACCGCAGTCGAAGGTAAAAATTGTCGGTTTATTTTTAAGAAAGAACAGCATGCGTGCCTCGAACCATCCTGGGGTTATGACTATGCTCGGGAGCTTATCGTTAGACTGATTAATTTGTTGTATCGATTGATAATAAGCCAGTTTTTTTGAATACCCAAAACTGAAAAGCGTGGTATTGTTCATCAAAATGATTCCACTGGTAAGAACGTAGAATACAATTAATAAATAAGTAGAATTACGATAAGCCCACTCTTGATAGCAATAACCAGCTAATAAGCTGGCAGTAATTAGGTATTGGCTCAGCCAATATCCTCTTATCGTGGCTTTGCCGGCAACAAATAAATAGAAAAGAACAAATGTTATGCAAATAATCAGGCACAAATAAAATATAGGGGATTTTCTAGGGGCGCCTTTAGATAGATATAACGTAGGGGGAATGAATAAAAAGTTAATTGCAGGGAGGAATATATTAAAAAAGGTATGCAAGATACTCCCTATCGTATTATGGGCATTTTGCGTTTGGTGTGTACTTAACTGGTAGCGAATGGATACCCAATCATGCTGAGCATTCCATAGAATAACCGGGCTGAAGACAATGATTGCCAGGGTTAATGCCAAATAAAAATGCCTGGATTTAAAAAGTCGTCTATAAGGTGTTGCAACCAAAAAAATAAGTAAGGCCAGAACGAGAACAATACCAGAGTATTTGGATAACAGCATAAGGCCTATACTCAAACCAGTGTAATACAAATCCTGATTACGATTAAACTGGATATACCTTATTGTAAAATAAAGAGTTAAAGCCCAAAAAAGAGTTAACGGTGTGTCATAGGTAGTTTGATTGATTAAATCCAAAGTGACTAATGGTGAAAATAGCCAAACCAGAACCGCAACATAACTGGCTTCCTTGTTAAGGCATAGTCTCGCTGTTTTATAAATTATAAAACTGGTCAAGGCAGTGGAAACTATAGTAACCAGGTTTAAAGCAAAGAGAGTATCTCCTAATAAAAGTGTGGCTATTCGGATAAAGTAGGCAATCATGGGAGAACCATCATAGTAGGATAGAGCCAGATGCCTGCTCCAATCCCAGTAATAATAACTATCTAATCCCAGGAGATGAATTGGTGCAATTAATAGAATGATTAGAAAATAGAGGCTAATGTAGCGATGCATGTGCAAAAACATTCAGTATTCCCAGGAAAGTAATGATGAATTATATGTTATTTTATTATCAGTTTTTATATAATGCATTCAGTTTTATCATTAATTAATAAATGACGTTTATGAAATTATATTTTTTTGGCGATGATAATAATAAACCCAAATTAAGCGAACATTTAATCATTTACATACTCAGTTTGCTAGATCCCAAGTCTCAGTCTGTTGCTTCTTTAGTGAATAAAGACTGGTCTAGGCTGGTTCAATTGACACAGCAATACCTATCTATGCTACCAGTGATTCATCGAATACCACTATTTGCGAATCTGGGTCTTGACGTTTTGAAATTAAAATTAATGACAGGTGGTATGACGAATTCCACATTTAGGCTAAGAATTAAAAATGCCCCTGAGAAATGGGTTATGCGGATTCCTGGAAAAGGTTCTTCAACATTTATAACCAGAAGAGATGAAGCTCATAATGCTAAACAAGCCGAAAAACTTGGACTGAATGTTCCGATAGCTTTCTTTGATCCAGAAGATGGGTTGCAGGTAACTCGCTTTATAGAAGGAGTGCATTCACTGGATGATAAAGCCTTGGCCCGGAAGGAAATTCTGCATGAGGTAGCCACTATGATGAGAAAACTGCATAAGTCTACTTCTTTTGATAATGACACTCATTTTTTTGAACGAAATGAAGAGCTGTTGGATTTATTAAAACGAAAGCCCTTTAATTTCCCTGGAGAAATAGATTTTATTGAACAACGGATGAAGAAGCTGCAGGAGATTTTTTCTTCTTATCATATTCAGCAATTTCCTTGTCATAATGATACAACGCCACTTAATTTTATCTTATCAGAAAATCCAGAAATCAAGGGTTCAGAAAAGATTCATCAGATTGATTGGGAATATTCCAGTAATAATGATTTTATTTGGGATTTAGTTTATTTTATGGTTGAAGCTAAGTTAAACCGAGAACAACAACTTATTCTGTTGAAAGCTTACTTTAATACAGAGGAACTGAGTGACTCTCTTTTGGCATGGATAGAGGTTTATAAACCCATCATTGAATGGTGGATAACGATTTGGTCATGGACTCAATTGGCAAATGGAGCCAATGCAGTTGATTTGAGCTCTTACGAGCAGCTAGGGCTTGAACGGTATCATAGCACCTTAAGTCACTTGAAAAGTGATGACTTCGTCAAAGCCTTGGAGGTTATTGAAGCAGATAGTCATAGCCTGGCTTTTACGGAGAAGAGACCTTTTTAGAGGCAGGTAGTGTGAGGATAAGGCAGTTGGTTTACAGAGATCATTTAGATATTCAGGTCATTTTTTTGAGAAATTCCTGTAGATGCATCTTATCTTGCTCAGTATTTAAATAGTTTTTGAGTTGTTGCATGCTTCTGTCATAACCTTCCTGGCTAATTGTGCCGCGCATCAGCTCAAATCTTAAATACACACAATAGGTGTTGAGTACGTCTGTTTCACAATAATCTCGTATTTCTTTTAATTGGCCTGCCTTGTATTGTTCCCAAACTTTTGAGCCACTCATTCCCATTTTTCCAGGGAAACCTAACATGGTTGAAATATCATCAAGGGGGGCAAATGCTTTGTTCTGATATCCTGCAAGAACATCCATTAGATCAATGTGTCGATAGTGAAAGCGACTTAGATAATTGTTCCATTTAAAGGTTTGTTGATTTTCCCCTGTCTCCCAATAAGTGGGGGCGCTAATACTATAGTATAACGATCGGTAATGCAGTACGGGAAGATCAAATCCACTGCCATTCCAGCTCACCAAGGTGGGGGTGTGTTTGTCAATTCCAGCAAAAAAACGGGTTATTAATTCTTTTTCATCAGAATGTTCATCGCCAAGAGACCATACTTTTATTTGAGTTCCATGACTGATTACCACAGATATAGCGCAGATCTTTTGTAAGTAATGAGGCAAAAAATCATTGCCAGTTTTCTCGCGCCTTAAGGCAAACATAGCGCATGCCGTATCTTCATCGGATAAGCCATCAAGTGCAAAAAGCCTTCGCCCTGACTCAATATCTGGAATTGTTTCAATATCAAAAACAAGTATTGTCATAATTTATTAATCCAGTTCGGCCTTAATTCTTATTTTCCAAATTTGTTTGAAACTATCGACAAATCTCTAGATTTATAAAATATTCCAGAGCTGTCAATCTCATAATTTAGATACTGGATTGATTCTATCATGTGAGAGAATAGAAGTAACTGTAAATGACATAGATTGTATGCAGTATATTTGATACAATATTTTTTAAATTGATACCTTATATCGTAGCATTGATATTCAATACTGCAGGATGGATTTTTTTATCATTAAATCATGAAGATTAGATTTACTTTACTTTGTTTTAGCGTTTTTCTTACGGGCTGTGTCAGCAAACCTCCAGCAGACATTAATAATATTTGTAATATATTTAAACAATACCCGAAGTGGTATGTGGATTCGAAAGATGTTGAGCGGCGCTGGAAGGTTCCGGTTCCGGTTCAAATGGCCATTATTCATCAAGAATCAAAATTTAATGCCAGAGCCAGGCCACCAAGAACCAAACTGTTATGGATAATTCCATGGACAAGACCCTCAACTGCTTACGGATATACACAAGCGTTGCGTTCGACTTGGGACAATTATAAACGCACTAATGGATGGTTTTGGTCATCACGCGACGATTTTGGAGATGGTGTTGATTTTATAGGATGGTATGCTAACCAGGCGAATATTAAGGCAGGTATTCCCCGAACAGATGCTTACTCACTTTATTTGGCTTATCATGAAGGGATAGGCGGTTATCAAAGGAAAACCTATTTGAAAAAACCATGGTTGATTTCTGTAGCGCGCAAAGTGAAGGCTAAATCACAACTTTATGCAATGCAGCTCAATTCTTGTCAAGGTTCGTTGAAGTCACGTTCCTGGTGGTAATTAAGATGGCCTAATTATGTTCTTGCCAGTGGAAATAAAGTCAGATTTGGAACATATATGATTTTGTGTGTTTATAATAATCGCCATAACACGAAGTCAATCTTAAGTAAGGTATACATTTCTATTTTTAAATAGAAAATCGGGTAAAATCCTGTTTATTTAACAGAATAAAGCTTGAAAAGAAAAGGTGAATGATGGTCTGCTTAGGGTGTGCTAACTCAATCCTTATAGTCTTAAAAAACCTGTTTTTTGAGCTGCTCATTTAGTTTTTTAAGACTATGCATGATCAAAATTATTTGTCAATGTGCACTAAATAATTATAAAATTTTATAGTGCTACTATGTTACTATATTTGAAAGTATATAATGATTACGAATTATTTAAGGAGTTTTGGATGCGATTAATGCTTTTAGGTGGACCGGGAGCCGGCAAAGGAACCCAAGCTTCACTTTTAATTAACCGTTATAAAATTCCTCAAATTTCTACCGGTGATATGCTGCGTGCTGCCATAGCAAAAGGTACGCCCTTAGGATTAAGTGCCCAAAAAATCATGGAATCAGGTGGCTTGGTGTCTGATGATATTATTATCGGGCTAGTGAAAGAAAGACTAAAAAATTCTGATTGTGACAGAGGGTTCCTGTTCGATGGTTTTCCAAGAACTTTAGTTCAAGCTGAAGCTTTAAAAGATGCAGGAATCCACTTGGATCATGTGATAGAAATAGCCGTCGATGATGAAGAAATAATTGAACGCATCAGTGGACGCCGTATTCACCAGCCGTCCGGGAGAGTTTATCATGTTGTGAATCAACCGCCGAAAAACCCGGGCGTAGATGACATCACAGGCGAACCCCTGATTCAACGTGATGATGATAAAGAAGAAACAATACGTAAGCGTTTACAGGTTTACCATAGCCAAACAGCACCATTGGTGCAATATTATAAGGAGTGGGCTGAATCTGGTTCTAAAGAAGCTCCAAAATTTCATACTATTAGTGGTGCAGGTACAGTAGATCAAATATTTGATAACATCGTAACGATACTCGAAACTTAGGAGTTAACATGCCGACCCAGACTATTAACAGCGCTGAATTTGAATCATTAATTAATGACAATGAGATAGTTTTTATTGATTTCTGGGCTGAGTGGTGTGCTCCCTGTAAGCAATTTTCAAAAGTATATGAGCAAGTTTCAGATCAGTTTCCAGCTATTAAATTTGTAAAAGTTAATATTGAAGAGCAACAAGAGTTGGCAGATTTTTTTGAGATTCGTTCCATACCTCATCTTATGGTTTTCAAAGACAGTATTGTGATTTATTCTGATGCTGGAAGCATACCCGAGTCCACTTTAAAAGAGTTGGCGCAACAAGCGCTTGATGCGGATGTTAGTGAAATACGAGCTCAGCTTGAGCAGAAGGATAATTAGAAATGCTGGCTAGATAATCAGCAAGTTCTTTTTTACTGGCATTATCCATAGTAAGGCCAAGCTTAGTGCGACGGTTTAGTATGTCATCACAATAATTCGCCCATTCTTCTAAAATAAGATAATCTACTTCCACCTGATAGAGTGAAGGGCCATATTTTTTCCCCATTGCTTCCATATTGCTACATTGAGAAAGAAAAATTTCAGTATAACAACCATACGTATTGAGATAACGATTTAACAATGCGTCATCCAGCCAATGATATTTTGTCCTGGCGTAATTAACATATTGTGCAAAACTCATATCTGCTAAAGTAGCTCCCGGCAAAGGAGTATGCTTTGTTTTCGATGGCTTCATTCGTGGGAATATAGAGGTCAGTTGATTTATGACTTCTTCGGCCAACTGCCTGTATGTTGTTATTTTCCCACCAAAAATTGTAATAATGGGTGCAGGGGAGTTATAGAATTCATAGGAATAATCGCGACTTAATGACTTTGTTTCCTTACTATCATCAGCTAATAGAGGTCTTATACCACTCCATGAATGGACTATGTCTCCTTTTGTTATTTTAAATTTAAAGTAAGCATTCACTAGTTCAATTAAATAATCTATTTCTTCTTCACCAATCTCTATGTGGTTAAGATCCCCAGTATAGTGGATATCGGTGGTTCCAATCATGCTAAAGCCATGATAGGGGATAACAAAAATAACCCGCTGGTCATTATGTTGTAAGAAATAGGCATGATTTCCCTCAAAAAGTTTAGGCACGATAATGTGACTGCCTTTAACAAGGGTAATATCTTTCTGGATAGGTGTTTGAGTTAATTGAGCAATTGATTGAACCCATGGCCCAGCAGCATTAATGATAGTTTTAGCATATGCTTTGTAACATTGTCCTTTGGTAGGCTGAATAGTTAAATGCCATATGTTATTGATTACCTCAGCGTGGGTTACTTTGGCATGAGGTCTTATGCTTGCGCCATGATTTTTGGCTTGTATGGCATTGAGAATGGTTAATCGAGCATCATCTGTGGTGGCATCGTAGAAAAGAAAACCACGATTTAACTCCTCTTTTAAGGGAGTAAAATAATTATTCTTATTATTTCTGTGAATCGATTTGGATTTGGGTAAATGATTTTTTCGGCTGAGATGATCATAAAAAAATAAACCTAATCTCAGTAACCATGAAGGGCGCATATGCTTTAAGTAGGGTAATACAAAAGATTGGGAGTGGACTAAATGGGGAGCCAAATTGAGAAGTGTTTGACGTTCCTGGAGTGCTTTTTTAACCAAACCAAATTCATAATGTTCTAAATATCTTAAACCACCATGAATTAATTTGGTGCTGCTTGATGAAGTTTTGGAAGCCAGATCGTCTTGCTCGAAGAGTACCACAGACAGTCCTCTTAATGCTGCATCCGCAGCGCAGCCGCAGCCATTGATGCCTCCACCAATAATTGCAACATCAAAAACCTGATCCATGTTTTTATCTCCGAAAAAAGATTACACTCAATATAATAAATAGAGAGGGACTTTATAATAATGAACTATATACTAGCCATTGACCAGGGAACAAGTAGTACTCGTGCCATGATCTACACCCTTAAGGGTGACTTAATTGCAAACAGCCAGTATCCTCTTACTCAATATTACCCCAATTTGGGTTGGGTAGAACACGATCCCGAGGAAATATGGCAAAAAACTCTGAATGCGATGAGGGATGTCGTATCTCAAGTTCAGGGAAAAACAATTTTATGCTGTGGTCTTACCAATCAACGAGAAACCACTCTTATTTGGAACAAAAAAACAGGAGAATGTCTCTCACCAGCTATTGTATGGCAGGATAGACGGACAGAAGAATTTTGTTTTTCCCTGTCTGAATGCTCCTCAATGATACAAGAGAAAACCGGACTACTTCCTGATCCCTATTTTTCAGCAAGCAAATTAAACTGGTTACTAAAGAATAATTCTCAAGCACAATCACTAGTTCAACAGGGAGATTTGGCATTTGGGACAATAGACAGTTTTTTAATATGGCGAATGACTAAAGGTGCCAGGCATGTGACCGATATCACCAACGCATCCAGGACTATGCTATTTAATATTCATCATGAAAAATGGGATAAGCAGTTACTCGAACTGTTTTCCATTCCTGAATCAACATTGCCAGAGGTTCACTCCAGTGATAGTCATTTTGGAGTGATAGATAAAGAATGGCTGGGAGTAGAAATTCCAATTACAGGTACGGCTGGTGATCAACAAGCTGCCTTAATTGGTCAAGGCTGTTTCGATAGAGGAATGGTTAAGGCTACTTTTGGTACTGGAGGATTTTTATTGCTCAACACAGGGGATAAACCTGTTTTCTCAAAGCATAAATTATTAACTACTATTGCTTATAAAATTAAAGAAAAAACAATATATGGTTTGGAGGGCAGTATTTATCATGCCGGAACAACTGTTAAATGGTTACGGGATGAAATGAAATTGATATCCCATTCTGGTGAAACCGAAACATTGGCACAAAGTCTCGATAGCAATAACGGTGTATATCTTGTTTCATCTTTTACTGGTCTTGGAGCACCTCATTGGTTATCAATATCAGGCTCGGCTATTGTAGGGGTATCTCGTTCAACGAATAGGGCGCATTTTGCCAGAGCAGCTTTGGAAGGGGTTTGTTATCAAACACGTGATGTATTGACGTGCATGAGAGAGGATGGTCAACAGGATTTGACTTTATTAAGAGCCGATGGGGGTATGGCAGTAAACCAATGGTTTCTACAATTTCTGGCGGATCAGTGTCAACTAACAATTCAAAAGCCCAAAGACATTGAAACGACCGCCAAAGGGGCAGCAGTATTAGCTGCAGTAGGTTACGGACTATTTGATTCAATTTCTTCAGTAAACAAGATATGGGATGTTGAGCGCGAATTTCAGCCTTCCAGAGAAAAAGCGGTGGTTGAAAAAGATTTTCGTGGTTGGCTAGAGGCGTTGGCAATGGTTAAAGCAAGGCATGCATAGGCTGGTCTTATATTTAAATTGGTGCGATTAAATTAGATTGCAGTAGCTCGTATTATAGTTTAATACAAGCTACTGATTAACACGTTGGATTTTTTATTTTACGTCACGAATTTTTTCACCGGTATACAATTGGCGAGGTCTGCCAATGCGTGACTTGGTGGCTACCATTTCCATCCAGTGACTCATCCATCCAACAGTGCGGGCTAGAGCAAATATCACTGTGAACATATTGGTTGGTATTCCAATAGCGCTTAAAGTCAATCCTGAGTAAAAGTCTACATTCGGGTAGAGTTTTTTCTCAATGAAATATTCATCTTCAAGAGCAATACGTTCAAGTTCCATTGCTAATTTAAATAAAGGTGCGTCTTTTGCTCCAACGGCTTCTAATACATCATAACAGGTTTTACGCATTACTTTTGCTCTTGGATCATAGCTTTTATAGACCCTGTGCCCAAATCCCATCAAGCGGAATGGATCATTTTTATCTTTAGCTCGTTTAATATAGTGATCGATACGACTCACATCGCCTATTTCCTTTAGCATATTTAAGCAGGCTTCATTCGCTCCACCGTGAGCGGGTCCCCATAAAGCCCCTATACCGGCTGAAATGCATGCAAAGGGATTAGCCCCGGTAGAGCCGGCCAGACGTACCGTCGATGTAGATGCATTTTGTTCATGATCGGCATGGAGAATAAAAATAGTATCCATAGCCCTTACCAGTACAGGATCTGGCGTAGTATCTTCAGATGGAACACCAAACATCATATGGAGAAAGTTCTCTGCATAAGACATTTTATTTTTAGGATACATATAAGGCATGCCAATGGAGTATTTATAGCTCATCGCAGCTAAAGTAGGCATTTTAGCAACCAGTCTGATTGCGGAAATAAAACGGTCTTGCGCATTGTTCAGATCCATGGATTCATGATAAAAAGCAGACAAGGCACCAACTATCCCAACCATAATAGCCATTGGGTGAGCATCACGCCGGAATCCATTCAAAAACTGGTACATTTGCTGATGAACCATAGTATGATTGTTAATTAGACTGACAAAAGCTTTCTTTTCTTCCTTGTTGGGTAACTCTCCATTGAGTAATAAATAACTTACATCAAGGAAGTCTTTTTTCTCTGCCAATTGTTCTATAGGATAACCCCTATACAACAAAATGCCTTTATCCCCGTCAATATAAGTGATTTTTGATTCACAGGAGGCAGTTGATAAAAAACCTTGATCAAAGGTAAAGACGCCATGTGAACCAAGCTGGGTAATATCAATCACATCATTACCTAGGGTGGGAGTATAGATTGGTAAATCAATCGTCTCTTGCCCATCGATGCTGAGTTTCGCTGTCTTTTGAGTCATTGCTTCTCCTGATTATTTACATGCTTAAAGCATTCATACTTGCGTTAGTGCGCGGAACTATATAAAAATGACAACATACAGTCAAATTAAACATAATTTTGGTCATTAAAAATGCTAGTCCCATATCCAATATTAATTAAATATTCAAATAATTTAGATCATTTGCAACCGTATACATTGATTATATATTATGGTTTACAAATTTGAGGAATAATAGAAAAAAAAATGATAACTCCAGCCGAATTACCTATCAATCATCGTGGTGCGGTATATCATCTTGATTTAAGAACAGAAGAAATAGCTGATCTCATCATTACAGTGGGAGACCCTGGGCGGGTGAGCCTGGTCAGTCAACATTTTGATAAAATTGAAGTACAACGGTCCCATCGAGAGTTTGTTACCCATACTGGTTATCTTGGAAGCAATAGAATTACAGTCCTCTCCACTGGCATTGGTATGCCAAATATAGATATCGTGATGAATGAACTGGATGCTTTGGCAAACATCGATTTATCTACACGAACAGTGAATACCACCAAAAAAAGTTTAACAATAATTCGATTAGGCACGACAGGAGCTCTGACTGAGAATTGTTTGCCCGGAGATATAGCCATTAGTCGATATGCAATTGGTTTTGATAGTTTGATTGATTATTATCAATATCAGCCACTGGGAGTGCTTGAAACAATCAAGGAGGAGTTATCTCAATATTTAAAGGGAGAGAGTGGCCCGTTTTATATTTCTGAATCTTGCTCTCAATTAGCTGAACAGTTCAGCTCCTTGGGACATACAGGAATTACTGCTACTTGTGGTGGTTTTTATGGGCCGCAAGGTCGCCAGTTAAGATTGCCGCTTCATTACCCCAACCTTATTAGCCAGTTAGGAACATTTTGCACTCAGAATTATTCCGTAATTAATCTTGAGATGGAAACTGCTGCTATCTATGCTCTTGGCAGTATGCTTGGACATAAATGCCTATCCTTAAGTGTGGTGATTAATAACAGGATACATGGAAGTTTTGCAGCAGATGTGAAATCTTGCCTGGATTCCCTGATCACAAAATCACTCGCGAACATTAAAAATATCCTTGAGCTATCTGAAGCTTAAGGTCATTTAATTAAGACGCCCAGTGTGGTATCCTTTTGCATTAAATTAATCTTAATTTACTGTCTAAAGGATACATCCAAATCATGGTATACCTAGCCAAAGAAGTCTTACCAGTCAACATAGAAGACGAATTGAAGCAATCCTATTTGGATTATGCGATGAGTGTCATTGTGGGTCGAGCATTACCTGATGTACGTGATGGTTTAAAGCCAGTACACAGGCGAGTTCTTTTTGCGATGAGTGAATTAGGTAATGATTGGAATAAGCCGTATAAAAAATCTGCTCGTGTAGTAGGGGATGTCATTGGTAAATATCATCCTCATGGGGATACAGCTGTTTATGACACTATTGTTCGTATGGCTCAGCCCTTTTCCATGCGTTATATGCTGATTGATGGGCAGGGTAATTTTGGTTCTGTAGACGGAGATGCTCCAGCTGCCATGCGTTACACTGAAGTACGAATGTCCAAGGTGGCGCATGCTTTACTAGCTGATTTGGATAAGGAAACAGTTGACTTTAGTCCCAACTATGATGAAACAGAATTTGCCCCAGTGGTATTGCCATCAAGAATTCCCAATTTATTAGTTAATGGTTCTTCCGGTATCGCAGTAGGAATGGCTACCAATATACCACCACATAATCTTACTGAAGTAATCAATGCTTGTATTGCTTTGGTGGATGAGCCTGACACGAGTCTTGAAGATTTAATGGAGATTATTCCTGGCCCTGATTTTCCCACAGCAGCAATTATTAATGGCCGTGCTGGAATTATTGAAGGTTATCGTACTGGGAAAGGGCGGGTTGTTATCAGGGCGCGCACAGAAATTGAAACGGATGAAAATTCAGGACGTCAGTCAATTATTATTCAGGAATTACCTTATCAGGTGAATAAAGCGCGTTTGATCGAGCGTATCGCTGAATTGGTAAGGGACAAGAAAATCGAGGGAATTTCCGGTTTGAGGGATGAGTCAGACAAGCAGGGAATGAGAGTAGTCATTGAATTAAAACGCAATGAAGTAGCAGATGTGGTATTGAATAACCTGTTCGCTCATACTCAAATGCAAAATGTATTCGGGATTAATATGGTTGCCCTGGTGGATGGCCAACCGCGTACTTTGAATTTGAAGCAAATACTGGAATATTTTATAAAACATCGAAGAGAGGTTGTTACCAGACGCACAATATTTGAATTGAAAAAAGCCAGAAGTCGAGCCCATTTATTGGAGGGCTTGGGAATTGCCTTGGCTAATATCGATGAAATGATCGCGTTAATTAAGCAATCGCCTACCCCTCAAGACGCAAAAAATGCTTTATTAAGCAAAATATGGCAACCCGGCTTGGTAAAGGCCATGTTGGAAAAGGCTGGCTCAAACGCGTCAAGGCCTGATGATTTAACTGATGAGTATGGTTTGCATGAGAACGGATATAAATTGTCTGAAGCACAGGCACAAGCAATACTTGAATTAAGATTACATAGGCTAACAGCTCTTGAACAAGATAAAATAATTAATGAATTTGAAGAGTTATTGAGTTTAATTAAAGAATTACTTGACATATTGGCTTCACCTGAAAGGCTTATGCAAGTTATTCGTGATGAATTGATAGAGATTAAGTCCCAATTTGGTGATGAGAGGCGAACGGAAATAACAGCCTCACAAGAAGATTTGACTATTGAAGATTTAATTACCGAAGAAGACGTTGTGGTCACTTTATCTCATCAAGGTTATGTAAAATATCAGCCCATTACAGCCTATCAGGCTCAGCGTCGAGGTGGCAAAGGCAAATCAGCAACTCATGTCAAAGATGAGGATTTTGTTGAACGTTTAGTGATTGCAAGTACTCATGATACCTTATTATGTTTCTCCAATCATGGCAAATTATATTGGTTAAAAGCGTATCAATTGCCTCAGGCAAGCCGCACTTCCAGAGGAAGGCCGATAATTAATATTCTTCCTTTGGCGGAAGGTGAAGAGATTAATGCTATGCTCCCTGTTCGTGAGTATAAAGATGGCAGCTATGTGTTTATGGCAACCAAGAAGGGAACAGTTAAAAAAGTACCTTTAAACGCGTTTAGCAGGCCGCGATCCAATGGGATTATTGCAGTGGATCTGGAAGAAGATGACAGTCTCGTAGGAGTTGATATTACTGACGGTACCCGCGATATTATGTTGTTTACCGATGCAGGCAAAGTGATCCGCTTTGATGAAAATAAGGTGCGGCCTATGGGGCGCACGGCTCGAGGGGTTCGTGGAATTCGGGTAGAAAAAGATCAGGCGGTTAAATCTCTTGTGGTAGTCGACCCAAATGGAGGAACCATTTTGACGGCAACTGAAAACGGCTACGGTAAGAGAACCCATATCGATGAGTATCGAGTTTCAGGAAGAGGAGGACAAGGTGTTATTTCTATTCAGGTTACTGAACGAAATGGTAAAGTTGTCCGCTCCTTGCAGGTTACCGATAATGACGAAGCCATGTTAATTACAGATAAAGGGACTTTGGTTCGTTTTAAAGTCAATGAATTATCTGTGATAGGCCGAAATACACAAGGAGTTCGTCTGATTAATGTCAGTTCTGGTGAGACAGTTGTTGGAATGCAAAAAATTGTAGATCTTGGAGAAGAATTAGAAGAGGCAGAAGATTCATCCCGTAATGCTGAAGACAGCAGTGATGAATAGCAGGGTTTTCAATTTTGGAGCTGGCCCTGCCATGCTGCCTGAGGAGATATTAAAAGAGGCTCAAGAGGAATTTCTTAATTGGCGTAATACCGGAATGTCTATACTTGAAATAGGGCATAGAACACCGGAAATCGTTAATCTTTTAAGTACCGCAGAGCAATCGTTAAGAGAGCTGTTAAATATCCCCAAAAATTATCATGTATTGTTTTTGGGAGGGGCAGCTCGGACACAATTTGCCATGATTCCTATGAATTTATTACGGCCAGGAGATGATGCGGCTTATTTTATTACGGGAATCTGGTCCAAGATGGCTTATCATGAAGCGAATCTTCTAAAAAAAGCATATTACCTTAGTAGTGAAGAGAAAGAAGGATTTGTATCAATTCCTGACTATCAAAAGTGGGAGTTAAAAAGTAATACTGCCTATGTCTATTATACCCCAAATGAAACAATTAATGGAGTCAGATTTCCTTATGTCCCTAAAACAGAAGGGGTTCCTCTAGTTGCGGATATGACTTCTTGCTTGCTGAGCGAGCCGATAAATATTAAGCAATATGGTTTGATTTTTGCTGGTGCGCAGAAGAACATTGCCAATGCAGGTTTAACTGTAGTTATCATTCATGAGGAATTACTACAAAATCAACCTGAGCCAGTGATCCCTACCATGTTGAATTATAAAAATCATGCGGATCATCGCTCCTTATATGCTACACCCCCAGTATTTAATTGTTATTTGGCAAGTAAAATGTTTGAATGGATAAAAAACCAAGGGGGTATAGAAGGATTATTTCAGAGGAATTGTTTGAAAGCTGCGAAGCTGTATCAATATCTCGATTCAACTGATTTTTATTTAACTCCAGTATCTAAAGAAGCTCGCTCTATAATGAATGTTTGTTTTTCCCTGTACTATCCGGATTTGGAACAAAAATTTCTTGATATGGCTAATGAGCGTGGGTTAAAGGCCTTAAAAGGTCATCGTGTCACTGGAGGATTGCGTGCCAGTTTATACAATGCCATGCCTATGGCTGGAGTCGATGCGCTCATTGAATTTATGTCTGAATTTGCAAAAGAAAATGGTTAATAAGTATGTTGAATTTTATAAGTAAACCAGTTGACTATCTTAAGGGTGAAATCACAGTACCTGGAGATAAATCCATTTCACATCGTTCTATTATTTTTGGTGCGATTGCCATTGGAACTTCAGTAATTGATGGCTTTTTGGATGGTGAAGATTGTATAGCCACTCTTAAAGCATTTCAAGCGATGGGAGTTAAAATAGAAGGGCCCGAGAAGCAACGCGTTATTATTCACGGAGTTGGGAAATATGGTTTAAAACAACCAAAAAATATTGTTGATTGCGGCAACTCAGGCACCAGTATGCGCTTGTTGGCTGGATTGCTGGCAGCACAACAATTTGATAGCCAGTTAACGGGGGACGAAAGTTTACTTAAGCGCCCGATGCTAAGAATCAGCAGGCCTTTAAGTCAAATGGGGGCAGATGTTACAACTCAGGATGGGAAGCCACCTATTGTAATCAAAGGTGGAAAAAAATTAAATGGAATACATTATGTTATGCCAGAAGCCAGTGCTCAGGTGAAGTCGTGCTTGTTATTAGCGGGTATGTACGCTGAAGGACAAACAAAAATAACTGAAAATGCAGTCAGTCGGGATCATACCGAAAGAATGTTAAAAACATTTTCTTATCCAGTTCAGATACAAGATGGTACTATCGTTATTGATAGTAACGGTGAGTGTCATGGAACTCGTCTGAATATCCCGGGAGACATTTCGTCTGCTGCATTTTTTATTGTTGCAGCTTCTATTACTCCTGGCTCTGATGTTTTAATTCGCAATGTAGGTATTAATCCAACAAGGACTGGCGTTATTCATATTTTAACTGAAATGGGAGCTGATATTACAGTTTTGAATCAACGTGCCTATGGAGAGGAGCCAGTTGCTGATTTGCATATTAGATATTCCCAATTAAAAGGAATCAATATTCCTGCCTCTATGGTGCCTTTGGCAATTGATGAATTTCCGGTTATTTTTATTGCAGCCGCTTGTGCACAAGGGAAAACAACTCTTCATGGCGCTAAAGAGCTGCGTTTGAAGGAAAGTGATCGTATTGGTGCTATGGTGGATGGCTTAAATCAATTGGGGGTTCATGCTGAGGGTTTTGATGATGGAATATTGATAGAGGGTGGAAGTATACACGGCGGTGAGGTGAATAGCCGAGGAGATCACCGAATTGCCATGTCATTTGCCATTGCTGGTGCCGTCGCTGGTGCTCCTGTAACGATTAAAAACTGTGCCAATGTTGCCACTTCATTTCCATCTTTTGTTACTACCGCTAACATGCTTCGTTTTCAGATAGAGGAATATAGCTGATGGTTTTTAATAATGAGGTCCCTGTCATTACGTTGGATGGTCCAAGTGGAACAGGAAAGGGGACAATTTGTCATTTGCTAGCAAAGAGACTGCATTGGAATATGCTTGATAGTGGTGCTATTTATCGTGTTCTAGCTTATGCTGCTCGGAAAAATAGTATCGAAACGAATGAAATCAAAAAATTGACTGATTTAGCCCGTTCCTTAAATTTACGTTTTGAATCGTCTGCAGATAATGAAACAAAAGTAATACTTGATGATGAAAATGTCAGTCAGCAAATCCGTAGTGAACAATGTGGTCAGGATGCCTCACAAATTGCCGTGATTCCTGAAGTAAGAGCGGCACTGCTTGAACGCCAGAGAAACTTTGCTCAATTTCCTGGATTGGTGACTGATGGGCGAGATATGGGTACGGTGGTCTTCCCAAATGCTATTTTGAAGGTTTATTTATATGCAAGTGCAGAAGAAAGAGCAAATAGACGATATTTACAGTTGCAAGATAATGGAATTAATGTTAGCCTCGCCCAGGTTGTTGAAGAACTGGCTAAACGGGATGCAAGGGATACAGCTCGTACGCATGCGCCATTGAAACCAGCTGAAGATGCTGTCTTGATCGATACAACAGGACTAACAATTGTACAAGTGTTCAATATTGTATTAAAATTAATTGATGAACGTTTGAATAATTTGTAGTTTTGAATTGGGGGGAAGGTGAGTGGAACTCATTCTTCCATTTTTTTACTAAAGAGTTTATTAACATGTCTGAAAGTTTCAAAGAATTATTTGAGCAAAGTATTGCCGGAGCTCAATTTTATCCTGGTGCCATTATTACTGCTAAAGTCATTGATATTGATGATGATTTTGTTACCTTAAATGCGGGACTAAAGTCAGAAGGTATTGTTGCTGTAGAAGAATTCTACGATAAAAATGGCGAACTGGAAGTTAAAGTAGGCGATACTGTCGAAGTGGCCCTGGATTCAGTAGAAGATGGTCACGGCGAAACGCTCCTTTCAAGAGAAAAAGCAAAACGCCAGGAAGCATGGCGCAAGTTATCAAAATGTCACGAAAATAATGAAACAGTCACTGGTTTGATTTCTGGAAAAGTCAAAGGCGGTTTTACTGTGGAAATTGGCTCAATCAGAGCATTTTTACCAGGCTCTCTTGTTGATGTGAGACCGGTAAGAGATCCATCTTACCTCGAAGGCAAAGAACTTGAATTTAAAGTCATCAAGATGGATTTGAAACGCAACAATATTGTTGTTTCTCGCCGAGCTGTAGTTGAAGAAGAAAGCAGTGCCGACAGACAAGCACTTCTGGAGTCTTTACATGATGGTCAAGAGCTTCATGGTATCGTTAAAAACCTTACCGACTATGGTGCTTTCATTGATCTTGGCGGCATAGATGGTTTGTTACATATCACTGATATTTCCTGGAAGCGAGTCAAGCATCCAAGCGAAGTGTTATCAGTAGGTCAGGATGTTAAAGTTAAAGTACTCAGCTTTGACAGTGAAAGAAACCGTGTTTCCTTGGGTATGAAGCAGTTAGGAAATGATCCTTGGGTTGATTTGGTTGAACGTTACCCAATAGGCAAGAGATTACAAGGTAAAGTAACCAACATCACTGATTATGGTTGCTTTGTTGAAATTGAAGAGGGTGTAGAAGGCTTGGTTCACATGTCAGAAATGGATTGGACTAATAAAAATGTTCACCCAAGCAAAGTAGTGTCTCTAGGAGATGTAGTCGACGTTATGGTTCTTGAAATTGATGAAGAACGACGACGTATTTCTTTAGGTATGAAACAGTGTGTGGGTAATCCATGGCAGCAATTCGCATCTACTCATAATAAAGGCGAAAAGGTAAAAGGCAAGATTCGCTCTATTACTGATTTTGGAATCTTTATAGGTCTTGATGGTGATATTGATGGACTGGTTCATTTATCTGATATTTCCTGGACTGTTCCTGGCGAAGAAGCAGTAAAACAATTTAAGAAAGGCCAAGAGTTAGAAGCTGTTATTTTAGCAATCGATCCCGAGAGAGAGCGTATTTCTTTAGGATTGAAACAATTGGAAGGTGACAGTTTTGCCAGCTTTGCTGAAACTTACACAAAAGGCTCTATTGTTAAAGGTACAGTTACAGCGGTAGAACCTAAAACTGTAACCGTTGCATTAGCAGAAGATGTTTCTGGTACAATTCGTGTCAGTGAATTATCCGATGAACGTGTTGATGATGCTACCACTATTGTAAAAGTTGGTGATGAAGTTGAAGCAAAAATCACTAATATTGATAGAAAAAATCGCACCATTTCACTTTCTGTCAAGGCAAAAGATGCCCAGGATGAAGCGGATGCAATTAAGAAATACTCCAGAACAGAGGCTGCATCAACTACTCTCGGAGATTTATTGAAAGAAAAAATGGCTAGCAAAGAAGGTGAATAACCTTTTTAAGTCAAAACTGAAAAAGCGTAGAACTATCTACGCTTTTTTTTTATTTTGAGAAAAAGATTATGGTATGATGGACGTTTTAGCTTAAGGATAAAAGGAAATATTCAATGCGCATATTAATGCTGGTAACTTATCTACTGCTTATTATTATTGGTGTTAGTTTTGCGGCTCTAAATGCCTCGTCGGTTCAAGTTAATTTCTATTTTAAAACAGTATCTATGCCTATCTCTGTTCTTATGACTATCATGCTTGGAGTCGGCGTTTTTATTGGTTTTATTCTCTTTATTACACGATATTGGCGTTTAAAAATTGAATGTCGTAAAATGAAAAACCAATTAAAATTAACTGAAAAGGAAATAAAGAATTTGCGTTCAATACCTTTACAAGATCAGCATTAATTTTATTATTTGGGGAAACTCGATATACAGAGAGGAAAATTAATAGATGATTAATTTATGGCCACTGTTGTTACCTGCTGCCGCATGGTCTGGCTGGTGGCTGGCAAATCGTAGTAATTCCAATAAAGATGCTCATGTTCATAATCGATTATCGAGAGAATATGTAGTTGGACTTAATTATTTATTAAATGAACAATCTGATAAAGCAGTTGACGTATTTATCAAGCTTCTGGAAGTTGATAGTGATACAGTAGAAACCCATCTTGCATTAGGCAGCTTATTTAGGCGTAGAGGGGAAGTAGATAGGGCTATTCGTATTCATCAAAATTTAATAGCCAGACCTCAATTAAGTATTCAGCAACGCAAAGAAGCCCTAATGGCTTTAGGGCAAGATTATATGAGTGCCGGTGTGTTTGACCGAGCGGAACGCATCTTCCTTGAAGTTGTTGAGTTAGGTGGAAGCAGGGATACGAGCAGTCTTCAAGGGTTATTGGCAATTTACCAACAAGAAAAAGCCTGGGAAAAAGCTTTAGATATTATTAAGAAGTTGGAAATTTCTACCGGAGCCAGTTTCCACAATCAAGCAGCTCATTATTATTGTGAAATGGCTAGTCAAGCACTTAAAATCAATGCAATGGATAGAGCCATTTACTGTATTAAACAAGCAATGAATGTTGATCCGGAATCAGTACGAGCCAGTTTGATGAATGCTACAATTGAAATGAAAGAGGGTCGTTACAAGCAGGCGATTCGATCTTTAAAGCGAGTGCCACAACAGGACGCTGAGTTTTTAACTGAAATTATAGAACCATTAGTTTTTTGTCATAAAGAGCTGGATTCCATGCCAGATTGCATTCACTATCTTGAGCAAACTTTGGAAAAGCATCCGCGAGCCTCTGTGATTTTTGTTATTGCTGATTATTTGCGACAAAATAAAGGTATGGATATTGCAATTGACTTTGTAGCTGATAATTTAAGCAAACACCCATCAATAAGAGGTTTAAATCGTTTGATATATTGGCATTTGGAATCAGCGCATGGGAAAGTACGTGAAAAACTGCAAATGCTTTATGATATTACTAGTAAATTTTTAGATAATAAGCCCATATATCGATGTGGTCATTGTGGTTTTGGTGGTAAACATTTACATTGGCATTGCCCAAGTTGTAAACAGTGGGGTAGAATGAAGCCTATTCATGGGTTGGAAGGGGATTAACCTGAGACATACTCTCAGAAAGTTAATGAAGAGTTGTATGCTAGCTTAGTATAGCAATTGGAATTTTCCATTGCGAATTAAGTAAAACAATTCGGATGGAAAATTTAATCTGATTCGTATCAGCGTTTGCCAAGGCAGTTTGCGTTCAAATCAGTTTATTGCAACTTTATATTTTTATTAAGATTATTCCTTAACTTCATGGTATTGGTCTTAGGTATAGCTAAACAATTTATATACTAATTATGAGATTATATAATGCAATTTATCGACTTAAAAACACAATATTCTTTAATTGAGAATGATATTTTAAACAGCATTAAAAGGGTATTAAATCACGGCCAATATATTATGGGGCCTGAAATTGCAGAACTTGAAAAACAATTAGCCACTTTTGTTGGAGTGAAGCATGCGATTGTGAATTCAAGTGGGACAGATGCTTTATTAATGGCCTTGATGGCTCTGGATATTCAGCCAGGGGATGAAGTGATTACAAGCCCATTCAGTTTTTTTGCAACAGCTGAAGTAATTAGCCTTTGTCATGCAACGCCGGTTTTTGTTGATATAGACCCTTTAACTTATAATTTGGATCCTGAACAGTTAGAACGAGCGATTACTAAGAAAACCAAGGCTATTATGCCAGTTGATTTATATGGGCAATGTGCGGATTATGATACGATTAATGCTATTGCAAGTAAATACGGCATTCCTGTTATTGAAGATGCAGCTCAGAGTTTTGGAGCTACTTACAAAGGCAAGTATTCTTGTTCTCTGGCAACTATTGGATGTACCAGCTTTTTTCCATCAAAGCCCTTAGGCGGTTATGGTGATTCGGGAGCTTGTTTTACTAATGATGATATCTTAGCCAGGAAATTAACTGAAATTAGAGTTCATGGTCAAAATGCTCGCTATTGCCATCATCGGGTAGGGATTAATGGTCGAATGGATACTATCCAGGCAGCAATACTACTTGAGAAACTGAAAATATTTTCTAATGAGATTTTATTGAGACAAAGAGTAGCAAAACGTTATGATCAAATGCTTTCCAAGTTAGTGAAAATTCCTTATATCCCTCAATACAATGCGAGTGTATATGCTCAGTATACTATTGAGGTCGAGAATAGAGATGCATTTGCCAAGTCAATGCAAGCTTCAGGGATTCCTACAGCTGTTCATTATCCAATAGCTATGCATCAACAGCAGGCGCTTGGTTATTTAAATTACAAACTTGGAGATTTTCCAAACTCCGAAAAAGCAAGTCAACATGTTATTAGTTTGCCTATGCACCCTTACTTACAAGAAGATGAGCAATTGAAAATAGTTGCAGCAGTTAGAAATGCTTTACTTGTGATGAATGAAGAGGCCATGGCATAAATGACATCTAAATTAATCGTCGCGTTGGATTTTGATAATCAGGATAACGCTTTACAGTTGGTTGACAAACTTGACCCTGGTCATTGTGCGCTTAAGGTTGGGAGTGAGCTTTTTACTCTGTTAGGACCTCAGTTTGTAAAAGAATTAGTAAGAAGAGAGTTTAAAGTATTTTTGGATTTAAAATTTCACGATATCCCTAATACAGTTGCTAAAGCTTGCCATTCAGCCGCAGAATTAGGGGTATGGATGATAAATGTTCATGCCATCGGTGGCTTAAAAATGCTGCAAGCTGCGAAGGAATCTTTAAAAAACTATGGTCAAGACAGGCCTTTGTTGATTGCAGTCACTGTGCTAACCAGTTTTGAAGAAGGAGAATTGGCCAGTGTTGGTATTAGCAATTCATTGCCTGAGCAAGCAACTCATCTTGCTATGCTTGCCAGAGAGGCTGGGCTTGATGGTGTGGTAAGCTCCGCACATGAAGTTAAAATTATAAAACAGAAATGTGGCGAGAATTTTATTACCGTCACTCCTGGCATAAGACTGCCAAATAATTTAAAAAATGATCAATCGCGAATAATGACTCCACAACAAGCCATCAGAGAAGGAAGTGATTTTCTGGTTATTGGAAGACCAATTACGCAAGCAAGCAATCCCTATGAGGTTGTTTCCGCCCTATTACGTGATCTTTGATGAGACATACTTTTAAAAAATTATACATATGGTATAATTTTGTTCATTTTTGAATTAGTTGTACCATTCCTATTTTATTCTATAGAAAATTATGATAATTGTTATAAAGATGATTAATAAATATTTAAAAATAACTCAAATTATTTCAGATATTTATTCTATGGACTACCCAGACGTAAGGATCTACTGATGACCCCACAGCACGTCATAAGTCAGCTGCTGGAATCTGACACCAAATATCCTCAGAATTTAGATTTATTAAAAAAAATAATCATATCAGCTTACTTGGGACGCCTCAGAATCAATGGGTTGGCTCCAGATAACAAGATCGCACTAGGGAATTACTTATTTGATGATGAACGTATGATTTTTGATTTCACTCGATTGAGTGATTCGAAAAGAGCTTTATTTATTGAATGGTTGCTTGAGCCTCATCAAAAAGATAAAGAGCATGGTTTTTTAAGTGGCGTTTATGTGAATGAATATCGAGGTTTCACTGCGGAGGTCGCTTTAAGCTGGTGGGGTATCTTAAAAAACTGGTTATTTAATAATAAATCTGAACATTGGAAGATAACGGATTTGGGACTTTCTGTCAATTATCAGCTGACTGGTATTGAGATGTGTCATGGAAAGCAGGGTATCTTAATTGGATTTAACCAATTTTTAGTACCCCCTTCAGGTACCAAATATAGAGATCCCAATGATAGCCAAAGTGAACCATTGGGTAATGTTAAAAGAGTATTTATTACTGATAAACTGGTTGATGAACTTGTTGGGCTCAATTATAAAAATCTTAATTATGAGTCTGTCTGTAAAAGCCCCCACCCTCAATCTATTGATGTAACTGATCCAGAGGCTCGTCATAAAGACATGTATGACTACAGAAAAATGCAACGCTTTAATGGTGTGAAACCTTGGTATATCAGACTTTGGAGATGGATATCTAAACTATTTTTCGGTAATGCAAACGAAACTAAAAAAATAAGCTCTTCAGACGACAATCTGGAATTACTTTATAAAACGAAAACTGTCAAAATTTATCAGCGTTCCAAATCAAAGGAGATCCTGGTCACAGAGACACGGCCAGATATTACTAATCTGGTTTTTTGTGGAGGTGGGGCAAAAATTTTTGCTCATGTTGGAGTTTGGAAGGCTCTCAATGAAGCAGGGATGAGGCCAACCAAATTTGCCGGAAGCTCTGCTGGCGCAATCATGTCTTTGATGTGCTATCTAGGTTATACTGCTGATGAAATTACTGAACTTTTCAAACATTTTAAACAAGAGCATTTAGTTCAATTTGATATAGACAGAAATGGGTTATCTGACACACATTCTTTAAAAACCGCTTTGGATTATGCTATCGTAAATAAAGTAAGGCAAATAGTAAACAAATATAAAATTCCATATCCAAAGGGGAAAATAACTTTTAGTACTTTAGCGTCTTTAAGAGAGCAATTCCCTGATTGTGGAATAGGTAAAGAATTAATTGTTACCGCAACCAATAAACGCTCAGGAAAAACTATTTATTTGTCAGCAAATCATTATCCATTATTGGAAGTCAGTGAAGCAGTTAAAATTTCTGCGAGCTTTCCGATCCTATATAGAGATACCCTACTGGATGGTGAGGAGCATAATGACGGAGGAATATTAAGTAATTTTCCAACTGAGGTTTTTTTTGATGACCATTCAACGCTGCTGGAGTCTGAGTTTGGTAATAATTTAAAAGTATTGGCAGTTCAATTTGATAATGGGATTGAAAGAAATGTTATTGATAGAATAATGGACAAGGTTTATCGAGAGAATTTTATACTCAACTGGATTTATAGCTTACTGACTGGAGTCAGTGATCCTGCAAGTGGATGGGAAAGAGATCGCCTTAAATTAAGACAATATGCTCTGCAAACGATAATCCCTGAAACAGGGAAAGTATCTACAACAGGGTTTAACGTAGAAAGACAGAGTCAGGAGGAATTGATCCAAAATGGTTATCGGTCAACTCTGGATTATCTTAATGTAAGATATACTAAAAAAAACAACAGCTATGTTAATAAGGAAATGATGTACTCCACTTTCAGTTCTTTGGGAGATTTGCTAGCTTACTGTTGTTACAGGGGAGATGAGCAATGGTTTAATGTTGTTAATAATCTAATCGTGCAATCTACCTTGCCTAACCGCACTGCTTTAATGAAACAATCTCTGGAGCTTAGAAAACTATATTTTAATACGTCTCTACCCTCTAATCCTGAAAAGGATAAAACAATTTCTAATGAAAGCAACACGTTAACTTTTTTTGGTAATGCAGTCTGCCAGCATCATAATCACAGTCCAGAATTTGAAAATGGAAACCATGATGTCTTATTGGCGCTCTACCCAATTTTTTTAAAACTATCTACTGATTTATTAACAAGTAAAATTGATAAGAATCTATTAGATCGTGCGCGTCACTCACTGAATATACATTCTCCTTTTGATTGTCTTGAGCACTTTAACAAAATTTCAGGTGATGCTCATGTCATTATTCATATTATTGTTAAATTGATAAAAGAGCTTAAAGAAGGATCATGTCAACAAATTTATGATCTATTAAAAGAGGTTAGGCACTTATTGTATAGTGACATTAATCTTTTAAAAGCAAACTATTTTGGTAAATGGGATTTAAGTCTTCCTCAATGTATACGGATCTTGAGTTTGTTTAAGCAGGAAAAGCATGCTGATGCATCTAAATTATTGGATGGTTTACGTAACAAAATGGAGCCTGTGCAAACAGCAAAAGGAGGAGTGCATCATGATGACCTTAGTAACGGGGGCCTCGAGAGGTATAGGTTTGGCCTTGGCACATGAGTTTGCATCACATGGCCATGATTTAATACTTGTTGGTAGAGATTCTGAACAGCTGGAACAAATTTCAAAGCAATTAAATGCACAATATCAAGTTAAAGCTGAATATAAAGTACATGACTTAAGTAAACCAGGAAGCGCACTAAAGTTGTATACTGATTTAAAGGAGCAGGGCGTAGAAGTCAATTGTCTGGTGAATAATGCAGGCATAGGCTATATGGGCTCATTTGTTGAGATGGACATGAACAAGCTCGATGATTTAATGCACATAAACATGGTTTCCTTAAGTGAGTTAACACTATGTTACCTTCATGATTTTGTAGCTCGAAATGAAGGCAGTATTTTACAGGTGTCTTCAACAGCAGCATTTCAACCGGGCCCTTTTATGGCAGCCTACTATGCAAGTAAAGCGTATGTGGCTACGCTCTCTCATGCTATTGCCTATGAGCTTAAAGGCACTAAGGTATCTATGTCTATTCTTTGTCCCGGAGCAACAAAAACCAATTTTTTTCATGCGTCTGGTATGGAAAGCTCTATGTTGGAGAGGGGATACATTGGAATGATGACCCCGGAAAAGGTCGCTAAAATTGCCTATAAAGGGTTAAAAAAAGGAAAGTTGTATATTATTCCGGGACTAAGAAATAAAATTTTAGCTTATGCCGCAGCCATATCACCAAAAGTGATTGCTATTAGAATTGCATCTTATCTTCATCATAAAATCTTATAGATGGCATGCGATCTCAATTCATGAAAATAAGAGGATTTACTCTACTTGAAGTGATGTTTGCATTAGCCTTGCTTGTGGGATTATTGCTTTTAAGTTCATGGTCATTTTTTTCACTAATACAAAAAAATGAGAAAGAAACCCTAATCAATAATATAAAAACTGCCGTTCAATACTCTAAAATACAGGCTATTCATTTGGGGCATCCGATTTATCTTATTCCTTTAGGCTCTAATGAAAATTGGGCCAAGGGGATGGTGCTTGCTCAATTCGACCAAAAATCCAATAAAATTGAGCTGATTCACCAATGGCAATGGAATTCTAATTCCTGGAACATTAATTGGAAGGGTGTGGATTCTAACAATAGAATTATTATATCCAATATCCCTTATCGTGCGATGAGTAATGGTAAATTTATTTTGGATAATAGGCGAACTAATGAAAGAGTTGTGGTTACTTTAAATAGACTTGGCAGGGTTAAGGTGGGGAATTTAATTAATACAAAATCAAAAATAAAATGATTTTGTTTTCATCTTAAATATAAGCAATGGTTGTTCATAAAGAGGTAATTTTGTAATATCTTATGAAATTTTTTCCCAAATTATTATGTATGTCTATTAATTATCAATCCTTTCTGATTGCCGATACCAAGGGGCCAGGGTTACTCAAAGATTGGCTGGAATACCAAGATTCTTTAACAGATAAATTAAAAGCAATGACCGGGAATGCAGAGTTGGAACGTTTATCTCAAAACTGGGCTATTCCAAATTGGTGGGATAGGTATCTTCTAGGTATACAAGACAATAGTATTTTTCAACGAGAAATTGTTATGAAAAATCAAGGAATTGTCTATTGGTACGCACGATCGGTTATTCCACAATCATGTTATGCTCTTAAACCAGAATTTTTCAACCGTTTGGAAAATGAATCAATACGGAATTTAATTTTTGATGAAAGCAGTGTGAGACGGTTACCAATACTTTATTATCCAGTAGATCAATTAAATCTTGAGTTTCATTGGGTAAATAAATACATTCGTTCTGAATACTCGCAGATGTGGGTTAGGCTTACGGAGCTAGTATTTCAGGAAAAAAGTTCTTTTTATTTGGTTGAAATCTTGTTACCGGAGTTGGAAAACTTATTATGATTCCCTGGAATGCCTATGTCAGATTATTACGCTTAAATAAACCAATAGGAATTTTATTACTTTGGTATCCCACCGCATGCGCACTCTGGATGGCAAATCAGGGCTTTCCTTCGATTGATTTATTTATGATTTTTTTATTAGGTACAGTATTCATGCGTTCCGCAGGTTGTGTTATTAACGATATTGCTGACAGGCATATTGACAAGCACGTAGCCCGAACCCAATTTCGCCCTTTGACTTCTGGAGAGGTTAGTTTGTCTGAGGCATTTATTTTATTGTTTATATTACTTTGTGCCTCATTGCTTTTATTATTAAAACTTCCAATCAATTGTTTTTATTTTGCGGTTATTTCCGTGCTAATTACTTTTTTATACCCATTTTGTAAACGATTTTTGAATGCTCCACAACTGATATTAGGTTTGGCTTTTTCCATGGGTATTCCTATGGCATTCATTGCCTCAGGAAAAAATTTAAATAGCGATTTTATTGTATTGTTTTTAATTAATTTCTCCTGGATTATCGCTTATGACACAATGTATGCGATGACTGACAAAGCGGATGATCTAAAAATAGGCGTCAAATCGACGGCAATTTATTTTGCAAATTATGATAGATTAATTATTGCCTTGTTACTGATTTTTCTGCATTCTTTATGGTTGATATGGGCAATAAATAAGAACGCAGAATGGTTTTTTTATTTGTTATGGTGTATCGCCTCTGGAATATTGACTTATCAACAAAAATTAATTTATGCAAGAATACCTAAAAAGTGTTTTAAAGCATTTTTAGTGAGTGGTTATTATGGATTAGTGATGTGGTTTGCCGTTGGATTAGCATTGATTTAAATAATATATCCTCTCAATCCCAATAGAAAATTTGTTATGTTAAGAGATTATGGGTGTCGGAAAATTCCTTCATAAGACAGGCTTTAGAAGAAAAAATCCAACACCAACCTATATTTTGAAGCAGACAGGCTAATTAATATACATCGCTTCCATTATCAGCTACAACTCGAGTGTGTCTTCCATAAATTACCAGAATTTTTTGCTTGTTCTTTAATTTCAAGTCTTCTGCTTGTACCACTGAAATAATGGTGCCAGAGTTTAACTTGATGACGTATTCGACACCATGTGTTCTATTATAACCACCATCTATCAAATTAGAATCAGCACCACCTTTTACATGCAGATTGGCATCAGCGTTTTGACGATGTAAATTCACTGGTCGTTTGGAAATAATCACACCCGGAATAACCTTTTTAATTTTGCCTATCTCATTTGCATCATATTCGCCGGGAGGAAGTTCATTGCTACAACTAACAAGTAGCAAACCCAATAGTAATGATGAAATGGATTTAAATATGATTTTAGTCTTCATGATAATTTAAACTCCAATGCTAATTAATTCACTATGACTCGTTATTCTAACTGAGATTCTCAAAATTATTAATTAATTTTTATTCACTTCCAATACAATGGTGGCAATTAAACAGGTTTTCAGGATCATAATGATGTTTAATTTGTAATAATTTCTCATAATTGGATCCCCATAAAGCCCTTTGCCAATTTTTTAAATTGTAATCGGCCTCATTTCCATAAGTGCCTGAATCGGGATTCAGATCAGATATTAGCTTCATTGCTTTTTTTGCCTGTTTAGCTGAAAACATTGCTTTATCTAAATCAGGTTTGTGCCCAGGTAACTTGGGAAAGACATATTGTTGCCCCCCAATTATTGTTATCAAGGCTGCTGCATCCAATACGGAAGGGTTCATTGATGTTTTTCTTTGTCTTTCGATGGCTTGCTGAGAAGCTCCTGACAAGCCTTTGTTGAAATGCAAAGACAGTTTGGTCAGGCGAGATGCTTCAAACAAGGCGTTAGATAGTGTATTCGAAAATTTTTCTTGAAAGAGGGTATAGGGCAAATAACCGGATTGGTAGTGAGTTAAATAGATAGAAACTTCTGACTGATTACCAGCCCACCAAAACTCTGGATAAGGGATATTTTTTCGCTTATCAATTACAATATGATCAGGTAGATTTTTGCTTAGATAATCGTAATCCCAGAATTTTCTTGCAGGTAGTACCAGACTGTTTATTGTAAATTGATAATGTTCAGGTTTTTGGGATAACCAAGTTTTAAATGGTTGCCATAATCTATCAACCTGAGTTTTGCTCATCCCTTGAAAAACCAATGCCAGCTCCATTTTGTTATCAGAGCCTAATATGACTTGTTCTCCCCAATGCTCATTATGAAGTTTTTCCCTGTAAAAAGTAATAAAATAATTTATGAGATTTTTAAAATCCTGATCTGTTTTTGCTGTAATGGTTCCTGTTAATGCCCCAAATGTTGCGGGCAATTCATGCGTTTCCAAAGTGATTTTACTTACGATACCATAGGTTCCACCGCCACCTCCTTTCAATGCCCAATACAAGTCCTGGTTTTGGCATTCATTAGCGATCAAAATCGAACCATCAGCGGTAATAACTTCTGCTTCTAAAACTCCTCCTGCACCAGTTCCATATTTTTTAGAAAAACTCCCAAACCCGCCACCTTGAATAAACCCACCAGCAACCCCGACGGAAGTACAACCTCCACCCTGAACATAGCGTCCCTGATTTACACTAACCTCTTTATAAGCCTCTATCCACCTTGTACCTGCTTCAGCAGTTACAGCGGGAACACTTTTGTGGTTTGCAGGACAACCCTGTGGGACAAAATGATTTTGGAACTGTATTCCTCTCATATGATGCGTCCAAATCAATAAAGAATCAGGAGCATTGGATCTTCCAAGATAGTCGTGACCGGTGCCTTTGACAACTAGTTTAATATGATGTTTTCTAGCAAATTTTACTGCATGAGCGATTTCCTGCGCTGTTTTTGCTGCAACTATGTATGGGCTTATTTCTGAATCCCATGCCTCAAACCAGCCGGTAGACTGGGTTGCGGTAGGTTGTGTTTCCAAATAAAAGGGATTTTTTATTTCCTCTAGGGTATTTTTACAACCATCACTTTGGGGATCTTCAATGCAAGGTGATAGATAGTTCCTGGCTTTTATTAAATGGCCATTTATTTTTTTGTTTAGTTGCTCCCATTCTTTGGAGGTTGGCCAGCATGATTGGTTAGGGAGGCAATAAGATGATTTATTGTTATTTACTGGCGCTTTTGCGTGAGAGAATGTTATTAAAAAGGTAACAATAAAGCAGTTAAATAGCATTATCCATAATCTCATTGCAAGACCTCTCCCTGTTTGCATACTGACATATTAACACATTGGTTTTGCGTTCATGACAATAATTTCTCAAGCAGAGTACTGGCTCCAATACGAAACCAATCTTTATGAATTGCTTTATCCATGAGTAACTCAGCCAATTGAGCATATTGTTGAGCTTGAAGAGGCGTTTTAATACCTCCGGAAACCTTGATGCCACATGAAGAGGCATAAGATGAATCCTTAACCGCGCATGCCATAGCAAATACTGCTGCCAGACTGGCGCCTTGGGGGATTTTTCCAGTTGAGGTTTTGAGAAAATGCCCACCAAGAGCAATGATTTCTGAACTAAGCTGATAAATGCTCTCCATATCTGGAAAAGCGCCAGTTTCTAAAATTATTTTTAAGGTTAGTTGATGTTTTTTGCAGGTTTGAATAATAACATCACAGTGATTTAACGCTTTTTGTTTATTTCCTCTTAAATAATGCTGATAGGGTATTACATAATCTATCTCATTAGCACCTAGCTGAATGGCATTATCTATATCTGCCAGGGAAGCCAGTAAATCATCATTTCCTTGAGGAAAATTGATTACAGTTGCTAATTTAATTTTAGCGTCAGGCTTAAAGGCATGTAGATGTTTGGGTAGGACACAAATAGCTGCAACATCATTTTGACTGGCTTGGTTCTGTAATTGATACAATGCTTCAGAGGAAGCGTCTGTCTCCAAAAAAGTCAAATCAATACAATGTATCAACTGAGTATTCGAAATAGGTATGATATCCTGGTTTGACAGGAGCTTGCCCAGGATATCATTAAAATGTTTATCCAAACTCACGATAATTCCAGAATATACTGTTTAATCAAAGTATTAAGTTTTTCAGCGGCAATAGATGCCATTTTGACAACAGAGTCATGGCTATGGCTGGTTTTTGCGAGACCGGTTGCATAATTTGTTATAGTAGCAATGACAGCTACATGTAAACCACAATGATTGGCGACTAGAACCTCAGGAACTGTAGACATCCCTACCGCATCGGCTCCCAGCAATTTAAAGGCACGAATTTCAGCTGCTGTTTCATAGTTTGGCCCCAAGACAGAGATGTAAACCCCTTGGTGTAGATTAATCGAGTTTCTTTTGGCAATATCCAGTAATGCATTACGCATGGTAATGTCGTAAGCATTATCTAAAGGATAAAATCTAGGGCCAAACTCATCATCATTTGGACCAACCAGGGGATTTCCAGGTTGAAAGTTGATGTGATCGGTAATTAGCATTAATTCACCTGGTCCAACGTCTTCTCTAAGTGAGCCAGAAGCATTTGTTGCAATAAAATACTGGCAACCTAATAGTTTTAAAGTTCTTACATAGGTTTTTACAGCGTCATGATTTTCCATGCTTTCGTAAGTATGAGCTCTGCCTTGCAAGCAAATAACAGCAGTAGATCCATGATATCCTAAAATTAATTTCCCTCCATGTCCCTGTACTGTAATTTTGGGGAAGCCAGGGAGTTTTTCGTATTCAATAGATACAGCATCCTCTAACTCTTCGGCAAATTGACCTAGACCTGAACCTAATACTACACCCACTTTTGGTTTAAATGATGGATATAATTTTTGAATATATTCTGCTGCTAAATGTGGGTAACTGATAGTAGATGTTGAAGTCGTCATAAAATCATCCGATTAAGGGTTAAAATCAAAAGCTAAGGGTAGTAATTCATTAATTGTAATACTATGAAATATTGTGTCTTTATTACAGAGATGTACCATGGTATCAGAGGAAGAAAATTCATGAATCCTTTGTCGGCATGCACCACAGGGAGAGCACAGCAAATTATTTGCGGCTAATACCACAACGCTTTTAATTTTTCGCTCACCTGCAGTAACCATATTACAAATCGCTGAAACTTCAGCACAAGTTGTTAACCCATAAGAAATATTTTCTACATTCACCCCTGTATAAAAGTTATTTTTATCAGTGCATATACAGGCTGCTACTGAAAATTTGGAATAGGGAGCATAAGCATTGACTAATGCCCTATGTGCTTCGCTAATCATTTTCGAAGTTAATTTATCCATTATCACCCTCATCATTGGCGTGCAGAATATACTAAATTAATGCTGTGATTTACAAGTATGAGAGGATAAATCCATTTGAGGATCTGAGAACGGTTCTTTTATTTTTACATCATGCGGCGCTGAGTGTAGCGGCTTGGTTCCATGATAAGGTTCTGGGGTAGGATTGGGCTCCAAATGAATTTTTTTCCCCAAATTATTGCTCATTTGTTTATAGCTTTCATCCATAGAGATATCAGGTTGATAGTCCCCAAATTTCGATTCGAGCCAATATTCCAGTGCTAATGATCCTACCCCAATACATATAATAGTTGTAATGATAAGTAAGGGTATAGTTATTACTGGAATAAAAAAAGCTGCAGTAGTTGAGGCAGCTGTAATGAATCCTATTACACTCATGGATAAAGCATAAGAAACGTAGGCATTTTGACGGTCTTTGGAAAAATTTTCTTCAGAGATGGGCGGATTATTTAATTTGTTGTATTCACCAATAGTCCAAATAATATTACTGCCAAAGTACAGCCATCCTGAAAGGACAAGCATTATCGGAGAAAAGATTGCCATCATACTGATAGTTGTGGCTATGAGTCCTAGCGCGGCAGCATAAAGATACTGTTCTTTAAATTGAGCAAACTCGTACCATTCTTGGTTCTTTTTAGCTTGACCGGGATAAAAGTGACTTGCAATAAACCATAGACTATAGCCAATCAGATAAAATAAAAGTGATATCAGATTCAAAGCGGAAGAAACCAAGGCAATGGGAATGTATTGGATTTTTGAAATTATAAATCCAGATATAAAGAAATAACTACTTGCGTTATTTAATGTTGTATCATTGCTCACAAAATGGTATTCCAATTATTTTTTAGGTTCATTCTACTTAAAAATATAGGTTTCATCCAGTAAACCGGGATTATGAACAAAATGTATAATTATGTGCATGTAAACGGGATTACATAATTTAAAATACAAGTCAAAATTCTATTGGTAGTTAAAAGGAGGAAACTGGATTATAGAGATCTTATATAACATCAGCAGGTAAAATGATACGAACGAGCAAACCACCTTGTTCTCTATTTTTAGCAATAATTTCGCCTTGGTGTAAAGCTACAGCTCTGGCTGCAATTGCCAATCCCAACCCATAACCACCTGTTTTTTTGGTTCTGGAGGTATCCACTCGGTAGAAAGGATTAAATATTTTTTCCAGTTGATCTTCAGGAACTCCGGGTCCTTTATCACTAATATCAATATAAAATTGATCTTTGCCTTCATTATAGCTTGACGAAATAATGACTTTTTCATCTGGAGGGGAATAGTGTGATGCATTACGGACAATATTTTCAATGGCCCTGTGCATTAAGCGTTGATCAATGTTTAATACACAAGGTGTAATTATTCCAGCTTGTATTCTTATAGAATGATGACTGAATTCATAATTTGCATCACTTATAACTTGCGCAAGCAAATCAGCAATATTTGTTTGAGATAAATGAAGCTCAGTTGTCGATTTCTCTAAACGAGCAAAGTCGAGAATTTCACCTATCAAATCATTAAGTCTGGATGTTTCGATTTCCATGCGGGCAAATTCATTATCAGCCAAATGCCCGGTTTTCTTTTTCCCTAATTCTATGGCGATTTTCAGTCGGGCTAATGGAGAACGTAATTCATGCGAAATATCCTGTATTAATCGCTCCTTGGAATGAACAAGTGCTTCTAATTGCTCAGCCATACGATCGAATTCATTGCTTAACTCGGCAATCTCATCTTTACTATGACCTCTGAAGCGACCAACACGAGTATTTAAATTGCCTTTAGCGATGGATTTTGCTGCCATGCCTAATGAGCGTAAAGGCTGAGTTAAATATCGTGAGAGTAAATAGCAGATAAGTCCACTAATGAATATGGCCAGAGTTAAACGTATAGTCAGGCCAGCCCAAGGGATTTGCACAAAATAAGAGATTGGTTTTTCACTGACAGCTGCTAGTCGGTAATATTTTCCAGAAGTTGATATGATCTCATGACTGACAACCAATTTTCCTGTCTTAAATATGCCATCGCTGGGAAGCTCATCATTTATTAAATTTTCTGAAATCTTTTTAACATTTTCAGGTGGTTTCTGAGCCCCAATGATTTCGCCAGTACTGGTTAGTAAATAAAGTGTCATATGACGAGAAAGTCCTATTTTATCAAGCCATTTTAAAAGTGCTGATTGTTGGCCTGATTCATAAGTTGCAACAGCTGCGTTCGCATAGCTGTCCATGAACATTTCTTCTCGAGCTGGTTGTGATGATTTTTGTGCGATTTGGCTGGTAACCCACGCCGTGGTAAAAATAATTAAAATGGTGGCAAGCCAGAAAGAAACAAATATTTTCCAGTACAAGCTACGCATTAAACATGTATCCAAAACCCCGGACAGTTTTGACTAAAGGTTCTCCCTGAGGATTATCGCCTAATTTATTTCGTAAATTGCTGATGTGAACATCGATACTGCGGTCATAAGCAGTGTATTTTCTTCCCAGAGCATATTCGGTGAGTTCCTCTTTGGAAAATGCTTGTCCTGGTGATTTGATTAACATTTCCAAAATATTAAACTCAGCATTAGTTAATTCAAGAAATTTCCCTCCCATAGTTACGTGCCGTTTGGAGCAATCCACGATGATATTGTGCTGTTCAATAATTGGTTTGGGAGTTGGGATTTTTTGAGTGCGTCTTAAAATAGCTCGCAGACGTGCGACTAATTCTCGTGGATTGCAGGGTTTTGGCAAATAATCATCTGCACCAATTTCTAATCCAACGATGCGATCGATATCATCGCCACGAGCAGTTAACATCAATACAGGTGTTTCCAAATGCTCTCTTATTGCTTTTAATACTTCAAAACCATTAAGTTTAGGCAGCATGACATCCAGTATGATGGCATCAAATACTTGGTTCAAAGCTTTTTTAACACCATTTTCTCCATCATGTACGCATACCACATTGAAACCTTCAGGTTCCAAATATTGGGTTAATAAGTCTGTTAGTTCTGTGTCATCATCAATAATGAGAATAGAGCTGCTCATGAATTACTTATCCTTCAACAGTAGAATTTGGTTTCTCGGAAATTCTTTTATCGAGACATTCTAATAACTTTATTCTTCTCGAATCGGCATTAAGAACTTTGAATTCAAAATCATCTATGGTTATTACTTCACCTCGTTGAGGTAAATAACCGAATTTGTTTAATACTATGCCCCCAATTGTATCATAGGTTTCATCACTAAAATCAGCGTTGAGCTGTTCGTTAAATTCTTCTATTGGAGTGTGAGCTTTAATTATATAGCAGTGGCCTTCATGGGCTTTGATATAGGCGTCTTCATCAATATCAAACTCATCTTCTATATCGCCGATTATTTGTTCAATGATATCTTCAATGGTAACGAAGCCTGACACCTCTCCATATTCATCGACAACAATAGCCATGTGGTTTCTATTACTTCGAAACTCGCTAAGCAGACTATCAAGGCGCCTGCTTTCAGGTACAAACGTTACTTGGCGGCAGATATCCAATAGATCAAACGATTCCATGTTTTCTGGCTGATATCTTAATAAATCTTTCGCATGCAAAATACCAACAATTTCATCAGGATTTTCACCAGTTACGGGAAAGCGTGAATGTCCTGTTTGAGTTACAATGGATATAATATGTTTAAAATCATCGCCTTTATTAATACAGACCATTTGATTTTTAGGCAGCATGATATCTCGAACACGCATTTTTGAGAAAAGCATAGCTCCTTCAACCATTGCAAGGGTCTCTGAACTAATCAAGGAGCGTATTTGCGCATCTCTTAATAAACTGACTAATTCTTCCTGATTTTGTGGCTCTCCTTGTAAGAACTGTTTTAAACGAGAAAACCACGACCCACCATCTTCCAATTTATTCAAGTTCATTTTCCTCGACTTCATATGGATTAGCATAACCTAATTCAGCCAGTAACTTGGCTTCGAGCATTTGCATAATAGAGGCTTCTTCATCTTTTATATGATCATACCCTAATAAATGCAACACCCCATGAATCAGGATTAAAGACCAATGTTCATGTAGCGATTTATTGAATTGAGTGCTTTCTGCAAGTAACACTTCAGGGCAAATAACGACATCACCCAAAAGAGGACATTCCAGTTCAATGTTTGCAGGTAGGGAGGATGGAAATGCAAGAACATTGGTTGGTTTGTTCTTCTTTCTATAGGTGTGGTTAAGATAAGTCATTTCTTCAATATCAACCAGACGAACTGTTAGCTCAGCATCTTGCTTATGATCTCTTAGAGCCAGTGATGCCAGCTTGGTGATTTCATCTTCATTCAAAGGCAATAATTTCCCTGTAGCATTTTGTATGTCAATGTGATGGGTCATTTTTTATTCCTTTCTATCTCATTATCATAGCAATCTACGATTTTTGAAACCAAAGGATGTCTGACGACTTCACGACTGGTAAATGTATGAATGCTGATATCAGGAAAATGTCTGAATAATTGAATGGCATGCGTAAGGCCAGAGTCAATGCCTTTAGGTAAGTCCACTTGAGTAATGTCACCTGTAATGACTGTTTTAGAGCCAAAACCCATGCGTGTCAGAAACATTTTCATTTGCATAATGGTGGTATTTTGAGCCTCATCCAGGATAATAAAAGATTCATTTAAAGTCCTGCCCCTCATGAAAGCTAATGGAAGAATTTCAATGATGTCAGTTTGAATTAGCTTTTGAGTTTCTTTAAAGCCTATCATTTCATACAATGCATCATAAATAGGCCTTAAGTAAGGTAAGACTTTTTCTACTAGATCACCTGGAAGAAAACCGAGTTTTTCCCCCGCTTCTACAGCAGGCCTTACAAAAATAAGTCTTTGCACTTCGCCTTTTTCAAAATATTCTATTGCTTTGGAAACAGCCAGGTAAGTTTTACCAGTCCCAGCTGGCCCTACGGCAAAAGTAATATCATGTTTATTAATAGAGTCCAGATATGCGGCTTGCTTGCTATTACGTGCAGAAATTGATTTTCGGGATAATCTGATATGGTGAGTCATTGCTGTTTGATAATCCTCATTGATTAAGACTCGTAGTGTTTTAGCATCTATAGGTTCGGCAGTTAAAGGATACAATAATTTTAATACTTTTTTTATCTCTTCAAAATGGTCACCTGATTGGCCACATATTATCATATTATGGTTTTTGAGCTTTATTGAAACCTTGAAGTGCTGTTCTAAAATTTTTAAGTTACTATGCAAAACCCCACACAGGTTTGCGATTTCCCTGGTATTAAGAGGTGGTAATTTGATTATTTCACTGTTTAATGTACTACTCAAAGTTTTTATAAAGATTAATGACCATACTTAAAGAATAGTGCAAAAGTACTATGTTGTGCAAGTTGTTCAAAGAAAAGGATAGTTTAGTCTTTACAACCTCATATTTTTACCTGATTTGATAACAATTAACGTGCGTTTAGCGACATAAAAGTCATAAAAGCCTTTTATGTCGAACTCACGTTAATTATGCTATACTTCGATTTTTTTAAATTAGCTGCAATTTATGATCGATCTTCATTGTCATAGTTCTTTTTCAGACGGCGCACTAACTCCTGAAGAATTAATAAAAAAAGCGAATACTTTACAAGTTCAATGCTTATCTCTTACTGATCATGATACTGTTGCAGGATATGACGCTTTATATGGTGCTGCAATCCATACAAATATTGAAATAGTCAGGGGGATAGAACTCAGTACTCGTTGGAAGAAATATGACATTCATATACTTGGTTACCAAATTAACCACACAGCGGAATTACAAGAGTTAATTGCGCATCAAAATAAAAATCGAATAGAGCGTGCCGAGAAAATTGGAGAATCCTTGCATTTGATTGGTATTGACAGTGCTTATGAAAAAGCATGTCATTTGGCTGGCCACAAACGGGTTGGACGACCTCATTTTGCCCAAGTACTGATTAATGAAGGAAAGGCAAAAGATATGAAGTCGGCTTTTAAAAATTACCTCGGGCGAGGCAAGTGTGCCTATATACCTACCTTATGGATTAGCATGCACGATGCGGTCAAATGTATATCACATTCTGGTGGGCAGGCTGTAATTGCTCATCCACTTAAATATGGTTTGACGCGTTCAAAATTGCGTGAGTTAATCATGGAATTTAAAGCAGCTGGAGGTGTTGGTATGGAAGTCGTTTCTGGAGAAATGACCACTGTACAAATTCAAGAAATGGCCGGCATGTGTGAGCGATTTCATTTGCTTGCCTCATCAGGTTCAGATTACCATAGTGACGCTCAATCTTGTATAAATCTGGGGCATCAGAGACAATTACCAATAATATGCACGCCTATTTGGCAAGAATGGAACATTAAACAGGGGACTTTATGAGTCAGTTTTTTGCTTTACATCCGGATAACCCTCAAGCACGCTTGTTGAGAAAAGCAGTTTCAATCATTGAAGAAGGGGGGCTTATCGTTTACCCGACGGATTCAGGCTATGCATTGGGCTGTAGTTTAGGCAATAAGTCGGCCTTGGAGCGGATCCGTCGCTTACGTCAATTAGATAAGAATCATAATATGACTCTGGTTTGTCGTGACCTATCCCAGTTAGGCACTTATGCCAAGGTCTCTAATCCAATTTTTAGATTATTGAAGGCTTTCACTCCAGGCTCTTATACCTTTATTCTTAATGCTACACATGAAGTGCCTCGCTTGATGCTTCATCCAAAACGAAGAACCTTGGGCTTAAGAGTGCCCGATAACACGATTACTTTGTCTTTATTGGAGTGTCTGGAAGCTCCTTTAATGAGTACTACCTTAATTTTACCGGGAGCTGAAGCTCCATTAAGTGAACCTGAAGCAATTAAGGATTTATTAGGTAACCAAATTGATTTAATTATTGATGGTGGAAATTGTGGTCATGAGCCCACTACAGTTGTTGATTTAACCGGAGATTATCCGGTAATTATAAGGGAAGGAAAAGGAGACCCTGAACCCTTCAGGTAATGGAATATAACCAAGGCTTTGTTAGTATTTAGTGAAAGAGAATTTTGTGTTACCCCTACCAGGCTTCAATTGACACAATTGAAGGTCATTTTGCCCGGTTAGCTCTTGATATGAATCTCATGTCTCTAATCTTGATAAAATTTAGATAAAATGTGTTTCACACAAGCATGCGATGAGAAAGTCAAGAGATAAAGAGATTTTTGTATTTGAAATAGTGGATTAATTTATAACAAGAAGAGGAAATTGATGTCAGCATTGTTTACTTCCAATAAGCGAGTCGTTTCTGGAATGCGGGTCAGTGGAAGATTGCATTTAGGTCATTATCATGGTGTTTTAAAAAATTGGATAAAATTACAACATCAATACGATTGCTTCTTTTTTGCAGCGGATTGGCATGGCCTGACAACACAATATGAAGAACCTAATTTTATTGAAAAACACCTATGGGATATGATCATTGATTGGTTAGCTTGTGGGGTTAATCCTGGCTTATGCAAGATATTTATTCAATCCTGGGTTCCAGAGCATGCTGAATTACATTTGCTTTTATCCATGATAACTCCTTTAGGATGGCTGGAGCGCGTTCCCAGTTACAAAGATCAACAGGAGAAATTAAAAGAAAAAGATTTATCGACCTATGGTTTTTTGGGATATCCTTTACTTCAAAGTGCCGATGTACTTTTATACCATGCTGATTATGTTCCAGTAGGTGAAGACCAGGTAGCTCATATTGAGTTAACTCGAGAAATAGCTCGTCGATTTAACTACCTTTATGGCAGAGAGCCCAATTTTGAGGAATTGGCTGCTGCAGCCATCAAAAAAATGGGTAAAAAGAATGGGAAAATTTATACCGAATTACGCAGACAATTTCAGGAGCATGGCATCCACGAATCCATTCAAACAGCGCAGGCACTTTTAGAGGATCAACCTAATTTATCGATTGGAGACAAAGAGCGATTATTGGGATATTTGGAAGGAAGTGGCAAAATTATATTAAGCGAACCACACCCTTTGCTGACAGAGACTGCAAAAATGCCTGGCCTTGATGGGCAAAAAATGTCCAAATCTTACCATAATACGATCATGCTAAGAGATGAGCCGGCTTTAGTTGAAAAGAAAATTCTGACTATGCCTACGGATCCGGCACGAGTTAAACGTACAGATCCAGGAGAGCCGGAAAAATGTCCTGTTTGGCAATTCCACAAAATATATTCTAATGAGGAAATAAAGGATTGGGTGCAAAAAGGTTGTCGAACCGCTGGGATAGGCTGTATCGACTGTAAAAGACCAGTGATCGATGCTATCCAACAAGAAATTAAACCAATACAGGAAGCAATTACAGATTATGAGGCTGATTTAGGATCAGTAAAGCGTATTGTAGCAGAAGGAAGTGAGGCAGCCAGAGAAGAAGGAAACAAGACTTTAAATACGGTCAGAGAAGTCATGGGGCTTGATTATTAATGAATGTGGATTTGCAGCCTGAGCCTGTAGTGAAAGCGGTGATAGATGGTAAGGAAATTACTCAGTTTCCAGATGATTTGTATATTCCTCCTGATGCATTAGAGGTATTACTGGATTCTTTTACCGGACCATTAGATTTATTGCTGTATTTAATCCGCAAGCAAAATATTGATATTCTTGATATTCCCATGACGAGTATAACCAACCAGTATTTACAGTATATCCAACTTATGGAAAATCGAAGAATGGAATTGGCTGCTGAATATTTATTAATGGCAGCCATGTTAGCTGAAATTAAGTCTCGTTTATTATTGCCGGTTACATCAGATGCAGAGGAGGAAGAAGAAGATCCTCGTATGGCTCTGGTTAGACAGTTGCAGGCTTATGAGCAAATAAAACAAGCGGCTGAATTATTGGATGGATTGCCAAGACAAGACAGGGATAATTTCACAATTCAGGTTAATCCCAATGAGGTTGAAACAATTAAAGTTTATCCTGAAGTTGAATTGTCTGATTTAGTTGAGGCTATGAAAGTTTTGCTGAAACGTGAAGAGCATTATTCTAAACATCAAGTATCCCGAGAGTTGATGTCTGTTCGTGAGCGAATGAGTCGCATTTTGTTTCAATTACAACATCAAAAAATTTTGGAATTTAGTCAATTATATACCCTGGAAGAGGGCAGGATGGGTTTGGTTGTGAGTTTTTTAGCTATTCTTGAATTGGCCAAGCAGTCTTTATTGATCATTACACAAACTCAGCCATTTTCACCTATACATTTGCAGGCTGCATGAAATGATTGACAATGAATTGAAAAATATTGTTGAAGCTTTGGTATTATCCAGTAATGAACCTGTTGCTTTAGAAAAAATCCAAGAGACCTTTGATGAGTGGCAAAGACCAACATTAGAAGATTTGCAGACTATAATAGAGAGCTTAAAAGCGGATTATTCTTCTCGTGCTTTTGAGCTTGTCCAGGTTGCAAGTGGTTTTAAGGTACAAACGAAATCGAAATATGCTGCCTGGGTCGCTCGTCTCCAAATCGAGAAGCCAGCAAAGTATTCGCGGGCACTGCTTGAAACTTTGGCAATAATTGCTTATAAGCAACCTGTTACGCGCGCTGATATTGAAGAAATTAGAGGAGTTGCTGTTAACAGTCAGATCATGAAAATGTTAATGGAGAGAGAGTGGATTCGTATAGCAGGCTATAAGGATGTAGTGGGAAAACCAGCTGTTTATACGACGACAAAAGAATTTTTAAATTACTTTAACTTAAATTACCTAAGTGAACTTCCTCCCTTACCTGAAATAATGGATACATTAACCCTGCACGAGGCAACCCAATCTATAGAAGAGTGTACGCAAAATGAGCAGTGAAAGATTACAGAAAATATTAAGTCAGGCCGGACTCGGATCTCGTCGTGAAATGGAGCGGTGGATTGATAATGGTTGGGTGCAGGTTAATGGCAAACCAGCTAAACTGGGAGATTCCGCTGGCCCTAGTGATAAAATTAGCGTCAAAGGAAAGTTGATTCCCAACCCTTTAAAAGGCAAACAAAACATCCGGGTTCTTCTTTACCATAAACCCGTCGGTGAAGTATCCAGTCGACATGATCCAAAATTTGAAAAAACAGTATTTGATAACTTACCGCATCTTAGACAGGGGCGTTGGGTGCAAGTGGGGCGTCTGGATTTAAATACTTCCGGCTTACTCATTTTTACTAATAATGGCGAATTGGCCAATCAACTCATGCATCCAAAATATGGTTTGGAAAGAGAGTATGCCGTACGAGTTCATGGTCAAGTCAGCCAGGAAGCTTTAAATAACTTATTGAAAGGGTTTATGTTGGATGACGGTTTGGCAAAATTTACCAAAATCCAGTTTCGTGGAGGAGAAGGAACTAATTCCTGGTATCATGTGACCCTTAATGAAGGAAGAAATAGAGAAGTACGTCGTTTGTGGGAGTCTCAAGGCGTTGAGGTTAGTCGATTAATAAGAATCCGTTACGGCATGCTTGCTATGCCCAGGTTTTTATCCAGAGGGCAGTTTTATGAACTTACCCCAAAAGAAGTGACTGAATTTCTTGATTCATTACCCAATGAATTGTCTTAAATGATTTAAAATCAGACGTTGGATTTCGTTGTGTTCACTATGTCAACTGTCTTGAAAAGAATTATGACTTTCTGGACAGTTATTTTTGATTAATCCTATCCTCACATGTATAAACATATTCAAAGTTGAAGAAGTTTTAGGGAACGAAAATTTAACATCTGAAGAAGCAATGGAGCAATTTACATGGCTTTCCCAAAAATGCTGAATCCAGATCTGAAAATCTACGCAAGATTATTTGCCCATGAGTTTGAAGAGAGAGCTAATGCCTAATTCATCAAATGTTTTAAGGCATATGGAAAATCACCTTGCCTTGACTACGTGTGAAGATATAAAAAACATCATGCAACCTTTGCTCGCAAAACATGGTATGACAGTCTTTAATTATTATCGAATCTATTTTGATAGCACTGTCATTAGACTCTCTACAGACCAAAAATGGACTGAGCATTATTTTAAAATGAACTATCTGGAAACGCTGACTGCTCCAGAATCCTATTTAAAAAAACCGCTGAATTATTATTTATGGCTACTAGATGACTGTCCTTTGATGCTCCAGGATGCCGCAATAAATTTCGACATGGCCAATGGAATATCTATTGCTAAAATAAACCATGATTCTATAGAGTATTTTTGTTTTGCAAGCAGACGTGATAATACAAGTATTGTCAATAACTTTTATCTCAATAACTTGGATGTACTGGAGCAATATAGTCTTTATTTTAAAGATCAATTTAATTCAATAATAAGTCAATTCGAAAAAAATAAAATAATACTCCCCTATAATGCCAGTTGTTGTCACCGCAACAAAATCAATAAAGAACTAAAAAAATCCCTTCTTTCTCCTCGGCAAAAGGATTGTGCAAAACTCTTGTTGCAAGGAATGAGTTATAAAGAAATTGGGAAAATACTCCAATTATCAACAAGAACTGTTGAAACCCATGTTAATCAATTAAAAACAAAATTGGAATGTGATAATAAAGCTGAGTTGATTATTCAATTGAACGGCATCATTACAAGATAAATAACCATTTTATCCGTGATTTTACGGATATTCTCTGAATGTTGCTTTAAGTATTCTTTATGTTTTTAAACAAGAGAGTATTTAAATGCAGAATAAGGCCGAACTCCAAATTCTTTTCCCAGATTGGATAGCACAATCGCTTCTAGTCTCAACGTAAAGCATTACGAACAAGTAGGGAATAATCCTCAAATAAAAATAGCTTAATCACATTTGTCTATAAATGCGGTTTGAGAGATATCCGAATACAACAAGGCCTGATTTTTTTTGCTATGAGCATAATTTATAAAATTTTAGAGTATTAGTTTCAAATTGAACAAAATATGCAAGAACAATCAAGGGTGAAATGAAATTACGATAATGCATTAAAAAAGAGAATGTTGTAAATGAAAGAAAAAATGATATTAGATAAGTCAAATATTGCAAATGCTATTTTTAGAAATCTTTCGGCAGATGAAATCAGGAGAGTCAAAGGTGTATCGCATATTTTTTATGAGCGCGCCACTGAGTATCTGATAGGTAATCTTAAGAATGAAAATTTTCACCTTAGTCGAGTTGTTCCACCTTCTGATGCGATACAAAGAGAGCAAAAAGTTGAATTTTGTGCCAAATCCTTGCAAGCACTTATTTGTAGTATATCTAAAGGAGAAGAGGGAAAGTCTGAGAAATTGCATAAATTTAATAATATGATGGAAAAAATACGCCGTGCTGTACAATCTAACCTGGGTCTAAGTCGTGTTCAAAGAGAAACATATGAAACTTTCCATCCCATTTATGTCAAACTCGGAGCGCCCGTTTTCCCAATTAATGATGGGGGGCAACTTGATCCAGACAACATTGTTTATCGAACTGCGCCTGTTAAAGGCAGCGATGAACGAAAATCATCATGGGTTATATTATTAAAAGATGACTCAAAAGAAGACGGGCTTTCCATTTGTTTTGATACAAAGTTTCGCAAATATCTTCTGCACATAGATGGTTCAGGCCACGTTACTTCTCAATTAATACTTAGATGGACTGCTATTTATGACGATTTATTGCCGGATAAGGCCGCACAGCAACCGCTTAGAGCCTTTACTCCTTGGCAGAGGCATGCTGAGGCAAATTTTTTTAATGGACGTTCAACCAATAAAATATTGGGATTATTAACAAAAAATTATCCCGAAATATTCAACTATGATCCTACCTCTTACTTTAAAGAAGAACCTGTCTTTAGTGTTGAATTAAATAGAAATGCTCCACAGAAGCTGTCAACAGATAAAAAAAATATTTATTTAACTTTAGATGAATCTTTTTTTAAAAAGCCAGATGGTTTTGAAGCTGGTTTAAACAGGCAGCCAATATTGGCTGTGATAAAAACAAGTTCCCCATTGAGAGGAGATTGTTTTTCTGTGGTGCCAGCTATTTACGAAAAGCAGCAGCTTCATATTCTAATTAAAGGACATCAACAACACACTCAAGTTGTTGATGTTTTTCATGCAAATTTTAAAACGGCAGAACTTCAATCTTGGGCGTTGCTTGACGATGTTTCGATTTTCGGAAAACCCTCAAGAGAATACAAACCTGAATTAATTGATTTAAATCTTTTATCCAATCAACAATCGGAGTTAATGTCTCATGTTTCAACAGCGCCGATGGTAAGAGGAAGCGGGCCTGGCGCCCGTCAATATTGGTTGAATGGGTTTTTCAAAAGCACAGTTTATAGTGAAATGATTGTAATCGCAGAAATTTTCAATAGCCGGTTTATGAGCACTCCGTTAGCATCTTTGGAACAAACACTTCATCATTCAGACGCAACAAAAAGCTTTTATCGTTTGCAATTTAGTCGTCAGGAATTAGAGAAAGCTAAAGAGTTTGTTTTTCAGTTGGCTATCCCTAATGAATTTTCCAAGCAAGAAGATTTCGACTTTTTTTATGGTGAAAATGGCAATAAATTAGAAGAAACAACAAAGCTTGCTATTCTCATGTTAAAAAGAATGGTGCCCAAAGAGTTTCATCATAAAATTCGTATTGGTATTAATATGTGTTGTCCTGCTGCATCAGTGGAAAATATTGGTTCAGGATTTGGTTTACGCAATAAGCCTGATTTTATAAAGCGCATTGTTAAAGCGATAAAGGACACTGATTCAAACCTGAAAGTTGAATTTAAAACTTTAATGTTATCGCATGAAGATAGCTATGGTGATGGTAATCAAACATCTGGTAGCACAAAAAATATCTCGGAAGTTCAAAATGAACGTCTCACACGAATAGTTTCCAAAACGAAAGCCGATAGATTAGTGTATCAAGGAAAGCCACGCAATATTGAAGCTTATAACGGTGATGCTGTGTCAAGCATTATTAGAGAGGTTAAGACACCAAAGGAATTCCAGTTTGGGTATAGCGGGATGGTGGCTACTATTACAAATCATGATATACACCAATTAGGTTATAAGGTTGTCGGTGAGCCACATTACAGTGTACAAAGTATTCTTGAAAAAATAAAAAAACAATTAGGGGAAGTTCCAATTGAATTTGAAGTGATGCTGGGTCGAGTTTTGCTGGGCTCAGCATGGGTATTACAAGGACGATATGCCAGTGACGCAGAAATCCTTTTGCATACTTTGCTTCAGGCAGCGATTGAGCAAGAATGGGCTGAAGGAATGGGACGATATGGTGTGGATATATATCAAATTCAAATTCTCTATAATATTAGGCATATAACTAATGATAATTATAGGAATTATCTAATTAATAAAATACTTAATGCTCAATCTACGGAGGAAATAATTGATAAGGTATTTGAACAATACCTAAGCATTAAGAAAAAAGGGGAATGCAATATTTTACAGCTTCATAGACTTGAGCAAGCGGTGTTTGCTGCAATACCTGATAACAAGGTTCTGTAACAATACAAATTAATTACAGAGCCTAAATCAAAATTGAGGACGGGTCTTCAATTTTTCTCAAATCAAGATGACAAGCAAACATTTGAGGAAAAATCTGTCTTTGTTCCTTAAGACAGTATTGTGCATTAATAGCTACTCATAGTTTAAAAATTAAATATAAACTTATAGTTCTTTATAGGAAATAACGAGAAAGATGAAAAATAATAAGCCTGTAATCACTGTTGACTTAAATGATCCGGTTAAGTGCTTGGAAAATCTTGAAAAGGCTTTCCAGACTGGTACTTTTATTCTAAAAAATTCGCCGGTGAATTTCAGAAGATTAGAGAAGGTTTTATCTAATCTGGATACATTTTACAATTTGGATTTTAAAACCAAAATAGATATTTCCGGACAAATTTCCGGCGGTGGTGCAACCAGAGGCTATTTTCCCCTGGGTGTAGAAAGTGGTCTTGTTGATGTGTTTGAAAAAAAAGAATCTTATTCGTTTGGGTGGCCTGATAATGAAATCCCGGATTCAGATGCCTCAAATTTATCATTAGTTGCTCCCAATATCTATCCTGATCATGGTTATATCAACCCAGATGATATTAATGGATTGATAAAAGATTTTGCCAATACAGCAAAAAAATTATCCAGGTTAATTGAAATCATCCTCTTCAATGGAAAAACTGTTTTACCGATTGATGAATCTTCAGATTTTCAATCGTTGTTACGAAGCTTCAGGTATTACAAAAAGACAGAATTTGATCCTCCTAATACAGGAGCAAATTCGCTTCACACAGATTGGAACCTGATTACTTTGGTATATGCAGATGCAGATGGATACCAATATAGAGATAATGAGGGCAACTTTCAAAACATAATCCCTGAAACGGATGATTGCCTTATAGTTAATTTTGGAGATTTTTTATCAGCTTGGACTGATGGAAAAATTGTTAGTCCTTGGCATCAGGTAGTTGAGGCAAAGAAAAAAGATGTAAGAAATTCTCTGGTCTTCTTCTATTATCCAGCAGCCTCTAGCTCAGCCGTTAAAAATCCTATATATAATCAAGGTGAACCTCTAAGTTTGTTTGTTGATCAGTCTGATCCTTTAAACAGGTTATGGGACTTTTCTAAGATAAGAACTATGAATGAAATGTATGCAGAAAAATGGAAACAAGTGAATAGAAGATAGGGTTCTGTTTAAGACATTAAGCAATGATTATCATAACAAAAAATAAAAAAATACCCTTGGCTGGTATATTTTTTGTTCCCCAAAAAATAGGGTTATGCTGTATATTAGGAATCATTGTTCTCTTCTAATCTCAAGAGGGATTAGATTTTAGTATATTTACAAATGAGCTCACTTGTCTCAAGAATATGGCCTTGCATAGCATATTCAACGTCTTTCTTTGTTGCTTTTTCATCCAGAGATAAAAAAGTATCCAAAGCATATAACCTAAAATAATATCGATGTGTTCCGCTTGGTGGACATGGTCCGCCGTAACCTGTTTTGCCCCAACTATTCTTAATGCTTATCGCTGAGTCGGGTACATCTATAGCTGCATCCAGTTCGTTATAACTTGCCGGTATGTTGAATAAAACCCAGTGAAACCATAATCCTCCTAACGCATCCGGATCATCCATAATTAATACATAGGATTGGGTATTTGGCGGGGCGTTTTCCCACTCAAGCGGTGGAGGGCGATCCAATCCATGGCAAGTAAATTCATCAGGAATAAAATCGTTATGTTCAAATGCCGGGCTTGTTAGCAATAAACTCAAAATACTCTCCTTGTCTCTCTCGGATACAGCATTGTGAATCTTAATCTTTTGTTATTTTTCCTTACTACACTTAAATTATATTAGCATGGTAATTTTGGATCTGCCATTCATCAAAGTCATCAAGAAATTTAAAATATTATTCTCTTCATTGACTCTTACTCCTCCTACTCATTAGTATATAAATCTCTTAAATATTTGCCACAACTGAAGAGTTTTAAGAAGGTATCTATCTTGACATCTTACCAAGAAAGACAAGTTAAAATCCCGGGTTTTACTATTGCTCTTAAAATTTGGAATTCAGAAAACCCCAATCCAGTATTGTGTTTGCATGGTAAAATGGATAACGCGGCCAGTTTTGATTTGCTAGCGCCTTTATTACCAGACAGGCAACTGGTTGCAGTAGATTATCCTGGAACTGGACTGTCAAGTCACTATCCTGAGGGTGTTGTTCCTCATTGGAAAAATGATGCTTTTCTCATGTGCCATGTTATTAAGGCATTGGGATGGAAGAGTTTTGATATTATTGCTCATTCATTAGGTTCTTTTTTGGCAACTGTTCTAGCCATTGCTCAGCCTAAACAAGTCAATAAACTGGTATTTTTAGATATTTTAGGGCCAACGGTCCATATTATTGAGAACAGTATGGCTTATTTACCCTTAAATATCGAGAGCTATTTAATATCTGGGAAACAACCAAGAACTGTATTTGCAAGTCGGGATGCTGCGATAAAAGACCGTATGAATATTGGTAATATAAGCTATCAAGCAGCTCAAGCTTTAGTTCAAAGAGGCACAAAACAAGATAAAGAAGGTTGGGTTTGGACATTTGATCCCCGATTACGTTGTATTAGCTCGACTATTCCCCATGAAGATGAAATTCGAGCTATGTTTCGTGCTATTGACGTGCCAGTTTGTCTTATTCTCGCTAGCCAAGGTGTATCTTATCCGGACTCTGTTTTTAAAGGTCGTTCCCAAGCAATAAAAAATTTAACTATTCATAGAGTACAGGGAGGGCATCATGTGCACATGGATGAGCCTGCCCCTGTCGCAGAAATTATTTCTCAATATTTAAGTTCTAAATAAAATGGGTTTATTAAAAAATAACTCGTATAAATGAGCACTTGTTCTTAATTTGATGTGGAAATGATTGATAATGAATGATTTTATGCTGTATAATTGTTCAATTTATTTAATTGTGGAGCATTAATATGCCTAGATGGTTTAGAAAAATAGTAGATGAGGGAGAAAGGCTGTTTGTTGAAGTAACTGATGAATTGCGAGATGAAAGTGAAGTGCATAAAGCAGTAAGTCAGTTACACTTACGTGTTGGACAAATTTTAAATGCCAATCGATCAAGACTTGAAAAACCGGTTATTGAAGCAGCTGAAGGTTTTCTTCATGATCTAGGAGTCATCCTGGAAGAAGATTCCAGGTTGAGATTTCCTCATGCACCAATAAACCAATATCTACTCGCTGATAAGTGTACTGATATTATATACAGCTATAAACCTTCTTTGGAGTCAGCCCCAGGAATTTGGAATCAGATCAAGGCTCATATCAATAACTTTATTGAAATAATCTTTGGTTTAGAGAATGTTTTACCAACGGCTCAGACTATGTTTGCAAAAGATGTGAATTTCACCATGTGCAAAAGAAATCTTTCCAGGTTAAAGGAGTCACTTGAAAGTGATGCACCTGGTTTGTTGTCTGTGCTGGTTAGTTGTTAAATCGTCTTTGGATTTAATTAATTTCCTTAAGCATTAATTTTTCCTTGAATGACCAGATACTGTATTGACATGCATTGTCTTGGTCATCAAGGTGTCTGGCTTACAAGATACAACTGAGATGGACCTAGGTGGGTGACTCAATCAGCTCTTTTCCATCCTCTTTTTTTAAGCTGGTAAATATCAATCCTGAAAGAATCGTAAGTATCCCTAAAGCAAAAAAGGTTAGATGAAAAATCTTGACTGTTAAAACAAAATGCTGCGAAACCTGAAAAGTGAATAAACTGACCAGTAGGGCAGAAATTGCTACTCCAAAACTTTGGGATAACTGTTGAACTGTGCTCATAATACTTGTCGCATAACTCATATCATTATCGTCAATATTCGCATACGCAAGGGAATTCATCCCTGTGTATTGCAGAGCAATGAAAAATCCATAAAGAAATGTTAAAAAACCAATGTAGATGACAGAAGTGCTTTGATTTATTGTGGCAAAGGACCAGAGAGAAAAACAGACTAAAACTGTATTTAAAATGAGTAATTTTTTATAGCCTAATTTTCGTAAGATAGAGAATGATAATGGCTTCACCAGGAACACACCCAATGCTACTGGTGTTAGTAACAATCCTGACAACTGGGGAGAATATTCTAAAATAATTTGGAAGAGTAATGGCAATAAAAAGGGGATTCCCCCGAAACTTAAACGAGTTAATAAATTTCCAAATACCGCAATACGAAATGTTCTTATATTTAATAAAGTAACTTTTATTATAGGATTACTCTTGTTACGAGAATGTCTGGTATATCCAATTAACAGTAAGGCAGATAAAAGGATAATTGAAACAGAGTAGCTGATATCCGTTTTAGTCTCACTAAACAGAGACAAACCTAAAGTTAAGAAGGCCAGGCCGGCTCCAAACATTATAAATCCTGATTTATCCAAAGGTGGGACGGATCTGGGCAGGATAGTTGGAAGCAGTTTATGAGATAAAAGCATAGCGATTATACCAACAGGGATATTAACCCAAAATATCCAGCGCCATGAAAAATAATCGGTAATAATACCGCCCAGTAAGGGACCAAGTAGCATGCCTAGAGAGGCAATCATGACGACTATACTCATCTTTGTGATTAATTCGTGGCGTTCACAAGTTCTCAGAATAATTAAACGTCCAACAGGCACAGTTAGTGAGCCGCCTAAACCTTGTATAATTCTAGCCAATACTAACTCCCAAAGACTTTGAGTGAATCCACACCATAACGAACTTAAGGTAAAGACACCGATAGCTGCTATAAATACTTTTTTTACACCATATTTATCAGCAATCCATCCACTTATAGGAATAAAGATTGCCAAGCTTAAAAGATAGCTAATGAGCGCGAGTTTGAGATCAATGGGATTGACCTCTAAACTATGAGCCATCACAGGGATTGCGGTGTTGAGAATAGTTGTATCAATAGCCTCCATAAACATGGCGCATGATACAATGAACATAATAATATTTTTCTTCATAATGCCTGTTTTATGGAAGTTAGAACGTTTAAATTTTATTAACCTGAAACTCTATTAAAGTCACAAGCCCGCTCCAGTATTTTGTCCAATGATGATCATAGTGATCCTTATTATTAACTCGTTTAAGCAAAACGCCGTTTTCAACTTTAAATAATGGAGCTGTATCATTTATCTGTTCAATTTTTGAGTAGTCGGGAAATACATCCATCTCTGGGTAGTATTCAGGAATTACTCCATTCATAAAAGTACTATGGATGCTGTCTGCGGAACGTTGCATGGCATCCAGAATGACCATTCTTTGTAATTCAGCTTCAGGCTTATATAAATAGCCATCTCCATAAGCAAGCCAACTTATTCCTTCATGGTTCACTACATTTAACCCATGTTGATTGTCTTCATTATGCATCAAATTGGCGATAAGAAGATTTAAAACAGAAGGCAGTAATATATCATGTCCTATGGCTCTTCTTGGAGTACGCATGTGTCCTGCAGAAAAAGAATCAGTTAAGTAATGATTTGCAAAGGCATTTTGAGCATAGGCTAATTCAAGGAGTTTGTGAGCTTCATCGATAAGTCCCTGCTGCTTCTTCTCATAAGCTTTTAATGCTGTTTCCAAAGCAAATCTATGGCCTGTTTTATAGGCTACAAGTGAATCGGGAACAAAGTGATCATAGTTGACTTCAGCTAATTTAATATAATTGCCAAAGGGTATAAAACCACTGATTATACTTCCACCGCAAGTCAGTTTGTTTAATTCCTTGCTAATAGCCGAGTCGTGCTGCTTATAATAATCCCAATCATTTGTTCCGTTTTGTTTTGATTTTTCGATCTCTTCAGCCAAATTGGTAAAAAACCGATCAAGATGGGTTATCTGATTAAGAGGGTTAGAGCAACGTTTGTCTTGCTTGTTACCCAAAGTCCCCATAGCGTCAAACTGCGCCTGGAAACAAGCTAACCTGTTTTTCTCAGAGCAATTGGATATGGGTTTTGCTGGATTTCCAAACATATCACCACCATACATTACGATCTCGCCATAGCTTAGTTTACTCCCGTTGGGTAATGTCAGTTTTACAATCCCAGTCTTGCTGTCATGTCCTGGCAAATAAAGTTGAACCCTATCCCCCAGATTTTTATGTTCCAGATTGGCAAAGCCTGCGCCAAATTTTTCTAAAAATTGAATGGTTGTTGGTTGAGATATTGTCTTGATAGAAGATGGTTCATTGGCACAGATGTTATGGGTTATTAACAATGACAAAGACAAAGCTGGTGTGATATTCTTCAACATTATGCATTCCCTTGATTATTTGGCCCTTTATTCGGGCATTTTTTGTTTTTTATATCCATACAACATTTTAAAAATGTAGCATGAGATTTTTATAATTGATAATTATTTGAGAATCATTTCATGAGAAAAGTTAAGCCAAAATTAAATCTTACCCCACAAACCGCACAGATTGTGAATTTAAGCCATGATGGGAAGGGGATAGCACGAATTGATGGCAAGGCGACTTTTATTCAGGGAGCGCTACCCGGTGAAGTGGTTGAATTTCAGTATACACGGGTAAAAAAGGATTTTGATGAAGGTAAATTATTATCGATTGTCGAACCCTCAACTCTAAGAGTTGAACCAAAATGCCCTCATTATCAGATGTGCGGAGGTTGTTCTTTGCAACATATGAGTGCCGAGGAACAAATTCGTTTTAAACAATCCCATCTTTTCGACTTACTATCACGGTATGGCCATACTGAACCTCAAACAGTACTGTCGCCTTTAACAAGCCATCATTGGAACTATAGAAATAAAGCTCGTTTAAGTACCCGCTTTGTAGAAAAAAAACAAACCGCCCTGATTGGATTTAGAGAGAGGAATAATCCAAGGTTTATCACAGAGATAAATCAATGTCCCATTCTTAATTCAAAAATAGATGCTGATATTGTTCATTTGAGGAAATTAATCGATACAATGGAGGATAAGCATTGTATCGCACAAATTGAAGTGGCTGCAGGTGATAATGAAGTAGCACTGATTTTCCGAAATCTATCTCCATTAACAGAACAAGATGAATTAAACATTCAGGAGTTTGCTCAACAATTCCAATACAAGGTATTCCTGCAGCCAGGTGGACCTGATTCAGTTTTTTGTTTTTATCCTTCAAATACGCATGATTATTTGAGTTATGAGCTGCCAGATTATCAAATTACCTTTCAATTTCATCCTAACGACTTTACTCAGGTAAATGCCGAGTTAAACAGAAAGATGGTAACGCAGGCAATCCAGTTAATGGAATTAAAAAATTCTGATATCGTGCTAGACTTATTTTGTGGACTGGGTAATTTTTCGCTTCCCATGGCTAAACATTGCTCTCGAGTTATCGGTATCGAAGGCAATAAGAACATGGTTGAAAGAGCCTATATGAATGCCAAGTCTAATCATATTACAAATGTGGATTTTTATGCTGCTAATCTTGATGATGTGATGGAAGTTAGGAATCTGGTTAATACGTCTTTTAGCAAGGTTTTAATCGATCCTCCCCGGTCTGGTGCGCTTGAAATTGTAAAACAAATTGATGCAATTGATCCCGAGCGCATAGTATATGTATCCTGTAACCCGATAACATTAGCTCGAGATACAGATATATTGGTTAATCAAAAAGGTTACGTTTTGATAACGGCTGGGGTAATGGATATGTTTCCTCATACAGCGCATGTCGAGTCTATAGCCTTGTTTCAAAAAGGATAATAAGTATGGTAAGAGTAAAAGATACGACTCCGTTGACGCCGGATGGCAGTATTGACGTAGAGATGTGGTTACATCATCTCGGTTCAAAAGGATATTTGGATAATCTCGAGCTCGTAAGAAATGCCTGTACTTTAAGTCAATTGGCCGGTCAGGATCATGCTACTGAAACAGGACAAACCTGTTTACAACAAGGTTTATCAATGGCTGATTTGCTTGCTGACCTGGAAGTAGATCAGGAAACTCTGGCCGCAGCTATTATTTTTGAAAATGTTCATTATGCGGATTTATCCATTGACGATGTTGAAGAGCAATTGGGGCACAATATTGCCAAATTGGTCAAAGGCATAGAAAAAATGAGTGCCATGAACAATTTCCAGGCTTTAAATAAATACCCGCAAAACAAAAATCAAATCGATAATATTCGTAAAATGCTCCTTGCGATGGTTGATGATGTGCGAGTTGTTTTAATCAAACTGGCGGAGTGCTTATGTATTTTAAGAACGGCAGGGCATCTGTCTGAAACGGTACGTAAGCAATTGGCAACCGAAGCCATGGAAATTTACGCACCTCTAGCTAACCGCTTGGGAATAGGGGCAATCAAATGGGAAATGGAAGACTTGGCTTTCCGGTATTTGCACCCAGAAGAATATAAGGCGATTGCCAAGGGATTGAAGGCTAAACGATTGGAAAGAGACAGCTTTGTCAATCGCATTGTCGAACAGATTGAGCATCAGATTCGAGCAACAGGAGCTCGTCACTTTGCCGTTTATGGTCGCTCAAAACATATCCATAGTATTTATAAAAAGATGAAGCGCAAAAATGTATCATTAGACGAGATATATGATGCAACAGCAGTTCGTATTCTGGTAGATACTGAAGCACAATGTTACGAAGTGTTAGGCATGGTTCATACTTTGTGGAAGCAAATTCCAGCAGAGTTTGATGATTACATTATTAACCCAAAATCTAATGGTTATCAGTCGCTCCATACTGCAGTAGAGGGTCCAGAAGGAAGAGTTTTTGAAGTACAAATCAGAACTTTCCATATGCATGATTTGGCAGAAATGGGGGTGGCAGCCCATTGGAAATACAAAGAAGGTGCTGTATCACAAAAAGAAAGCCATGAGCGTAAAATAGAGTGGCTAAGAGATGTTTTGGCATGGCATCAGGAAATGGCAGCTAATAAAGGCGTTGCAGAAAATGTCACGACTGAATTTCTTGAAGACAGAGTGTATGTCTTTACTCCCGATGGGGACGTATTGGATTTACCTCATGGAGTGACTCCTTTGGATTTCGCTTATCATGTTCATAGTAATTTGGGACATCGTTGCCGGGGTGCCAAAGTTAATGGCCATATTGTGCCTTTGACTTATCAATTAAAAACGGGAGACCGGGTTGAAGTATTGACTGGAAAAGAAATCAAACCATCAAGGGATTGGATTAATCCTCATCTGAATTATTTAAAGACTGCAAGAGCCAAGGCTAAAGTGTTGCATTGGTTTAAAATGCAAGATTATGAAGATAATGTGAGAGATGGTCGTGAGCTACTGGAGAAGGAATTAAAATCTTTAGGTATTAAATCGGATAAACTGAACGAAGTTCTTACGGCATTGAATTATAAAAAAGCGGATGATCTTTATGCCAGTTTAGGACGCGGTGATATTAAAATAGGACAGATTATTAATCGATTGGCACCGCCAGATACTTCAGAGCAGAATTTACAGAAATTTATAAGACAACAGCAAAAACCAGAAGTTACAGGCAGTGATCTTCGCATTGAAGGAGTTGGAAATTTATTAACATTTATGGCCAGATGCTGCCAACCTGTCCCTGGTGATGAAATAGTGGGATATATTACCATTGGAAGAGGGGTATCGGTTCATCGTAAAGATTGTCCTAATATTATTCATGCCAGTGAGAAACAAAAGCGTAGGTTTATCCAGGTGAATTGGGGTACAGCAACACGGGAAAATTATGTCGTTGATGTTTTGATTAAAGCCTTTGATCGTTCCGAGTTGTTGAAGGATGTTACTTCACTGCTTTCAAATGAAAAAGCGCATGTTTATGCTTTACAGACCCATAGCAATAAACATGAAAATATGGCTTATATCACTTTAACAGTTGAGATCGATGGCTTAAACAGTTTGTCGCGCTTATTAACTAAATTGGAGCAAATTCCTAATGTGCTGGAAGCAAGAAGGCAGTTATAGCTTTGGTATGTTCAAAGCAAACCCCTCAAAAAATTGATAGGGCTCATGCGATAAGTAATGCTATGAGATTGATATTAGAAGATAAATCCTGCAACAACTGCTCGGTGTTCGCTCAATAAGACGTTATAAGTTCTACAAGCGGCACCTATGGACATGCATTCGATACCAATTCTTTTTTGCGATAATTGACTGATTAGAGTGACAGGTAACATTTTGCCTTTTTGCAGATGGCCAATAATAATTAATTCAGGATTGCTTCCCAATAATAAATCAATGTATGAATCATTTATATCCTGGATATCTTTAATTACAAAATCAGTAATGATTTCTTTCTTGGAAACAATTAAACTACTTTCATAAATTATGGAATTAATCTGAATCTTTTTATCGCTGTAAGCTTGTACTGCATGTTGCTCTGCAGTTTCTAGATTGATATTCATGATTTTAAAAAGTTCATTAGTTTATAATGGCTAACAGTATATCACAGAGGTCAATATTATGAGTCAATTTCCACGCATTAAACGCTTGCCCCCTTATGTATTCAATACAATAAACCAGCTTAAGATGGAAGCGCGGGCGCGAGGAGAGGACATTATAGACTTTGGTATGGGAAATCCTGATCAGCCAACCCCGCCTCATATTGTTAATAAGCTTATAGAGGTTGCTCAAAGACCTGATACGCATCGATATTCAATGTCGAAAGGAATCCCGAGATTACGTCGAGCGATGGCAACGTGGTACCTGCGCCATTATGATGTTCATCTGGACAGTGAAACACAAATATTAGCTACAATAGGGTCTAAAGAGGGACTTGCTCATTTGGCTTTGGCAATTTCAGGCCCTGGTGATACGGTGCTTGTTCCTGACCCCGCTTATCCTATCCATACCTATGGGTTTATCATTGCTGGCGCTAATGTAAAGCAAATACCTTTAATCGATGAGGTTCAATTTTTGGCTGCTGTTGAAGATGCTATTAACAGAACCTGGCCAAAACCCAAAGCCTTGGTTTTAAATTTTCCGGCAAATCCAAGTACTCACTGTGTTGAATATGAATTTTTTGAAAAGGTGGTTGATCTTGCCAAGCGTAATAATATTTGGATTATTCATGATTTGGCCTACGCCGATATAGTTTTTGATGGGTATAAAGCCCCTTCAATTTTACAAGTTCCTGGTGCCATAGACATTGCAATCGAAACTTACTCGATGTCCAAGTCTTATAATATGCCTGGCTGGCGTGTTGGGTTTGCATGTGGTAATGAAGAGTTGGTTGCTGCCTTAACACGTATAAAATCTTATTTGGATTATGGTACTTTTACTCCCATCCAGGTTGCTGCTATTACAGCACTGGAAGGCCCTGATGACTGTGTGTTGGAAATAAGAAATCTTTATGAAAAACGGCGCAATCTTTTGTGTGATGGACTGAATGACATTGGTTGGGAAGTTAGCAAGCCTAAAGGAACAATGTTTGTTTGGGCGCCTATTCCTCTCAATTACCGCGCCATGGGATCGCTTGAATTCAGTAAATATTTATTAAAGGAAGCTCAAGTTGCTGTTTCACCCGGCATAGGTTTTGGACAGCAGGGCGACGGTTATGTCCGATTCGGCTTAATTGAAAATAAAGACAGAATAAGACAGGCCTTAAGAAATTTAAAAGCCCTGTTTAAAAGAGATGGTTTGCTAAAGGCTATTTAAACAATGGATGTCATTATAAACACAGAAGGCAGCTGTGATAGCAAAGAGGGCAGATTGTTGAAATCGCAAGGCTTGGCAGTGCTTAATTTGTTAGCATGTGGCGGTTATGACCTTGCAAATCCACCAGTAGGCAACCTATTGAAATCCAGCCGTAATCTTGAGGGGGATTGGGTAATTTTAACTCCCATGCATTGGCAGGCATCGCATAATGATGCTGTCATTGTCGCTATTGATAACGATTTACGAGTAACAGATGAAGAGGTGAAATATTGGTTCGATTTATATTCTGCCTATTTAGCGGAAGAAGGGATGAGCCTGTATTTTTATGACAAATATACTTGGCTATTGCGAGTTGATGATAAACCACCTCTTAATGCCAAGCCCATTTACCAGGTGTTAAACAAGTCTTTGATGCCGGAATTATCGCACCTGGATGAGACTATGTATTGGCAAAAATTTTTTACTGAAAGCCAAATGTTTTTCTCCTCCAACCCTCGGAAATCGTTAATTAATGGCATCTGGGCATGGGGTAGTGGCCAGCTTAAAGATAAAAACACAATCTCAATTTGCACAGACAAGCATTTTTTGGATATAGCTCAAGTTTACTCTTCGAGTGTGACTTTATATGACCCATCAGTGAATCTGAGTAAATTCGAAGTTGTTTTATTACATAGCATTGATTCTCTAAGCGAATCACATCAAGTTGAAATAAAAAAAACACCTGCACATTGGTACTGGAACAATTGTGTTTTAGTTAAGGCAAAATCTCATTGGTTTACTCGATTATGGAGAAGTCTGACGCATGCTGATTAAACAACGACAACAACCTGAGCATACAGTAAACTTACCTAATGTACCGGATGTATTAAAACGTATTTATATAACACGGGGCATTAGTGATGAATCTCAACTTGATAAGCAATTACAAACACTGCTTCCTTTCCATTCTTTAAAAGGCATTAATGAGGCTTGCTTAAGACTAGAGAGTGCTTTGCGTTCTGAGCAACGTATTCTGATTATCGGTGATTTTGATGCTGATGGAGCAACTTCTACTGCATTAGCCATTACTGCTTTGCGTGCTATGGGTGCCAAGTTTGTTGAGTATTTGGTACCTAATCGATTTGAGTTTGGTTATGGCCTTACTCCTGCCATTGTCGAAGTGGCAAGCAAATGGCAACCTCATTTAATTATTACTGTTGATAATGGTATAGCCAGTTTTGAAGGAGTCGATGCAGCAAATAAAATGGGGATAGACGTATTAATTACTGATCATCATTTACCAGCAGAATCATTGCCCGATGCCTGCGCTATTGTTAATCCTAATCAGCCTGGTTGTTTATTTCCAAGCAAGTCAATTGCGGGGGTCGGTGTTATTTTTTACGTTATGCTCGCATTGCGCAGACATCTTTCCAAGAGCAACTGGTTTAGTGAAATCAACCTGCCTGAGCCTAATATGGCGAGTTTTCTGGATTTGGTTGCATTAGGGACTGTAGCCGACGTTGTGGGGCTTGACCAAAATAACAGGATCATGGTTAATCAAGGCATGATGCGTATTCGTCAAGGACAATGCAGAGAAGGAATAAAAGCCTTGATTGAAATTGCTGGTAGGGATTACTCCAGGCTAAGAGAGTCTGACCTTGGTTTTGCCATAGCGCCAAGATTAAACGCCGCAGGCCGTTTGGATGATATGTCGCTTGGTATTGAATGTTTGATTACGACGGATCCAAAAATGGCAAGAAGTTTCTGTCAACAGTTGGATGAGTTGAATTTGGAAAGAAGACAGATAGAATCTGAAATGAAAGAGCAAGCCATGCTTGCTCTGGAGAAATTGTCAATTAACGACGAAGAGAATAAACACTTACCTGTTGCTCTGTGTCTTCATGATAAAACCTGGCATCAAGGGGTGATAGGAATTTTAGCCGGAAGAATGAAGGAGAGATATCATCGACCTGTTATTGCATTTGCCTCCGTCAGTGAGCAGGAGTTAAAGGGTTCAGCACGTTCTGTCCCCGATTTAAACATTAGAGATGTACTGGCTGCTGTTAACAAGGATAATCCAGGACTAATTCTTAAATTCGGAGGACATGCTATGGCTGCCGGATTAAGTATTAACCCCGAATTATTGAATGATTTTCGATCAGCTTTTGTGTCAGAGGTTCTGAAGCATCTTGACTTATCTCAGTGTGAAGGAGAAATACTGACGGACGGGCCATTGCAACCCCATGAACTGAATTTGGAAACAGCACAATTAATACAACAAGCGGGTCCTTGGGGGCAAGCGTTTGCAGAACCTGTATTTGATAATGTATTTGAAATTCTGGATCAACGAATTGTCGGTAAAAATCATTTAAAAATGACATTAATTTCCTCACAAGGAGGGGAGCCACTGGATGCCATTGCTTTTAATGTGGATTTAAAATCCTGGCCTAATCATAGGATTAAGTACATTCATGCTGCCTATAAATTGGATATCAATTTTTATCAGGGGAGAACAAGGCTCCAATTGCTCATCCAGGCAATGAATCCTGTTCAGCAAGCATAAACTCTTAAATTGATGCTATTTTTGTGTATTTCTCAAACAACAATGTATAATGTTATATTTGCTTTAAATTGATTAAACGTGGTTAATAGTATTTTTTCCAAATTATCTATAGCGCCAATGATTGATTGGACTAACAGTCCATTTCGAACTCTGATGAGGTTATTGGCTCCTAACGCCCTTTTGTATACTGAAATGCAAACAACAGGGGCTGTGCAAAATAATCCTGACAGAGCTTTGTATTTTAATTCTGTTGAACATCCTATCGCTATTCAATTAGGCGGGGCAGATAAATCCGCATTAGTTAAGTGCGCCATTATTGCTGAACAGAAAGGTTTTAATGAGATTAATTTGAATTTGGGATGTCCTAGTGACAAAGTACAGGCAGGACGATTTGGAGCCTGCTTGATGAAGGAGCCAGAACATGTTGCTGATTGTATTCGTGCAATAAAACAGGTAGTAGGAATACCAGTCACAGCGAAAACGAGGATCGGTATTGATAACCAGGATAGTTATGAGTTTTTCAGATCTTTTTCTCTTCACCTGGTTGAAGCAGGCTGTGATAAGCTTATTATTCATGCTCGCAAGGCTTGGTTAAATGGGTTAAATCCAAAGCAAAATAGAACGATTCCTCCCGTAAATTATGATTATGTATATGAACTAAAAAAAGAAATTCCCCATATCTTTATTACAATCAATGGGAATATATTAACTGTTGAAGAAATAAACAGTCATTTAAAACATGTCGATGGAGTAATGTTAGGACGGCTTGCTTGCGATAACCCCTATCAAATTGCTGAAATTCATCAAGCCTTATACCCAGAATTCATCAAAATGAAACGCAGCCAGTTGTTAATAAATTATCTGGATTATTGGTTTGATCAATCTCGAGCCAATCTCTCGTTAAGCATTTTGGTTAAGCCACTTTTTAATTTAGCTTTTGGATTACCGGGAGCCAAACATTGGAAAAAGAAATTGATGAATATTATTCAGGAGAAAAATACTTCCGGTTTTAGTGAGTTAATCCAGTATTTATTAAATTTGGAAGCAATAAATCAAGTCGAGTTTGTATAAGAAATAATAGAGCAGATGTCAACATTTCGTGGAATTTTATCAAGATTTCTAGTACATTAACGAGTTTATTAATTGGAACATCCTGAGGGTTATTGAGGCCATGCTGAGTACGTTAATTAAGAAAATGTTTGGAAGCCGAAATGAACGGACATTACGGCGAATGGAAAAGTCGGTAATGGCTATTAATGCGTTTGAGCCGAAAATGCAAGCTTTATCAAACGAAGAGCTGGCTGGAAAAACTCAAGAATTTAAAGAGCGTTTCAATAATGGTGAAAGTCTTGATGAGTTACTTGCGGAAGCTTTCGCTACGGTTAGAGAAGTATCATTGCGAACTCTCGGCCTTAGACACTTTGACGTACAATTAATAGGCGGGATGGTATTGCATGAGGGAAATATTGCTGAAATGCGTACTGGGGAAGGTAAAACACTGGTTGCAACCTTGCCAGCCTATCTTAATGCCATTAGCGGACGTGGTGTACATATAGTTACTGTTAATGATTATCTTGCGAAAAGGGATAGTCAATGGATGAAACCCATATATGAATTTTTAGGGCTTACAGTGGGCGTTATCTACCCTGATATGTCGCATAAGGAAAAACAAGAGGCTTACAAAGCGGATATTGTTTACGGAACTAATAACGAATATGGTTTTGATTATTTGCGTGACAATATGGCTTTTAGCCTGACTGATAAGGTACAAAGAGAGCTTAATTTTGCCATTGTTGACGAAGTAGACTCCATTTTGATCGATGAAGCGAGAACTCCATTGATCATATCTGGTGCGGCAGAAGATAGTTCAGAGTTGTATATTAAAATTAATTCCTTGATTCCTCAGTTAAAAAAGCAGGAAGAAGAAGGAGGCGAAGGCGATTATACTGTAGATGAGAAGCAAAAACAGGCTCATCTGACTGATGCAGGCCATCTGCATATTGAAGAACTGCTGACCAAGGCCAAATTATTAGATCCTGGCGAGAGTCTTTATCATGCCAGTAATATTATGTTGATGCATCATGTGAATGCGGCACTCAAGGCTCATGCGATGTTTCACAAGGATATTGACTATATTGTGAAAGACAATCAAGTGGTTATAGTGGATGAGCATACTGGACGCACAATGCCAGGAAGGCGTTGGTCAGAAGGCTTGCACCAGGCAGTCGAAGCTAAGGAAGGAGTTCCAATTCAAAATGAAAATCAGACTCTGGCTTCCATAACTTTCCAGAATTTTTTCCGCATGTATAATAAATTGTCAGGAATGACAGGTACTGCTGACACAGAAGCCTATGAATTTCAGCAAATATATAATCTTGAAGTAGTTGTAATACCTACCAATAAGCCAATGGTTAGAAAAGATGAGGCTGATTTGGTTTACCTAACACAGGCAGATAAATTCCAGGCGATAATCGAAGATATCCGAGAATGTGGTGTTCGTAGACAACCCGTCCTGGTTGGAACGGTTTCAATCGAAGCTTCTGAGTTTTTAAGTCAGCTCTTAAAAAAGGCGAACATAAAGCATCAAGTATTGAATGCAAAATTTCATGAAAAAGAAGCGCAAATTATTGCTGAAGCTGGACGCCCTGGTGCTGTAACCATTGCGACTAACATGGCGGGACGAGGAACAGATATTGTTTTAGGTGGAAGTTTGGCAGCTGATCTGGCCAATTTACCGGCTGATGCGAGTGAACAAGAAAAAGAGGCGGTTAAAAAAGAATGGCAAAAACGTCACGATGAAGTGATTGCAGCAGGTGGACTTCGAATTATTGGTTCTGAGCGTCATGAATCAAGACGTATCGATAATCAATTAAGAGGGCGATCTGGTCGTCAGGGTGATCCTGGCAGCAGTCGTTTTTATTTGTCACTTGAAGACAATTTAATGAGAATATTTGCTTCTGACCGTGTGGCCTCTATGATGCGTCGCCTGGGAATGCAGCCTGGTGAGCCGATTGAGCATAGTTTGGTTACCAGGGCGATTGAAAATGCTCAACGTAAGCTGGAAGGACATCATTTTGACGTAAGAAAGCAACTGTTGGATTATGATAATGTAGCGAATGATCAACGTCAGGTCATTTATACTCAGCGTTCTTCTATCATGGAAATGACAGATACACAGGAAGTTGTAGAAATGATGAGAGAAGAGGTAATGAATAGCCTGGTTGATACTTATATCCCCCCTCAAAGTCTGGAGGATCAGTGGGATCCACAGGCCTTATCTGATGTTTTGTCAGATGAATTTAAAATCAAAGCCCCTGTGACTGACTGGATTAATGAAGATCATAGTATACAGCCTGAGCAAATTAAAGAAAAAATTCTTGCTTTAGCCATAGAGCATTATGATGAAAAAGTAAGAAAAGTTGGAAGGCCAGTCATTTCACAATTTGAAAAATCAATTATTTTACAAACTTTAGATAATCATTGGCGTGAACACTTGGCTGCAATGGATCAATTACGCCAAGGAATCCATTTAAGAGGTTATGCTCAGAAGGATCCAAAACAGGAGTATAAAAAAGAAGCTTTCAGCTTGTTTACAATGATGCTGGATAATCTTAAGTATGAGGTAATCAGGATACTATCATCCGTTGAAATTCAAACGGAGGAGGATGCTCACGTTGTTGAAGAGCAACGTAGAGCAGATCAAATTAAAAAAATGAATCTCATGCACGAAAATTTATCAGAGAATGATGAGGCGAGCGAAACGCAAACTTTTAGACGACAAGAAAAGAAAGTTGGTCGGAATGATCCTTGTCCCTGTGGATCAGGTAAAAAATATAAAGCTTGTCATGGAAGCCTGGTGTGAAAGTAGCAGTTGCTATCATTATTGATGAAAAACAACGTATACTGATTACCCAACGTCCTCTTCATGCCGCACATGGAGGATTTTGGGAGTTTCCTGGAGGAAAACTGGAGCCTCAGGAATCCGGAGAGGATGCTTTGGTTCGAGAGATCAGGGAGGAGCTAGGTATAGTTGTGAATGAATATCGGTTTCTGGGGTATGTAGATTATGACTATCCAGACAAACATATACAATTAATTATTTTTATGGTGACTCGTTTTACTGGCAACCCGTTATGTCTGGAAGGACAGCTCAATATGAAGTGGGTAAAAAAAGAGGAGTTAAATATCAATGATTTCCCTAAGGCAAATCATGCTGTTTTTGATTTAATTAATGCCCCGGAATTTCAATATCAAGCATAATGAATGTGAGAATAATCTAAAGTATTGACGCTATTACACAATATCCAATTGCTGAGTATAAAATAAATCACCTGTTTAGATGACGTTATATCAGGTTAGTTGATGAGGGAAAATTAATCAGGATTGCCAAGGTATATGCAATATCAAAGATTGCATGAATAGCAGTCTTTTGTAAATGATTAAGTTTTGTATTTCAGTTAATTGTTAATCAATTGGACAGTAAAATGATTACTAAGCAAAATGGAATTTATATTCTAGCTGTTTCCTTATTACTATCCTCATTTCAAATCAAAGCAGCTACTGATTATCAAGCATACGAAGCGGTTTGTGGCGAACCAACAGATATGCTTTCTTTTTTGGAGAGAGGCGGTATTGCAACTAATCCTTGTGTGGTCCCTCCCAGGAGCGTGTTAATTAGTTCTGGATACCAATATCAGCAATTAATTGGTGAAGGTATACAGCACAACTTTCCTGCTGCTGCTATCCAGCTAGGCTTGCCAGGTTATTTTGAGGTAGATTTGTTATTACCCAATTATATTAATCAGACGGTTGATCCTCGTATAGGTTTTAGTCAAACTCAGCTCATTGTCAATCATGTTCTTTGGTTTAATGATAAGTGGGTGGTTACCGCTAGCGGGACATTTATTTTCCCATCAGGCAGCGCTTCTTTTGGCAGTCCAAATCCAGGAGGTGGTGTCATAGGAATTTTAAGTTACAACTTTAATTCCCAATTAAATCTTACAGGCAATTTGGGTATCACCTCTCAATCAGAGCCTAGTTACGATGGTGGGCAAAGTTATACGAGTGTTAATCCGGATCTTATTTTATCATGGACTAAAAATAAAATATCATTATTTGCTGAGATTTATGGACAAAGTAAAACAGCGCCTGATGAAGGAAGCGGTTATAGTACTGATGCAGGAGTTCTTTACCAAGTTAAAAAGAATATTGTAATTGATTTGGAGGTTGATCAACGCATCAGTGGCCTTCTGAATGGTGTTGAGCGTTATTATGGAGGAGGGATTACCATACAATTTAATTAATGCAGACTCGCTTTGATGCAAAACTGGTTTGGCTTATAGGGCGTCTATATTTGGCAAAATGCAATTTCCAGATCTATTGTTTTATCTCTAATTTCTTGGCCAGTGACAAGCTCATAAAGTCTGATGGTTAAACTATGATGTCCTAACTGTATTTTGGGTATCATTTTCAATGTTTTATCCATTCTTAATAAGATCAGATGGTTAAGTGATTTAGGTGAAAGGCTATGCTGATAAAATCCATTATTTGCTCTAATGGGAGTATACTGAGTAATACCTCGTAACAAGGATAAATAAACTTTTACAGTATCTTCCAGATCTTTTAGGCAGGATACCCATTGACTAATTGTTTTTTGCCTTAATAGTGGATCTGAATCAAACCACAATACCAAATGGGGGGAATTAAATTCGCATTCTTTAGTATTGGGGTGGTGTATTTGTCTTAAAGTTTTTAAAAATTCATCATCATGGATTCTGTTGCTAAATCGACCTGGCACATGATTTAATACATGGATTTGCGTTTCCAGATCATCAAACAATTCACTATGATTCAATAAATTAGGTTTTTTAAGTACATGTTCAATTCTAATTAACTCTTTGATAAATCTGCTTTTTAATTCCGGTTTTTCAATTATTTCAACAATTTCAATTATATTTTTTAATGCAAATCGATGTATAACCTCATGAGACTCACTGCAAGCTTCATTTATGGTTTTAAAAAGATACTCCAGGCGTAAGGCAATTCTTGATAAAAAATGAGTTGCCAGTTGAAAAGTTATCATATGGTCATGCATAGATTAAGGCCATCCTTAGCTTTATCCTATAATAATGGCAATTTAAATTTTTATAGATGCACATTGAATAAAAATGAGCTCCCATGTTTATTTTAAAAACGATATTGTTTTTTTATAAACGAATCTAAAAAAATCAAGCTATTAAGGTTTAATTTTGCGTTAAGAGTAACATAAAAGTCGTTGAAAATAAAAAAATCTTTAAAATCCATACATTAACTGGTGTTTTTCTGAAAATTTATTGTTTTTGTTTGATTTTTGCTTCCTTAAGGTATTTTTTATGTAGCTTATTCACTTTTTCTTTCAATTCACTTAATCCCGATTCATTAACCAGGACATCATCTGCAGTTTCTAGGCGTTGTTCCAAATTAGGTTGTGTGGCCAAAATGGCTAATGCTTGCTCATTCGTGCAATGATCTCTTTTAACAATTCTGTCTAATTGACATTCTAATGGGGCAATAACCAATAGAATTTTTTGAAGATAAGGATAGTGATGTTTATTATACAATAAAGGAATTTCAATAAGGCAATAGGGTGATGAGCAGACAATAAGTTGCTCTTCAATTTTTTTACGAATAGCTGGATGTAGTAGATTTTCAAGCCATAAACGCTCATTTGAATTGGAAAATATAATATCTCTTATCCGTTTCCGATCAAGATCACCATTTTTAAGAACCACTGAAGAACCAAAATGTGAAACAATATTCTGGTAACAGGGGGTATTTTTAGAAGTTAATTCTTTAGAAATTATATCTGCATAAATAACATCTATACCTAGTTCGGAAAAAAATTCTGCGACTGTACTTTTGCCACTGGCAATATTACCAGTTAGTCCCACTGAATAAACCATGTGAGTGGGCTCCTTCATTTTTGTTGGCACAAGTTACCATATTAATATAACAAGTAGCAGGTAATGTACTGTTTTCTTTACAAAAGGCCTGGGCAGCCAAAGCAGCATCATCCCGATTTGAATAAAAATTACTTTCCCAAGGTTGGGCATTGATGTCTATGGCTGTACAACGCCACATTGGTCTAGTACTTACTCCGTCTATAAACCCTTCGCAATTTGATAAGGATGTCTTACAACTTGCAGGAAATTGACTTTCTTTTTTGCAGGCAGCAAATGCAACATTAATTGCTACTTTTCGGTACGAGCTTTGTGCAGTCCATGCTTTGTTGGCTTTATCATAAGTTATGCATTTCCAAAAGTTGCCTTTTTTCACCATTGGCGCAGTAAATCCCTCATTTGATAAACCAATTAATAGTAGTAATCCATAAAAAATATAATTCCTCATATTTTTTCTCCTTTAAGCAAGGCAGTTAATTCAGCAATAGATAGCCCTTTGGAATAATACCAGCCTTGTTGTAAACGAACACCATTATTTGCCAGGTAATTAGCTTGATCTTTTGTTTCTACGCCTTCTGCTATAGTAACCAAGTTTAATCCTTTTGCCATCTGGATAATGGCGTCATTTAAAGATTCAATAATATCATTAGAACCAATTGCTTGGACAAATAATTTGTCAATTTTTAAATAATTGAATGGAAAATGTTGCAAATAACTAATGCTGGCGTGGCCTGTCCCATAATCATCAACGGCAAGTGAAAAACCTGTTTGCCTAAGCTCTTGCATTTTATTGATAAAAACAGTGTCATTTTTATCGAGGAGTTCTCTTTCGGTGATTTCAAAGATTATTTGATGCGGTGAAATATTATATTTTTCTATTAGCTTATAGAAATGATTGAAAAACACTGAATCAGTGAAGTGTAGTGCAGAAATGTTAAATGCAAGATGAAAGTAGGATCGTTCTTCTAATAAGGATTTAAATTCTTTGAAGGCAATTTCTATGATTTGAAGTGTAATTGGCACAATTAATCCGGTTGCTTCTGCTTCAACAATAAAAAAATCGGGCATAATGATTTGACTGTCTTCATTTTCCCATCGCAATAACACTTCAGCCCCAGAGAATCGTTCCTTATCACAATCAAACAAAGGTTGGTATACGGGATAAAATTCCTCATTTTTAATAGCCAGTTTTATTGCTCCTTGCAATGAATAACGTTTAGTCATCATATTTTGTATAAGGACATGTAAAATAAAGGAACAAATTAAAATGATAAAAATAGTTATTATTTGAGTATACCAAAAGTTATAAAGGATGGTTTTACTGTTTTCAGAAACAACAACAGAAATACCATTTATGCTTTGTAGTTTTTCTATAGCAAATAGACTTAATGGAGAATTTTGTGTTTTAGTTTCTTGAGTTTTACTTAATATCCAGTTTTTATTTTGCTCAGCATATTGAATACGAAGGATATTTTTTTTCTCGTCTTCATTGTATAGAGCTATAGCGGTGGATTGTTTTTTCTCTGTTTGTAATTCATTTTTTAAGACAGAAGCAATAACAAAAATACCTATAAGGTAATTGCCCATTTTTTGTTGGATCAGATAAACGGGCTGGTCAAATAATGGCAACTCATAGGGTCCTGAAATGGAACGTGAACGAGTCGATGTTGCAATAAGATCTTTATTATTATTGGGTAAGGTTGAACAAAATAGTTTGTGCTTGTTGTCACTAATAATAACACCAGAGATTTTAGGATTATTCAGAATTATATGTTCCAGGAATGGATATAAGTCTGATTTACAATCAACAATTTTTTTTCCATATACAGGCAAGGTATAGATTTCTTGAAGTAGATCTTCGATAAAACCATCTATGTTGTTACTGAGATTGATTGCAACTTCTTTTAAATCCTTATAAGCTCTTTTTTGGTTAAGATTCCAGTTAGTATAAAAAGCTGAAATCAGGATAGCAATAGTAAAAAAAATCCATATGATTTTAAACTTTTTATAAAGAAATAAAGATAATTTGTGAATAACCTTACTCATATCCTTGAGCTTTGTTATAGGCTTCTTCTATAGAGTTTAATGTTATTTCTGCTAATTTCCCAATGATTTTTTTATCTGTGTTAAGAGGTGGCAACCAATAAAGCGTATTGCCAATCGGGCGAATCAGTGCGCCTTGCCTTATTGCTTCCTGATAAATTTTAAATCCAATTCTTGTATGACTACTCTCTATAAGATCAGCTGCGACAACAGCCCCAATTCCACGAACATTTACAAGCTTTTTACTGTCTCTGGCTATATCCTGCAGATAGGAAAACATGATTTCACCAAGTTCCTGGCTATGCATTAGCAGATTGTCTTGCTCTATTGTTTTAATGGTTGCCAAAGCGGCACTTATAGCAAGCGGATTACCACTGTAGGTATGGGAATGCAAAAAAGACTTCCCGGCATGGTAATCATCATAAAAAAGATCAAATAAGGCGCTATCAATCATCACGCAGCTAAATGGTATTGAGCCGGAAGTTAATCCTTTAGATAGGCAAATTAGGTCAGGTTTTATATGTGCGTGATCACAGGCTAGCCATTCTCCAGTTCTTCCTATACCAGTCATAATCTCATCGGCAATTAAATAAATGCCTTTTTCCTTCGCCCATAAGGAGATTTTTGCAAGAAAATCTGCACTGTAACACAGCATTCCTCCGGCACCCTGAATGATAGGCTCCAAAAGTACGGCGCAAACTCTATCACAAATTTTATTTAATTGTTGTACTACCTTATTCCAATAAGTATCGCAGTTTTTCCATAATGGATCTTGGGAGCCTGTGACATAGGGAATATCATCAATGTAGTGGCATTGTACACCAAACGAGGCATAAGGGGCTTTATAGATTCCCAAATCACTGACGCTCATGGTTCCAATAGTTTCACCATGGTATCCATTTTTTAAGGCAATAAATTGATTTTTATTTTTATTCCCCTTAATTTGTGAGGCATGAATGGCTAATTTCATGGCAATTTCAACAGCGCTAGAACCATCACTGGCAAAAAATACATGCTGTTTCCCAGTAATTTCGCTTAATTTTTCAGCTAATTCCACTGCAGCCGGATGAGTTGTATTGGCACTAATCACATGCTCAAAACAATCCAGTTGGTTTTTGATAGCAGCTATCACTGCTGGATGACCATGCCCTAAAGATTTGCACCACCAACTGGATATGGCATCGATCAAGGGACCTTCATTGGTATAGAGATAGCTGCCTTGTGCTTTATTGATAACGATAGGTGGACACGTTTCGAAATCCTTCATTTGTGAGCAAGGATGCCAAATGTGTTTTAAGTCTTTTGCAATAAGTTGATCTATGTTTACCATTTTAAAAATTTTGGTTGACAAGTATAGGCGCGACTTTATCATGTTCACTATTCTGAATTAAAGGGGGTAGTCGTGTCTGAAGAAAAGAAACAGTGGTCAATTTCTGATATTGAAGCAATTTATGAACAGCCATTTAATGATTTACTTTATCAAGCACATACCATTCATAGGACATTTCATAATCCTAATTCCTTGCAATTTGCAACTTTGTTAAGCATTAAAACAGGCGCATGCCCAGAAGATTGTGGTTATTGCTCTCAAAGTGGCCACTATAAGACGCATGTAGAAAAAGAAAAATTGATGTCAGTTGACGAGGTATTGCAATGTGCCAAAGAGGCAAAGGAGGGGGGGGCCAAACGTTTTTGTATGGGGGCTGCGTGGCGTTGCCCGCCTGATAAGGCAATGCCGCAACTAAAAGAAATGATAGAAGGAGTAAAGTCATTGGGACTTGAAACCTGCATGACTTTAGGCATGCTTACCAAGGAGCAGGCCTCTCATTTAAAGGAGGCTGGGTTGGATTATTATAACCATAATATTGATACCTCTCCATCTTATTACGATAAAGTGGTCACTACTCGAAAATTCAGTGATCGATTGGATACTCTAAATAATGTTCGCTCAGCAGGAATTAATGTCTGTTGTGGTGGTATTTTAGGATTGGGGGAAACCAGAGCAGATCGAATCGAATTTTTATTGACATTAGTTAATATGGAAACTCCTCCAGAAAGTGTGCCAATTAATCGTTTAATTCCAGTAGAAGGAACACCTTTAGCTCAAGCTGAGCGAGTAGAAGGGATTGAATTGGTAAGAACTATTGCTACAGCAAGAATTTTAATGCCTAAAAGTGCTATCAGATTGACAGCTGGTCGGACAGAAATGAGTGATGAATTACAAGCCCTTTGCTATTTTGCTGGAGCCAATTCAGTGTTTATTGGCGATAAATTATTGACCGAAGATAATCCTCAGCGCGCCAAAGACAAAGTTCTTTTTAACAAACTGGGTTTGACTGAGATGGTGTAAATGGCTCTTAATATAAAAATTAAAGAGTATACAACGCAGCTACAAGAACAAGGATTATTGCGTACAAGACAAATTTCAGAAACGAACAATTCAGATTCTATTCGGTTCGATTCGAATGATTATTTGTCGCTAACGGAGGATAGACGTATTGCAAAAGCCTATCAAAAAGGGTATGAATTGTATCCTTGCGGAAGTGGCGCTTCCATGGTTTTAAGCGGATACCATATCGGTCACCAAGCTCTTGAGAGAACCTTTGCCGAAATACTGGGAGTTGATGATTGTCTTTTATTTTCCTCGGGGTACTGCGCAAACTTAGCCATTACAGCCTTACTTGGGCGTCTGAGAACACATTGTTTCATAGATAAAAGTGTTCATGCCTCTATTTATGATGGATTGGTTTTGTCTCAAGTAACCTACTCACGTTACATACATAATGATATGAGAGCCTTGTCTACCTTGTTAAAATCACATTTGGATGACTCTGTTTTGATTACCGAAGGTATTTTTAGTATGAGTGGTCAGATAGCCCCTCTATCAACAATCAGCTCTTTATGCAAAGAGCATGGTACTGAGCTTTTTGTAGATGAAGCGCATGCTTTTGGTGTGATTGGCCCACAAGGAATGGGTTCTGTACCAGGACATGGATTGACTCAGAATGAAGTTCCACTACGAGTTATTCCTTTTGGTAAGGCATTTGCTTCCCAGGGAGCTGTGGTTGCTGGGCGGAAAGATTGGATAGATGCTTTGTTGCAAGCAGCGCGTTCTTTCATTTATTCAACTGCTATTAGTCCTGCTTTATGCTATGGTTTGCTCAAAACATTGGAGGTAATAGTAGCGGCAGATTACAGAAGAATAAAACTAACACACTTAGTTGCTCAGTTTAAAGAATTAATAAAGTCTTCACCCTTAAATTGGCTGGATTCAGATACTCCAATTCAACAATTAAGGTTAGGATGCCCTCATAAGGCACTGCATTATGCCAGTGAACTGAAAAAAGCAGGGTTCTATTGCTCTGCTATCAGATCCCCAACTGTAAATAGCTCCTCCTCTGGTTTACGAATTATTATTAATTATAAGCATACTGCTGAGCAAATCATTGGGTTATTTAACAAATTGCACTTAATACATGAATATTCATCTTGATAAATATGGGCAGGGCATGCCTTTAGTTCTATTTCATGGCTGGGGATTTGACGGCCAAATCTGGCTGCCTATAATTCCCTATCTTCAGCCTGATTATCAGATCATTTTGGTTGATTTGCCAGGTTTTGGATTGACCCCAATGATGGATTGGGAGAGTTTTAAAAAGAATTTACTTAAGCAATTACCTGAGAAATTTGCCTTGGCGGGATGGTCAATGGGCGGGCTTTATGCGACACGGTTAGCAATTGAAGAGCCTTCCAGAGTACAGTATTTGATAAATATAACATCTTCACCACGTTTTATTTCTGATGTTGATTGGCCGGGAGTGGCTGAGGAGGTATTTGTTAATTTCTATAACAACTTATCAAAAAACATTAATAAGACATTAAAAGAATTTATATCTTTGCAACTCAATAAGATAAAATTTGATTTTAAGCCGGGTAATCCTCCATCTCCAGAAGGTTTGGCGTTTGGTCTTGAAATTTTGGCTAAATGGGATCTTAGAGAACAATTGGAACAAATATCTATACCTACTGTTTACTTGTTTGGTCGACTTGATCCTATTACTCCTGTTAAAACCATGACAATCATGGAGAAAAATTACCCGCATTTTAAGTACGTACTCTTTAGCAGGGCAGCTCATATGCCTTTCCTGTCTCATACTGATTTATTTATTAAAATGATGGATGAATTTATAAAATGAAACGATATTTTGTTACCGGTACTGACACGGATTGCGGTAAGACATTTGTAACCAATCAATTGGTTAGTCATTTTTCTAATGCAGCGGCGATAAAACCTATAGCAAGCGGATGTGAGTACAGTGACAATCAATTAGTAAATTCTGATGCGCTTTTACATCAGCAACAGAATCATTTGCCTTTGGATATTATTAATCCTTGGCGATTTAGATTACCAGTTTCACCTCACATATCAGCAAGGGAAGATGGTGCAAGCATTGATGTTCATAAAGTGGCGGATTATTGTCTTAATTTGCGACTGAATGACATTAAGAAATTGTTTATCGAAGGAGCTGGTGGATTGATGGTTCCTCTGAATGAGCAGGAAACTTGGCTTGATTTTTTAAAATTAACCAATATTCCTGTTATTTTAGTTGTGGGTATGAAGCTGGGTTGTATCAATCACACATTGCTTACTCAGGAAGTATTAGCAATAAATAAAATTAGGTGTCAAGGGTGGATTGCCAATTGTATAGATCAAGACATGCTAATGCTTGAAGACAATATAAGTACCCTTGAAGTTAAATTAAAATATCCTTTGTTAGCTACGACAAGCTATGGCGGCAAGATTTCTGATATATGTTTAAGCTCCTTGTAATTGCAGTGAGATTTTATATCAAAACAGCAGAATAGACCTGATGTTATTACTTGTTCTGCTTGCGCTAAACCTATAGCAGCAATTATAATGAAAAGTTAAATTACAGATACTTCGAATTTATGGAGTGATTCCAGATGCCAATTTACGAATATCAGTGCACAAACTGTCATCATCAATTTGATTTGATGCAAAAAGTTACAGATGCGCCTGTAAAGCAATGTCCAAAGTGTTACGAAAACACGGTAACAAAACTTATTTCTCCAGCCGGATTCCAGCTGAAGGGGACTGGATGGTATGCCACAGATTTTAAAAACAAAGGCAATGGACCAAAGGAATCAACTGAGAATAAATCAGGAGAATCCGGTATTAATAAAGAGAGTTCCTCTAAAGAAACTCCCGCATCAAGCTCTGCTGATAGTGCAAAATCGACAAAAGGTGATAACGAGTGAAATTAATCTCCCTCAGAGCCTATTTAATTACCGGGTTAATAGTATGGTTACCAATATTCGTAACCATTGTAGTATTGCGATTTATTATCGATATGCTTGATAGCACATTGGCTTTATTTCCAAAAGCCTATCAACCTGAGCAGTTATTCGGTTTCTATATACCAGGCTTTGGAGTTATATTTTCATTGGTTTTATTACTCGTGACCGGAATTATTGCAACCAATTTTTTTGGACAGAGACTTGTCAGTAAGGGTGAATCCTTATTGGCTAAAATACCTCTGGTGCGGTCAATTTATAATGCTGTAAAGCAAGTCATCCATGCTGTACTATCAACAAACAGTCAAGCCTTTCGCAAAGTTGTTTTAGTTGAGTATCCTCGTAAAGGACTTTGGACCATAGCATTTCAGACTGGCTCCGTTAATCCTGAAATTAAAGAGAAAACCAAGGAAGACATGATGTCTGTATTTGTTCCAACTACACCTAACCCTACTTCGGGTTTTATGTTGATGATACCCAGGCAAGATGCCATCGAGTTGAATATGAGCATTGATGAAGCATTAAAATTAGTAATATCGTTAGGTGTAATGCAGTCTGATCCTGCATTGGCACAAGTAAAAACTCAATAAACTTTAATAGGTGGTTTTATGCGTACACACTACTGTTCGGCCGTGAATGAATTAAGCTTGGATAAGCAAATCACAGTTTGTGGGTGGGTGCATAATAGACGAGATCATGGCGGAGTTATTTTTTTAGATATTCGTGATCGTTCCGGGTTATTGCAAGTTGTGTATGAGCCTGAAAACAAGGAAATTTTTGCAATTGCTGAAAAACTCAGATCGGAATTTGTTGTTCGTGTTACTGGCATTGTACGTAAAAGACCAGAAGGAATGATCAATGATAAAATGGAGACTGGTAAGGTTGAGGTAATTGGTACACAACTTGAAATTCTTAACCAATCTCCAACCCCACCGTTTTTGCCAGATGATCATCAAATTATCAATGAAGATTTACGTTATAAATACCGCTATATTGATTTGCGGCGTGCTGTTATGCAAAAGAAACTGACTTTAAGACACAAGTTAAACAGTTGTATACGTAATTACTTGAATGAGCAGAACTTTTTAGATATAGAAACGCCTATGTTGACTAAGGCAACTCCCGAGGGTGCTCGTGATTATCTAGTGCCTTCAAGGGTGCATCCAGGGCAATTCTATGCGTTACCGCAATCACCACAATTATTTAAGCAATTGCTGATGATGTCGGGATTTGATAAATATTATCAAATTGTACGTTGTTTCAGAGACGAAGATTTACGAGCTGACAGACAACCTGAGTTCACTCAGCTTGATATAGAAATGGCCTTTATTAATGAAGAAGATATACTGCAACTCATTGAGGGATTGCTCAAGGTTGTATTTAAGGAAATCCTTAACATTACCTTACCTGATAAATTGCGAAGAATGTCATATCAAGAGGCTATGACACGTTATGGAAGTGATAAGCCCGATCTGCGTAATCCACTGGAGTTGATTGATATTGCAGATTTGGTAAAGGATTGTGACTTTAATGTATTTGCTTCTGCAGCGAATGATGATTCAGGAAGAGTAGTTGCTTTAAAATTACCGAGTGGATGTGATCTTAGTCGAAAAGATCTGGATAATTATGGACAATTTGTAACTATCTATGGCGCTAAAGGACTTGCATATATAAAAGTCAACGATTTAAGTGCTGGTATGGCGGGTTTGCAGTCACCCATTCTAAAGTTTTTATCTGAAACGGCCGTGCAATCTATTCTTAATCGAGTTGAGGCGCAGACTGGCGACGTTATTTTTTTCGGAGCTGACAAAGCTCATGTTGTCAATGAATCTATGGGAGCCTTAAGGAATAAACTGGGGCATGATAGAAATCTGATTAATTCTGGATGGCAATTATTGTGGGTAGTTGATTGGCCAATGTTTGAACTGGATCCTCAAAGTAATAAGTTACAGCCTATGCATCATCCCTTTACATCCCCGCAGGAACTATCTGCCGAAGCACTTCGCTCAAAGCCAACGCAAACATTAGCCAAGGCATATGATATAGTTATTAATGGTTATGAAATTGGCGGTGGGTCTATTCGTATCCATCAACCTGAGCTACAAAAAACTGTATTTGACTTGATAGGAATTGATGAACAAGAGGCACATGAGAAATTTGGCTTTTTGCTGGATGCCTTACAATATGGTGCTCCACCTCATGGAGGAATTGCATTGGGAATTGATAGATTAGCTATGCTGTTGACGGACTCAACTTCCATAAGGGATGTGATTGCGTTTCCCAAAACTCAAACAGCATCCTGTCCATTAACAAGTGCACCATCGCCTGCGGGCAATGCACAATTAACTGAACTGGGTATAAGATTTGCGCCAACTATTACGACAAAGTAATTCAAATTTAAGCACCACAAGTTTTAAATACTTGTGGTGCTTTTTCCTGCCTCTATTTTTTTTATTGTTTAGTTGTTCACTCTTTTCAGCATCGGTTAAAGAAAACAATGCCACGCTAGTGGAATATCTAGCCCATGAAAAAACTCATTTGACCATTGCTATTAATGAAATTAAACAAAAGAGTGCGCCTAAGGATGAGCAGGAGTACACCGAGAAATTGAGACAAATTAAAACTATTCTTTCAATGAATAAAGCAAAAATTGAGAGTTTGAATAGTTTTAGTGAAAATCAAAAGAAAGAAGAGGTCAATTTGAATGACCAACTAAAGCGTTTGCAACAAATGCCGCTTGCCAATGCTGAAGTAACTATTCAAGAAAAAGTAGGTAAAATTGAGACCTTGCTTACTGTTAATAAAAAAACTACTGAGTTAATTGCCGAAACTTTGGATTTAGCCAAACAATATCAATTGCTTTTAAATGATGCTTTGAATGAATTAAGACTTTGGAAAGCCAATTTCGATTTGGAAGAAAAGCTTAAGTCAATTAAAGCCATTAGAGATAAATTGAATAAAGAGCTGAATATCCTTTATGAGAATGCAGTGTCCAGCCAAGCTCAAAAGCAACCTGAGCTGACGATTGGCGAACAGATTCAATATGAGGCCAATTTATATATTAATAATCAAAGAATTGCAGTTATCCATCAAAAGTTGAATGCACTGGAATTACAGAAAAAGATAATTAAAACGAATATCCTGTTGTTAAATAACCTGGATACTAAAGCCTTGCAATCAGCAATTGATATTTACAGAGAGGTAATTAATCAATATTCAGGTATAGAGAATTCGTTGCAAACAATTCTGAATTCTCTTACAAATCAGGCTAATCTTTTTGTTGAGCCAGGGTTACGAAAATCCCTTAGTTTATTGCAGAATGATGTTAAAGCAGAACTAAAGGAGACCTCTGATCAAAAACTTATCTTATCCAAAAATTTAGAGGATTATCAAAACCAGTTAAAGAAACAGATCTCAACAAGACAAAGCTTGAGCGAATACAATCTTGACAGCTGGACAGTAATTCTCAAGAAGCTAATTGATATCCCCAATTTGTTTTATAAATACATCAAAACACTGACCATAAAGGTTTATGATAGCTACACCTGGTTAGATACTTTCCCAGCTATTATTTTATGGACTGTTTTGGTTTTTATCCTTAGCCTGTTTTATATTTTAAATCATGTGTTGAAAACTTTAGTCAGGGATAAAGAGCGATCAAGATTTACCGGCTATCTTTATGATGGAATACTCGTTTTACTGCAAAGAAACATTCCACATCTTTGTTTCTTTGCTATGTTATCTTTCATTTTATACTTTACCAGTATTTCTTTTGCTAACTCTCAATTATTAATCAAACTCATTATCGTGTGGTTTACCTTTAGAGTTTTAATTTTAATAGCCCGTTTGATTTTGTTAGAAAGCATCTCTGATTCTTCCGGTAAGGACGTGAAATTATATTATCGATTAAAATGGTTGTTGCTTTTTGGTGGATGGACAACCGCGTTGATGACATTTAGTCATTTATTACCTTTATCAATTCTACTACAAGATATATTTAATCGATTATTTATGCTTTTTATGCTAACGGTATCCCTGGTAGCATGGAAAAGTAAAGATGTAATCCCTTATCTCATTAGACCATTACTGAAGTCAAAGAAAAGGTATTTTAAAAATGCAATTTCCTTACTGGTCATTTTAGTTCCGATTACTTTATTTACAACAGCAATCATTGGTTTGATTGGTTTTGTGAATCTGGCATGGACTATGAGTCGTTATCAAGCTTATATTTTGTTAGTTTTAGTAGGATATATTCTCGTGAGAGGTTTGATATTTGACGCATTAGAGCTTTTTTCCGAGTGGATGATCTCTTCATTGAAAAATGGTTGGTTATGGATAGAGGTTTTCCTTAAACCAATCGATAAAATCTTGCGTATTGCTTTGTTCTTAACAAGTGTATTAATTTTATTTCAGTTGTTTGGTTGGTACTCTGATTCACTGGTTGTGACTAGCCTGGAAAAAGTGGTTCAATACAGTATTCTTAATATTACAGGCATACATATTACAGTTGCCAGTATCATTGAGTTTCTCATTCTACTCGCTGTTTTAGTATGGGCAGCAAAGTGGACAAGGGAGTTTTGCTTTCGATGGTTATATAAGAATACCAAAGATGTTGGCATACGCCATAGTTTATCCGTATTTACGCAGTATGCGATCATATTACTGGGTACTTTCATAACTCTTCATGTTCTGGGACTGGATTTTAGCGGTATGTCGATGATACTTGGAGGACTCGCTGTTGGTATGGGTTTCGGTTTAAGAGATTTTGCTTCAAATATTGTAGGAGGCATTATGCTTTTAATTGAAAGACCAGTAAGAGAGGGCGATTTGATCACCATAGGTGAATACGAAGGGCAAGTAGCTCATATAGGCATTCGTTCCATGCGCGTCTCCTCATGGGATAATACTCAGGTTTTGATTCCTAATGCTGAAACATTCAATAAACCTTTTACTAACTGGACTCATCAAGATGGAATTATTCGCACGGTCATACCGATAAAGGTAAGCAGAGCTGATGATCCAGTGATGATCCAACAGTTAATACTTGATGTATTGGCAATTATTCCGGAAATCGTTCCAGATCCTCCCGCTCAGGTGTTTTTAAAGAAAATTGATACAGCTTTAATAGAATTTGAAGCACGGTATTTTATTAACATCCAGAATCATAACCGTGTTGAAGTAAGGTCAAAAGTTTTGTTTGCGATAACTGCACAATTTAAAGCGGCAGGAATACAGCCGCCAATTGAGCCTATTACTGTTGAACTAAAAGAGAGCTCCTGTGATTTTAGCCTTAAAAAGCAAACCACCGAAGAATGAAAAAGAACTGTTGGAGCAATGCCAGCGAATTGAAGGTTTAAGTTTTGCTCAGTTAGCTCTTGAATTGGGTTTATTCACCCCTTTAAACCCTGTTCATCGAAAAGGATGGGTAGGACAAGCTCTTGAGTTAGCCTTAGGTGCAGATGCAAAAAATGAGTCGCTACCTGATTTTAAACAATTGAGTATCGAATTAAAAACCATACCCATTAATAAATCAGGGAAACCGGCTGAATCCACATTTATTGTTTCCATTCCACTACTTACCATACATCAGCAAAGTTGGAAGTCCTCTCAATGTTACGCTAAATTAAAAAGAGTATTATGGATTCCTATAGAGGGAGACACGGATATTCCATTTCCCCATAGAAGAATTGGACGTGGATTTTTATGGTCTCCAAATAAAGAGCAGGAATCTGTTCTTGAAGAAGATTGGAGTTATTTAACAAATCAAATCGTTATGGGACAATTAGAAACATTAAGCTCTTCTTCGGGAGAATATCTTCAAGTGAGGCCTAAGGCAGCCAATGGAAAATCTTTATGTTATGGTTATGACGTAGAGGGTAATCGTATAAAAACGTTACCAAGAGGATTTTATTTACGCTCCTGTTTTACATCCTTAATTTTAAGCCAATCATAATTTTAAGGATTAACTAGACATTATATGTTTATCTACTTTAAAGTTTTTGTTGATTAGTAGGCATGGATGATATTTGTTCAGATATTGCTGAAGGAGTAACTATCGATTCTCTTGCTGCATATAGCTTTCTATTAAATAATGACCATTTGAGATCATGGTAGGGCAAGGGCTCTTCTGGTTTGTTCTCACTAGAATACATTTTATCCTTGCGAATATTATGAGAGTGATAAGATTCTGCTGGTATTCTGCTCTCCGGATGTTCTCTTGTACCGTCATCTATCGCTTTGGCAGTGGAAAAATAAAGAGAGGCTATACCAAGTATTAGCGTGGTTCCTGCTAATAATGCAATCATTATTCCTAACGATACAGGATTGGAAATAGCAGCCAAACCAACTGCTGAGCTTGTGGAAAATAAAAAGAGACTTACGCCTATTGCTAAAATAGCGGCACCGGCAATACAAACAAGAATCGTATTACGGGTGACATTGGATATTGCTACTTGTGCTTCACTAGTTTTGGGCAACCAGAGCGCAAAGACTTGATCATTAAGCTTAATAGATGATTTATTTAATTGGAAGAGCTGTATGTTTTTATTCGCAGGAAATTGTAAATCTTTAAAGACACGATTTTTATTTGATTTAATCGAGTTTGCAATGATTGCTGTTGTTGGTAGTGGACCTAAATGGGCATGGGCTTGAATTTCCTTTTGCCATGCTTTATCAATTTCCATTTCATTTTCGTGATATTCTTTATGCAGCTGCATTAATAAACTGCTAGTGATATAAAAATGAATACTATCAAGAATAAAGCGATCTAAAACGCTAATTTGGTTGTCACGTGGATCAAAATTATCAAAATTACCGAAGAAATATCGGATTCTATTTTGATTATGTGTCCCTATGAAATCGTAAATTTTTTTATGATTATTAGTCAACAACTTGAAAAATATTTCGTCAGGAAGATCTTTTATATCATACCTTGCTTTAACACATTCTTTTAATTTGCTGATGTCAGATATCTGCTCTAGAAACAGTTTTTTGTATTCGTTGTAAAGCAATTCCTTATTTGCAAAAACAGTTTTCATCTTGAGAAACCTTGGGTGTGAAAAATGGCATTATTTCCTGTTAATCATCCTTATATTTGTCTTAATGATGATTATGCACATTATTTAATGCCAACCATTAACAAGGGTTAAGGTTGGCAAAATAGCACTATTTTGAATTAGAGCCGGCTAACATTCCTGGTATGGTTGTTTGCAACATGTTTTTAACAGAGTTGACTGGTTGAGTTAGCTTGGCTTTCAATAGATCTCTAAAATCAGAATTCGTAGCAAAATACTTTATTGCCTGCTCGAAGCCAGCAAAAACTCCTAAATCAAGACCTCTTGTTTCTACCTGTACTTTTAAATCTTTAATACGTTGCACTTGATCCTGACTCGGTTTACTGGCTGTTGAGAACAGTGAGAATGGCGCTGATACTATAGAATAGCCTATGGACAATGTATTGGATAGGATTCCACTTTGAGTTTCTGCGGTTTTGACTTCTTTAGGCCAGGCAACCATAAAATCAGTAGTGCATAAAGGAGCCATTAATTTAATCATGCGCTGGATATCAGGATACAAAAGATTATTGGTATTATCGATATCTGTACTATAGCTTTCTTTGTTATTTTTTAAACACCAATTATAAAGTACCTTCATCTCTTCCAATTGTTCATAAAAGTCTGTCATGCTAAATGATTCAAGAATGTAACCAGTAGCGCCTAAATAGAGACAGGCCGCAAGAAGGTGATTGGCAAATTCAGGAATTGGCAAAAACATTCCCACTATCCACGACCCCCCCCAAGCTGTTAATGCCGTGCCCATTGCTTGATAGAGGTACATTTGATTGACACTTAATTCAAATTGTTTAATGTATTTTTCCAGTGCCTGTGTGTGTTCGTTATTATCCAGGTTGAAGGGAGATGACGTCAGAACTCTTAGGGTTTCTTTCCTTTTGGCTCTTTCAACTCCAACTTCAGCTATTCCAACTGCGTTTACCTTACCCACAATTCTCTCCTTGAAATCAAAATTTCATTTTATACTATAAATTTAAAAAATAATGAATTAGATTTTAGCTAAGAGTTCAATTAATTTAACTTAATAAAAAAGGCGAGGTATAATAAAACTGATTAATCAAATTGAAGTCAATATCATGTCTCGTACAATGTTTTTTTCCGTTGATGCGGCTAATCTCCAAAATTTACAAATTAATAATCAAAAAGCTTTTGCAGCGTTGGAGAGTTATCTGAATGATAATGACTCACCAGGTGCCTGGAACAATAATCAAGGATACAAATATATCCATAAGGATATCACTTATTGCTTCTCATTTAATCAATCCTTAGTAAGACGCCCAAGAAAATCGGATCAAAAAAAACATGCATTTGAAATTTTTGACCCTAACAAGAACCCTTTAGGCAAAGGAGGGTATGGGATTGTATACCCTATTTTAGGTACAATTCAGTTTGAGTTTGGGAATGTCATTAAAAGACCACCAAAGAATAAATTAGTTAAAATTCAAAATCATAGTTATCGCGATCAAAGTCATTCTGTACTACGTGAATATCAAGGGCTTCTGCAATCAGGGCATATAGCGGTTAAACCGCCAATATTTGTAGAAAACAAAGAGAGTAAATTCAGTTATTTGATTATGGAAAAAGCGGAGGGTGTCGTTTTAGAGAAGTTTCTAAACCCCGTTAAGCGGCTTGATTTGTCTGAAGAGGTACCTGAGCTTAATCTTATTAATCGGATTGAGATTACTTTTGCCATTTTAAAAGCAATTAAAGAGCAGGTGACGGATAAGCATTTAATTCACCGAGATATAAAACCAGGAAATATTATAATAGATTTTAGCAAATCTCCTCCAATAGCTAAAGTAATCGATTTTGGTTTTGTGCTTAGAGTGTCAGAGCAGGATTATCGTCGTTGTGGAACCAGAGCGTACAGAGCACCGGAATCTTTTAATCCCCAGGCACTCTACACAGCAAAAGCTGATGTTTGGTCTACAGGCAGGATATTAAGTTATTTGTGGGGAGATAAGTATACTAATTATTATATCTCTCGTGATAAGGGTTTGGACTATGTGCTTGAGAAGTCCAGAAACGAGTTACTCTTCTCTGAGCCGGAGTTGGAGCTCTATTTAACTAATGAAGATAAAAGTAAAATCAGAGCGTGCCTAAACGCAATGCTTGTCGTCAATCCTGAGGCAAGAGTATCAATTGATGAGGCTATCAAGCAATTTTCCCAAATTGATTTTGAAAAATATAAAAGATTAAAGCAGTTTACAAATTCTGAACTTGATTTAACAGATTACGATATTAAATTAAGAAAACAGATCAATTTAATTCACTTTCATTTGATTACCCTACAGAGGAAAGAACAAGATTTACGTGATAGGGAATGTTTTGATGCAGCAAATGCGATGAGTCGATTGGTTAGTAAGCTCACCATCTATACCAATTATCTTGAAAAAAATCCAGATCTCTTTTTAATAAAGCGCTATCAGGATTGCAGCATCAAAGAAGTTAATTTAGCCAATTTGACTTTAAAAAACCACCGAGATGCCTTGTGGCTAGTGGCTGAGTTATCAACAGCGATCCTTTTGCTTGGTGTAGGGTATTTATTTGCTTTTGGGATAAATTATTACTACACCGGTCGTCTGGGTTTATTTTCTCAAACCAGATCTGAGAAAATGGTGGAGGAAATGAAAAGCTCGGTTTTGGGTATTATGGCTGGAAATTAAAAATCTGTATTTCCCGGATTATAACAGAAGCGTCTAATCCGGGTGATTGGTATTTAGACTCTTAGTACTTGAGATTGAGCCGAATTCAGATTTTCTAGTTTTTGCAAGGAATCTGTTTCAAAATGAAAGAAAAAGTGACGACCTTCTGTTTTATAGTAGTTAATAGAAGCTGCAAGCAAATAAAGAATACCAAGGCCTATTATTGCCGCTCCTACATTAACTAATAAAGGTTTCCACCCTCTATGTTGTTCCAGTACAGGTCGAGCCCTATCAATTTCTCTTTGGCATGTTTCTTTGAAGTTTTCGTATGCCTCTGGGGTTTTATGGTAAAAATACAATTGAGAGGCTATTAATAATTCTTGATATAGTCTGTTAGCCGCTTTCGATGCAGACTCGTAATGATAAGGATCAACCTCTGCTTTTCTGCTTAATTCTTCAGCTTTTTTTCTGATGTTTTCCAATTCGGTATTAAATTGGGTAGTGAATGACGTTTTAGTGTGCTCAAGCTCATTCAAAAATAGTTCTTTTTCATCTTGAGAGATTAATTCAGAATTGACAAAAGAAAGTAGGGTATTTTTGAGCTTGGTATCCGTTATTTGCTGTGAATACTTAATATTAATTTGAATTTGATCCATATCATCATAGGTGATGTTAGGAATACCTCCTATAAAATAAAGAATGTACAGATTATTGAAAAGAGTGGTAATTTTTTGCAGAGACTCTCTATTTTTAGGACAAATAGTTAGAACATTATGAGCTAGACTGATATCAATTTTTTCACAAGAAAGTTTAAACGATGACATACTAAACCTCATATAATTCAGAGATTTCCTTATGCAATAATTCATTTCCATTGAAGGGCATGTGCAGTATAAATAGACAAGCTTAAGATTTTATTAAGAAAGGCTTTAAATTTAACAATATTTCAAAAAATCTTTACGATTTTTTGAAATGAAAAAAACTATTACCTACATTAACTATTATAGATTTTTTTATAAAAAACCTACACCCTTCATCCCACTGATGGTTACCTTGCTTTGCTGAAAGCAGAGTTGCCTATGAAAACAGGTAAAATCAATGGGAAAACAGGTAAAATCCATGGGTTATTAGCAGAATCCCAATAATTAATACCACTATTGAAATCACATAATAACCTGTCCCTGTATAGGCTTTTTGACTACATTTCACCATAAACTCGGGAAATCCAAGCCACAATATTGATTTAATCAAAATAAGCCAGGCTACCAGGGTGACTAATACCTCTGATTCAGGAACCCAAATGTTATGGACAAGCACAAGGCAAATACCAATAATTAACCCCAAGCTTCCAGCCGTCACGATTGTGGCACTGCCTTCTTTGAGATGAGTCAACAATTCACGATAATATGAAGCTCTTGAAAGCATTATAATCCCCACAATAAGAAGATAGAGACCTATTGCTTGTGCCAAAAATAAAGAGTGAATTGATTCTTGCATGGTTGGCTCCTTGTGATTCCGCTCCTAAATTAATTATAGTACATGCAGGGTTGGGTTTGTTAATTAGTTGGACATTTGCAATAGTTACTACTCATCTAAAACAACCTGTGTATTATATTTGGTTCTATTAAGACAAAAGCTGCTTCTGAATTTTCTAATATTGGGTTCATTTGCGAATACTCGTCTGGCAAATTCATTGTAATGATTCATATCTTTGACATGAATAATAAGCAGGTAATCTGTGTCTCCCGAGACAAAATAGCACTGCATAACTTCAGGTTCCTCAGACATTTTCCTTTCAAAATGAGTTAAAAGATCTTCTCTTTGTTTTTCAAGAGTAATATTTACGAACACAATTAATGGCCTACCTACTTTAAATGGATCAACCAAAGCAACATCACTAACGATAATCTTTTCCTCTCTCAGGCGTTTGACTCTTCGAAAGCAAGGTGGAGCAGAGATTCCAATTATATCGGCCAATGCCTGGTTAGTAATTTGATTATTTTTTTGAAGTATGTTTAGAATTTTTCTATCAATTTTATCAAGTATTTCAACTGGATATCCTGTATTTTTTTCATTTGGATAAGATTTCGTTGGTTTGCTTTTCATATATTACCTTTTTTTATAAAAATACATTATAAAAGGTAATTTTTATAAATAAAATAAGAAATTTATTTATATTTGCTTTATGTTAACTTACCTCCACACAAACTTGCAGGAGGTTATCAATGATTACAATCAGATTAGCTGAAATGAACGAAATTCAATTTTTAAATCAATTAATTTCTTATTCAGCAAGAGAGCTTAGCCGCGAAGATTATACAAAGGAAGAAATTGAAGGGGCCATTCAATATGTATTTGGTGTCGATTTAGAGTTAATTTTAGACAAAACGTATTTTGTCGTAGAAAGGGATGGGCAAATTGCCGGTTGTGGTGGATGGAGTCGTAGAAGAAGATTATTTGGCGGCAGTCAATATGCAGGTAGAGGACAGGGGATATATCTGGATCCTCAACAAGATTTTGCAAAAATAAGAGCTTTTTTTATTCATCCCAAATTTGCAAGACAAGGATTGGGAAGTATTCTGTTGAAGCATTGTGAACAAGAGGCTCTTTTACAAAAATTTACTCGGCTTGAGATGATGGCTACTTTACCTGGGGTTAAGCTCTACAGCGCTTTTGGCTATAAGCCTATTTCAAATGAAGTGATTACTCTTCCCAATAATGTTCCGTTAAGATTCGTTCGGATGACGAAAGGCTAGATCGTAATTCATTTTATACTATCTGGAGTCATTATTGAGTCATGGTTATTGAAACTTAATTTATCATCATAATGTTAGGAACGGTTATCTTAATGAATACAATCTGATTAGATTAATAACGTAATTTAAGTTTTACTTAAGTTATTTATGATATATTCATGACCACTTTGTAAATATTTAGTTTATTTTTGGTGTTTTCTCTAATGAAAACAGCAGTCAAAAGTTTGGATTATAACCAAGTGGGATAAATATATGAAAGAGCAACAAAAGGCAATTTTTATTGAGAGTATCAAATCAATATGCGTTGTTGATGAGCATATGGCTAAAGAATTGGCTGATTCATTACTTGAAATTCACCAGTTAAATACTGATATTAATGAACAAACACTGGTTAGTAAGGTGTTTTTAACTAAATTTGCTCTCTACCTTAAAATTGGGAAAGAAATTGCTTTAGATTGGGTTCGAAAAAATAAGGACCTGGATACTCCGTTTCCTTCTAATGCTGTCGAAAGTCAGCCTGTTCAGGATGCGAAAAAGCCCGTTGAGAACAATGTTCAAGTATATGGGCCTATGACAATTGGTAAATCTCCTGTTAAAACGACTTTAAATCAATTGACTGGCACGTTATTGAGCGAGCTGGTTGAGGTCGGAAAAAAAGAGAAAGCTCAAAAATTACGAGCTTACATATTCGACCAATTGGCAAGGCGATTAGAAGCAGAACTTAGTCAAGAGCAGATTAACGACTTATATAACAGGATCAGGGGTAATGGTGACTATGCCAAGAGCGTATCATTTTCTGAAGAACAACTTAAAATTTTAAATGAAAAAGTTATTCCAGAATTAAAGAGAGAGTTCAGTGACCTCCCTAACGGGAGTGTTAATATCCTGGGGTTGGACGTTAGCCTTGAAGATAAATACGCATTTGATACATCGGATATATTTTCTGTCTGGTTTAGCAATAATCCGGCAGTTTGCATGCCAAAACATGTTAAGGCAGAAGTAGAAAAAACTGCAAAACTTAATCAGCCAGGCAAAACCCGAATTGTTTTTAGCTCATTATGCTTAAATGAGACAGCCAGACTTGAATTTCAACAATGGGCAAAGGAAAATAACATTGAATTAGTTGATATTGATTCAATAGATTTAAAATCAGTCAGTGAAACTGATGCTAAATTGCTAAATCTGGCCAAATATGAGCTTGAAGCAATGAGAAAGGGCAAGGGAGGAAATCCTGCGGCAGCATCCGATCTGGTGCGTTGGGTTGATGTAATCATTGGAGAAAGTAGCACTTATATTGATATTGATTTGCCAATGAATGATAAAAAAGTTGCGGTTGAGGTTCGTTCCGGCTTCCCGGTTCTACTTAATATGGGATCAGCGCTCACAAAGGATGGTTCACAACCTGCCTTGGAAAACCCGGCTTTCAATACCGATATGATTGCTTACAGCAAAGATAAAGACGCACGTCGTCAAATAATCGAAGGAGTTGCCAAAAATATTATCGCACGTTATGAAAACTGTGCGAAATATATTGCAGAAAGTAAAAACGAAGAGTTAGTACGTTTAAAAAATTCGCCAGGTTATCAATTACTTGTTGAAAAAACAAATGGCAAATTTGATTTATGTACTTTAAGGGCGGCGGTTTCAGGAGCTCACCAGGATGCTTTCTCGTTTGCAACTTTTTTTGGTGCCGAATATTTCGCTAAAATTTTTGCTACACAAGAACTTGTACCTGTAATTAAAGAAGCAATTCAGCATCAAAATCAAGACTTGCTTACATCTATTATTGAAAATTATATAGAAAAACAACAGAGCAATGACTATCCTAAGACTCGCGATGGTATCCAAAAACTGTTGAAATCATTTCAAGGGATTGTATATAAACCATTGGTTATGGAATTCTCAGGCCCAAGTGCTGTGTCATCGTCTTGGGTGGAAGCTCTGCCCGGCGGATCCATGCCGAGGAATTTTGAATATTTGGTTGAACCTATGTCTCAACCATTAAGAGTTTTACAGCATCATGCTTGTATATCTGGAAAAGCTAATTTTTCTTCTGATAATATTCCTAAATGGTGTGAACTTCAGTCTGACGTAGAAAAACGACAACAACAAAGAGAAGATGGACTTTCATGGCTTCCTGATGCTCAAGAGAAGCTTAAGAAGGAAGGACAGCAAGCCAAGCTTGAGGAAGAGCAACGAGTCAAACTCGAGGAGGAGCAAAAAAGCAAAAAATACGTTGCTCAGTTTGATGCTATTGATCTCATTTTGAATAATTTTGAAAATGAAATTAACTCTATTGGTGATTATCATGCTCCTGCGAAGCAAAGAGCTATAGAATTGTTAGATACTTTGAGAAAATATAAAGAGGAAGCATTTAATGAACCAAGCAGAGAAACATTAATCACTTTTGCGCAAAATGCAAAAAGAGCGATTCAGGAAGCTACACCAATACTGCAAAAAGATTTAGGTTGGGGAGATTATTTAACCAATTTAGCGAAACAATTGGTTAATGCAGTGACCTTTGCTGTGGCTTATGCTGTAACTTTTGGGACCACCGGGCATCAAGGCTTTTTTGCTTTGAAATCTTCTCTGGCGGTTAGTCAATCTCAAAATCTTGAAGAGGCACTCAATAGCGAATTGAGTCAAAAAAACTGTTAGGGAATAGACCAGACATAGAATGCTAATGGGCAAGACATTATTTTTGCTGCCCAAGCATTCTTCTTAAATCTAATGTATTTCGATTCGGTAATTTTGATTTAGAAATGAAAGATTGCAATCCATTTTATTTTGCTGATAATGTGCAAAATAGATTGTGTAAGAATAATATAAGAACATATTGTATATAGTAACGATGTTAGGAGAGTTAGATGCGTAGAAGTAAAGCAATGCAAATACCTAAAAAAATAACACAAATTTCAACTATTTCAGAATCAAGTAAAGAAGATTTGGATGTTGTACCCGAACATTCTGAGGAACTGGATGTATCTCCCAGCAAAGAACACAAGAAATCTAACAGTAAAAAACTGGAGAGTGCTGCCCGTAAAGAACAAATTAAGAAATTAGAAGGAGAGCTTCACAGTCACATTCAAGATGCTATGGAGTTAGAAGAGGAATCTTTTGCAGAATTCAGTATTAACACTGAAAGACCAAGCAATTATTTATTTCGCTTTGTTAGTGAAAAAGAATATTTGGCAATTCTTGAAAATTTAAATAAAGGAAAGAGGATATTTGGTAACAAAACAAAAGTATGTGAAGAGGAAGACGATAAGATATCGACTAAAGCAAAAGGGGAAACTTTTTTTGCTTTTGATCTTAAATATGCTCAAAAATATTTCAATAAAGGTACGCGACGTGCTGGAGTGATGCTTGCTATAGAGTTGCAGGAAGATGCTGATACCAAGCTGTTATCTAATAGCGAAATTATTAGAAGAATCGGAGATGATCCTGGAATGGCCGGGGGCCGATGGACGAAGTGTAAGAAAGTAAAACCTGGCGAAAGAGGGGTAGTGGTAGTTAAGTGCGAAGGTGTTGGCTCATGCAAATATCCATATACCTTAGGTTTTAGAGAAGGGGAAGAAGGTGTCAGTCCTTTCGACATATTATTTGAGTTAACGCGTTCTGTAAAGGTACTGGGCAAGAATGGCTCTTGCAAAACTATTTATCATTATTCGGCTGCGCCAAAGGAAACAGAGCTTACAAACATTGTGAAAAATGTTGAAAGTGGTATGGACGAGATTCGTAGTGATGAAATTTTATCAGTTGTTTCAAGTTCTCCTTCATCGCACTTTGGCTTCTTTACAAAAAATGGGTCTCCAAGTATTTCAGGATTAGTAAATAAGGTACCTGAACATGAAATACCAATTTCTGATGATAATACATGCTCACATTATTAATCAGATTAAATTCTTAAGATTTTAAACGGGTAAATAATATTATTTACCCGTTTCTGCATATGTTCTTATAAAATTAAGATAACGACATCCGATTAATTCATCAACTTTGTTTCTATTGCTGAATACAATTTACTTATTTGTTGGTTTAGGCTGATTGATGCGAGAGCATTGTACTATAATCTTATTAATCACTATATCTCTCATTTTATTTACTCACTTGAGATAGAGCCAATCGTGATAACAATCCTGAGAAAATTATGAAGAAACCTTTGGATACTACTGAGCAGAATCGTATTGCTGCATTATACGAATTAAAAATTCTGGATACACCACCAGATGAAAGATTTGATCGGATTATCCGACTCACTTCGGGCTACTTATCGGTTCCTATTGCCTTTATTTCTTTTATTGATTCCAAACACCAATGGTTCAAATCCAGTTGTGGAATAGGTCTTAACAAGATATCCCGTAATGATTCATTTTGCCACTATACTATTCAACAAAATAAACCAATGATAATCTCAGACGCCTTGTTGGATGAGCGATTTTGCAATAACCCCTATGTGACTAGTGAACCCAATATTCGTTTTTATGCAGGATTTCCGTTGTCAACAGTTGATGGTTTTAATGTAGGAACATTATGCGCAATAGATAAAAAACCACGCAATTTAGATGAGACTGAAATTCAAATTTTAAAAGATTTGGCAACTTTGGCAGAAGATCAACTCAACCTATTGGATATTTCGCTTCTCGAAAAATCTGTTCGAGAAAAAAATATCTCTCTGATAAAAGCTAAAAAAGAACTTGAAATACGTAATAATTTTATTCGTAAAGTATTTGGTAGTTTTATGTCTGACGAAATTGTTGCAGCGCTTCTTGAATCAAAATCCGAATTAAAATTAGGAGGGGAGGAGCGGAAAATTACAATTCTGTTTAGTGATTTACGAAATTTTACCACTCTGTCGGAGCACTTTCCTGCTGAGAAAATTGTCGCTGCGCTTAACAATCATTATGGAAAAATGGTTGATGTCATTGAAAAATACAATGGTACTGTCGATTCCTTTATTGGTGACGCTATTATGGTGGTATTTGGAGCGCCACATTCTGGAGGTGATGACGCATACCGAGCGATAGCCTGTGCATTAGAGATGCAAGCGACCATGCAAGAGGTGAACACAATGAATCGCAACTGCAGTTTACCCGAATTAGCAATGGGCATAGGGATTAATACAGGTTATGCTATTGTAGGCAATATTGGTTCTCAGAAACGTATGCAATACAGTGCAATTGGTTCTCCGGTTAATCTGGCATCACGCATTCAGGATCTGACTTTGGGAGGGCAAATTTTAATTTCTGAGGCAACTTACCAGGAAGTTAACCAGTCGCTTGAATTAAATGGTCATCTCAGGGTGAAAGTTAAGGGAATTGCTTCTCCTATCACTATTTATGATGTAATCGGTCTGGATAAAAAATCAGATGTATAGAAGTAATAATATCACTCTTTAAAATCATGGGCTCAAGAAGTTGTTTGAATTACCAATCTCGATGATATTATGATTGAAATAAAGGCAGCCTCCAGGGGATAGATATGACCAAAAATAAGTTCAAGGCAACCCATCCACTTTTAAGTCTTATGAATGTGGGAGAGGCAACTTATAAAGACTTGCAATTACTTGAGATTAATTCAATTCCTCAACTTGCTAATGCATGTGCTGATGAACTGTACATACGCCTGCAACAAATTACTGGCCAAGCTCATGATCCATGTGTTTGGGATGTCTTTGCCGCTGCTATAAACGAAGCACGTACAGGTCAAAAACAACCTTGGTGGGAATGGACAAAAATACGAAAAAAAAGGCAACTGGAAGGAACATTTTGTATTTAAAGTATTTAATGTCATTATCATAATATATAATATGCATTTTATTCTTTATCCATAATTCTAATATGAATATTTTTATCAAAGTAATTACTGCGTTAATTGGGGTATTTTTTTTACCATCTGTCATGGCTTCAGGAACTACAACAACTGATATTGGTGTAAGTAAGGATGTTTCATCGCTGGTATTTCAAGTTATTCAAAATCAGATGGTTTTGGACAGATCAACAGTTGAATCGGCATCAATAGTATTACCTGAAAATTCAGCTGACAGTTATGGTGTCCATATTAAATTAAAAACTATTGCCGCCACCAAATTTGGGCAAATGACTGAAAACGGTATAGGAAAACAAGGAAGCTTCATCTTAAATGGTATAGTGATATCAAATCCAATAATTCGAAGCAGGATAGGGGATGAGTTCATTGTAACAGGGTTTACCAAGAAACAGGCCAACCAATTTATTGAAAGCATGACGTCAAAAAATGATTAAAATTAATCCGGTGAAATCATGCTTATCTAATTCACATTAGATCTGAAGATAAGGCTATTTCAACAACATTGTTTGGATCAAACATCGATTTAAAATGTTTAAAACTTTCAAGTCTGGACTCGTCGTTTTGATCACTTGAAAGTAAGTCTTGTCCATATACAGCTATATCTTCGACAATTCGTTCATGTCTGTAATAAGACAAAATTATTTTATCAACGTTTATTTTACCATAACCTTCATAAAAATAATTGATTTCATGGTGTTTATTCCATACATTACCAATGCCACCGCCAATGAACATCAAATCACGCTCTTTTGGCGCTAACATGGGCTCATCCCAATCAATAATGTAAATAGATTCCTCATTAACGACCAACACATTGCCCGCATGTACATCAGAATGACACAGCACATATTTATCTAAATCAGGTTGAATTTTTTTATATAATTCTTCTGATGAATCGACTAATCGATGAATTGAATCGATATTTTGATTAAAAAAAGATTTGAAGTCAGCGGTAATTTGATCATCTGAATCATCAAATCCAATTTTACTATAAAAGGACCGAACTATTTCACGCCATTTAGGCGAGTAAGTTTCTTTCCTTAATCGTTGCTGAATAGCGGCGGGAACAGAAGTTTCATGAATTTGTCTTAACACTTTTCCAAGCTGTTGCCACTGTTTTTCTGTTAAATTTTGGGTGAAACCATTGGGCGCATCAATAAATGGATACACTATTATTTTAAAATGATCTATTTGTTGAAATAATTTCGCATCACGCGTGTAGATAGGAAAAATAATTTCTTTTATTCCAGAATCATGCAAGAGGCGAATGATTGATAAATTAATTTCATCATGATGGCCGTATTTCAGTTTTACGAAATAAGAATTGGATTCTGAATCCGCTTTATATCCAAAGGCATTCATATCAGCACCACCCACGATGAGTTGTACTGCATGAATATCAATTCCATAATAGACTTTCAAAAGCTCAATGAGTTGTTGATCTGGAATATTATTTCTTAGCATAAGAGTCAGTTATTGTTTGGAAATTAGTATAATGGTAAAGCAAACAATATAATCGGAATACTATTATTACCTGGATTCAACGCATAAAAAAGTGTTTGCAACTGGAGTTTAACATGGTGGAAAAGAATAAAGATAAAGTTTATCAAGTATATGACGAGATCGTTGACTGGTTTGATGATAACCGCACTAAAGATTTGACTATGGAGAAACTTTATTTAGATTTCATTCAAAAATGTCTCAAACCTAAAAGCAAAATATTAGATGTAGGTTGTGGTACTGGAGAACCTATAGCCCAATTTTTAATCAATGAAGGCTACGATGTAACCGGAATAGATGCCAGTAGAAAAATGATTAGCTTGTGTAAGCAACGATTTCCAAAAAACAAATGGATTTTAGCAGATATGCGTACTTTAGATTTGAATGAAAAATTCCATGCGGTTATTGCGTGGCATAGCTTTTTTCATTTACCTCACGATGATCAAAGAATGACTTTAAAGTTACTAGCTTCCTATGTTGATCAAAATGGTTTATTAATCTTTACATCAGGACCTGAATACGATGAAGTTTGGAGTAATAATGGAGGATACGATTTATACCATGCATCTCTTTCTACCGAAGAATATGAACAGATACTTATAGGTAATAATTTTAAGGTACTGGCGCATAAAATTAGAGATCCAGATTGTGGAGACGCGACGGTTTGGGTTGCCAAAAAAAACTAGTCGCACTTATTAGTTGAATTCACGGTACTATAATCGACATTAAGTCTGATTATCAAAATAATCAGACTTAATGTGGGTGTGTATGGTGAACACCGTTAGATAATACTGCAGTATTGGTAAGCAGTTAATGAACCCTACTTGTTCTGGGCATAATATCGATTGCTTTACATTTAATTTACTCTCTAACCGATTGTGCTGATAAACAAAACTTCGCTAGCTGATACCTTCGTGAGGCCATGATGGCCGTGCACAAGAGAGCAGCGGAATTGCTAAGTGAAATGCCATTAAATAATAGTAATCCATCCATATGTTAAGGTTTAAAATCTTTTAATTCATTATCTAGATCCCTTCCAAGTTCAAAGGCTTGCTTTGCTGCATGCGATGACTTAACAGCAAAAAAACCGCTCTGATTTGAGGAACCCAAGTTTGATATACTTTTTATAAATATATTTATACTGTTTAGAAGTTGCTTTGAGAGATTCTGTAAATAACCTTCCGATTCTAAGTCTTTCTGTAAAAATGGAATGGTACTTTCTATCATTCGTTTCGCTGTATCGGCAAAGTCATAGATTGACTCTAGAGAAGGATTTGAAAATGCTTCATTTTTATTTTTCCTCAGCGACTCCAGTAATTCATTGGCTTTAATTTTTGTATCAGGATAATGAAGACCTATATCTTTTATTTTTTCTCCAAATTCATTTAAAATTTTATCAATATTGGTACTAAGATTATAGAGTTTTTTTGTAAAAATTATTTCATCTCTCCAGGCATTATAATCCTTTTGTGTCTTGAAAAACTCCCCTCTTACACCTGCTTTTGCAAGTCGTCGCTCAATTGATATACCACTACTATGTATCAAGGTTTCTGGAGATTTAAAATAATAATCAAACTCATCATTTTTCATTTTCAAAAATTGTTCTTTAAGCTTTCCAAGTTCTATGGTTGGGTCTAGTATTTTTTTATCTTGAGATGCTGGAGTATTGGGTAATATAACGGTATTTTTTTTTGTTGTATCAGTTACTTTACGTTGTTGTTCTTCTTCTTCTTTAAGTTTTGCTAATTCTGCTTTTGCTTTAGAAGTTCTTTCATCTCTCAAGGGAGCATCATCAGATTCAAGAGTACTTGGAGATAAATCAGTATTTTTTCTTGCAGAAATTACTTCTTCTATCCAGGAAAAACAATCTTCATCTGTCTTAAAAAACTCCACTTTGAGGCCTATCCCTAAGAGGCGAGCCAATATCAAAGAGACACTACTAGGTGAGATATCTCCTTTGTTAAAGAAAAAATTAAAATCGTTATTTGTCATCTTCACACATGTTTCTGTAAACTTTATTAGTTCAGCTGAAGGTTTCATAATTTAGTCTCCGTATAGGGTGTGCTATCTTTGATTATTTAAGTACATTTTGTTTAATAATTGTATTATAAATTTATAAAACAATCAATGTGACTTGCTGTCACCGAGTTGGCTTATAAGGTTTAATTCTTGTAGAGTTATATAAACAACGGCTTCTCTAATTAAAGTTTCATTTGACTTTCGTTTCCATGATCATGAGTATGTTCAGGCTCAGAGGATATATTTTTTTCTTGTGGAAGAGAATTCAGTTTTTTATTTAAATCACTAATTTCAGAAAGTACTTTAATTTGTTGGTCATAACGCTTCTCATCAGCATTTTGTAATAATTTTTCGTTGCCGGTAATAAACCTTAGAAATTTTTTAAACCAGCTGACCTCCTCAGGTTTGGGAGGTTCAGTTTTCAAGGTCTCTTGTACTCCACTAATAAAACTTTCAACAGCTTTATCATAGTTTTCTATCGCTTTCTGAATTTTTGTTTCCTCTGGAAGCATATTATAATCTTCATTGTTTGGGTTCATAAGATCAGATACAGTTTGCAGTTTGTCACGCATTGTACTGCTGTTAGGTATCGTTATTCCTGCTGTATTCGCTTCATCGATTAATTTCAAGAGATCTTGTGACATTTTTAGAATATCGAGTGGGTTTATTTCTTTAGCTTGTTTAGGCAAACCGTTCAAAGTCACTTCACTGGCAAGTTTTTCCAGGGCAGGCATAATTGAAATAAACGCTGTATTTTTCAGATTACTATCATCAGTATTATCCAGCATCCTTTGCCCATAGCTTATTATTGCAGCCTTCAGGAATTGCAGAGCAATTTCTTGTTCATCACCCTGAGCAGTTTTTAAAATTGCCTCATAATTATCCCGCCCTATCGCTTCAATAACCTTTGGATGAAGTGCAGTCCTATCTTCATTAAGTAAAACAGGGATAATCCCATTTAAATTTTCCTGTATGTGTTCTCTCAATCCATTAGGTTTTTGATGTATGGCTTTTAACTCTTCATAGTTCGGAGCTGGGAAATGATACGCATCAAATATTCTTGATAATTTTCCTGTTGTACTTCGACTGGCTTCTATTATTTTACCAGGTTGATTTGTTTCACCGTTAGGGTCATGTTCTTTGGTTAGATGTTCGATTAAATGTTCTTTAAAGTACTCAACATAAGAATCTCTTTTTTTCTGATGATGAGAATGATGAAGATCTTTCCACTTTTGTCTTGTCATAATAATTTCTTTGAGAGTTATAATATATTAACCTTATACTTATTATTATATTACAAATGCTCAAATAATGATTTTTTAGATCAAAAAATTTTCATTTTGATATGTATTTTTTAGTTTTTAAATTGTATAACGTATGGGCATTACATGCGTTTTATAACTCGGCAATAAAGCATTTGCTACAAATTAAAAATGGAACCACCCATTTGAGTCTTTATAAATCCGTTCTAAACTAATATCTCTTGATAGCTAGCTTTTTGCTTGGTTATTCCCATGGAGATCTTGAGCATTTATATAAACCCATGCATTAACTCCTGAGTTCAATTTCACATTCACACGCTTATATTCAGAGACTTCATATTTATCTGCTTGTGCTAACTCTTCTTTACTAATAGTAAATACAATACCTGTAACTCTGTCTAAGGGATTTCCGGTATATGAAATAATGGGATGGAAATTATCACCACTTGTCGCTACAACGTCTGAGTTTTTAATTTCAACTTGAGATAGTTTGAATCCGTGTAATGTATCTTCCCGGCCCTCCAGTTTTCTACCGAAATTGGCAATTTGCACTTTTTCATAACGTAAGGTGCCGTATGAAAATAACTTCTCTGTGTGTGCCTGATTCATAAAATCTACCTCTTTAAATAAAAAATAGTGAATTTTAATCATTTTCTTATTATTATCAAAGTGAGATTTATAAAACCAATAGGAGCAAATGATGTCAAAGTTTTTTAATTTAAAGACAGGTACCTTACATTCTGTAGAATCCTATGCCGGAGCAGTCAAATTGCCTAAACAAGTAAGTCAGGAATCAACAAGAATAAATGAAGAGATTCTCGATAATAATGGTTATCCTTTGATGGCGCCTAAGTTAAGACGCCAAAATGCTAATCAGTTAAGAATGTTTTTTTCCAGTGAAAATAATACTCTTTTAAAGGGATCATATGATCTCGGTGATCGTTCAAACAGAGATCTGACAGAAGTTACAAGTATAATCACTTATCGTTAATTATTATTAGGTATTTGCCAAAATAATAATTAGGCAAGTGCCTAACAAACCAGTTTTTCACTGAACCCCACCTACAAATACAACCTCATTAAAATAGGCAAAGTTGTTAAATCTTCTGACCTGATTTTGTGCCTCAATTAAATACTCCCTAATAAATTCTTAATTATTCTGTACTATAATTTCACAAAAACCCAAGTATAGAAGAGGTAGATTATGGTAAAGAAAATAATTTGGATTTCTAATAATGGTAAACCTAATTTAAAAATGGAATTTGTAAGTGAGGAAGAAAAAAATAAATTTTTCAAGGAAGTAAAGACAAAAGCAAGCGAATTAGGACTAAATTTTCCATTAGTGCAAGGCTCTGGAAATTCTCTTCTGATAGAAGCTTCAAATTACCCAGCTAATCCTTGCGGTTGTTATATATCTCCAGGGGGAAAGTTAGCTATTAATTTTGGAAAAGTGGAATTGAGTCATTTTATATTACCTAAAGTAGGTGTGAAAACGGAGCATGCTGAGATTTTCAAAGACCACAATACTATTTTTTTCCATAAAAATAAGCTTCCAAGTGTGAATTCAGAATTAACGTTTGTACCAATTGGTACACCTGTTATTGTTCCCGTGCCAAAACCGGCGACTACTTCTCCAACATTTTTTAATCCTTCAAAGTCAGGGGATTCTTCGATTTCTATTACTGCGACAGGAAACGTTGATAGTCCGATGATAAGAATTACCTTTCAAAATCAAACAGAGAGAGAGTTTTTTTTAAATAAAATAACAGATAAAGCAAAAAGTTTAGGGGTTAATATTTCAACTCACCCTTTTGAAATCAAAGACCCTAATATGATACTTATTAAACCTTCGAAATACCCCGATAATAAATTAGGTTGTTATATTTCCAAGAATAAGGAGATTGCAATTAATTTTGGGAGGACAGAATTTAGAGACTTTGTGTTGTCTAATCTCGGAGTAAGTTCTCATTTAGGGACCTGCCCAACAAAAAATGAAACAGGTAACGACACTTTCTATTTTCATCAGGAAAATCTTTCTTTAAATGGCCCTTCATTATTGGTAAATACCAAAATAACCAAAGAAATAGAGAAAAATGATTATCTACTCTCTGCTAATGGATCCAAGGCTATTGACTTTGTTTGGAGTAATTTTTTAAAACATCCTTATAATCCTAAACTGAAACAACCAGATGCTAATGTAAAGGCAGCATGGGAGAAGCATGTTGATTGGGAACATTGGTCCAATATGGGGCAGGATTGGTCATTAAATACTCCCTCGGGTTTAGTTCCCAGACCAAATCATGGAATTGCTCATACATTACGAGTTGCACAGCTTGTACCAGTCATTGCTGAATTTTTGAAAGCATATTCAGGTGATCCAAAATTTCAAAAATTAACGCAAAAAGAAATACAAAAAGCGCAATACATGATGTTATTTTCAGTAATTGGGCGTGAAAACGATATGAGCTGGACAGATGCCAATCATTATCAACAGGCATTTAAGGAAGCATACAATGGACAGCACTCCAAACACATCTACGCTACTTTCAAAGAAAATGCTCAAAAAGGCTTTTTAAACCATGTGGTTGCCAATAAATCTTCATTAATTCCTTCGCTATTTTCCGATGAAAGTGAGCTTCAATATTGGGCTGAAGCTTTGGACACCGGTAAGCCCGGAATTTCTTCTGCTTCGGGTATACTTATGGCTCTGGCTCATGATTTGGATCTCATGAGATGCTATGACAAAGGAAAATTTAATAGTTTGAAGATGAAAGATTTAGTTACCAGGCTTGGAGGAAATGAAGAGGCAGCAAAGAAACTGGCTGATTATGCTCATGATCTGATTGTAGCGACTGGGGATCGATGCATGGGTTATGGGGTAACTCAGGATTATAATTATTCTCTTTTTGGCAAATGTAGCCTTGATCCCAATGAGTGTCTAAAGCAGCTTCAAAGTATTCCTAAACCAGAGACAACCTTGGCAAATCAATATGGTATTTGAGATTAAATCTTTTATACTATGGCTGTAGCCAGTTTAAATCGTACGGTTATTTAATTAGCATCCTTTGAATGCAAAGGGTCCTATCTATTGTCCTAAAAAATAAACACTAGCTCGATTGAAATTACTGTCTTGATCTTATATTGTGACTTCACTGAACTGAAAGCGGATAACATGGTTTTTGATCAGTTGAAATAAGGAATATTAATTTTTAGTTTTTTGGTAAAACAGGGAGTATTTATGAAAACAGATCAACCCAAGGTAAAAAAGTTAAGTGATTATAAGAGCCTTGATTATTTTGTAATCCATGTTGATTTGCAAATCGATCTCAGCAAAAAGCCAGTAGAATCCAAAGCACGCCTTACAGTAGTGCCCAACCCAAGTGTTGATTCACATCCAAATGATTTGATATTGGATGGTGAGAATATGACATTAGTATCGTTACAAATGAACGATAACTTATTGAAAGAAAATGAATATGAGCTAACTAAAAATTCTTTAATAATCAAAAACATACCTCAAAATACTCCCTTTACTATAGAAACGACCTCTTTGCTAGGTGAAAATACAGATTTGTTTGGATTGTATGAAACAGAGGGCATGGCCTTAGTCAAGGCAGAGTCTGAAGGATTACGCCGAGTATTTTATTTGCCGGACAGACCTGATAATCTCGCGACTTATAAAGCCACTATCATCGCAAATCAGGAAGATTATCCTGTTTTACTTTCAAATGGTGTGCTAATTGAGAAAAAAGAACTTCCTTTGGGTCTGCATTCTGTAACCTGGCTGGATGATGTCCCAAAGCCAAGTTATTTATTCGCTCTGGTAGCAGGCAATTTACAGCGATCAGTCACTTATTATCAAACAAAATCTGGCCGTCAATTACCGATCGAATTCTATGTACCACCATCAGCTACAGCAAAATGTGATTTTGCAAAGGAAGTATTGAAAGAAGCAATGGCATGGGATGAGCGTACTTTTAATTTAGAATGTGCCTTGAGACAACACATGGTAGCCGGAGTTGATAAATACGCCTCAGGTGCTTCTGAACCAACAGGCTTGAATTTATTTAATACAGAAAATTTGTTCGCAACTCCCGAGACTAAAACCGACTTGGGTATTTTGCGTGTGTTGGAGGTGGTTGCTCATGAATTTTTTCATTATTGGTCAGGAGATCGAGTCACAATAAGAGATTGGTTCAATTTACCATTAAAGGAAGGTCTTACTACTTTTAGAGCAGCTATGTTCAGAGAGGAACTATTCGGTACTGATTTGATAAGATTACTTGATGGCAAGAATTTGGACGAAAGAGCACCTCGGCAAAGTGCCTACACAGCAGTAAGAAGCTTATATACTGCCGCAGCCTATGAAAAAAGTGCTGATATTTTTCGAATGATGATGTTATTCGTAGGAAAAGAATCATTTTTCCAAGGAGTAGCCAAGTTTTTTAAGGATAATGATGGGGGTGCAGTTACTCTGGAGGATTTTATCGATTCACTTAGTCATTCATCTGGTAAAGATCTTCATTCCTTTTTGTCCTGGTTTACTGAATCTGGAATTCCTGAATTGATAGTAACAGATGAGTTTAATCCAGATACAAAGCAATATTTTTTAAAAATTAAAACAGTCAATGGAAAAAATCGCCCCGTTCCTTTCCTGATGGGTTTGCTCGATAGTACGGGAAAAGAAATTGTAGCTGATAAATTATTAATCCTTGATCAAGAGGAAATTGAGTTTCAATTTGAAAATATCCAGGCACGCCCTATTCCATCATTATTACGCAGTTTTTCTGCACCTGTGCACTTGAAATATGACTATTCTTATAAAAATTTATTATTATTGATGCAATACGATACTAATTTGTACAATCGTTGTGAGGCAGCAAAGAAACTTATTTCGGCTTTGCTTAACGATTTTTGTAAAGGCAAAAAAATAGAATTATCTCCCCAGTTCTTTGCTGTTTACAAGGCATTACTTTCTGATAGCTCTTTAAGTGAATGGATGCTAGCTGAGTTAATTACCCTACCCATTTTAGAAGAGTTGATTGAAAATCAGGAAAAACCTGATTTTGAAAAATTAAATGAGGGGCGTCAGTTGATACAAAATGCCCTTGCAAAAGAATTGAAAACGGATTTTTATAATCTCCTTTTTAGAATACAAATAGCTGGAGATGATGATAAACGAAAATTAGAAGGTTTTGATTTGAAACAGGCGGGATTAAGGCGTTTAAAATCAGTATGTTTTTCTTATCTGTTGCATGTTGATTTTGAAAAAACAAAAGAAAAACTGATTCTTCAATTTGAGGATGCTTTAGGCAAAAATATGACCGAGACTGTTTTGGCGTTAAGTATGTTATGTGAAATAAATTGTGAGGAAGCTGATGTCGCATTAGAGGATTATTATCATTACTGGAAAAATGACCCGGGTGCTGTAAATAACTGGTTTAGTATTCAAGCATCAGCGCACTCCCCTCATGTCATAGAACGGGTAAAAAAATTAATGCATCATGGTGATTTTGATTTATCTAACCCTAACAAGGTCTATGCATTGCTGGGCTCATTTATTAAAAACCCATTTGGATTTCATTCTGTTACAGGTGAGGGTTACCAACTGGTTTCTGGTGCCATTCTTGGCTTGGATAAAATTAACCCAACTTTGGCTGCCAATTTGACTGAAAAATTTACTTATTGGGATAAATATGATGTAAATAGGCAAGCTATGATGATTAGCAGTTTAAAATTAATCTATTCTAATGCCACTTCATCCGATGTGAGAACTATGGCAAAAAAGGGATTGGATAAGGTAAAAGAAGATCTCCGATTACCTATCCATTTGACTTTTCATGGGGGATCAATCAACCAGAATAAAATCACTCAATTAATCGCTGATGGAGATAAGGAAAATACCTATTTCTTGCATTGATTTTTATTTTATTATCTGACATGAAACAGCCGAGATGTTGTTCAAAAAGCAGGGGGTGCATACTCCCCTTCTTTATTTTTATAAACTCTTCTCTGCGCCTGGTTTTAAACCAAATACTGCAAGCCCTTGGGTTTTAAACCAAATACTGTCTTCTGTAATGGCATAAGGTTTTAACTCAGGAATTGCTTGTATATTAGAATAACCTGTCGTACAAAAATAACTTTGTCCGACCAGGTGGAATTCTTTAGTGCTTCTTGCAGGGGTTACTAAAATATGGCCTGAGGGTACAAGCTGTATTAATTGTTTAATAAAACTAACAATATCTTTCTCTTTCTCTATTCCATTTTGTACGCCTAAAAGATAAGGAACAAATACTGTATCAAATGTTTTTAATGGATGATTTTTTATCAGATTCTTTAATTCACCCGCATAAAACTCTATATGATGATCTAATTCAAATTCATTTTGAATTCTTAATTGTACAGCTTGTTGAGTGAGTCTCAGCATATAATAAATATATGATTTTCTTAATAATTTAGGGTTAATTACCCAAAATACAGAGTTTTTAATTACTCCAGAGGGTAATTTAAGTAGAGGGGGATACCATTTGGTGAGGGCTGCCAGAAGTTCGCCAATTGAAGGGTATGGTTTTCCATTATTATTGTATTCTCTGTAATGGTAATATTTTTTAAATGCTTTTACCCATGCTATAGTCACAGGGTCTTTGTCATAAACAAGAATAGATTTAGCCCCTGCATGAGCAAATAAAAAAGCGCTATTACCATATCCTGGGATAATTAGGACATTTTTTTCTTTGATTTCATTATGTAAATTATATCGGTCTTCTTCATGACCAGATAAAACAGATGATAAATAACGTTCTGCTCCCATTGGATAAATTAAAACTTCTTTATTATCTGTAAGTCTTGTAACACGCTGCTCTAAAATCCAGTTTATTTCTTGCTTATTGAGAACAGTGCTATAGGTGTTTTTACTTGACATGAATGGGCCTTATATAAAGCGTTTGAACTGGTTGGTGCTTTGTTTAAATAATTTTTGATTATAGTGCACTATGCTATTGATTTAAATTTTCAGAGCAAATCGTATTAATATCATTAATGGCTTCATTGTATTCCTTGTTTGATATTTTTTCTATTTGCTCTATAAAACTCAATAATTTTGTTTTGACACAAGCGCAATAAGCTTGGATAGTTCTTTTATCGTCATCACTTTGGTTTGGATAAATGAGGCTCCATCTGTTAAGACAATATTGTTCAATTGTTTCTGTTGTTACTTCTGATAAAGTTACCTCTTCCTCCAACTCATCCATGGCATCATGTAATATTGTTTGTGGCAGACAATTTCTAATCGCTTTTTGAACTCCTGTTTTATTATCGAGATTTTTAGTTGAAATGCATCGACAATATTTATCTCCAAATTGTTTATATGTTTCTTTGTCAATTGACGGATCCATTTTATTCATCCAGGTCTCAAAGCAATGTGATTGAAGTGTTTCTTGATCCTGAATATTGGGCTCCGAATAAGACAGGGTTGGAGTTATTCCTATAAGACCTGCAACCCATATTGATTTTATAAAATTGAAATTCATCTTTGTCACTCCTTTGATGCTCTATTTTATAGTTTCAGAATAACTTAAATTTAATTAGCTACCAATCCCTTGGTTTTCCGTTAAACCAAAAATAGCCACTTTTCTTTTTCATATTAATCAGGTCATAGATTTCTTGTGCTGTTTCACCAGGAAGTTTTTTTGCATTTTGTGTTCCCATGTTTGTTTTTACCCAGCCGGGGTCAAAACTGGATACAGTCATTTGGGGGAATCTTTCTGCAAGCAATTTAGTATACATATTCAAACTGGCTTTTGACATTTTATAATGTGGTTGAAAGGGGGAATTATTGGAGCTGAATGCTCCCCATCCTGAAGAAATATTAATGATTTGTGCACCATCATTAAATTTGGGGATACATTTTTCAGTTAACTCAATGGTACCAAACAAGTTAATGGCAAAGGTTTCTTTCAATAAGGACATATTAATTTTTTCATCATTCCATGTTTCAAGTAACACGGCAGCATTATTAATCAGCACATCAATTTTAGGTAATTCTTTTACGAATGCATCGATTTGCTCTGGAATGGTCAGGTCTAGCTTATATATTCGCAGGTTTTTATGTTTTATGGGGGATGAGCCAGTGGTGGATGTGCCAATAACAGTCCAATTTTTGCTAAGGAAGATTTTAGCAATTTCCAGCCCTATACCTCTACTGATTCCTGTTATGACGAGAGTCTGCAAATTTAAATCCTCAATCCGTGTCTTATGAAATCAAAATAATTGATTTTTTAACTTTTTGCAAAAACCGGGCTTGCAAAAAAACACAATCTCCGTTTTTAAAAATATCTTTAATTCAGTAAGTTAATGTGTATCCCCTCTTATTGATAACATTTTTTGCCTTGACCTTGCTTTTTCAATTGAAATGAAACATCTAAAATGGGCAAAGAATTAGTAGCTCACGTTATTTTAAAATCCCTGGTTAATACTAGCACAACTTCTCTTTATACTTTTGATTCAAGGAATTCACACTACTATGCACAAGTTTATCCACAGATTTTGTGGATAAATATTTTTGTGATAAAAAATAAATTACATAAGATAACTGTGATGAAATAAGGGAGATTAAGCATAAATCAAGTAACCAGGAAAATATAATTAAAGGATATTAAAAAGAGTTATACACAGGTTGATAAGGCACATAGAAATTTAGAGATCATCTCTATCATAACAAAGAAAAAAGGAAAAAACAGTCTTGACTTAAATTTTTTTCATAAATTTTTTATGGTAAGAATATTATTTTAGTGATGAAGTATTTTTTTTAAGAGGATCGCGTCTTCTACACTATTTTTATCTTTATAATAGTCTTTTTTGATTTCTATTTTTTCAAATCCCATGGTTTCATAAAGATGTAATGCGGCACTGTTACTTGGCCTTACTTCTAAAATAACTGACTCTGTTTGAGTATATTTTGATAAAGAATAAAGAACTGTTTGTAATAGTTTTCGCCCCAAACCCTTGGATTGTAATGGTTTGGCAATGCACAGATTTAATATGTGACAACTGTTATTACTTATTCTGGATATGATATATCCAGCAAGGATCGGGCTATCTCCATTGTTGATTTCCAAAACTCTGCAATCATAGCCAACAAGTACACAATCTCTTAGTATGTCTTTACTCCATGGGGCAATATGAACATTTGTTTCGATAGAATAAACATTCTCAATATCACTATCTTTCATTTTACGAATGTTTAATATCATTCACTACTCCTGGGAATAATCATACTTAATTTATGATGAATTAAATATTAGCAAATATGTTATCAAACATTACTAATGCAAAGTACAGTGTTTAATAATTCTTTAGCTTTTCATTAGACCACTTGTATTACTTGTCACTTTTATTGCCGTGTTGCAAATTTTTCTGTGCCACTCATTTACTGCAACTCCGCTCCTCAAAACGTTTGCACCGCGCCTAAAACAAGATAATCAGCTTATGCAAAGGTTTATTTCATAATTATATACATAATATACATATAACAAGCATCCCTTTGCTCGCCATGAAACAAAGGGAGTGCAGTGAGTTATAATTGGCTACCTGTAATTATTATTTTTTCTTCTTTTTAGGCAAATAAAGATCTGTTATAGTGCCCTCAAATGCCTCTGCTGACTGGGCTATAGTTTCTGAAAGAGTTGGATGAGGGTGAATAGTAAGAGCGATGTCTTCAACATCACAACACATTTCAATGGCTAAGGCAGTTTCTGCAATTAAATCACCGGCATTAATCCCAACAATACCTGCTCCCAGGATACGGTTAGTTTCAGGGCAGAATAGTAATTTGGTCATTCCCTCTTCTCGCCCCATGCTGAGCGCACGACCACTAGCAGCCCATGGAAAGGAGGCTTTCTCATAGTTTATTCCTTTTTCTTTTGCCTCTTTTTCTGTTAAACCAGCCCAAGCTAATTCTGGATCGGTATAAGCAACACTAGGAATACATTTTGGTTCAAAATAATGCTTTTTCCCTGCAATGACTTCTGCCGCAACTTTCCCTTCAGGGATTGCTTTATGTGCGAGCATTGGTTGTCCATTGACATCGCCAATAGCAAAAATATGAGGAACATTCGTTCTTAATTGATTATCAACGGGAATAAAGCCACGCTCATCCACTTTGACTCCGGCTTTTTCAGCGTTGATTGCTCCACCGTTAGGTTTCCTGCCTACTGCAACAAGTACTTGCTGGAAGCAAAGTGGTTTATCGGTTGCATGTTCTCCTTCCATTGAAACATAAATACCATCTTTTTTGGCTTCAACAGCAGTCACTTTAGTTTTTAATAGAAATTTGACTCCTTTTTTAATCATTCGCTTTTGTAGTATGTTGACCAGGTCAGTGTCAGCATTCGGAATTAATTGATCCATAAATTCAACGACTGTCACATTGACTCCCAGCGAAGAATAGACAGTTGCCATTTCCAAACCAATAATACCACCGCCTAATACAAGCAAGTCACCTTTGATATCGGCGAGCTCTAATGCTCCTGTAGAGCTAAATATTCGTTTATCTTCTGGTATAAATGGTAATTTAATGGATTCCGAGCCTACAGCAATGATGGCATTATCAAATTCAATTTCTACAGTCCCTTCTTTTGTTTCAACAATAATTTGATGGGTTCCTGAAAACTTACCTATTCCGGTAATTACTTCTACTTTTCTTTGTTTGGCAAGAGCTTTTAGTCCTCCGGTTAACTTTGCAACGACAGAGTTTTTCCAGGCAACCAATTTTTTATTATCAAATTTAGGTTTACCAAATGCCACACCTTGCTCTGACATTTCATGGGCTTCATCCACTACTTTAGCAATATGCAATAATGCTTTTGAGGGAATACAACCAACATTTAAACAAACCCCACCTAATGAGTCAAAACGTTCTACCAAGACTACCTTTTTATCTAAATCAGCAGCTCTGAAAGCCGCTGTGTACCCTCCTGGTCCACTACCTAGTACTACTACATCTGTCTTAATTTTATTAGCCATAAGAAGCCTCATTAAAAAATATGTTTTCCGGGGTTATTGATATTTCATTCGGAAGCAGGAAATACCAATAGCTCTATTTCTCTATATGTCAGAGTAAAACTCTTCTGATATCACCTAAACAATCACAAAGAAAGCGAGTAAACCGGGCTGCCTCAGCACCATCAATTACCCTATGATCGTAAGAAAGTGAAACAGGTAACATCAATCTGGGCTTAAACTCTTTGTTGTCGTATACGGGTTTTATTACTGATCTGGATAAACCTAAAATTGCAACTTCCGGGCTATTTACAATAGGAGTAAATGCCGTTCCACCTATACCGCCAAGGCTGGAAATTGTAAAACAACCGCCTGACATATCAATAGGTGTTAATCCCTTTTCTCTAGCTTTCGTACTGAGTCTGGACATTTCCTTCGCAATATCAATCACACTTAATTTATCTACATTCTTTATTACGGGTACTACCAGACCATTAGGTGTATCAACAGCAATACCTATATTATAATATTTTTTATAAATTAAATTTTCACCACTGGCATCCAATGATGCGTTAAATTGGGGGTAAGCATGGAGAGCTTTACAAACTACGCTACAAACAAATGCTAAGAGGGTTAATTTGTAATCTTGATTTTTGGCACTCTCTGACTCTGATTTTCTAAACGCTTCCAAGTCTGTAATGTCTGCTTCATCAAATTGAGTGACATGTGGAATGCTTATCCAGGAGCGATGTACGTTTATGCCAGTAAGCTTTTTAATTTTGTTTAAAGGCTTTGTTTCTATTGAACCAAATTTACTAAAATCTATAACTGGATTTGATGGTAAATTGAAGCTTCCCGACGTAGTTTTTTCACTTAAACGTGCTTTGATATAATTTTGAAGATCTTCTTTTGTAATACGAGATTTTCTTCCACTCCCCTGAACCAGAGATAAATCGACTCCAAATTCTCTTGCCAATCTTCTTACAGATGGGCCTGCAGATATTAAGAGATTCTTTGATTCAGCTATCTCCAGATTGCTAATTGATGTTGGTTCAGATTTTAGTTCTTCATTTGATTTCTCAGTTTCTTTGATAGGTTGTTCCGATATATTTTTAATCTGATTTTTTTCGATTTCAGATGCCTCAGGCATTGCAGAAGTCTTTAAAATTAGAATAGGAATACCTTGTGATACTTTATCTCCTAATTTAATTTTCATTTCCATGACTTTACCAGCATAGGGTGAAGGAATATCCATCGTTGCTTTATCACCCTCTAATGTAATTAATGCCTGGTCTTTTTCTATTTCCATCCCCGGTTTGACTAAAATATCAATGACATCAACATCGGTTGCGCCACCAATATCCGGAATGGATACTTCAATGTCTTTGGAGCCAGGTGTAGATGCGGTTGTTTTTATATCGACGGGTTGTTCTTCTGATTTGGTTTGCAAATTCTGTTTTTCTGATTCGGCCTTTTGCTCCAGAGAGCTGGAAACATTTATGGTTGAATCTGACTTTGCTTTGATAATGAGATCGCCTTCTGAGACCTTGTCACCTACGTTAACAAGGATTTGCGTTACCGTTCCAGAAATTGGAGAAGGGATGTCCATGCTTGCTTTTTCCGATTCAAGCGTAATCAAGGGTGTATCCACTTCAATTGAATCACCTTCCTTAACTAAAATCTCAATGACATCAACTTGAGTAGCGCCACCGATATCAGGAATTTTAATTTCACTTTCTTTTGTCATATTTTCCTCAGCATTCAGTTAAACCGGAACTGTGTTATGTTCTGATTAATTGTTTAACTAATGGGTCATTGGGTCCAATTTATCCGGATTAATATTGTAACGTTTCATGGCATCGACAACTTTTGTTTTGTCAAGCGTTCCTTCAGCTACCAGTGCATTTAATGCTGTCAAGACTACAAATTTTGCATCAACTTCAAAGAAATGACGGAGTTGTGTTCGAGTATCACTTCTGCCATAGCCGTCTGTACCTAAAGTAATATAACGATTAGGAACAAAAGGTCTGATTTGATCTGCGTAAATGCGCATGTAGTCAGTGGTAGCAATAACAGGTCCACGACGTCCCTTTAATTGAGATGTAACATAGCTTTCCTGAGGTTTATTTTTGGGGTGCATGTTATTGTATCGTTCAACAGTCAAGCCTTCTTTACGCAGCTCATTGAAGCTGGTTACACTCCAGATATCCGATGTGATTGAAAAATCTTCTTCCAACATCTCTGCAGCTTTGATAACTTCACGCAAAATAGTACCGCATCCCATTAGTTGGACATGGTTTTTTGACTTTTTCTTATTCTCTTTTAAAAGATACATTCCTTTGATAATACCTTCCTCTACTCCTTCAGGCATATCGGGGTGAGAGTAGTTTTCATTCATAATAGTAATGTAATAAAACACGTTTTCTTGTTTTTCATACATACGATGTAAGCCATTTTGGATGATAACTGCTAATTCATAAGCGTATGTGGGATCATAAGAAATACAATTGGGTATGGTTGATGCTAAAACATGACTATGTCCGTCCTGGTGTTGCAATCCTTCTCCTGCCAATGTCGTTCGTCCAGCGGTTCCACCGAGCAAAAATCCCCTCGCTTGCATATCTCCTGCAGCCCATGCCAGATCACCAATACGTTGGAAACCAAACATAGAGTAATAAATGTAAAACGGGATCATTGCCAATTTGTTTGAGCTGTAAGACGTTGCGGCAGCAATCCAGGAACAAAATGCCCCTGCTTCATTAATACCTTCCTCAAGAATCTGCCCGTCAACTGCTTCTCGATAATACATCACTTGTTCATGATCTACGGGGGTATAAAGTTGCCCTACGGGAGAATAAATTCCTATTTGTCTGAATAATCCCTCCATACCAAATGTTCTGCATTCGTCGGGCACTATGGGAACTATTCTGGAGCTAATGTCTTTATTTTTGAGTAGAGCTGAAAGAATTCTCACAAAAGCCATAGTAGTCGAGATTTCTCTGTCCCCTAATCCCTTTGTAATACCGGAAAACTCTTCCAAATCAGGTATTTTTAACTGTTCTACTTCAGTTGAACGATGGGGCAAATAACCACCCAAAGCTTCCCTTTGTTTTTTTAAATACTTGATTTCAGGACTGTCATCATCAGGCTTATAAAAAGGAATATCAGCAATTTTGTCATCGCTGACTGGAATATTAAATCGATCTCTGAATGCTTTTAGTTGATCGATAGTCATTTTCTTTTGTTGATGAGTAATGTTTTGGCCTTCACCAGCAGCTCCCATCCCGTATCCTTTGATGGTTTTTGCAAGGATAACGGTTGGACTTCCCTTGTGTTCAACTGCTCTGGCATAAGCTGCATATACTTTTTGAGGATCATGACCACCACGATTTAAACGCCAAATTTCCTCATCAGTCATATTTTCAACCATTTTCTTTAGCTCTGGATATTGATTAAAGAAATGCTGTCTTACGTAAGATCCATCGTTCGCTTTATAGGATTGATAATCTCCATCCAGACATTCTTCCATTCTTTTCTGTAGCCAACCCTGATTATCACGGGCAAATAATGGATCCCAACGGCCTCCCCATATGACTTTAATAACGTTCCATCCAGCCCCACGAAATAGACCTTCTAGTTCTTGAATGATTTTACCGTTACCGCGTACAGGCCCATCAAGTCTTTGTAAATTGCAGTTCACTACAAAAATGAGATTGTCCAGCTTTTCTCTTGCTGCAATACTGAGCGCACCGACTGATTCAGGCTCATCCATTTCACCATCGCCTAAAAACGCCCACACTTTACGGCCTTCAGCTTTTATTAAGCCTCGGTTCTCGAGATATTTTAGAAAGCGGGCTTGATAAATGGCCTGCAGAGGACCTAAACCCATAGATACAGTGGGAAATTGCCAAAAATCGTTCATTAACCAGGGATGAGGATAGGAAGATAAACCATCCACCTCTACTTCTTGTCGAAATTTTTCGAGTTGCTTCTCAGTTAATCGGCCTTCAAGAAATGCTCTGGCATAAATGCCTGGAGCCGAGTGGCCTTGGATATAAAGTAAATCCCCGCCGTTTTCTCCTTTTGGTCCCTTAAAAAAGTAATTAAATCCAGTTTCATATAATGTTGATGCCGAAGCGTAAGAGGCGATATGACCACCAAGCTCTGGTGCGTATTTACCTGCTCTAAGTACCATAGCAACAGCGTTCCATCGAATTAATGCATTGATGCGCTTTCCAATTCCCTCATCGGGAGGCATTTGTTTTTCTTCGTGAGGTTTTATAGTGTTTCTGTAGGGAGTATTAATTGAGCTGGTTAGTTTAACCCCCTCTGCATTTGCTTTATTAAGAAGCTGTTGTAAAAGAAATGCAGCACGCTCAGGACCATCATTAAAGAGTACAGCTTGTAGGGCATCCAGCCATTCACGCGTTTCTATTGGATCCAGATCTAAATTTGTTTCATTGGTCATGAAATAGTTCCCCAACAATCAATAATTTTAAGAACAGTATGGTACAGGTTGTAATCTTTTTTGAATTACACCAGAACAGCCTTGATTACATGCATTAAAATCTGCAGCGCAATTACAAGTTACTTTGCGGCATTGTAGTGGATCACGGTAAGATTGCAACCCGCGAGTAATATATCCACCCTGGACTTTAACTTCGTGAAGGTATTCCAGATAATTTTCTCTGGCAGAATAGTTTGCTTTATTAGAGCAGTCTCGACAGTTGTTTGTGCAATTTTGCTTGCAGTAATCAAGCTGTTGAAAACAAGTTTGTTGGCATTGGCTTAAGGTTTTATGCTGTACAATTTTATTTTTAAGTGTGGCACAAGCTGAAAGCTCCAATATTATAAGGCAAAAAAGTAAACGGAATGCAGTGTTCATGATCCAGGTCCCACATTAATTTATTGTGAAATAAAACATTATAGCCAAGCTACTAATGTAAATAATGCAATAAAAACCAATAACACTATAGTGGCATGCTCTACAAGATTTTCAGCAACAGCCATTGGCACTTCTTCAGCATCATTGATACGAACTGCTTGCAAACCACACTCGCTCAGTATTTTATCATTTGAATCAGGAGAAGTTAGAACATGTTGAACGAATAGATGAAAACCTCGTTGAAAATTTCCAACTAATAAAAACAGTAATGCAGTGATTCTGGCTGGTATCCATTCGAGAATGTTAGCAATCTGACTTGCCTGAATACTTATAAAATTAATTTCTTTACATAAAGCGATTAATCTGTAGGTTAAAGCTGCAATTGGCCCTGCGATGATGTACCAGAATACAACAGCAAATAATTGGCTGTTTACCTCTGCGAAATATTCTCCAATTGAATCGGTTTCAGTTTGATTGGTACGCTTTTCCATAATTGGGTAAAAAGCATTTTGTGGACCCAGACAGTAGTAAAAAATAAAGAGGCTAAGAATTAGGCCAAATAACCCAAACAAAATGTTATGGAGAGAAAAATAAACGAGAGATGTTAGAAGAATAATGGGTAGTATGATAGCTATTAAGGTTGCCCAAGGATTAGAAAAAGCTTCATTTTTATCAATGAATTTTTTTAGAAATAGAGAGTAGTTATTAAACCAGGAAAATCGCTGATAGGAAATTGAATGGATTAAAAACCGTTCACTGAGCAAGCATATTACTATTACCAGTAATTTCATTTGATTAATCCTTACGCATTTTTTCAGATAAAGCTATAGGTGTTGGATATTTTAAGACAACAAGATACGATGAAACGATAAAAGTTAAAATAGTCGTTGCCTGAATTAAATTGGAGGCGACTTCTGAAATCAGGTTTGTACTCAAGGCGATGCTTGCAACCAACAAAGAAAACTCACTCCCTTGCCCCAGACGAATTCCCACTTCTTTTGCCACTTGTTTTTTCTCACCAGAGCGGACAAGCAACATATAAAATAACAATGGTTTGATAATCAGTATCAATGTCGCTAATATCACTGCTGGGATAACTACTTGTGCTCCAAATCCAAAATTGAAAGTGGCTCCTATCGAAAAAAAGAACATGACGAGGAAAAAATCTCTTAATGGTTTTAAACTTTCAGCAATAAATAATGAAATTGGGCTGGATGCCAAAGCTACTCCTGCTATAAAAGCGCCAATATCTTCTGATAATCCTATTTTTTGTGCCAAAACGGATATCCCCAAACACCATCCTATTGAGAGTAAAAAAACATATTCCTGGGTTCTATCAAAACGTGCCAGTAGTTTTATCAAAATGTATCTTTCAAATAAAAAGGAGAACAGGCACAAGGCAGGTAGTGAGATAATGACAAGGATAAAATCATTGATTGACAGGTTTCCATCCTGATGAGCACTATTAATTAATATCAAGAGAACTATAGCTATAACGTCCTGCATTAAAAGTACACTAATCATGACTTCACCAGTATGCTGGTGATGCAAAATGGTTGTAGGTAATAATTTCAAGCCAATAATTGTACTTGAAAACATCATGGCGCTGCCCAATATCATGGACTCAGTGACTGAGAGGCCAAACCATCTGCCAATTCCATAGGCTAGCGCAGCAAACAAGATTGAACTAACGATTGCAATCCAGGTTACTTTTCTTAACATATGAATCAAATTCTGGGGCTGTAAATGCAATCCTAATAAGAAAAGCAAGAATACTATTCCGATATCACCTATCTGTTTAACAACCGTCACGTCGGATACAAGCTTTAATCCCCAAGGACCAAAGCTAGCTCCGAGTATTATATAAGCAACCAATAGTGATTGCTTGGTATATAATACCAGAGTAGAAAAAAACGCAGCTCCGGCAAATATCAAAAATATAGTGTAAAATACAGAGCCATCATGCATTGATTGAATGCCTCTTAGTAAAAGGTAGTTAAAATTGAATTATAAAATCAATTTTATCCATTAATCCATTAATTAGCTATTAATTATTGTTTATTAATGAGAAATCGTTGGCTTTAACTGGAACCAGATGGCATCTAAGGTGAGAATGCCATCAATAAAGACATGGGTTGACCAGTCGCTGTTTCTATAAAACAAATTAAATTAACACAGAAAAGGAACCTTTTATTCCGTTATTTGATAGTTTCGTCTTAAGGTTGTCAGCCATTAATTTATTACCAAAAGGCCCGACTCGGACAATATAGTGTTGCTTATAGTGTTCAATAAACACTGGAGATGGAGTGATATGAATCAGTTTTTCCTTCAAACGCTTTGCCAGTGCCTCTGAGGAAAAAGCTCCTGCCTGCAAATAATAATGACCTTGTCCAGCTGGCCCCATGAGTGTTTCAATTTCAACATGAGCTGTTCCTTTGGGAAAAACTCCCAGTTTTAATGCGGCGGCATAAGAGAGATCTATGACGCGATCTGCGTGAAATGGTCCTCTGTCATTGACCTTAACTATTGCGACTTTACCGTTTTCCAGGTTTCTTACTTTGACATAAGTCGGCAGAGGTAATGTTTTGTGAGCAGCAGTCATGACATACATGTTATAAGGTTCACCACTGGATGTACGCTGTTTATGAAATTTTGTTCCATACCATGAGGCAATACCACGAGTTTTATACCCCGTTGAGCTTTTCATGACTTCATAAGTACGCCCATCAACATAATACTCAGAAGGATTGCCATATCTGCTTAATGGTTCTTTGGTCGGTACAGGTTCTTTAAAGCTTACTTGTTTGGCTTGTTTGGGGGCAGCATCCTGTTGAATTGTATAACGGTTGGTTTTGTATTTATATCGATCGTAGACAGAGTTTTTAGTGTGAGTGTTTGGATGTTTATTATTTGCCAGGTTAGGTTTATCATGAGTGGTTTGGCATCCTGCCAGACAAATTGAAAAAATAATAAGTAATTTGCGCATATTTCTTTGATATTTCTTATTGTTATGACTTATTGCCAATATTACCAAAAAATAATAATTTTCGAAGTGTGATTAAATTAACTTCGTAATTTATTTCGCTTTATAAAAAAAATATCAATATTTTTCATATGCCATTTGGCCGCCTGTAAAAGGCTGTGATAATATACGGATATTTTGCAACTACATCAGGTAATATCATGACCAGAGCAACGTCTTTTCTTTTGACGCTATTATTTTTTATTACTTTATTTGTACAATCTACTAATTCAATGGCTGATGAGGCGCTCCCCTCCTCTGATTTACAGAAGCCTTCTCCTACAGTCACAATCAAACCTTTTACAACTCCAGCTGCTCCATTGCTTAATGCCAAAGCTTATATTTTAATTGATGTGAATAGCGGGAAAGTAATTGCCGAAAAAAATAGTGAGGAAAAATTACCACCTGCCAGTTTGACCAAAATGATGACATTGTACGTCATTTCCAATGCATTGAAGAGTGGACAAATCCATTTGACTGATATGGTAAGAGTAAGCCGTGATGCATGGCAGACCGGTGGCTCTCGTATGTTTATAAAAGAGGGCGATCAGGTCTCTGTTGAAGATCTGTTAAAAGGCATCATAGTAGATTCTGGTAACGACGCTTGTGTTGCGATGGCAGAACACCTTGGTGGTTCGGAAAATGCTTTTACCGATATTATGAATCAGCAAGCTCAAAATTTGGGTATGAAAAATAGTCATTTTACAGACAGTACTGGATTACCTGACCCTAATCTATATACGACAGCTAAAGATTTGGCGATTTTAGGTCGAGCCTTAATACTCGATTTCCCAGAATATTACGACTGGTATAAACAAAAATGGTTTACATATAATGGTATACGCCAACCTAATCGAAATCGTTTGTTGTGGAGAGACAGCCAGGTTGATGGTATAAAAACAGGCCACACCAATGACGCTGGATATTGTTTGGTATCTTCCGCAAAGCGTAATAACATGCGTTTATTGGCTGTAGTTTTAGGTGAACCCAGTGATTCTGTGCGTGCTGATGATAGTGAAAAATTACTAAATTACGGTTTTAGATTTTTTGAAACTCATCAATTATATAAATCAGGACAATCAATTGCCGAAATACCTCTTTATAAAGGAAGCTCTGATAAAATTACAGTGGGTTTAACAGAGGATCAATTTATTACGATACCTGCCGGTCAATATGAAAGGTTAAATATTTCAACTAAAGTTCCTAATGATTTACAAGCTCCCATAAAGAAAGGCGATAAAGTGGGTGATATTATTGTTCAATTTAATAACAATATCGTGTCAAGCAAACCGCTTTATGCTTTGCAAACAGTGGAGTCAGGTGGATTTTATACAAGAACAAAAGATTCAATACGGTTAGCATTTAAGCGATGGTTCGGTTCCTAGGATTTTCATAATGAATATCGTTTTTGTTGACGGAAAATATTGCTGTCAATCTGAAGCAAAGATTTCAATATTTGATCGAGGCTTTCTTTTTGGTGATTCTGTCTATGAAGTGCTGCCTGTTTACCATGGGAAGCCTTGTTTTGTTGAGAAGCATCTTGACCGATTATTCTCAAATATGAAAAAAATTAAAATGACCATACCAAATTATGACTGGCATGGTTTAATTCATAGACTGATATCAGAAAATACTGGTGGTAATTTACAAGTTTATATTCAAGTTACACGAGGGAATCAAGGCATACGTAAACATGATATACCTGCTTCCATCACACCTTCGGTTATCGCATTCACTATGCACAATCCTTATCCTACAGCGGAAGATAAAGAAAAAGGAATGTCAGCAAAGCTGATTGAAGACATTCGATGGACGAGATGCGATATAAAAACCACTTCTTTGCTTGCGAATATATTGCTGAATGATGAGGCTGTATCCGAAGGATTCCATACCTCAATTCTTGCCCGGAATGGTCTTATTACAGAAGGAAGTAGCACTAATGTATTTATTGTAACCCAGAATGGTGTTATTAAGACTCCACCCCTGAATTATCTCTGTTTGCCAGGAATTACGCGACAAGTTGTCATTGAAATAATTAAAAAATTAGGTTTAAAGTTTATGGAAGTAGACATTAGCATTTCAGAACTTTTTTCTGCTCAAGAAATTTGGGCAACAAGCACGACAAAAGAAGTATTTCCTATTACAAAAATTAATGACTCCTTGATTAATAGCGGAACAGTGGGCAAATATTGGCGGATAATTAATGATTCCTACCAACAATTAGTAAACTAAATTAATTATGACAAAAACGACATTAATAGAATTCCCCTGCTATTTTCCTATAAAAATTATCGGTATTAACTCAGAGTTATTACTCAACGAAATCAAACAAATTGTTATTAATCACTTCCCTACTTTTGAAAATGAACATTTAACTCATAAAATGAGTGAGAAAAACAAGTACCTGGCTATTACTGTGACAGTATACGCAGAAAGTCAAATATCACTGGATGGATTATATCAGGATTTAAGTCAACATCCGGATGTGAAAATGGTTTTATAATGATAATTCATAATTTAGGCATAAAAGATTATACTGAAGTATGGGAGAAGATGAAGGAGTTCACTGAAGCTCGTGATAGCCATTCCTGCGATGAGCTTTGGTTATTAGAGCATTATCCTGTATACACTCAGGGACAGGCAGGGAAACCAGAGCATGTTCTTAATGCCAACTCTATAAAAATTGTGCAATCAGATCGTGGAGGACAAGTTACATATCATGGCCCCGGCCAATTAGTTGCCTATCTTTTAATGGATATTCGTCGCAGGAATCTGGGTATAAGAACTTTAGTAACAAAGCTGGAAGAAATCTTAATTTCAGTTTTGGATCATTATAAAATTGCAGCAAGCACTCGTAGTGGAGCACCAGGGGTTTACATCGGTGAAAAAAAAATTGCATCGATAGGGCTTAGGGTGAAAAATGGGTGTACCTATCATGGTATAGCATTAAATGTGAATATGGATTTGAGCCCATTCTCAGGTATAAACCCGTGTGGTTTTGCTAAAATGGAAATGACACAGATGAGCCATTTCCATCCTAATATTCAGTTAGAGGAAGTAAGCCAACATTTTGTACAGTATTTTTTGAATCAATTTAAATAAATAATAGGATATTATGAATTTGTTAGCAGATTATGTGCAACCAATGACTTACTGGCTACAGGCAAACCCACATTGGTCTCTGTTTATCACTTTCTTAATCGCTTTAAGCGAATCTTTAGCTGTGATTGGAAGTATTATACCTGGCTCGGTCACCATGACTGCAATAGGGATATTAGCAGGTTCTGGAATCATGCGTATTGATTTGACATTACTTGCTGCAACGCTGGGGGCTGTTTGTGGAGATAGCCTTAGTTATTTTTTGGGATACTTTTATAGCGATCGTTTAATCGAAATTTGGCCCTTTAGAAAATATCCAGGCTTATTGAAGTATGGTAAAGAGTTTTTTGCAAGCCATGGCGGTAAAAGTGTATTAATAGGTCGGTTTGTTGGCCCATTACGTTCAATCATTCCGGTAATCGCTGGAATAATGCATATGAAACAATGGAGATTCCTGATTGCAAATGTAGTTTCTGCTATCGGTTGGTCTATTTTATATGTTATGCCAGGAGTTTTGATCGGTGCAGCAGGACATGAATTATCAGCAGAAGGAGCTACAAGATTTTTTATCTTGATCTTGGTGATTCTTGCTGTTATTTGGCTGACTAGCCTTGTTCTCAAATGGTTATTTATTAAGTTAAACTCATTTTTGAGAAGTAACTTACACCGTTTTTGGTTAGGAATTAAGACGAGCCCCAGATTATCTAAAGTATATTATGCTATCACTCCTGCTCAGGAGGAAAATCATTACAATACAGTTGGTTTAATACTGATTACCCTTGTGATTTTTTTTCTCTTTTTAACTTTGGCTATTTTTACCATTGAAGGTCAACTGTTAGACTATATTAATGTGCCTGTGCATTTTTTTATGCAAAGCGTCCACAGTTCCTTACTGGAAGCATTTTTTATTGTATGTGCTCAGTTAACAAGCAAATCAACATTAATTGGGTTATTCATCGTTTCTTGCGTATGGTTTATTTATCATAAAAATTATCGAGCTACAGTTTATCTAAGCAGCATAACCCTATTTAGCTGTTTTATTGCTTTATTTTTAACTAAAATGATTGATAGCCCTAGGCCCCAAGGATTATTGGTTACTTTACCTGGCTCTTCTTTTCCATCAATTAGTATTTCCATTGCTACAGCGCTTTATGGTTTTATTTTGTTTTATATAAATAGCAAGTACTCCTTAATAACCAGCAGTTTTAAAACGATTATATTAATTGTGCTCGGGTTAAGCGGGTTTGCTAACATCTATTTAGGTGATTTTTGGTTTTCTGATGTTTTAGCTGCTTATTTGTTGGGAGCTGAAATTTGTTTGATTCATTGTTTAGTATATAGAAGGTTTCGTACTTCTATTATAAAGAATGAGCATCCATTAATGATGCTCATGTCGCTGTTTATGGTTATTGTATTGACCACAGCAATTTCAACGGCTGTGAATTTTAAAGAGCTGGTTCATGACCATATGCCCTATCACAAAGAGTTTACTCTTACAGAAAAACAATGGTGGGATCAGAAAAGGCCTCTTTTACCTTTGTATAGACTAAGTAGAATTGGAAAACGAATAAGCCTCTTAAACATTCAATACGTAGGTGATCTGGATACATTGCAAAATAAGCTTGAACAATTTGGATGGGAGCCGCAGAGTGATAAAACTTTTTTTACCAGATTACTGATGCGAATGAATAATACACCATCAAATGTTAAATTGCCTTTACTCACCCAGTTATTTGAAAACAAAAAGCCGGGCTTGATTATGACATATCAAGATAAAAAATCCAGATTGATTCTTGATTTGACTATTTGGCAATCAAATTATTATCTGTCCGATCCTAAAAGAATTGTGTGGATAGGCTCTATTCATCAAAATATCTTTAACTTAAAGCAAAAAAAATCCAAACATGATTTATCACCAGTATTAAATCCATTGTCTTATGTAATCCCTGCCCTTGATGACTTTACCCTTAGACGGATTGTGTTGTCTGATAATTTAATAAAAACATCGGTTTTTCCTACTGCCCCGTTTATTCTTTTGATAAAAACCAAATAATAGAAAACAGTTGGTAGCAGGAAACATACTCTGATTTATTTATATCAGGTTTGGCTAGTAACCCATGTAAATTACTGATATAACTATATATATTCTTATAATTTATAATAATAAGGGATGGAATCAATGCATATCTTGGCTAAAGTTATTCACTGTCTCTTTCCATTAATTGCCCTAACTCTTTTAATTATTGGAATCAAACGAAACGCAATTTATTATATTATTTCTTCACTATGGATAAGCCTTATTTCATTAGTCATTCATTATCAGACTTCCGGTGGAGAGATTTTAGGTACCTATTTTAATTATCTTAACGCAGCAATATATACCATCAATTTGTTAGTTTTATGTTTATCCTTAATTTACGTTTTATGGCACCTAAGTAATGATAATGTAGCATTTAAAATTGTTAGCAGTTTGTTTCAATCGTTTATAGTCATTGGATCTTTATTGGTTGTAATTAATCTTTGGATTAATGCCTATTTTATCGAAAACAGGTTGACAGGCACTCCTGTGATGCAGGTAGCCCTTTTAGAGAAACCAGATTATTGCAATTACAGATATATATTTTATAAGGTGGCGTTGGATGGCACAGTAAATTATCTTTGCCCGAATCATTACGGTTTAATCCCCTCAATTGGTCGATTGTCCATAAGCCCGGATTTTATTGCATCACAGTTATCAATACCAAGCAAAAAACAAATGCTCTTATTGCAACAAAAAAGGAGTTAAACTAGCGATTTTCTATATTTTAACAAATTGTTCTGATATTTATTATTTGATAGTATGTGTGTAACTTACCAGTATAGTGCGTCTATGAAACGATTTTTTCCGATATTGTTTATTCTTTACTGCTGTAATTTATTTGCAATGGCACCCAAGCTTAACTGGGATAAAGCGATTGACAAAGCAATAAAACGTTATGGACTCAGAGTAGAACCGCAATTAATTTCTTATTTTTCCAAAGCTGGAGTTAGCTATCCGCCTAAAGAAATTGCCTTGCTTGCCTTCAAGTCAGAACGTAAAGTTGAGTTATGGGCAAAAAATCCAGATCAAGAATGGACCCATATTCACGATTACCCATTAACTGGTTTTAGCGGACGTTTAGGACCTAAATTACGTGAAAATGACAAGCAAATTCCTGAAGGGATCTATAAATTAGTAAATTTTAATCCTTTTAGTAGTATGCACTTATCCATGATGATTAACTATCCGAATAGTTTTGACCGACAAAAAGGTTACATGGATGGCAGAAAAGAGTTAGGTAATAATATTTTTATTCATGGAAAAAATTTATCTGTTGGTTGTTTGGCTGTCGGTGATCTTGCTATTGATCAATTATTTATTTTAGCCAGAAGAGTTGGTCTTAAAAACATACAGGTTATTATTGCCCCTAATGATTTACGATATCAAAAGCCATCAACCTCTACATTTGCCCAACCCAGATGGTTACCCGAACTTTATAAACAAATTTCAGAGTCACTTAAACCCTTTAAAAAAACCAAATTTACTGCTTAATATAAAGATTAATCTTTTTATTTTATTTGAGTATATACTTAAATAAAATAATTAATAAAAGAATAATCATAAAAATCATATGAATACTCCCAGAAGACAATCATGGTCTCATATTGATTTGGGCGACATAGCAAAAAATGACTCACTGCTAGCCTGCTTGGTATTATTAACCCGATATTACCAAAATCCTTTTTCGCCTCCATCGCTTATAGCTCGCTTGCCATTGGTCAATAGTAAATTGAGTGTGGATATGTTTTCACGTGCTGCTGCCAGAGCTTCTTTAGATTCTGAAGTGAAAACTTTAAAATTAGAACAAATTAGTGATGCGGATATCCCATTAGTATTAATTAAAAGAAATGGCGAAGCTGTGCTTCTAATACTGGAGGATGATGGTAAAAGAGTGATCCTTGATCCCAAGCAACCTGATTCCCGGATTGATTTAAATCAAATTGCTGATGAGTTAAGCGGGCAAGTCATCTTTGTTGAACAACAATACAAACCTAGTACCAGAGCACATGAAACTCTTTCCAAAGAACAAAAAAACTGGTTTTGGAAAGTTGTTATTAAATCTTGGCCATTGTATTCCGAAGTGCTTGTTGCCTCCTTACTCGTGAATGTGTTTGCACTGGTTGTTCCCTTATTTAGCATGAATGTGTATGACCGCGTGGTTCCCAACCATGCTATTGATACCATGTGGGTACTTGCCAGTGGCGTAGCATTAGTATTTCTTTTTGATATGTTGCTCAAGAGTTTACGTTCCTATTTTATTGATGTGGCCAATAAACACAGTGATAAAGAATTGTCTGCTTTAATATTTCAGCAAGTTCTTGGATTAAGTATGGCTAACAGGCCGAAATCTGTTGGTTCTTTAGCAAATACTGTGCAGTCATTTGAGGTATTCAGGGATTTTATTACTTCGACTACTATGACAGTTCTTGTTGATCTTCCTTTTGTATTTATTTTTCTTTTTGTTATTTATTTAATTGGTGGCGTGTTGTTTTGGATACCTTTTTTAGTGCTCCCTACCATTTTTATAATAGGTTTATTGCTGCAATGGCCTTTAATTCGACTTACGAGAAAATCCTATCAATATGGTGCTGAAAAACAAGCTACTTTGTTTGAGTCTTTGGCTACTATAGAAACTGTAAAGACAACTGGAGCAGAATCAGTACTGCAATCGCGATGGGAAAAAATAATAAATGAAGCTTCTAAAAACTCTATGCAATTGCGTTTTGTAGCTAATACAAGTATTAGTATCACCAATCTGGCCCAACAAATTGCAACTATCGCTATTATCATTGCAGGTGTTTATATGATTTCTGAAGGTGAGTTAACCACAGGGGGACTGATTGCCTGTACCATCTTGACGGGACGAGCACTGGCGCCCATGGCGCAGGTATCCACCCTATTTACTCGTTACTTCCAATCAGTTAATGCCCTGGATTCGTTAAACAAGATTATGCAACTTGAGACAGATACCACAGAAGAAACTCGTTATCTCCATAGGCCTTCTCTGAAAGGTGCAGTTGAATTTAAACAGGTATCTTTTCATTACAAGGAAGATGAGACTAAGGTACTGCAAAATCTTAATTTTAAAATTAATACAGGTGAACGTGTAGCCATTATAGGGCGAGTTGGTTCAGGTAAATCGACTTTGGGAAAGTTAATATTAAAGCTGTATGTTCCTACCGAAGGAACTATTCTACTGGATGGCACCGATTATAAACAAATTAATCCTGACGATTTACGTCAGCAAATAGGTTATATTCCTCAGGATATTGTTTTATTTTATGGAAGCATAAGAGATAATATTTGCGTGGGGGCTCCCTTTGTAAATGATTCCGCGCTTTTAAAGGCAGCTGAAATAGCTGGAGTAACAAGTTTTACCAATAATCATCCTAAAGGCTTTGACAGACAAGTTGGAGAAAAAGGAGCGGAATTATCTGGAGGGCAAAGACAAGCTGTGGCACTTGCCCGTGCGTTGATTATGAGCCCTAATATTTTATTATTGGATGAGCCGACTTCGGCAATGGATGATAATAACGAAAAACAAATCAAAAAAAATCTTAATGAATATTTATCAGATAATCGTACTTTGATTTTAATAACTCATAAGATTTCCATGCTGGAGCTGGTCAATCGCATTATCGTTTTGGAAAATGGCAAAATTATTGCTGATGGTAATAAAGAAGCTGTTCTAAGCGCCCTTAGGACTGGAGTAACGGTGAGGAAATAGTCTATGAAAAAAACTCACAGTTCAAAAATATTCACCCATATTATTTTATGGGCTTCTTTGCTTTTTTTTATTGCAGCGATTGTCTGGGCTAATTATGCCATTCTTGATGAAGTAACTACAGGACAAGGAAAAGTCATTCCCTCCAGTGAGGTGCAGGTCATACAGAATCTTGAAGGTGGGATCATTCAGAATATTTTTGTCAAAGAGGGACAAATAGTTAAAAAAGATCAAATTTTAATGCAAATTGATAATACTCGATTTATGTCAAGCTATGCCGAAGCAGAGAAAAAAATTGATGCGCTGGAAATAGAAATTATACGGCTTAATGCTGAAATCAGTAATACAAAACCTGTGTTTCCAGAAAAACTTACCAAAACCTATCCTCATCTTGTGCAGGATCAATTGTCTCTATATGAATCACGTATGAGAGAGTTGAATCAATTGGAAAAGTCTCTGGAGTTGGCGCAAAAAGAATTGAATTTAACTCGCCCACTATTAAAAGGAGGCTCTGTTTCAGAGGTGGAAGTCATTCGTCTGGAAAGAACAGTAAGTGAAATTAAAGGGAGCATTGAGAAATTCAAATCAGAAGAATTGGATAGATTGAATAAAGCCAGAACAGAGTTATTTGCGCTGATTGAAGCCAATAAGGCAGACAAAGATCGTTTAACTCGAACCACAGTTCGTTCTCCAGTTTATGGTATTGTAAAACAAATTAAAACGAAAACAATTGGCGGTGTAGTTCAGCCTGGTAATGATTTGCTTGAAATTGTACCGCTTGATGATACTTTATTAATTGAAGCAAAGATACGCCCTTCTGACATTGGTTTCATCCATCCAGGTCAAAAAGCTATGGTTAAAATTACAGCATATGATTTTTCTATTTATGGTGGATTGGAGGGTATTGTAGAGCATATTAGCGCCGATACTATTATCGATGAGCAAACAGATAAAAAAGAGGAAAGTTATTATATAGTTAAAGTGCGTACAGAAAAAAATTATCTAGGTACTGAGAAAAATCCATTGCCTATTATTCCTGGCATGCAAGCTACTGTAGATATACTTACTGGTCAAAAATCTGTTCTCCAATACCTCTTGAAGCCTATAATTAAAGCTAAGCAATCCGCACTGAGAGAACGTTGATTATTAGAAGTCATTAGCTTGTCATATTATGCGATAATTAGTTAATTGGTCTATCATAATATTAATATTATTTTCTGTCAGGTTATCCGTACAAAGGATATAATATTATGCAATCGATGGTACTCCATAAATCATCCAATTCTTACTACAATGCATATTATCTAACTGTAGCTTTCACCACTCTGACATTTATCTTTGGGCTGTCTGTTTTAATTGGTTGGCATTTTAATATTGAGTTTTTAATTCAATACCAACCAAATAAGGTAGCAATCGTTTACAATACATCTTTATGCTTTATTATTTTATCCTTTTCTATTTTTTTATTCCTAAATTGCTATTACAAGTCAGCCATTACTTTAAATACTATTGTTTTTATTTTATCTGGGTTAGCGCTTGCACAGCATATTTTTAGCATTAACCTTGGGATCGACGAAGTATTCTTTCATCACTATCAATCTATTGAAAATGCTTATCCTGGCAGAATGGCCGCGAATACAGCATTTTGCTTTTTATTAATCACTACAGCACTTATTTTGATGAATATAAGATGTTATCAATCCTTTAATAATTCTCTGGCAGGTGCACTTGGTTTATTAGTATTTTGTTTGGCTTTGTTGTTCATAAGTGGTTATTTTTCAGAAATTCAACAGGCTTACAAATGGGGTGACAAAACACCCATGTCAATCAACACAGGAATTGGTTTTTTGTTGCTTTCTTTAGCAGTGATGGGTTTATATTGGCACAATAATACCCTTTATCAATTAAAATCCGGTATTGCAATGCCTTACTTAAGTGCATTTTGCATTATGTTTACTTTTGCCTTGTTATCATTTGAAATTTTTAAAAAGGAAAAAGAACTAAATTTAAGCACCAATTTATCACTCAGCGCACTTGCTTTAGGAGTTTTTTTTTCCATCCTGTTTGGATTAATCATTAGATTATGGCAATTGGCAAAAATATCAGCTGTAACTGCCAAATATGCATTGTCAGAAATCAAGGCTACTCTGGAATCTACAGCAGACGGTATTTTGGTAGTGGATAGAACAGGCAATGTGATGAATTACAATAAACGCTTTTTAAATATGTGGTATCAAGAAGAGAGACCTCTGAAAACGATAAATTATCATGATATAAAATTGATAATTAATAAACAATTAATCAATCGAAGGGAAACAATTCAAAGAATCAATAAGATCTTGAAAAGTCCAGATTATCAACACGCATTCGAGTTAAAACTTAAAGGTGAAATATACTACGATTGCTATACCCAACCATTAAAGCTGGATGATGAAATCATTGGGCGTGTTTGGAGTTTTAGAGACATTACTGCTACCAAAAGGCTTGAAATGGAGCTATCTCACCAATCTACACATGATATGCTCACCAATTTACCTAATAAAGTATTGACTATCAATATACTGGAATATGCAATGAAAGCAGCAGTTATCAGTAAAAAAATAGTCGGAGTTTATTTATTGGATTTAGATCGATTCACCCAAATTAATGACGTATTTGGCCACAGCAAGGGAGATGAAATAATAAAAGCTATTTCCAAGCGGCTAATTGATTGTGTGCCGATTAACCATGTGATTGGACGACTAAGTGGTGATCAGTTTATTGTCATTGCCAGTATTAACAATAGCAAAGAGGCTGTTACTGGAGTCATGAGATTATTAAGTGCCTTTAATGAAGCTGTTAAAATGAACGGCCATTGTATTAAAATGAGTTGCAGTGTGGGGATTTCGTTTTACCCTAAAGATGGCAATACAGTTGATACACTATTATCCAAGGCTGATATTGCCTTGTCTCGAACAAAAACTGAAGGTCATAATAGTTTTCAATTTTATACTCAAGAAATGCATACCTATACTTTAGAACACATTGTATTGGAAAGTGAGTTAAGAAATGCGGTGGAAAAAAACGAGTTTGTTTTGTATTACCAACCTATTCTAAAATTAAGTTCTATGAGTGTCATTGGTTTTGAAGCACTAATTCGCTGGAATCATCCCCGAAAAGGATTAATTCTTCCTGACAAATTCATTTCTCTTGCAGAAGAAATTGGGGCCATTGGTGAAATTGGTGATTGGGTGTTCGTCACAGTATGCAAACAGATACAGGCATGGCAACTAAAAGGATTTAAAAATTTAAAAATTTCAGTCAACCTTTCACCAAGGCAGTTTAAGTTTCAACATATTCCCAAGAGAATCAATGAACTATTATCCGAATTTCAAGTGAAATCAGAATCTATTGAATTAGAATTAACTGAAAATATATTAATAGACAAGTCGGCTGATATTATCGATACTTTAAATGAATTAAAGGAATTGGGTATCCAAATCTCAATTGATGACTTTGGTACTGGCTATTCTTGCTTAAGTTACTTAAAAGACTTACCAATTGATACTTTAAAAATTGATCAGATCTTTGTGAAAGATCTAAAAAATAATCAATCCAATCAAACTCTAATAAAAGCCATAATTGCGATGGCAAAAACATTTAACTTGAGTTTGATTGCAGAGGGAATTCAAAACAAACACGAACTTGTCTTTTTACAAAAGTTAGGTTGTCATTATGGACAAGGATACTATTTTTCTCATCCCATGCCGCCTGAAAAATGTACGCTCCTTTTGCAATAGTTTATTTACTTGCCTCATGATCCGGATGAACGATAAAAATCCCTGGGGCATTACGTAAATATTCGTGATAGTCCATACCATAACCAAAAATATAATGATCTTCTACCTGTAAGCCCACAAAATCCGCTTTTTGCAGACCATTGGGAACACGTTTGCGATATTTATCAACTAATACGGCACTATAAACTTCTGCAGCCCCCATTCCTTTGATTTCATTAATTATGGCAGCCAGAGTTATACCACCATCAAGAATATCATCTACGACCAACACAGTGCGTCCTGCAAGATTACTTGATGGTTTCACTTTCCAATGAATATCTCCTCCTGTTAAATCACCTCGATAACGTGTAGCATGAACATAATCTACTTCTAAAGGAAAATCCAAACGATGCAATAGATTGCCTAATGGAACGAGGCCTCCGACCATCACGCAAATAATTACAGGATTTTTATCCTGTAATTTTTCATGAATTTTTATTGCCATTCTATCCAGTGCTGCTTCAACTTCATTAGATGTGTATAAACAGGTTGATTTTTCATATACAGCTTTAATTTTATCAGGAATAGTCATTTATTTATTTCCTTAGAAGTTGTTTATACAGGTTAAATAAAGTTAATCTTTTACCTTCCCTGCTCCAGGGAAAGGCCTTACTTTATTGCTATGGCCCAAGTTATCTTTGACTTTGGATGTTCCTTGTTTTGAAACTTCATCAATTCGAAATATGGAATGTATAGGGATAAAAATGCGCTTAACATCACAAAATTCCATTTTAAGTTTTTCTTCAGACGGATCGACTACCAGAGCCGTTTGCTCTCCAAAAACCAACTCTTCAACTTCCAGAAAACCAAACATATCGCTTTCTTTTATTGAACGAGCATAAATTTCATAAATTTCGTCCTGATTAGCAAAACTGATTTTGAATAGCGATTTTTTTGTCATGTATCTAACCTTATCTTAAAGCAGGATAGAGTATACAAAAAGTAAGGGTTAATCTTCAAATATTTAGAGTGGTTTAGTTGCATAGAACTTATTGTTAGCTCTAAATTTGTTCATTTAGACTTGGCGATGACAATAATTTAGTATCTTTTCATATATGATTATTAATAGGCTATGAATTTTTTCTAATTTGTTGCAGGTTGTAAGGGTGAATCATATTCTTTTTTTACCGATTCTATGACGGGTTCTATTGCAAGTGATGGACTAATGTATTCATATTTTTGAGTGATATAACAATAAAATCCAGAGGGAAAAGGCCATATCATTTTTCCAATCTCATCAAAAAAAGTTAATTTTTTAATTAAAGATTGGCTATTTACTGGTGGTATATAGCAAAAATTAGTTAAAGAGCACTGTTTGTAGCCCCTTTGAAGAAAAATTCTGTTAAGATTGAAAGCTGAGCGCATTTTTACTGCTCGATTACCATAACAGTTAAGTAATCCCCATTTCATGGCGCTTCCCCATAAACTCCATGGGTTAATGCATAAGAATATGAGAAATCCCATAGGTTTCAATATTCGGTCAATTTCATCGATTAAACTAAAATTGTTTCCAAATGGCTCTAATGTTAAAGGTACTAGAATACAATCCAAGGTATCTCTATTCAATGGCAACTGGTTTAAGGAGCATTCAAGATGGATTTTATTTACAGATGAGCATGGTGATGCTACCCATTTATGTTTAAAATCAAGAAGTTTTAACCAGGGGTTTGTACCACAATCTCCAAGTTGTAGCAACGTCTCTCCTTTTAAGAACTTCTTTACTGGTTCTAGTTGATCTGTAAATTCTTTAGCAACAAATACACCTAAAGGTGATTGGAACCATTCGTATAAAGTGCGATAATGTTTTATTTGCTGTTCAATCAACAAAATGTGACCTTTAATTTAATATCTTTTATTAACTACAATACAACGAGTTTTACATGCAAACAATTCATTTTTAATTTTAAATTTTCAAATTTTTTCTTAATTTCCAATAGTTGCGTTATAGTTTGCGTTTGCAAAAATTCATGTGGCGAAATAATCAGAAATATTATTTAGATACAGGTCTAGTTAAGATAATTTATAAAACAATGAAATACTTAACATCATGACTTAAATATGAGGTTGTGTTCAAAAAACCGTGAAATTATAAATTTTTTTAACTATATTTAAAACTAAGATATACTTTAAATAAATAAAATGGCTCTAGCTACAGATGAATATAGACTACAGGGAATTGGCCAGCTTCTAGTACTGGAAAAGTTGCTAGATAAAACCAAAGCAATTGAGTTGCATAAATTGGCCGCAGCAGAAAAGATATCTTTAGTGCAATATCTTGTAAAAAATAAAATACTATCTGCTGAACAAATTGCACTGACGGCTGCTCAAAATTTTGGCGTACCAATGATGGATATTAATTGCATTGAGGTGGACTCTATTCCTGCGAGTCTGGTTAATGAGAAATTGATTAAACGTCATGCCATGGTCCCCCTGTTTAGTCGCGGCACTAACTTGTACCTTGCAACAGATGATCCCAGTAAGCAAGCTTCATTAAAGGAAATTCAATTTCATACCGGACTGAATACTCATGCTATAGTTGTAGAAACAGATAAACTGAGTTCTTTGATTGATAACTTATTAACAGCAAAGGAAAGTCAAGGCTTATCGGACTATGTCGAAGACTCTGGTGATCTGGAAGGTTTGGAAATAAGTACCGAAGATGAAGATCAAGATGTTGATACAGCAACATCTGCAACAGATGATGCACCGATTGTAAAGTTCGTTAATAAAATTTTATTGGATGCGATAAGGCAAGGCGCTTCTGATATACATTTTGAGCCTTATGAACGAGAATACCGGATCAGGTACAGGCAAGATGGTATTTTACATGAGGTAGCTACCCCACCGGCAAGCCTGGCATCCCGTATTACAGCGCGTATCAAGGTAATGTCTAATTTGGATATATCAGAGAGGCGTATACCCCAGGATGGCGGCTTTAAAATGAAAATATCCAAAGCACGAGCGATTGATTTCAGAGTGAGCACCTGTCCAACCTCAGCCGGGGAAAAAGTGGTGATGCGAGTACTTGATTCTGGTGCTGCTAAATTAGGTATTGAAGCATTAGGATTTAATCCTGTTCAGAGGTCCAATTTCATTAAAGCAATCCAGCGCCCACAGGGAATGATTTTAGTGACAGGCCCAACAGGTAGTGGAAAAACAGTTACCTTATATACGGCTTTGAATATATTAAATACAATTGAAGTGAACATTTCGACTGCAGAGGATCCTGTTGAAATCAAGGTACCTGGCATCAATCAGGTTAATATTAATCCTAAAGCCGGCCTAACCTTTTCCGGTGCATTGCGCTCGTTTCTAAGGCAAGACCCTGATATTATCATGGTTGGTGAGATACGAGATCTTGAAACAGCTGAAATTGCTGTAAAAGCTGCGCAGACAGGGCATTTGGTTCTTTCTACACTGCATACCAACAGTGCTGCTGAAACATTAAATCGTTTAGTGAACATGGGGATACCTACTTTTAACATTGCGAGTTCAGTTACATTAATTATTGCACAAAGGCTGGCAAGAAAATTATGTAATCAATGTAAGGCAGTGCGCGATGACTTTACCAATCAAGGTTTGATTGAATTAGGCTTCAAGGAAGCTGATCTGGTTAATCTTAAATTATACAAAGCAGTAGGTTGTGATCAATGCACAAGTGGCTATCGCGGGCGGGTTGGTCTGTTTGAGGTTTTACCAATGACGAAAGAGCTAGGCCAGTTGATTATGTCAGGTGGTAACTCCCTGGATATCTTAAAATTAGCCCAATCTGAAGGTATGCTGACTATCTTTCAATCGGGCATAGAAAAAGTCAAGGAAGGGATCACAACCATAGAGGAGGTCAATCGGGTAACCGTTGATTAATGTGAATGGATAAAAATGCCCCACCTTTATTAACCTTTCATTATCAAGGCATCAATAAAGCTGGTCAAAAAATGGAAGGTGATATTCAAGCCAGAAGCTTGGCAATAGCTAAAGCTGATTTGCGTAAACAAGGAATAGTCACTAATAAAGTAGTTAAAAAAAGAAAACCCTTGTTGGATAGAAAAAATAAAAAAATCACGCAAGCGGATATTACAGTGTTTAGCCGCCAATTAGCTACGATGATAGAGTCAGGGATACCATTAGTACAAGCGTTTGATATTGTTGCCAAAGGACAAAGTAATAAAAGGCTTAAAGACTTGATAGAAACAATTAAGCACGATATTGAAACGGGGCTAACGCTAGCAGAATCGTTAATTAAACATCCACTCTATTTTAATGAATTATTCTGTAATCTTGTCGATGCAGGTGAAAAATCAGGTTCATTAGATATTATGCTTGACAAGGTTGCAACGTATAAAGAAAAAATTGAAATCATAAAAAAGAAAATAAAGAAAGCTTTAACTTACCCAATTGCAGTTATGGTTGTCGCGCTTTTGGTTACTGCAGGATTGTTAATCTACGTGGTTCCTCAATTTGAATCGCTGTTCAAAGGATTTGGCGCTGATTTGCCAGCGATGACCAGAGCTGTAATTACTATGTCTGAATTTATGCAGGCCTATTGGTATATTATTTTTGGTGCTTTGGGTGGAGTTGTCTATAGCTTTTTTTATGCCAAAAATCATTCTTTAGATTTCGCGCAAACCATTGACCGAGTAATGCTAAAGTTTCCTGTGATAGGACCTATTTTAGAGAAAGCTGCTATTGCTCGATTTGCGAGGACACTATCTATTACTTTTGCTGCTGGATTACCTTTAGTTGAAGCTTTGAAATCTGTAGCTGGAGCGACTGGAAATATTATTTATGCCAAGGCAACTGATAAAATAAGAGAGGAAGTTGCCACAGGGCAGCAAATGTTTATTGCTATGGAAAATACCCATTTATTCCCAAATATGGTAATTCAAATGGTAGCAATTGGTGAGGAATCAGGTGCCCTTGAGAAAATGTTAAGCAAGGTTGCTGATTTTTATGAGGAAGAAGTAAATAATGCTGTAGATGCTCTGAGTAGTTTATTGGAGCCTATAATTATGTCAATATTAGGCATCCTTGTTGGGGGATTGGTCGTGGCTATGTATTTGCCTATCTTCAAACTGGGCTCTGCTGTTTAAACAAATCCTGTTTAATTTAACGATACTATATAGGCAAATGAGTCAATGATAAATACGCTAATAATCAATTATACCTGGTTTATGTATTTAGTCATCGGACTCTTTTCTTTGGCCGTTGGAAGTTTACTTAATGTTATCATCTATCGCTTACCAATTATTTTGCAGGAAGAATGGCGAGAACAATGCTGTGAGTTACTTAATCTTGAACAGCGAAAAGAAAAAATAAAACTTAATCTATTTTTACCACGTTCATTTTGCCCTCATTGTAAAGCGATGGTTAAAGCGTGGCAGAATATTCCCCTATTAAGCTATATCTTGTTAAGAGGTCGCTGTTACCAATGCAAAAGTCCCATTTCAATTCGCTATCCCCTTATTGAGTTATTGACCACAGTGTTATCATTATACGCCAGTTGGCACTTTGGATTTACAGTACAATTATTATTTGTTTTATTAGCCATCTGGATATTGATACCTCTTACTTTTATTGATCTTGATCATCAATTACTCCCTGATAGTCTCACTTTAGGACTATTATGGCTTGGTCTTATTGCAAATACATGGAGTATATTTGTTAGTCTTGATATTGCTGTGTTAAGTTGTGCCGGTGCCTACTTAGCCTTATGGTTATTCATTAATCTATTTTATCTGATTACAGGTAAGGTAGGCATGGGGCATGGTGATTTCAAATTATTTGCAGCATTTGGCGCATGGTTTGGCTGGATGTATTTACCATTAATTCTTCTGATGTCTTCAATAACCGGAGCTATCATTGGTTTGATTTATTTAAGGATAAATGGTAAATCAAGAGATACTGCAATACCATTTGGTCCTTTTCTTTGCATTTCCGGGTTAATAGCTATGTTTTTGGGGGACTCCATTATCAATTGGTATATAGGTTATTGGATGTAAAATATTGACTCGTTTAACGCAAACCAACAATAAATAGAGACCACACACCTAAAATAACATGTGAAGCAGATACACCAAAAAGAGATTTCTGCCTATGAAATAACCATCCCCAAAAAAGTCCGGCTATAAAAGTTAATGAAGTAAAGGTTAATCCTAAGTGAGTATGCATAGTTGCAAAAAATAAATTGGATAGAAAAATTGCATTCCATTTGCGAAATAATTTTTCTCCAGGTAAAAAGTGGAAAAAAGTTGATTGCAGCGCACTTCTTGCAATTAGCTCTTGGATAGGTGCAAAAAGGCCATACAAAAACATTGTAGTAAAGTAATATCTCCAGTCCATTTCATGATTTACAAAGAAAATCTTTGTTCCTGAAAATATAGGAGTTTTATCCAGATTATTGATGCCTATTATGAAAAAAACCTTGATTATTAATACGAAAAGCATAACAGGAATTGTAAAGGCGAAAGCTTCCAGAATGGTTTTTCGCCAATCTTTGGAGGTAATACCAAATCGGGAATATGGTAGTCCAGTAAAGTGCATGGCAACGAGAGTCGCCACAGCAAAGATTGATATTAGGCAAACTGACAGTATCGTAGTGATAGCTACTTTATGTATTAACACGACCAGGAAGTGTAAGGATAAAGTATAAAGACAAATAATCCAAAGCAGAGCGATAATAAATACACCGAGAGTGTTACGTCCAGAGGACTCTTTAAGTGCTTGTTGCATATTTTTAACAGTTACTTCATTGGTAAAACGAAGTCTTCTGGAAAGTATCTGAGCCATATTTTTAGTTAATATCAAATTTATCTTTGGTTTAGCTTTTACCATTTCTAGCTGGTATTCTATAACAGTAAGGTCAGTTTTAGCCCTAACCGACGCCGAACGCTGATTATTTTCTATGAGAGCCATTTCTCCTACAACATCATCTTTTGATAAGGTGGCAATAATATGGATACTATGCTCATCAAACTCATTGATAGTTTTTTTAAATATTTCTGCAACACCATCGATTATAATAAAGAATGAGTCAGCGAGATCCCCTTCATTATAAACAATGCTTCCAGCAGTATAGCGCTTATGCTTACCAATTTTCGAAAAACTGGCAAGTTCATCTTTTGAGAAACCGATCTTTATCGATTGGTAACTTCCTATTAATTCGGTATCCAATTGATTACAGTTTTCATTATCTTTTTTAGAAACATCACTTTGGTTCATTGTCATTCCAATCCTAAATAAGGAAGTTTGGATTTACTATCAATACAACGACAATATATACCTCATAAAGAATTTTTGATTTGATCGGTAATCTAATAATGAACTGAATTTAAGATGCACCTTTTCTTCTTTGCATAATAGCAGAGAAAAACTCGGGTTTATTTAATCCCATTGATGCGAATATTTGAGGTATTTTATCCCAACTTCCCTCTTGTTCAATGCTGTCTACAACCAGCTCAAATCCAGTATTTTTATCGCTTTCAACCCCCCAGCCATTGATAATACATAAACCTCTTAATCTCTTGGCTCCTACATGTCCCAATTTTTCAGCTGCAAGTAAATGCGCATGGGCCTCATCAAAAAGCTGCTGCGCTCTTTTTAAGTTGGCTTGACTATTGAATATACCCTCATCGTCCAGTTTTTGCCTGTATTTTGCTTCGTCCAGAAAAATTTGACCTAGTTGAAAATTAGCTGCTGAGTCGTCGAGATTAGCCGCTGCTCTATAGCACTCAATCATCATGATTTCTGCGTAGGGGAATTTTTTATGGTTCTTCAATTTTTTAAAAATTGTAGCCAATTCAAAATAATAGAGTATTTCCTTCTTCAGTATTTCATCCCCTGGCTGGTTACTTACTCTATTGGCTTGCATTGCCTTTATTTTTTTTGTAATTCTTCTTATTTTCCATCGTTTAAAGGTAAACATGCCTTACTCCCTTACCTAAGCTGTTAGGTCAAATAATATTTGTAGTAAAAAAATTATCGCAATAATTAAAACCATCAAGAGAACGATTTTGAATCCTAATATAGCGGAATCTTTTCCAAGACCAGCAGGTTTGGAAGGCGATTTTTCTTGCATGCTTTTTAAAGACTCGTCTTGAAGTTTTAACTGATTTTTATCAATATAGTTGGAGATATAATAAGAAAGATAGCCCATAATCAAGCTTGGTGTAAAAAAAATAAGCCAAACCAGCGTTTTGCTAGTAGCAGGGCTGTAATAGTATTCATCCTCTCCATAAGCTATCATGTCACTAACAAAATCAGGAATATCATAATCCAATTGCCAAATTAAGAAAGGTACAATATAAAGGCTAAAGAAGAATAGACCTAAGGAAATTACCAGGCAAATAATTCCTAGAATATGTAGTTTACTATTCTCGTATATATTATGTTGCATAGTATTCCCATGATTCGATTTGTTTAAAATAGTATAATATTATTATTTTTAAGATAGCAGATGGCTATTAATAAGTACAATCGCTATTTCCATTTATAATTTAAATATTATTTGTTTATTAATCAATGCATTAAAAGAAGGCCACTTATGAAACGTTATGTTTTTATGCTGTCCGATGGTACAGGAATTACGGCTGAGACATTAGGTAATAGTCTGATTACTCAATTTGAGAATATACAATTTGAAAAAATAACAATACCTTACATAGATTCAACAGACAGAGCAGAGAGTGTTGTACTGCGAATTAATCAATGTTTTTCAGAACAAGGAACCAAACCTTTAGTATTTATGACTTTAGTTGATCCTGAAATTAGGCAGGCTATTAAAAAAGCGCATGCCTGTGTTTTTGATTTGTTTAGTATTTTTATTGGTCCATTGGAAAATGAGCTTGAAGAGAAATCATCTTATACAGTAGGTAGAACTCATGGGGTTGCGAACGTGAAGTCCTATTCCCATCGTATCGAAGCAATTGATTTTGCTCTTTCACATGACGATGGAATAAAAACACGAGGTTATGATAAAGCGGATATTATTCTTATAGGGGTTTCTCGTTGTGGTAAAACTCCCAGTTGTTTATATATGGCACTGCAATATGGCATTTTAGCTGCCAATTATCCTTTTACAGAAGAGGATTTGGTGGGTTTTCGCTTACCAGAAGTATTAAGACCTTATAAACAAAAATTATTTGGATTAACAATTGACGCACATCGTTTGCAACAAATCCGCTCTGAACGTAGGCCAAATAGTAAATATGCCTCCGTAGAGCAGTGCAGATTAGAAGTAACAGAAGTGGAAGCCATGTACCAGAGAGAAAATATTCCTTATATCAATTCAACAAAATATTCCATAGAAGAAATATCAACAAAGGTTCTTGCTATTGCTGGTTTACAAAGGAAAATATAAAGCTATTTTTTAATGCCACAACTCAGTATAGGAGGGCTGGTTTTGCTATTCGCTTAAGCCCCTCCCCGTCTATCGTAGAAGTTAGTCTTTATTTGCTATCCACATAGCCATAAAATCACTTACTTTCATAGATGATAATGTGTTGGTGTCGCTCATGGTATGAATAATTCTTTCAACCATTTCAGTAGAGAACCTTGTACTCAGATTACGCTTGAATTTAGACATTAAAACAGGAATCCCCTCCTCTCGTCGACGTTTATGACCAATCGGGTATTCTATAGTTATTAGTTCACTTTCTGAGCCATCTTTAAAGATAATTCTCATGCTATTGGCTATAGAACGCTTTTCAGGATCATGATAATCGCGTGAAAACTGCTCATTCTCTGTTACATGCATTTTAGCTCGTAATGCATCAATTCTTGGATCTGCGGCAACATCGTCTTCATAATGTTCAGCTTTTAAATCACCAAAGAGAAGTCCTACTGCAACCATATATTGCAAACAGTGATCTCTGTCAGCAGGATTATATAAAGCGCCTTGTTTACTTATTATTCTTATTGCCGACTCGTGAGTAATTAATTCAATTCGAGAGATATCTTCTAATCTGTTTTTTACTATAGGATGTAATTTTACTGCACATTCGACAGCGGTTTGTGCATGAAATTCAGCAGGATAAGATAGCTTGAATAATACATTTTCCATCACATAGCTGCCATAGGGGCGTTGAAACTTGAAATGCTTTTTCCCAAATAACACGTCATAAAATCCCCATGTTTGTGCGGTCAAGGCACTTGGATATCCCATTTCTCCCGCTTTGGCAATTAAAGCCAAACGAACCGCTCGGGAAGTAGCATCTCCTGCTGCCCATGATTTCCTTGAACCTGCATTGGGAGCATGTCGATAAGTTCTCAAGCTTTGCCCATCCACAAAAACCTGTGAGAGAGTTCTTAGCATCATATCACGATCTGCTCCAAACAAATGAGCAGCAACCGCAGCGCTCGCTACTTTAACTAATATGACGTGATCAAGACCGACGCGATTGAAACTGTTTTCCAGTGCCAGGCAGCCTTGGATTTCATGCGCTTTAATCATTGCTGTAAGTACATCATGCATTAAAACAGGAGCACGTCCATGCTTACAATTTTCTCGGCACAAATAATCAGCGACAGCCAAAATAGCGCCCAAATTATCGGAGGGGTGCCCCCATTCCGCAGCAAGCCATGTATCATTAAAGTCTAGCCAACGTATCATCGTACCGATGTTAAAGGCAGCTTGGACAGGATCCAGTTCGTAATTAGTGCCAGGTACTCTTGCGCCTCCAGGAAGCATTGCCCCCGGTACTATAGGTCCCATTAATTTGGTGCATTCCTGAAAGTTAAGAGCCAATATGCCACATCCGAGTGTATCCATTAAGCATAATCGTGCAGTCTCGTAGGCCTGGGCACTATCAATTTCTTTATTTAATACATAATCTGCTATGTCTGTTATAACTTGATCATAGTCTGGCTTGACATTATCCTCTACGTAATTGTGCATATTAACCTCGTGTTTCAATAGCGGGAAATGGCCTGGAATCTGGACCTATATATTCGGAAGTAGGTCTTATTAGTTTATTATTTGCTCTTTGCTCAAATACATGCGCAGACCACCCTGTGATGCGTGACATCACAAAAATTGGGGTAAATAAGTGTGTTGGTATATCGCAGTAATGATAGGCTGATGCACTATAAAAATCCAGATTGGGGAATAATTTTTTCTCTTGCCACATGATTTGTTCAATACGTTCTGAAATGTGGTATAAAAGGAGGTTTCCTTTTTCTTCACCTAATCTAAACGACCACTTCTTAATAATATCTGAACGAGGGTCACAAGTGGTATATACCCTATGTCCAAATCCCATGATTAAATCTTTGTTGGCAAGCATTCGCTTTATGCCTATTGCTGCTTCGTCAGGGGTTTTAAAACGCTCGATTAATTCCATAGCTGCTTCGTTAGCACCACCATGCAGAGGACCCCGCAATGTTCCTATAGCACTCGTGATCGCCGAATAAAAATCTGCCAGTGTTGCAGCTGTCACTCTTGCAGCAAAGGTAGAAGCATTAAATTCGTGCTCAGCATACAAGATCAATGAGGCGTTCATCATATCGGTTTCAATTTTACTGGGCTTGCGTTCATGTAATAAAGCGAGAAAGTGTCCGCCTGTTGTATTTTCTTCACTTAAGCCAGTGATTTCTTTATTTTTGAAATGATAAGCATACCAATAACACATTATTCCTGGGAAAAGAGCTAACAAACGATCAGCTATTTCATATTGCTGTTTGAAGTTTTCTTCAGGTTCGATAGTACCCAAAAAAGAACATGCGGTTCTCAGTACATCCATTGGATGAGTACTTTTAGGTATAAGTTTCAAAACTGTTTTAAGCACATCAGGTATATGTCTTAGATTTACCAATTTTTTTATGTATTCATCAAGTTTTTTTTGGGTGGGGAGTTCACCATAATGAAGCAGATAAGCAACTTCCTCAAAACTTGCATACTCAGCCAGATCATTTATTGAATAGCCTCTGTAATTTAATCCCTTGCCTGCCAGTCCAACTGTGGCAATTGCTGATTGACCAGCAACTACACCGGCTAAACCTCCACTTTTGCTACTCATTTTCTTCCTCCATCAGTTGGTCTAGTTTTTATTTCTAGTACAGTCGAAATTACTGCAAATGTTTTTATTATCAAAAACTCTGAAGCGGTTGATTCTTTCACCTTATTCTTTTAGAGGAATAGGTATTGTTATCATGCTCCATTGGCGCCCAAACGGGTTTATATTATGCTTCAATGATGGATGTATCTCAATTGATTTTATTAAATTACCAAATGCCCACGTAGATACCATCGACAATGGCCAGAAATTAATACCCTATTCCGCTGAAGCTCACAGTATAACTCTCCTTTTCTATGTAATCCCTGGATAGCATATAAAGTCGCTTTTTTGAGTTTTTCCGCCCAGAAAGGAGCTAATATGCAGTGTGCCGAACCGGTAACAGGATCTTCTGCAATGCTGTGTTTAGGATAAAAGCAACGAGAATAGAAATCGGCTTCTGGTGTTGTGGAGGTTACAATGATTCCTCTTTTGGGGAGTTTAGCTAAAGAAAACAAGTCAATTTGCAAATTTCGAATTTGTGATTCGTTTTCAAGTAAAACGAGATAATCAAGATCTGTCTCAAATACTTCTATAGCTGGTTGATCCAATAGTGATAGAATTGGCTCTGGCGAAAGAGATTTTTTATAAGCTATTGTTGGAAAGTTCAGAATAAATTTCTCTTTTCTTTTTTCTACTGAAATCTGTCCACTGGAGTGATGAAAAATAATAGAATCACCCCGTCCTTTATTTGACTCAAGTAAAGCAAATCCTGCTGCTAAAGTTGCATGTCCTGATAGACTAATTTCTCCATTTGGAGTAAACCACCGAATATGAAAATCTTGGTCATCTTTTATAATAAAAGCAGTTTCTGCCAAAGTATTTTGCGCAGCAATGGCCTTTAATAGCTCATCATTTAACCAATCATCGAGAATACAAACCGCAGCCGGATTACCATGGAATACTTTATCCGTAAAAGCATCTATTTGATAAAACTCAATATTATGCACAATCAACTCACATAAAAATTAAGATTATAACTGATAACGAAAGTCTAAGTTAAGTTGAATTAGCAACATATCTTATTGTCCCTGTATAATTTTTTTTCTTAAAAATCGAGCGGGTGATATAGCTTGTATCAGTTTTCTGGGTAGTATTGAAATTTCCTTATTAATTAAACCAGATAACCATTCAGCTGCGAGAGGTATTGTTGTCAATCCCCTTGACCCGAAAGCTGCGCATACATACAGATTTGGATAACAGGGGGCTGCTTCGGCTATCCATCGTTTGGAGTTGGATTGTAATTCCGAATAAATTTTTTTAAATTCAAATGCATTGGGGAGAGGCCCTACTATAGGTAAGTAATCTGGTGATGCGGCACGTATACCTGCCCAGTGATCTAATACATTCTCGGACCACATTACTTCAGGTGCTATCCGTTTCAATCGGTCAAGGTTTAACTGATCGTCTGAAGCATTAAGTTCAGGTTCAAATGTGCCAATATCATAAGTTGCCCCAACTCTATGATTATTATTTAATGCCGGTAAAACATGCCCTTCAGCACATAAAGGAATCTTCAATCTGGAACTGTCTTGCGTTGATTTAATCGTAGTCATTTGTCCTCTAATTGCTTTTACAGGCAAATGATTGGCTTCGTGAAAATAATTTACTTGCTGTCCATTTGCCAAAATTAACACAGGAGCTTCAATGTTATTAACCACCCAGTTTTTTTGATTATAATCAATAGATTGAACTCTATTGCCAGTGATTAGAGAAATCCTCTTATTGTCAATTAGTATGTTGCATAGTTCAGGGGAGTTAATCCATCCAGAAGATGGAATAAATAATCCACCACATTGCAAGGGTAGTCCTGATAGTTCAGTAGATTGTTTTTCATCCACTAATTGCCCCAATTCAGGGTATCTTTCTAACCAATTAACCAGACTTTGCTGGTTTGCTTTTTCTTTATCATTATGTGCTAACAATAAAGAGCCCTTTAACTCACCAATATTATAGTTTTGCAAAAGTTCCTTATAGACGAAATTAGCATAAAGAAACGAATAAAGCATAAATTGAGTAAATGGTGATTTATAGCTGGATAATTTAGGGAATAATACAGCCTGTTGATTTGCTGATCCGCCGCAGCCAACACTCTCTTTTTCTTCTAATAAGGTTACTTCCCATCCACGTTTAGCGAGACTATTTGCAATAAAGCAACCTGCAAGGCCTCCTCCAACAATTAGCGCTGATTGTTCATCCTTTGTAACAGGATAGCTTATGTGCCAAGGGGTATGACGATTCTTTTTTAAATTTGAATGAGCTTTTCCATAATATGCGCATATCATGTGTCGTTTGGGTCCAAAACCTTTCTTCTTTTCAACAACAAATCCCGCATTAGTTAAAGCAGTTTTGACAACACCGGAAGCGGAATAGGTAGCTAATGTAGAGCCTTCCCTAGACAACATGGCAATGACAGTAAATAAATCGTCAGACCACATGGATTGGTTTTTTGATGGTGAAAAGCCATCAAGGTACCAAGCATTAACATAGGATTCTCTCAATCGTTGTTCAAGATTTATGTCCCCACAGATTAGTAATTGCTCATAGCATTCCAGGACATCTCCCAGCATTAATGTTAAAGTAATCTGATTGTTATTAAATGTTAGATGATGATAACCAGGCGTTAAAACAGGATAGTGTTCTATTAGTTTTTCAGCTTGCACACTCAGTTCTGGCCATTTTTGTAGACATTTGATTAAGTCATTTTTTTTTAATGGATGTTTGTCACAGGAAACATAATGTAAGCGAGCGTTTGGGGGGGCAAATTTTTCCCATAGTTTCCAGGTTAATAAGAAGTTCATACCAGTACCAAAACCAGTTTCTGCGATTGTAAAGACGTTTGAGCTATCAGTTGGTAATTGTTGCCAACGATTAATCAAATTATTACCCTCGACAAAAACATACAGGCTTTGCTTAATACCACTTTCGGCAGAATAATAAATATCATCAAATTGTATGGAATACGGCAGATCATCATGCCAATCAATATCTGCCGTTATAATTGGGACAAAGGGACTACTCACATAAAACTACTCTTTCAGTTACCTCTATGCCAGACTCTTTAAAGTTATTCAAATTTTTTTCTTTGATTAATTTTCTTAGTTTGGGCACTAAAATGAAAAGTATAACGGATGATCCTATTGCAAACAAACCAAGCATCAAAAAGACATGACTGTAACCCTCGTTGGTTAATAAAGGAGAGGTACTTTCCTGACCAATAATCATTAAATTTGAGCTATAACTTGATAGGGTAGCGCCTACCCCAGTATTTAGCATCCACATTCCCATCATGACCCCTTGGAGAGACGTTGGGGCCAGAGCTCCTATCATGGCATAACCAATTGGTGATATTAGAAGCTCGCCAATACTCTGTAATATAAAGCTTGTTACAACCCAACCAGGATTAACCATACCATGGTGATTAGCATAAGTAATACCTATTGGCAAGATAGCAAAAGCAATCCCTATAAAAAATAATGCGAAAGCGAATTGAGTAGGAATATTTACCTGAGATCCATTTTGACGCATTCTATTTAACATGAGTCCTAATAGTGGTCCTCCGAATACTATGACTACGGTATTAATATTTTGAAACCACTGTGGTGGAATAATCCAATTGCCATATTGTCGTTGCACATTGTGATCAATAAATACTGTTAATCCCATTGGACCAATTTGGTATAACATCCAAAATACAGTACCAACCAACATTAATACTGCAAACCCATAAATCTTGTCTCTTGCTTCTTTTGTGGATTGTTGTTGAGCTAATACCAAGATTAATATGAGCATAACAATCCCAGTGACAATGACCAGTTTATTGGCCCAATCAGCATATTGGAGTAATTGTCTTAAAATAAAAGGAAGTACAAAAATTAACCCGATTCCTAGTGTTGTTGCTTTTCTTTGCGCTGGTTTGTCTTTTCTTGAGTATGCAGTGTTTTTATCATTTAATTGTTGCCAGAAATAGAGGCATATGAGCAAAGCAACAAGATTACCTAAACTGCTTAAAAGAAAAAGCCGTTGATAGTTTTGAGAAATCTGGAAAGCTCCACTGAGGCTAAATCCAATAAAAAAACCAATATTCATTCCTGCATAATTCCACAGAAATGCAGTTTCTCTTCTAGAGTCTTCAGGTGCAAATTGCTGAGTCAACATACAATTTACACAGGTCACATTTAACCCTGAGCCTGTTAAGAACGCAGCTAATCCATAATATAAGAAAGTCGTATTTCCTATAGAGAGCAAAATACATCCAACAATTTGTGCGATCATCCCAATACAAAACAAGGAACGATTAGAGAGCAGTCTGCCACCCCAAAACCCACCTAATAGATGCAGAGCAAAATTGTAGGCTATAAATACCCCCATGATGCTGTTTGCTGTGGCTATTGGTAAACCAAGTTTACCTTTCATGTACAAAACAAGAGTTGAATAAAGAACACTAAAACTTAAAGTAGAAACTACTTGTATAAAAAATAATGCAAATGTACCTTGGGGCATGGAACTCCATAGTCCTCTTTTTCTACTCAAAATCGACATTTATGCTTTCCCTTGCTAGTTAAGATCTTCTTGAATATTAACACTAACCCTTGTGAATAAATCAGAGAAAAATCATATTGAGCCAGTTTAGTGAAAAAAGTATCTAAAAAAGAGTTAAATGTATTTTTAATAATTAAACTGCAGTTGTCTTATTTTAAGCTCAATTAGAAACTTTTTACTTGTTCTGTACAAATCTGATTTTTCACCAAGATTCCATACTTGCGACCTAGAGACAGGAATATGACATAGGGAAAAACTGCTGTCTAGTATTTTGTTAATTATTTAAAATTGCAGTTAAACAGTCTAAAAAGCTGTTCTAAAATCTCATCTATAGGCTTTAATTTAACACCATGACCCAAGCTCTGGTTTCAATAATTGTATTTACAGTAACTCAAGGCAATGGTGTACAATTTTTCTATTATGTATATTTTAATTGATTAAGTACTAATTCAGCAGTATCGTATGTTTTTTCTATTTCTAAATCACCATGCGCGCTGGAGACAAATCCAGCTTCATACATAGATGGTGCAAAATATACCCCTCGAGTAAGCATGGCATGAAAAAATTTCTTAAATAAAACTTCATCCGAAGAAGCAACATCCAAATAATTTTCAACATTATTCTTATCTGTAAAACAAAATCCAAACATTCCGCCCAATGATGCAGTAAAAAATGGAATGTTTGCATTTTCAGCAGCTGCTGCTAATGCCTTAGTTAATTTATTAGTTGTATTGCTTAAATTTTCAAAAAAGTTAACTTTTTCAATCTCATTTAAAGTAGCCAAACCAGCAGCCATGGCCAATGGATTTCCTGAAAGAGTACCAGCCTGATACACAGGGCCTTCTGGTGCCAGAAAGGACATGATTTCACGTTTACCACCTAATGCACCTACAGGCATGCCTCCACCTATAATTTTTCCAAGCGTTGTGATATCAGGTTTAATCCCAAATAAGCCTTGTGCTCCATGCAAACCAACTCTAAATCCAGTCATTACTTCATCAAAAATTAACAAAGCATTATATTGATCACAAAGCTCGCGTAATCCTTTTAAAAACTCTATTTTAGGTAAAATAAATCCCATATTACCGGGAACAGGCTCTAGAATTACAGTGGCGATGTCCTTTGGATATTTTTCAAAGAGCTGCGCAACTTGCTCAAGATTATTAAAATCTGCAGTTAAAGTATGTTCGGTAATGCTTTGCGGGATGCCTGGGGTTGAAGGAATTCCAAGAGTAAGTAAACCAGATCCGGCTTTAACTAACAAGCTATCGCTATGTCCATGATAACAACCATTAAATTTAATAAATTTATTTTTATTGGTGAATCCTCGAGCCAGGCGAATTGCTGTCATAGTTGCCTCAGTTCCTGAATTCACCATGCGAATTTTTTCTATTGAAGGCATGAGAGAAGCAATTTTTTCAGCCAATTGGATTTCCAGTTCTGTTGGAGCACCAAAACTCATGCCGCTATGTAATACATTATCTACAGCTGCTATCACATTGGGATGGCAATGCCCGAGGATCAACGGCCCCCATGATCCAACATAATCAATGTATTGTTTATCATCTACATCCACCAGGTAGGCACCTTTACCCGATTTGAAAAAAATAGGTTCACCTCCAACACTTTTGAAAGCTCGAACCGGTGAGTTAACGCCTCCGGGAATGATTGTTTGTGCTTTATGAAATAAATCTGAAGAACGGCTCATAGAAAATCCTAAAAATGATAAACTTTAGACAAGCATCAGTTATTATTTCTAATATTCAAGATGTTTCAGAAAGTTACCTATACAAAAAGTGTTGAAATATTTTCCTGCTGTACACTCTTCCTGATTGACGAAATAATAATAGTGTCACTAAAAACTATATAATAAAATTAAACTGATAGCCCCGAGGCAAGGAAATATTACAATCATTTCTTGAATATTGCAAAAATAATGACAGTACACGTGGTGAAAACAGTTTCAGATTGATTGGACTTAATGTTTAATTTTAGCAAATCCATGTCAATTCTTGATGAGGTTATAACGTTCATTATATGGTTTAATTTAAAATTTGTTGTGATATTAAATAAGGTTTAACTTTACATAATCATCAACAGTAGATAAATTAACACTTTTTTATTGAGTTTAGACTATGCAAGAGTACAAAAGATACATTTGTGTTATTTGTGGTTTTATTTATGATGAGGCTGAGGGTTGGCCAGAAGATGGTATTGAACCAGGTACACGATGGGAAGATGTTCCTGAAAACTGGTTTTGTCCTGATTGTGGCGCTGGAAAAGAAGATTTCGAAATGGTTGAAATGGATTAAAACGGTTTTACAACCACCAACAAAACAATGCCTACCAGCAGCAATGTAGGCATTTCATTAAAAAATCGATAAAAACGAGAGCTTTTTGTATTATTTCCAAGGGCAAAAGCTTTAAGGTAGTGACCGCAAGTTAAGTGATATATCCATAAGAGCAAAATCAGTGCAAGCTTCATATGCATCCACCCTGCTTTAAGATAATAAGATAAATTGTAAGTTAATAGCCACAACCCAAGAAGTGAGGTTGCAATGGCTGCAGGCCATGTAATCCCGTAATATAATCTTCTTTCCATTATTTTAAACCGATCCACACTAATTCTATCTTGTGATTCAGCGTGATATACATAGAGCCGTGGTAAATAAAACAACCCTGCGAACCAGGCTACCATGGTGATAATATGAAAGGCTTTAATAAATAACATACTTATTCTCTTTTTAATTTTTTACGCTTTACACGTTCATTTTTAATCAAGTTGAGAGATTCAACTGCTAATGAAAAACCCATAGCAAAATACAAGTATCCCCTGGGCACATGGAATTCAAAACCATCAGCTACCAAAACTGTTCCTATTAAAATTAAATAACTAAGCGCCAGCATTTTAATGGTAGGATGTTCGCTAATAAATTTACTTACAGGCTCACTCGCCCAAATCATAATGATAATTGCGATGGTAATTGCCACTGCCATGACTATAAAATGAGATGTTAGTCCTACGGCTGTGAGAACACTATCCAATGAAAATATAATGTCAAGCAATGCGATTTGAATAACAACCCCCCTGAATGTTGCGGATGAAGAAATATTTTTTGAAACAGGTTCCATTAATGGTTCATGCATAACGTCCTGATGAATTTCATCGGTTGATTTCCAAATTAAAAAAGCACCTCCTAATATCAGGAACAGATCACGCGCAGAAAAAACCAGACTGCCTATTGTCAGAATTGGTTTTACCAATTTAACTAAAAATACTGCTGAGCCTAATAAGAGAAGTCGTGTCATCCAGGCAAATGTTAAGCCCCATCTTCTCGCTTTTTTTCTCTTTTCACGTGGTAATTTTTCTGTAAGGATTGATAGAATAACCAGATTATCTATTCCAAGAACAACTTCAAGAATAATCAAAGCAGTTAAACTAAGGCCTATATCAATAAAATCCATTTATTATCCTAATAAAATGCAAGATATATTATTTTCTCTAAAATATTTGTAAAGGTAAATGATTCACTTTGATCATTTGCTTAGTTATAATTGCTTGGTGTTAACAATTTAGATTTTATAGCCATTTGAAAAATTTACGTGTTAAGATTTAAATAGAATTGAATGTTTCTGTAGAGTAAATCTTAAGCTTGCAGGATAATTGAAAACACAACCGAATTACTGTTTAATCAATTAAGAGAGAAACAACAATCATCAAGTTTATTAAAAAACTGTTAAGAAGAAACAGGTCGCATGGACATGCAATTGACTTGGCTTATATCATCCCGAGAAATAAACATAACATATCGAAGGCAGATATAAGTACTAATGCGCTTAAGGTTCTTAACCGTTTAATCAGCCATGGTTTTCAGGCCTATATCGTTGGAGGCAGTGTCAGAGATTTATTGCTCCATAAAGCGCCTAAAGATTTTGACATCGCCACAAGTGCCACTCCCAATGAGGTAAAAAATCTTTTCAAAAATGCTCGTATCATTGGTCGTCGATTTAAATTGGTGCATATTTTATTTCATCGTGAAATTATTGAGGTAGCAACTTTTCGTGGTCATGATTCAAGCGATGCAAGCCATCAATTTAATGAACGTGGAATGCTTGTAAGAGATAATGTTTATGGCTCCCTGGACGAAGATGCATGGCGACGCGATTTCACAATAAACTCTCTTTACTATAATATTTCTGATTCTTCAATCATTGATTTTACTGGTGGTGTAGAAGATGTTAAGCAAAAGCTGATTCGAATAATAGGTGATCCCGCTACGCGCTATCAAGAAGACCCTGTTCGTATGTTACGTGCTGTCAGGTTTAGTGCCAAGCTGCAATTTAATTTATCTCCGGAAACCAAAGCCCCTTTCCCTAAAATAAGCCATCTCATAACTCATGTTTCCAGTTCGCGATTATTTGATGAAATAACCAAACTTTATCAATGTGGAGAAGCTGAATCAGTTCAAAAATTATTGGTTGAGTATGGTTTATTTAATTATTTATTTCCGCAAACAGCAGCGCTGTTTGATAGTAATTATCCAGTTAATCCTCTCTTGGGCATAGCCCTTGAAAATACTGATACAAGAATACGTGATGGAAAGCCCGTTACTCCGGCATTTCTTATTGCTATTTTATTATGGTTTCCAATGATAGAGTGCTCTAGGAAACTGCAAGAATCTGGACTTCCTCCTTTACCCGCCATTGAAAAAGCCATGTCTATAGTGCTTAGTGAACAGAATACAATTATTTCGATACCTAAAAGGTATAGCCTGGTTATAAGGGAAATTTGGCTTTTGCAATATCGCTTCGAAAAAAGATTTGGTGGCAGAGCGTTTAATTTACTTCTTCATCCTCGATTCAGAGCAGCGTATGACTTTATGGCTCTTAGAGCGTTATCTGGCGATGAGTCAATGGAGCTGGCGCAGTGGTGGGCCACATTTCAAGAAGTAGATGATGTTGAAAAAAATAATATGGTAGCCCAATTAGCTGCAACAATACCCGGGCGGCAAAAAAAACGTCGTAAACGGAAAGTAGCAAAATGAATGTTTGCTATCTGAGCCTGGGGTCAAATCAAAAAAATCCCGAGCGTCAAATAAGACAAGCCATTAAAGAAATAAAAGAAATTCCATCAACATACCTTATCAAGGTATCTCGCTTATATTGGAATAAAGCCTGGGGCTTTGAAAATCAACAGGAATTTTGTAATGTCGTTATAGAGATACGAACCACTCTGTTGCCTCATAAGCTTCTTAAGTGGTGCCAGAGAATAGAAAATAAGCATAAACGAACCAGGAGAAAATTTTGGGGTCCAAGAACATTAGATATTGATATTATTTTATATGGTTATAGAATAATTCGTACAAAAAACTTAATCATACCCCATCCTTGTTTTCATTTACGAGATTTTGTTCTTGTTCCTCTAATGGAGCTAAATCCTAATTTAAAAATACCAAATTACACATAGATATCATAATCTACTACACTATAACTTAATGATTCTATTTAAAATGAGGTTAACATGTATACAAATATTTTATTTGCAACCGATTTGTTAAATGAGCATAGTCATCTTACAGAAAAGGCCGCTAATATTGCCAAACAGTTTAATGCAAAATTATATCTATTACATGTGATTGAGTTGCCAACCAGTATATTAATAGCTCAAGGATTGGGGTTTACTGAGCTAGCCAACCCATCAAAAGAGGATGCACAAACTGTATTATCTTTAATTGGAGAAAACTTACAAATACCTCAAGAGCAACAATTTGTAGAAATCGGATCAGTAAAAGAACATATATTAAACAAAGCAAAAGATTTGAATTGCCAATTGATTATAATCGGCTCACATTCTGCTACAGGATTACCGTCTATTCTGGGAAGTACAGCGCATGTTGTAGTAAATCATTCAGTTTGTGACGTATTAACACTCAAAGTGGATTAACATGAGGGGGCTAGCGCCTATTTGATACATTGGTTTTCCCATGAGATCAATTGGAGCCAAACCAAATCGCTATTTCTTACTTTTTGCCCATCGCATTAATCGTTTCTTCTTGTTCACTTGCCTTTGCGATAATTTATTTTTTTTATTGGCAAATGGATTTTGTCCTCCCTTAAACTCAATTTTTAAAGGAGTACCTACTAATCCTAAATGTTTAATAAACTCATTGTTTAAATAACGTTTATAACTTTCTGGTAAGGCATCGAGTTGATTTCCATGAATAACAATAACTGGAGGATTATGTCCCCCAAGGTGAGCGTAACGTAATTTTATTCGTCGACCATTGACGCATGGTGGAGTATGTTTTGTACTGATATCCTGTAATAATCTGGTCAGTTTAGGAGTAGAAAAGGATTGTATGGCTGAATGATAAGCTTCATTGATATCTTTAAATAATCCACCTACACCGCTTCCATGTAATGCTGAAATAAATCTGATTTTTGCAAAATTTGCAAAATTCAGCCTTCTTGATAGTTCAGATTTTATTTTTTCTTTATGATCTTCTTCCAGTCCATCCCATTTATTCACAGCAATAACTAGTGCCTTGCCAGACTCAATAATAAATCCCAGCAAATTCATATCTTGATCAGTAATGCCTTCATTTGCATCAAGTAGTAACAAACAAACATGAGCTTCCTTTATAGCTTGCAAAGTTTTGATGACAGAAAATTTCTCTATTTTTTCATCAATTCGAGACTTACGTCTCACTCCTGCAGTATCAATAAGGACATACTGCGTATCTTCTCTTGTAAAGGGTATTGAAATACTATCCCTCGTTGTACCGGGCATGTCATAAACTACTACTCTTTCCTCACCCAATATCCTATTTATCAAAGTTGATTTTCCAACATTAGGGCGCCCTGCAAAAGCAATCTTTATTGCTTTCTCTTGGGTTGTTTCATGCGTTTCTGTTGTAAATGGTTCCAGAATTTCTTCGAGTAATGAACTGATCCCTCCTCCATGAGAGGCGGATATAGCATGGACATCAGTAATTCCTAAAGATTGAAAATCAGCGCAAGCAATATCTTCGTTCATCCCATCCGTCTTATTGACAACAAGATGTACTTTTTTATTAAGTTTTCTCAGTGCTTGCGCAATTTGCTGGTCAATACCTGTTAATCCTGAGCGGCCATCGACCAGGAAAAGAATTACATTCGCCTCATTTAAAGCAACCTGAGACTGTCTTGACATCAAATTATCTACTTCAATGTCATCAACACCTATGCCTCCGGTATCAACAATGATAAAGGACTTGTTCTCATATTGAGCGTGCCCATATTGTCTATCTCTTGTCAAGCCAGGAAAATCAGCGACAAGAGCATCCTGTGTTTTAGTAATTCTATTAAACAAAGTAGACTTGCCAACATTGGGACGCCCAACTAAAGCGATGACAGGAATCATTTTATTAGCTCACTGTAAGTTGATTGAGCGTTCCATTATTGGTTAATACATACATATTTTTACCAGAAACACTCGGTGATACTGTTACTCCACCAGAAAGCTGAGATCGTCCAAGTAATTCACCTGTTTGAGTTGATAAGATATGTAAATATCCTGTTTTATCACCAACAACTAAATTTCCCCCGACCAATGCCGGTGCAGTAAGTCCTCTTGCTTTTAAGGACGTTTGCTTCCAGTTCACCTGTCCTGTATTACTGTTTAAAGACCATAAGACATCATTGCTGTCCGTAAAATACAGATTATTATGACTTAAGAGCATATTTTTATAAACGGATGCTGGTTTTCTCCAGATGAATTGGCCATTGGATAGTGATAGTGCTCCAACATATCCTTGATATGTTGCCAGATAGGCAACGTTATTGCTTATTATTGGATCAGAGTCAATATCGACTAAGCGTTCAACATCACTTGCCCCCATCCCATAAGCGATGCTTCTTTGCCAGATCAATCGCCCAGTTTGTAATTCTAAAGCATCTAATTTACCATCAGAAAATCCGACAAGTACCAGATTATCGACGATGATAGGAGAAGAGCTGGCTTTTAATACCAGACTTGGAGCGCCGTGATCCGCAACCCACAGTTGTTTACCGTTTACCGCATCAATCGCATATACTTTCCCATCAATAGTTTTTGCAATGACTTTCTGATGCGATAACGCAGGAGGAGCTAATACTTCAGCAGATACTTTATTCTGCCATATCTCTTTTCCGTCAGATTGATTAAGTAGTACTAATGTGGAGGCATTAGTTCCTACAACGAGGTAACCATCAGCTACAGTTGGTCCACTAACTATATTATTTTTTAATGAGGTAGACCACTTTATCTGACCATCTTTCTTACTAACTGCCTGAACCAATCCACTTGCATCTGCAGTATAAATTATATCACCACGAATAGCTGGTTTGATGTTTAAGTACTCATTTGTTTTGCGAGTTTTTCCAACTGGAGCCGTCCAATTTTGTGCCATTTTAACCTTGGGTTGAATTTCTTTTAGCTCTTTAGGTTGGGGGGTATTATCCTTGCCGAGCATATAATCATCCACATAGGTACATCCTTGAGTCAATGCACATAGTATTAAAACTAATATTCTAATATTCATAAAACAGAAACCTTTATAATAATAAAATTAAGCCGCTTTTACCTTTTTATCATCAGTAATCATAGATTGAGTCTTAATTGCTAATTCATTTGTTTTCATTTCTAAAAATAAATTACCCATTCCATTTGTTCTTACTTCATCTATTGCTAGTCGGTAGGCATTCATAGCATCCTGATATTGCCCTTTGGCGCTATAAATATCCCCTTTCAGCTCGTTAATCACTGGCAGGTAGGCTTCGTCTTCAACGACACTTAATTCATTTAATGCATTAGTATAAGCTTTATCTGCTGCCAGTAAACGCGCAATACGAATTTTGGCAATTTGTCTTAACGGTGTCATTTTGCTTTCAGAGGCAACTGTCTTTAATTCATTTCTTGCTTGTTCAAGTTTGTTTTTACTCACATAGATTTTTGCGAGCGTCATATGAGCTATATCAGCATAAACGGTATGGTTATAATTCTTAATTAATTCATTGGCATAGGAACGAACTGACTTTATATTTTGATTGGAAAATGCAATCATCATATTTTCGTAGGCAATAGATGCTTGTTGTTTTATCTTGTCATTGTGCCAATTCATATACCTGTATCCTGCAATAATCAGGAGCACTATTGATAAAAAAATAGTTATCATATTGCCATATCGTTTCCACCATTTTTTTATAATTTCTAATTGTTCTTCTTCCGTCATGTAAACAGACATAATCTTCTCCTGCCCTCAAGCTAGATAATCTTGCAAAAATTGATTTATTTTGGTGATGGGTATTGATGCTTGTTCTACTTCAGTTCTCAAATCTTTAATGCTTACATATTCCCCGGCTATTTCGTCTTCCCCAAGAATCAAAGCCAAGCGAGCCCTGCTTTTATCGGCTTTTTTAAATTGGCTTTTAAAACCACCTCCTGCAGTATTGGTAATGACATCAAAAGATGGGTGAGCATTTCGAATTGACTCTGCCATGACAAGCGCTTTCAATATGGCCTCTTCATTAGTAGCAATGATAAATATTGATTGCTTGTTGTCACTTAAATTCAACAAGTTTAAAGTTTCCATTAAAAGAAATATTCTTTCCAATCCTAAAGCAAAACCAACTGCAGGTGTGGGTGCCCCACCCAGGAATTCCACCAACATATCATACCTGCCTCCTGCACATATTGTAGCTTGACTTCCTAATTGGTCTGTTACCCATTCAAACACCGTTTGGCCATAATAATCCAATCCTCTTACCAATACAGGGTTAATGGAATAAGGAATACCAAGTGTTTCCAATCCGTTACAGAACGATTGAAAATGTTCTTTGCTATTATCACCAAGAACATCGATTAATTTAGGAGCATTTTGAATGAGTTGTTGAAGATCAGGATTTTTACTATCAAGAACTCTCAAGGGGTTTTTATCCAATCGTCTCTTACTGTCTTCATCAAGTAGATTAAAATGATCGCGTAGATATTCTACCAGGATAGAACGATATTTTTGACGCTCATTTATTTCGCCTAATGAATTAATTTGTAATTGAACTGACTGAGAAAAACCCAGGTCAGTCCATAACCTGCGGCAAATTGATATCAGCTCAAGCTCGATGGCAGTACCAGTAATTCCTAGGGCCTCAACCCCAAATTGGTTGAATTGACGGTATCTACCCTTCTGAGGACGTTCATGACGAAACATTGGGCCTAAGTACCATAATTTTTGTTGTTGATTATGTAATAAACCATGTTCTATACAGGCACGAACACAGCCTGCTGTTCCTTCTGGCCTGAGTGTTATGCTATCACCGTTCAAGTCGTTGAATGTGTACATTTCTTTTTCAACAATATCAGTTATCTCGCCAATGGTACGTTTAAATAGCTGTGTACTCTCAACAATTGGAAATCGTATTTCCTTATAACCATATCGTATTAGGCAATTTATAAAAGTCTGTTCTATAAAGCGCCACACCGAGGCATTATCGGGCAGTATATCATTCATTCCCCGGATAGCTTGGATTTTATCAACCACCATTTTTCTCCAAAGGCGTCATTTGTGTATTATTGGGCGTTAATAACGATTCCATTTTTGATAAATCAGTCAATTTAATTTCCGTGCTGGTTTCACTGATTGATAATCCAGATGAGTTTTCTTTAGGTGTCTCTATAGTCTGGCTATCTTTGTTTTTTTGCCACCATATCCCAACTGCAACTAAAACTCCAATCGCAAATAAAATGGTGAACCATTTTATAAAATGCTCTGCTTTATGAGATTCTTTTTTACTTTGCCATAGAGCCGCTCTTTCTGGTTTTTTTTCAAAGCAATATTGCGCATTAAAAACAGTCAAAAAAGGTTCAGGTGAAACCCCTAGTAATTTTGAATAGGCACGCAAGTATCCTTTTACAAAAACTGGCTGAGGTAATAAATCAAAATCTCCTGCTTCAATCAGCTCTATAATACGAGCTCGTAGATGAAGTTTGCTCGCAACATACTCGATTGAATACCCCCTTTGCTGGCGAAGAGCCGCCAGCTCGTAGCCGGGGTTAGTAATTTCATTATTTCTTGTCTCATCCATTGCTGCTATTGTATTCATCATTTACTCCACTAATATTATTAGTTGGCTCCATTTTATTGAAGCTATTTTCATATTCTGCTGCAAGAGTATATTGGCCTGTTTTATTTGCTATGTCTTTTGCTAATCCAAGCATTACTTTGTCATTTAATACTAAATCAGCATATTTTTGAAGCAGATCGAGGGCTTCTTTGTCATGTCCTATTTTACTTTGTAATTTTACTAATTCATATAGTGATTCTTTTTTTGATGGATCCTGATTTAAAGCCTTTGTAAAATATATAATAGCTTTATCATGATCTGGTATAGCCATAGCACACAAACCAGCATTTTCATAAGCACCTGATGTATTTACATAGTTTTGATCTTTAACTGCCTTTAAAAAGTATATTTCTGCATTTTTATAATCCCCCTGTCGACATAGAAAAGCACCATAGTTATTCATTTGTGCCCCACTATTTTGCGATAAGGTCATTGCTTTGTGATAGAAATTCCTGGCTTGATCCAATTCTTTGGTTTGTTCAAAATAATAGGCTAATGCGGCATTAACATCTGCAGAATCAGGCTGTTGTTCCAAGGCAGTTAGCAGCTTCTTCTTTGCCCGCGGCCTATCTCCCTGCTTCAAATATCCCAACCCCAATTGCACATTAAAAGAAGCCGCTTTACTAAGGTTTACTTTTCTTATGGTATTGGGCTCTTCGTTATCTTGTGCATGCTGACAAGCTTCTAAAAATAAGCATGTTATTATAATTAATAAGTACCTTATGCTCTTTAGCACGATTAACCACTTTACGTTAGAAATGATTTTGCATTATAACCACTTAAGTCCAAATTAAAAATGATTTGTCACTATTTAATGTGAGTCTATATGCTAAAATTGCTTTATTACGCTTAATCTTCTGCCCGAATTACTGATAAGAGTCTCAATTAGTTCTCAGTTATTATGCAGAGTGTGTTATGCCATTTCTTCTGAAGCAATGGCCAATTCATTTGATTTGTCTGTTTTGCTCATGAAACGAAGCTTTTGCCATCGCTGTGATCTGCTCGTTTTATCTTTTACTTCACCAGCAAGTTGACCACAGGCCGCATCGATATCATCTCCACGAGTTTTACGTGTAATAGTATTAATACCGTGTTTCATTAATTTCTCTCGAAATGCATCAATAGTTTCCTGGGATGATCTCTGATATTGAGTTAAAGGGAATGGATTAAACGGGATTAAATTAACTTTTGCAGGCACATTATGCAAAAGTTTAATTAACTGGCTGGCATGTTCAGGTTGATCATTGACCCCTTTTAGCATAACGTATTCAAAAGTCACTTTTCTTCTTGGTTCATCTTTAAAATATCGTTTACATAAAGATATTAATTGGGAGAGTGGATATTTTTTATTAATTGGCACCAGTTCGTTGCGTAATTCATCTGTTGGTGCATGCAAGGATACCGCCAACGCGACAGGACTGACTTCTCTGAGTCGTTCCATTTCTGGTAAAACACCTGAAGTACTTAGTGTAACGCGTCTTTTGGATAATCCATAGGCTAAATCATCCATCATGATGTTCATAGCAGAAACAACATTATCGAAATTAAGCAATGGTTCACCCATTCCCATCATAACAACGTTAGTTATTTTTTTATCGTGAATACCATGATTATCTGATAATTCGCGTGCTGCCAGCCATACCTGACCAATAATTTCAGCAGTTGACAAGTTTCTATTAAATCCTTGCTTTGCTGTAGAACAAAAAGAACAATTTAAAGCGCAACCAACTTGTGATGAAACGCAGAGTGTTCCCCGATTGGCTTCAGGAATAAATACTGTTTCAATACAATTTCCGCATTCCAGTTTTAATAACCATTTGTGTGTACCGTCAGCTGATTTTTGGCACGCAACGATTTCTGGTAAATCTACGCAAGCTAATTGGGAAAGTTTGGACCTTAAAACTTTCCCTAAATTAGTCATTTGAGCGAAGTCACATATACCAACTTGATGAATCCATTGAAATAGCTGTTGAGCTCTGAAAGGTTTTTCATCCCAAGCCATCAATAATTCTCGTAATTGCGAGTAATTATAATTTAATAGATTCACTTTTTGTTGGCTCATGACTGCTCCCAAACCAGCTTTTATCTATCGCATAACTCATGTGGCTCAAAGAAAAATGCTATTTCACGAGCAGCATTCTCCAGACTGTCTGAGCCATGCACAGCATTTGCATCGATGCTATCAGCAAAATCGGCACGTATAGTGCCAGGTGCTGCTTCCTTGGGATTGGTCGCACCCATAATTTCTCTGTTTTTAGCTACGGCATTCTCACCTTTTAATACCTGGATCATTACAGGACCAGAAATCATAAAATTTACAAGATCCTTAAAAAATGGTCGTGCACGATGGATATCATAAAAGTTTTCAGCTTGTTCGCGAGAAAGTTGTGCCATTTTAGCGGCAACAATATCTAGGCCTGCTTTTTCAAAGCGAGTGTATATTTCACCTATCACAGATTTTGCTACAGCATCAGGTTTAATAATAGATAATGTTAATTCTTTTGCCATCATGCACTCCAATGAGATTAAATTAAAGTGCACCATTATACATGAATTTATAGTAGTCTGGCTAATAAAAATTCATGTACTTATCCATTCAGTTAGTACCGATGACATGATTTGAGAGAAATGTAGCTTGATTTTAATGTAAAGCTGTTAGTGTTCTCCAATCGTTCTATCAAAATATAATGGTTCTCGATTAATAGCATCTTGTTCGGGGTCAATTTTATATTCAGGTAATAATTTAATTAACTCAATGAGGCGCAGTATTACTTCGTAGAATTGGCTTCTAAATGATTTAGCTTGTTGGCTTAGATGATTAGTCCGGTCAGTAAATTCGTCGAGTTTTGTATTTAAAGCTTCGAGGACTTGAAAGAGTTCACTCAGATTGGTCAGGATGGTTTCTTTTAATTCAGCACTTACAGAAATAGCTAATGTTTGATTTAATTTATCAATTAGCTGATATTTGTTATTTTGTGATTGATCCTTGACAAGATCACAATGAATAAAGGCCTTGATTAGAGCTTTTCTAATTGCATTTTTTTTAATTTTAGAATTTGTATTTTTGTATAAGCCATTTAATTTGGAAAGAGTTGTTTCCAGTTTTGCATTCCAATCAAGGCTTATTTTCATTAAACTGGCTTGGCTTGAGGCAATGAGATTATCCTGCTCTAACTCCAATTTATGAAATTCATCCCCTAATTGAACTAATCGTTGTCTTTCCTCTTCTAGTGATTCGCGAGTTCCAGCTCCTTGTGAATCAGGCTCTTTGTTGCTTTCACCAGATAACAAATAATCAATTAATAGTTTCTGGGCGTAGACATGGTAATCACTTGCCTGTTGAATTACAATTCCATTAAGTACATTCTTTAATGGAATCTGTAACAAATGACGGTAAAAACTAGACGGAATGTTAATAGCTTCTAATAATTCATCTGTTGGCAGTGATATGTTATATCTACCTAATATTCGTTCAGCTGTTATTGTTCCATAAGTGGAAAGCCATTGGCTCAGTTCATCATCTTTTTGTTTTTCGTCCATTTTTTATCCAATTTAAATTCTTTAAAGTATGTGATATAAGGGCTATTTATTTGAAATTATAGTGTATTTTATCATGTTAAAACGATTAGATAGTGATTTACAAACGTTAAATGATTTTTTAAAAGTTAAAACGCCGGAAACGTGGTTGCATTATGCTGCTGCTAATATACCTCTTTTATTGCTCGATCATGCTCATTGTGAACGTAAGGCAGCTGGAACAGCAATTAATTTCATAAGCAAATATCCAGAAAAAGCAGAGTTAATAGCAATTATGGCACCATTGGCAAGAGAAGAGTTGCTACACTTTGAAAAAGTCATTGATATCATGAAGCAAAAAGGAATTTTTTATGCTCCTTTGCAGCCGTCAGATTATGCATCCAATTTGCATAAACATGTCACAAATAAAGATGGAATTGAGCGGTTGTGTGATCAGTTGGTTATAGGCGCTATCATTGAGGCTAGGTCTTGCGAGCGTTTTAATTCGATAATTCCGTATATAGAAGATCAGGACTTAGCCAAATTTTATAAAACATTGGTTAAATCAGAATGCAGACATTTTGAAGAATATTTGCATTTGGCCAAGCTCTATGGCGGTCCTATTGATGATCGTATTTCTGAATTTTTAACTATAGAAAATGCATTTATTTTATCAGATGATGTGGTATTTCGCTTTCATAGTGGGTTGCCCCCTGCTTGAACCTGAATCTTAAAGCGGAGCCTCACACTAGCCTACATAACTTATAGGCTAGTGCCCACTATTCCTCTCACTTATACTAAGGAGTGCGTGGTCTGTATTGCAAATCCGGATCATATTCAGTTAAAAAATGATTAAGCCCATGCTGATCATCTTTTTTTAATTTGTCAAACGTTACTTTGTCTAATGTTTCACCGTGTGAATTGACAAATTGACCAGGATTGTTGGGATCAGGTGTGTAATCATTATTTTTTAGCCACATGTGAACCATGCCTTCAAATAGTTGATCGAGTTTACCCTTTTCTTCACCTTTATCTGAGCGAGTTAGAGGTTCAATTTTCAATTTGTTATCATCGGTATAACTCACTTCATGTTGCAAAATTGGTAAATCAATTTCAGGATCTCCCGTGAGCTTTTTCCCGATATAATCTTTAATGGGGAAGATACCCCAATCCATGATCTTGTTACCAATCCCTGCGCGCAATTCTTTCATAGTCTGAGCATTTGCCTTGACCATTTCATAATACATTTTTAATAAACTCATGATTGCAGCTCGAGCATCCATATAAGCATTTAAATCAGCATTCAGAACCTCATCTGCTTTTTGAATCGCATTTTCCCAAAGAGTTGTTGTTTGGCCTGTACGAGGATCTTTGATATATCGGCCTTTTTTTAGATTGTCTTCTGCTTCAGCTCGCTCTCTGTTTCTTTTAGCAAGCAATTCTTCACGCTCTCTGGCCATAGCATTTTCTATTTCAGTCTTTCGAATTTGTTCGAGTTCCTCTTTCATTTTATTTGGTGGTTTAGGCATTGGGCAACTCCTCAATTTATATCATATTGGGTGAAATAGAATCCTTTTGTATTATCATAACACAATAGCTTGGGTATGTCATCCCAATCACTTAGAACATACCTTGTAAGTATTTTTCCTTCATAAGAATAATTTGTTAAGCTGGGTTTATGTGTGTGTCCATGAATCAGTATTTCTGTGTTGTTTTCAGACATATGCCGAATTGCAGCCTCTTTAACAATATCCATCTGTTCGATTGATTTATGGTGATTATTTAAACTAATTTTGCGTACACCGTTAACCAATCGTTTACGAATTGATAAAGGAAGTCTTAAAAAGAGAAATGAGAAACACCTGTTTCTCGTTAATAGCCGGAATCGTTGGTGAGATCGGTCACTAGTACAATAACGATCGCCATGAGCCAGCAAAATCCTGTTATTTCTAAGTGTGATAACAGTTGGCTCTGTTAATATTTTCCAACCGGCTCGTTTGGCAAATGATGAACCAAGTAAAAAATCACGATTTCCGGTCATAAAATAAATTTCAATGCCACTTTGAGTCAGCGATTTTATTTGCTTTGCAATATCATCACTCCAGGCATTAATTGAGTCATCACCTGACCAGGCATGGAAAAAATCACCCAGGATATAAATTTTTCTTACAGAGTTCCGAGCCCAATTTATAAAACGATGAAATCTTGCTTGGATTTCACTGTCCTCTGGATGCAGATGTAAATCGGATATAAAAACGGAGTCAATCATAATGGCTCAACAACGATATGTTCATTTGATAAGTAGATCTGACAAGGTCCATTAACAGGTTCAATAGCATCACTTATACGATAGAAACCAGCTATGGATACTAACTCTGCATCCAAAGATTGACAAAAAATTCTCGCCTCGACATCTCCGGATATTCCTGCTAAAGCTCGACCGCGTAATGTGCCATATACATGAATATTTCCATCAGCTAATAACTCTGCTCCATGGCTAACTGAAGAAGCCACTATTAAATCAGCTCCCTTGGCAACAACTTGTTGGCCTGATCGTACTGGTGTCGTTAGCAACTTTGTCTTGATGTTCTCGATATTTTGGAATTCAGAGGATTCATCAATTATTGGTTTATCATGTGCCGTTGAAGCATTGAGTATACCTAAACCTTGGCATTGGGCCAAAGTGTCGTGTAATGGACCACCGCCTTGAATTGCCAAGGGAATCATACCATGACTACGCGCAATTTGACATAATTCCTGTAAATCAAACTCAAGATGATTGACAGAAGACAAGTCAAAAACCACGGGTGTTCTTTCAAATAATTTAGGTGCTTTGAGAACAGTTTCAGCAAATTGTTGAGAAAAGGCTTCTTTGTTAATGTTCAAAACTTGCAAAACGGTTAAAGTATACAACCTCCCTTTAAGCTTAAATGCTTGTGTATTAGTTATATTTTCACCCATTAGCATGATATCCATTAGAGATTTTTTTGTTTATACTATCATGAGGAAAACAATAACAGAAGGATATCAAAGTGGATAAACGATGGTTTGAACAATACCAAAATGGAGTCCCACATGAAATTGACACAAGTCAATATTTATCCCTCATATCTTTATTTAATGAATCATGTAACTCTTATGCGAGCAGAGCTGCCTACTCCAATTTAGGGACTGAAATTACTTACGCTGATTTGGATAGTCTAAGCAGAAATTTTGCTGCTTATTTGCAACAATTGAATTTGGAAAAAGGGGCAAGAGTAGCAATAATGCTGCCTAACGTTTTACAATATCCTGTAGCCATCTTTGGTGTTTTGCGAGCGGGTTATGTCGTGGTAAACACTAACCCCTTATACACAGCTGATGAAGTAATACATCAAATGAATGACTCTGGAGCAGAAGTCATCATCGTGCTGGCTAATTTTGCAAAAACAATTGAAAAAGCATTGCCATCAATGCCTTCCGTTAAGCATGTGATTGTAACTCAATTGGGTGATTTATTTCCTTCATTCAAGAGATTCATTGTTAATTTTGTAGTGAATCATATAAAAAAATTGGTTCCTGCCTTCTCAATTCCTCACGCAGTGGCTTTTAACTATGCTTTGTCTGAAGGAAAACAAGCAACGCTTCATCGAGTTGAACTGAATCATGATGACATTGCGTTTCTACAATATACTGGTGGTACAACTGGTGTTGCAAAAGGTGCTATATTGACCCATGGCAATCTTATAGCCAATGTGATGCAAGCATACACATGGATATCTCCTCTAGGAGTCAGTGATCAAGACATTATAGTAACTGCACTTCCCCTGTACCATATTTTTTCCTTGACAGCCAATTGTCTCACTTTTATGAAAATTGGCGCGAAAAATATTCTGATCACTAATCCACGTGATATGGGACATTTTATAGATCAAATCAAAAATTCGGGTTTTACAGCAATAACTGGAGTAAATACTCTGTTCAATGCATTGCTGAACCATCCTAAATTTAAAGAAATTGATTTCAGCAAGTTAAAACTGGCATTATCTGGTGGTATGGCATTGCAAAAGAGTGTGTCTTTAAAATGGTCTGAAATGACCAAAACACGGGTTTTGGAGGCCTATGGATTAACTGAAACCAGCCCTGCAGTGACTATAAACCCAATGTACCTTGAAGGCTATAATGGCAGTATTGGTTTACCCCTTCCCTCAACTGATGTGTCTATTCGTGATGAATCTGGAAAAGATGTGCCTATTGGTACTAGTGGTGAGTTGTGTATTAAAGGGCCGCAAGTGATGCCAGGTTATTGGAAAAGGCCTGATGAAACAGCCTTGGTGTTTACTAAAGACGGGTTCTTAAAAACCGGCGATATTGCCCGTATGGATGAAGAAGGCTTTATCTATCTGGTCGATAGAAAAAAAGACATGATCGTTGTTTCAGGATTCAACGTTTATCCTAATGAGGTAGAGCAAATAATAGGAATGCATCACGGTGTATTAGAAGTAGGCGTTGTAGGTATTGTTGATGAAGAATCTGGTGAACGGGTTAAAGCATGTATTGTAAGAAAAGATAGTACATTGACGGCTGAACAAATTATCAATCATTGCAAGGAGCATTTGACCGCTTATAAAATCCCCAAAGTTGTCGAATTCTTTGACGAACTTCCTAAAACAAATGTGGGCAAGATTTTACGTCGTGCTTTAAAAAACCAAGAAAAGGAACAAAAAAGCTCGACCAATAAAAAAACAATGGAGCCTGTTTAGGTATAATTGGAGTATTTTGGGTGCTATTTGTCCTTAATACTCCTCTTCTAAAAGTACTCTGAATATAGTCTCAGATAAGTTCCATCAGCTTCCATTTCAAGAAGAATTTTATTTATTTTTTTAATTAATACAAATTGATCAGGGTTTGCCATAATAGAATACCCTTCTCCAATAGAAATTTTCTTACCAATTAATTTATAAGCATAGGGTTCAGATGCCATCCAATATTTTGCTGCTTCATAATCCATTAAACTGGCATCAACTTCATTATTGCTTAAGCCAAGAAGCATATCTTGTATGAGCTCATAAAAAATTACCTGATTGTTGCGGTTTTCTGACAAAACTTGCCTTGCGTAAGGAGTTCCTTTTCTTACTCCAATTTTTTTGCCGTGCAAATCATCAAATGTGCTGATTTTAGAATCGACGGTAGTTATATATTGTGAGTTACTTTCCATATAGGGAAGACTAAAAATAAAGTGTTTCTTTCTTTCATCTGTAATAATCATTGAGGCAATAACCAGATCGACTTCGCGGTTTTTTAACGCGGGAAATAAATCATCGAATATATAGGCTTCAAAAGTACAGGTCGCATGTAATCTTCTACATATTTCTTGCATAAGGTCAATATCAAAGCCATACAATGAACTGTTGTTACCAGACCAAACTTCAAAAGGTGGATTAAATTTTGAAGTACCAATTGTTAAATTTAATGAATAAGAATTAGAGGAAATAATAATAAATAAGAGAAGTTGTAGTAACTTCATAAACTATATCCTGTAATTTAGGAAGTTTGTTTAAACATAATCATGGTACAAAAAATTTGATTTGTACAATTTGTAGCATACGATTTCTTTAATTTGGTTTAATAATCAGGTAAAGGCATTTAAAGAAATGCCTTTTATCATTCTGGTATCATACTTAATATTGAGAAGCTAATTGCCTCATAATTCTTGCTGTGGCACCCCATATTAATTCTTCATTAGCAATAAATTGGCAGGTGACAATGTGTTTTCCCTCTTTCTCAATTCTAATTTCTTTATAATTTTTCTGATTTTTTACTAAAGGCATAGGCACAAGAATTAATTCACTAACCTCTTGTGGATTCATAGTGTAAGGAAATATAGAATCAATACTGGCGTACCAAGGGTGAATGACTAAACCCAGTAAAGTCTTTTCAATGTTTAATTTTCTGATCAGAGTTATTCTGTCTGATGTAACACCTAACTCTTCATTCAGTTCTCTCAATGCAGTGCTATATAGATCTTGATCATTTATTTCTTGAAAACCACCAGGAAAGCACACTTCTCCTGGATGTTTTTTAAGCATCTGACTTCGCCTGGTGAGAATTAACGAGTCTTTGGAAAGATCATGTAAAACGATAACTGATGAATGTGTTTTGATTGACTGTTGGGTATTATTTGATTCCATTGATAATTGCAGTAATTTTTGTGAAACATTCACAATATTCATCTTCCCAATCGGAGTCAATAACTATTCCCCCTCCTGCTGCCAAATACAAAACATTATCCTTGGCTGTCACCGTACGTATCGCGATATTGGCATCGAAACGGCCATGTTGTGAAAAATAGGCGATACAACCACAATAGACCCCTCTTTTATAGGTTTCCTGTTCACTGATAATTTTCATCGTTTCTAATTTAGGCGCCCCTGTAATTGAACCACCTGGAAAACAGGAGAAAAATGCTTCAATTGGATGAATATCCTCTTTGCAAAGAGCTCTTATGTCGGAAACCAAATGATGTACTGCATTGAAGCTCTGGATGTGGCAAAGATTCATTACCTTTACGCTGCCAGCCTTGGCAAGTTTCCCTAGATCGTTTCTTAGCAAATCGACAATCATGACATTTTCAGCCTTGTTTTTAGGACATTTCAATAACTGTTCTTTTAATTTTTTATCTACAACAGGATCTTTCGATCGGTGGATAGTGCCTTTTATGGGCGAAGTTAACATCTCACCGTTGTCATAAAGTAAAAATCGCTCAGGAGAAAAGCTTAATATGTCAGCCTCATCTGTCCTGATAAAAGCGGCATATGGAACCGGATTATTTTTATTAACCCTTTGGTACATTTCCCAGGGATCCCCAGTGAATTTTGTCTGAAACGGTTGAGTGAAATTGACTTGATAAGAACGCCCTGCTCTCAGGGCTTGTTGAATAGCATTGAATGAGTTTCTGTAATTCTCTTTTGATATTAAAGGTAAAAATTCCGCTTGAATTGAAAACTGTACCGGCATTTTTGGTTGGCTGTTTAATATATTTTTTATTTCATTTAAAATATTTTTTGTTGAAGAATGACTGTTTCTTGCAAATAAAGTGGCTTTTTTTAAATGATGATCTACGATGATAGCCCAATCATAAAACCCTAAATTTAAAAATGGTATGTTCGTCAGTTCTTTTTGGGGATATTGTTCAAGATTATGCAACAGTGCACCAAAATCGTAAGAAATATAGCCTATAGCCCCGCCCTGAAAAGGGAGATCAAGTTCTGACTGTTCTATTTTTAGTTTATTTTTTAATTCGGTTAATACTAAATCTTTATCATGTGTATGGCTCTTAATAACCATCCTCTCATATGGATAAGCACTTAAAATATCATAACGACCTATTGATTTGTTCGTACTCTGAAGCAGAACAAATCCAGGTAAATGACTGAGTTTTTCATAGGATTCAGATGTAAAATCATGGTAATCAAGCGTAATAAGAGTACTATCAATCAAATTATCACCTCAAGATAAGGATATGGTGTAAAAAAATGCACTGTTTTTGATTTGGTCATTTTAACCTAACTTATCAATAAAAAGCGTATATTTTTATCTTGGGTTCCTATTAATTTACTGGTTTTTAAATTAATTTATGAGTATCCTATGCCAACGCGTTGTTGACAAGGAGCCATGTAATGACAACTGTTGCTCAATTTGAAATAACATACACACAATACCTGAATGAACAAGGTAAGTTGGTCGCCGAATTACCTCCATTTGCAGATAATCAATCCATACTTAAAGAATTGTATAAAATCATGGTACTCACCCGTACTTTTGATAAAAAAGCAATTGCATTGCAAAGAACAGGAAAAATGGGAACGTACGCACCAATTAATGGCCAGGAAGCTATTTCGACTGCAATCGGCCATGCTATGAAACCTGAGGATGTACTTGTCCCCTATTACAGAGATTATGCAGCTCAATTTCAGAGGGGCGTTAAAATGTCAGAGATTCTCGCCTTTTGGGGAGGAGATGAGAGAGGAAGTCATTATTCTAGTAATGCAGAAGATTTACCTATCTGTGTTCCGATCGCATCTCAATGTTTGCATGCCGCAGGAGTTGCATTTGCCTTCAAATATAGAAATCAACCACGAGTAGCAGTGGTTTGTATAGGAGAAGGAGGTACTTCAGAAGGTGATTTTTATGAAGCCATGAATGTGGCAGGGGCATGGAAATTACCCGTAGTCTTCGTGGTAAACAATAACAAATGGGCGATTTCTGTGCCTATAGAGAAGCAAACCGGATCACAAACGATAGCACAGAAAGCCATTGCTGCTGGTTTTTCTGGCGTGCAAATAGATGGCAATGATATCTTTGCTGCAAGACAGGTTATAGGTGATGCTATTAAAAAGGCTCGTCAAGGCGGTGGCCCCACTCTAGTCGAAGCCTTAACCTATCGCTTGTGTGACCACACAACAGCTGATGATGCAACACGCTATCAACCTTCTCAGGAAGTAGAGGAAGCTAAAGCAAAAGAGCCTATTACTCGTTTTAAACATTATTTAATGCAACAAAATATTTGGACATCTCAGGACGAAGAAAAGCTGGTAATAGAATGTAGTGAAAAGGTAGAAAAAGCTGTAGAGGAATATTTGAATACCAAACCTCAGCCCGTTAGCAGCATTTTTGATTATCATTATGCTGAATTACCAGAATATTTAATTGAACAACGTGCAATAGCCATGGAGGAGTATTCTCATGCCTGATATTACTTTAGTTGAAGCCGTTACTCAGGCTCTGGCGTATGAGTTAGCTCATGATGAAAATGTAGTAGTCTTTGGCGAGGATGTTGGTAAAAATGGTGGAGTATTTCGAGCTACTGTAGGTTTACAAGACAGATTTGGAGAAAATAGAGTTTTTGATACTCCTTTAGCAGAATCAATGATAGCAGGACTTGCTATTGGAATGTCTATTCAAGGCTTAAAGCCTGTTGCTGAGTTTCAATTCATGGGTTTTATTTATCCCGCCATGAATCAGATCATATCTCATGCGGCGCGTATGCGTAACAGAACCAGAGGCCGGTTACATTGCCCTTTGGTTTATCGTGCTCCGTTTGGTGGCGGAATAAGAGCACCAGAGCATCATTCTGAAAGTACAGAGGCATTATTTGCTCATATTCCGGGTTTGCAAGTGGTTATCCCCTCTTCTCCCAAGCGTGCTTATGGGCTGTTGTTGGCGGCTATACGTAACCCTGATCCAGTTATCTTTCTTGAACCAAAACGAATTTATCGCTTGGTTAAACAACCTGTTCCTGATGATGGACAAGCCTTACCGTTAGGTAAATGTTTTACCCTGCAACAGGGAGATGATCTGACATTAATTAGCTGGGGGGCCAGTATGCATGAAACCTTACAGGCGGCCAAACAATTAACTGATGAGGGTATCTCCTGTGAAGTTATTGATATAGCGACAATCAAGCCTCTGGACATGGAAACCATTTTAAGTTCTGTAGAAAAAACAGGACGTTGCGTCATAGTGCATGAGGGTGCAAAAACTTGTGGTGTGGGTGCTGAAATATCAGCTCAAATTATGGAGCATTGTATGGCAGATTTGTTGGCTCCTGTGCAAAGAGTTACGGGATATGATACGGTTATGCCTTATTTCCAACTTGAAAAACAGTACATACCTAGCGTTGCACGTATTAAGAACACTGTTATGAGTATAATGGAGTAATAATGAATATTTTTAATCTACCTGATTTAGGTGAAGGGTTACCTGACGCTGAAATTCATGAATGGTTTGTTAAGGAAGGCGATACAGTTAAAGCAGATCAACCTTTAGTTTCTATGGAAACGGCAAAAGCAGTTGTTGACGTACCCTGCCCTCAATCAGGCACTATCGCAAAACTTTATGGCAAACCTGGTGACGTTATCAAAACTGGAGAGCCCCTCGTAGCATTCGTTTCAACTACAGAAAAACCTGCAGACAAAGGCACAGTGGTTGGTAATCTGGAGGAAAGTACTGATGTGGTAGAAGATAATTTTATTATTGGAAGTCAGCGTTCTTCCCAGCGCGTTAAGACAACGCCTGCTGTAAGAATGCTAGCAAAAAAATTAGGGGTTGATTTAAGCTCTTTAAAAGGTAGTGGTGATAATGGCGTTATTACTCGAGAGGATGTTCAAAATCAAGCCAACATCAATTCGCAACCCCCCGCCGGGTTTGAGCCTTTGCGAGGTGTTAGACGAGCCATGCTTAATAGCATGGTACAATCTCATGCAGAAATAGTTCCGGTTAGTATTTTTGATGAAGCAGATATCCATAATTGGAAACCCAACACAGATATTACTGTTCGTTTAATACGAGCTATTATTCATGCGTCCAAAAAGGAACCGGCCCTTAATGCCTGGTTTGATACCAAACATGCTGCACGTAGATGTTTTAATGAAGTGCATCTTGGTATTGCCATGGACAATGAGGAAGGTTTATTTGTTCCTGTTATTCATGATGCAGAAAAATACTCCGACAGTGAGTTAAGAAAAATAATTGATGAATTCAAAGAATCAGTGCGTAATCGAGCAGTCAGTGCGGACAAGCTAAAAGGGGCAACAATTACGTTATCTAATTTTGGTAAATTTTCAGGGCGTTTTGCCAGTCCAATAATTGTTCCTCCAATGGTAGCTATTTTAGCGGTTGGAAGGCTTTATAAAGCCGCTGTAATTAATGATGAGGATAAAATTGAAGCACACAAAATGCTTCCTTTATCTTTGAGCTTTGATCATAGGGCTATTACCGGAGGCGAAGCCACTCGATTTTTAGGTGCCGTTATTGAATCTTTACAACAAGCATGATTTTAGTCTCTGTTGGGCTTCGTAGATAGCGAGGCCTAACAACAAATATTTTACTACAACTATCTACCTATTCTATATAAAATTAAACGCAAAAAACTCCATTCAAGGGATATTTTAAATTTCCTTCTTGAGATTCAATCCATAAGCAAGTAGAGTTAATAATTTCTTAATTGGCAAGGAAGAGAGTGGCCATGAGAATTTTTGTCATGATTTTGCTTTTCTTTTTTAGCATTTCCCCCACTTTGGGAGATACTACTTTGCCTGCAGTTTTTGATGTAAAAAATGCAAACAAGCAATTTGATCACATCAATCTTCAGTTGTCAGTACAAAATCTTAATTTAAATAACCTGAATAAGGCGGTAGAAACTCTCAGTGAACTCTCTGCACAATCCGATGAATGTATTGCTGATTTACAGAAAAAAATAAATGGTGTGGATGTATTAATCAAACAAGCTGCCTCTACAGGGAATGATAAGGGAGCGGATTTAGTCTATCTGAACAATCAAAAGCATCAGTTAGCTGAGTTACAATCTCAATGTCGATTGTTTTCAATTCGAGCTCAAGAAGCAATAGAAGCGTATAAAAGTGCTATTTTACAATTAAGGCAAGAAAAGACTTTGGCTCGTACCTCGCCATTATGGCAATTAGTAAATAAAATTATTAACTCTCCTGATAATACCAAATGGATAAATCACGCTAAAGAGAAATTTTTGCTTCAAGACTTACCAGTTTATCTATGGATTTGCATTGTTATTGTGAGTTTTTTTATCTCTATTCTGGTCTTGTCAAAATTACGCCAATCCAATGTTGTACGCCGATATGTGAAATTTAAAAAAATTCGCTGGGCTCATATAACGCTTTTAGCTATGTTCATGATGGCGGGCTCATTTTATGGCTACATTTCCCTATTCAATGGTGAAGAACAGCCCATCAACTCTCAATTTCTCTTAATAAAAGAGCTCTTTTGGTTTCTTACCGGAACATTATTAATTATTTGTTTCTTCAAAGTAAAAAAAATCAAGGCTTTTTTTGACTGGTATGCGATGGATAGCGAATTTTTTGAAATACTAAGCATTGTGATTGTTGCATTTTATTTCCTCGCATTGTCAGAGCAGAGATTATTTGATATCTGGGAAGTCAATAAGGTTATTGTGGAGTTAACTCGATCCATCTTTCTTATTTTATTGCTTGCTACTACGGCTTATTTTACTCACTATTTCTGCCGTTCTCATCTTCATATTTCTTTTGTAAAAAGACATTATAATTTTATTCGGTACTTTATTTTTGCACTGCTTTTAGGGTGCGCAATTCTTAACATCAGCGGCTTTTATACTTTAGCCATGCAGCTTACTTTATCTGGTATTTTTACCTTTTTTATCCTGTATATCACTATTTTAATAGGACAGAGTATTAATAAATTTTATGCTTCATTAAGCTACTCACAAGGCAAATTGAATGTTATACGATTATTTGGATACAAAAAGGATCAGATGCTCACCGAGTTTTATATTCTTAAAATTATCTTAAAACTCGTTATTGTTCTCTTAAGCATTTATCTAATAGGGAAATCCTGGGGCTTTGCTACAGATTTTATTGATATAATTTATAAGAAATTATTGTATGGCTTTACACTGGCAAATATTACAATTTATCCAACACGAATCCTTTTTGGTATCATAATTTTTTGTTTTTTATATCTGGTATCACGGGCAATTTCAACTTCAATCAGTCGTCACCAACAGTTCGAAAACGAAGAAGAGACTCAGGTCGCCATTGCCTCTATTTTGACTTATGTTGGATTCAGTATCGCAGTTATTTCAGGCTTACTTGTCGCGGGTTTTAATTTTACTGGTCTTGCCATTATCGCAGGAGCACTTTCTGTGGGAATAGGCCTTGGACTCCAAAGCATAGTTAATAATTTTGTATCAGGTATTATTTTGCTTATTGAGAAGCCGATAAGGCCTGGGGATCGAATTAACATCGATGGTGTTGAAGGATTTGTGAAAAAAATCAGAGTTAGATCAACACAAATTATCACTCCAGTAAATGAAGATATTATTATTCCAAACTCTGATTTAATTACCCGCCGTGTTGTCAACTATATGCTGACCGATAATTATTGGCGAGTGAATTGTGAAGTTAGCGTAGCTTTCGGGACTAACTTGAATCTTGTTAAAGACATCCTTTTGGAGATCGCTAATAAGCATGATGATGTTGTAAAAAGTGGTAGAAACAAACCTGTGGTGTTATTTACCAGTTTTGCCGACAGTGCATTAACTTTTCAACTCTGGTGTATGATTAAAGATGTTAATAAGAAATCGACAGTCAAAAGTGAATTAAATTTTTCCATTGAGGAGGCTTTTCGTAAACATGACATTTCAATAACATAGCCTTAATTTGATTTTCATAAGAGTTGAAGATTGAGCACTTCCATAACTTGTAAAATAATCCTTGGTATTATTATGCCTTATCGATAATGAAGGTATGATCTCAAGGTCAATTACCGTTAGGATCCGTAGTCTTATCGGGTTAAAGGAATAACGTGAATGATTAAAAAAATACATCGTTGGTTGCCTTTGCTTGTGTTAATCGGGCTATTGGTACTTTTCTTCAGCCTACACCTTGATAAATACTTAAGTTTTAATGCGTTAAAAGAAAATCATGCGTTACTCATTGCGTGGACTCGAACTCATTATTTTGTTGCGCCACTGATTTTTATTGTTTTTTATACAATTGCTGTGGCCATCTCTATTCCAGGGGCAGTACTTTTTACTTTAACCGGGGGATTTTTATTTGGGATATTCTGGGGTGTTTTATTTGTGGTTATCAGCGCGACACTCGGGGCCACCATACTTTTTTTTGCGGTTCGCACTGCTTTGGGCGACTGGTTTGCCCAAAAGGCATCTGGATGGATAGAGCGTATGCGTCAGGGATTTCAACATAACGCTTTTTCTTATTTAGTGACACTACGATTAATTCCATTATTTCCCTTTTGGGTAGTTAATATTGTACCTGCTCTTTTAAATATTCGAGCAAAAACATTCATTATAGCGACTTCTATTGGGATTCTTCCAGGAACAATAGTCTATGTTATGGTTGGTAATGGTCTAAGCCAAATATTTGCAGCCAATCAGACGCCCAATCTTGGGATCATATTAGAACTACAAATATTAGGTCCTTTGCTCGCATTGGCTGTTTTGTCTCTAATGCCAGTAGTTTATCAATTCTCAACTCGCAAGCATCAGAATCATCAAAATTTCTCAGATATTAGCCAAGTAATAAATTGTGATTTAGCCATTATAGGTGGTGGGGCTGGAGGTTTGAGTTTAGCTTCTGGTTGTTCACAATTAGGGCTTAAAGTCGTTTTGGTTGAGTCAGGGAAAATGGGGGGTGACTGTTTAAATTACGGTTGCATCCCATCCAAATCATTACTTGCGGCAGCCAAGACGTTTTATTATGCAAAACATGCAACTCATTTTGGAGTACATACAGAGGCGATAAAAATTGATTTTCAACAAGTAATGCAACATGTGCATCAAGTCATAGACAATATTTCAGAGCACGACTCTATCCAACGTTTTGAATCGCTAGGTGTGCAGGTTATTAAGCAGGTTGGAAAATTTTTAAACTCAAATGCTTTGCAAGCTGGTGATAGTATTATTAAAGCGAAACGTTTCGTGATTGCAACAGGTTCATCACCATTTATCCCCCCAATTCCTGGATTGGATACAGTCTCTTACCTCACCAATGAAACGATTTTTGATTTAAAGGAACAGCCTAAGCACTTGATTGTCATCGGTGGAGGACCTATTGGTTGTGAACTGGCTCAAGCATTTGCTATGCTGGGCTCTCAAGTTACTCTGCTGGAGGGATTGAGTCTTCTTCCCAAGGATGATCCTGACTGTGTTGCTGTCCTACGTACACAAATGAAATCGATGAATATTCTCATTTATGAACAAATTAAGATTACACAAATAAATTCTCACCCTGATACGGGTATCTCTATATGTTTTGAATTTCAGAACACGCAATTCACGATTACAGCCAGTCACCTGCTCATTGCAACCGGACGTCGGGCCAATGTAAATCTCCTTGATTTGGAAAAAGCGGGTGTTAAATTCACCAGCAAAGGTGTTGAAGTAAATAAATATTTACAAACCAGTAACAAAAAAATCTATGCTCTGGGTGATGTAACAGGGTTTTATCAGTTTACTCATATGGCTAGTTATCAGGCTGGTATCGTGCTTCGTAATATTGTTTTTAAATTACCGGCGAAAATGGATTATAAGGCGATTCCATGGGTCACTTATACTGATCCCGAATTAGCTCATGTTGGGCTAAGAGCCAGTGATGCCTTGAAGTATCCTGATACCCAAATAACTGAGTGGCCATTTATTGATAACGATCGAGCACAAACCGAGCGTACGTTAAATGGAAAAATAATAATCATCACGAACAAGAAAGCAAGGATCCTGGGAGTTACCATAGTTGGTCCACATGCTGGAGAACTCATTTTACCTTGGATTATGGCGATTCGTGAGAAAAAAACGCTTCGAAGTTTTACAGATGCTATTGTTCCTTACCCTACCCTGAGTGAAATTAGCAAACGTGTTGCGGGTGAGTTTTATGCTCCTAAATTATTTTCCAATAAAACCCGTACATTTGTTCGCTGGTTGCAAAAAATTGGATAAAGCGGCAAGCTGCTTAATTTAACCTTAAATGGCGTTTGACTTCCTTTTCATCGGATAAAATTTCAATAACTCGAGCAATCCATTTTTTGTTATCTGCCCTAACAAGCACATTGGTGCGGCCAAATAATTTTTTATTTAATTTGCAATGGATTAGAGAAGCCAGCATTTTGTTGCAAGCAACAGAGAAATAGGTGCGGTCTTTACTGAGAACTTTCAGATGATGTTGAGTTAATAATTTTCCAAAAGGGATATTAGTATGAATTATATCAGTAATAAGTTTCTCTGGCAGTTCTGCAAAATTAATGTTAATAGCTGCTAACTCAACGGGAATGACTTCATTTTTCTTTTGGGCAAGATCTACATTATTTCTCTTCTTATTTATGTCTACATACAGGATGATAATTCGAGAACAGGTATTATTATCCGGGTTTGTAAAGGCAGTAATTACTTTAATCCTGGAGGTGCGCTGATAGTATCTTTCCAAAGTGGTTGTCATTAATGGTTGTGTGAGTAAGTAATTATAGGGAGACATTAGACTATTTTTGCTTAATATAGTGCTCATTTTAACAATATTGAACAGACTATCTGCCTGATTTGTATTTATTGATTTAGCCGCATGAGATAGACTCCCCAGTACTGCTAAAAAAAGAAACAATATGATATTGAGATTGATTGCTCGGATGGAGAGTTTTAAACTCATGCAATTGATTAATAAATGAATCATTTTTGGTATTACCTTATTTTTAAGTCAGAAAATAATGTAAAAACAGTCCAAGGCCATAAGATAAAGAGGCCGTAACAGCACCAATGACCAGTGTCTCAAAACCAGAATATAGCCAGGATTTGGTCGACCAGTGGCTTTTGATCGAACCGATGACAAAAAATGTAATTGCAGTGAAAAAACAAGACCAGATAAATGGATTGCTCATGACCAGCACGTAAGGGATTAATGGAATAATTCCAAAAAGCAGAAATGCGCTAAAAGTATAAAGCGCCGATTTAAACGGGAGTCGAAGCGAAGCAGGTAATCCATATTCCTCTTGTAACATAGTCTTTATCCATAAGGCTCTGTTGGCTGTAATTTCATCAACAACCTGTTCTAATGCTTGACCATGCAAACCTTTATTTTGAAAAATCTGTTTTATTTCATTTTTTTCACCCTCTGGAATAAACTCAATATGTTTTTCCTCAATCGCTTTATAACGCTGATATTGATCCACTTCAGATTTGGTACCCAGATAATTACTTGCAGCCATTGAAAAACCATCGGCAAGCAAGTTGGCAAAACCTAAAATTAGAATAACTAAAGAAGATAATTGCCCGCCGACAACACCGGAAACAATGGCAAAAGTAGTTACAACGCCATCAATTCCGCCATATATCCAATCTCGTAAATAATTTTGCGAAGGAGTCTGCGTTAATCGCTCTCTGATTTCTTTTTGCGAATGTCCATGCTCTAAATTTCCCATAGCAGATCCTTTTTCCACGTTTGTTATTTATTAATTATCAATACTGCCAATATTATCGCTAGTTTGACAAAGCATGTAATTAAATTTAGTATATTTGAGTTTATTAGATGGCGCGGGGTGTCGGGAAATCCGGCTGAGAGTTACCCGTTGAACTTGATCTGAATCATATCAGCGTAAGGACGCCTTCAAAAAAACCATGGCCTTTTTAAGGCATGGTTCCCTTTTGCCATCTCCATAATATTTAAAAATAATAACATAAGGAGTTATGGCGATGTCATCACTAAAATCCAGGGTTACCCTACTGCTTAATTGGTACACCAACCCTTATCATACCCCCATACTTGTGGCACAACAATTGGGATTTTATTCAGAAGAAGATATCAAGCTCGCCATTCTGGAGCCTGCAGATCCCAGTGATGTGACCGAAATTGTTGGGCTGGGAACAGTAGATTTTGGTGTAAAAGCCATGATTCATACCGTTGCAGCCAAAGCAAAAGGTTATCCAGTGACTTCCATAGGAACGCTTCTTGATGAGCCACCAACAGGACTCATTGCTTTAAAATCAAGCGGCATCAATTCTTTCCAGGATATTGTTGGTAAACGAGTAGGTTATATTGGAGAATTCGGCAAAAAAATTATTGATGATTTGGCTAGCCTCGCAGGCATTGATCCGACAAGCTATAAAACAGTACGTATTGGTATGAATGTCACAGATGCCATTTATCGGGACGTTATCGACACCGGTATTGGGTTTATTAATTTTCAAAAAGTTGAACTGGAGCATCTTTGCGGAGAAACAGTATTTTTACGAATTGATCAATTAGCTGGTTTAGGTTGTTGTTGTTTTTGCTCAATACAATTTATTGTTCCTGAAACAACATTACAACAACCCGAATTAGTTAAGGGATTTCTCAGAGCAACACAGCGCGGCGCGGCTTACACAACAGAAAAGCCTGAAGAAGCCTATGAGTTATTATGTCAGGCTAAACCTCAGTTGCGTACTCCCTTATACCAAAAGATTTTTACAAGAACATTACCATTTTTTTCGCGTACATTAATTAATGTTGACAGAGATTGGGATAAGGTTGGACGCTATACCAAGCATCTAAAAATTATTGATGAACATTTTGATATCTCGCAATGCTATACGAATCGTTTTTTGCCCGATACACCTTATTCTGATTTGAAACCAATCGCTTGTTGCCTTGAGAATTAATTATGCGAGCAGGCATTGCAGGCGCAGGGATCATGGGACGTCTGTTGGCTTTTGCATTACATAATGCGGGCTGGCAGGTATCCCTTTTTGATCATTCTAATGAAAACATGAATTGCAGCACTGCAGCTGCAGGTCTATTATCGCCATTTTCTGAATTGGATAAATCAATCTTATTGATTTCCAGCCTGGGCCAAGAATCTATTACGAATTGTTGGCCGCGTATTATTGGGCACTTACCTGAATCCGTGTATTTTCAACAATCAGGTAGTCTAGTTCTATGTCATCCTGGCGATCAGGCGGAATGGATTCACTTTAGCCGGCGTATCTTGAATCAACTCAATCAGAATAATTGTGTTTTTCAAAAATTATCTCATGAAAATCTCATTACGCTTGAGCCTGAACTGACGAAGTTTGAAACCGCTTATTATTTTCCAAATGAAGCGCATATCGATTGTCAAACACTAATGGTGTCTTTAAAAAAATATCTCGACTCTATTGGCATACCTTACATTGCCAACACTCCAGTCCTGTCGATTAAACCAGGTGAGATCAATACAAAAGAGCAGAGATATCATTTTGATGTCGTTTTCGATTGTCGTGGTTTGGGAGCACAAACTATATTTCCTGATTTACGTGGCATTAGAGGTGAGCTCATTTGGCTTCATGCACCAGGAGTTCAATTACATCGCCCTATTCGTCTTCTGCATCCAAGGTACAGTCTATATCTTGTACCCAGACCTGGAAATCTTTACCTCATAGGCGCTAGCGAAATTGAGGCAGAAGATTTTAGTCCTGTTTCAGTACGTACGACTTTGGAGTTATTGACCGCTGTGTATTATTTACATGGGAACTTTGATGAAGCACGCATCATAAAAACGGTGACCCATTGCCGTCCAACTTTAGCAAATCATTTACCACGCATTAAATTTGCCGACGGGCTTATAGCAGTCAATGGGCTTTATCGTCATGGTTATTTAATAGCCCCAGCCTTGGCAGCAGAAATTTTACGCGGCGTGACATCCAATTATCAGCATCTGAATTATCCAGAGCTTTGGGAGAGTTATTGTGATTAATATTTATTTAAACGATAAAATCTATACCATTCAATCCTCATTATCCTTGAGTGCTTTTTTAAAGCAGCTTAATTATACTCAACAGCATTTTGCTGTCGCTATAAATAATCATCATGTACCACATAAAGCTTATGAAACTACAATTTTGCAAGCCAATGACTGCATTGATATCCTCTTTCCCATGCAAGGAGGTTAATAATGTGGAATTTGGCAGGAAAAAAATTAAGTAGCCGTTTGCTCTTAGGTACTGCGTGTTATCCTTCGTTAGAGCATATGCAGCAGGCAATTCATAATTCGGGTACAGAAGTTATTACGATATCAATAAAACGCCAGACTTCTGCAGGATTGGATGGAGAGTCCTTTTGGCAAGCGGTAAAAAAACTAGATTGTCATCTTTTGCCCAATACGGCTGGTTGCCGTAATGCGGAGGCAGCGATCAATACAGCTGAAATTGCGAGGGAGTTATTTAGTACACCCTGGATAAAACTGGAAGTGATAGGTGATGACTATAATTTGCAGCCCGAACCTTTTGAGCTAATCAAGGCAGCCAGGGCTTTGATTGACAGAGGATTTGAAGTTTTTCCTTATTGCACAGATGACTTGGTTTTATGTCAAAAATTGGTTGATGCAGGTTGTAAAATTTTAATGCCCTGGGGAGCTCCTATAGGCTCAGGTAAGGGTTTAATTAACCCCTATGCCTTGGAAACTTTGCGTTATCGATTTCCTGACATCACATTAATCATTGATGCCGGGATTGGTAAGCCATCTCATGCTGTCCAGGTGATGGAATTAGGTTTTGATGGTGTGCTTTTAAATACTGCTGTCGCTCTTGCCAGTCATCCTGCAATCATGGCAACCGCATTCCGCCATGCCGTTATTGCAGGCCATCAGGCTTTTATTGGAGGAATGATGACTGCTAGAAATATAGCACACCCTAGTACTCCATTAATTGATACTCCATTTTGGCATCAGGTGAGCAGTTTATGAAAAAACCGATTGTTTGGACAATTGCCGGCGTTGACTCATCCGGATTAGCTGGTATCCATGCTGACATGGAAACTTTTAGTCACTTAAATGTCAGGGCTTGCTCTGTCATTACCGCGGTAACTGCACAAAACGCTCACTCAATTGTTGCAGTAGAAGCGATATCCGGTGACCAGGTTGAGGCTCAATGTAATGCTCTGAAATTAAATTTTAAACCCGATGCTATTAAAATTGGTATGTTAGGCTCTACTTCAACCTGCGAGAAAGTTGTTTCCTTTTTAAAGGATTACGAAGGGTTTGCCGTTCTTGACCCAATCATTACCTCCTCCTCTGGAACTGATTTGTTTTTTTCAGATTTACAGGAGCACAAAAAAAATCTCATTAAATTGCTTCCATACGTTACTATTATTACTCCTAATAAGATAGAAGCAGAAACCATTTTAAATCGGAGCATTTCTTCTTATCAGGATGTAATAAATGCAGCCACTGATCTGCTATCAATGGGAGCTAAGCAGGTATTACTGAAAGGCGGACATCTAAAAGATAATTTATTCAGTCAAGATTACTGGACCGATGGAAAAGAGTCGTTTTGGATTGCGAATCCCCGCTTTCCTGAAACAAATTACCGTGGTACAGGTTGTGTTCTATCTGCGGCACTCACAGCTTGTCTTGCGCTTGGCTATTCAATGAAAGACGCTATAGTTATTTCTAAAATGTATGTCAATCGAGGAATACGTCAATCGATACAGATTGATAAGGAGGCTTCTCAACTGTTTCATGATGGTTGGCCGGAAGACGAGGCCGATCTCCCCTATTTATCGCCGAGGCCTTTGATTAAACCAGTTCCATCATTTAAAAAGTATTCTATGGGGTTTTACCCCATTGTAGATAGTAGCTATTGGCTAGAAATATTATTGCCATTGGGGATTAAGTGCATACAGCTACGAATAAAGGAAGCTCTTCAAGACCAGTTGGAAGAAGAAATAAAACGGAGTGTCCCTTTGGCAAATCAGCATAATGCCGCATTATTCATTAATGATTACTGGGAGCTTGCCATTCATTATGGTGCTGCAGGAGTTCATCTGGGGCAAGAGGATCTGGAAAATGCTGATATCGATAGAATTAATCAATCAGGATTGTTTTTGGGTGTAAGCACGCATTGCTATTATGAAGTTGCTCGAGCTCATGCTCTTAATCCTTCCTATGTCGCTTGCGGCCCAATCTATGAAACAACTAGTAAAATCATGCCTTTTCAAGCACAAGGAGTCGCACGACTTGAACGTTGGAGAAAAACACTTCACTATCCCTTGGTCGCAATTGGCGGCATAACTTTGAAAAATCTTTCTGATGTCTTAAAAACAAAAGTTGATGGTGTTTCAGTGATATCCGCCATTACAAAAGCATCAGCACCCTTAGTTGCAGCCAAACAATTCTTAACTCAAATTAATGAGTTTCATAATGAATAAATCAAATTTGGTAATTGACGAATTAATCCGTTATTCGCAACAAATCAAAATGGATGAAATTGGTTTGGTAGGACAAGAAAAACTTAAAAATTCTCGTGTGTTATGTATTGGGCTTGGCGGATTGGGTTCGCCTCTCTTACTTTATCTTGCGGCAGCAGGTGTCGGAGTTTTAGGCATTGTTGATGATGACATCATTGAATTAAGTAATTTACACAGGCAGATTCTTTATAATCATACTCATATTAATAAAGAAAAGGTTGCTGCAGCAAAAGAGCAACTTCTGGCTATTAATCCACTAATTCAAATTGAATCTTACTCTAGAAGATTAACGGAAGAAAATGCGGCTGAGTTAATTAGCCAGTATGACATCATTGCAGATGGATCCGATAATTTTTATACGCGATATTTGATTCACAGTATTTGCTTTGAGTTGGAAAAGCCTTATGTTTATGCTAGTGCATCACATTTTCAAGGGTATTGCTCTATATTCCACGGCAAACAAGATCCCTGTTTCCATTGCGTATTCCCAGTTTCCATAAACGATACCAATATGCCCAGTTGTGAAGGAAGCGGGGTCATTGGTACTTTACCTGGGATGCTAGGCATTATTCAGGCAACAGAAGTAATCAAATGGATACTACAAATAGGCAATCCATTAAAAAAACGCTTGCTTGCTATTAACATGCTAACCATGACCTTTAAGGACATCATTATTTCAAAAAATCCTGATTGTGAGTTTTGTATTCAAAATCAGCCAATTAAGCAACTAATTAATCCCATCAATTGTCCAACTCAAAATGATCCAAACCATCATAGAATAACTCTTGATGAATTTTATAAATTATTTACGGGCAGGAACAATATTCAGCTAATTGATGTTCGCAGTACAAAGGAACATCAAATACAAAATATAGGAGGCTTAGTGCTTCCTTTGGATGAATTGCCTCAGCGCTTACATGAACTAAACCCTAATCAGGCTGTTATTCTGTACTGCCAGTCAGGAAGACGAAGCAAGATGGCATTAGATATACTTCTCAAGTCTGGCTTTGCTTCTGTAAAATATTTAGAAAATGGTTTAAAGGGAATAACTGCAGATTGATAATAAAAAAGATGAAATTTAGACTAGCTTGTTTTTACCTTCAGCAATATTATTTAGCAGATAAGCGAGCCGACACCCAGCCAGAAGTATCTGTTTTTCTGTGATGTTTTGAGTATTTAATTGATATTGCTTGGGGGGCACTTGATAAGCTGAAACCTTATAAACTTTAGTCAATGCCAATTGGTGTGATGCATTAATCCATTGTTGTGGAATTTTTACCTTACTGGCTGATTGGCAAGACCATTTCTTCTCTAATTGCTTCGCCTTGTTTTTAATCTGAAAAAACTTGTCTTGACCAATCAGAATACCGCCACCATTATCCCAATATTGATGCAAATTATTTCCAATAGGATTTTTACCTAACTGAAATAAATTTCCACCCAAATCACCATTAGGTAATTTTTTACTTATCTTTGTAACGGTATGCAAAGGCTGATGTATATCTCCGACCAGATGTACCAATATACGTAAGCTCAATTTTTTATCAGCATTGTTGGCTTTATTGGAAGATAGTACAGCAATTGCCTGTTTAATTCCCCAGAGCGCATTGATTTCTGGCAAGTCTGGTAATGGCGTTTCATCCCTGGAGAAAGGAATATCGATGTAATGTAACGCATCAAACCAATGAACATCATGTGCTCTTATGGAGTCCAGCCATGAAGCTGATTTTACAAAATTGACATTAGCCGATGTTTTCGATTTTGAATGGGAATATAAATCACACATTCGCTTGGCTTGAGGTGTCAAATTATCGTATGCGATCTGGGCTACCAGTTGGTGCCCGACCGCATTCCATGAATAACCAGCATTAGCTATAAATAAAAAAAACAATACCAGTAAGTTTCTTATCATTTTTAACTCAGGTAAGGGGACCAAGCCGGCTCTTGAACATCTCCTTCACGAGCAGGAAGTCTCATTCTAATTCTTCCATCAATCGACACAATGCCTAAAACCCCTCTGTCCTGATAACGAGTAGCATACAGCACTAAACGACTATTTGGAGAGACTGATGGCGATTCATCAAGGCCAGAAAAGGTTAGATTGGAAATCGGACCGCCACCTGTATTTTGTACACCAATATTAAATTGTCTGTCTTCCCTGTGCAGCATGACGATATGCTTCATATCTGGAGTGTAAGAGGCACGGGCATTATAATTCCCTTCGAAAGTGACCCGACTTATTTGGCCATCAGCCAATGATAAGCGATACACTTGCGGTGAGCCTCCCCTCCCTGAAGTGAACAACAAACTGCGACCATCAGGAGAATAACGTGGTTCCGTATCGATAGAATTACCAAAAGTCAGCTGTTTCATAGTGCCACTGCTCAAATCAACATCGTAAATTTTGGGTGTACCGCTTTTCGATAGTACAACTGCCAGATGACGACCGTCAGGTGACCACGCGGGAGCTCCATTAATTCCTGGGAAACTCGTAATTAAGCGACGCTGCCCTGTTTCAACTGAGACGGTAAAAATTTCAGCTTTTTTCTTTTCAAAAGAAACATAGGATATCGATTTTCCATTGGGTGACCAGGAAGGTGACATAATAGGTTCTGAAGAAACGAGTAAGCTTTGGGGATTGTGTCCATCCGCATCTGCAACCTCCAGGGAGTAGCGAGACCTTCCACCACTTCTTTGCACTGAAATATAAGCTATCCTGGTGGAGAATATCCCTCTTTCTCCAGTCAGTTTTTGGTATACCTCATCACTAATATGATGAGCTAAAGCTCTTACCTGATTGGCATTGATCTGAAAGGTTTTTGTCAACAGAATATTGCCATTGGCTACGGCATCAGCCAAAGTAAAACTCACTTCAATCCGGTTGCCAACTTGATTAACTCGGCCAGTGACTACACTGTCAGCGCCAAGTTGACGTAATGTGCTCACGGAAGATTGAGCGTTCGCGCCTTGTGGTCCAGAGATAATTTTAAATTGTCCTGATATAGTCAAATCATTCTCTATGACATTCCCTATTTCTTTAGCCGCCGTGTCTGAGCCAAAAGAATTGATGGCTATTGGCAGGGCTGAATTAATTCCTTGAGTTAGTTCCAAATCAAGAGCAATCACTTGACCAGTAAATAACAGCAAGAAAAGTGAAATAATTCGATTCAACACGAGCTTTACCCCCTAACTTGTTCTGGACGAACGGTTAAACTGATATCGCGAAACAAATTAAATGTTTCAACGTCTTTAGGCACGGGAAGCGGCGAGGCCTTGTATATTGCTGTTTGTGCTGACCTATCTAACAAAGGATCACCACTGCTTCGGGTTAAAGACACTTCCAGTACCGTTCCATCTGGAGCAAGGCGTATCCTGAATTGGCTCGACAGAGAACTGTCAACATTTTCAGGTAAAATCCAGTTGCGTCCGATCGCATTGACAATAAGTGCCTTGTATTTATCAACCTCACCAGCTATTCGTGCTTGTCTTTCAGCATTTTGGGCTGCCTGTTGGGCAGCTGCCGCCTCTGCTTGTCTTTTTCTTTCCATCTCTGCTTTTTCTTGTTCAGCACGAGCTTTCTCCGCTTTCAGCTTTTCAGCCTTTGCTTGTTCTGCTTTAAGTTTCTCAGCTTTCTCTTTTTCTTCTTGTTTTTTCTTATTGAGCTCAGCAAGTTTTTTAGCTTCCAACTCCCGTTGTTTAGCCAATTTTTCATTTTGTTTTTTTAACTCTTCGATGCGTTTAGCTTCCAACGCTTTTTGCTCAGCCAATTCTTTTAACCGTTTTTTTTCTTCTTCAACTTGTTTTTTTCTGGCAATTGCAATTTTATTAGCTTCTTCTTTCAATCTTGCAATTTCTTGTTGTTCTTTGATTCTCTGCTGTTTTGCCGCCTCAGCTTGTCTTAATAATTCCTTTTGCCGGTTGAGCTCCGCTTTCTTTTGTTGTTCACGCTCTTGCTTTAAACGATTGACGGTTTTCATTATTTCTTTATTGTCGACACTGACCGCTTTTACTACTTCCTGCTGAGAAACAGTGGGTTGTATCATGCCAGGAGAATTTTTGGATTCCATGGTTAACACAGGCCTTTTGCTGCTATTATCCGTAAAAAGCAATACAAGTAAAAAAAGATGAAGCATGACAGCAAAAAGAAAAGCTTTTCTGTAGGTAAGATCACTTATCATGCTTGCCCCTCTTCACCAGACTGGGAGTCAGTAAGCAATCCTACTTGCTCTGCGCCTGCCTGCTTTAAGAGCGCCATGGCTTGAACAACTTTCCCATAAGCCACACCTTGATCCCCCTTAACAAGCACATTAAGTTTTTGGCCAGACTGTTTGGCTAACTCCAGTTCTGCCGCAACTCGTACTAACAAAGCCTGAGCTTCAATAGGTTCTGCTGGTGTACTGCTAATATTCAAAAAATAGCTGCCTAATTGATTCACTGATACAATGATTGGCTCCCTGTCTGCAGCCTGTAAAGTTTGACTGGCTGCTTTGGGCAGATCTACTATAACACCTTGGGTCAGCATAGGAGCTGTAATCATAAAAATAACCAGTAAAACCAACATAACATCAATGTATGGCACTACATTAATTTCTGAGATTGGACGTTCACGATTGGCTTTAGATCGATTCATTTTAAGTCTTATCCTCTAGGTGAACCAGAAGTTTGTTGTTCAATTAAAGAAATTAATTCTTCTTGAAATAAATCATATTTATTCAGCAAAGTATTGGCGCGTGTCGTATATCGGTTATAGGCAATAACCGCTGGAATCGCGGTAAATAGCCCTAAAGCTGTAGCAACCAAAGCCTCTGAAATACCAGGCGCCACCATTGCAATAGTCGCTTGTTGGGCATGTCCCAAAGCCTGAAATGATGTCATTATACCCCAAACTGTGCCAAATAAACCCACATAGGGAGAAATAGAGCCCACAGATGCAAAAAATGGTAAATGTTGCTCCAGTTTTTCTGCTTCTTTGGCATGGCTTATCTGCATGACTCTTTGTATAGGCTCAATAGCCACTGTGCCTTGTTTTCTACAACGGACAAATTCTTTAAAACCAGCGTGAAAAATAGCGGCCACCCCTTGTCTTTCATCACTATTACTGTCTACATCAGCATAGAGTTTGCTCAAATCTCCACAATCCCAGAACCTTCTGGTAAAAGTTTCAGTCATTTGTTTTCTACGATTAAAGAACCATGCTCTTTGAAAGATTAATGTCCATGAAATTACCGAAGCAATTAATAATATCAGCATAACGAACTTTACTACCAAACCCGCTTGCATAAAATACATGAGTACATTTGCTTGATTAGCCACCATTAATCTCCATACTGAAAGGTTTCGTTATTCATTTCTCATAATATTAGGTAGTCGCTTGGGTTTTAAATTTCTACCAACGCAAACTACTTGAACACTAGCCCTACAAATTAATTGTTTATGTTGATTAGATATCTCTTGATTAAATAGAAAACTACACGCTCTCAATTCTTTAATTTCTGTTTTAATTGTTAATTGATCATCTAACCTGGCCGGAAATACATAATTAATTGTGAGTTCGTGAATCGCAAATAAAATATCGGACTTTTCGAATTCACTTAGAATTAAATTGTTTTGCCTTAATAATTCAGTTCGAGCTCTTTCCAAATAACAAAGGTAGTTAGCATGATAAACAATTCCCATATAATCAACATCTTCTGCATAGACTCTAATGTTATGCTGATGATTTGATATAAGATTCATGTGTTATTCCTGTTCGATCGCACTAAAACCAAAATGTTGATAAGCTTTCGAAGTAGCTATTCTACCGCGAGGAGTGCGCATTAGAAAGCCTTGTTGTATTAAAAATGGCTCTAAAACGTCCTCTATAGTTCCTTTTTCTTCACCAATAGCAGCTGCAATGCTATCTATACCAACTGGACCGCCATTGAAATGCTCTATCACTGCTAACAATAATTTTCTATCCATTAAATCGAATCCATGTTGATCCACTTCAAGCATTTCCAATGCTTGTTGAGCCATATCAACAGTAATGATGCCATTTCCTTTCACTTCAGAATAATCCCTTACTCTTCTTAACAGGCGATTGGCGATGCGTGGTGTTCCTCTGGAACGTAATGCAATTTCTCTGGCTCCTTCAGGTTTTGTAGGGACACCAAGCAAATGAGCAGAGCGTGCTACAATCCGGGTAAGCGAATCAACAGAATAATACTCCAATCGTTGCACTATACCAAATCTATCCCTTAATGGCGAGGTAAGTAATCCTGCTCTTGTTGTAGCTCCAATTAATGTAAAAGGAGGTAACTCTAATTTAATAGATCGTGCTGCGGGCCCCTCTCCTATCATGATATCCAACTTATAATCTTCCATAGCTGGATAAAGAATTTCTTCTATAACAGGACTTAATCTGTGAATTTCGTCAATAAATAGTACATCATTTTGTTGTAAATTCGTCAATATAGCTGCAATATCACCGGCTCGCTCAATCACTGGCCCAGAAGTTTGTCTGATATTAACTCCCATTTCGTGAGCTATGATATTCGCTAAAGTAGTTTTGCCAAGTCCAGGTGGGCCAAAAATAAGAACATGGTCTAAAGGATCATTTCGCTTTTTTGCCGCATTGATAAATATCTGCATCTGTGAACTTACAGAGTCTTGTCCTACGTACTCACTCAAACTAAGCGGCCTGATAGCTCTATCTATGGCTTCTTCCGAGACAATACTTTGACTACTGATTAGGCGATCACTTTCGAGCATAAGAGGTTTTGTCGGGTTCATTCGAATGAAAGCATTTTAACATATGTTTATCTAATAGCAGATCTTTGCAAGCTTATTTATTTAATAATTAAATGGAATTGAGGATTTATAGTTTTATAGGATAGTAAAATGAGATCACAAAGCATAGTTCTCATTCACAATATCCATAAGCTGTTTCCGAGCTCTAAATATACGAGACCGCACAGTTCCGATGGGACAATGCATTTCTTTTGCGATATCCTGATAGGTTTGTCCATCAAATATATGCCGACCATAACATAATCGCAGCTCTTCAGATAAACATAACATTGCCGCTTCTAGTTGTTTCTCAAACTCTAGCCCCATTATCTCTGATTCCGGAGAATTATAGGGTGTAGAAAATTGCTCATCCATATATTGTATTTCTGAATCAGTATGAAAATTATTGGTGCGAAAATAATTTTTAATAGTGTTTTGAGTAATTTTATATAACCAGGTTGAAAACTGACTGCGCTCATTAAATAAGGGTAAATGTCTAAATACTTTGATAAGAACTTCCTGAGTCAAGTCATTGACATTTGTCCAATCGTGAGTATAAAAATAAATCATTTGTCGAATTTTATCTTGATAGCGCTCAAATAGTTTATCATAGGCCAGCCCATTACCTTTTTGAGCCAATTCAATCAGTGATTCATCGCTTAAAGAGGTTTCAATATTCATAACTTCCTCATTATTCCTTTATTTGTTATTACGTTCGAATATGACAAAGCCTAATCAACGCCTGAGTGGATTTATTTTAATCATTATGTATTATTATATACTATTTTTGTTGCTGTTTAGGTGTAATAATCGTAATTGATAGCTAGGTATCTGATCATTAAATAGAATTAACAACTGATTTTTTTTATCTGAAGATAATCGGATCACCTGGAATAGCATATTATGAGCAAGAACTCTTAGCTCGTCATAATGATGGACAGTACCATCAATTGTTTCTAGTAACCACGTATGATTTTGTAAATATTTAATTTCTTTAATGCTTTGGCAAACACTTTGGTTAGTTACATCATTTTTAAATTGAATGATAATAAGAAAAATTAAGGCGCCTTCTATTAACACGGGTAAGGAAGAGTATAAAATTAATGCAATGGTGCACAAATAAAGAATCGTAATTAATCGAAGATATACTTGGGATTTACCTGGATTAATCACTGTTTCTGATGAATGATACAATTTCAAGCAACTCTTTTTCGGGTTTCTCATGCCCCATTAGCCAGGCATATAAGTTAGGGTCATTATGAGTTAGTAAATTATCAAATGCTTTTAACTGACTTTCTGTAAGTCGATCAATCTCATTGGTTATAAATTTCTGCAAGACAAGATCAAGCTCTAGCATTCCTCGCCTGCATTTCCATAATAACCGCGACTTTTCTCTGTTGTCCACAATGGATTTCCTCTGTTATCTCACGATAAATTCAACATAATCCTGATTATTTAATAATAATATCTGATTTTGAGAGACCAAATGATACACTACTCTGTATTATAAACAACATCACTGATCTTGATATGAATACTATTTTAGAACATTTAGTGAATAATAGGTCTTTCACAACATTCCACTCTATAGAGTCTGAATTATTATTAAATCAGCAGAAAAACTATCTTTTTGACTTATCTTATTTGGGAGCCATCGATTTATTTGGAGACAAATCAATCGATTTTCTGCAAGGGCAACTCACTTGTGATTTACGATTGGTATCGGATGCCTCAATGATTCAGGGGGCCCAATGTAACCTTAAAGGGCGAATCCTTTCTTTGTTGGATATTATCAATTGGCAAGGAATAAAATTAGTTCTGCCCCAAGATTTAATTGAAGTCACTCAAAATTCACTAAACAAAGCGGCACTGCTTTCTCGTGTTAAAATCACTACAAATAATAGCTATAAAGTTTTAGGTTTTTATTTACAGCATGATAATGATCAAATACCCCGATTATTACCTTTGCCCAACGAATTATATGCTCTATCTTATACGAGTCATGGTTGTGTTTATCACTTAGGTAAAGGATTCTATATCTATTTAATTCATTCAGACTATTATGACAGTTTTTGCAAGCCTTTTATTGAAAATAATCAATTACTTGGTTCATTAACCTGGCATACCCTTAGACTGTTTAATAATCAAATTGATATTTACCCTAACTCAAGAGGACTTTTTTTACCACATAGAATCGGCTTGCATCAGACTTCATATGTCAGTTTTGATAAAGGATGTTATAAGGGCCAGGAGATCATCGCAAGAACTCACTATAGAGCGACTCTTAAACACGAATTAAAGAAATTTATTATTCAGACAAGTAATGAATTGCATGCTGGGCAAAAGTTATTTAAATCGGATGAAGATACAGAGATTGGCGAGTTAATTGATTATTCTATGCTTGGTCAAAATCAATATTTGGTTGCTGCAAGCATACTAAAGGAGAGTTTTTCATCTGTCCGCCTGGAAGGTGACCAATTTCCAATCCAATTGGAAGAAAAAATTGAGCTTGAGCCTTGAAATTCAAGCTCAATTTTTCAAAAGTACAGAGCTATTTTCTTTTTCCAGGCAACATACTCCTTAGGACATTGTCTTTATCAATAAAATGATGCTTAATAGCCCCCAAGATATGTAATGTAATGAAGGCAACCAAAATCCAGGCGATAGTTTCATGGCATTCAGCCATTAATTCGGCCAAAGATTTATTAGGTTCTATCCAGGGTAATGGTGCTTGAAACAGGCCAAAGTAACTTGGAGTTCTGTCTGCCGCAACCGACATGATCCATCCACTCAATGGCATAATGATCAAGAGTATATAAAATCCATATTGTACAAATCTCGATAAAAACTTCTCCCAATTCCTAACAGAGGCTGGTAAAGCAGGTTTTCCCTTGGCATGGATCCAAATAAACCTCAAAATCATCAAAAAAAGAATAGTAATTCCTGTTGATTTATGAAGCATATAAGCAACTCCCTGAAATTGCTCAGGTATTTCATCAAGAAAAAAACCTGCAATTAGCATGACAATAACTGCTAATGCAATGATCCAATGAAATAATTTGCTCAGTGGTGAATAATCTGAAGCAGTCTTAGTCCCCATTTCATTTAACTCCTTTCATATCAAAAAGCTTCTTCCATTTTTAAATTGGATTGTAAAGTCGTTTGGGTTAAATCAAGCAGCTCTCTTGTAGCAACTAAAAACATAGTATAGTTCAAAGCCGTACTTGATTTCAGAGCCGTCAGAATATGATTCCACCGATCAATTAAAGAAACGTGTGTTTCCCCCCATCTTGTTAATCTTGCTTGAAAATCCTTATTATTAGGTTCAAAACCCATTATGGCTGCTGTTAACTGACGTTGTTGCCAATCCAAATCATCCCGCAGTGCCTCTCGAGATAAAGACTCCCAATGATTTTCTGTAGTGTGAACAATAATTTGGGTTCTAAGCCAGGCTACATCAAGAAATTCGCCAATACCAAAATATATTTCAGCTACTTTTGGTATTTTTATATTTTCCTCATAAGCAATTTCTATAATATCTGTAGCAGCAAACAAACCTCGAGTCACTGTTAATTCATGAGCAAGTTGAGGTGGGATCCCTTCTTTTATCCGTTCTTGATAATGTTCCTCATATTGAATCCGACCTGTTTCGCCAAAGACCGCTGGCATGGATTTTTTCAGTTCATCAACCCCTTTTGCATACAACTCTATTGCTTGAGTAATACTCATCGCCCTTCTGTGGGTTCTTAAAAACCACCTTGTCACCCTTCTGGATAGTCTGACATACAGCATCATCATATCAACTTGAGCTTGTGCACTGATTCTTGTACCAAGTTCCTCAATTTGTTTCCATATCGCTTCCAAATTTAAGACACTTCTGGCAATCATATACGCCCTGACAATTGCCGAAACAGAGGCTCCAGTTTCATCTTGTAATCTGTAAACGTAGGTGAAGCCCATTTCATTGACAATAATGTTACTTAAGCGAGTAGCAATTATCTCCCTTCTTAACGGATGATCTTGCATTTGTTTACTGAAACGCTCTTGCAGAGGCTTGGGAAATGAACCAATAAGTATCTGATTCATATAATCTTCCTCAGGAACTTCAGAAGCCAGAATTTGCTCTTTTAATATGGTTTTGCTGTAACACATAAGAACAGCAATTCCAGGTTGAGTTAATCCTTTCCCCATTAATTTATGTTCCATAAGAACTTTTTCATCAGGTAAAAATTCTAAAGTTCTATCAATTTTGCCTGCTTTTTCTAATTCGTTAATATACCTTCCATGTAATTCAATTGCTCTTAAGGCTTGAGAAGCAGTTAAGCTAATAGCTCGGGTTTGTAGGAAATTATCTCTGAGCACTAATTTGGCTACTTCATCAGTCATATTACTTAAGAGCTCATTCCTTTGTTTGGGAGTAAGATCTCCGGCAGCTACAACATTATTCAATAAAATCTTAATATTAACTTCCTTATCTGAACAATTAACCCCTCCAGAATTATCTATGAAATCTGTGTAAACTTTGCCGCCGTGTAAACTATACTCCACTCGCGCCAACTGGGTTAATCCCAAATTACCTCCTTCACCTATAACCTTACATCTTAACTGATTGGCATTAACACGAGTTGCATCATTTGTTCGATCACCTACGCTGATATTACTTTCAGTGCTTGATTTAACATAGGTTCCAATTCCAGCGCTCCACAGTAAATCCACATCGGCTTTTAATATTGCTTTAATCAGATCATTAGGCTCAATCGAAGTTTGTTTTATTCCAAATACTTTTTGCATTTCCGGGCTAACAGGGATTGATTTTGCGCTGCGGGAAAAAACGCCGCCTCCTTTGGAAATGAGTTTTTTGTCATAATCCGTCCAGTTAGATCTGGGAAGATTGAATAATCGCTCTCGCTCCTTAAAACTGGTTTCAGCGTCAGGATTAGGGTCTACAAATATATGAATATGATTAAAAGCACCTACAAGCTTGATACGCCTGGACAATAACATTCCATTTCCAAAGACGTCCCCAGCCATATCTCCTATACCAACTACTGTGAAATCATTATTTTGGATATCCCTATTCAACTCATAGAAATGACGTTTAACAGATTCCCATGCCCCTTTAGCTGTAATCCCCATTTTTTTATGGTCATAACCAACAGAGCCTCCTGAGGCAAAAGCATCTCCAAGCCAAAAACCATATTCCTGAGAAATTGAATTGGCAATATCAGAAAATGTTGCAGTGCCTTTGTCTGCGGCCACTACAAGATAAGGATCGTCTTCGTCATAAAAAACAACATTTTGGGGTTTTACAATTTGTCCTTCTTTATAATTGTCTGTTATATCCAGTAAACCCCTTATAAAGAGTTTGTAACAGCTGATTCCCTCCTCCATGATTTCTTCACGAGTAGCATTAGCAGGTATCTGTTTGGGGACAAAACCACCCTTCGCCCCACTAGGAACAATCACGGAGTTCTTTACCTGTTGTGCTTTCATCAAGCCAAGGATTTCAGTCCGGAAATCTTCACGTCTGTCTGACCAACGTAAACCTCCTCGAGCTACTTTGCCACAACGTAAATGCACCCCTTCAAATCGTGGTGAGTAAACAAAAATTTCAAACATGGGGTATGGCTTTGGAACACCAGGAATGAGTTTACTGGACAATTTTATAGAAATATAATTCTTAGGGTTACCCTGAGCATCTACTTGATAAAAATTGGTACGAAGAGTGGCACCAATTGCATGCACGTATTGTCTTATAATCCTGTCTTCATCGAGATTGGCTACATTATCAAGATCAGATAAGATTTCAGCGACAAGTGCAACGTATCTATCCTCTCTCTTTTTGGAGTCATGAGGATTGCAGCGAATTTCGAACAACCTGACTAATTTCTTGGCGATCCTTACATTATTATTTAGCGCTGTTTCCATGTAATCCTGGCTAAATGTAAATCCTATTTGCCTGAAATATTTTGCATAGGTTCTTAATACAGCGACTTCCCTCCAATTTAATCCGGCAGCCAATACCAATAAATTAAAACCGTCATTTTCTGCATCACCAAACCATACTCTGGCAAATGCATTTTGAAATAACTCTTTTATTTCATCGATATTAAATTCGCTTTCTTTGTTGTATTGCATGGCAAAATCATTAATCCATGCTACTTTGCCATCTTCAAACTTCAAAACATAAGGACGTTCACTGATTGCTCTTAAACCAAGTTTTTCCAGGATAGGTAATACATCAGACAAGGGAATAGTCATGTCGTGCTGATAAACCTTTAACCTGAAACTTTTCTCAGATTCATCCAATGGCTTATAAAAATTAATGCCGAGCGGGTTTTCCGAGCTTAGCATTTCAATATGCTTAATATCATAAACAGCCGTTCTTGGTGAAAAAGTATCAGAATAAGAAATTGGAAATGCGTTTTTATACCGAGAGTAAAGGGCATTGGCTTGTTCTTCCCCATAGACTTCATGTAAATGATGTTGCAAATCATCAATCCACGATCGCCCCACTTCAATCAGTTTTTGCTCTATTGCTTTTAGATCAAAGTCAGGCAAGTTTTTGGGATTAACTCTTACTATAAAGTGAATTCTGGCCAATACGGATTCAGAAAATTGAGTGGAGAAGGTAATATCTTCAGCATTAAAACTGTCTGCCAAAATTTTTTGCATGGCATATCTTAATTCGGTATTGAACCGATCTTTGGGAACATACACCAGACATGAAATAAATCGCTTATAAACATCGACTCTGGCAAACAGACGGATACGTTTTCTATCTTGCATATAGAAAATACCCATAGCTATTTCAAGTAACTCATCCTCAGTGCCTTGAATTAAATCATCTCTTGGAAGAGTTTCAAGTATATTTAATAACACTTTACCCGCATGGCTATAGGGATTTAAGTTAGAGTTTTTCATAATTAATGCAACTTTATGTCGCAAAAATGGAATATGCTTGGGATTTGTATGATAAGCAGCGGAAGTGTACAGTCCTATAATGCGTCTTTCACCAATCACTTCTCCTTTTTTATTGAAGCGCTTAACGCCAATATAATCGGTATAAGCATCCCTATGTACCGAAGCTAAAGTATTTGTTTTAGACATTACAAGAATGCGAGGTGATGAAATTAACCCCTGTGCTTCTGGCCCCATTGCTGTAATACTTCTTGCACTTGATTTGCTTAGACTTTGACGTAAAACGCCCAATCCTGTTTCAGGAATAGGTTGTAAAATAGTTTCCTTTCCTTTTTTAACCAAATCATAATCTCGCAATCCTAAAAAAGTAAAATGATGATCTTCCATCCAATTTAAAAAGGCTTTAGTTTCTTCAATTTCGCTGATATCAATTGTCTTTGGTACAGTATCAAGTTCCTTAATAATTTCTCGTACCTTGGTACGCATTTTATCCCAATCTTCAAATACTGCTCGATTATCCTCAAGAGCACGTTCAAAATTTTTGTGCAACTCGGATAAGACAGCCGGGTCTGTTTGTCGATCAATTTCTATAAAAATAGGGGCTTCATGTAAAACATCATCATCTATAGAACCACCATTTCTTGGAAGAATTTCGGTAACTCGGTTATGACTGTCTCTCTTAACCTTTATTCCTCCCATATGAATAGTTAGATGCGATGTTAATCCCATTCTATTAATTACTATTCTCAGAGTATCTACAATAAAGGGCATGTCTTCGCAGATAACTTCTACAACAGTATGTGTGGTTTGCCAACCATGGCGTTCATAGTCAGGATTGTAAATCCTGATTTTTGTCTCATGTGGAGCTCGTTCAGAAATCAAGGACCAAAAATTGACTGCTGCGCCATAAAGATCGTCAATTTCCCACTCTCGAAGATCTTCAAGAGCCACGGTCCCATAAAATTGCTTGGCGAATTCAGCGCAAAACTCTGTTTGTTCGCCAGTCATTGTTTGCTTAATTTTTTCAACAACGCTTTCTACTATTACGTCTTTACCTTCTTCAAATTTATAGGACATTCATTTACCCCTTCAGATTCACTTATGCTCCGAGGCATTAATTGTTATTAATCATTGTATGTATACTAAAGTATTCTTTGTTGCCCAAGCTGCCAGCTCAATAATTGCATCATTATTCAGGCGAATACATCCGTGTGAGCCAGGTATGCCTAGTTGAGTTGTATCTGGTGTGCCGTGAATATAAATGTAACGCTGTAAAGTATCTACCTCTCCACCCTTATTTCGACCAGGCTCTAATCCATCCAATTGTAAAATTCGGGTTAATATCCAATCTCTTTCTGGAAATTGAGTTGCCAATGACTCCGAATAAATCTCACCAGTCCATTTTCTGGCAACCATAACACTATTAATTGGCAGATCAAGTCCAAGTATAGAATGGATTTTGTGCCAACCTCTCGGGGTGCATCCACTATTCATTTTTTCACCCACCCCATTTTTCCCAGATGAAATAGCATAATTTGTAATTAAATGATCCTTTTCAAAACAACTTATCTTCTGTTTTTTAATTGAAATAAAAATGAATTTACTATTTTTTACCATGTTTTGAATCACTAATCGCAATTGTTTTGGTATTTACAAACTCTAATATACCTTCTCTTGATAACTCTCTACCATATCCTGAGCGCTTTATTCCTCCAAAAGGAAGTCTTGGATCAGAGGCTACAAAAGCATTAACAAAACAGGTTCCTGCTTCAATTTCATAAGTAGCAATGTGCTCTCCTTTGTTAAGATCTTTTGTAAATACAGCAGCACCCAAACCATACTGACTCATATTGGCCAGTGAAATTGCTTCACTCTCATTTTTAGCAGAAACGATAACAATAACGGGTCCAAATAGTTCCTCATCAAATGCCGTCATTCCAGGTTTAACATCAGTTAACAATGTCGGTGGGTAGAAGTACCCTTTACCTTCCGGAATTATACCACCAAGCAATAATTTCGCACCTTGTTTAACAGATTTTTCTACTTGTAAATGCAAATTTTCTCGTAAATCTTTTCTGGCCATAGGGCCCAAATTAATATTAGGATCCAGGGGATTCCCCATTTTATATTTATTGATGAGTGCTCTGATTTTCGAAATTAATTCTTTTTCAATCGATTGAAGTGCTATGACTCGTTTGGCCGCAATGCAGACCTGTCCAGTATTATTTAAGCGTGAAGCCACAACGCATTGAGCAGCAAGATCTAAATCCGCATCTTCCAAGATCAAATAAGGATCTGAACCCCCTAATTCCAGAACCGATTTTTTTAAATTTTTACCCGCATTCGCTGCAACGCTTTGACCAGCACGTTCACTTCCAGTTAAAGTAACTGCGGTAATAAATTGATTTTCAATGATATGAGATGCCCCATCATTATCTACAATTAAATGTTGAAATAATGAAGAAGGAAATCCAGCATCCCTGAATAATTCCTCAATTTTATTCCCTGTTCCACTCGATATTGGAGCATGTTTTAAAATAGCACCATTACCCGCCATGATGGTTGGAGCTGAAAATCTAAAAACCTGCCAAAATGGAAAATTCCAGGGCATTATGGCAAATACAATTCCCAGTGGCCTGTAACAAACCTTAGCTGTTTTCATTTCAGTCTGAATGGTTCTTGATATTAAATATTGTTCTGCATTTTCAGCATAATGCTCACATACCCAAGCGCACTTCTCAATTTCAGCATAACCAGCCGTAATGGGTTTACCCATCTCCAAAGCCATTAAATGCGCCAGTTCTTGCTTCTTATCTTTTAATATCTGAGCAAGATTAAGCATTAAAGAGCGCCTGATATCGAATTTAGAGTTTTTCCAATTTAAATAGGCTTCATACCCTGATGCTATTTTCTTGTCTATTGAATCAAAATCCAGACATGTATAGTTATTTAGAACTTCTTCAGTTGCCGGGTTGATAGTTTGAATATTCATTTAATTACTCGATATAATTAATGTTGCCTATAGTTTAGACTAAATCGGGGCAATTTTTTTATTTTAAATAATTAACCTAACTTGCACTTTGCTTTTGAATATTGATACTATTTTTATTTTAAACGACATTGTTTTAAAGAACAGTAATAAAAATCAATATGTTAAATTAAATAGGCTTTAACTGGTTTAAAAAAGCGGAAATACATCGTCTTTATGAATGAAGTCATGCAGATTTAATCATTGCACTGGATATTTTCTCTAATGCATATTTTAAAGATAATTTATTTTTTGCTTTTATAAAAAAAGACCGAAGTCTAAGTTATTAGTAGTAGAATGACATTGATTAACTCTTAGGATAAGTAATGAATCCAATAAAGCCTCCCTTTACTCTTAATCAGTATTTTGCTGCCTGGTTTGTACATGTATTTACTGCCAGCGCTGCCTGTCTCGGTGTCTTTAGCCTATATAAAATTTACCAGCATGATTATGTATTTGCTTTGTGGCTAATGGCAATTACTGTATTTATTGACGCAGTAGATGGTAGCCTTGCTCGATTGGTTCATGTAAAAAGCGTGCTGCCTAAAATTGATGGTGCTTTATTAGATAATATTGTTGACTATTTAAACTATGTCATTACTCCATGTTTTTTCTTGCTTGTAAAACCAGGCATGCTCCCAGCAGATTATGTGGTGCCAATTATATCCGCAATTACAATTACTTCGGCCTATCAATTCTGCCAGGATGACGCCAAAACCCCTGATCACTTTTTTAAAGGTTTCCCTTGCTATTGGAATATTGCTGTCTTTTATATGTATATCTTTAATACCACTATGATTGTGAATACCCTTCTCTTATCTCTTTTTTGTATACTGATTTTTATTCCAGTAAAATATGTTTATCCATCAAGGTTAGATTATTTAACTGAGTCCAAAACCTTGAAAATATTAATGCACTGCTGCTCTGCTCTTTATGGTATCAGTTCATTTTGCCTGCTAGTTAATTACCCTGAAACAAATAAATTGTGGGTAAGCTTATCATTAGGTTATGTGGGTATGTATTTATTTTTAAGTTTCTACAGGACCTATTATCCGATGATCAAAGCTAAGATTGCGGCAAATAATAAAGATTGAGCTTATATGTAATTTATGTTTTCCATGCCGATCGATATTTAATAACTGCTTACTGTAGAATAGAGAGCTAATGCGAGTAACTGATATAGTCTCTGCGCCTCTATGCAAGCCAACAACTTATGAATACCTAATAACAAAGGCGGATTAATATATTCTATGCGTTTGATTTTTTATTACATGATAGACTTTGTCTATTTAATGATTAAAATAGCATCTTAATTTTGTTTTCTGAGGAAATTATGTCATTAATTAATTATTTTACTAAAACAATGTTAGTCACAGCTTTTGTGACCAACACAGTCCAAGCTGCTTCGATTTTTCCCCGTGGCTGTGAAGTCACTGGTTTTGGTTATAGTGAAAATTATTTAATTTTAAATGAAACGGGTAACCAAACCTATTATCTCATTCAAAACCGTTCAGATTCAAAAATTGAACTTGAGCGTTTTGATAATTCAGATGCGTTTATGATTCCTCCCTTACAAGCATCGCTAGACCCAATGAGTTGGGCGGCATTTGCATCAGATGTAAAAAATTTAAACTTCAAATGTTATAAGCATGTTGATGAAAATACTTCTTTAGTTGATTGTCGAGATGTTCTGGAAGTTTGCCAATATCCTCGCGTTAAATTCGCACTTAGTAATATGGGGAACTATTGGATTTCTACTAATAAATCACAAAATGAAGTCATTCAGGAGTCTGTTGCTAAAGGAATTTACCTAAAATGGTGATCAGTGAATAAAACAAAGTATGACATTATATCCCTGGTACTAGGTATTATTGGCGCTTTGTTACTTATTTATGGGCTGAGCCAGAATATTCCTCAAGTATATTATATTTCTGGCTCACTTGCTCTCATGATTACAGCAATTCACTATAAATTGATTTTTTTTATTGCTCTGGAATTAATTTTGGGAGCTGGCCATACCTCTATCCTTCTTGGTATGGGGAAATATATCGGGTCAGCTTTACCTTCTCTGTTGTGTTTACAACTACTGATTTTTTATTTAATGTTTGGCAAGAAAAACAGTATCTTTTTATTAATTGGCATTATAGGAATAGCGCTGCTCTCGGTGGGACTTGCGTATAATAATCAAATCATATTTTTTTCTGGAAGTTCAGGTGTAGCCGCTTATGCATACTATAGTGCTTATAGAGGTCAACACATCTGTTACCTCTGGGGTATTCTTAATACCATATTTGCGTCATACGCTCTTTATCAATTGATGTTTTAAGATTTTTTTGAGGGATTTAATAAAATGGCTAGAACTCTATCAAATATGCTTCCATTAGGTACAGTGGCTCCTCATTTTGAACTGGTGGATGTAATTAGTGGAAGTAAAGTTAAGCTAAGAGAAACTCCACGTTATGTGGCTACTGTAATTATGTTTATATGCAACCATTGCCCTTTTGTGAAACATATAAACAACGAATTAACACGGCTTGCTAATGATTATATTCCAAAAGGAATTCGATTTTTGGCCATCAACTCCAATGATATAAAGAGTTATCCTGATGACTCACCTGAAAATATGATTCTAACCGCAAAAGTACATCAATATCCGTTTCCGTACCTTTATGATGAAACTCAAGAAGTAGCTAAAGCATATAATGCAGCTTGTACACCTGATTTTTTTGTTTTTGATTCCGATTTGTCTTTAGCTTATAGAGGGCAACTGGATGATTCAAGACCCGGAAATGATCTTCCTGTTACTGGCAGTTCAATTCGCCAGGCATTGGATTGTTTATTAAATAATAAGCCATTAGATTTTGAACAAAAACCAAGTATTGGATGTAATATCAAGTGGAAAATATAGGATGTAACCATCTTTAATACAAAAAAGCAACATCGGTTTCCATTATTCATTGATATGGATAACAAAAACCGTATGTTGCTCTCACAGCAGATTAGTTAACCTTTTGGTGATGAATTGATTTGATTTAGCTCCAAAGCGCTCTCTGCTTCATCCACTGCCAAGGCAGATTTTGCACGTGTCGTAGCAAAAAAGCCTTGACTTGCTCCAAAAGTTACACAAAACGCGATAGTGTTAACCATCACTTTTAACAAATTCTTGAGATATTCTCCCCAACCTAAATCCTTTTCCAGGATGGGCTTGGCATCTTGAATCGCCAATTTACAAGCTTCTTTAAATTTAAGCCCCGCTTCATTGAAACTAGTTTGAGGATTTGTCAAATCAACAACATATTGATCGCGTGTTTCTTGCAGTTGTCTTAGAAGAGTTTTCGCTGCTTCATAAGCTTTATCATATTTATGCTGATTGATACCCCCTATTTTATCTTTCAACTCTTCTAATGCTTGATCGACCGTTTCCAAAGTAATCTGGATTTTCTTATCAAGCATCTCCTCTTCTTTTCTTTTGGCAGCAGGTTGATCGGTATCTGACAATGTAACTGTTGGTTTCTTCACCAACTCAGGGAGGAATCTTACACGCTTAGATTGGGTTCCTTTGTTCTCAACGATGGCGGGAGTTTTCCCTGCGCCCAATAAAAACTCCTCAGTTTTTTCCTTCAAATGAACTGGAGCAGCTATCCAATTAATTAAAATATTTCGAGTTTCAAATATTACTGCAATAACCTGGAATAACTTCATTATTTCAGCTGGCTCTATACCATTTTGTTCTTTTGAGCGATTGAGATCTCTGATTATTTCTACAATTTTCTGATCCATTACAACATCATGCCCCACTATGCGAGCCAATGCTCTTGAATCACTCGCATTTTCTAATAGTAGCGCAGTCAACTCTTGTAAATTACCGTCTTTGGTTAACGCTTTAACATTTTCACCATTAACTAACATCAATGAGGCTGCTTGTTCTGGACTAGCAAAAGCCATGACAACCCTACTGTTTTGGTCTACACCTCGTTTATACATTTCATGTATAAGTTTGGAAATTGCTTGGTGCTGATTCTGCAACAATTCATGAATGTTAAAATAAAACCCTCCGATTTCACCCTCTTTTGTTTCATAAAGCAGAGTAAAGTGAGTTTTTTTACCACTTATTAAATCTTTTGCATTTTCTTGAACAGCCTGCAGGTATTTAGCCAGAGAACCAGTCTGAGCTCCATTGAGTGCTAACTCCTTGAGCATTACAGAAATTAGAGCAGACTGTTTTTCTAATGGTTGTTCCCTTACGACTATTTTATCTAAATTTGCCTCATGTTCAGTGACTGTTGCTTCTTGTAAGGAAAGTATTCCAGCTTTTTGAGCAATTTTTAATATATCTGCTTCTTTCAATTCGGGCAGCATGAGTCGAACCATTTGCAGCAGTGACATATTGTTTACATTCTTTTGAGCTTGAGTCACTGCGGCTTCGATTACCTTCCTTGCTCGATTAATTTCTTCATATAATTTGCTTTCATGTATATTAACAAGCCGAGATAACTCAGCCATCTCTTGATTTTTTTGCTTTCTTTCCTGAATGGGAAGATTGAGTACATGATTATATAACTCACTTCTTAATTCTTTATATTTTTTTAATAGCTCATCCATGTTTGCTATTCCAGAATTTATAAATTTTTTAGCTACCTCTTGCAGTTGTGGCCACAAAATTTTAACGGCTTCTCTTGCCTTAACTTGTTGGTTTTCTATTCTCGTATATTCTTCTTTTATTCTCTTTTCTCTATTTTTTATTCCATTTTCGATACTTGTAACACTTTTTCTGATTTCTCTTCGCTCTTCTCGAGAAATAATTAGTCTAATTTGGTTTAACTCACCTGTCTGTTTCCCATTTAACACATTTCGGTTTTGATCAAAGAAGGATGCTAACTCTTGATATCGATTTAATAAGGCTTGGATTTTTTTATAGTTACTTTCAGTAACAATAAGCCCCTCATTATTTAACAGTGTTGCAACTTGCCTAAATTCACTTAAAGTTCTGGCGATAGGATTTTGTTCTCTTTTGGAATGAGACATAGCATGATTCCCCAATGGTTAGTGTGCTCGCATTATAATCAAAGAATGCTATTTTGTCACACTTAATTGGGCAATTTTTTGCAATATTACAATGACTTAATACAATTAAGGCAATAAAAAAACAAGTTGCGCGATATGCCGCACAACTTGAAATAAGAACTTGGATAAATATTGTTGATTTGAAATAATTAATAGATCGACATCAAACAAATTACTTGGCAGGGATAATTTCAACTTGAAGGTTAGCTACCACATCACTATGCACATGTACTTCTACAACATAATGACCTATAGAGTGCAGAGGACCTTCAGGCATAACAATTTCACGCTTGCTAATTTCAATTTGCTTTTCTATCAACGCGTCTTTAATTTCATTAACACCAACAGAACCATACAACTTACCTTCGTCACTGGCCATAGCACTAATAACTACCGTTGTATCGTTCAATTTGGCAGCACGTTGTTCTGCATTAGCCAAAGCTTGTTGAGCTTTTTTCTCTAGTTCAGAACGACGCTTTTGAAATAACTCAATATTTTGTTCTGTTGCAAAGACGGCTTTATTTTGTGGTATCAAATAATTACGTCCATAACCTGATTTAACGTGTACTTTATCACCCAGATTTCCCAGATTACGTACTTTTTCTAATAAGATTACTTCCATCTTAATAACCCCTTACGTTGATTCTCTCACCCTTGCAGGGAGATATAATCGAAAATTAAATAAACTATCTAGCGAGCCAAATACAATATAGGCAAATAAGACAAAAAATGGTTTTAGCAAGATCAATAGAGATAATAAAATCACCACTCTAATTTGCCATTTTCTGGCTAAAATATAATAGGCCAAAGAAAAACCCGATAAAAAGAAATAAGCAAGAAGTAGTGGCAAAGTGCTAATAGCCGCCGGTACCTCAAAATAAGAGGCAACAGACACAATAATTAGCATCAAAAATGAAAATCTCCCACTACGAAATTCCAATATTTCCTGTTTAAAGCCACCGGGCATGAACAGTTTAGCTTGTATAGTTCGGGCAAACATTAGCGAGATTAAGGCTGAAGCAATCACACTTAATATCTGGACACCAAAAAATAACTGAGCCAAACTTAAGTTATTTAATCCATCTGTACTGCTTTCTACCAATTGTTTGTAATTCTGAAATTGAGACAATAGCATTTTAAAATGATTAAATTGGCCACTGACAAAATCAGGAATCCATATCTGAATGGACAGAAATACAATGAATGCTTGAATTAGAAAAACTCCAAATACATTTGGCCAGCTGGCTGTTTTACGTAAAGTCAAAGCAGCCAGATAGCAAGGCAAATAAGCAACCAATGTATTAATCAATGCCCCTTCCAGAGGTAGCAACATCATTAAAGGTACAGAATGAACAATCATCGCAGGTAACATGACTTCAAATCCAGGTTTTTCACCTTTCCTCAAAGTAATTAAACTCATTAAAGCCACCGATAGCCAAGAGGCGAATGGGACTATTGAAAGAACAACTGCACAAACAATAGCGTATTGTTTATTTTCAAGAATTGCTCTACTTTGTTTAAGTATAAAATTACCTGCAAGATTCATTTTATCTATGGCTGTCGCAATAAGGCAATAAACCAATAAATCTGGCATGTTTGATTGCCTTGGCTAATTGTCTTTGGAAACGAGTTTGGGTACCAGTAATACGACTTGGTACAATTTTACCAGTTTCAGTAATGTAATTTTTTAATAGGTTGATATCTTTATAATCTATTTCATTACCACCTTCTGCGCTAAAGCGGCACATTTTTTTTCTACGAAAATAAGCTGACATAGACATTCTCCTCTTAAGCGACTTTAGTTTCTTTTTCTTTCTTCATTAAGACAGATTCTGTAGTAATCGCTTGTTTTTGAACAGTGATTAGGTGTCTTAAAATGGCATCATTAAACTTGAATGCGTTTTTAATTTCATTAAGTGCATCAAGATTACATTCAACATTCATTAAAATATAATGTGCTTTATGAACATTGTTAATGGAATATGCCAACTGGCGTCGACCCAAATCTTCTTTACGATGTATTTTGCCATTATGCTTGGTGATAATCCCTTCATAGCGCTCTACCATGCCAGGTACTTGCTCGCTTTGATCAGGGTGTACTAGAAACATAATTTCATAATGTCTCATGGATTCTCCTTATGGATAAAGCCTTCCAGCATTGAGTACTGGTAAGGCAAGGGTTTTAAAAAGCTCCCAATTATAACTTTTTTATTTAATCCTTACAATCTCATTGCGATTTAAAATTAGGTAATTGATAAAACTTTACTCCCTTAAATCTTGTCAATTTTATAGGCACTTAACGTACCTGGTTGCTTTAAATAAATTTTTTTATAAATTTTACAGCAATTTATAGTGACAACTGTCACCAAAGTAAGGTACCGTTCAGCAGTGAATGACTATAGTCATCAATAGCCCTTAGGAATAATTTATGAAAAAAGAGGTTTTTTTTAAATGGATATAATAACTCTTCAATTTGAAGAACCACTTATCATTCGTATCTCGAATACTGTTGTTAAAATATTAGCTTTTAAAACTCAGGAAAATGGAAATATAAAATTTGGAGTGGAAGCGCCAAGGTCAATCAATATTCACAGAGAAGAAGTTTTCCATGCAATCAAACAAAAAGAATCTCTTAGTACAGTTGACTGACAACAAATAAATGCACGTTATACCTTTCAGATATTTTATTTTATTGGCAGGGACTATTGTGTCTCTATCGTCAATTGCTTTAATTATCAATTATACTATCTATCAATTCCCTGGAAACAATTATTTTCCACCCAATACACCAGTCATGGCCTGTATTATTTTGTTAAATTATATTGGAATGATTTTAGTTTTTGGTAAGAACAATAGAGTGACTTGCTCTGGATTAGAGCTGATTAATTTTTTTGTTGTAATGTCTATCATCGCTTTAGCGACAAACGCTGTTCAATTAACGCCCTTTTCTCCTATAGACAAACAAATTATTAAGCTGGAAGCGCAATGGGGCATTAACATGGTATCTATTCTGGAGTGGACAAATAAGTATCAATATTTTAAATACTTATTGGCGATTATCTATGATACCCTACCCTATCAGATGAGTATATTACCCTTATGTGTTATTGTATCAGGGCGATTTTATATCCTTAAAGATTATTATTTCCTATTGCTCTCCACTACATTACTGGGATTTACTTTTTACTATTTTTTTCCAACTACAGCCCCCGCAAGTGAAATACAGAATAGTTTATTTGCCCCTGAACAAATAGCAACGGGACTTAAATTTCATCAAATTCATCATTATATACAGCCCACAACCATTGAAGGTGGTTTAATAGCTCTTCCCTCATTTCATGCAATCTGGGCAATTTTGTGTGTTTACTTAATCAAAGATTGGTTTATACCCTGCCTACTATTATCAATCATTAATGTTCTATTAATTCTTTCATGTGTACTATTGGGATGGCATTATCCAGTTGACATTTTGGCAGCCATCATTCTTGTTGGATTATCTTATTATCTGTTAACTTTAGTTAAAGTTAAATCTAGATAATTGGGTTTATAGCCTGTAAATTGAAACTCCCTACATGAAAAGGATTATTGATTAAGAGCAGCTGGTCTTTGTAGAGAATCATTTATAATTCTTACAGGTGTCCCTATGGCTACTAAACCATATAGGTGCTCAATATCCTCAGGAAGCATACGAATACATCCTGCGCTTACTTTAGCCCCAATCCCATCAACTCGATTAGAACCATGAATTAATATAGTTGGCCATCCTAAACGTAATACATATTGTCCTAAAGGATTATAAGGTCCAGGGGGAAACTCACTGGGAATAGGAGCACCTATGCTTTCAGCTGCCTTTTGTAATTTTACTGTAGGCCGCCAGGTAGGATTAATTTCTTTGGAGGTGATTTTGCTTAATCCCAAAGGAGTTTCCCACCCTTTTTTACCAATCCCAACAGGATAAGTAATGACAACATTGTCATCTGGAGGAAAATAATATAATCGATACGCTGCTAAATTAATCACTATACCTTTTCTAGGCACGTTGGGCAGAACAAAACGAGATGGAATAATTAACTTTGTGTTAGCAGCTAGTGGATATCTGGCATTGACACCTGGATTAGCGCGTACCATTTCATAATAGCCGACATTAAAACGCCGACCGACTTCATCTATAGTTTCTCCAAACTCTGAAAATGCGACCTGAATTTCACCGACAGTATTTCCAGATTCAGGCAATACATAAACATTAGCAAAAGAATATTGACTAAGTAAAAGAATTAAATACCAAACCCTTATTATAGATTTTGATTTTTGCTCCATAAGATGCTTGTCTCTCTAAAAAGCAAGGCAAAACTATTATGCTTTTACCTTGCAGAGAAATTATAAGCTGGTATCTACCTTAAAACGCTCGCCGTATTTGGATTCAAATGTTTTAAATAAAGTTTCCAGCTTATCTTTACCAAAATCCTTTGCGTAATTCATAGGTCCTCCTCGGAATGGAGCAAAACCTGTAGCAAAGATCATTCCAGCATCCAACAAGTCAGAATCTTCAACAACTCTTTCACGTATACAAGCTGCAGATTCATTCACCATACGTAAAATTAATCTATCCGCAATGGTCTTATCGACATATGCTGGGGCTTTTTTCTTAATTGCTTTGCCATTTTTATATTTATAAAAACCTTCTCCGGTTTTACGGCCCAGTTTACCTTCTTTTACTAAATCACGTAATCTTTGTGGTATGGTACCACCAAAATGACTGGTCAGATTTTCAGCCACAGCAAGGCAAACATCCATTCCTACAGTATCAGCGAGTTCTACAGGCCCCATAAACATACCAAACTGCAATGCTGCTTCATCTATTGTCTCTGCACTATATCCCTCATCCAATAACTGTACACATTCCATCAGATAAGGCATGAGTACCCTGTTTATTAAAAAACCAGGACTTGATTTGACGGGCAAGGGTAATTTGCCAATTTGATTGACAAACGCACAAGAATTCTGCTGAATCTTTTTTGCAGTAGATGAGCTGCTTACTATTTCTACCAAATCCATTTTAGCTACAGGATTAAAGAAATGAATGCCTACCAAACGTTCTGGTTTACTCATTACACTACTGATTTCATCAAGTGGGATACTAGAGGTGTTTGTCGCTATGATCGCATCTTTTTTGGCATTTTTTTCCACAGTTTTCATTATTTCCTGTTTAACGGCCAAATTCTCGAAAACAGCCTCAATAATGACATCTGCTCGTTTTACACCATGCCCTTCGGGATCTGCGATTAATCTATCCATTGCTGCCTGGATCAATCTCGGCTTACGCAATTTTTTACTATAAAGTTTATGTGCTCTCCCTATTGCAGGGGCAATTTGTTCATAAGATTTATCCTGTAATGTGACCTGAAGACCTCGCAAAGCACACCAGGCAGCGATATCCCCTCCCATAACCCCTGCTCCAATCACATGAACATGAACAGCTTTGAACTGACTGTCTTTGGCAAACCCTTTTAATCGCTCACGCAATAAAAATGCTCTGATAAGATTCTTGGCAGTATCGCTTTGGGATACAAGTTTTTCTATAGAATCCGCTTCTTTAAGATAAGCTCTCTCACCCACTCCTCCCTCTTTTTCCCACAGATCAATCACAGCATATGGTGCAGGATAATGTTCTTTGCGAACTCGCTTGGCTACATTATAACGCAACAGGTAAGCGATAGGTTTTCTAAGCAGGGAACTATTCGTTAAACTTTCAATAAACGATGGTCTGTGTCGTGGTGGTTTATTTTTTATAAAATAAACAGCCGCTCTTCTTAGCTGACGAACAGGTACTACCTCATCAATCATACCGAGGCTTTTAGCTTTTACAGAAGGTATTGCACTGCCAGTCAATATGACTTGTGATAATGCTTTGAAACCACCAATTAGCTGCGGCAAACGCACGGTACCACCCCATCCTGGATGAATGCCCAACATCACTTCAGGCAAACCAATACGGGTGTCTTTGTCATCTGTTGCAATTCGATAAGTACAGGCTAAGGCTAACTCATAACCACCGCCCATGCAAAAACCATCGATCATCGCAACACTTGGAATTGATAAGGCTTGCAAACGGGCAAATACAGCTTGTCCCTTCTGTAAAAAATCAACTGCTTGTGAAGAGCTCTCAAATTGTGAAAAAGCATTAACATCAGCGCCAGCAATAAATCCTTTTTCCTTGAGTGAATAAATAATTAATCCCATCGCTTTTTTATCATGTGATATTTCATGTAACAAGCTGTTTAACTCATCCAATACCTCTTCGTTAATGCTATTAACCGCAGCATCCCTTCTATTTAATCCAAGCCACAGAATGGCATCTTTATCTCGCTGCAAATCCCAATGTTTATAATTATTCATGTCCTTTCACCTCAGTTACTCGTTCAAGATACATAGCTCCTCCCTGACCACCTCCGATACAAATTGCTGCCATACCTCGTGACTCATTTCTTTGCTCTAAAGATTTAAGAACATGCAATACAATACGAGCCCCACTGGCACCAATAGGATGACCTAAAGCAATTGCTCCACCATCCCGATTGAGTCGCTCCAGCGATGGCGCCCCAATTGCTTCCTTAAGACCAAGCTGTGTTTTGCAATATTCTTCATCATCCCATGCAGCCAAACACCCTAAGACTTGAGCGGCAAAGGCCTCATTGATTTCCCAACAATCCAAATCTTGTGGCTTTAAATTATGTCTTTCTAATATAGGGGTTGCCGCGTGAACAGGACCCAAACCCATTTGAGAGGGATCTAGAGCAGCCCATTGTGAATCAACTATTCGACCTAATACCGGTAAAGCATATTTTTTTACAGCCTCAGCGCTGGCTAATAGCAACAAACAGGCACCATCAGTTATCTGTGAACTGTTACCTGGGGTGACCATGCCATATTTTTTGTCAAAAAAAGGTTTTAGTTTTGACAACTTTTCCACAGTAGAATCTGCCCTAATCCCATCATCTTGAGGATATATACATCCTTTATAATCTATGATTGGGGCTACTTCTGACATTCTATTTTCAGCGTAAGCTTTAGCTATTCTTAAATGGCTTTGAGTAGCGAACTCATCCATTTGCTCTCTTGTAATACCAAATCGATAAGCCACTTTCTCAGCTGTCTGCCCCATATTCAATCCGACTATCGGGTCAGTCAGGCCTCTGAGCAAAGCGATTACCGGAGCCAGATAAGAAGGTTTAAACTTTGTAATTAAAGCCAGCTTTTGCCCCATACTTTTAGCCGCAAACCAGTTTGCCAGCCAGGAAGCCATTTTTTCATTAAATAATAACGGTGCGTGACTCATAGCATCTGTTCCGCCAGCGAGAACCAAATTGCTGCGCCCTGTAGCAATTTGAATTGCGGCATTATCCAATGCTTGCATGCCTGAAGCACAATTTCTCATTACGGTAAATGCGGGTACCTTATCGCCACATCCCAAACGCAGAGCAATCACTCGGGCTATATTGGCCTCATCTGGTCCAGGCATAGCGCTACCAATAATGACCTCATCAAGTTCGTCCGGGGAAAACGGTTGGCGATTTAACAAAGTTGTTCCTGCAGCTACTGCCAAATCTGAGCCAGAAAATGGACCTACTCCTTTTGCCTTAAGAAACGGCGTTCGACTTCCATCGACGACATAAACGTTACGACCACTTAAATTCGACTGGTGTTTCATTAGTCCTCCTTGTTAGGGCCTCTGCATAAGAATCTATACTAAAATCAATAGCTTCAAAGATTAGCAGTATTCTTGATATTTTGGAAATCTTAAGATGATTTTTTGATGAAATTTAATTACTTAAATCATTCCTGGAAATATGTGTTCTTTGAACTTTATCCTATTAAAGTTTTCTTATACAGCCCCTTTCATTTTGTAACTCTTTTATAAGTAAAATCAACTCATCTTTGCGATTCTCTATATTAATTTTAGCTAATTCATCAAGAATTGCTTCTATTGTTAAAAGGTCTCCCTTCAATATTTTTTGCACTATCTCATTTACTTCTTTGGTATGATTACAATAATTTTTTGCTGAAAAAAATGAACCCTTCTTACTGGACCCTTTGAAGACATAGTTTTCCAATTTTTCACAAATATTCACTATTTCTGGATTGTGCCTAGGCAGTTGGTCAATTTTTAAACTTGGAACAAGCACGAGATTTATCTTTGATATGCTGGAAGGCTGTGTTTTAGGAGAGAAATTATTATGACTTAATTTTTTTAATTCTCTTTTGAGTGAAAATATCAAGGCATCGAACAAATCATCCTTGCCTTTATAAGGTAGAAGATATTGGTACAGTTCAGAGACTATAACTTGCTGATTTTGTACACGATTTAATAAATCATTTAGCATGTCGGCTATTTTTTCTGTCTGGATTTTTACTGAGAAATTCAGATAGGCAAGTGTACGGTTTTCCAAATCCTTCAGTAGATCTATCTTGGCTAATTCACCTATCTTTTTGTATATTTCGAAAGGATTTGCTACATCTTTTTGATCAACAAATGGAGTGACCTCCGGGTTTGTTCTTTTTTTCTTTAAATAATCTTTTCTAATCGTAGCTAATTCCCCTTCAATTTTTAATTCTTGTAAAATGGTCTTATCTGATAAGATATATGTAAAATCAGAACAATAAATGGATAGATCGTCTGATATTTTGGAAAATACCATAATTAGTCCTATGCAATATTTACCAAACTCATCTAAAGATACGTTTTGATTTCCATGATTTGTTGAATAGTCATAAAGCGCAACCATCACACCAAAAATAAATTCTGGCTCAAAATTTTCTCCGAAATCAGGATCTTCTTTTAATAATTTTAATAACTGACTTATCAATAACCTGGCTTTTTCCTTATTTGATGGGCAAATTTTTTCACCTAAATATTCCAATAAAATGTCATACCACATAACAATCCTTTAAACCCCTTTAATAGATAGTGTCATAACACAAATACATTTAAAAAAAATCTGCTGATATTTTTATATCCATTGATGATATTTATTATGCTCAATTTTGAATTTCATCACTTTATACAATAAGAATTATTGACGCATGTTAAATACCTGTTATACTCCGCTACCATTGATTGGAGAGATGGCCGAGTGGTCGAAGGCGCTCCCCTGCTAAGGGAGTATGGGAGAAATCCCATCGAGGGTTCGAATCCCTCTCTCTCCGCCAATCAACGCGCCCGTAGCTCAGTTGGATAGAGTATCTGGCTACGAACCAGGGGGTCGGAGGTTCGAATCCTTCCGGGCGCGCCATTTTTAATGCTCTTTGGCTCTTTCCCAATTACCTGAATCTTCTACACATCTTGCCTAAACGAAAGAAACATGATCAAATTCACCTTTTCGGCGGTGATGGATGGAACTTACGATTGAAGATGCAACGGCCTGGTCTGAAGCGATTTTTGGTTCAGTTGATTTAGGTGATAAGCGGCTAACAAAACGCTTAATCCAAATGGGCAAACAATTATCCTCATTGCCGGGCAGTTCCTTATCTGCAAGTTGTGAAGGACAAGATGCGCTATTAGAAGGTAGTTATCGCTTTTTGCGCAATAAACGCGTTAGTGCTGCCCACATTGCAAATGGGGGTTATCAGGTGACAAGCTGGCTATCGCAGTCAGTTTCTACCTTGTTAGCTATTGAAGATACCACTACTTTATCTTATACCCATCAAGTGAAAGAAGCGCTAGGTGATTTAGGTGGACCTAAAGAAAAAAGTAATCGCGGATTTCATGTGCATACCACCCTATTAATGGATGCTGAAAAAGAGAAAACGATTGGTTTAATCGCTCAAAATCGTTGGTGCAGGGCAGTCGAAGAAAGAGGTAAAAAAGCCCATCGACGTGTCAGGCAATACAGTGAGAAAGAAAGCTATAAATGGGAAAAGAATACGCAAGAACTAGAAAGTCGTCTAGGCACAAAAATTACTGATGTTATTTCAGTGTGTGATAGAGAGGCTGACATTTTTGAATACATTCAATATAAACTAGAGCACCATCAACGTTTTATTGTTAGAGCAAGCCATAATCGAAAACTTGAGCAAGGTCAGGGTTATTTGTTTGACCATTTATCAAAAGCTATCGTCTTAGGTCATTACACAATTGAAGTCGCCCAAAAAGCAGGAAGAAAAAAACGCCAAGTTATACTTGAACTAAAAACTCTTCAGGTAACTTTTTCTCCGTCTATGAGAAGAGCTAAAGACCGTCAATTAAAACCCATAACAGTAAATGTTGTTATTGCTAAAGAACAAGATTGTATCGAAAATGAAGGACTTGAATGGATTTTATTAACCACAGAACCCATAACAAGCTTTTCTTGCGCTCGTAAAATAACGCGTTATTATGAAATGAGATGGCGCATTGAGGATTTTCACAAAGCCTGGAAATCGGGTGCAGGAGTTGAAGAGCAGCGTATGCAATCCATTGATCATTTAGAAAAGATGATTGTTATTCTCTCTTTTATAGCCATTCGTTTACTTCAATTAAAAGAGTATTTTGAATATCCAACTATTTTAGATATCGATGAGAAGAATAGTTCTTGCGATGAATTACTGACTGATACGGAATGGAAGGTATTATGGAACAGTGTTGAAAGAAAATCATTACCTGAAATAATACCTACCGCTGGCTGGGCTTATAAAGCAATAGCGCGTTTAGGCGGCTGGACTGACTCTAAAGGGACTGGAAAGGCTGCTTGGTCTACTATCTGGAAAGGATGGTTCCGCTTGAAGGAGCGAATAGAAGGATTTAGGATGGCTGCCGAATTGATGAAGATGTGATCAAGAGACAGCCCAATTACGGGGGCACTCACCATTTAACAACACAACACCCTAACACGAGTTCTATAATTATTGGCTCTTCCCCAAATCCGGGGGCACTTCAATCAACCACAAAGCACTCTAACTCTTAATCTATAATTTTCAAAACTTCTAAGCCGCATAAGAGGTCGTTGAATCAACTAGAAATTTTGTATAAGTCATATATAAACAATCGATTTCCTTTCAGTTAATTAATTAGAATAAAATTGATGAAAAGTATTTCAAAAAGATATCATTCAAGCTTATAGAGCTCTTGTCTTTTAACAGTAGGCAAAATATTCATTAAAAGGCTGCTTATTTTTTAACACTGAAAATTCTGTAGCCATAATTAAAAACTTGAGGATTGAGTATAAAATAATCTAATATCATCAAGTTACTCAACAATGTCTTGTTGTGAGCCAACGATTCAAGGAGCGTTATGATTGTTATCTTCGTCCATGGCTGGAGTGTCACGCATACCAATACTTATGGGGAACTTCCTCAATGGCTTGAAAATCAGAGCAAACAGGGAAAGCTGGATATTCAAGTCGGCAATGTTTATCTTGGGCGTTACATCAGTTTTGATGATACGGTGACGGTTGACGATATAGCACGTGCATTTGATCAAGCGCTACGTGATGAAATTGCTGATAAGCTTCGAGATGGGGAGCGTTTTGCCTGTATTACGCACTCTACTGGCGGCCCAATTGTCCGCAAATGGATGGATTTATACTTTAAGAATAATCTTGCAAAATGTCCGTTGAGTCATTTTATCATGCTGGCCCCCGCAAACCATGGTTCTGCTCTTGCTCAACTTGGTAAATCCCGGCTAGCTCGTATAAAAAGTTTTTTTGAAGGTGTCGAACCGGGAAAATATGTACTTGATTGGCTTGAACTTGGAAGTAACATGAGCTGGCAACTTAATGAAAGCTGGCTTGATTACGATTGCACTGCTAATGGCATCTATTGCTTTGTACTTACTGGCCAGAAAATTGATCGCCAACTTTATGATGCACTAAACTCTTACACGGGAGAAGCAGGATCTGATGGTGTGGTACGTGTCGCTGCAACAAATATGAATTATAGTCTATTGAAATTACATCAGGAAGGGGATAACGGTGAAAGTCTTGTTGTCGCCAAAATGACACGAACACAGCCAATGGCATTTGGGGTTCTGCCAGGACTATCGCATTCTGGTAAAAATATCGGGATCATCCGTAGTATTACAATAGCCAATGCAGCAACTCACCCCACAGCAATATGGGTCTTGAGATGCCTGCAAGTAAAAAGTCGTGACTCGTATAATACGTTAGTACAAGAGCTGGATAAGATTACTAAAGAAACTCAGAAAAATGAGCATACGGAATTTGTGAAAACACTTGTCTTTAAACGCGAGTATATAACCAATCGCTACTCTATGATTATTTTCCGGCTTATTGATGACCGAGGCAATCACCTTGTCGATTATGATCTTTATCTAACTGCTGGCCCCCAATACAGCGAGCAGGCACTTCCTGCAGGTTTCTTCATAGATCGTCAGCGAAACCTGAATAATCGAGGGAAACTGACTTATTTTCTTGACTACGATATCATGGAAGGTGGAATTAATACCCCAAAAATGCAGGGTAACCTTGGGTTCCGTGTTAAAGCATATCCTGAATCAAGTGACCAAGCTCTTGCCTATTACAGGTTACTTGATTTTCATTCATCGCTTGCTGACATTCACAAAATACTTCATCCGAATGAAACCGTAATGGTTGAAATCATGCTTCAAAGACGAGTAGATAGAACGGTCTTCCGTATTACTAACAACCTTGCTCCAGCAAAAATCAGTGTGAAAACAACTGGCAAAAAAGTAGATTGACCTCACTTCTGTTTGATGTATTTATGCATTAAAAGAGAAAGACACAAAGTGAAAAAATAAATAAGAAAATCTATTGATAATAGAATTACCTTCTTTTAATAGACTATATTTTAAACATTTGCAATTTTACTCTCCTTATAAACATCTGAAATTTTTTCACCATCCCAAATATATCTTAAATGACATCCCTGTCTTGGTAGGGTAAGTGCTGGAGGCCTTAATACAGCCATACATAAGCCGTTTAAATTTCTTACACTTGGGTACAGCAACCCCCATTCTTTTTTCTCATGAACTTTTTTTCCAAACTCCTGGCTTTTACCATAATAAGCTGGATCAGGATTAAATAACTCTTTATACCTTTTATCTCTAATATCTATTAAAGGTTTTTTTATAGTAGCCACATATTCTCTCATTGAGATCGAGCAAGGTTTTTCATTTGACGCACTATAAAACCTTGCTCGATGAAAGCAAGTTTCCTTTATTGCTGTTTCAAGTGATGAAGCCGCATAATAAACACCAAAACTGCCATCACTAAATCTTGACTCAAATCCAGTATGTGTAAAAGCAGCCATAATCGGAGTAGATCCGGGACCACCGATCCAATCCTCTTTATCTATCAAATTTATTTTACCGAGCTCTGCAAGTATTCTTTCATTGGTTAGACCTTCAAGTAGAGCTATTTGTTCGAGCTCTTCCGCAGAATCTGCCCAATCGAATAAAGTTACAGGAGGAAATTTAGAGGGTATTAATCTATGCACTTTTTCACTAAAATCTATATAGGAGTACATCCTAATAACCTCTCCAGAAATCCAGAAATTTCCTCACATCTGCAAGACGAACTATCCCTCCTTCCAGCATATATTCTTTTGGAGTTAAACCGTTAAATGGAGGTAAGTTATTTTTACGATTAATCCAGGTTCTGGCTTGCTCTCCGTCTTCAAACAATATGCGTAAAGACTTATAAATCCCCAGAAGATAAGAAACTCGCTCTTTTTGATCTCTGTTTAATTTTGCTTTATGGGAAGTGTATGTGGAGCGAGGCATATCTCCCATTAAAATACGGGCTTCACTTTCTTTTAGATCAAAACGCTCTACAAGATTAGTTAAAGATTTCCACACCACGTCATCCGGTATGTTTTGTAAAGAGCTTGTATTCGTTTGCATAGTAAAACTCCAGGGTACTTTCAACTATATTATAGTCTCTGAAAAGACAATTGTCCATAAAAGGACATATTGATAAGTATATGAATAAGATATTTAAATGAAATATATTTGAAAAATTAATTAAAAGTGCAACATACAAAGGAATAAGGTATTTTAAGGCGATGATAAAGAGAAAATAATTTCAAAATGATTGATGCCGTGCAGAACGAACCAAATATCCATTTTACATACAATTACAAACAACCTGACGAATATCATTTCAGTCTTGATTCAATTCACCTGGCGAAATTTGTCGCCAAACAATTAAAACCCTATAGAGATCTTGGCTCATTAAGAGTATTAGATCTCTGCGCAGGCTGTGGAGTTATTGGAATTGAACTATCATGGCATCTTCAAGCAATCCGGCAGATTGATTTTATTGAGATCCAGGATATTTATACTGAATATTTTTATCAAAACATAGCTAACGTTAATCGACCTGAATTGCAACTTCGCTGGCACCTTTTAAATTATGATGAACTACATGAAAAAAAATGGGAAGGCACATTTGATTTGATTATCAGTAATCCACCCTATTTCCAACCAGGCCATGGAATGCTTTCTCCTTCCAAATTTAAAAATCGTTGCAGATTTTATTTAGACAGCTCCTTTCAACATTATATTCGAGCGCTGGAAAATTCGCTTGCAAACAAAGGTAGGGCTTATTTTTTATTACGACCGTTACAACAGCATGGTCTGGATTTATTTTCTGATATACAAAAAGTCCTGCAGGAAACATCAGTAACAGCAAAAAAAATATCGCATATCCGTGGTTCGGATATTATTTTATTAGAAAAGCGGTAGTATTTTTCATAGAACATTGATTATGGGCTGCCTTAATAAATAAAAGTATTTTCCAGGGTAAATTAAGTATATTACAATCGCAGATGAAGGTATTCTTGAATAGTTGCGCCAGAATTCGTTGAGAACCAACTTAAGAAGTACACAAAGAGGTGTCTACTGCGATAACGAAAAGAGGGCACTCTTCCACAAAATAAACCTTTCAAATAAATTGGAGTTTTGGATGAAACAAGATGTTTCGCATTTGCCAAGAGAGCTCAGCCGCATGGTTTTCTGGTCTCTTACCCGCTTAAAGAAAGCCATTGCAGAAGTCTATGGAAAAGAAACATACGAAAGAATTGAGCAAATTCGACTATCCATGCAAGACACAATCGGGAGTGAGTCGTTTGCACTTGGAAAAGTTCTTCATAACCTTCAAATGGAGCTTTCCAAGCTCGATAAAAAGCAGCTTTATCAAATAGCTCATGGTTTTTCTCTCATGATGGAGCTGATTAATACCTGTGAAAATGCCTATCGCATTTTTCGTATCAACCAAAGAAAAGAACAAATTTATTCTGACTTTCCTCAAGGCATTCATTATGTGTTGACAGCGCATCCAACAGAAGCTCGTACCAATGAATTTTTAAAGCTTTTTAAAGAAATTCGTGACTATCTTGTCGAAGTTCTTAAATCCCCCTATCTGATGAATGAATCTCATCTTGATCAAATGCTTAAAATCTCGCTTCAAATTAATATTTCCTATCATGAAAAACCAAGCGTAGAAGACGAGGCTCAATACATCTATCAATACGCGCTCCATCCACTCAACATCAAACTGTATCATTCCTTTTTAGAAAAAGGTGTTCCTATTCAATTACGCACCTGGGTAGGAGGAGATAAGGATGGGCACTCAGGTGTTAATGAAAAAATCATGCTTAAAAGTCTCGAACTTTCCCGTTCTTTTTTTATTGCCTATATTCAGGAATGCTTGAAAGAAGTACTGGGAATCATCAAGCTTTCAACTGCATTAAATAAAAACAAATTCTTGGCAGATCAGATTGATCAGCTTGTTAAAAAAGCAAATGGTCTCAAAAAAATACAACCAAAAGATCATGAAAAGGTATCAGCATTCAAAAAGGAATTAACTGCTATACAATCAAATACACTAAAATTTTTAAATTTCGAACCCGAACAATTCTCCATCATCTCTAGTATTTTTCATCTGTATCCCGCCCTGGTCATGCCTATAGAACTTAGAGAAGACTCAGCCATTGTAAAAGAGAGTTTAACCAGCATAAAAAAAACAACCATCACCAAAATGCTTGAACAAGTCCACTCTATAACTCATGGGACTGATCCTAAAAACTATATACGAGGTTTTATCCTCAGTATGGTTGAATCCGCTGAGGATATAAAAAATGGAATTAACCTGGTTAAACAAGTTTTTAAAAGCTACGCCCTGCCGGTTGTTCCCTTGTTTGAAAATCAACTTGCTCTCACTAACGCGGATACAATTTTAAATGATTCAATCACTGAAGATATTAGACAGAAGCATCTCAGGCAGTGGGATGGAAACTATGAAGTCATGTTGGGCTATTCCGACTCGTCTAAAGAAAATGGGGTACTGCCCTCTAGACTCATGATTGCGAAAAGCTTAAAAAATATTCAGTCTACACTGGAAAATAAAAACCTTCGTCCCATCTTTTTTCATGGTTCAGGTGGCAGTATTGAACGAGGAGGCGGGGATATCAAAGAACAAACCGCTTCCTGGTCGAAGGAAATGATGTCTAATTATAAAGTAACTGTCCAGGGAGAAATGGTAGCAAGACTCTTTGGTTCCAGTTCCATACTCAAAAGTCAGATTGACAAATTTCTTGATATCTATTCGCAGAAAGGCAAAAGCAATGACAATGATTATCCGGAAGAGTTGTCCTTGTTTTCGACAAGAGTTAGCCAGAAATATAAAACACTTATCCAAAGTGACTGGTTTTGGCAAATAGTAGAACAAGCTTCCCCTTATCATTTTCTGAAAGAATTGAAAATTGGCTCTCGTCCAACCAAACGAAAATCAGGCCCTGATCAACGAAAGCTTCGCGCCATCCCATGGATTCTGTGCTGGACTCAAACACGGCTTCTTTTCCCAACCTGGTGGGGTATAGGTTCCACTTGGTCAGAGCTAAATGGCATTGAAAAAAACAGACTTAAGGCTCTTTATAAAGAAAATGCTCTTTTTGCTGCTTTTGTAAAGCAATTAGGTGTAACACTCTCCAAGGTTTATCTCCCTATCTGGGAACAGTATTTATATCAATTGACTGGCTCCAATGAATATCTCAAGCCTTTTCAATCGGAACTGGAGTCAACCGTCCTATTCTTCTATCAAATAACGGGTGAGAAAGATTTTTGTTTTCATCAACCCTGGCTTGGAGAAAGCATCCAATTAAGATCAACCCTGATTCACCCTTTGAATCTTATTCAGATTGAAGCTATGAAAAGGAAAGACTTACCTCTTTTAAGAAAAACAGTCACAGGCATTTCTTGTGGTATGTTGACAACAGGATGATGGGGGTAAACAGGGCGATTAATGGATACTCTAGCAGAAAATTCTGTATACGTGGCTTTTGTCGCAGTTGAATTGAAGCAAGCTGGTCTTGCGTGGTGTCGGCTTTTTTTAACAACGGCAATTTTGTCGGATATATGAGCTTTGTTCAACGCTCCCAATAGCACCAAGTGGGTCATTGATTATGAATCTAATAATCAAAGCCAACCCCATGCACAAAAGACCAAATACAACTCTATATGATTTACAATAAATCATTTGTTGATATAATACAATACTATTATTAACACAACGCGTTGTTGTATCATGAAAACTCTTTGGCAAACCAATGCCTTTGGTGCTTTTTATACTCAGGCTCGCTTCCCGAGTCACAAGCTCATTCCTGACGCTTACCTTCCCTAAACCTTTGGTTGTACATCAACAACCCATTATTTTTTAACCCCAAATGCAAACGCTTTTCTGCATGACTTGTCGCATAAGGCAATCTCTTTTTGTGCATCAGTCGTTGAGCCAAGTCCTGCAGATCATGAGTGTCAAGGCATAGTAATAAGGTAAACATCATGATTACAACAGAAATTCTATATATAAAAAATGAGTTGATTAAACGAATTAACGCTTGTTCTACTCAAAGCGACTCAAGGCTTGATTTATCATCCCTGGATCTCGATCGACTAAGTATTGATGGCCTAATAGAGACGATGCAGAAAATCCCAAAAAGCGTTACCACGCTTAATTTGAGCGACAATGGTCTTTATCAACTAAGCACTGAACACCTGGCAGCAGCGCTGATCAGCATTCCAAAAAGCGTCACCACGCTTAACTTGAGCGACAATGGCTTTTATCAACTAAGCGCTGATCGCCTGGCAGCAGCGCTGACCAGCATTCCAAAAAGCATCACCACGCTTAATTTGAGCGACAATTACCTTTATTATCTGGGCGCTGACGACATGGCAAAGGCACTGAAAGGTATTCCAGAGAACGTCACCACACTTAATTTAAGCTGGAATCACCTTAATAAACTAAGCACTGATGGCCTGGTAATCGCACTAACTGGACTTCCAAAGAGTATCATAATGCTTGATTTGAGATGTAATGACCTTTGTGAGTTAGGTGCTGATGGTCTGACAACCATGCTAACTGTACTTCCAAAGAGCATCGTCATACTTGATTTGAGATGTAATGACCTTTATGAGCTAGGTGCTGACGGCCTGGGTAAGGTTCTAAAAAATATTCCAAACAATGTCACTGAGCTTGATTTAAGCAGTAATGGGCTTTTTATTCTCAATGCTGTTGACCTGGCGAAAACTCTGGCGCAAATCCCTAATCATGTAAAAACGGTTCGTCTTGGCAATAATGGTCTTTTTATCAATAAAACCTACAAACAAATAGATGCCTTTCTTGAGAATTTGGGTGAACAGAGACATCGCTTTATTTTGTCAGGCCATGGAGAGTCTCAGCTGGCAAGAGCCTTGGGATCAGTTGCCCAATTGACGCAAGGCAATTACCCAACAGACAATCCTGCATTACCCGCACTACCCGTATTACAAAGGGATGTGGCTGCTCATATTCTTTCCTTCTTGGAAACCAATCAGAAGCCTAAAAATCCAATTGGGTTTTTCGGGTCTCAACTGAAAACCACAATTGAAACGATTGAATGCATCCAGAGCAATAAAAGGACTCAAGCTGAGCCTGATGTGTCTAAAATTCCGTCTCTAAAATAAAAAGAGGCCGTGCAACACCTTAAATCATAGGCATGCACGGCTTTTGTCGAAACTAATTCAGATTATTGTTGTTATCATTATTGGGGGCGGCGTTGAAAAAAATGGTTGTACCTAATTTCTAATTTGTCCTGTCCCTCTTATCACCCATTTGTAGCTTGTTAAAGCGTCTAATCCCATGGGCCCTCGCGCATGAACTTTTTGCGTACTAATTCCAATTTCAGCCCCTAATCCAAACTCCCCACCATCTGTAAATGCAGTAGAGGCGTTGGCATAGACCGCTGCAGCATCCACTTCAATTAGAAATTTATCAATTGCAGACTCCTCTTCTGCAATAATAGCCTCACTATGATGGGAACTGAATTGTTGAATATGATCAATAGCTGCTTGTATATTGGGTACCGTTTTTATTGCTAATTTATAGTCTAGAAATTCATGACCAAAATCTTGTGGTTTTGCCCTCATTAAAAGTTGTTCAGGGTAACTCTTATCTAAAGCCTGATAGGCTTCCTTGTCGGCATATATAATCACATTATTTTTAGATAATGCCTCCACAAGCTCTGGCAAGTCCTTTAAACGATCAGTATGTATAATCAAAGTATCTAATGCATTGCAAACACTTACTCTTCTGGTTTTAGCGTTGTTAATAATTTTTTTACCTTTTTCCAAATCTCCACTTTTGTCAAAATAGGTATGCACGATGCCTGCCCCCGTTTCAATAACAGGTATTTTGGCATTGTCTCTAACAAAATTTATTAGATTCTGACTCCCTCTTGGAATACATAAATCAACAAAACCCGTGGCATTTAATAATTGAGTCATCAAGGCTCTTTCTGGTGGTAATAAACAAACAAGATCTGTGTTTATATTAAAATTTTTTAATGTATTTTTAATTAATAAAACCAGATAACTATTAGTAAAATATGCTTCCTTTCCACCTTTTAAAATAGAAACGTTCCCAGATTTAAAACATAGGCTGAAGATATCGATAGTTACATTAGGCCTTGACTCATAAATGACTGCGATGACACCTAAAGGTACTGTGATTTTCTTAATACTCAAACCACTTGGCATGGACTTTTCAAGGAGGTTAACTCCTAATGGGTTAGGTAAATCAGCTACTTTTCTCACATCATTAGCCAATGACAAAATTCTCTCTTTACTTAATAATAAACGATCATATCTAGGATCTTGCTCAGGCATTAAACTTAAATCTTTTTGATTTTCTTGTATTATATTTTCAAGGTGCTTCTCTAAATTAGCCGCTAATGTCTTTAAAACTTCTGTTCGGGTATCACTTTGTATTAAGCTAAGATCAGTAGTGGCTTTTTTAGCGGCTCTTAATTGGTTAACAACATGAGTATTCATTTTGATACCTATAGAATATGCAAATGATCGTAATGTATAAAAGCTGGCTTATTTTGAAGTCTAAGATAGTCCTTTAATCTTAAAAAATCATACCTTGCGATTCCAACTCCTATCTTTTCATTGTTAGAATTAAGAATATCAATTAAATCCCCTTTTTTGCATTCTCCACGAAAATCTTCTATCCCTATTGGTAAAATGCTCATCACACGATTACCATTTCGTAATAAAGCAATTAAATTATCATTAATTACTATAGATGGTAAGCAAGTTCTATGGCTAAAAGCAATCCACCTTTTTATGCTGGATTTTCTTTTGCTCGCAAGAATTATGGTACCAACCGCTTCCCTATCCAGAATTTTTAGAACAATGGATTCTACATTTACGTTTGCGATTGCTGTATTGATACCTAAACCAGCCATTTTTCTAGCAGTATCCAGTTTGGATACCATACCACCTCGCCCTAATTTTGATTTTACAGCAGAGACATTGGGCCAAGCTAAATTGGGATCAATTCTATTAATTAGTTTTGCCCCGGGATCATTGGGATGGGATGTAAAAACACCATCCACATTGGTTAAGAGTATTAAATAATCAGCATTAATTTGAGCTGCAATAAGTCCTGCCAGTTCATCATTATCAGTAAACATTAATTCTTCAATGGCTACTGAATCATTTTCATTAACAATAGGTATAATATTTTGATGTTTTAGTAACTCCGTTAATAACCGGGCAATATTTAAATAATGCTGTCTAGTATGGAAGTCTTGCTTGGTAAGTAATAACTGAGATACTAAAATGTTTTCATTTTTAAACAAATTCGAATAGAGATTCATCAGTTCGGGTTGGCCTATGGAAGCCAAGAGTTGCTTTTCTCCTACTGTATCGCCATATGTTTTTCCCAAAGAATTTTTAGCTATTTTTCGACCAGAACCAACAGCACCAGAGCTTACTAAAATGACCTGATGCCCCAGGTTCTTTAAATAGATAATTTGATTTACAAGATTATTTAGTACAGAATAGATTGGACTACCATCGGCAGATAAAATACTTTGTGTTCCGACCTTTATAATAATTTTCATTTCATTGATAAACAAGTTTTTCTTAATATTAAGAATATCAGTATACTTGAAATTTGTCTTTCAAGTCATCACAAAGTTCTCCTAATGCTTATCCTGGTCAAAAACCATCTCTATGGATATATACCATTTTAGCTCACCTTCAAACGTGACTGCGCCAGATTAAACTACAACCAAGCAGTACAATTACTTCAATTTTTTGCGCAAATAAATCCGATCATGCCCTTCTAAATAGTTTTTAATAGTCCCTAAATGCTTATAGCCTTGTTTTAAATAAAAGCCTTCAGCCTGGAAAGAAAAAGTATCTAATGTTGACTCAAGAATTCCTCTTTTAACTGCTTCGGTTTCAACGCTTCGTAAAAGTTCAGCGCCGATACCCTGCCCACGATATTTTTCGCTAACCCAGAGGACATCAACGTATATCGAACTTTTATGAGCATACACAATTGCCCCACCAACAATATTATTCTCGTTATCTTTCACATAGATTGAATAACGCTCTGGCTTGGATCCTGTAAAAGGAGCATTAAAATTCACTATTCCATCACGAATCATTTTATCTTGTTGTTCTAAAAGCTTTGTATCTACAACAAGCTCAAATTGATAATTCATTTATAATTATTCCTTAAGATATTAACAGTAAATAAAAGTTTGAAAATTCATGTTATTGTGTCAAAAAACAATAAAAATATTCATTCAATTATGCTCAAAGGAGAGATGCTTTATATAGTCTGAAAATGTGAGATAGCTATTCCTGATGCAGTAGAGTAATCCGTGAGGTTTCTGCAAATTTGCAGAAACCTCATAATAAAATGACTTCATTGGGGATGCCTGAAGCTATAGATCCACCTAAATTTTAGAAAAGGTAACCATGCAGAGGGTTAAGAAACAAAGACGATTTTTATGGTGAATTAGTATTCCGTACAAGACACGCTGAAGCGTCTAAAATTTCATTGTCTGTTGTTCGCTCATTTTTGTATATACCATTAGCAAATAACCCAACACCTCCAAAAATAGAAGCTACTCCCAAACCTGTTACAACCAGTCCTACAGTACCAAAAGATGCATTATTTAGAAGAAACGCAAGGGCTACCGCAGCGTAACCAACTACTGCCAAAAAACCACCTAATACCTGCATGTTAATATTCATTGGCTCAACATTAGTTTGATTTAAAAAAGTTAAAGACTGCTTTGATACTAACGCTTCTGCTAAAGAGGGGTATTTAGCTTCTAAGGTACGATAAAAATTTGCAAACTCTCCCTGTTTAATAGTTTTTCCAAATAATTTAAATGAATTTTCATAATCAACTTCAATATCCATGGGTAAATTAAGGGTTTTCTTGTAGACTTCATCCATTAAAATTATAGTTTTTGTTACGGTTAGAACCTCAACTACTGATTTAAATCGAGCATATTGACCTTTTAAAATTCCCGGAGTCATTTCTTCTACATGCATTAACTCGTGTAAAGCACAGATATATGCCGGCCGATACATTTGTCCTTCTATATGAGATTTGTCATTTGGTGTTGCTACAAGAGGATCTACGGACCATGTATTCCATTCGTTCTCCAAGTCAGATAGATAAGTTCTTGTAAAGCCAACATTATTCCAATCTACTGAATTTTCGATGGTTAACCCATGATCAGAATACTTTTTAATATATGCTGCATATATTTCTTTTGAAATTTCATCCGCTTTTTCTTTAAACGCAAGAGGTATAACGTTTAATTTCTGCTGGTCGTATACCACTTTTTGGTAATTAGCAAATATTTCCTTATGGGTATAAATCAGCTCAAGTTCTTTTACTCTAGCACCTACTACGGGTGACGATTTAGAGTATTTTCCATGAAAAGTACTCTTTGTTTCTGACTTTAATTGCATTCTACGTGCATTACATAAAACAATAGATTACGCAATTATAAATTTTGAATATTAAGGTTTTATTAAGGCAGCTTGTCCTGTGCAAAGGCCCCTAAATTCACAATCAACAAAGGTCTCTGTGAATTCTATCGATTACATCGATTTTTTGAAGATTGTCGTTATTCTCTTGAACAGATGCTATTAGGGAAAAATACAATGGCAATGCAGTTTGAAGAGGATAAAAATTCATTTTTAAAACATTGGGGATGGTCAGTCTGCTTAAAATGATAAATAATTTTGCAAGACCATAAATAATTAGTGGTTTTTTGGATCGGTAAAGCAATACCGATCCAGTAATATTGTTGATATTTTTAGGAATTTAAAATATTTCTAAGCCATGCTTTTGCCTCAGGGCTAACCTTATCGTCATTTAAAGCGATTTCATATATGGCATTTTTACGTGACGTTTCCTCGCCATACATATCAACCAGCATTTCATTCCAAAGATTTAATACAATTGAAGAGGAAGTTTTCCCGACTTGCTCAAGAATCCCGTAGATTCGGTCTCTCCAGTAAGCATCCATCGCTTTATCCATCCATGATACGATTTCTGGTGTTAATCCAACCTCATCAAGACCTTTCCCTTCCCCAAAGCCCTGTTCAAATTTTTTGGTTCTTAAATGGGCGTATTTTTTACCGTATACCCCATTAACCCAATCCATTATCTTCTTCCCTAGATAAACCCCTGTTTTTGAGTCAGGATCTTGCTTAAGATTATTTTTTACCTCATTGACTAACTGAGACCAATTGTTTTCCATAGCCGCTTTTTGCTCAGGCGTTGCATTGGCTTTCATTTCTTTTTCAAACTCAACGTATTGTTTTAATTCATCCGGCGTGAATATTTCTTTCACCCAGCCGTGCTCAAGATGTTCTGTCATTTTATATACCTCTATCAGTTGAATAATGGTTTCCCAAGGGATAGATTGATTTTTGTCAACAGTGTCAATAATGCGCCTCAAAGTTTTAGCCCCCTCGAGTAAAGTGGATGCCTTTTGCTCTAACAGCCGAGCCTGGCTATTAAAATGGCTGAGCGCATTACTTTCTTCAGCAAGCAAGGTTTTGATTTGCGACAACTCAAAACCAAAAAACTTCAAAGCAATAATCTGTTGCAATTTCAATAAATCCTTCTCAGAGTAAACACGGTACCCATTGGCAAGTCGTAATGAAGGTTTAAGCAATCCTATGCGGTCATAGTGGTGTAATGTTTGCACCGATACACCTGTTAATTGGCTTAAGTCTTTTACGAACCATTGAGTCATTGTGTTTCCCCCTTCAATACAAAGGTAAGGTATATAGCAACAATAGGGTCAAGCAGTTTTTCAAAATTTCTTGAGTAATTATTTTCCCAACTTACTAAGAGATGAATTATTAAGCAAGAAAACTTCAAAAAAGCTCCTTCTTTAAAATTTGACAAGCAATGCCGGTATAATGCTTTTTAAATTGTACAAGTGAAATGGATTTCAAATAATCATCTTCTCTTACATACCATGGATCAAGATATGTAAATCGCTTGCCTTGATATGAGATAAGAACAATCCAATGTCATTTAGAGCTGATAAGGCCAGCCCTTCTATCATCTCAATCAAAGGTTTTTATTTGCATAAAATAGCATTCCTTCAATAATAAACTCGAGTAGAGCAGGATGCTGCTGCTCATAAAATTTCCTAAACTCTGGAGTCAAATATCTTTGACTTAGCCCAATATATCCTTCCTTGGTTGGATTCCACCCTACCCAGGCATGGTGCCTGTGGATAATGGCTTGCACCTCTGGAGAAGAGGGCTTCAGTTGATTATTAATAGCCGAAATCAGCAATTGATTAATCTCTTTGCCTTCCTGAATAAATCGGTCTTTGTCAGCCTGAGCCCATTGATTTATTTTTTTCTTGTACTTATCCATCCAATCCTGGCTGACCACCCCTTCTTTCACTAGTTCCCTTTCGTATTGTTTCTGTCGTTGTGAATCAAAGCCATAATATAATTCTTCGTTAGACATCTTATGCTTACCTCTTAAATGTTGAATGGTTTTATCAATCGTTGCAATCAGTTGATTTTTTCGATTGATATCTCTTTCCAAAATCTGTTTATGCGCTCTCAATGCTTTGATGTGGTCAAAATCATTTTGCATAAGCAGCTTTTGAATATCATTCAAGGGGAATCCCAGCTCTCTGAAGAATAAAATTTGCTGTAATTTTAAGCACTGCTTTTCTTCATAATAACGATAGCCATTAGCACCTTGATAGGCTGGTTTTAATAAGCCTATTTCATCATACCAATGTAAAGTGCGCACACTTACATTCGATATTTTTGCTAATTGTTTTACCGTATAAGCCATTAAACTGTCCTCTCAAATGATTCCATTTAAAGATAAGTACTCACGTAACGTAAGGGTCAAGCATTTCATCTTAATTTTTTTGTAAACCATAAAATGAGATCATCATCTAAAGGATAGGTCTGCCCTGGGACAGTTGGCTTATAACCATAAGTTACACCTAAACCATCAGGGATATAACCCCGATTGACATAAAGCCGTTGAGCTTGCCCATATCCTCCATCATGGCCGCCATATAAACCAACGCCAATCCCCACAACATCACTTTCGCCTGCTGCTTTTTCTTCAGCGGCTTGCATTAAAGCAGTCCCCACTCCCTGTTTACGAAAAGAGGGCAATACATTTAAATCCATAATTTCCGGAATTTGTTGATGAGCGAACGGCTGATATTGCGATATCCATTTTAGAGTAGCGTAACCAGCAATTTGGTCTCGAGAATAAGCCAACCATACTATCCGAAGAGACTTTCGCTGTTCCTGGTAATAGGCTTCAAACAATGAAGCGGGTTTTTGCCAATTTGCTTTCTGAAATGCATCAACCAGAACAGGGATGTCGGATAACTCCTGTGTTTTAATGACAATTTCTATTTGAGTCATAATATTTTTCCTACTGCAGTATCCCGTGGATCACCTTCATAGCCATCGGGATCATCAAAAGACATATCGATATAACCATTATTTCGATAAAATCTTAGAGCATCTGGTGACGACTCAACATGCAAACTTTGATAGCCCTGACTTTTGAGCCATTTTTCACATAATGTCAAAAAACGGTTACCGTATTGATGGTTTCTTTTAAGCTCATCGATAACGATAATACGTAGTGCTGCTCTGTTATGAGGCCATAATTGCAAATGAGTATAGCCAATGATTTCGCTTCCTTGAAATAAAACAAAATGAACATGCGCATCATGCTCAAAAGTCCAGGTATAAGGATCAGAAAGACCGGCCTTGTCAAAAAAATAAAATTGTCTGAAATGGCGTACTTTATCCCATTCACGAGGTGTTAATGCCTTAACCATTCTTAATCCATTAAACCCTGCTTTTTTATCAATGATTGCAATAAAATCTTCTTTACCCAAGCAATAGGCGGTAATGTCATCAGAATATTGGCGTGCCAACTCTTGTTTTAAACGCGCATAAGCTTCTCTATCTTCCGGATGAGATCTCATCCAATCCCTAAACTTTAAGTGGCGCTCAATTTCGGAGTTTCCAAGCTCAAAAACATGAGCATGATGTGTTCGTTGATTATCTCCCTTTTGGAAATAGCGGCGAAAGGGAATACCGTATTCTCCTTTTGCTTCATAACCAAGTGTTCGCATGGCAGTATTGGCACTATCTACTTTGCTTAGGTCTAAAATAACTGGAATCATATCGATGACTGGTTTTGCAGCCAAACCAGGTACTGAGGTGGAACCGATATGATGAATATCAATGCAATTATTACCTAACGCTTTTTTTATCTGTTCTGCTTCCTGTTCAAATTGCATAGACCAACTCGAATCATAAGGTACTACTTTGATGAGATGCTGCTCTTGCTTGACTGACATAACTTACTCTCCTTTCTCATTCTGTTGATCTGGCAAAAAGCCACCAACCTGCGCATTCCACAAGGTTTTGTACAAACCACCACGCTTCAATAGTTCGTCATGATTCCCATCTTCAACAATATGGCCTTTATCAAAGACTAAAATTCTGTCCATATGCAGAAGAGTAGACAAGCGATGCGCAATAACCAGGGTTGTCTTTCCTTGCATTAACTCCCAGAGACTCTCTTGAATATTGGATTCTGTAATGGAGTCAAGCTGGGACGTGGCTTCATCCAGCATTAAAATCGGGGCATTTTTCAAGATAGCCCGTGCAATCGCAATACGCTGACGCTGACCACCTGAAAGTTTAACCCCACGTTCTCCTACCAGGGTTTTATAGCCTTCTGGCAAAAGACTTATGAATTCATGAGCATGTGCTTTCCTGGAGGCTAATATAACTTCTTCATCCGTTGCATCCGTCCTGCCATAGCGTATATTGTCCATTAAGCTTCGATGAAAAAGTGTTGGATCTTGAGGAATCATGGCAATGGCTTGCCTTAAACTCTCTTGAGTGACTTCAGATAGGTTTTGACCATCAATAAGAATCTGCCCCTCCACAACCTCATAAAGTCGTAAAATCAGATTCACAAAAGTCGATTTACCACTGCCTGAATAACCTACTAAACCCACTTTTTGACCTGCTTTAATTGTTACAGATTTATTCTGGAACAGAGAATAACCGCCTTGGTAATGAAATTTCACCCTGGAAAATTCAATTTGTCCTTGAGTAACGACTAATTGAGATGCATTGCCTTTATCCTTAATCTCGTGGGGTATCACCAATGCATTTAAACTTTGTTTTGCTTTGCCTAAGGCTTGGTTAAATTGATCCACTTGGTACATGGTGTACCACATCATATGGCCCAACTCCATGGAAAGTCCAAGAATTAAGGCAAAATCACCTATGCTTACAAGACCCTTGCCATATAAATGGATTAAAGTAATCGATGCAAAACCCATCATCACTGCAATCATTCCACCTTGTGCGCAACATAACAAAACAATAAACAGCTCTTTTCTTTGAAAAGCCCGTTGTACCATACGAAAGAAAGCGTTCATACGTTCCACTTCGTAGATTTTTCGTGAAAAGATACGAATGTTGGATTGATTCGCCAGACTATCTACCAATTGCCCGGAAAGCTGTGATTCAGAGCTTGCATGATTATCAGACAATTGGACTAATCGTGCTGACATCCAAATACTAAATGAGGCAAAGGCAATGAACCAGAGAAATAAAATATAGAAAAACAAAACATTAACAAAATAGGCTGTAATAAATGAAACCACCAATAATGAAGCACCACGAAGAAAATCTACAGACACGCGATGTAAAATAATCTCAAGATTATCTGCAAGTGTCGTAATTTGATCGGCAATCCGTCCGGAGAGATTATCCTGAAAAAATTGCGTGCTACCCCCTAATACATACTCAAACGTTTGGCTAATAATCTGGTTTTTAATCACAGCTTCATATTTATAGTTCAAGTACCCAAGGGTGCGCCAGGTAATATTGTCAAAAACAATAAAGTTCAATACCAATAATCCAGCAATCCAATACAAAGAAGACAGATCCTTACTTGCCTTTGCAGCTAAAGTATTAATGAAAGATTTAACCAATAAACTATTAAACGGTCCCCAAAACCCAGCCAATAGAGCAAACAGGATAAATAACATCACTATGTTTCGATATGGTTTTAAAAAATGCCACACAAAAGAACCCAAGTGATTGGGCAAACGATTAGTCATGATGGATTACCTCTAAATAGGCATCATTGAAACCATATAATTTTCCTTGATGAATCTGATACTTGGTTTCAATGTGAATGGATTCTAAAAAGTCATGGTCGTGAGAAATAACCAGCATTGCGCCTGGAAATTCACTTAGTACCTCAATGATATGAGTGCGTGTTTCCAAATCTACATTGTTAGTGATCTCATCTAAAATAAGTAGTTTAGGTGGTTGAGCCGCAATCAATGCTAAAGAAAGCCTTGCCTTTTCACCACCAGAAAGACTTTTGACCTTAATTTCTACTTCTTCGTTTTTGCGAAATAAAAAATCATTTAAATGAGCACGAATTTCTGCATAAGTTGCATGAGGCATCTTAGAACTCATTAAATCCAGGACTGTTTCATTAAGGTTCAAATGTTGATAATGCTGATCAAGATAGCCTATTGTATTGCAATTAGGCACAGCCCACTCTCCCGTCCGCTTAATTTGACTATCCCCCAAGATCGCTTTGACAAAGGTCGACTTACCTGAAGCATTGTTTCCGTGTAATGCCACTCGTTCGCAACCACTCAAGTGAAAATAAATATCTTTAAGAATCACGCCAGACTCGTAGGCAATAGAAGCGTCTTGAATTCTGATTAAGAGTTTATGATGCTCAAGTCCCTTTAATTTAAATTTGGGCTGAATCACCTCCGTAAGATTTAGAGAGGAAAGCTCCTCGATCAATTGTTGTTTTTTATAGTTAATGTGACTTAATCGTTTATTGCCTGTTGTAATTGCTGAACCGAGCTTTGTATGAGATCGAATCGTTGGCCATTTGCGTTGAGCTATCTTCTTTTCACCTTGAACACGCGCACGTTTATTACGCTCCTGCTCTTTCATCAAAGCAAGATGTGATTCTTTTTTCTGTTGTGCAATCCTTGATAACCCCTGCTTAATCGATGCTTTTTTGTCCTCAAGCATTTGTTGATAATCAAAATAAGCTCCTCTAAATACAGTCACTTGACCTAAATCAATATGCCATAGAATATCTGTGACTGTATTGATAAATTCTGTATCATGAGAGGCGATGATCAATGTCCCAGGATAATACTTAAGCATGCGCATTAAAGAACGACGATTACGGCTGTCCAGATGATTCGTAGGTTCATCTAACAATAAAACATTAGGCTTATCGGACAGTATCTTGCTCAATACCTGGTTTAATCGTTGACCCCCACTTAAATCAGGATAATCCTCAATCACTTGAGGTAAATGACCAAAACGAACATCACGGGGTACTTTAATTTCGCCTGCAGGAGCCAAAGAAAGCCCACAAAGCATTTTGAGTAGCATCGATTTTCCTGATCCATTGCGACCAATTAGTGCAATGCGATCGCCAAAATGGATTTCACCACTAAAGTTTTGAAAACAGGATTTATGCGAAAAGTTAAGACTGATGTCTTTAAATTGAATCGGTTTATGGTTCATGATTTACTCTTAAGCATGTCTGCCAGGACAGTAAAAAACAAAAAGTCACAAATGACTTTGTTCACTTTGCCCTATAGTTGGGCGTACTTAAGATGTAATTTTCATGACTCTTTAAACCTACCTTTTATGTGATAAAATAAAAACTCTTTCAACTTTAAATTAAAATAGTTGAAGATGTCAATATTATATTCAAAATTATTTTTTCCTGGATTATCTTTTCCTTTTATACTCTATATATAAATGACTTTACCTACCGGGAAACATCACTTGGAAGTGCTTCTATTATAAACCATAATAACTAGTGACAGGATAGAAAAAATCTGAATTGTTTTCAAAAAAAACAAGAAGGGCTTATGGATAAAAACCTAAAATTAATGTTTCTACTGGTTTATGCAATTAACCTTGTATTACTTTCAGCATGTTGTTTTGGGGAACCCAATTCAATAGAAAAACAACTTAAAATAATTATTGCCGATAAGGCATATACGCTGTCAGATCTTAAAAAACAGTTTAAAACCATACGTGTTAGCATCCCCTTTAATCCTGCTTATAATAATGTGAAAAAAGTATATTATGCTTTTGATATGAATCAGATTTTAACAAAATTGTTGGCAGTAGATTTACAAAAGAACAATGTAGACCAGGTATTATTAGCTCAAACAGCTGATAACTATATGTCTCAAACCCCCTTGTTGTATTTTACGACAAAAGGTCAAGCCTATCTTGCTTATCAAGAAGCGCCCGAAACAATTTCTGACAAGGACATCACCAAAGATGGTCGTTGGAGTTATATTAATCAACACGGTAAAAAAGATAATCCCGGCCCTTTCTATATTGTATGGGATAATACAAGCACCTACCCTGCCAGTTGGCCATATCAGGTTATTTCGATGCAAATAGTGAATAAAAAAGACCTGGCTTTTTCTCGTTTCTTAAATCCTTTGCATGAATCAGAGTCTATAAAAAATGGTCATCATATTTTTAATAATATATGCTCCACTTGCCACTCTCTATTTTACAAGGGTGCTCAAGGACGCGCACCGGACTTAGGCATGGTGACGAGCTACTTAACACCTTCTGATATCAGTAAGCTTGTAAAGGATGGGCGAGGATACATGCCGCCGATAGGCAAAAACCTTTCCCCGGAAGAAATTAATGATCTCATTGAATTTTTAAACTGGGTTAGCGGACAATCATCCAAGCTAAAATGCGAAATTAATGACTAAGGATATAGTTCAGGACTTTGTAGCTACCATTGACAAGCAGCAACAATTCCTGAAATGTGCGTACATATAGTTCGCAGATTTAGGTAAACGGATCAGAAGAGCCCTGATCCGATAATTTTTTAGATTATTTCTCCAACTCATTAATGAGGTTAAACAATTGAATCAGAGCATCATTTTTCGCTCTAAAACTGGCAAAAGTATTATTCTCTTTACTATCTGCAATATGCTTTGCAAAAGTAATTACACGATCATCCTTTTCAATCCAACCCACGAACCATCCATGTTGCAAAGGCAATTTTTGGCTTTTATCTTTTGTTAACTGCCGACCCGTTCCCGTTTTTCCATAAAGCTTCCACCCGCCAGGCAACTCCTGGATGTACATGATGTTTTTAGTCATGGTATAAGCCTTTTGACTCACGGGTAGTTTTTTATGGATTATTTTTTGTAGAAATTGAATTTGCTCTATTGGAGAGATAGCAAGTGAACTTGAAAGCCAGGCATGGGTTAAGCCGTTATTTTGACCTTTATCTCCCGAAGCATCCTGATTACCGTAGTGAAATGCATCAATATAACCCTTAAATCGCTTCATACCCAATTGTCGAGTTAATGCCTGTGAATACCAAACACAGGAGTCTCTAATCCAGGTGCGCGGGTTATGAGGGTATTTCCATACATTCAAATAAAGTTCGTATTCCTTTTTGTATGGCCATTCAGGATGAAGCTCATCCTTTAGTATACCAGAATCAAAACCCATAAGGCTCAGTGCAATTTTAAAAGTTGATGCTGGCGAATAGCGTTGATTACAATCATTGCCTTCGCGTTTTAAAACAGTTTGTTTTTCCGTTGCCAAAAAACAGGTACGTTGAGCCCAAGCAGAGACACAAAATAATAATCCCATACACAAAAACATAATTATTTTCTTCATAACAACCCCAACATTCTTGAATATCCGGGTGTGAAAAAAGATACCACACCCATAAGCTACTTATCGATTTGTACTACCAAGAGCATCCATCGCGACATTTCGGAATACTGGAGCAGCCAATTCCCCTCCCGAAGTTAATGTCTCTCCATTTTTTCTTGAATAACCTTCTTCAATCACGACTAATACAACATAACGCGGATTACCCGCTGGCACATATCCGGCAAACAAAGCAAGATACTGATTATTATTTTCAATAACAGTTCCTGTCTTGCCAGCTACAGAGACACCAGGAATAACTGCGAGTTTTCCAGTGCCATTTGTAACAGCATTCTCTAGCATATGATTTATTGAGTTACTGCTTGTTTCTGAAATAATAGCTCTATTTCCTCTATCAAATGGATGTCCTTTGTTAGCAAGGATGGCATAAGACCTTATTAAGGATTCGATTGTGACAGGAATATTCTCTCCAAGTGACGCCATTGCCAGTTGTAAATCGTCACTTTGATCCGCTTGCCACCAACTGTTCATGTCAAAACCAAATTCAGAGAGTTTTTTACGGATTACTGGTGCTCCAGCCTCTTGAGAAACCTTGATTAGGCACACATTGATAGATTTTGCGATAGCTTCTGCTAAAGAAGCCGATCCAACATTGGAATTATAGTTAGTAAATGTTTTGTCTTCTATGTAATAAGGTGAGTGACAATCATAGCTCTTTGTTTCATAGCTATTCCCTGAATCGATTGCGGCAGCTGCAATAAAAGGTTTAATGGTAGACCCAGGTGAAAAAACACGTGACTTCCAACTGTTTTGTTCTTTATTCTGGCTTGATTCAGCAAATGCAATAATATTGCCAGTATTAGGATTAGCTATCGCAATAACCCCTGATTTTGCGTGATAGCGCTTGACCGCAGCTGCAATTTCTCTCTCGGCAATGTTTTGCATTCCAGGATCCAAGTGAGAAGTATCGACAACCTTTGCCTTAGTACCGCTCAAGGTTCCAGCTGCTGAATAGGCAACACATATTGGCATTAAAATAGAAAACCCTGTAAATGCTATCCTTAATAACAAGGATTTAGGGGAGTTGGGTGGATAAGTTGATAACATTGAAATTCTCCTGATGATAAAAGTACAGTCTTCGTTTTGTTTGCCCAAAGCCATACCTACCGTGCATGCAAATTTTCGGTTAGATGACAGAGAACATTGAGATACTGTCTTTACAACATTAAGCAGACAGCGGCCATAGTCATGTGCCGAAATTTTGTGGTGGCCAACCAATACTTCATCACATGAAAGTTCTTGTAAGTCTCTTAAAACACGAAACCATTGAGTTACACCCGGGTTTCCAAAGAAGATAATGCGTATGATTTCGATAAAATAGGCCCATGAACAATCTCCATTACGATGGTGTTGCCCTTCATGAGCAATAGCAATCCTCACATTCATGGAAGAAGAAAATATGGATACTGGCAATACGATGTAGGCTTTATTAAATAGCAATATTGAGAAAGGAACATGGCAGTGGTGAGAAACCTTAATAACTAATTTTCCGGAAGTTCGATATGGGATTACTTCAGTCAACATCAATTTCAAGCGACCTAAACCTGATAACAAGTGATAACTACGAAACAAGACGATTAAAAAAAACATCATGCTTAAGAGTTGACAGTAGTTCACATTCATTGATGTAAAGGCAGAAGGCGATCCATGATTAAATTTTGAAGATTCTGTCTTAAATATGGGTTGTTTTGCATACTGTTGCAAAGCATCAAATGATACATAGTTTTTTCGTTCAGGCTTTTGATCAGAGTCTACACAATGAACTATTATTGGTGAAATAATGCAACTGGCCAATAAAAAACGGAGTAACTTCAATTTAAAAGATGGTTTATTTGCTAGCCAGGCACGCCCTATAAATAGTGAACTGAGAAAAAGCAGGCAATGAATAGTCAATATAATTTCTATTAATAACATTACATCACCTCTGGCTGTTTTTCACCAGCGTTTAATTGTTTAAGTGCTTCTTCAATGGCTTGAATGTCATCATGCTGTAACTTTCTGGCTAACAAAAGTCTTTGGACAAGTGCTCGGGGCTCCCCATCAAAAAGATTGGCAACCATATGATCAATACAAGTGCTTTCATAATCTGACTTTGTAACTCTGGGTGTAAAAACATGAGCATAGGAATTTTTTTGACACTCAAGAAATCCCTTTTGTTCCAGTACTTTTAGCACTGTTGCCACGGTTGTATAAGCCAAAGGCCTTTCCTTAGGCAGATGTGAAACAACCTCCTTAATAGTTACCTTATCAAGGCTCCAGATAATATTCATTAATTCAAGCTCGACTTCTGTAAGAAGTCGAGCTTGAGCTATCGAATTTTTTTTTGCCGACATGTTTCTCTCCAATAACCACATACACTACTACTATTTTTATAGTAGGATTCTACTATAAAAATAGTAGAGTTAGAATAGTCATGGGAAAAATACTTCTATACAGGTGAGAACAGTTTGCTCAAAGGTGCAATCGTGTTGATATCTAATATCAACACGATCAGCTTACAGACAATATTTGCTAATTCAGGAGGTTAGTTCATTTTAAGTTTTTGCGATAATCCATTGGTAGAATCACGCTCTGATACCTTGGGGCTAGAACTAAAGAAGCTATAAAGCCCATAACCTAAACCCACAATACTGGATACAACAGTAGTAGCTAATGCCTCTTCAGCCAGACTATTTCCGGGATCATATTGGCCAGATAATATGGCTATTCCCATTAAAGTTATTAGCGCAGAAGAGGTACCAACTACAGAAGCACCTACCTTTAAAAGGAAGTTGCAATTGGAGATATCTGTATTCTCGTTTTTCAAATTAGTATCAATTTGGCTAAGGCTGTTTATTTCGGAAAGGCTTTCAATTAATGCAATAAAAGGATCTTCATCCAAATGACCTTTGGGGCAAGTAGCTCGAACCAATAAGGAAGAAACAGGTTTATCGGAGTGTGCAAGGATTTCACTTCTATCTCTTTTATATTGAGCATAACTTCTTTCATATTCTTCTAACTCTTTTTCCGTATCCTCAGTTTTTAAAAGAAAATAATGCCCTTGAAGAGCATCAATAGCTACTTCAAAATCAGGTAAATTGACCTTTGGGTTGACATACTCGGCTACAACTGAGGAAGTAGAACGATCATATATTGTAAGTGGCTGATTGATGACCTTCATCATGGTCATAATTTCAATATAAGATAATTTAACCTGAGGTTTCGCCAAATGTTGACAATATAATGTATACCCTTCTGCGTCCCAATAATTTTTAATTGCCTCTTCATCTGAGGACGAGCCAACAAAATATTTTTCAAAAGGTGAATCCTTATTTATTAAAGTACTTTCAGAGCGATTATAAAAATACTCTAAAAAAGCCTCGTTCGCTTCATATAACGCACCAAATTCCGTTGATTTTAATTCTTCCTTCGACATAAATGAGCGATACTCTTTATAATTTTTAAAAGCACTGAATACCCCTTTCTCACCTTCCAGCATTTCCGCTTTAACTGCTGAATTATTAACAAGTTGAGTTGGGAACCATTCCCTAAGCAGAAATCCTAAAATCAAGCTCTTTTCAAAGAGATAATCAGAGGGTTCAGAAACATCATTTTCCTTATTTAATATAGAAAATAAATTCAATGATTCCGGGTTATGAAAAAATTCAAATAATTGTTCTGCCTTACTATTTCTATTAATGATTGATTTGAAGTGAAATAAATCATCAGGAAGTGGTAAATTATTCGTTAACAGGTAAAGTGCGAAATTATGGAAAAAGCAGTTATCAAAAGCCCCCGAAACATCCACTGCATTTTCTACTCTTTCTTGAAGTGATACTACTTTTTTATCCTTTTTTGTGTGCATAATTTAGTCTATCTCTTTGTTATTTGAAACAATTACATTGATTTTTGATTATAAAGAATCATTATTAAGCAAATATTAAGAGATAAAATATAATAATAGATTAAATTGGATGCATCTTATCATCTGGAATAGACTTTTTTATACCCGATAATGATCAATAAAAGTGCCAGGATAAATGGTGTCACAAATAACATCATCAAAGGCCATAAATTAGAACCAGCATATAACGCATAAAGCGTATACAACAGCAAAGGTACGCTAAATAATAAAGGGAAACACGCCAATTTTTTCCATCCTCCCGTCCAATTAAAAAGAATAAAAATTTGCAAAAACCAATACAAAAGAATTAGTAAAAAAAGGAGTTGAACAAACAGGGCATTACCAGAGGAGACAGGAGTTTGTGACTGAGTAAACACACTGGATTGCTGTTGTTGATTCAGTCTTTGAACCCAGGGAGCTGCTGCTTGATTGTTTCTGCTATTCTCATTTTGCCAGACTGCAGACACAGGAATTGATTTGGTTTGCAAAGCCCTCCAATTGGCATCATAGATTGTGACAGTAATGGAATCAATTTCTGTGGTATTATCGTAAGCTACCCAGGCAATAGCCTCACCTTCTCCGGCTGGGTACGCTTGTGATGGGTTAAACCTAGCGCTATCCATTATTTTTTGCTGCAGATTTTCCCCAATAGCCTGGAATCGCAAAGGTTGATCACTCTTATATCGAATAAGCACATACAAAGCCTCATCCTGGTTTAATGTAACAGGAGATTTAGGACTGGTTTCGATAAGCTCCACACTCAATGCCATGGATGGAGTTGAATAAATAGCCAGGATCAATAGCCAAAAAAAAGGGTTCATCCTTTGAACCAGATTCATGAATGTGTCCTTCAATTAAATAAATATTTCTCTTTATTATGGCATAACATCAAATATAGTGATTAATTCATCAGTTCAATTAAAAAATAATTACTCCACATTGACTAAAGTGCTATTCAAGTGCAAACAAAGCTTAATATTGAACCAATTCACGTAATACCACTGTCGCGTAAGCACCAGCCGGCAAGACAAACGAAAGCTCAACTGTACCTTGGTTTATCCTATATTCAATCTGTTCTGCATAAAGGATATTTGCACGCCAGGCTTCTTCCAAACCATTTTTTTCCAATCCATCCAACCAGGCAGACCATTCCGCATAAACCTCATTTATTATTTGCAAAGCTGTCCCTTTTACAAGATTCTTACTCCTGCCAGGCAGAGGGCTTGCTGGAGAAACATCTTTCTCACCGATTCGTTGCAACAATTGCTCATCCAGGCTTTTATCATTAACAAATACACTGTTTGATCCAACAAGCTGTATGACATCCCCCAATAAGGGCAAATTCCATGATGATTCCTTTACACGGCGAGACAGGATCAAATTATATAGCCATGATCGGGCTGCGGAAAAATACATTCCTTTTAAAAATCTATCCTTTACTTTGCGTCCCTGTACTAGTATTTCCTCTGCTTTAATTAAATTTCCACCATCTCGACCAAAACGCTGCTCACCAAAATAATTTGGAACACCTTTTAATTTAATTTGTTCAATACGGTGTATTAAATCCGTCTCATTAGAAACATTTCTTAACGTGATTGTGAAGTGATTTCCTGATAAAAAACCTGGCCTCAGTTTTTTATTATGACGCGTGCATTCAAGTATTTTCCATCCTGGTGCTTCTAGTGTTTCTATACCCTCAATTACCTCTCCAGGTGCATGAATAATGAGCCATTGCGTTGTTAATGCCTGTTTGTCTTTTAATCCCGCGTAACTTATAAGTTTTATCGGTTTGTTAATTAGACTAGCCAATGATTTGATAACTTGTTCAGTGGTTAGTCCTTTTTTTTCAATTTTAAGAACTATGTGTTCTCCTTCACCGCTAAACTGTCCTTCAAACAATTCATTCACTTGAAAATCTTCCGGACATAACTTAAAAGTAGCTGTAGAATTTGGAATACCGTAGGCACGTGGCCAATTTAAAGAGTACATCAAGATCTCCTTCAAGAAAAAGGGTTCTAAACTAAATCTACAAATTCACTATGATATCAAGAGATACAGAACTTATTGGTTTAGCTGATACATAATTTATCTTAACATCGTTTGATATGGCGACTATAAAACATTATGATGCAAGATTACCAACAATGATTGGTTGACTATAATTTAAGTAAGTATTTTTTCGCTAGCTCTAATCTTGGTCTACTTTATCCGGTTAGAATTCGATTTTTTATTTTCAGGCTATCAGTATGATTGTAAATAGTTCATTTAGACCCGTGTGGTGGCTAAGTAACAGGCATGCACAAACTTTATATCCTACTTTAGTAAAAAAGCGGCTAAAACCACCAATTGATTTTCATGAGCGCCTGGAATTACCTGACGGTGATTTTATTGATCTGGCCTGGTCTATCAATGATTTAAATAAAAATACACCTTTGGTCATATTACTCCATGGTTTGGGTGGAGGTATTAACTCCATTTATGTCAGTGGATTGATGCAAGCATTTGCCAATGCGGGGTTTCGTTGCGTTTTAATGCATTTTCGCGGAGCCAGTGAAGAACCCAATCGGATTTTGCGTACCTATCATTCCGGTGATACGGCGGATTTTGCTTATTTTCTTGAAATTTTGGTAAAGAGAGAACCTGCTACAAAAAAAGCGGTCGTCGGCATATCGTTGGGGGGCAATGTTCTGCTGAAATGGTTGGGTGAAACATCACCATCTTTATGGATAGATGCAGCTGTTGCTGTTTCAGTTCCATTTCAATTAAATTCAGTGGCTGACCAGATGAATCAGGGCTTTTCTCGCCTCTATCAAGCTTACTTATTAAGTCGACTACGTCGTATTTTTCTAAAAAAATTAAATCACTTAAATAGTTCGCCATTTTCAAAAAATGACTTACTTTCCTTAAAAACCTTCTGGGATTTTGATGAGCGAATTACAGCACCGATCAACGGATTTAAAAATGCCCACGAATACTATCAAAAAGCAAGCTCCAGACAGTACCTTAAGAATATCACCACGCCAACTTTGATTATTCATGCCCAAGATGATCCGTTCATGACACCAGATGCCATCCCAACATCGAAAGAACTATCGTCTCAAACCACTCTGGAATTAAGTAAGTATGGTGGGCATGTAGGTTTTATTGCTGGTACAGGAAAAAGCTCAAGCCAACCTGTGTATTGGCTTGAACAGCGAATCCCTGAGTTTTTGTTAGATTATTTATCTTAAAAAATTAATAGGAATGCAATACGTTTAGCTGTTTTTTGATACAACCAGTCCTACTGTTGCAGCAGCAGCTGCTAAAGCCACTACACCTAATCCAATATTTTTTATTGAGAAAAAGCTATAACGATTCGCTTTTTCTGTATCTATGCTTTCTTTTGATTTATAAAAAATTGGATTATTCAACATAAGCGTACCACTTGGAGTTAGAGGTTTGCCAACAATTGATGTAGCTTCGATTTCTGAATAACCTTCTTTGATAAGCTGGGCAATCTCCTCATCCAATTTGTTTTTATACGGAGTTGAACCAGTGCCAATTCTAAGAAATTTTTCGTCAATCTGCCCTTTAGTCTGATTATCATTCCATGTGACTCTTTTTTTCTTATCCGATTGAATGAGTTCTTTTACTTCTTTCTCATTTTGCATGCAAACCTCTCTGTTAATAACCAAAATTTGAACAATTTTAACAATAAATACTTAAGAAAATATGAACTCAAAAGATAATTTAAAAATTTCGGGTAATTAAAAACCCAGGTGAAATCGAGTCGATTGATGGAATTCTATATCGCAGTGTAACTTTCTGTTTATTATCAATTTATTTCTGACTAGCATAACCAGAAGTCATTACAGAAAATTTAAAACACATTACCAAAGTGTTATACTTACCGATTTACAGTGTGATTCGTCGCAGTCTTAGGGCATTAACGATGACTGACACAGAAGAAAGTGCCATAGCTGCCGCAGCAATGACCGGATTTAAAAGCAGACCTGTTAGTGGGTAGAAAATACCTGCTGCTAGCGGAACACCCAACATATTATAAATAAAAGCGAAGAAAAGATTTTGACGTATGTTATTCATTGTGTTTTCTGATAAATATCGGGCCTTGGCAATACCACGCAAATCTCCATGTAGCAAGGTAACGCCAGCGCTCTCAATAGCAACATCAGTCCCTGTACCCATAGCAATACCAACATCTGCTTTTGCCAGTGCAGGAGCATCATTTACTCCATCACCAGCCATGGCGACAATTAAACCATTTTCTTTTAATTCGCTGACAATACGACCCTTATCTTCCGGCATTATTTCTGCTATGACATTTTTTATACCCAGAGTAGCTGCCACGGCTTCTGCGGTTTTTTTGCTATCCCCAGTCAGCATGTAAATCTCAATACCCTTTTTTTGAAGTGTATTAATGGTTTCTGCGGTAGTTGATTTAATTGGATCTTCAACCACTAAAAGCGCTACTGTTTTACCGTCGACTGCCATAAACATCACAGACGAACCTTTTGCACGAAACTTATCAGCTTTTTCAAAAAGAGATGCATTGTCGCTTCCATACTCTTGCATTAATTTTGCATTACCGATGGCTACCTGATGGCCATTTACTTTACCTACTACACCCATCCCGGTAGGTGCTTCAAAGTTATGAACTGAACTGAAAGACATTTGCTTTTCTTTTGCGGCTTTGACAATGGCATTAGCCAGAGGATGTTCACTGTAATATTCCAGAGAGGCAGCCAATAGCAATGCTTGACTCTCATCCAAATCTTCGCTGGTTTCAATGTGGGTAAGTTTCGGGTGTCCTTCCGTAAGAGTACCCGTTTTATCTACAATAAGCGTATTCACCTTTTCCATGCGCTCAAGCGCTTCAGCATTTTTGATTAATACTCCATTTTGTGCACCTTTTCCCACACCTACCATGATAGACATTGGTGTTGCCAAACCCAGTGCACATGGGCAAGCAATAATGAGAACTGATATAGCTGCAATTAATCCATATCCAAAAGCTGGCTGTGGACCAAATAGCGCCCATACGATGAAAGATAATACTGCAATTAAGATCACTGCGGGCACAAACCATCCTGAGACAGTATCCGCAAGTCGCTGAATAGGAGCTCTGCTTCGCTGGGCGTCACTCACCATTTGAACAATACGTGCCAGCATGGTATCAGATCCAACATGCAATGCTTTCATAATGAAGCTGCCTGTTTGATTCATTGTGGCACCAATCACCTTATCTCCAATTTCTTTAGCAACCGGCATAGGTTCACCTGTTACCATAGACTCATCTATAAAACTATTCCCTTCTTGTATTTCACCATCCACAGGTATTTTTTCACCTGGCCGTACACGCAGCAAATCACCAACTACTACCTGATCGAGTGATATTTCCTCCTCACTACCGTCTTCCTTAATACGATGCGCATTTTCTGGTGCCAATTTCAGCAAAGCACGAATGGCACTACCCGTTTGCTCTCGTGCCTTTAATTCAAGCACTTGCCCTAGCAGTACAAGAGTAGTTATCACAGCGGCTGCTTCAAAATACACAGCAACCACTCCTTCCTGACTTCGAAACGCGGCAGGGAATAATCCTGGAAAAAGGATCGCTACCAGACTATATATCCACGCTACACCAATACCCATCGCTATCAAAGTAAACATATTTAATTGGCGTGTTTTGAGCGACAGCCAACCACGTTGGAAAAAAGGCCAACCGATCCATAGCACTACGGGTGTTGCGAAGAGTAACTGAATCCAATTTGAAATATCTGTCGAAATAAAATGCTGGAATCCATGTCCAGTCATTTCCAAGACTACAACAGGTAAAGTCAATATCAACGCCAACCAAAATCGGTGTTTCATATCGAGATATTCCGGATTTGTTGCTTCTTCAATGGAAATTGCTTCTGGTTCTAACGCCATTCCACAAAGTGGACAAATCCCCGGAATAGCCTGGCGAACTTCGGGATGCATGGGGCAAGTATAGACGGTTGCTCCCTCTATGCTAATTTGAGGTTTGTGTGCATGACCTTTCTTATGGCAACAAGCGTGCTCATTATGAACATGGGAATGTCCTTCATGGTGGTTGTGTGCCATTATTCACCTATCCGTAGTTTTATTCTGCCTGGAATTTATAACCTTTTAAATTAGCTCATGATATCCTGTTGTACTGGTTTATATCTACAAGATCATAATAAATAATGCATTTTTTACCCTGTAAGAATCAGCTACTTTCAATTATAATTCATCGTTGACAGAAGAAAAATTTAGCTTGGCAATAAAAATTACGGAGATCATTGTATTGTGAAAAAAATTCTCATCACGCTAATTGGCTTTTTATTCATGAACACCTATCATCATTTGCTCTATGCCGATAATTCCCACCATCACACGGCGAAAGATCTTTCAGCATCTTCTTCTAAATTGGAGAATACACCCACAATACAATTGGAAGTCCAGAAGATAATTGATAAAAAGGATAAAAAACTGGTATTTGTCAAACTCACTGATATAAAATCGAATAAACCAATTACTTTCAATGATCTTACTGAGATACATACAAAAAAATTTCATTTACTGATCATTGATAATCATCTTATTGACTATACTCATGTCCATCCCGCAGAAACTGCTACTCCAGGGATTTATCAATTTGAATGGCAACCCAATTTCAAGAATGCCACCTATCGGGCATGGGCTGATCTATTACCAACCAATACCAATAAACAGGAGTATGCCACTGCTGATCTAACATCTCCCCGGACAGTAACAAGAACAATGAATCCTATACATCATCGAACAGTATTAGAGAGTACAGTGAATGGATATCAATTCAAATTAACTTTCAATAAAATGCCTCTACTAGCAGGTAAACCTGCGATGGGTGAAATCGATGTGACTGATTCTAAAGGGCATCCAGTCCGTACACTAGAACCAATTATGGGAGCCTATGCACACATTGTCGGCTTTAATGAAGATTTTAAAACCGTTATCCATGTCCACCCCATGGGCAAAGAGCCTGCAAATAGCACTGAACGTGGAGGACCTCAATTACAGTTCCATATTGAGCCTAATAAAGCAGGTTTCATTAAAATGTTTGCCCAGGTGCAAATTGATGGGAAAGTGCTCTACGCGCCATTTGCATTCACAGTAAAAAATGCTTAACGACTAAATTAAGAGCCTGTCTTTATAAAGACGCAAATATTATTTTAAGCTCCTGGCTTGTGTTGTGCAGAGCAAACCAGTTCTTTGTACCCGCTCATTCTGTTTTAGGGCAGTATAGTGAGCGGACCCTTCTGCGTTTCACACCAGGTTGACTTTTATCGTAGAGCTCCCAGTTCCATTGGGGTAATTCGCAATTTTTATAGATAAAAAGTTGATTCAAATGTTCAATGAATTGATTTTTATTGCTTATTTCGGGTGATATCTGAATTGTAAATTGGGTTAATGTCTGCTGGCAAATTAAATAATCTTCAAAACTTACACCACTGCTAATCATATGCTGTCGAATAACATCTGCAAAAATGGGAACTATTTCTTGCCCTCTTTTCCCATAACAAACATCACCTAAACGGCCTTCAATATTCTTTAACTCAGTAAATACACCATTCGATCTTTCAGTCACCAAAACATCATCAAGACGGTAACGAACAATTGGCTGAGTATATCTATACAAATCGGTAATAATTGGTACGAACCGCTCCTCATCCAACCATTCCTTTTCAATAATAAGAAACTCTTCATTCATTAATAAACGATTGGTTTTACGTTCACTAATAGCCAGAAAACCTTCTGTACATTGATAAATTTGCGATACAGTACAACCAAATGCTTTGGTTAAAATCTCTTCTTCCTTTGGTTCCAGTACTTCTGCCACAGAAAATATTTTTTTTGGTGTAATTTTTAAAATATCTTGATGACAAGCAAGCATTAAAAGCACACTGGCCGGAGCTGAAATAATCGTAGGTTGAATGGCATTTAATCTCTGGATATGAGCATCAAAATCGGCCAAAAGATCAAAAAAATGGAATTGTATTGTTCTGCTTTTATTTAAAGTGGTATACAACTGGTTATTTGCTCTTAGAAAAAAGGCGATTCGTTCTTGCGAGTGCAAGCCGTTCGGCATAGCTTTGGCAAGGATTATTCCTGCCCAGGCATCGCGTTCCCGTTCACTTACTAAAAACAAGCCTCTATTACCTGATGTCCCTGAAGATAAACCAACAGCAATATTATTTATCATTGGGGAAAAATCGCGCGTATTTTCAGCCCGCAAAGCAATCTCTAATGCCTCATGCTTTTCGATATTTACTGTATTAATGTCATCAAAGTGTTCCATCATGATTTTTTTATTAACAATTGGCCACTGTTCGAAAGGAGAGTTCAGATAATTTCTATAGAATGCGGATTGACGCAAACAATTTTTTATAAGTTTTTTAAATTGTTTTTCTTGATGAATCTTTAGTTTTTCCGGGGTAGTAATAGTCCTGTTAAGATAAAGCGTATTGAAATAGTGAAATAAAATACGCGCTAACATGATGAATTTCCTATTCTTGAGCGCAATTGCTGGCAGTGTGAAGGAATAATATCAATAGCCTTGTTTCTATGATACAGCTCATGCAATTTTTGAATTGTCCTTAAATAAGCATGCTTGTCATGATGAATCAAATAGGTCAATGCACTCGGATAAATCAGTTCTTTAAAGGTTTCCTGATGCCAGCAGCTGTCTGCAACCAGGAACGTGTCACCAGGCGCTTTAAAATATAAGCCGATTTGACCTTTAGCGTGTCCTGGTAAAGGAATAGCAATCAATGAGTTGTCACCGAATACATCAAAACCATCAGAAAAAGGCAAAAGATGCTCACCAAGCTGGATTGTCTTTTGAAGTGGTAATAGACGCTCAGAGAAATCTTCAGGTAGCAGTCCAGGTAAAAAGCCATTCAATAACGCTTTCAACCCCTTTTTATGTTGAATATCGTCTATCGCTTCAGAATGACATATAAACTGAGCATCAGGAAAATCACGTAATCCTCCAATATGATCAGCATGAAAATGCGAAATCACAATATAATTGATGTCTTCTGGTTTTATATGAGTTTCTAACAGTTGTTCTTTTAGAGACTTTACAAGTGTCATCGGTGTTAAACGGCGATATAATGAAGCTGGAAATTTTTGGGTTAGGCTGGTAAAACGATCAGAATATCCTGTATCAAACAAAATATAGCCATGATTTGGATGTTTTATAAGAGCACAGAAAGCTGGATATTCACGCTGCCTGATACTCCCATTTTTTAAAGTCATACGTTCGCAATGTTTGCAGTAGCCGGCCTCGAATAACTGATACTCTATATTCATGAACAATACCATTCGGCAAATTTCTTTATACCCTCATCAATACTATAAATTGGCTTATACTTTAAATCTTTTTTTGCCTCATCAATATTTAATGTTTGTCCAAAAGTTAACACTCCGACACCATACTCTGTAATTTTTGGTTCTGTTTTGAGATAAAGTACCCGATGCAAAAACTCGAGAAGCTTTGCAACAAATCTTGCTTGATTATAAGGAATACTTTTGGTTTTTAACGGTTTATTAAGGGCAGAAAATATCATTGAAATAATATCAATAAAGGTCCTTGGCTCATCATTGGTGATATTGTATTTTTTCCCTGCATAACATTTATCTGCCAAAGCGGCCAGGATCATACTTTCCACTACATTCTCTACAAAAGTAATATCAATCAAATGATTACCTGAACCGATAATTGGAAGCACTCCTTGGCGCTCCGCTTTCAATAAACGAGGGAAAATTGCACGATCATATGGTCCAAAAATTCCTCTGGGTCGTAAGGTAATCACATCCAGATCATGTTCCAGTTGAGCTTTATCTACGATGGATTCAGCAATTAATTTGGTTTGCACATAATAATTGACTGGTTTTGCTGGTAAAGGAGCATTTTCTTTAATATTGTGCTTCTCGGTAAAATCAAAATAAATACTGGGAGTGGAAACATAAACAAGTCGAGCCTGACAGGGAGTTGCCTGAACGACATGTTGAGTCCCTATGACATTAGCCTGGTAAAAATCTTTATATTTTCCCCATGGGCTTGATAAAGCTGCGCAATGAAATATGAAATCCGCGTTTTGGCTAATTAAGGATAAAGACTTCAGATCCTTCAAATCGAGTGGAACAAACGTTGCTCCCATTTGACTTATTATTTCCCCCAACAGCAAATTGCGTCCTAATGCAATGACTTCATGGCCTTCGTTAATCAAGCGTCTTGTGAGATTTATACCCAAACATCCTGTAGCACCGGTTACAACTGAAATCATACTAATACTCCAGTATCATTCCAGCAGCTGATAATCCAGCGCCAGTACCTAATAAATAAACCAATTGTCCGCGTTGTAAATCATGATTATGGATCAAATGACACAATGCGGAAGGCAGAGAAGCGGCCATTTGATTACCATGGGTAGTATAAATATCAACAAATTTTTCACCAGGGATACCAAGTTTTTTTCGTATATGATGCATGGCAAGCAAACTGGCCTGATGTGGTACAACCCAATCAACATCATTTAGTGTTACGCCAGCTTTAGCAAATAGCTCCTCCTGTAAAGGACCAATCATTTGGCTAGCCAGTTTGAATACACTCTTCCCATCCATTTCAAACAAACCATATTTCTTATTGTATTCACTTGCAGGTGGCATGAATGTACCTCCAGCCTGAACTTGGCAAAAGGTAGCGCCAGAACTGTATGTTTTCATATGAGCCCCAAGAATTCGACTGGAGTCATGGCTTCTTTCAACAACACATGCAGCTGCACCGTCACCAAAAATCGTACAGGTTTCCAGGTCACTCCAATTCAGGCCAAATGAAGGGATATCACTTGATACAATCAGTATACGATTAAATCTTCCCCCTGAGAGCATATAAGACGCAGCATCAAGTGCGGTAAGAAAACTAAGACAGGTACTGTTAATATCAAAACAGGCAATTCCTGTATTTTCCAATCCTAATTGTTTTTGAACCAGAACAGCCGTACACGGTATAGGTTGCTCTCCCGCTCCACAAGCCCCAATAATGGCATCAATTTCAGCTAAAGTAATTCCTGCTTGTTCCACAGCGTGTAATGCAGCTTGGCTAGCCATATAGGAGGTTGTTTCATGGACTCTGGCAAAATGTCTGGAAACTAATCCAGACTTCTTCTGAACACTGCCTTCAGGGAGATTGAGTTTTTTATCCAGCTCAGATGAAAACACTATGTTTGCGGGCAAATATTTTCCCATTCCGATTATTTTTGCTGACGGCATAGAACTGACTTGTTAAAGGATGGAGCAATTATTGTACTATAAGGCTCATTATAATCAAAGAGAACTTTTTAAGGGTTGTTTGGCAAATAATTGCCGTATATTTATATAAATGATAATCTATCATACTCTCTACGTTATTAAAAAACAGGCATGAAAATCCTGACTGTGCTTGACAGCTACCCTCCCGATTTAAATGGTGGTGCTTATTTTACTCACCGCTTGGCAAAATCCTTACAAGCCAAAGGGCATGAAGTTCTTGTGATATGCCCCTCTCGAAGCCTGAAACAAGGTTATACAAGCTATGAAGGAGTCAATCTGTATGGCGCACGATCATGGCCAGCCTTTGGTTACAAGAATTTTCGTGTGTGCTGGCCTTTCTTCATCAAGAAGGGTATTTTAAAAGCAATAACAGAGTTTAATCCCGATGTTGTCCATTTGCAGGGAAAGTTTTTCTTAGGTGGAATTTGCTATCGAGCCTGCCGTAAAAAGGGTCTTCCGTTAATGGCTACCAATCATTTTATGCCAGAAAATTTTTTTCATTATACTCATCTTCCCAAGTATTTTGAAAAATGGTTTCATCGTATTACATGGAATATTGTGGTAGATATGCTAAATCATGTAAAGATAGTAACTACTCCTACCCACACTGCAGCCAACTTACTTAAAGCAGTGCAATTACAAAAAGAAATTCATGTTATTTCTTGTGGAGTGGATCTGCAAAAATTTCAACCAAAACAAAATGCCCATCTCATTAAACAACGTTATAAAATCCCTGATAAGCCAATTCTGTTGTATGCTGGGCGTTTGGATAAAGAAAAAAATTTATCAACAGCAATAGAAGCATTTTATAAAGCAAGACAATCTATTGATGCTCATTTTGTTTTAACCGGTCGTGGCGCAGAATTACAAACATTAAAAAAACTGGTGCAAACACTGAATCTCACTGAGCATATCACTTTTACAGGATATCTGTCAGACGTGGAATATCCGCTGATATATAGTTTAGCAGATTGTTTTGTAAACCCGGGAACTGCTGAATTACAAAGTATTGTTGCCTTGGAAGCGATTGCTTCCGGATTGCCGCTTTTGGCTGCAAAAGCAATGGCTTTGCCTGAACTTGTTAAAAACGGAGTAAATGGTTATCTCTTTGACCCTAATGACATTGAGACATTGTCTTGTTATATGGTTAAGATTCTTGGTAATCGGGCTCTCAGTGAGCAAATGGGAAGAGAAAGCAGAAAATTATCTCAAGAACATGATATCAAACGAACTACCGAACAATATGAAAAACTCTATCAATCCATGGTGAATTTATGAAGGCAGTTGCAAACCGCTACCATGTTCTTTGTCAGGAAAAAGTATTCATAAAAAGTCTGCTCAGTGGATTTTTTTTGCTTTTCATAAGCTTTCTCATTATGAATTTTGCAGGAAAATATGCTTCACTTATGGCCGGTAATCCCGTAAACGATTTAATTCTTGATAATTTACCTCTTCGCAATGTCACTGTTTTTCATGTTAATGCAGCTATTATCTTTTGGGCAATTTTTACTATTTATACCCTGTTAAATCCAGCGTTCATTCCTTTTATCACTAAAAGTGCCGCTCTGTTTATATTAATACGTTGTGCCTTTATTAGTATGACCCATCTCGGAGCACCTCCTAATCAACTGACCATTCCGGATGATTTTTCATCTCTTGTTCTATTTGATGGTGATTTATTTTTTTCCGGACATGTCGGAGGCCCTTTTTTAATGATGCTTATCTTTTGGAATAAGACAACATTACGCTATATTTGCCTTGCTGCAGCAGTTTTTTTCGCTTATACGGTGCTTGTTGGCCATATTCATTATAGTATTGATGTCTTTGCAGCCCCATTTATTACTTATGGGATATTTCATATAAGCCAATTCCTGTTTGCATCAGATTATCAACGACTAAAATCAGAACTTACATCATCTACCAGAAATTGATAACAGTTGCGGCATACTGTAGGATTAGCCCGCATGAGAAAGTAATTCGATAAATATTTGGCTGAGATAATCAATTCCAGCTTGTACCTATTCAAATAATTTCAGTAATATTTCAGCAGGATGAGAAGCATTTAACCCGGTTAATCGTTTGACTTGTGCTCGACATGAATAGCCATCTACTAAAGTATTGGCTAAACCAGTACTCGCTTCAAAATAATTCTTCCACGATAAAGCAAACAAACCATGGGAATTGGATTGATGGATTGCCTCATGTCCATAGGCTCCAGCCATACCACAACATCCTGTTTTTTCAGCACTTAGAGCCAATCCAAAAAATTCAAAGACTTTCTGCCACTGCACTAAAGCTTCGCTGCAATTTGCTTGCTCTGTACAATGACTTAACAACAGATACTGATTAGGTATTTCATCGGTTTTTATTGGTAACTCCTTGATTTTTTCGATAGCAAGTATTTCAGAGAGCCATTCTTGAATTAACAGGATTTTACTATTGTAGTTTTCGTGCAAATATTCAGAATATTCATATCGATAGATTAATACCATGGCAGGATCAAGTCCTACCATGGTCAATCCATGATCTGATATCTTTTGAAGCATCAAAGCATTTTTTCTGGCAATTTTTGTAAATGAGCCAAGCATTCCATTGGCATGCAGAGTTTTACCATTTTCAAACCAGGGTAATACATAAACATGGAACCCCAGTTTTTTTATTAACTGACATGTTTTAATCACAAGTTCAGCCTCATAAAAACTGGTCACCCAGTCTTGTATATAAATTACAGTTTTCTCTGGAGCAGGCAAATTCTTTAAATCCAGCCATGGAATATCATTTGCTTTTAAGAGTGATTTAAGATTCGGACTACTAAACAAGGGAAGATCAACCAACCCAGCGTATTTATACAAAAAATACTTCACTAATTTATTTGAGAGACAGAAATTAGTTAATTTTGGAAACAGGCTTTGAAAATAACCAACGCGTTCACTGTAAGCAATAAGATAATCTTTTATTGAGCGAGAATAGCGCATGTGATAGGTTTGCAAAAATTTTGCTTTAAACGAAGGAACATGGGCATTGTGAACGGCATGATTGACATCCCAGGCATCCTTCTAATGCGGTATAAACGTCATGGGAAAAATCATATTGACCGTGATTCTTTTTGTAAGTATTTATTTGCTTTTTCAACGGCCATGATAATTCACGCTCTCCTTTCAAGACACTTAATTGTCTTAGCCATTCCCTAACCAAACTGGCTCTTCCTTTCGGAGAATGAATTCTATCCCTGGTTATTTTGTAAGAAGGACACATCACATCCTGAAATTTATAATCAAAACAAGCTCCATTTCCATTACAGTTTAAGGGTAATTGATAAGAATCTCTGTGCTGGTAATTAATTTGATTATCCACAGCCGCTCTGGTCTTTTCTGAACGGATGCTGGCAAGTGAATCATGGCTACTTAAAGGAATAGCAATTTTCCCAGGATTTAATTGATTGAAAGGATCACAGCTGGATTTAATTTTCCTGAGTTCATTGTAGAGTTCCTCTCCAAAAAACATAGGCACAAATTCACTTCGAAATCCTTTACCATGTTCGCCCCACAATACACCACCGTATTTATGGGCAAGTTGCGCTACTTTTTCTATTATTGCGTAATAGATTTCCCTATCTTTCGCATCCATCAGATTAAATTCAGGGCGAACGTGTAAACAACCTACGTCAATATGACCAAACATCCCGTAACTAACCCCATGAGAATCAAGTAAGGCACGAAATTCCTTGACGTAGTCAGCCAAACACTCAGGAGGAACCACAGTATCTTCAACCCCTGATATGGGCTTTCTTGCACCCTTTACTTTACCTAAAAGTCCTACACTGCGTTTTCTAAGCTCCCAAAGATTGATAATATCCTCATGATTAGTGATAAAGTGAAAATCAGTACCTTTTAAAGTGTTCTTCAATAATTGCGCATGTTGTGATAACACTTTTTTATCGTTTGCCACAAACTCAATTAAATTGATTGCATCGATTGGGGCGTTGCTTCCAGAGCACAGAAAAGATTTCAGAGAGTGATAAATAATATCTGTCTTGGCCAGATTTAAAATCGTTCCATCCATTGTTTCAATGGCTTCTGGCTCAAATGCCACCAAATGCTTTGCATGTTCAAGAGCGTCGCTAAATGAAGGATACAAAACAACAAACAGACATTTGTATTTGGGTATATTCGTTAATTTTAATTTGATTTTAGTGACATAGGCTAAAGTGCCTTCAGAACCAGCCAGAATGTAATTGGCATTGAATCGCTTTCCATCATCCGAATAAATTTTCGCCAAATTATAGCCAGTGACAAACCGATGCAATTTAGGTAATTGCCTGTCAATCGCCCCTCGATGTTCCTGGGCAGTCTTATCCAATTGCTTATAAAACTGCCCTACCTGCCCTGGTAATTTTTTCATATTATCAAGAAGACTGATATCTATCTCTTCACTGGTATGGACTTCTCCTCCAAGATATACTGCTGTCAACGCAAGTACGTGTTGACTGGTTTTTCCATATAATCTTGAGCCTTTGCCGCTGGCATCTGTATTGACCATACCTCCAATGGTAGCGCGATTACTCGGAGATAAAGAAGGCGCAAAGAATTTGTTATAAGGTTTCAGGTATTCATTTAATTGATCAAGAACTACTCCAGGCTCGACCAAAACCCAGTCTTCATCCGGATTTATCTCCACAATATGATTCATGAAACGAGAACAATCGATAATTATTCCAGCATTTAATGATTGGCCATTAGTCCCGGTGCCGCCACCCCTGGGTGTGAAAGTTAAATCACGAAATTGTTCATTGCTGGCTAATTTAAAAATATGAGATACATCATTTTCAGTTTTAGGAAAAATGATGGCTTCAGGAAGAATTTGATAAACACTATTATCTGTCGATAAAACAATTCGGCTACTTAAAGCTTCGTCAATCTCACCATGAAACCCAGGTATTTTTTCAAGTTGCTGCAAAAATAACCTGATTTTTTTGGATGTTGCAGTGGAGGAAGTTAAACGCGGGATCATCATTTTGCCTGGCTTTTCCTCCATTAATCTTCTCATTATAGACTACCAGATAATTAGGACTAAATCATAAAGACGACGATCATCCAATCAGAAAAAATAGTCTTTTTAGTCTAAATTAAAGAAGTACAGATACCTTTTTAAAGGACTAAAACAATATGAGCAAAATAATAGACGATTCTCTGACTGAAGAACAAAAATACATGGTTCAAGTATGGGAAAATCATACACATTATGAATTTGATACTAAAAATGTTGAAGATACTATGCGAACCATGGAAGACAATCCTTATGTCAATAACATACCGACCATGGCAGGAGGATTTGGAAAACAAGAAGTAAGAAAATTTTACAGCCAATTTTTTATACCCCAAAAACCTGAAGATACTGAAGTTGAATTGATTTCGAGAACAGTAGGTACAAATCAAATTGTAGATGAACTCATTATTAAATTTACTCATAATATCAGGATGGATTGGATATTAAGTGGCGTTGAACCTACTGGAAAACGGGTAGAAATTCCTCAAATTGCAATTGTCAGATTTCATAATAGAAAAATCATAAGTGAACATATTTATTGGGATCAGGCATCCGTTCTTGTACAAATTGGCTTACTCAATTCAGATAAATTACCTATTCATGGAGTAGAAGCCACCAATAAGATAAGGGAACTGAAATCACAATGCCTGATTAAGTAAGAAAAAAGCCCTTACTTCTGACTATAATTATTGTTAAAGGATATAGGGACCATTATGATAAAAGATTATCTTATAGAAAGCATGAATCAGGATGAAGTGAATCTGGCTATCACCTGGGCTGCCCGAGAAGGATGGAATCCAGGAATTCATGATACGGTATGCTTTTATCAAACTGATCCTCATGGTTTTTTTGCAGGTAAACTGAATGGAAAAACGATAGCCATTGGTTCTGCTGTTATCTATGATGAATTTTTTGCTTTTTGCGGTTTCTATATTGTTGATAAACCCTATAGGAATCAAGGTTATGGCTTGGAATTAACTAAAGCCAGATTAGCCTATATTGGAAACAGGAATGCAGGCATTGATGGTGTGATTAACATGCTGGACAAATATGCTCGCATTGGTTATCAATTAGCACATAATAACGCCAGATATTGTCTTAATAAGATAATAAGACCAGTATCATCTGACCCCCATATTGTTCCATTGAATCAAATTGACTTTTCGCAGTTATCACTCTATGACCGATTACATTTTCCAGCACCTCGTCCGCAATTTTTAAAATGTTGGATAAATCAGCCGCAAAGCTTGGCTCTGGCTTATTTGATTGATGGTCAAATTAATGGTTATGGTGTTATCAGAACCTGTCAAAAAGGATTTAAAATTGGACCATTATTTGCGGATAATCCCGCAATTGCAAGTCAGCTTTTCACTAATTTAGTCCAATATGCTAAGGGACAACTGGTATTCCTGGATATTCCAGAGAATAATCCTTTAGCAATTGAACTGGTCCGTCAATATCAGATGGAAAAGGTGTTCGCTACAGCACGTATGTATTTAAAGGGAGAACCTCTGCTGAAAAAAGAAAATATTTATGGAATCACCACTTTTGAATTAGGATAACCCCATGACCCGAGATCTTACTGGATATGGGCCAGAACAAATTAATTTAACCTGGCCAAATAAGGCTAAAATCGCGATTAATTTTGTTATTAATTACGAAGAAGGAGCAGAGTTAACTCCACTGAACGGGGACACTAAGGCCGAATTTTATGGGAGTGATTTTCCCTTCAGTCCTAAAGGGGATGCAGAAAGGAGTTATAGTATCGAATCTTTTTATGAATACGGAAGTCGAGTCGGAATTTGGCGTTTAATCCGTCTTTTTGATAAACATTCCATCCCGTTAACTTTTTTCGTAACAGGTTATGCCTTAATATTCAATCCTGAATTCTCCAGCTACCTTGCAAGTCATAATCATGAAGTTGCTGGGCATGGATGGCGATGGATAGATTATTCGAAAGAAAGTAAGGCAACGGAAAAAAAACACATCTCTCGCTGTATTGATGCCTTGCAGGAACTCACTGGACAAAGACCATTGGGCTGGTACACTGGACGAAGAAGCCCATTTACCCGCGATCTGCTAATTCAAATTGGTGGCTTCGTTTATGATTCAGATAGTTATGCCGATGAGCTCCCCTATTTCATTAACAAGCATCTTGTAATCCCTTATTCATTAGACTGTAATGATTTTCGTTTCACAATTTCTCCCGGGTTTGTCACGGCGCAGGATTTCTATCAACGCCTGAAAAACACTTTTGATTATCTTTATCAAGAAAATCGACTGTCTATCATGACTATTGGTTTGCACCCGCGATTAAGCGGCAAACCCGATCGTTGTCATGCTCTTAATGAGTTTCTAATCTATATTTCACAGTTTCAAAATATATGGATAGCAAAGAGAATAGATATTGCTCTGTATTGGTTAACCAAACACACCTAGATTTAACAGCACTTATTCTCTGATTTTATTAATTTCTGTACTGTTTCCTCAAAAGAGCTTAAAATCCATATCCCAGAATTTTTATAATTCCACCCTATTATAACTTACAGATCGCTGATATGAGTCACTTGCTGGATTTATCCATTCTTAAAAAAAACCGCGACTTTACCTTGCTTTATTTGGGTCAATTTATTTCATTCATAGGCACAATGATTACCAGTGTAGCCCTGCCCTATCAAATTTATCATTTGACTGAATCAACAATGATGGTGGGATTACTCAGCTTAATACAGCTGCTGCCTCTTCTGATTACCGCTTTGCTTGGTGGGGTTTTTGCTGATCGATATAACCGACGCGGATTACTGATCATTAGTGAATTATTACTTGCTGTCGGTTGTCTTTTTCTGGCATTCAACTCCAAATTGGCTAATCCAAGTGTGAGCTTAATCTTTATAATAGCCTCACTAATGTCTGCAATTACTGGTTTGCATAGACCGGCTTTTGACAGCGTTATACAACAAATCGTGAAACCTGAGGATTATAAGAAAGTAGGCGCGCTTGGCAGTTTCAAATTCAGTTTTTGTATGATTATTGGACCAGCTGCTGCCGGACTGATTATTGCGCAATATGGTATTGTAATAACCTATATCATTGATTTATTAACCTTTATCATTTCACTTCTCAATCTGAGCCTGATGCACACCATACCCAAGCCTATAGTCAAAGAACACCCCTCCATTATAGTTTCTTTGAAAGAGGGTATAGGCTTTGCTTTTAATAGACAAGAACTGATGGGTAGTTATTTCGTTGATTTCTTTGCGATGGTTTTTGCTATGCCAAACGCATTGTTGCCTGCTATCGCTCAACAATTTGGAGGGGCTAAAACATTAGGACTGCTTTATGCTGCACCAGCAATAGGGTCGCTGATTATTTCTTTTGTTAGTGGCTGGACCGCAAAAATTACTCATGATGGAAAAGCCATTGCTATTGCTGCCGCTTTATGGGGAGCAGCCATTATTGGATTTGGACTCACCACTTCTTTGTGGTTATCTCTCTTTTTTCTTGCTCTTGCGGGAGCATTTGATGCCATTAGCGGTATTTTCAGAAGCAGCTTATGGAATCATACTATTCCTCAAGAATTGAGAGGTCGCCTGTCTGGAATTGAAATGATTAGTTATTTAAGTGGCCCAAGATTGGGTGATACCCGCGCAGGCTTTGCTGCAGCAGTTTTGGGGATACCTGCTGCATTAATATCTGGCGGTATTTTATGTATTATAGGAGTAAGTATCTGCTGCTATACTATGCCTAAGTTTTGGAATTATCAGTCAAAGTAATGTATCCCATTCCTAATCCCCAATAATAGAGGCTTTTTTATGTTGTTGCTTGGTAGTCTCATCCAAACTGGCCGCTTCCGTTAATGCGGCTACATTTTCCTTGGTAAAAAATCCATCAAAATTGTGACATCTCTCAACGTATTCCGTGATTAATATGGAATAAACAGAATGCTTGGAGAAAATTTGCTTTAAATCAGGCGAATCCTCGCAAGCGCCAAATACTTTAGCTAAAAATTCAATATTTAATTGATCTCGGAGAGTTTCAACAACAAAATCAATGTTCTTTTTACCAGAAGAGTGATCACCGTCTTTTACTTCATAAGCGATGTGGTGCATTCTTCTGCCGTAATTACGCACAAAGGTCTCAGTGGGCATAGGTAGATTTTCAAAGGAATTCACCATAAACGGGGTGTTATTAGCAGTAAACACTTTTGCCGGCGACTTGATGTCATGTCCATGTGGATTTCTATTTACATTCGTAGAAGAGTTCATATCATAGATATTATAGGCACCCCAAAAATAATATTTGGATAAGCATAAAAACTCTAAAATGGCATCCTCACGCTCACCAGCCAGGATTCGGGTAGCCATGTGGTCAATGCCTTTAATCAAATCCTTGATCCCATTATCGCGGCTTTCCTGATCTTTTGCATCCAGCATTGCTTCTTGTTCTTTGGTTAAATAAAACCGTTGGCCCAACTCCAGGCAGTCAAAATCATAAATATTATCATCCGTATACCCAACACAGTTGTAGGTAAAATCCGATAACCTGGTAAAATGAATGTGTTTATTGCAATAGAACTTGTTCTCAGTCATATCCGGATTATGAAAATTAAAATCATGGGAAACTAATATATTACGCGTCTCATCCTTATCCTTGCATTTATAAATCTCACCCACATACCGAGCATTGAATTTGGCTCTTGAATTGGGATACATTTTATTTAATCTTGTAATATCGTCTTTAAAATTAGGATCCAGAGGCTCAAGCACCAAAAAAGCGGGTGAATTTTTGGTATTGAGCAAACAATAAATTTTATGCGTGTCGCTAATATAACTTCGAGAATATCGATAAGGTGTCATTGAATACAATTCTTTAATATATGGAATAGCATCCCCAGTTTGCACTTGAACAACGACCCCACACATATCGCCATATAAATCCTCAAGTCCGGATGATAAACGTCTTTCATAAATCTTTGTTTTATATTCATTAAAATAATCTGAATTGACTTTATCCCCTTTGGGATGGTATTCAATTGGATTAATCATCATGCTCTCCCCAAATTGCTTCCCAATACATAATATTTTAAGTATATACCTAGCCATGAATTTTTATTTAAATTAATAATTTCATAACAAAAAGCGGGTATAATGATTCGTTTTGATTCCTTGCCTATTTTCTAATGGAAGCTTTAATTGTATCAATTGGTGTTATTACTCTTGCAGAAATTGGCGATAAAACACAATTACTCGCATTTCTTCTGGCAGCACAGTTTAAAAAGCCATTGCCAATTATTCTGGGGATATTGGCTGCTACTTTGATAAATCATTCTTTAGCCGGACTTATCGGGATCTGGATTACCACTTTATTAAAACCGGATGTTCTTCGTTGGATACTTGGCATATCGTTTATCCTGATGGCCATATGGACTCTGATACCAGATGAAATTGAACAAGATGAGAAAAAAATATCCAAATACCTTGGTGTTTTTGGAGCAACGTTTATCACTTTCTTCTTGTCAGAAACAGGAGATAAAACGCAAATTGCAACGATTGCTTTGACGGCGCATTATGGCTCTCCAATCCTGGTCATAACAGGCTCAACTCTTGGAATGTTGCTCGCTGATTTACCAGCTGTTTATTTTGGAAATTTATTTTCCCATAAAATTCCTATGAAAATAATTCATGCTGTAGCAGCATGCGCTTTTTTAATTATTGGACTTATTACTATTTTATTTTGACAGACCAAGCAGGATTTCTATTTAACATAAGTATTTAACCAGTTGGTGTATCTTTTTAATCTGTCTATGATAAAGCTTGGCTTCTCCAAAGTATGATATTCGTTGGGGTAAATAACTAACTGTGTTGGCACATCAAGTGATTTCAAAGCCTGGTATAATTGTTCTGACCCAACACAAGGAACATTAAAATCCAAACCACTGCACAAAAATAATGTAGGTGTTTTTATATTATTCGCTTTAAGAAAAGGGTAGCTTAATTTTAGATACAATTCAGGATTGGTCCAGGGCTTTCCTAATTCCAACTCGTATTCCGGAGTGTACTGATCGACACCATAACCAGATAAAATATTTGCCGCTCCAGCACCGGATATAGCAGCCTTGAAACGATGATCTGTGGCTATGACATAATTGGTTAACATTCCTCCGTAGCTCCACCCTCCTATACCCAAGCGATTTGGATCAACCATTCCCTTCCCTATGACATAATCAACAAAAGCCAATATGTCTTTTACGTCCAAATTGCCCCAATCCGCAAAGATTGCTTTGGCATAATTAAAGCCTCGCCCTGAACTGCCTCTTGGATTAGGAGCAATAACAGCATAATTATTAGCTGCCAGCCACTGCATATCAAAGTTAAATTCATGGCTAAATTGATACACTGGCCCGCCATGCAGATAGACAAAACCAGGGAATAAAATACCTGGTTGGTATCCAGCTGGCTTCATGAATAATCCATCTACTCTTGTCCCATCAAAACTGGTAGACTCTATGTCTTCTGCGGATTGAAATTGAACTTCGTCCAAAAACTTTTTATTGTGTTGAGTTAAAGGGATTAATCCAGAATTCAAAATAAATAATTCAGCAGGATGTGTATCATCAGTTGTTAACAATACAATCTTTCCTTTAGCTAGCGAATAATCCATGTCATAGCGCAAGCCACTAGTCAATTGTTTTACCTGGCCGGAATGAATGTCTATGCGATTCAAATAGGTGTTTCTGCTTTCTTCTATTAATGCATAAATAAATTTGCCATCTTGAGACCATTTTGGCTTGTAATACCAATTATCCCGAGGTGCAATGATTTTCTCATCTTTAGTATTGATATCAATAATTGCCAATTGATTGGGCGAGTAATAGGTCCATTGATGTTCATTACTGCGAAGATAAGCTATTTTTGAACTATCCGGGCTCCATGAAAGGTTTGAATCATAATCAGGATTCATATCACTACCGGGGAAATGAGTGAGTTGCTGCTCTTTTGCCCCAGACTTGGGTTCGATCAAATAAATATCATAATTAAAATGCCTATCCGGATCTTTTCCACGCTTTGTGACAAACGCGATGTATTTTCCATCAGGTGACCAGGCCGGTAAATATTCATCATGATTTCCATCAGTCAGTTGAGTAGTAGCCTTACTCTTAAGTTCAACCAAATATAAATGATCTCTCCCCTTACCAAGATAACCGACACCATCAACCTTAAATTGATATCTATCTACAACTATGGGTTGTTCTTCTTCATTAGATGGATCACTCTTCTGAGCTACAAATGCAATCCTGTTAGAATCTGGGGACCATGTAAAATCGCTCACTTCGCCATCAATATAAGTTAATTGATGTTCTTTATTATCCTGGACAGATGCTATCCAAATTTGTGTCGTACCCTCTTTTCCGCCATCGGATAAATAAGCTAACCATTTACCATTAGGACTCCATTTGGGTAGCGAGCTTGATGAATCTTCTGCAAAGGTGATTCGTTGACTGGATTTACTATCCACTGATACTTTCCATACCTCAGTCGTGGAAATGTTATCTTTGGCATTTAATTGGGATACGGTATAGGCCACCCATTTTCCATCTGGTGACAAGTCTGGTTCGCTGATATCTTGTATGCGATAAAGATCATCAAGCTCTGGTAAGCGCTTCCCAGCCCATCCGTCAAGATTAATGATAAGACAAATAATTAGACCTATACATGCCCCCTTCATGACAATCATCCTTATTATTCTGAAAAATCAGAGATTTATAGTGTCTTAAAAAGTATAGAATAAATTTGTTATATATGATTTTTCCTGCAATCCAGCGAATAAATTTTGAGTGGAATAAGTACAGTCTGGTGCTATTGGTTTAGAGTCATAGCTGAAATTTTTCAGAAATACAAATCCTCGTCTGTTCAACGAGGATCATAAAATGGTTTTAATTAATTTCTGGTACACTTCTTACAGCTTGCTTCTGTAATGGCCTTCATTCAACCAAGAAATGATATAAAGATTGATAGTTTGGCTCTATGATTGAATAATGTTGTTTTCTGTCTAAAAGAATTTTAAGTTGTTTCGGGACAGGAATTTCTTTTTTCAATAGAGGTTCTAATACCTCCTCAAATTTGGCTGGGTGTGCTGGTGCCACAATAACCCAAGGTTTGTCCTGATTGATTGCGCTTAGTCGATGATAAGCTGTTGCAGTATGAGGGCAAATTATATAATGATATTCATTGTAACAATTCATGATTGCTTGTTTAATTTGCTCATCATTCACAGACTCTGCATTCATCTGTTTTTTACATTCAGAATAACTATTAAATAAAATGAATAAACGCTCAAAATTGCTTGGCTCTCCTACATCCATCGCTGTTGCCAAAGTTTTAATAACCGATTTGGATTGATAAACTCCCGTTAACAAAAATTCACTCAGTGCACTATTGATATTGTTAGCTATTAAAATTTGATCAATCGGAAAACCCAGCATTTTTGCCCAATAACAAGCCGTAACATTACCCAGGTTTCCGCCTGGAACTATAAAATTAACAGAATGATTATGTCTTAATGCCAGTTGAATGCTGGTAAAAGCATAGAAAATAATCTGTGGTAATAATCTGGCAATATTCATGCTATTGGCTGTAGTCAATATTCCTTTATGTTCTCTTTTGGCAAATACCAGCTTCACCAGCTGTTGACATTGATCAAAACTGCCATTAACAGCCAATGCACGAATATTCTCTCCCCAACAAGTAATTTGAGATTGTTGTCTGAAAGTAAGTTTATCTTTGGGAAATAAAATGATTCCTTCCAGATCTCTTTTCCCATGCAAAGCATGAGCAATCGCAGCGCCAGTATCACCAGATGTTGCGACCAGGACTTTGGCGCTCTTGTTTTCTATCAGATGCAATAAACATTCACTGAAAAATTGAGTTCCTAAATCTTTGAAAGACAGGGTTGGGCCATGAAACAACTCGAGTACATAACTTTTCTTAAAAAGATGATGTAGCGGAAAGGAGAAGGTGAGGAATTTTTGAAAAAAAGCATTATTTACATCAATTTTACTATCTGAAAAAAATGGCGAGAGTAAATGAGCAGAAAAGTCGATTAAATTACCGTATTCATAAAATTTTTTTATTGTTAAATCGGGGAACCTGTCAGGTACAAATAACCCGCCATCCCCTGCCAGGCCTGACAGTATTGCTTCGTCTATTGTGGAGACACATTGTCCTCTCGTACTCTTTATTCTAATTTTCATCTGCAGCCTTTGCACCTTCTGATGAAATATTGGTGAAAGCCATGTTTGAGTTAATCTAATTTAAAACATAATTGAAGTTTAGCTTGTTTTTTAGCGATTGGCGTAGGGTTACATCAGGAAAAACGCCAGTTCAAACCCAATTTGAATTGTTCCAAAATTGGATGTTTAGCGATTCTGGTCGTTTGATACCTATGATTGTTAGAGTCCTTACCTTGTGAATCAAAGATAAAATCTTGCAAACGGTTCCAATCCCATTCTACACGGCAACGCCAATTTTTGGTTAACTCCAACTCCAAGCCTGTGCCTAATTGGACTCCATTATTTTTTTGAGTATTTGAAAATCTTCCGCTAAATGAGCCAATAGGCCCACTCTGAGTAATACTTCCGCTTAAATTGATATCACTGATAATCCAGCCTACCCGCCCATAGATAATTCCCACAGAAGGCAAATAAATACCAGGGTGTATAGCTAGACCAGACTGCCATTTTTGTTTAAATGAACCCTTTAATATTCTTGAGTAAAGTTCGTTAGAATCAAAAAAATAGATTTTTCCTTCATTGGAACTGCGGTTAAAAAAACCTTCTAAACCAATATAATAATGTGCCCGGAAAAATTTTTCATAGCCTAAATAAATTTCTCCTCCAAGTCCCGATCCATGCCAGTCAAAATGATCAAAGTCAGTAAAATTGAGCTCTTGGCTGGTTTCATTCCTTTTAAAATTGTAATGAGCTGTGTCTCTAATCACTGAAAATCCAAAATACGTATGGGATCTTAGAAAAAGATTTAGTGGTGTTTTTTCAGCCGCTAAAACAAATAAAGGAGTAAAACTGAAAAGTAAAAACAACAAGATTGATTGAACAGAAAAACCTAAATACACGAATAATTCCTTTTACTAAGTCAAAAAACATCCATTATCTTCTATGACACGTATCTATTTTGCATCAACGATAAAAATACTAATTGTACTTATCCTATGGACAAAACTCTATATTTTTGTGAAAAAACCTGGCCAATCCATGATGCCAGGTAGTTCCTTAAAATTTGAAATAATTAAAATTATTTAACATACCTCTACATATTATTGCTTAGATGTTGGCCTTGAAATTATTTTTTCCGTGTAGCGCTTATTTTAAAGCGAACAATTACTTCATCTTGTATTTCATCAGTACTCGCCCATTCACCTTGACCTACTCCAAACGTACTGCGCTTGATTGTTGTACTGCCTTCAACTAAAGCTTGATCATTGGAAACTTGCTCCACAACAAATTTTAGAGTAACCGGGGCTGATTTATCTCGAACAGTTAGAGTCCCTTCTGCCTCATAAGTTTTATCATCCAATTGATTAAATTTCGTTGCTTTAAACTCTGCGTTAGGAAATACTTTGACATTAAACCAGTCAGGGGAGGCTAACGTTGTCACGATGTCCTCAAAAGGCGCTGCAATCGAGTTCATATCAATAGTAAGATGAATTGATCCTGCTTTGTAGTTAGAAGGGTCTGCGAAAATTTGACCAGTAAATGTCTTAAATCGTCCTGTAACCGGGGCACCATTTTGAGTGCCAGTAAAAGTAATCTCACTTTGTGCTGGTATAATTTCCCATTCCGGTAGATTACCAGCATGAATAAATGTGCTCATAAAAAATATCAATACCCAAAAAGGGCATTTAAAATAGATATTCACTATAACATTCTCCGTAATATATCATCCTTGTTAATAAAATGATGTTTTAATGCCGCCGCAGTATGCAGGATTATGGCTGCAATTAAAGCATATCCCAACCATTCATGAATCCATTGAAATAAAATTCTGTTACTTTCATCTGGAGACACAAGGTTAGGCAATACAAATAATCCAAAAAAAGAAGCGGGTAATCCAGCGGCTGAGGTGATTAGCCATCCACTGATGGGCATAGCAAACATGAAAAAATAAAATGCCCAATGCATACTGCGAGCCGCAATTTTCTCTAACAGGGGAATAGCCAATTCCGGTAATTGATTAGTCAAACGCCAAATCAATCTAAAAAAAGCTAAAAACAACACGAGAAATCCATACTCCTTATGCCAGCCATATAATTTTAATTTCTCAAGACTAATAGGGATTCTCACCATATACAAACCAACTCCCAATAGTCCAATAATTAAAACAGCCATAATCCAATGGAAAAAAATCGTAACCAGGCCAAATTTGGTTGAAGTATTCCTTATCTGCATAGATTATCCATATTTTTTATCGAGATAGGCTTCTGCTTCTATTCCTATTTCAACATCATCCCCTACTTCTGGTATTAAAGCTTTTATTCCATAATCAGAGCGTTTTAATGAAGTGGTGGCGCTAAACCCAACTGTTTCTCTGTCATTTAATAAATTAATTCCTGCTTTATTGAATACCACGTCCAATATGATAGGCTTTGTAACGCCGTGTAAGGTAAGCATTCCATACACTTTTGCTTTATGTTTGCCTGTTATCTCCACCTTATCACTAACAAAGGTTGCTGTAGGAAACTGTTTAGTATCAAAGAACAATTTACCTTTCAAATGCTTATCAAGCTCAGGTATACCTGTAACGATGTCATCGATCTTGATAGTAACATTCACTTTGCTCTGCTGCGGGTTATCCTTATCAAGGACAAGCTGGCCATTGGCATACCATTTTCCAGCTTGAGTTGAAAAGCCTAAATGCTTTACCTTCCATAACACATAAGTATGTTGATTATCTAAAGTCAAGGTTTGTGGTTCTGCATAAATATCAGTAGAAAATGCAAAAACAGCCAATATTGCAAAAATAAAATGCCTGTAATTCCTTTTCATTTTCAATTCCTAAAATAGATTAAATTATGATTTACCTTTATCCAATGAGGCACCAACAATTTTGTCACAAATCCCTTTAGGCAATAAAATAAAAGCATCCTTTTGGTTATCTTTAGTAGAAGAGCCGGCGCAATCAGAGGTCGCTGTTGAACAATCATTCATGCCCTTTTTAACTATGCCATAGCATTTCTCAGTACTTGAATCCTCAGCCATCGCAGTATTCGACGCAATAAGAATTAAAAAGGCACTAACAGTGGATTGTATCAATTTCTCCTTCAATGACATGGATAATCTCCTTATTATAGTCAATTGAAACTTAATGTCAGAATAACAACAAAAACATAGTAAACTTATTTAATGAATAAATGAATGCAAATAATCATATGCTTTTTTAGCATACTCCAAAGGATGAGCTTTTGTCGGATCCTGCTCTGCCTCCACTATCATCCACCCTTTAAAATGATGTTTTTGAAGTCCTGCCCATATGGGTATAAAATCAATTGCCCCATCACCAGGCACAGTAAATACTCCAGCTCTTACAGCGTCCATAAAACTGAGTTTTTCCCTTTCAACTCGTCTCAAAACCTCGATGCGAATGTCTTTCAGATGAACATACAAAATACGATCACCGTACTTATTTATCAAATTAACCGGATCTATTCCTGAAAAAGCAGCATGGCCAGTATCCAATAATAGAGAAACCAATTTTGGACTGGTATTGGTCATTAAAAAATCAATGTCTTTTTCCCAAAACACCCCAGTCCCTGCATGGTAATGATAAACAATCGTCATATTGAAATCGTAAGCAATTCGACCTAATGTATGCAGTCCTTGAATCAATAAACTCCATTGCTCTTCATTAAATTGCGGGATATGAGTACTTAATATTGGTAAATCAGTGCCTTGAATAGCGTGTCCACATTCACAAACATTAACAAATGATGCACCTAATGCGCGCATAAAACTTAAATGTTCAAGAAATCTTGATACGGTTTTTTCATAGGCATTAGGCTCAGTAAAATAAGTGCTAAACCATGAACTCGATAATTGTAAATCTCGTTGTTCCAAAGCAGCTTTTAAAGTTCTTGCATCGCGCGGGTATTTATTTCCCAGCTCAGTGCCAGAATAGCCTGCCAAAGCCATTTCACTAATGCATTGCTCAAAACTAATGTCTTTACCTAAATTCGGGTCGTCATCATTGCACCAATTAATTGGTGCGATACCAAGTTGAATACTCATCATCAATCCCTGTTTTTAATATTGTCTAACTGTTTCAATTTGCTCTTGCATCATTTGATAGGCTTTACTCACTGACTCTGATTGAGATACCTCAGCAACTCCCACCCGCCACCAGGTCTTATATCCTTGACTCATAGACTTGGGTAATATGGGCAGAACAATAACAGTACTTTTTTCCTGTTTTTTTGCCGAGTCTAAAGCTGACCGGAATTGCTCATAGGATTTGGCAAAATAAGTAGTGGCTCCCAATCCTTCTGCGTATTTGCAAAAATCGATGGGTAGATAATCGCCATTTAAAGTATTAGTAGTTGGCTGTCTGTAACGAAATTCATTACCAAAACCCAGACTACCATTCCCTTCCTGTAAATTTCTAATGCATTGAAATCCATGGTTATCAAAAATGAGAATTGTAATTTTCTTGCGTTCCTGAATGGCGGTTAAAAGCTCTGAATGCATCATGACAAAACTGCCATCCCCAACTAAAACGTAGACCTCTCCTTCCTGATTTTCTTTTGCAATACGTACTCCTAGACCCGCTGCAACCTCATATCCCATGCAGGAATAAGCGTACTCTAAATGATAATCTTTTGCCTTTTTGGATTGCCAAATTCGATGCAAATCACCTGGCAAACTCCCCGCTGCACTGATTATCACATCCTCTTCAGTAACATACTGATTGAGTAGTCCCAAAACAGTAGTTTGGTGTAACCCTGCCTGCTCTGTAGAATAAGACTGAGTCAATTTATCCAACTCTTGAGACCATTCGTTTTGATAATGTCGTATTAATTGTTGGTAAGAGAGAGAAGTTTGATAACCTTCCAGGCCTTCCCCTAATTGCTGCAAACCAGTTTTTGCATCTCCTTTTAGCATAATTCCATTCATTTTCATGGCATCGAGACGCGATACATTAAGATGAATGATTTGGCATTCCTGATTTTTAAAAGCCCATTTGGAGGCTGTCGTAAAATCCTGTAATCGAGATCCGATAACTAAAATAACGTCAGCCTGAGCTGCCAGAGAATTTGCCGCTTCGGATCCAGTAACTCCTACACCACCAACATTCATGGGGTGTTTCGCTGCAAGGCTACTTTTTCCTGCTTGAGTTTCAGCTACAGGAATACAATATTTTAATGCAAACTCTGATAAAGTCTCCGAAGCCAGAGAATAATGCACACCACCGCCTGCAATGATTAATGGTTGCTTAGCCTTTCTAAGAAGCTGAATAGCCTCTGCCAACATGGCATCGCTAATCCTTTCTCTCTCAATACGCCATAAGCGTTTTTTAAAAAAGGAATCCTCATATTCATAAGCTTCAGACTGTACATCTTGAGGTAAACACAATGTAACGGCACCTGTTTCAACCGGATCAGTTAGCACTCTCATAGCCTGCATACACGCTGTCATTAACTGTTCAGGCCTGGTTATTCTGTCCCAATACTTACTGACTGGTTTAAAGCAATCATTAACGGATATGGTGTAATCATATGGAACCTCCAATTGTTGGAGAACAGGATCGGGTTGCCTGCAACTGAATACATCACCTGGCAACAGTAACAATGGAATTCTATTGGTTGTCGCAGTAGCCGCTGCAGTAATCATATTAGTAGCTCCAGGACCAATTGATGAAGTACAAGCCATGATCCCTAACCGGTTTTTATGTTTGGCATAGGCCGTTGCTGCATGAGCCATTCCTTGCTCATTATGTCCCTGATAATAAATTAAACCCTGAGCATCGTATTCCAATGCTTCACCCAATCCGGTTACATTACCATGGCCAAATATTCCAAACACACCATTGATGAAACGGTATTCTTTATTGTCCAGTGTGACATATTGATTAGCTAAAAATCTTAATAAGGCCTGAGCCATAGTTAATTTAATTTTCATTTATTGAACTCTCCAAATCATGCTGCAGATAAGGATTACTGCTGTTTTAGTTGCCATGCTCTTAAATTGGCTTTGTTTGTCCTTGTCCATTCATGGTCTTTTATGAAGATAGGTGTCGTATAGGCGTTATTATTTAAATGCCGGATAAACCAAAGCGTATAAAGCGCATAACCCGGGGCCGTGCAATGAGCATGCTCCTGACCATTGGCAATTTGGTAGGTATCATAGTGCTCAATCCGTATGACCTCTTTACCATTTTCCCCAAAAGCATATCCTTGAGGTTCTGAAAATCTATAATGATAAATTTCTGGTTGCTCATGGTAATGTGAAGGATAACTTGACCAACGGCCTTGAAACGTAATAATTTCCCCAACCACCAAATTAGAATCAGGTCTGTTTCGTTTATCAAATACTGTTCTGACAAGTCGATACGAGGTATTCTCAAGGACTCCTTCTCCCCTATTATCTAATTCAAGCATATTGGATGCATCAAATAATATTGGAGAAAATAACTTTTCATTTTCTGTTTCTATTAATAAAATTTCACAGTCAGTCAAAGCGATTACCGAACTGACTTCATCCTTTGAGCAGTGCAAAACATAGGGAGATTGTGAAAAATAATCTGTCCTCTCGACTTCCTGGCTATAAGAGCCGTATTTGAAAACAACCTTTCCTGTCATTAAGAGGGCGGCAAATTCATAGCTCGAATTAAATTGATGGCTTTGCCCCTTGTTTAATTTAAGAGAACTAAAACTCATTGCGATAGGCGAGTCTTGCATCTTTACAATTGAATTTAAACCATCGGCAAATCCACATGGATTTTTAATAAGCAACTGTGTCTGTTGATTTTTACTTAATTTCTCATGCAGCTGTGTTAACCGGGAGCTACTCCATATTTCAGGATCATGATCATATTCTTGAATAAAGTAGTCCAATTCTTCCTTGTATGGAATCGCAGGAGCGCAACCATGACGAGTCACGACCAAGGCACCACAAGCATTAGCATAGGTTACTGCTTGCTCCCATGATTTTCCTTGCAGCAAACCCGCTAAAAGCCCGGACATAAAACCATCACCGGCTCCCAAAACATTTAATACTTCAACAGGAAAAGATTTTGCCTGTAATAGACCTTTGTCTGGTCCAAAATGGACACAAGCGCCCTTCTCTCCTAATTTAACAACTATTGGCGCATCGGTTCGTTGCCTGATATTGATTAATGAGGCTTTAATATCATTCGAACCGCCTGCAATACATATTTCTTCTTCAGTCCCGACAATCAAATCGCATAAAGGCAAAACTTGTTGATACACTTGGGTTACATATTCATTCTGACAATAACGACTTTCCCCATTACCAACCACAGTTAATCGCCAAAGAACCGGTCTATAATCGAGATCAAAAACTATGGCCGTTTCTGCTTTTCTGGCTAAATGAACCACTTCCAGTGTAGTATTTTTCATTAACTCAGTGGATAAACCAGTACCTGTTATCAATAAAGCCTTCGCATTTTTTAAAGCAGCAAAACTCATTTGTTCTGCTTTAATCTGCATATCTGCGCAATCGTTACGATAAAAAAGCAGAGGAAAATTGGAGGGAGGCTTAATACCCAAAAGTACAAGACCAGTTAAATGATTATCTGTTTCAGATAATAACTCAATATTAACTCCTTCACGTTTCAATTCTTCTTTGAGAAACTTACCCAGCTCATCTGAGCCAACACAGGAAAACATCTGGCTTTTTAATCCTAATCGGGCAGCCCCAACAGCAATATTCCCTGCACACCCACCCAAATATTTTTTAAAGCTTGCAACATCCTTCAAATCCAATCCTATTTGCTCCGCGTAGAGATCAACTGCTACGCGCCCCATACAAATCAAATCGACTGCTCTGTTCTCATCAAAATAAAATCTGGGAAATTGTTTCATGGCAACCTCAATTCAATACCACAGGGAGACGAGTTTCTAAAGATTGTTTCGCAGCTTTTGCAATGCGCAAGGCTTGCAGTCCATCCAATCCTGAAACGGGACTTGTCTGATTATCATTCCAGGCACTATAAAACGCATTCAGTTCTGCCAGATAAGCTTGATGATAGCGCTCAAGGAAAAAATATTGAGGTTTAGCACTATCCGTTGCATTCGCCGAGTACCGAGATACCGTATGCTCTAACTGATTTTCAGCCAATAGCATGCCGCCTGAACCAAATACTTCTACCCTTTGATCATACCCATAGATTGCCTGACGGCTGTTATCTATAACACCAAATGCGCCATTAGCGAACCGTAGTTGAATTATTGCTGTATCTACGTCATCGAACTGCTCAAAATCAGGATTAATTAGAACAGCTCCTGTTGCATAAACCTCTACAACCTCGGATTGCATTAAAAAACGAGCCATATCAAAATCATGAATAGACATGTCCATGAATATCCCACCTGATGTCGCGCAATACTCTTTGGATGGACAAGCCGGATCACGAGAAGTAATTCGAAGAATATGGGGAGTACCAATTTCACCAAACTGTACTCTTTTCTGAATGTTGGCAAAACTTGGGTCAAATCGACGATTAAACCCAAGTTGTAATAAAGTATTATTATTTTTGATTATGTGTAATGTTTTTTCTATCTCTTCTTCATTCAAACCAATCGGTTTTTCACAAAAAATTGCTTTACCATGAAGACTCGCCATGATGATTTGCTCGAGGTGCAGATGAGACGGTGAAGCGATCAAAACGGCATCCAAATCAGGGTGGCAAAGCACATCCTCTGACTGAGTAGATACGGTTGCAATCCCTAACTTCTCTGCCCAATTCCTATCGATCTGAGGGTCGGCTATGGCCACTAATTCAAATTGTGGCAAATGAAATAGAATATTTTCCGCATGCAGTCTACCAATTCGTCCTGCCCCTACTATCCCAATTCGACATGTTTTCTTTTTCATAATTAGTCCATAATTAAATCAAATTTTCTTGTTTTTATATTTTTCGATATTGGTTGACCTATATCTCTTACTTTTTTTCCAGTGTTTAAATTTTCTTCCAGTTTTTCCAAAGACACTGATGTGGTTTCCGGGACAAAGTAATAAATAAACCAACATGCCAGCAGGCAAAAGCTGGCAAACATGGCAAAGGTAAATACTTGACCCGAGAATTGATAAATGGGAAGAAACGAAAGTGATACTATAAAATTAGCGCCCCATTGAAACACTGTAGCAATACTCATTGCCAAACCACGCACCGATAAAGGATAAATTTCAGATATTAACACCCAGAACAGAGAGCCCAGACTAATACAATATCCCATTACATAAAATGATAATCCGCCTAAAATCGAGAATTTATTGATTAGCATAGAATGGCTGGATAGGAAGCTAACAAAATATAAGCTAATTGATGCGATCAAAGTACCACTGATTAACAAAAATCTTCTGCCTAATTTATCAACATAAAAAAGAGTGACTACTGTAAAGATAAAATTGACCAGACCCAAAAAAAAGGTGGCAAGAATTGCATTTTTTACTGGAAAAAAATCAAACGACTCAAATATAACCGGTCCATAATACATCAAGGCATTGATTCCGGAAAATTGCTGGAACAAGCCTAAACCTACACCCACCAATAGAACAAAAATAATTGGTTTCTTAAATATCTGGGTATAACCTGGCGCAGTATTGACTATGTTACTACTTATTTCAACCAATTCCTGCTGAACATTATACCCGGCTGGTCTAATTTGTTTTAAGGTCTTTAAAGTAGCATCAGCTCCGTATTTCATCATTATCCAGCGGGGTGAATGAGGGACAAAATACATTCCTGCAAATAAGACGAGTGCAGGCAGGCTCCCTATCCAAAATAAATATCTCCAACTCATTAATGAATAGTCATGAAGAAGATAACCAATCAAATAGGCGACAGCCTGGCCAAACGTAATTGTTAATCCATTAATCAATACTAAAGTTCCTCTTTGATGGGGTGGCGCGATTTCAGCAATAAATAAAGGAGCAATGTAGGACGCAATGCCTATACAAATACCAATGATAAATCGGCCAATTAATATGGAAACTAACCCGGGAGCCATAGCACACAAACTGCTCCCCAGAATAAAGCCCAAAGCGACTATTTTTAATAAAGATCGCCTGCTTAACTTATCTGCGACAAGACCACTTATGGGTATTCCCAGTATGCATCCCAGTAAACTACTACTGACAACTTGTGCCCATTGCCAATCTGTTAGTCCCAACTGAGAGATGACCTGATCTTTCACATCAGCAATGACACTGGAATCAAATCCGAATAAAAATCCACCAAATCCGGCAATTACCGCAATCAGGAATACAAATGCGTTCATTCCTTTGTTCATATAACTATCTGTCCCTAATGAAAATCCTGTCAGTGCATGATGTTATCACGGCCAGGTTGCAAGAAAAATATCAAAGTGTAAATTATTGAAGATAAAATAATACTTTACCCCAATAATAGATTTTACTGATTAAACAAACATTTTTGGGCGGGAAGAGGACACGCTTAGCCAATGTCCCTATTTGAATAACAATAAGTCGTTAATTCGTGCAACAAGAGTGCAACACAATATGTCACGTAAATTCTTGTTGCATTGCAATCATAAGTTGCAAAAATTAATTATATTCGAGATGCAGCGGTTTCTAAAGGTATCGTTGTCCATTAAAAATTATCGGTTAAAGTTAATTTGGTATTTGTTTGCAAAATAGGGGCAAAAGGCATGGACTCTAAAATCCCGCCTATCTGTCGTTTGAACGCAAGAATAATTCTCGCCACCCAACTAGCAAAGTAATTATGGACGCATATTTCCATCATCGTACTCCTCATCCATTTTATTAGAAACATGAAAAGGAGCGGATACCTGAAAAGATTCTTGTGGTCTGTAATTAAAAAACCCCATCCCTGAAGCAGTGACAGCTACAGGTGTTTGAGCTTCATATAAGGGAGAGAATTGAACTTGCTCAGAGCCGGGCTTATTATGCAGGTATCTTATATGTTGCGTTAGCTCCTGAACAATTTGCAGATCGCTTTCTTTTGGTGATTTGATTGTATTCAGAATTTTAATGGCTTGTTGATAGGTAGCTATTGCATCTGAAATTTTTTGATTTTGTATATAAGATTTGGCTAAATTTAGAACTTGCATTGCCATGCCGCGATAAGCGCTATCGCTAGGTGTTACATTTACAAAAACCGGATTAAAAGCGACTTGCTCAGCTCCTGAGACTGGGTTAGAAGTTGAGGGCTCTGCTGACAAAGACAATTGCGATAACATATTTTCCAAACTACGATCAATTTGTTGTATTTCACTAATGGATATATTTTCAAACTGCTCAAAAAGCGTTTGCTCTTGTTGCCTTGCAACTTGCCCCTCGCCGAGCAGATATTCATGATTCATAAATTTAGCAGAGTTTAAATAAGACTTTGTTGATAGTTTTTTTTCATAAAAAGCATGAAATTGTTTGAAATTAGCGACTGGATCTCCAATTTGTTGTTCTTCAAATGTTTTATTTTGAATCAATCCAAATGCTTTTAGTGCATTAGCCATTGCCTCATCCCCAGCAGCTTGATGCATCAGCTCATAACACGCATCAGATAAATCAATATATAACTCAGTTAGAAGTCGATAAGAGTCATCATTTAACGGAATTTTGATGAGGTGATTTATCGCTGCTTCATAGTGTCTACCAGCGCTTAAATAATCTCCTCTATTAAAATACAGAGTTGCTACATCATAATGAACATTAACTATCGCATTAATATCTTCAGGAGTTTTATTGGAAATTTGTAAAAATAAATCAATTGCTTCCAGATACTCGGTAATCGCCTCTTCTATGAAATATCTCTTTTCAAGCTCTTTGGCAGATGCGATTTTCTGCTTGGCATGTTTTCTCTTTACTTCATCCATCATTGACTCCTTATAATACGAACTGAGATCCAAATAAAAGACAACTTATTGGAAAATAACCCAGCCCACTTAAAATAGGAATTTTTTAACCGTCTAAAATTAAAAAGGAATTCGTTGTGAGCTGGAAAGTTGAATTAATATCATTATCTCTTTTTATCTTCAATCAGTATCGAAGTCACCTGAATTGCTGTATTTAATTTACGAGACCTATAACAGGACAAACCACCCCAACCTCTTTAAAAGCATTAATAACATCTTGCTTATTATATTGTCTATCAATTGCCGCTTGAATAACCCCACAAGCAGCTGCTTCAAATGAAGTCCCTGATGTCCAATATTTTATATTGGCGTCCACCATCACTTGAAATGCTTTTCTCACTGACCAATTGGGTTGATGAGCTAAAAGATAAAAAGCCTTGTTAAAGATCCCGCTGGTCAGATGAACATCCAAATCATCACGATAATCATCAAAATGGTCAATGGAATGGCCATCTTTCGTTGGGTAATCCATGTAACGAATTGGCTCACCACTGATAGTTGCCTCACGCCCTATGGACCAATCTTCACCATCCCAATACCATGGAAAATCTTTACGTAAGTAATCCTGCATAGCAATAGATGCCATATCTGAGAACGCTTCATTGATCCCTCCGGATTGCCCATTATAGACCAGGTTGGAATGCAATCTGGTAAAATTATGAGACAACTCATGAGATAAAGTGCTCTGCGCTGGTGCTGTTAATTGAGTATCACCATCACCAATCACAATTTGTTGATGCATTAAATACAATCCTTTTATTTTAATAGAAGGCACCGCAAAGGCATTGTCAAAATTTTTAATATGGGTATAGGCTCGCAAAGGCAAATCGTCACCTAAAGGTTTTTCCACCCCATAATACTCTTTATACATTTCCAGTGTTACCCCGGCAAAATACATAGCATCATTGACTGCAGAAAAACTGTAGTTTGCAGGTGATGTGTTTCCATCATTAATATTGATATATTGTGATTCTTTACTGCAAGGATAGGAAAAAGCCGGTATATTTTTATAGATTTCCACAATGCTTAGAACCGGGAAAGATCTCTTGTCCAAATCAGTGTGCGCAGCATTAATAACCCTTACCTCAGGGCTTTCCACAACACAATTTTTTCCTTTGACTGTTACCTCAAATTTGCCAAGAGAAGGAATGTCCTTCATTGAATCACCATGCTGAAACAAGCCTGATCGATAGGGAAGAATAAACACATTTCCACCCAAGCCTTGGCCAATTTTCTTATGGGTTAAATCATCCCAACTTTTCAACATCTGACCAGAGTTGGCATCGATAATATAATTGGGGGCAGAGACAAAATGTAATGGATCATTCGTGTACATCGACAAATGGTAGGCAAGATAAGCTTTTTTCTGTGAGTCCAGATAAATGATTTTTTTAATATTTTTGTAAATGATCGAATCGTCATTGTTTTTTATTATCTGGCGTTCAATATCACTGGCACTGAACTTCCCATCAGTCTGATGAATCTCTTTCTCAATTTCAGACACATCAACACCGGTCAGAAAAATTTTTGACTTGCTCGCCTTATGGAGGATCAGTTCATGGCCCCAAACAGGAATATCTCTATAATAAATTTGATAGCGAATATCGTTAGAATCACGATTGCCCTCATGATCAACAGGGCTCAACTGATAATTTAAAGACGTCATTTTATGAGTAATTGATATAAATCCTTTTTTATCATGCAAGATACTAACATTGTATTTTTTTAAATTGTCATCACTCGCTTCCCAAATAAGATTTTCTGAAGCGGCTTGCAGATTAACACTTGCCATAGAAACAACTAAAAATGAAACTATCCGTGTTTTCATATTTTTTCCCTGTCTTTGACTATTGTTGTGTCTTTCAGCGTTTACCGATGTTCGCTGACGCCTGATATGTGATCGCATACTGCATCAGCCATAGCAGAGGCGGCTTGACTGCTTTCCCTGAACCAAAGTTCAGGTTCTATCATTTCTAACTCACTCAAACACAATTTATTGTTGTTATCCCACATGACATCAACACGTGCATACACGGGTAACTCATCACATTGAGCTATGACATTCTCAACAAATTCCTTTTCTTCTTGAGATGCCTCATACGGATGCACAGTCCCACCGAAATCATCCTGTACTCTAAAGTCACCTGACTTTGCTTTCTTTAATATGGAATGGCTATACTTGCCACCAAATACCATAAAAGATACTTCTCCTTTATTTACAATCTGCTCTTGAAACTCTTGCAATAACATTGATTCATTGCTAATCAATGATTCAAATATTTTTTGATATTGGTCTGCAGAATCCTGATCAAACAAATAAGTATGGCGTGCGCCACCTGCGATTGCAGGCTTTAATATCGCTTTCTTCCATCCTGATTCCTTCATTAACTGGCTTAAGATACTTAACTTCCCTTTTTTTAAAAATAAAGTAGGAGGAATATTAATTCCTTTTTGCTGCATATTACTCAAATAATGTTTATCAATATTCCATTGAATAATAGAAATTGGATTTATAAACCGAATCTTTTTTGAGCAATTATTAAGCCAGAGATGGAACTCGTCATACCGATGAAAATAATCCCAAGTGGCGCGAAATAAAGCGTATCGAGTCTCCGACCAATTATATTCTCGATTGTCCCAATGAGTTCGTGTAATCTTTAATCCTTTTTGCTCCAGAGCTTCGGTTAATAGCCAATCTTCGGTGAGCACATTTTGAATATAGGGAGTAATATCAGTCGGGTCTATAAAGTCCTTCTGTGTCAATAAGACAATATCACACTGGTTAAGGGTCATGATGAAACAATTCGTATCAAATAATACAAGAATACTTATCTTTTTAAACTAAATCTATATATCCTTATTGCAAATCAACTAACCAATTCGATCAAATTAACAATCGTTGCATTTTGGAGGCTCTTTGTTTAATCTCTGGCAGTATGTTTATCAGAAATAACTTATTTAAGGACATGATGAATGTTTAAAAATGCTATAGTAAGAACACCATCTTCTACAATGATCAATGGGCTAACCACATCAACCGAGTTGGGGAAACCTAATTATGAACTTGCACTAATACAACACCAAAATTACACCAATGCACTATCAAAATGTGGCCTTGAAGTGACTGTACTTCCAGCCCTTGAACAATTCCCTGATGCCTGTTTTGTAGAGGACGTGTCCCTGTTAACCGAACAATTTGCTGTCTTGACAAGCCCTGGGGCAGAGTCCAGACGAGATGAAGTTCAGGAAATTGAGCCAAGCATTCAAGCATTCTTTAAAAACAGGATCTTTAGAATAAATCCTCCAGGCATACTGGAAGCTGGGGATGTACTTAGAATAGACAATCATTTTTTTATTGGCCTCTCGGAGCGAACCAATAAAGAAGGAGCCGAGCAGTTAATTTATTTGCTTAATCAGCATGGCTACACCGCTTCTGTAATTCAGCTAAAAAAATTTCTACATCTTAAAACAGGAGTGAGTTACCTGAATAATGACTATGTATTGGTTAGCGGAGAATTAATTAATCATCAAGCGTTTAATCATTTAAAACAAATAGTAGTGAGTTCTGAAGAATCCTATGCGGCGAATTGTATTATGATTAATGAGACTGTGTTATTACCCATGGGTTATCCGAAAATAACCCATCGTTTGTCTGAATTGGGATTTTCAATTATTGAATTGGATGTGAGTGAATTTAGAAAGATAGATGGTGGTTTAAGCTGCTTGTCTTTGAGATTTTAATGAAAAGACGCTTGTCTGTTTTAAGCCTTACCTTAATCACTGTTTGCTCGGTTGATAGTATTAGAAACCTGCCAGCAGCTGCTTTAGCCGGGAACCAGCTGATTCATTACTTTGCATTAGCCTTGCTCTTCTTTCTTCTTCCTTGTGCTATTGTTGCTGTTTGGTTCTCCAGGCAATCAGAACAAGGTGTGTATGGGTGGGTAAAACAAGGATTAGGAAATCATTGGGCATTCATAGCCATTTGGTTTCAGTGTATTCAAAATGTTTTAATTTATCCTACCTTATTAAGTTTTATTGCTGGTACCCTGCTCTACACCATCTCACCTGATTTAATTCAAAACAAAAGTTTACTGTTTTTAATTATTATTTTTTTGATTTGGAGTTTAACCTGGATTAATTTAAAAGGGATTCATCTCTCAAGTCGTTTTAACTCCTATTGCTCCATAACAGGATTAATTCTACCTTTTATCATTATCCTGTTAATGGGATTATACTGGTGGATTACCCAAATCAAACCAGATACCACCATTCTGCCGCAAGCCGAATCGTATTCCTGGACTTCACTGACTGCAATTATCCTGTCATTTTGCGGTATTGAACTAGCCGCAGTTCATGCAGGGGAAAGTGAACAAGGCGCATTCCCTAAAGCCATTGCAATTTCAGTTATTATCATCTTTCTGACAATGTTATTTGGTTCGATCGTATTGGCTATGATCATTCCCCCCAGGCAATTAAGTTTTATCAGCAGCATTCCCCAGCTCATACAATTATTTTTTAATAAAATGGGCTATGGATATTTTGCTTTCATTATTAATGGGTTAATTGCAATAGGCTGTATAGGTGCTGCCAATAACTGGCTCATTGCCCCTATAAAAGGACTGGAATTTGCAATAAAAGAAGGATTTTTAAATAAACAACTCAATCAAGTGAACAAAAATAACGCGCCTGTCAAGCTATTAGTCTCACAAGCCATTTGTGTATCCATTATCAGCGCTTTATTTCTTATCGTACCATCAATCAATGCATCTTATTGGATCATGTTGAATGCAGCCACACAAATCAATTTATTAATGTATCTCTTGCTCTTTATCAGTGCTATCAAAATAGTGTCCTCAAAATCCGTTATGAGTAAGTTAAATATAATCATTTCTGCTTACCTCGGATTGGCAGGTAGTGGTGTTGCCTTGATTGTAAGCCTGACCCCACCACCATCACTCGCCATTAGCTCCAAAATAATTTATGCACTGTTTGGAGGAGTTTTCCTGATCGTAATGACTTTAATTCCCTTTTGGTCAAAATCCAAAGTCCTTACATGAAAAGTAACAACCAATCCTAATTTGCAAACTCAAACACAAGTTTCATACTCTCAGCTATAATTGAGATATTAATCATTAGTTATTGTAAAATCAGGTGAAATTTATCAGGAACTCAGTACTCATCGGAGATGATGATGAAATTGACAAGGAATATGATTGCTCAGGCTGTTCAGGCTAAAATAATTACAGAGGAACAGGCCAATAACCTCATTGAATTCATAAAAAACCTCCCCGAACAAACTCCAGGATTTAACTTAACCAATGTCCTTTATTATTTTGGCGGACTTATAGCGATTGGCGCAATGACTTTGTTTATGAATCTTGGATGGGAACTATTTGGAGGTTGGGGTATTTTCTATTTATCAGTTTGTTATGCCATACTCGGACTAGGTCTTTGCAGTCAATTCAATAAGAAAGGATATATCATTCCTGCTGGCATTTGCGCTACTTTTGTCATTTGCCTTACTCCTTTGGCAATCTATGGCTTACAAAAAGGAATGGGCTGGTGGCCAGATGACACTGTTTATCATGACTATCATGTTTATATCAAATGGCATTGGATCTTCATGGAGTTGGGTACATTGATGGTTGGCATTATCTTGGCCTGGATATATCGCTACCCTTTTATGATTATGCCAATTGCGGTCACACTTTGGTATATGTCCATGGATATAGCAGCCATGTTGGGTGACGGTCAATTTGATTTTGAGCTAAGGGCAATGGTTTCCATGTACTTTGGCTTAATTACCGTATTGATTGCCTTTTGGGTGGATGTTCGATCCAGTCAATCAGCAGACTATGCTTTCTGGCTGTATATATTCGGTGTGATGGCTTTTTGGTTCGGTTTAAGTTGCCAATCCTCTGACAGTGAAATATCCAAATTTATCTATATGTGCATTAACTTGCTTATGATTCTGATAGGAGTCATTTTAAACAGAAAAGTATTCGTTATTTTTGGTGCATTAGGATGTTCTTATTACTTAGGGCATCTGGCATTCCAGGTGTTTAAATTCAGCATGCTTTTCCCGGTTGCTTTAACTGCTATAGGTTTCGGCATCATTTATTTAGGGATAATCTGGCAAAAAAATGAAGCCAAACTAACCAAAGAACTTCGTTCTATACTTCCCAAACCATTAAGAGATTTATTGGAAACAAGAGACAACATGGATTAAGGAAATATATTTTTAAGGAAGATATTAGGATTTTTTGGAAGTACTGAATCAGATAAATTTGCAGGTAACTCTTTACTTTCAGGTACCTGAAGTAGAAGATAGATGAGTTCATCATTATTTTCTTTCAAAAGGACTTGAGGAGTAATTATGTTAACTTTATCACTCGCCAAATGTATCAATGCAACAAAGAACGGGGCATTCACCGTCAAAGATTTGGATTTATCAGCCCCTCTCTCCTACGAAGACGTATTATTTTTAGCTGAGTATCTAAAAGTCACGCCAGTGACAGATCTTGACTTGTCAATGACCATCACCAGGGAAAATTCAAAAGCGCTAGGGGATTTAAGCCAGGTCATTGCTAAAAATTCACTGCTACAAAAACTGACATTTGAAGCGACACTTAATTTCGACTTCTATTTTAAACACAACCTGCCAATTGGTTGGTTAGATTTTATAGATGATTATCGGTTAAAAAAAATAGTGACTCCTGTCTATGAAGCATTGGTTGACATGCTAAAAAATAAACCTGCTCTAAACAAGTTAACTGTAGACTTTTTAGCGATGGAAACTCCTATTGACAATAAGCATATCAACCGTTTAGCGCGATCTATCAATAAAATCCCGCTTCATTATTTGAATTTGGGCCTTTCAGTGGCCAAAGAAGCACAAATACCACTACTTAAGACAAAAGAACCGAATCAATCTCTCGAGTTTCTTATCCTTCGTGGTTTTAATTCAGGTAGAAGTGTATTGAAATATTTACCTCAAACATCAGTCTTAAAAATGTTAGCAATTGATGACATGCAATTTGAAACACATGATTTGAAGCTGCTGGATGCTATTATGAAATCCAATACATCACTGGATACCTTAATTCTTGGTAAAACCAATCTTGGACAAGTCAATTCACCAGATGTTCTTACCTGGCTGAGAGCATGTCTCAATTTAAACAGTCTTATACTTATTGACAATAATCTAAGCCGGCTTAATGTGGATAATTTATGCGAATTATTAGCAAATAATCCCCAAACTTTGAAAAAACTGGATTTGTCCAAGAATGCATATATGGGCGATGATGCGGTAAAGATTGCCAAAGCGTTAACTGTCAATACTCATATTGAGACATTGGTACTCGATGATAACTATATTGAAAATGAAGGGCTACAAGCCATCATCGAGCTGGTAAAAACCAATAAAAATATAACATCTCTATCCATTTCAAACACCTGTCGATATACCCCATCTAATGAAATAATCCACAGTCTATGTGATTTATTGCGTGATCCTGGATGTCAATTAAAAGAACTGAAATTTAACCAGGACATTACCTTGGCGCAGTATCTCATGCTGCAATATGCTCTGGATTCTAACAAAACACTACAATTCGTTGATTTCAATTTTCGAAATCAGAATATTCTTGAAGCAATTCTTGGGAAAAATAATTCCAGTGATTTGAATGAAACTGAGTTTTCAGGCGACAATACCAAAGAAGAAAGAGTGCCTAATACTTTAAATGCGGATCCGACTGGCAAAAGTGCTCCATTATTTTTTATTTCTTCTAAAAATCAACTTGAAGAAAATGAAAAGCAATCGCCTTCTTTACTGAGTCATGGCATACATCTCCATTAGGGTCATACACTCAATTGCAATTTCTCATTAAAAATATTCAGTTGGTGCTGAGCAATTTGCGAGGCCCAGCCTACTGCCTATATTCGAATAAATACTTTACGTTTATATAAAATCAGGACAACCAGAAAATTCAGAGAAAGAAAACAGATAGAATAGAGCAATGCCGCATTGTGATTACTGAATCCCCCAAAAAAATAATCCTTGATATAGGATATCAATGCCATTTTAGAGCCATCACTTGTTGTTATTTTAAAAGTATATTGTAGTTTTAAAAGAATAACATGGAATACAAAAGCAAATAATGCATTCATACCAAATATTTTAAAAAAAACCGACCATTTTTTAATATCTAATCCATCAATCAGCAAATAACACAAAGCAAAGATGAGCAGAGCCAGACCACTGGTCCAGAGTACATAGGAACTGGTCCATAAATTTTTATTGATAGGAAAACTCATATTCCACAACCAACCCAATAACAAAAATAGCAAGCCAGCTGCTCCCAATAGATAAAATTTCTTGAGTTGACTGAATGGATTGATTAGTAAACTACCAGCCAGGACGCCTGATAAAGTAGTAGCAATTGATGTAAAAGTGCTTAAAAAGCCCTCAGGATCATACGTTTTTTCATATAAATGGGAGGCTGAAAAAAGTAATTGGTCAAAATACGAAACCCAACTTCCATCTTTGGTCAATTGATTTGCTCCATATCCTGGGACAGGTACCTGGGTCATGAGAATCCAATAACCTAATAAAAGAACAAGGAAAATAAAAAATTGAGTTCTAATTGAAGTATTTAGATAAATAAAAGTGGAAATTAAATAGCAGATAGCAATTCGCTGTAGAATGCCATATACCCTTATACTATCGAATTCAACAGGATGGGGAAAAACATTCAAAAACAATCCTAAAAGAAATAAAACAATACTTCTCTCTATGATGGCAGAATATAATGAGGATTTAGACTTTCGTTCCCTTTGGTTTTTCAAGCTAATTACGCTTGTTAAGCCGACGATAAACAAGAAAAATGGGAAAACCAAATCTGCCAAAGTACAACCATCCCAGTCTGCATGCTCAAGAATCGGGTACGGGTCGATAGCTGCCTGACCATTAACTAAAATCATCAATACAATGGTCATCCCACGAAATACATCAAGAGATAAAAGACGTTGAGATTTTAAGGGAATAGTATTCATGGGCTATTTAAAAATTGATTTATAACAATGACCTCAATATCTTATCATGAGTATCAGATTGTAATAGCAAAACTAAAAATTAAATTTCTAAAATCTATATAAAAATTTCTTTTAACCTTGTATGTTAGACAAGATTGACTTAACTTGAAGTTAAACTAATGTTTGGTAAAAAAGAACGTACATTATTATTTGCGAATAATTTGTGGTACTTGTCAGAAGGAATGTTGGGCCCTCTTTTTGGTATTTTTTGCCAAAGATTTAACTCGTCTCCCTTAGACATATCATGGGTATGGTCCTTGTATTTAATTTCAGTTGGAATTGTAGTAATTGGCTTAGGTTATATTTCTGATTTTATTCATAAAGAAAAGTTACTGATTGCGGGGTATGCACTCCAAACCATTTTTACCTTTTGCTACATCTTTGTAACAAGCAAAAAGCAACTGGCATTATTGCAAATTGGCCTTGGAATATCGGGCGGACTCTCTACTACAACATGGTATGCCCTGTATGCCCGCTATGAAGATAAAACACATGAAGGACTTACCTGGGGTTTGGCAAATGGGTTATCAAGTATTTACACTGGTATCGCCTTGCTATGTGGCGGCCTAATTATTGCCAATACATCATTTGATGTTTTGTTTATCATCATGGGTTGTATTCAATTACTGGCTACTATTTATGTTAGCAAACTCATATTTATCGAACACCCCAAGATTATCCGGCGTTTTAGAAATCCTGATTTGGCTAAAAATTAATATTAAAATCTGAAAACCATATAAAAATCTCAAATCATCTGGACTTTTTTTAATGTAGATTGACGCTAAATTCATCAAAAAAAACTGGAATCCAAATAACTTGTCTGCTAATGTCCGCATTTATTCAAATTCTATCACGTATTAAATTATTATAAGGATATGATTATGTTTGAGTCTTTTCGAAAATGTTTGTCTGCCATTTCAATGAGAGCGCCTTACTCATCTTCAACCGGACATCGCAACGCGCAACGCACTAATGCTGCATCCGAAGTATTGGGCACAACACTTGAAACATTTGATCCTGCCGCATCAATTCCCACAAAACTTGCTCAAACTTTAATTTCAATTTATTCCCTATTCAGATTTGATACCCATGTTTCTGAAAAACTGATTCATCTTTTGCAAGGCAGTATAGCCGCAACACAAATGGGTCTTGGTATTGCTTTACTTTTTACTGGAACAGAGTGTGAGGAATATACCGATGCCGATCTATGCAAGGCAATATTTTTATTGCAATTACTATACCGGGGAACCTTACTAGTTGGCTGGGCTCCCAGCGAATTTTCCAAGGATCCTTATGTTGAAGCTAAAGTTGCATCACACGACAAGGCTGATGCTGATACTGAATCTGAAGAAGAGAATGAAGAGGAACAGCCAAGAAACTCAGTTTCAGTTTAATTTTTATATCCCTTGTTCCGATTAGAACAAGGGATATCTTATTTATCATCAAACTCACATCAACTAACCAACTGAATAGTAATATCCCGCGCATCAGATAAACCGCGGTCATCAACCACCCTTACCACATATTTACCGGGCTTCGCCTGCCAGAGATAAGGTTGATCTGATTGTGTTTCAGCTACAAAACTTTCATTGATAAACCAATATAAGTGTGCAATTCCAGCATCTGTAACTGCGGTTAATGGGATTATCTTGTTTGATTGGGTATTAGCATGGACAATATAACTTACCCCTGTTTGGGGCGAAGTAATTTGGGGACTGATGCCGCCATTTCCTGACAAAGCGCAATCTGGTTCAAAAAATGGGGGGGTATGCCTTTGAATTCCTGCTTTTCTAAATATTTTTAATAGATCAGAAGGCCAAAATTCATACACCTCGAAACGAGTATTTTCGTCGATATGGCAAGTACGAAGTCCTGTTTTACTGTTAATTGCCACCTCTCTAAAAATGGTATCCGTTTTAATGGGTGATTTACCTGGAATAAACCAGGTCCATTCTGTATCGGTACAATATCGGCCAGGAAGCATGCCTGATGCTTTACATACTTCTATTTTTTCCAGATGCATGTATTCAGGATTTTTTTCAACTCGAGCTATTGGGCCTCTTTCATGTTTTATTGCGTCAATCAACTCAAAAAACAACGGCGCAGCAATTTCTTTACCTATAAAAGCCGGATTTGCCTGATTATCAAAATTTCCTATCCAAACCGCCAATACATAAGGGCCAAAAACTCCAACTGTCCAGGCATCTCTGTATCCTGAGGAAGTTCCTGTTTTCCAGGCAATTGGTAATTGAGAACTGCCATTATTATTCGACTCTTTCATTGGAGTATTTTTTAACATATCAAAAATTAAGAAACTCGCCTCGGCACTAAGCAAGCGATGACCTTCTTTTCTGAGCGCTGCTTTTAATGAATTGACCGGATGCCAAATTCCATCATTAATCAGCATGGCATATAAACCAACCAACTCTTTCATAGTCAGTTCAACACCACCCAAATTAAGAGACAAACCATAATAGGATTCGGAACGCAACTGAGTTACATGCGCCTGTTCCAATAACTTATGTAGTGTTGGATTAGTTAATTGATTGGAGAGGTCAATAGCCGGGATATTACGACTAAGTACCAACGCATCTTTTGCTTTGATGGGGCCCATAAAGTCATAATCAAAGTTTTCAGGATTATAACCATTAAAACTCTGTGGTACATCCTTTAAAACCGTATTGGGGTGAATTAAACCTTGATCGAGTGCTAATCCATAAATAAATGGTTTTAGAGTTGAACCAGGTGATCTTTTGGTTTCTACACCATTTATTTGTCCGCTTATCTTGTTATTAAAAAAATCAGCAGACCCCATCAACGCCTTAATGCTCATAGTACGACTATCCACAAGCAACACTGCCGCGTTGTGAACACCAAACATTTTTTTTCTTGCCAAATAATGTCTTGTAATTCGCTCCACAACTAATTGAAGCCTGTAATCCAAAGTTGTTGAAATACTTTGTGATAAACCAGGATTTTCTTTCAATACCATGTTTACAAAATGAGGGGCATGGAAAGGTAGGTTTTGATTGGTTTGCATGACTAAAGGCAGCCCAAACAGAGATTGCTTCTCTTTATCTTCTGGATGCTGCTTCAGCCATCTGGCAAATAAGTGATTTCTTATTTTTTTTAATTCACTGTTTTTTGATGTTCTTTTTACCGGATTTTGCGGGATAATGCTTAAAGTTAATGCCTCTGGTAAACCAAGCTTTCTAACAGGCTTATTAAAATAAATTAAGCTCGCTGCCCCTGCTCCTTCTATATTCCCACCATAGGGCGCCAAATTGAAATAAGCCTCAAGAATTTTATCTTTATCATAATGACGCTCTATTTGTAATGCCCTAATAATTTGCCATAATTTTCCGGAAATTTTCTTGGAGTTAATTCCAAAACGAATTCGCGCCACCTGCATTGTGATTGTTGAAGCGCCAATTCTGCGAGACTTGACCACATACGTTTGCCAAATGGCTTTCATCATGGAAAAAGGGTTCACTCCTTTATGCCAGCGAAAATACTGATCTTCCTGTAAAAGGGTAGCTTCAATTAACTCCTTGGGTATTTGAGATAACGGAACATACAGCCTGTATTTGTCATCTTCACTTAAAATTAATCGTAATAATTGTTGATTTTCATCATAAACTGCTTTAGAAAAATTGAATTCTTCCAATAAAGAAGGTTTGGGAGAAAAAAATAATAATAAAAACCCACTGACAAATAGCGCGACCAGGATTATGCTAAGATATTTTATTGCTTTTCTCATTGCCCACAGCAGGGATGATATAAAGGTTAAATTATATTCAAATTAATATTTAAATGCATTAGAATTGGCAAAGGATAGACTAATAATTATAAATTAAATAATTTATTGCGGGGGCTGTATGCTTTACCGCACCCTCATTACAGATCTTAAAAATTAACTTAGACCAACCAGGACCCCATATCACTATGAACAAAAACCCATTCTCCTTAATTATGAATGTATTGTGTTCAATATTTTCAACTCTATTCGGTAAAATAAAATGGAGTAGTCCGATCTGGTTAGTTTATTTAAAACATAAATCAAAAAATTCCCCCCAAATATTCTGGGGAACAACCCTATTATTTATCGTGTTATTAGGCGCAGGAGCTTATGGCGCTTATTGGTATAATAATTTGCCAAAACCAATTTATATTACCGCTTCCATCACAATACCAGATATCACACCTAATGAGGAAAACCTTGTTCCAAGTAATGTTATTATTGATTTTGGCATTAGAAATAATGAATTTATCCCACAATCAGTTGCCCCCATTAATTTAATTGGTAAAGAAATTGATGAAGGGATAGAGATGAACCCGCAAATTGCTGGCAAATGGAGTTGGAATAGCGATAGTCAATTAATTTTTATTCCCGCTGAAGATTGGCCTGCGGGACAAAAATATACTATTCATTTTGCAAAAAATTTCTTTGCGCCCAATGCTAATATTGAAAGTTATGATTTATCCTTTACAACAAAGTCCTTTCAAGCCTCAATCAGCGAGTTCAAATTTTACCAGGATCCTGTCAATGCAGAAACAAGGCACGCTGTAGCAACCATAGAGTTCAACTATCCTGTAAACCCCAAGAGCCTTGAAAAAAATACTTCTGTTGTATTCCAAACCATTAAAAATGGAAAAGCGGATCTCACAGCGGAATCCGTTTCTTTTTCTTATACTTATGATAATAATAAGCGAACTGCCTATCTTCATTCAGCAAATATCAAAATAGAAGATGTATCGCGTTATTTACTTTTAACTTTGAATAAAAATGTCAGTTCTTCAACTGATTCAGCAATTCTTGGACAAGCAATTAGCAAAAATTTGCTGATACCCGATGCAAGTAACTTTCTAAAAGTAGTTTCAACCTCAGCTAATATAGTCCGTAATGATAAAGACAGGCCCGAGCAGGTACTTAGTATTGAAACCAGTCTTGGTGTTGATGAAAATGAATTTAATAAATCCATACACGTCTATTTGCTGCCTCAAAACTATCCTGCCACTGCCGCGGAACCAGAAAAATCTAATTACGAATGGCGAAATCCGGGTGAAGTAACGGATAATATTCTGTCTCTGTCGACTCCATTACCTAAAGAGGTGATTCCTTCTGAGCAAAATTACACTACTTTACATAGCTTCAAATTTAAAGCACAAACTCCCCGATACCTTTACATCAAGATTGATAAAGGAATGAAAGGTTTTGGTGGTTTTAAATTAAGCAATGATTACGCTGCTATTGTTCCTGTACCAGAATACCCCAAAGAAATCAGTTTCTTGCATAAAGGCTCTCTATTGGCACTGAGTGGTGAGAAAAAACTATCAGTCCTCATACGAGGAGTACCCGCAGTTAAGTATGAATTCGCACGTGTATTACCTGATAATGTCAATCAACTGGTTACTCAAACACAAGGCGATTTCAGCAACCCTTATTTTATTAATCCCTCCTTTAATCAACAAAACATCAGTCAAATTTTCTCGGAAATCCAACAGTACGACTCCAGCGATTTAACCAGACAGCAATATACATCCCTTGATCTGGGTAAATATTTAGCATCCGAAGCCAATGCCTCAGGACCACAAGGATTGTTCTTATTACAGGCAACAGGTTGGGATGTAACCAATCAATACGCTCTGGATGTTAAGACCAGTCGTCTGATATTGATTACTGATCTGGGGATGTTGGTAAAAGACAATAATGATGGGAGTCATGATGTATTTATTAACTCCATTACACAAGGACTCCCGGTTGCAGGGGCAACAGTTACCATTTTAGGTAAAAATGGCTTACCTATTTTATCTCGTGTTACTGATGAACAAGGACGGGCAAATTTTCCTACTTTGAAAGATTTTATTGAAGACAGAGAACCAACCGTGTATTTGGCAACCCTGAATAATGATGTGTCTTTTATTCCATTCAATAATTACAACAGACAATTGAATTTTTCAAAATTTGATATTGGAGGAATCTATACCAATGATCAGGATTTGCAGAACTTAACGGCTTATTTATTTTCTGATAGAGGAATATATAGGCCTGGAGACACAGTACATGTTGGAATGATTGTAAAACGAGCCTTTGCAGAACCACAACCTTCTGGTCTGCCATTACAAGTCACTGTAGTAGATGCGAGGGGAACCACTATCAAAGACCAAAAAGTGACATTAAATGACACTGGCTACATGGAGCTTGATTTTACTACCACTGCCAATTCTCCCACTGGTCAGTATATGGTTTATTTATACCTGGTAAAAGATAATCATCCGCAAAGTCTTCTCGGCTCAACCAGTGTTCGTATTTCTGAATTCCAACCAGACAGAATGCGCATTACTTCCAGCTTTGACCCCAAACCTTTTGATGGCTGGAGCTCACCCATTGACCTGAAAGCCAAGGTAGATCTTTGGAACTTGTATGGTGCCCCAGCCGCCAATAGAAGGGTAAGCGCCAAAATTCTATTAACACCTCAACGAGTACAATTTGACAACTATCCTGATTATATTTTTGCAGACCCATTATATGATCCGAAAAAACCACCTAAAGTTTTTACAGACAATCTGGCAGAAGCAACAACCAACGAGAATGGACAAACTGAATTTAACCTGAATCTCGAACGTTTTGAAAAAGCAACTTATCAATTAACATTTTTTGCTGAAGGCTTTGAGGCTGGTAGTGGCAGAAGTGTTACCACACAAACTAAAACGTTGGTCAGCCCTTTACCCTACTTCATTGGCTATAAAGCGGATGGTGATTTGCATTTTATTAAACAGAATAGTGTCAGGAATGTTAACTATATTGCAATTAATCCGCAGTTAGGCAAAGAAGAAGTAAAAGATTTAAAGATACAATTAATTTCCCTGCGCCCTGTCACCACTCTGGTTAAAAAAGCCGACGGCACTTATCAATATCAATCCACAATACAATCTACAGTCATCAGCACTAATCCATTCGAAATTAAAGAATCTGGCATTAACTACACCCTGCCAACGAATACCATTGGAGATTATTCACTCAACGTACTAGATAAGGATGATACTGTTCTTAGCCAGCTGCAATTTAGTGTAGTGGGTACCAGCCAGGCTCCTCTCGCTAAAAATGCGGAATTATCCATCAAGCTCAATAAAGAGGAATATCAAGCCGATGAAGATATAGAAATTCAAATTACTGCTCCTTATACTGGTTCAGGCTTGATCACTATTGAAAGAGATAAAGTCTATGCTGTACATTGGTTTAAAACAGAAGCCCAAAATTCTGTACAAACCATCCGTATCCCTGCTGATTTCCAGGGTAATGGATATGTGAATGTGGCGTTTATTCGTGATTGGGAATCTCCTGAGCTCTTCATCAGCCCGTTAAGTTATAGTGTTGCTCCATTTAATGTGAACCATGATAAGCACAATATAAAAATTGGACTAAAAACACCTGAATTAGCCCGTCCTGGGGAATCTTTTACGATTGATTACCACACAGACAAACCCGGTAAGATCATCGTATTTGCTGTGGATGAAGGAATATTACAGGTTGCCAATTATGCTACGCCTGATCCACTCAGTTTCTTTTTCCAGAAACGAGCTTTAGAAGTGTTAACCCAACAGACGGTTGATCAAATCTTACCTAAGTTTATCCAGGATAGAGAAATATCTGCTGTTGGAGGTGATGAAGGTGAAGCAGCTTTAGCCAGTCGTCTCAATCCATTTAAGAGAAAGACTGACCTGCCGGTTGTTTACTGGTCCGGTATTCTTGACACCGACAGTACGGACAGGCAATTAATCTACCAAATACCGGATTATTTTAACGGAACCATCCGGGTAATGGCTGTAGCAGTTGCTAATGACTCCGTAGGATCTAGCGAAGTTTCAGCAGAGGTTCGCGGTGATTTTATCATAAGTCCCAATGTGCCTACTTTCGTTGCACCCGGAGATGAATTTGAAATATCAGCCAGTGTGGCAAATAATATTAAAGATTCAGGAGAACACGCTCAAGTTGAAGTAGAACTTACAGCATCACCAGAGCTTGAGGTAATCAGTAGTGCAAAAGAGTCTCTGGAAATCAGCGAAGGCAATGAGCAAACTGTGTATTTTAAATTGCGGGCCAAATCTCTGTTGGGATCCGCTAGCATTGCTATCACTGCCAAATCAGGAGATAAATCGAGCAAGATGGATAGCACGCTTAGTGTCAGGCCTACCAATCCCTTCACAACCTATATTAATAGTGGCAAATCACAAGATTCTCAAAAATCATTAGAAGTTATCCAGACATTGTATCCGGAGCATCGTAAGGTAGAAGCTACTATATCTACCAGCCCATTAGTTCTAATCTTTGGATTACAAAGATATTTGGATAATTTCCCGTATGGTTGTACAGAGCAATTGACAAGCAAGGCTTTGCCCTGGCTGGTTATGAACAGTTTACCCTGGTTCAATTCGGAAAGTGGCCCAATTCATGAAAAAATTAACACCACAATTCAAATGTTAAGCCAGAGACAAATGTCTAATGGAGGGTTTAGCTATTGGCCTGGCCTAAATGACAACTCAGGGAATAGTTTTGCATCAGTTTATGCCATGCATTTCTTAACTGAAGCAAGAGCACAAGGATTCAATGTCCCCGGAGAGATGTTCTACAATGGGATTAATTATCTTAAAGAATTAGCTAGCCGCAATCCTACGGATGCAGACACAGCAAGAATTCAAGCTTATGCCATCTATATTTTAACCCGTAATGAATTAGTCACTACAAATTATTTAGCCAATTTACAATTGTATTTACAGCAAGATACTTCGAAAAACTGGCTAAAAGACATCACAGCAGTTTATATTGCAGCCACCTATCAATTATTAAAAAGTTATAATGAAGCAAATCAATTAATTGGCCAATATCAACCACCAACAAATAATGCATTTACAACTGATTTTTATGATCGCAATATCGCAGATGCACAATATCTCTATCTTGTTGCAAAACATTTTCCTAATTTACTGCCTCAAGTAAGCGACAATATACTGATGAATTTGGTACAAGCGATAAATAATGATGAAATCAATACAGTCTTATCAGGTTTTTCCAGCCTGGCTTTGGGTGCTTACCCACAAAATGAATCAACAGAGCTATCTGATAAGCTATCCATGACTGAAGTGTTGACAAACAATCAGCAGAGAAACATCCCCACTGATCAAAATAATTATCAAAAATTAAATATTGATGAAACAGTCAAAACAATCCGCTTTAATAATCCTGACAAACAAACATTCTTTTATCAACTTGTTCAATCAGGGTTTGATAAAGTAATCCCAACAGAACCTTTAAAACAAGGTATAGAAATTTTCAGAGAATATCGGGATGAGAAAGGTAATGTCATTGATTCAGCGACTTTGGGTGAAGAAATTGAAGTACACCTGCAAGTCCGGTCATTAGATAATAATTATCTGAGCAATATTGCCATTGAGGATCTCTTGCCAGGCGGATTTGAGGTCGTTAGAGATTCAGTAAAAACGGATAATATGGATTATGCCGATGTCCGGGAAGACAGGGTTAACTTCTTCGGCTGGGTAGATTTAACTGCAAAAGAGTTAGTTTATAAAATAAAAGCAACTAACGTTGGTAAATACATAGTTCCGCCACCCTATGCAGAAGCAATGTATAACCCAAATACGAAGGCAAGAGGTTCCGCGTCAGTCATTACTGTGTCCAGAGAAGAAGATTAATTGCTGGCAAGCAAAGTCAGATTTTAACTCTTGACTTTGCTTGCTAAAAAACACCTATTAATTGCCCTCATATTTACTCATGCCGACAACGGTAATGTGGCATTATATAATCAAAGTATGATTTTGCCCTGTCGCAGAGAGGACAAAGACTAATAAAATGAATATTGTTGCTGGACACTTTCCAACTCTCGTTGTTTCAATTCCATCTCCTGTTTACTTAAATCTAACTGCTGTTCAAGCTGTAAAGACTTTAGCCTGAGAGCAATAAGCTCCTTAAAAAACAACCAATCATTTTTATAATCTAAATAGCGAAGATTACGATAAGCTTCACTTTGGCTAAATTGATTATCAATCATATCTGGTAACTGATTAGCATCATCCAAAGCATTGCTAATACCACAACCTAATAAAAAATTAGCAGGCATCAAAGCATCTCCAACCAAGCAAAAAACACCGCCCTTAGGAAGGGGCAAAGCGAATTTATCAGCAATTTCAATATCTGTTTTAAAAACAGAAGCTAAAGCAGGAAGGCTCGTCTTAAAATTCGTATTGTTAAATAACAATTGTAATACCAAGTCAAACCATTGTTTTAACTCTTTTTTATTATTATCCTTGAGAATGGATTCAGGAATTTCTCCAGTGAGGTAAAGATCTCCACTCTTTTTTGAATATTTCAAATAAATTAGAGGTGGATAATCATGCGTCCAGCCCATAGCCTTTAACGGAGCAATCTTATCTAAAGAGATGAAGCTGGTTCCCTCAATAGGACTTAACACCGGATTAGCTATCATCGCCAAAGGCGGATTATTGATCGACAAATACATCACACCAAAAGCATTATGATCGGGATTATCTAACTTTTCATAACCAATTGCGAACTCTGGATTTTGCGTATTCCACAACTGAGCAAATGATTTTGATGTTTTTCCGGATGCGTCAACTAGCAAATCAAAACTGTGATTTTGTATGCTACCATCATGATCCAAGGTTAACTCCTGATTCTCAGCATCAACCTTGACAATTTGCGTGTCTCCCAAGTGAAAAATGAGCTGTTGCTCTGCATTATTGAATTTAACAGTATAAGGATCTTCATCGTCCTGAAAAGTAAAACCACCTTGGGCATAAATATATTTCAACTTATTATACTGATAACGCTGCAGCTCTGCGATAGGAATTACAGTGCGCTCTTTTTCAATTAATTCAAAGAAAGCTAAATCCAATTGATCTTCTGCGCTTAATTTCAAGCTGGATTCATCCATGGGACGGATTAATTTACAGATAAAGTTATCTTTGAACTCCAGAGAATACCCTTTGCTTGCCAGTTGACTTAGAGCAAAAAAATCTCTGATGGTATCATCCTGCAAGAACACCCCTTGTTTGCGACTAAAAACATCATCTTCAGATCGGCAGTCAATTAATTCAACGGAATACCCTTTAGCTAATAATGCAAGTGCACTAGCCAAGCCAGCCGGCCCCATGCCAATGATATATGCTTTCTTTCCCATAAGTCGGACCCTACTACTTAAAATAAATGACGTATTTTAGCATTTAATTGTTAAGAAATTATTAGGAGGGTATTTCTGGGGTTCCAACCTGGAACTCCAGGTTTATGTCCCCAAATCAAAACGAATTACATCCATGATACCTTTTTGACAAATATCGCAAAATGATGCGTGAGACTCCATAACACAATTCAAGCCTGGTTTGTGACTTGCGCCTTGATAAGATGGTGAATCTCCATAGCCACCTCGATATGCTCCATATTGAGGTGGCGTTGGATGCCAATCACTATAAGGAGTAGGAATAGAAATTTGTGGATTCACTAACTCATTCCATTTTAATCCCGAATAGCCTGGAATAGTTAGAAAAGTGATGTTTTGTGACCAGGGCTCCTCCATTTCCGGAGCAAATTCCAATTCAGTCCGCCCACCTCCTTCATATTCTTCATTGAGTCCAAAAAAATGTCCCAATTCATGTATCAGAATGTAGGTAAAATAGGTTGAATTATCAGCAGGTATTGCCGTATGTGATTTGTAATTACCTACTCCCCAGTATTGACTGTTATTAACCAAGACTATTGGATAATCGTAAGGAGCTGACGCCAATCCCTGGCGGAATTTGTTCTCTCGTGTAGGGTAAACAATATGATACCAACGTCCAAAATTATCCCAATAGGGATAATATAAACCTAAAAATGAATCAAACTCTGGTACAGGCAGACCCAGATCTTCAGCCACTCCCAAACGCTTAGGGGATGGATTAAATACCCCATAAAAATCCATATACTCTAAGCCAGGAAACTGTTGACTTTGTAACGCCTGTACAGTTTTAATGGCACGTTTCCAAAATTTCGCTTTTTCATTTTGAGCATACCCTTCAGCATAAATATTCACTCTTAAAGAGGGAGTTTTCACAGCAGGTAATAATTGCCTCACTTCCAAATCATTGAAATGACGATTCTCTCTTGTTAGTTCACTAACAATGATGTTTTTCTCTACAACTTTTTCCATAAAACCTGTTTGAGGATTTTCAGCATAAAGTTCAAAAACCATATCATGGGATGGAACGGGGAAACGCAAATTAATAGCGCGCGCCAATTTACGATATTCCTTACCTGTACCAATTGCATCGAAATATACTGCTTCACCACCAACTCTGTTTTTCAAAACACCTAGATAACTCCCCCATTGAGGTTTATGGATACTTCGTGATAATAATGCTGGTGTTCCTGAGGGTTCTATTATTAGCATACCAATCTGATAAGAATCGGTTTCCTCAATCCAATCGGTTTGAATCCGTAACACATCAATCCCTGTGTTTTCCCGGACTATCTTTAAAGAATCGGGATTGACTTGATGGAATTTTAAATTTGGATAGTGACTGTCTCTTGGTACTTTATAACGGTCCCAATACGGATTGGCGCATGCCAGATGAGAAATTAAAAAAATAGAGCAAATGATAAAAAATCTTATCATGGGTATGACCTCCTTGTATTCCAGAACTATTGTTCCATGCTAATTTATAGATTTTCCTCCACTCGTTAAGCTCAACTAATAAACTTAACGAGTGACTCTTTTTATCCATTGAACTTCATATTTTGTGAAAAACATTGATTTTGAGTATCGAAGCGAGAACAGCACACTTAGAAGCGCCTGCTGCAACGAAGCACAGAAAATCATGATTTATAGGGCAAAAAAAAGACCTATCCATGGAGGATTATCACCTAATAAAACAGATGGTTCAAAACCTAATGATTCGATTCTAACCCACTCTTTATCCAAATACTTCAATTGATCATTTAATGCTTTGTTATCCGTTTTATTTGTCGCATCAAAGCAACGATCAAAAGGATCATAGGTATAAGGATTACAAACTACCGCCTCCATGTTATCCATTATCCCAATTTTGTTGTACCAATCATCAATCAACATTGGGCCGTCTGGTTTTGCAGCCGGATCGAGCACATAAATGGTACCCATGTAGTTGACAACAGTTGACACATGATACCACCAACTTACTGCTCCCTCAGAGGAGTAAGGAGTTTGCATTTCCAAATCGCCAAAAGCAAAAATTTTTGCGGGAATAACAAAATGTTCGCTATCCAGTTTAATTCGGGACAATGCCGCTCTGGCAAAACAACCATCATCAGGATAAAGCCAACTGATTCTTCTTTGAAAATTAGGCTTATCAGGTGAATATAAAAAACGAGTATCTCGTATGAGGTTAAACATGTTCATCAGCTCGTCATAACTGCTAACCTTCGGCACGGTGGAGTAATCTATTTTCTGTAAAGAGACTTTTTTTGAAAAAGGCGTGCCTCTGGCAATTAACATCTTAAGTTCGTTTTTTGGTTTGCTGTTTATGACACGTTCCACTGCATCCTGAAAAGATTCTCCTGGAAGCCGTTTTTGTGAGACAGTTGCGTTTACCAAGCTGCAAAAAATTAAAAACGGAAATAATGACAAAATAATAGCTATTTTTTTCATAGCAATCCTTGAGTATTTATAATATTGGTTGATATTTTATCCAATATTTGTCGTCCTTGACATTCTTTATAATTAGCATGAACTGGTTGAAAAGACTAGTCTATTAGTCATATGAACTATCAGTAGTCAAAAGATAATATATCAAAAACATAATGACTTATGTCTTTTATCAGGGTAGACATTCAAAATGTCTAATTTAATTGATCTGACCTTACCAACAAGTTTCTCATAAAATAATCTATAATTCAGATATATATCAATTTATAGATTAGAGGCTAGTCATGGCTAGTGATAACCCTTTTTCAGGCCTAAGAGAAAGAATGTTAGATCTCTATCATAAAACAGAAATGAACCAGTTCCGTGAACCTGTATTTAGCGAACACTTCAAGGGCGCTACGCTTAATGGTAGTGTTATTTATCGAGCTAGTTTAAAATTTCAATCGGATACAATCTTAGAAGACCAGCGCGCACATTTACAAGGTTTATTTTTAGCTTATTTAGAAGATCAAGCATCCAGCATTTATAAAGAATACTTTGATAAAAAATTTGGCTCAGGACCTAATACCACCACCCGCTCCTTGCTTGATCAATTTGAATCAAAAAACGATGCTAGCCTTGAAAAAATTCGAGCGGTTTTGGATAAATGTATAACAGAAAACAAAGAAGAGGATTATTGGTTTACTAATGCTGTAAGAGGAATCCTTCTAACTAACGCTTTTGCTATTTCCGAAAGCTCAAGTGAATCCTACCAATCAGAATTAGAACAGAGAATCAGCAAACTAATTCCACCTCCTGGCAATACAAATGAGGAAGAACAACAAAAGATTTACAGCCCGTAGTTGTTAGATGAAATAGGTATGACCTAGAAAATACTCATATTAACCAAAACTTACTATCTTATCGTTTAGTATGGACGAGCAGTATTCAGAATTCCCTACTTGTTATACGGTCTTTGTAATTAATTATATTGCAGAGTGTTCGATTTATCAAAATAATACCCTGTCGCCAAGTTGAAACAACTTTTATTATAGTACTTATTTATTTTTTGTTTTCTACCGTTATTGTGGGGTGAATTTGCTTATCATCGTGTGTTATGCCTTCAGTATCATTAGTACCCTTTTCAATTAAAGTGGTATCTTCTCCAGACATTTTTGCTATCTTGGCAATGCTCATTTTGGTTGACTGTTTTTTACTAAACATGCCATAAGGGTTTGCTGAATGTACAGGGAAATTAGTTTTAATCGAATCATCAACATGTATCCTTTTGCCTTCAATACAGGACATCACTGTATGATAAGCCATATTAAAATCAGGATTATTTGTATGCCAATTATATTGCTTATCTTTACCGTCATTGTAATAAGTATATTCAGGAATTACTCGTTTTTGGAAATTACAAGCTATTTGATGAATATCATCTCTTGTTAACTCAACCTTTTGGGTCGGATCCAGATTAACGATCGCAATATCAGTATCAGAACTTAAGCCTAGGCCATTCTTACGTACTACAGCAAGTAATCCTGGTTTTGACTGGATTGGGATGACTTCACTCCAAAACCCCATATTGGAACTTGGCAATGAGCTTAATATGCTATTGATTTCAAACATAAATTTTCTCATATCATGCTGACCATTCCAACCATTTTGAGGTGTTCTGGGAGCGGGATTAAAATTTTCGTCTGAAAACCCAATCGTTATATTTTTTTGGGCTAGCCTTTCTTGAAATGCTTTACAAACAACTTCATCACCACAATTAATTTGATTTTGCAAAGTCTCCAGATAAGGAACTAATAATCGCCCTTGCGATTGTTTATCATGCTGTAAATTGTTATAGATGCTACCAGCTTTTTCTTTTTGGATATTCTCTATAGCCATCTCAGTTAATACTTCCATAGCCACCTTGTTGTCGGGATGTATTTTATCAAAGATTGTATGAGTACGTTGTGCATAATAGGTTTGCTCCAGAGCATGAACCCTTCTGAATACTGGTTTTGCCAGTAAATCACCCGTTTCATCGCCTGACAAGGCATACCACCCACCGCTTGATGTTAGAGCACAGAAAGCTATTTTTTCACGCATTTTTGTTTCTACTTCTTTGATTGTCGCTTCATTACCGCTTAGAATCTCGTTTTGAATGTCTTTCACAAAAGAATAGCGAAGGACTGACTCTAGGGCCTCGTCATAATCATAGCTTCTTTCATGTTTAAATTTTTCTTGCGCACCGTGCAAAGTATGATGTTTTGCCAAACGGTGTTCTGCCATTTCTTCCAATATCGTCATGGCTAGGGAGTTGTGATCGTGATTACCCGAGAAAGCAATACATCCTCCTTTGGCATTAGGATGTAATTTCTTTTGTTTATCCAGAAATACAACTTGAGCCTTAACTCCCTCCTCCTCCTTACACCATCCGGGCAAACCACCATAACCATCTCTTTGCGCATAATAAGTACCGCGAGTAATATGGGTTGGCCCTTTTTCTGGAAGCAACAAACCATCAACCACATCGGTAAGCTTCTGACTCCCACTGAAAAGAAGTTCATCCAATATAACGGGTTTAGGTTTATTAAACTGCTCCGCAAGATCATAAATATAAGCATAAATTTGTTTGCGTAATTCTGGATTTAAATAGCCTACAGCATCAATGCGAACACCCTCAAAGCCATAATCAATCATGTACTTATAAATATAAGGCTTCCAAAATTGTTCAATAATTTCATCTCGGATTTGAGGGTCACTGTAGTCAAACGCGATAGCATCCTTAAAATCAGGATGGACATCCTTTTGAAACCATTCAGGATGCTCTTTTCTGTGCCGTGAATCGGCGGCAACGTGATTTAAAACCAAATCAAACATTGGTACCAAACCATGATTGCGGGCTTCTGATGTGAACCTCTGCATTGCTTCCATGTCGAGCTGCTTTTTCAACTTAGGATCAACATTGGGAGGGAGCGGGTTAAAATAAGGACTTATCAGATCACAATCTGTCATAGCATATAGACTTCTTGTCACCTCATTATAAGCTCTGACACCAATTGTCTTATCACGCTTAAATAAACCCTGAACATCCCCTGCTGTTTGTATCGGGTTTATCCATACTGCATTAAATCCCATGGCCTGTAATTGAGGAAGATAGGCAATCATTTCCTCTATGCTTCCAAATTGAGTAGGAAACATGTTATAACAACGTAAAATCCCATTACCATCCAGGATTACACTTTCTTCACGTTCTGTTTTATTGACTATCTCTAATTTTGATTCTGCCATAATAATATGCCCATATAATTATCTTTTAGATAAAATATAGTACATATCTCAGGATTATGCCTCTTGAACTTAAAAAGCAAGCAAACATAGCTGTTGTATAATCAATAGGGAAATTTATCTTGTAATTTTTCTCATCTTTGAATGTTATTGAGCGGCTAAATTGATATTGACAGTTTTTAAATAAATCAAATTGTGTTAAAATATTACCGTATTTATAGCACCAATTATTAACAAATATTGGTGTCAAGACTTAGACTTTATTCTCTAACATGTCTTGAACTTAAAAATTTTGTGGAGGATTTATGGGTAGCTCCTATAATGATTGGCTGAAATCGTCATATAGCGAATTAAAGAAAATAAACATCATCGAAAATCTGATAAAGGAAAACAACCTTGCCAAAGCAAAAATGCTTTTAAATAATCTCGATCTCACTACCCTCATCAAATACACCGAATTAAGTAAAACAATTACAGATTTTTGCGAAGAACCAGAGCAAAATGATATTTGGCGGGCTCATCTGCAAAGTTTTAACGAAGATGATTTTTCATTTGAAGAATACCTACCTGTCACTTTATCCCAATTAGTTAAAGGCATCTATTTTTACGGACAAGCAGCTGAGTGCCGAGAAGTAGAAGGTAAAGCATTTGGAGATAATGAGCTGGAATTTCTTAGAAAGAGCGCTCATCACCATTGTTTTTATGCTTATAATTCTTTATCAACCTGGGCTTATGAAAAATACAAAATGGGTTTGAATGATTATTCCTTATTAACCTTGCACTATGCTCAAAAAGCCAGCCAATATCATTGGACTCCAGGATATTTATTATTTTATAAGACTTGTTTAAATTTAGCCATCTTATCACATTCCCCTTCTTTACCTTACCAGGAAGCATTAGAGGCGCTCTTGATTGCCCGCAAATTAGCTGAACATCCTTATTCTATAAGCGCTATCAATAATGCCTACTTTGGGAAAGGCCTGATTCATGGGAATAAGACACAATTTGAATCTTGGGATAAAGCAATATCAGAAACTATTGTCAAAGGCAAAATACCCTCTGCTCTAATTAATAAAATTTATGATAAAGCATCTGAAAAAGCCAAACAGATACTGGATGAATTCACACATGAAGTAAAAGATAAATCAGAAGAAGAGAAATTGGAAAATGAAGCAGCTCCTACTTTGTCTATTTGACGCTATAATAGCAAGCGATTCGACTGATAAAAGTGGAGTTATAACTGAACAATACTATTTTTTCTCAGTTTTGTAGTTTAATAATTTTCTATGGTGACAGATTTTATGGGATATCATTTTTTAATGGAAGGAAATGGCATTATTGCATGCTATGACATGTACCCGACTCAGTTCCACTCTATTAAGGATATGATTGATTATTTGCCTGTCTTAAAACAGATGGGGTTTAATGCCTTATGGATTAACCCCATGCAAATGCCTGGCGACATTAGCGGTTTTTTTAAAACGGATAAAAATAATGGTGTAAAAACAGGAAACGAGGTCACGAGAAGCTTGTATGCCATGAGTCATCCGCTGCTGTTCAATCCACTATTTAGTTTAGGATCCCCTGGCGACTCCATAGAGACAATCCAACGATTAAACGCAGAAGCTTTGCAGTTATTCACCCAAAACGCAAGGAACCTCGGAATAGTCCCGATGTTTGATCTGGTTTTAAATCATGTAGCCATTGACTCTCCCTTGTGTCAGGATAAGCCTCATTGGTTTAAAGGGGTTCATGAAGACTTTAAAGACGTACGTGGCTTCAATTACGATGATGAAAGCATAAGAAAAGAAATCATAACGGAATTTTGGCAACCTTATATCAAACGTTATATGCTCGAGTATGGTTTTGATGGGGTTCGTGTCGATGCTGTAGGTTATGTACACCCTGAGGTAAGGCGTGAAATATATGCCTATATCCACTCCCTTGCTGCAGAACACGGTAAACCAAAGCCGGTTATCCTTGATGAAGCTTTATTTAGTAAACGGCCGCTTGCAGATGAAGTAAACTATTTAAAACTTCCTGACATAGGCCCAACCCATATTACTACAGAAGCTTATAATGCTGAATTTGATCTTGCTAGTACTGGCTTGCCCTATGAAGTAACACTGGAAGAACAATTAAAAGCGAGTGTTGTCTTCCAACAAAAAGATGGCACAATGCGTGAAAACACGAAGGGAGGCTGCATTAATTTTTGTGGGAATCATGACTATCGCTCATTGGCTATGACTATTTTATTTCAAATGGCCAAAAAAAGACTGACATCTGATTCTGTCTATAATGACTTAATGTCTTCTTATCAAGAGTTGTACTTTAAATTTAATACCGAGCAAGAAAAAACACATGAACTCAAAGAGCCTTTGAAAACAACCTTGCTTTACTCTTATGTTGATCAAATCAAAAAGGATCTGGAAGATAATAAGGATGATACAGTACAAGAATTTAAAACCCTGGTATTGGAAAAACTGGCTTTATCCGCTCTTACAGGCAGTGGCGGATGGTTTTTATTATCTGGTGATGAAACATGCGATATCACGGCAAAAACAGTATTTCAGAGAAAAGGAGCTGTTGATAAATCTTATTATCCGCAACGTGAACATCGTATTTTTAGCGAGAAATCAGTTATTGCTCACAAAATATTAGAAAAAATGGCAGAAGATAATTTCTTCTTAGAAAACGCGGATAATAAGTGGATGTTGGAACTATACCGAAGTGCATCAAGTTTTCCTGAAATGCAAAAACGTCTTTTAGTATCTCACATTGATAATATTAAACACCAAATAAATGCCGGTATCGATCATGTGCAAGAAAAATTTGCCAGGCTGCTTGCCGTTGAAGAATTAAATATAAAGTTCACCCCTCAAGATTTTTTAGCGAAACCAAGAACCCATGAAAATGGATGGCATGGATTACAGAATAATTTTGTATTTATTAGGCAACTCAATGCGTTATTAAAAAACCTGCCCGCATCCCTTCCTGGATTTTCCAGTGAGTTGGTTCGACTCCCCGAGAAACCACATCTCATCATTGTAGTAAGAAAAAATGGTAATGAATTAAATGCACCAATTGATATAGTTGTTGTTAATATTAATCAGGATAAAAGAGAAACCTTAACCAAGGGAGATATTCAATTAATCGCCAAAAACTATTGTAGCCAATATTTTTCTAAAAATAATTCAGGTGTTTGCGATAATTTATGGGAAAAACTCTATTTATCTGTTTTAAAATCTGCTGCAAACAATAGAGTTCACACTGATACCAGCATTAAACTCGAAGGACCCCATTTGTTTGAGTTTAAAGAAACATCAATAAATACTTTTTTTACAATTGAAAAAGAAAAAACTCATCCACATAGAAATGATGAAAATACCGCTTTGAATAAAAACGTAATCTTGCGTTAGAGACCTTTCAAAGCAATCCGGTTAATTGCATCTACCAATGCTACTCCTTCCAACTGCTGAACCCTTGCTTTTAGCGTTTGAGGGGTATCTCCTTCTAAAATGGGACATTTTTTTTGCAAAATGATAGGACCAGCGTCTACTTCTTCTGTTACATAATGGATAGTGCATCCTGTTTCCATAAGACCGGAATCAAGAACAGCTTGATGTACGTCCATATCCATTTTTCCTGCAAACGCTGGCAATAAAGAGGGGTGAACATTGATCACACGATTATTCCATTTATTTACAAAATCAGCCGACAAAATTCTCATGTATCCAATCAAAACAACCAAATCTACCTGATGGCTGATTAGTATGTCACTTACTTTTTTATCAAAATCAATTCGGTTTAATCCCTCAGGATTAACAAATTGTGTATTCAAACCCAACAATTTGGCTCTTTCCAGAATAATAGCATCGGGTTTATTACTAATAACAACGTCTATCGTTGCCTTAAGAATTCCCTCATTAATTGCATCAACAAGTGCCAACATGTTTGTTCCACGAGTAGATCCTAATATTCCTAAACGAATCATAAAGCACGCAACCTACGCATTGCTTCAACGCGAGTATTAATTAAAGGTAATGTGCCAATATCTTTTCTGTGAAACAGAGGTCCTTTTATATTATTTATTTGTTGTTCAGCAATTTCCTCTGCCTCACTGATAGTATTCGCTATGCCGACATAGGCGGCTGTCCGCGAACCAGTAGCGTAGAGCTTGCTATCCTTAAGATCCACCGCAGCCAAATATAAAGTATCTTTAGGTTCGACTGCAGAAATATCGATTTCAACGTCGCGCAAAGGATTATCGGGATAACCATCAGGGACAGCGTATTTACAAACGGTGGCTTTATTCAAAAAACGAACGGATTCTTTTCGTAAATTGCCATTAGCCATCGCAACACATAAATTAACAAAATCAGATTCCAACAGGCTAAGCACATTAAGAGCTTCAGGATCTCCGAAGCGAGCATTAAACTCAATTACATACACCCCATGTGCAGTAGCCATAAATCCACCATACAGTATCCCTATGTATTTATCAGACATTTCCGTCATGAGTGCATTGATTACTGATTGATTAATTGCAAAAGCAGCACGAACATCTTGTGGAGACAAAAATGGTAAACTGTGATCTGCAGATGAATAACTCCCCATACCACCGGTATTAGGCCCCTCATCATGCTCATAAGCTCGTTTATGATCTTGCACAATAGGCATTGGAACTAATGAGATACCATCGGAAAAGCACATAAAAGAAAATTCTTGGCCTATTAATTTCTCTTCAATGACTAAAGACTGATGATGATCAAAAATTTCTCTACAATAGTCCAAAGCCTCTTCAAATGATAACAGATGTTCCCCACCAACCTTTACACCCTTGCCCGCCATTAATCCATTCGCCTTAACCACATAATTATTTTCACCTAATTCAGATAAAAATTCTCTTATACCTTCTAAACAGGTAAATACTTTGTACTTAGGCAAACCTGGAATTTGGTATTTTTCCATCAACTCTCTGGCGAATGATTTACTGGTTTCAATTTGCGCCAGGTTTTTCCTGGGTCCTATAACAGGAACTCCACAATCCCACAAAGAATCAGCAACAGCATGCTCCAAAGGAGCTTCTGGGCCAATAATAGCCAAATCAATTCCCCATTCCCTTGCTTTCTGGTTCACTTGTTCAGAGACAGTAATATCACCTACCCAATAATCTGAAGTGAGATTTTGGATACCAGGATTTCGTGTTGTTCCAAAACAATAAATCTTTGGCTTATTCTCTGATTTACTCAACGCTGTAGCTATTGCATGTTCACGCGCACCGGAACCAACAATAAGAATATTGATCAAGACATCTCTCCTATCTCTGTTTCTTGGTCATTTTCAGTTAATCTTTTTTTCTCCAATAATTTAATTTTGTCTTCAGTAATTTGTCCACAAATGTATTTGCCATCCATACAAGCCATACAAGGCTTACTCATATCATACTGTCCCCTGCGAGACACCGCCTCTATAAGGCTTTCTTGAGTTTGGTATAATAATTTATCCACCCCCAGAAATTGACGGATTTCTTCTTCTGTTTTATGAGCTGCAATCAATTTTTTACGTGATGGGATATCAATACCATAGAAACAAGGATTTTTAATCGGTGGGCAAGTTGATACAAAGTATATTTCTGATGCGCCATATTCTCGTATCATTCTGACTATTTCACGGGATGTAGTTCCTCTTACGATACTGTCATCAACAATCAATACCTTTTTTTTATTAATTTCAGTTTTTTGAGGAGTTAACTTATAACGAACCTGCCTTGCTCGCGACTCCTGGTTAGGCATGATAAACGTACGCCCAATAAAAGGGTTTTTATATAAACCTTCGGAGTATCGTATTCCCAGTTCATTTGCAAAAGCTAATGCTGCAGTATTGGCTGTTGAGGGAGCTGGGATCACCACATCAGGGAGGGTATCAGGAAACCTCTCTTTCCAACTTTTAGCCAAGTTTTGACCCATACGTAATCTGGCTCGATAAACGCTTACATCGTCTAATGTGGCATCTGGCCTGGCGAAGTACACGTATTCAAATATGCATGGAGTAAATTCTTTTGCTGAAAGCACTTTTCTGTACAATTGACCTTGACTATTCACATAAGCAACTTCACCTGGCAGCAAATCACCTTTAGGCTCAAAACCTAGAGCATAAAAAGGAGTGGTTTCTGAAGCAAAAATGTAATCTTTACTACCGTCTTCATGTATTCGCTCACCCCAAACTAAAGGGCGGATACCATGTGGATCCCTAAATGCCACCAAACCTTTACCAATGACTAAACTAACAACAGAATAGGAACCTTGAACTCGTTGATGTATTTCGTGAACTGCCGAACATAGCAACTGAAAGAATTGTTCTTCATCATGATCAGAATAAGACCCCTTGGCTAAATAGTCTGCCAGAAGTAATAAAAGAGCCTCAGAATCAAGAGTAGAGTTTAAATGCCTATGCTGTTTCCCGCATAAATCATCAACCAACTCTCCATAATTCACTAAATTTCCATTATGAGCCAGAGCTATCCCGCGAGGGCTTCCTATCCAAAGAGGCTGAACATCCGCTTCACTATAACCTCCTGCTGTGGGATAACGTACATGAGCAATACCGATATTTCCCTTCAGTTTAAGAATATCTTCAGAAAAAATAGACTCTCTGACCAATCCAAGTCCATGTTTGAAGTAAAAGCGATCATCTCCTGTTAAAATACCGGAGGCATCTTGTCCTCGATGTTGTAAATGAATCAAGCTATCATAAAGCTCAGCAGCGACGGGTTCATGACTGTAAATTCCTACAATACCACACATAAGTCTTTCCCCCGGCTAAAATTTATCCTAACCAACGTTGTATATTATGCAAAATCCTGTCATTGACTGGCCCAGGCTTACTGTCATACACAAACGATTCACCTGTAATCATTTCATATAACTGAATATATCTTGATGCTAAAGTAACAATTAACTCCTGTGGTGCTTGAGGTAATACTTTATCCTTATAAGGATCACAGTGATCAACAAACCACAAACGTAAAAATTCTTTATCTATATTCTCAGGTTCCTTACCCGCCTCAAATCGCTCTTGATAACTGTTAAATAACCAATAACGACTGGAATCTGGAGTATGAATTTCATCTACTAAAATAATTCTTCCTTCCGCATCACGGCCAAATTCATATTTGGTATCCACCAAAATCAAACCATGCCGCTGTGCTACTTCCATTCCATGCTGAAATAACTTTAAAGCATAACTGCTGGCTTCATCCCAGTCTTCCCGGGTCATCCAGCCTTCTGCAACGATTTCATGTGGACTAATCGGCCTGTCATGGACAGTCTCTTTAGTAGTAGGGGTTATCACTGGGCTCTCAAGTTTTTGATTTTTTCTTAATCCATCAGGAAACGTTATACCACAGTAATCACGAATTCCTTTTTGGTATTGCGTCCATAAAGAAGTGCTTGTACTCCCCGAGATATATCCACGAACAACAAATTCAATAGGAAATATTTTGCATTTTTTGACTATCGCCACATTGGGATCAGGTACAGCAATTAAATGGTTAGGTACGATCGCTTGGGTGTTTTTAAACCACCAAACTGAAGTCAAATTCAATACTTGTCCTTTATAAGGTACAGCAGCAAGACATCGATCAAAGGCACTTTGTCTATCTGTAGTGACCAAAATCAACTGATCGCCAAGATCGTAGGTATCCCTTACTTTCCCCTTGTACTTCTTGCCGAAAGGTAAAGAGGTTTCGGTTAAGCAAAAAGGCAAGGCAGCAAGAAGAGCCTCTTGACTAGGGACATTGGTATTCATAGCAGACATGAGCATTAGGGTTAAAGATAATATTAGTAGCTAAAATGGATTCTGCCATTTCATGTATTTTAACATTTTCGCTGCTAAATATCCACAAAACACCATGGTGTATGGCATCAACACCATCAATTGAGAAATGATCCCGAAGCATTTGTAGCTTCTGTTGCCCTATCATGTCGTCTTTTGATTTAACCAAAAAAGCTTTGGCTGGTGATGAAAATATTTGCTCAGGAGCTACCAAATATTCTTTGCGGTCATTATATAAAACCCCTGTTTGCTTTATTTTTTCAATTATTTCAGGAGAATTTGCATCGATATGCCAATACATCATACGATTAACTGTGACCGGTATACCTAACTGTCTTAGCGTATTTTGTACTGTTAAAGCAGCATTATCGGTAATAATTAATTTGACAATCAACTCATGGGCATTGTCTTTTTTGTCATAAGGAATTATTTTAACTGGCTCTGGTTGATAAGATAATGTTTGCTGCTTGAATGGTTTTTTCTCCTTAATATATTCCTTCATTGAATGGAATATAGGATCTCCCGCAAATGCACGTTCAGGGTGAGGCATTATGGCCATGACATTACCCGCTTTATTAATAATAGCAGCAATATTCCGTAGAGAGCCATTAGGATTAATGGGGAAATTATCATCTCTGTTTCCCTGCGCATCACAATATTGAAACGCATTTAAACCTTCTTCTTCAATTTCTTGCAATAATTTCCCAGGCATCACAAAACGCCCTTCAGCATGGGCAGCAGGAATTGATAATACAGAATCCTTTGATAAATAGCGGGTGAATGCATTTTTCCTTACTCGGTCACCAGTTCGCATATGAATCCAACTGTTATAAAATCCTGTTCCTAAAATTTTTCCATCCTGAATTCGCTTATTCTCAGTCAGAGCCATACCAATTTGATAGTTTTTTAAACCAGGCACGAGGCCTGTTTCAACAAGGATCTGTGCTCCATTGCAAATACCAAGAACAGGTTTTCCCAATTCACTCTGTAATTTTATTTCTTTCATGACCGGATCAAGGGCTGCAATAATTCCTGCTCTTGATCTATCCTCATATGAAAAACCACCAATAATAATATAACCATCCATTTCCCGCAGTTTTTGTGATGAATCATTCCACAGAAACTCAACTGGAGTCATACCTGCTCGTTGCACCGCAAGAATTGTCTCACGTTCGCAATTGGAGCCTGGAAACTGAACAACTGCAATCTTCATCACAATAATCTCACTTCTGGTTTTCCTGCTACAATTTGTCCTACTTCATAAACAGGGAAATTAGGGAAGTCTTTTAACGCTGAATGAATTTCAGAAACAACGCCAGGCGAAGCTATCATTACCAGCCCTATTCCCATATTAAAAGTACGATACATTTCCTGATCATCCAGTTTCCCCAATGCTTTTAGCACATTAAAGATCGGCAACACCGGACATGAATTTTTATTGATTTCAACGGAACAATGATTAGGTAATACTCGCGGGATGTTTTCCAGTACCCCTCCGCCAGTAATATGAGCCATTCCCTTGATAGGGATTTTATTATTCAACAGGTGTAGAACAGGATTTGTATAATTGATATGAGGTACCAGTAAAGCCTCACCAACTGTAGCATCCAACTCGTCAAGCTGGGATTCTACAGTATATCCACCCAGTTCAAACAAAAGTTTTCTGGCGAGTGAGTATCCATTGGTATGTAAGCCACTGGAAGGAAACGCCAAAACCGAATCGCCTGGAGTTATATCTTTTCCTAGTATAGCTTCATCCTTTTCCACTACACCAGTGATGATACCTACCAAATCATGCTCTCCTTTCAGATAGGTGTCGGGCATTTCAGCTGTCTCCCCACCAACCAGGGAAATATTATTTTCGAGACAAGCTTGCGTCATGCCAATAATAATTTCTTCAATATATTCAGGCTTCAAGCGATCAGTTGCTATATAATCCAAAAGTGTTAATGGCCTTGCGCCCAACACAATAATATCGTTGGTGGTCGCGCTGACCAAATCGATTCCGATTGTATCAAATTTTTGCATCATCCTAGCAACTATGGTCTTCGTACCTACGCCATCAATGCTTTGAACCATGACAGGGTGTTTGAATTTTTCCATAAAAGGCTTCAAATCATACATTGCACCAAAACTACCGATTCCTGTCAGGACTTGAGGCGAAAATGTTTTTTCAACATTACGTTTAATGCGTGCGACAGCTTCATTTCCTGCCTCGATATCGACACCAGCTGATTTGTAATTGACAGTAGACATTATAATAGCCTCTCTCTTAAGCCATTTTCCCAAGCCTGTTTTGCTTCTTTGACAGGCAAGTTGATAACCGAATTCATCTGTAAAACTGGCTGTTCTGTAGTATGTCCGATAACCATGTAAGGGACTTGATATTGAGTAACCAGTTTATCAAAAGCGGCTTTATTTTGTTTATCGATTTCAAGAATAAAACCGCCTGTCTCTCCAAATAAAAGTTTGTCAGCAGATAATTCTCCATTAATCTGTACAGCGACCCCCATGGAGTTCTTAAAACTCATCTCAGCAAGAGCAACAGCAACCCCTCCCTCTGAGATATCATGGGCGGCGTTAATCAACCCATGCTGAATTGCCGCTGAAACAGCATGGATTTCTCTATTCAACAAACTTAAATCCGGTTTTGGAACATGAGAGCCCAATTCATTATGCAGCTGGTAATAAACACTACCACCACATTCGTCTTTACGCTCTCCAATCAATATCAATAAACTATCACTTTTCTTAAAATCAAAGGTAATAGCAAAATCAATATCTGGAAGTGTTCCCAAGCAACTAATCATAGGGCTGGGAGGAATAGCTCCTTTCACTGATTCATTATACAATGAAACATTGCCGGCAATGACAGGCAAAGTTGATTGGGGATGATCTTTGAGATGAATAGCAGCACAGGCATCAACAATGCCTCGCACAGAGTCAACAAACTCGCGCATTTGTTCTGGCTTCTCTGGATTACCAAAACACAAACAATCTGTTATTGCTACTGGAGTAGCTCCAACCGCAGTGATATTCCGTACCGATTCGACAACCGCGTTAACAGCTCCCCAATAGGCATCAATTTTGTTATAGCGGGGATTTTGATCTAAAGACAAGGCAATGCCCGTTTTACGAATTTCCTCAGGATACTTTGTTTCATTAAATGGTTGTAATACTCCAGCGTCAGCCCATCCTGCTTGTATGAAGGTACGACCCTGCACTTGCTTGTCATACATTTCAAAAATAGGTTCCCTACTCGCCACATTCTCATGAGCCAATAACTGCAATAAAATTTGATTATAATCATCTGGTTGGGGAAAAGAAGGTTCTGTCATTTGCTTCTGCGAAGAGGAATATGGCCTGTTATAAACAATGCCTTTCGTAACATCAGGGACTTTAGCCCTCACAAGTTCACGCCCCTGGTAATTCACTACGTATAATCCATCGGAACGAATTTTGCCGATTACTGCAGCGCAGGCTCCTTCAGAAACCTGTGGTAACGCGAAGGTTTCATTATAATGTTTCAGGATAGTATCTATTAAATCAGGAGGAACAACCCACATAAAGCGTTCCTGAGTTTCAGAGCACAAAATGACTGAAGGCATTAATCCTGGCATTCCCGTGGGCACCTTGTCCAAATCAATTTCGGCACCATAAGAGCCACCGGCTTCAGCCAACTCAATACTTGCGCAAGCCACACCACCTGCTCCTAAATCTTTAAAGCCTACCCTGTCAATTAAATTCTTTTCTCTGAGTAATTGAAATAATGAATAATTGGCTTTAAGGAGATGTCTCTGTAAAAAAGCATTGGGTTCTTGAACGGCTCCTTTATTCTTTTCCTGCGAATCTTCTTCTAATACTGTCGAGGCAAAACTGGCACCGCCAAACCCACTATTATCAGTTGGCTTACCAACTAAAATAAAAACATAATTCTCAGCTTCGGGTGGAGCATAAGAATGAATAATATGATCCTCTCTTACTATCCCGAGCGTGACTACAGTAACCAAACAATTTTCATTGTAGGCCGGATCATAGTACACATCACCAGCTATATTCGGTATTCCCAAAGGATTGCCATACCCGGCGATACCTGAAACCACACCTTCCTGTATCCAGTGAGTCCGTGCGCGAGCGATATCTCCGAAACGCAAACTGTCTGCTACTGCAATAACTTCTCCACCCATACAACAAACATCACGGACATTACCACCAACTCCGGTAGCTGCGCCTTCATAAGGAACAATTTGAGATGGGTGATTATGTGATTCATGACTGACAATAACGCCATATCTATAACCATTTTTATCTTGGGCTACAGACACAATACCTGCATCCTCCTTGGCGCCCAGTATCACATGAGGGCCGGAGGTATTGAATTGCTTTAGATGAATACGGCTGCTTTTATAAGAGCAATGTTCCGACCCTTGAATAGACCAAAGTACGCACTCCGAAATGGTTGGGGGTCTTTTGAGGAATTCATTCTGTATAGTCAATGCCTCATCTACAGAAAGACTTAAATTATAATCGCGCAGTAATTTTTCAATTTCTTCGCGATTCAAAGAAGAAAAATCAAGGGTTTCAGTAAGATTTCGCATGAATTTCTATACCAGATAGAATTAATCTCTGATTGATCAGTAAAGGACTAATCTCTCCCCAAAGCAGTAGATATTGTATATTTTTACACGGGGTATAAGCAATGAAAAACCAATAATTAAGATAAATTAAGTTGTGGTTCTAATTTTGGAATTTAACTTATTACCCACTCAATCTGCTTTTTCAAATCAATATTTATCTCAGAAAGCTCTTCCAGCTCATGGTTAGTGTACGGGTTATCATTTGGGCTATTCAGTTGGTGAAGCTCAATACGTCTATCTCGTTCCTGGTGCAGCCAGGCAATTTGGGGAGCAAACAAATGGAGCATGCCTTCCACCCACTGATCTAATACTTGCCAATAAGGATCGTCTATTAATGTCATCTTGTAAGATTTCAGGAAATATGGAATATGCTCAGCACCATACCAAATTTCTGATGTCACCCAACGGTTGACAGTAAATAATCGTATCGGTTGTCCAAACTGATTCATGCCAATTGCGACAAGGTGAGTCATGGGATTATCTATGTATTTGTCCCAATCCTCTAAAGGAGCAGGTTTAATACGCTTGGGGATATGTTTATATCGCAAAAAACAATGAAAATGACCATGCTCATTACTTTCAAAATTTTCTCTATGGCAATGATAAAAATATTGCGATCCAGTACTGCGATCAATCCTGTCTCCCTTCGGATAGTGACTCATACGTTCATGCTTTCGCTTTTTTCTAAGCGTATAGTGCAGAATATTTTTACCTTTACTGGATATCATTTTCTGTTGGGCTTCAAGAACTTGTGAAGCATAACCAAGAAATTTCTTTTTATACCAGCTGGACAATATGGGTAAGTTAAAATCTGATTGACTAGTCATAATTACTTAAAAAATAAAACGTAATAAAAAGAGGCAGTTAGCACTACCTCTTTATAGAAAATATTACTTATTAATCACCACTGCAACCACCGCAGCCACCACAACCGCCACAGCCTTTGCAACCGTTGCAGCCCTTGCAACCTTTACAACCTGTACAGCCAGAAGTTGTTGTAGTTGAAGTATCATCAGCATAAGCTACGGAAACCATAGGTGCTGTTGATAAAGCAGCTAACAGAGTGGCTACTGCCATTGTTGATTTTTTCATAGTATTACTTCCTTGATAGTTAATGGATTTTTTATTTACCCATTAAGATATTAGCAAACAAATCAAAAATTTTCTTCTTTTTTCACAAAAATAAATTGATTATTTTTTAATAAATCTGGTTTTTTATGTATCTAAAAAGCGGGGTTGATAAATTATTGTTAATACAAGCAACTCTAAGAGCAATGAACCAAATTCATTGTTTATAGTATTTTGGGTACGGTTCAAATTTGATTTATTCATCAGATTCTAACCATACCCTAATTGTTAAGAGCAAAATTCCGTATCAATTTGTCTATTATTTCAAGTCAAATGGTGTGCTTGCTCAAGCAATTGAAGCATTTTTGATAGCGAAATCAAACCAACCGAAGTCATTTGCGTGATTGGCTCTCCCGATGTATTAAAAAATATCATCGTTGGCGTTCCATAAATACCAAACGCCTTTTTTATAGCATCAACCTCTGCATTCTTGGTACTGATATCCACTTTAATGCTAATCCAATCAGACATGGCCTTTTGAATTTCTGGTTGATTGAATACTTTACTATCCATTTCCTGACAATCACTGCACCAATCCGCTGAAAAATCAAGGAATACTGCTTTTTTAGCATTTTTAGCCTGTTCCAATTGCAGTTGAAGAGCGCTTAAGGTATTAATCTTGATAAATGGATTATTTTCTAAAGATCCTTGTTTTACTTTTACTGAGGGTATTGTTGTGTTGTACAAAATAATACCTCCTGAAATCAAAGCAACAAGACCCAATCCTTGAATCAGATAACCACGCCAATTGTTTTGAGATTTTAAAGCGCCTAAACTGATACTGGCGACAATAAGTAATCCAGCCCATAAAATGTGCGTAATGGTCTGATTGAGAATCCGGGATAGCATCCATATGGCAATTCCCAGCATGATAAAACCAAACAATTGTTTTATTTTAAGCATCCAGGAACCTGCTTTTGGGAGTAAGGTACCGTAACCCGCACCAACAATCAGCAGAGGAACCCCCATCCCCAATGCCATAACAAATAAAATCAATCCGCCCATTATGACCTGGCCATTTTGACCAATATAACTTAAAACGCCAATTAAAGGAGCGGTAACACAAGGTGAAACAATTAAAGTGGATAAAACTCCCATTATTCCAACAGAAAGATAACTTCTCTGCTTCTCTAATTGCTTGTTTTTATTTAACCGATTCCCAAGGCTTGCAGGAAGTTTCAATTCAAAAAAGCCGAACATTGAAAGTGCCATGGCTACAAACACAACACTGAATAAAGTGATTACTACTGGACGTTGCATTATAGTTTGGATTGTACTTCCCATATACCCGGCAAGCATACCTGCTCCTGCATAGGTGATAGCCATTCCAGTCACATAACTCAGTGATAATTTAAAGGCTTTTCCTGTAGAAATAGAATTTTGCCCTACAATAATTCCCGATAAAATAGGAACCATCGGTAGAACACAGGGCGTAAAAGCCAACAAAATACCTAATCCGAAAAAAGCACTCAAATAAACAAAAGCACTATTTCCTGTAATAAAATGCATCACAGTATCCGGGTTAGAACTTTCAAAGCCAGGGGTATATGACCACGCCGCCTGAGTAAAAAATATCAGTAATAAAATCATGAACGAATCAATTAATTTTCTCATTTTAATGTCCCAATAAGTAATAAATAACAACGGTAGATACTTGTATCAGAGTACAAGTAATCTACACTGGACCTCTTGCACAGCCACGACTGACAAGAAGCCTACTGAGAAAGTTGACAAATTTACTCTAGTGGGCAATCGGTGGTTTAAAAATTGGGGATACAGGCGATTTGTATTTTGATTGAATAACTAAAAAATAAAGGATAAATGTCAGCAAGGATAAGACATTACCGAGAGATAATTCCTCTTCAGAAATAATATAATAGGCACTGGACGAGCAATAATTCATCAATGCTGTCCTCTGAGGACATTCCGTTATAGAATGTATATATTGTGTATTACTCTGAGTCTGCTGATTATTGTTATGAAACACTGGTGGTTTTATCATTAACAAAACCACGCTGCATAGTATCAGGTAATGAATTACTCTGTATTTAAGTTTCATAATAGCTATAGTATCTTTTTAAGAGAGGTCTGTACAGTAGTTGCTAACTGTCAACACCAACTTATGACTATTTTATAATATTACCAATAAGTTGCTTTAACCTAGCTCCTTCCTGGATAAAAATAAAATAAACCTATCTAATAAACGGGTAGTAAAAAATCGTTTTAAACCAATTAAAAAATAAGCTGGGAAAGTTACAGGGTACTTGGGTTTTGGTTTCCTTGACTCCACGGCATGAACCAGTTTTTTTATCACTGCATCAGTATTCCGGGTGAAAAACGAGTCTGCCTTCTTCTGTTTAAAATTGCTCAGCATATTTCTGTATTGATTCTTGAAATAACTTTTTTCCATTGGTATTTGTTGTAAAGATAAGTCCACCGCATTATCACGAAATCGACTATTTATAGGACCAGGCTCTATTGTTATGACATTAATACCCGAACCAGACAATTCCAGTCGAAGTGTGTCACTCAGTCCCTCCAATGCATACTTGGAAGCATTATAAGCACCTCGAAATGGCATGCTAACTACTCCAAGTATAGAACTGATATTGATTATACGCCCCTGACCTTGTTCCCTCATAACAGGAATAACCAAATTGGTCAAATCTTGCAAACCAAATACATTCGTTTCAAATTGTTGGCGAAGAATATCCCGAGAAATGTCCTCAAGAGCGCCTACCTGGCCGTATCCTGCATTATTAATCAATACATCCAGGTGACCCGATGTCATAATTAACAACTGCGCGAATGCACTTTGGATTGAAATAGGGTTACTGACATCCAGCAAAAGAGCCTCAACTCCTTTGTTTAGTAATTTTTGGACATCCTCTGTTTTCCTGCAGGAAGCAATCACTCTATGCCCTCTTTTTTTCAAAGCAAAAACCGCATCAAAACCTATCCCACTGGAGCATCCTGTGATCAAAATCACTTTTGTATTCATCGCCATGACCTATGCCTAATTTTTAACTATCGTACTAAGCTCTTTATCCAATTACTACCACTATAAAAACTTATTTGGTAGCAATATTAATTAAAAAAGAATGTTTATAGTAATAATAGGAACCGATTGATTCATTATTCATCTATAATTTTAATGTCATTTGCGATAAAAGGAATTTATCATGAAAATGGTATACGCTTATGTCTCGAGATCATTCGCTATTATTAACTTAACTTTTCTATTGTTCATTACTATATCATTTAGCAATGTAGCAAGCGCCAGCAACACTAATGCTGATCAATATCTTTCCGGAAATACTCAACTTGCTTACTTCATTGGGATTCATAGCTACCCTGGTAACTACTACTGGCGTGGTCCTATATATTATAAAAACTCCTACTGGACAAAATGGAGATATATTGGCTATGGTTGCCAGAAAAGCTGCCTAATAGATCGATGGAGTGGTCGAGTCATTCGCTGTGCCAAACGTTGTTTTTAATTATCTATTGTTTAAACAACTTGGTGTGAATACCTCTTCCCAGTAGCTGGAGGGAGATTTTCCAAGTCTATTCCAAAAATGAGGAAGCAGTTTATTTTTATACAAACATGAAGAACTCGGGGTTTTCTCTGTTGTTGGCTCTAGAGGATTGGGTAGTTTGACTGTGGCAATAGACTGCTTATTGAATCTGTGCTGGATAATATTATGGTTTTTTTCGAGATAGTCTGGTATCGTTCTTGGCGTTGTTTTTTGCTCTTTGATTATTAATCCTACCAAATTAGCACGTTGCTCAAGCTGTTCTTGCACATTAATTTGTATTTGTTTTAATTGTTTTCCAACACAGCCAACCTCTTCCAACAGCTGTATCAGATGTCCTCTACGTTCCATCATTTCTTTCGGTATTTGTTGCTTGTTTTTCAAAAACTCATAAATGATATCAATCACTTCTGGAGTGACCTCTCTTCTTAAATGATTAAGTTTTTTATTTAGATGTTTTAATTGTTTTTTTAAAAGAACTTCTTTGTCTTTTAAAGATTCAAGTGATTCATCCAAAGCTCCAATGGCATGATAGGTAAAAAATAAAGGAGTAAAATCGCCTTCACTTTGATGTGCGTTCATAAAATGGCGCAAGGCACCATGATTTCCTGTTGGTGAACTTAGTTGACATAACTGATTATAATTATTTCTTACATTTGCAGGCAAACCATCGATTAACTGCTTGTCTGCAATTAATTGCAAATTAACAAATACCAAGAGAAAGCCTTCGTAACAATGACGCCTTAATAGTAAATCCGATATATTTACCCAGCGCCTGAAAGCATTTAATCGAGAGTCGGGACAAGATTTATGCTGTTGAATGTCATTTTTAAGAAAAAATTCCAGTTGTTGTCTTATCTTGAAATAACTTTGTTGCCTCAAATTCGATTTTTCTTTTCGTTCAAATCCAGAAATATCGCTAAAATCATCCAAAGTAAACTGCTTCAATTGCTCTCTTAATTTAGTATCAATCAATAATGCGTAATCTGAGGCAATTTTAGACTCTATAAAACTATACATTAATTGATTTTTCCTGCTGTGAGCTATTGATTTTTGAAATTTTCTATCAGCAATCAGCTTGTCAAATCGTTCTGAGGCCAAAGGTTTTTGCCAAAAAAGCTTATTGTCCTTTGTCGTCAAGCAGGAACGAAAATAATTATGGGACACTGTCGTAAACTCCTTTCCAACAATTGATTTGTTAAACTAAGCAAAGTAGTCGACCAGACCTTTGGGTAGATGCCTAGTTAATGAGATGATTTTATTGTTATCTTCAGCTGATTGGACAAGATCTATATCAACATTATGATTTTGCCGAGAATATTGGCGGGGATTTGTGTCAGTTCCAATATGGACTTCAGATAAATTTATGCCTTGTTGAGCCATCATCTCTCTTAATCTGGGAAGCGCTTGATCAACAATTTCTTTTACATAAACACTGTGAGTAGATATGTTAACAGAGGCATTATCCTTTACAACGTTGACATTAATTTCCAAAGGCCCTAATTCCTCGGGATGAATTTTAATCAAGGCACTTTTTATTTCCTGATGCCCAAGCCAAACAATATGTTCGGATAATTGATTTGACCACTGCGAGTGATTTACATGAATTGGAATTGTAAAATTTTTAGGCGCATAATAGTTGGAAGCCACTGGAGGTTGAATATCTGAACCAGCTTTGGGGTTCATTTGAAAGGAACTACCAGGTATTTCAGAACCCACTTTACTTACCTCTATTCCCGATCTTGTTACTTCAGATCCAGGTTCGGTATTCATTTTAATCTCTTCTAATGTTGGGAAAGAATCCCCCTCTTTAACTAATTGATGATTCTTCAACAAATCACGCTGCAATAGATTTGTTGCCTCCTTTTGATAAGGGTTAATATTATTCTCTTCATAATCTGCTTTTGGAAAATCCAGTTTCAGTTTGCCAGATTCAATGGATGCTATTTCTGAGTCCCAAATCTTGTAAGTTTCATCTGTCTGGCTTTCAGGTTTCATTATTGGTGGTTGGAAATTTTCAGAATTAATCCATGTCAGAGCCACATTTTTCTCTATTGTCGATTCAAATTGCCCTGCATATTGATTACCTGTTATTTCATTAACATCAGGTAATTCAGTACCGTGCCACAATTGATTATCTGGTGATTTCAACTGCTCATTGTGTTCTTGAATGTGTTCGTCCGCCTTTATCTCGTTAAATTGCAAATTTTGCAAAACTTTATTACCTTCTGAATTTTGATGTTCACATTCGTATGTTGTATCTGTACTGTTTGTTGATAAAACTTCAGCCATTAGCAATATAAAAGATTCAGGAGTTAATAAATCACCGTCGCCGTCAGAATCCTCATGAATATCAATCAATTGCTCAGATTTCAGTTCATTTTGAACCGTTGAAGAAGTATCCGGTAAAATGGATGAAGTGAGTATAAAGTTTTTCAGATCAAGCATGTCACACTCCCTGTGTTATGATTAACATATAGCAAAACTCATACCATCTGCAAGCTTGCTGAAAAAATAATTAAGGGATAGTTAAAAAATATTGCATGCATGTAAAACCTCTTAACACTCACTATAACCCATAAAAAAATAATGCTAGTTTTTGACATGCTTTACAGGAAGAGAAATTTATTATGTATCACTATTTATTCAGCCACCATAAATCTAAGGAATCTATAGATGGCTTGATTGAACAAGCAAAAAAATTGTTAAATCATGTGGAAATGAAACAAAAGGCGTATTTTTTGAATTTATTGACTCTCCGTGTTAGCGAATTTCAAAACGAGCTTGAATCAGAAGCCTCAAGTACCTTTAATACACAACAGATACTTATCCAGTATGAAAAATTTGCGAAAACCTTGCTCATTTGTATAAAGCAACCTGAACGAACATCCTCTGCAATACATAATTACCAAAAAGGATTTTACTATCCTGTTGCTGTTCATGATAAAATTAAACCAGATCCCACCATAGAAAATGTAGCTAAAGCAACTGTGGGCATCGGCCTTACGTTGCTTTTTGGTTCAATACCAACATTTATTTTTAACCCCCTCCTTGGTGTTATTATGGTATCACTCGCTGTGACACTGCTGTTACCAAGTGGGTTTTGCCTGCTAATCCCAGATTCTCCAGATACAACAAGAAAAAAAGAAGAAGAAAAAAGGATTTTTGTAGAAGGTGCAAAACTCATTAATCCTGATGCTCCATTTGAAGAGTTTGATGAAAAAACATACCTCTCCGCATCATTAATTAAAACATGATTTTATTGATACTGAATGAAAACTTCCTGAAATTGAGCTATTATTTCTAGAGATTAAATAATAATGATTTTGGGAGTTCTTTATGAAAGTGGGTCAAGACAGTCTATCAACAAAATCAAGGTTAACAGTTGATGGAAAAACCTATAATTACTACAGTTTAAAAGAAGCTGAAAATAAACATTTTAAAGGAATTAATCGCCTGCCTTACTCCCTGAAAGTATTGCTTGAGAATTTATTACGCTTCGAGGATGGCAATACAGTAACGACCAAAGACATCAAAGCAATTGCTGACTGGCTCCATAATAAAACATCTCAGCATGAAATAGCGTTTAGACCAACAAGAGTGTTAATGCAAGACTTCACTGGTGTTCCCGCAGTGGTAGATTTGGCCGCCATGCGTACTGCCATAGTAAAAATGGGAGGTAATGCAGATAAAATTTCTCCCCTTTCACCTGTCGATTTAGTGATAGACCATTCGGTTATGGTTGATAAATTCGCTTCAGCTGATTCCCTTGAAGTGAATACCAAAATCGAGATAGAAAGAAACAAAGAGCGCTATGAGTTTTTACGCTGGGGACAAAAAGCTTTTTCTAACTTTCAGGTTGTCCCGCCCGGAACGGGCATTTGTCATCAGGTCAACCTGGAGTATTTAGGAAAAACTGTGTGGAATAGTGAAAATGATGGTCAATTGTATGCTTATCCGGATACTTTAGTTGGCACAGACTCTCACACCACTATGATTAATGGATTAGGTGTACTGGGTTGGGGAGTCGGTGGTATAGAGGCCGAAGCAGCGATGCTGGGACAACCAGTATCGATGCTAATCCCCGAAGTAATCGGCTTTAAACTATCAGGCAAACTTAAAGAAGGAATTACCGCGACTGATTTGGTTCTTACCGTCACTCAAATGCTACGAAAAAAAGGAGTTGTTGGTAAATTTGTCGAATTTTATGGTCCTGGACTTAATGATTTACCTTTGGCAGATAGAGCTACAATCTCCAATATGGCTCCTGAGTACGGCGCAACATGCGGCTTCTTTCCAGTAGACAAGGAAACAATAAAATATTTGGAATTGACTGGTCGTGATAAGCATACCATTGCCCTTGTTGAAGCTTATGCAAAAGCGCAGGGTCTATGGTATGACAAAGATAATGAAGAACCTGTGTTTACTGACTCTTTACATCTGGATTTAGGTAGCGTTGAACCCTCTCTGGCTGGCCCTAAGCGACCCCAGGATAAAGTGAATCTAAGTTCATTACCTGTTGAATTTAACAATTTTTTAATTGAAGTTGGAAAAGAAAAAGAGAAAGAAAAAACCTTTGCCGTTAAAAACAAAGATTTTCAAATGAAACATGGCCATGTAGTCATAGCGGCAATAACCAGCTGCACTAATACCTCGAATCCAAGTGTGCTGATGGCAGCAGGACTGGTAGCAAAAAAAGCGATCGAAAAAGGATTACAACGCAAACCATGGGTTAAGTCTTCTTTAGCACCTGGTTCTAAAGTAGTTACAGATTATTTAAAGCATGCTGGCCTGCAAACCTATCTGGATCAATTAGGTTTTAATTTGGTTGGTTACGGTTGTACCACTTGTATAGGTAATTCGGGTCCTTTGCCTGATGATATTTCCCACTGTGTTTCAGAGCATGATCTTGTTGTTTCATCCGTTCTATCTGGTAATAGAAATTTTGAAGGACGTGTTCATCCTCAGGTCAGAGCCAACTGGCTCGCTTCTCCCCCGTTAGTAGTTGCTTATGCTTTATGCGGAACAACTTGCAGTGACTTAAGCAAAGACCCAATTGGGCAAGACAAAGATGGAAATGATGTTTATCTCAAAGACATCTGGCCATCTAATAAAGAAATTGCTGCTGAAGTAGCTAAAGTAAGCGGTACCATGTTCCGTAAAGAATATGCCGAAGTCTTTAAAGGTGATGCTCATTGGCAAGCTATTCAAACAAGCTCAGGACAAACTTATGAATGGAATCCTGATTCTACCTACATTCAACATCCTCCATTTTTTGAAAATTTAAGTCTGAAGCCAGAGCCTATCAAACCCATTAAGCAGGCTTATATTTTAGCTTTATTCGGTGATTCAATTACAACGGATCATATTTCACCTGCCGGCTCAATCAAAGCCAGCTCTCCAGCAGGGTTATATTTAAAATCCAAAGGAGTAGATGAGAAAGATTTTAACTCCTATGGCTCACGCCGCGGTAACCACGAAGTAATGATGCGAGGCACTTTTGCCAATATACGCATTCGTAATGAAATGACACCTGGACAAGAAGGTGGTGTCACTCGTTATGTTCCTACCGGAGAAACCATGTCGATTTATGATGCCGCAATGCGTTATCAGGAAAATCATCAAGATTTGGTTATCATCGCTGGTAAAGAATATGGAACAGGCTCTTCTCGCGATTGGGCAGCAAAAGGCACTAATTTGCTAGGCGTTAAAGCAGTGATTACGGAAAGTTTTGAGCGAATCCACCGTTCCAATTTAATTGGCATGGGTATATTGCCATTACAATTTAAAGATGGCATTACACGTAAAACATTAAAGTTGGATGGTAGCGAGCGCATCAGTATTGAAATTTCTGATAAATTAACCCCGGGCGCAATAGTACCTATAAGCATACAAAGGCAAGACGGGCACATTGAAAAGATAGAAACTCTTTGTAGAATTGATACTGCTGACGAGCTTGAATATTATAAAAATGGCGGGATACTTCAGTATGTATTACGCAAAATAAGTTCTTGATCGTTGGGCACATTGCTGCCTTTCTGCATTAGAATGTTGGGTTTCACAACAAGAGAAACCCAACAACATATAAAACTTCAGCAGTAATTAAACTATGCAGCCAAACTTTTCTTTACTCTGTTAACTTATCATAATACCATTTATACCCCATTCAATACCCGAGTTTATTGCACTCATAAAGGATAAATAATGAATCATTCAAAAAAGGTTCTGAACGTTTTTTCTTTAGTTATGATCAACGTCATTGCTGTAGATAGTTTACGGACCTTGCCTATCAGCGCAAAACTTGGATTTTCCCTGGTCTTTTATTATATTTTTGCAGCTCTTACCTTTTTTATTCCAGTAGCATTGGTTGCTGCAGAGCTCGCTACCGCCTACCCTAATACCGGAGGAATTTATGTCTGGGTTAGAGAGGCATTCGGGAGACGAGCAGGATTTATCACCATTTGGCTGCAATGGATCTATAATGTCGTGTGGTATCCAACCATGTTAGCTTTTATCGCCGCCACTTTATCCTATTTAATCGCCCCTCATTTAGGAAATAACAAATTTTATTTATTGGGCACAGCACTTACTTTGTTTTGGGTGTTTACTTTTTTAAATTGTTTTGGCATGAAACTATCCAGCATAGTAAGTATCATCGGTGCCTCCATAGGCACATTATTGCCTATGATAGTGATTATTATTCTGGGTACTGTTTGGATATTTCAAGATAGGCCTGTAGCAGTCAATTACCCCACAACATGGCTACCTGATTTTAGTTCTTTAGGAAATCTGTCTTTATTTTCAGCGGTTTTATTTGGCCTTATAGGAATGGAAATGTCTGCTGTTCATGCTGAAGAAGTAAAAAACCCACAAAGGGATTATCCCAAAGCCCTTTTTTATTCAGCTATTTTAGTTATATCCACCTTATCATTAGGCTCTTTGGCAATTGTTATTGTAGTACCAAACGATAGCTTAAGCGTTGTTTCAGGCCTTGTTGATGCCTATGCTGTATTTTTTAATTCCTATAATATGCCGTGGATGACATCAGTGATTGCGGTATTAATTATTTTAGGAGGCCTCAGTGGTGTTTCAGCCTGGATAATAGGCCCAACTAAAGGATTACTTGTGTCCGCGCGTGATGGTTCCTTACCTGCGCTGTTTTCCCGTGTCAATAAATACGGCTCGCCGGTAGCAATACTGCTCACTCAAGGCGTTATATTTACTGTATTAAGCACAGTCTTTATTTTACTCGATTCAATTAATGCTGCGTACTGGGTATTAAGCGATTTAAGTGCTCAAATGGCATTGTTGGTATATATCATGATGTTTGCCGCAGCAATTAAATTGCGATACAGCAAGCCTGAACAGCCTCGCGGCTATACTATTCCTGGTGGAAATCTGGTGATGTCACTTATCTCTGGAATAGGAATTATCTGCTGCATAGCTGCTATGATTGTTGGATTTATACCCCCTTCACAAATCCCTATAAAGAATGTTTTTCTCTTTGAGTGTTTTCTAATTGGCGGTCTCATTCTATTTGTTTTCATTCCCTGGTTATTTGCTAAAAAACATGATGAGCAATTATGTAGTGAAGAGTAGTTGAGTAAGAAATTAAAAGCCCACAAAAATTTTGTTGGGCTTTTCAAAATTGTTCTTAAGAGTAATTAATAATACTAACCTTCTTCCGGGATAGACATTAAACTGGCATTACCTCCTGCAGCAGTTGTATCAACTGTATAGGTACGCTCATGGCAAAGTCGAATCAAATAGTTAGGGCCTCCAGCCTTCGGGCCTGTGCCAGATAACCCTTCACCACCAAACGGTTGAAGACCTACTACTGCTCCAATCATATTACGGTTTACATAACAGTTCCCTGCATGAACCCTTTGCCTAATATATTCAACTGTTTCATTAATTCGGCTGTGTATTCCCAGTGTTAAACCATAGCCAGTTTGATTGATTTGATTAATTACTTTATCCAGATCTTTTCTCTTAAACTGAATCACATGCAAAATTGGCCCAAATACTTCTTTTTCCAAAGCGCTGATATTATCAATTGCAATGGCTGTTGGTGGCATGAAGTATCCTGATGAAACGTCATCACTAACGGAGCATTGATATAATATTTCATGATGTTTTTTCATGTTTTCGACATGATTTTTCAATATAGATAATGCTTCCTTGTCTATAACAGGGCCAACATCGGTTGATAACCATTGAGGATCCCCTACGACTAGCTCAGCCATGGCACCTTTTAATAGCTCTACAGTTCTTGGATACACTTCCTCTTGCACATACAATACTCTAAGTGCCGAACATCGCTGTCCTGCACTGCCAAAAGCAGAGGTGACAGCATCAACCACCACTTGCTCCAATAATGCTGAAGAATCGACAATCATTGCATTTTGACCGCCTGTTTCTGCAATTAAAGGGATAATTTCACCACCTCGAGTAGCTAATGTCCGATTAATCAAATTCGCCGTGTCAGTCGAGCCTGTAAACAGAACTGCTTTAATTCGTTTATCTGCGACTAAAGCAGCCCCTATGGTCTCGCCAGCGCCTGGAATTAATTGAATTGCTCCTTCAGGAATACCAGCTTGATGCATTAATTTCACAGCGTAGGCTGCAATTAATGGAGTTTGTTCAGCTGGTTTAGCAATCACACAATTGCCTGTAACTAGTCCAGCTACGACTTGTCCCGTAAATATAGCCAAGGGAAAATTCCAGGGACTAATACACAATATTGTCCCGCGAGGATGTAAACTTAATTCATTTAATTCCCCCGTGTATCCATTAAAGCGTTGAGGACTACCCATAAGCTCTTGGGCTTTCCTGGCATAGTATCGACAAAAATCAATAGCCTCTCTTACTTCAGCAATTCCGTCACCCCAGGTTTTACCAGCTTCCCGACAAGTTAATACCATGAGTTCTGCCATATTGGCCTGTAGTAAATCTGCAAATCGGTTTAGACAAGAAGCACGTTCTTCTACCGATTTCTTACTCCATGGTTCAAAAGCCAATTTTGCTTGATTTAATGCCGCCTCAACATCATCAAGAGTTGCTTGCTGCACAGATCCAAGAGCATATGCCGGCTGCTGGGGAGACATAGCCGTTTGCAGTAAGTCCCTGGATAATTTCCGACCGGAAATTATAGGACTTGCCTGCCATTCTTTTGTTTGAATTTTTGCCAGTTCCTGCTGCAATAAAGCGCGTTCAAGTCGATTTGTAAAGTCAAAACCTTTAGAGTTTTTCCGTACAGGTAAAAAGATATCCTCTGGCAATGGTATATTTTTGTTTATTTTATTAAATAACGATTTTGCTTTAGTCACTGGATCTTCTACCAACTCGCTAATAGGTGCCTTATCATCCACTATGCGATTGACAAAAGAAGAGTTTGCTCCATTTTCCAGTAATCGTCGAACTAAATACGGTAATAAATCCTCATGGCTACCAACTGGTGCATAAATACGGCATGGAATACCATAACAATTAGCAGGAACAATCTGCTCATAAAGCTCATTCCCCATGCCATGCAGACATTGAAATTCAAAATCTCTATAATCCCCTACCACATTCAGAATCATTGCCACAGAATAAGCATTATGAGTTGCAAATTGTGGATAAATAGCATCGGTCATAGTCAGGATTTTTTTTGCGCAAGCCTGAAATGACACATCAGTAAATACTTTACGGGTAAAAACCGGGTATTCAGAAAAACCTTGCATTTGCGTTTTTTTGATTTCGCTATCCCAATAGGCTCCTTTGATCAATCTGACCATAATACGCCGCTGCTTACTTCTTGCCAGAGCAGCAACCCAATCCAGGACATAAAACGCTCTTTTTTGATAGGATTGAACGGCCAAACCAAACCCATTCCATCCCTGTAAACTCTCATCATTAAACACTTTCTCTATCACATCAAGCGAAAGATCCAAACGCTCTGACTCTTCAGCATCAATTGTTAAAGCAATGCCATAGTCCTTTGCTAAACGCGACAAGGCCAATAGTTTGGGAGGTAATTCTGCCATGACACGCTCATGCTGAAATTCACTATATCGTGGGTGTAAGGCAGAAAGTTTGATGGAAATACCAGGGCGTCTGTATACATCTGAATGTTTATCCGCTTTCTCTCCAATTGAAATGATTGCTTCCTTATAGGCTTCAAAATATCTTGCGGCATCTGCAGATGTTAAGGCAGCCTCACCCAGCATATCGTAAGAATATCTGTATCCCCTATCTTCCTTTTTCTTCGCTCGAGCTAAGGCTTCATTAATGGTACGTCCCATCACAAATTGCTTGCTCATAATTCGCATGGCTTTATCAACGGCTTTTCTGACAACAGCCTCACTACTTCGATTAACCAATTTTAGTAACGCTTTGGTTAGTGTATTTTCAGCTTTTTCAGGAGTTAAAACTTTACCAGTTAACATTAATGCCCAAGTAGTGGCATTTACAAAAAAAGATTCACTCTGTCCACGATGGGCTCCCCAATCACCGCCAGCCAATTTATCTTTAATCAAATTATCTATGGTGGCATTATCGGGAACGCGCAATAACGCTTCCGCCAGACACATTAAGGCAATTCCCTCATCGCTTGATAAGGCATACTCTGTTAAAAAAGAATCTATTCCGGTGCTTTTCCTTCTCTCGCTGCGAACTGATTCAACCAATTTTGTAGCACTGGTTTTAATCGCAATCATTTGCTGAGGTTCAAGCGCTGCTTTTTCACTCAGTTCTGTAATTAAAGAAAGCTCATCCATACGATAAGCTTTATTAATAGCAGCTCTTAATCCTTCCGGTAAATGAATGGACTGCTTTTCCAGCATAATGTTCTCCAAAACTAAAGTGATAATTGTAAAAAATCGGTATTAAATTTTTACCATATACGACAAAAATTAAATTCATTATTCTCACGATGAAGAAATCCAATCATGATATCTTACACCAGCTTATTTGCCATGCCCCATCTCTACGAAAAAGCAATATTTTGGATAAAATCATAGTATCGAGTAATGAGTTGGGCTATACAAAACCAATGCATCAGCACCCATTTTGTGGCATATTATATGACGACAATCCTATTCGATAAAGTAAAAACGCGCTTTTTAATCCATAAAAACTGAATTAATTTTATTTATTTAGATCTAATTTTAATCAAAAAGAACAATATTTAACTACAACAATTGTTCTAATTTTAGCCTTAATTGACATTATTTAACCAAATATCTTTTCCAACCAACAGTTAACCTCATGATATGATTAATATTTTCACCTAATGGACAACTTGAGCTCTTATAAATTTACAATTAACTTATTTGTTAATATAATCACCATCTTTTGTAATAACCAATAATGGTGATTTAACAAGAAGAAAGGAGCAGTATGAATACATTATTTACTCTAATCTCAACTGTATTACTAACAAGCAACATCACATCCAGCACCCCATTATTTGCCAAGCCTGGAACAGACATTAACACCCAGGTGCAACATCTTAGCCACAAGGCCCCTCAATTAAACAAAAAAGTTTTAAAACTAGCCTTGACGGCCTATAAAAATGCGAGTAAGAGAGGAGCAGTTAAAAAACCCGTTCTTACCGTGATTGATTATTCCTTACCTTCCAATAAACAACGTATGTGGGTATTCGACCTTCGTAACGAACGCCTATTATACAATACTTACGTAGCCCATGGTAAAAATTCTGGAGTCAATGTTGCCAGGAGTTTTTCGAATAGAGAATCCAGCAAACAATCCAGCTTAGGTACCTATATCACCAAAAACACCTACATCGGACACAAAGGCTACTCCTTGAATCTCCAGGGTTTGGATAGAGGGTTTAATGATAATGCATACAATAGGCGTGTTGTGATACATGGCGCGTGGTATGTTGAACCTGACTTTATCAAAAAAGCTGGCCGTGCTGGTTTATCTTGGGGCTGTCCAGCTATAGCACAGACCTTAGCAAAACCCGTGATCAATACCATTAAAAATGGTTCGGTTGTTTTTGCTTATTACCCCGATAAAAAGTTTTTATCTCATTCAGGATATCTGGTAGCATAAATAAGTAAGCCAGGGACTCAGCCCTGGCTTTTCGCAGTCATCCGTATAAGAACTTACGTTCTTATTGTCATCCTGACAAATCAGATCCCTCTGATAGCAAATCCATTTGCACGACTCATATCCTTATAAGTCTTGATTAAAATTTAGCAACTGAAAGAGAGAAGTGCAAGGCGTTAAATCACCCTTTTACCCAATACTATTTTCAATGTATGAATGGTATTTTTTTATTATTGCAATAAAAATCAATAACTTAATCATTTAAGCAATAATTATTTACAGGCAAATACAATAATTTCTTCTATGGAATTGAGAAATTTCTTACATCAATTACAGCTTAAATAACGCCGTTTTCTCATTATAAAGAAATATGCTGCTTGATTATGTCATAAGATGTGGTAGTTTATTTACGAAGAAATGTAGCAGGGTATGATTATGAACCAACAACTAAATGCAACCAAGAAAGATAAGCTTCAAGTAATCGATTGGCTTATTGAAAATTTTCCTAATGCATTTTTTAAAAAAGGGAACCAGGTCAAACCGCTCAAAATTGGAATATTTGATGATCTGATTGATTTTTATGAGCGACTGGATACTCCACCTTTTAGTAAAAAATCATTAAGAGAAGCATTAAGTTATTACAGTGCTTCCCCAGCTTATTTAAGCTGTCAAAAACCTAATACAGCACGCGTAGATATTTATGGTAATGAAATCGATGTGGTTACCCCAGAGCAAGCCAAGTATGCTTATCAGCGTTATCAGGAGCGCTATGGTAATAAGAAAAGCCAAGAATTAAAATAGCACCAAAAATAGATAAAGTACAATTAGCTCAGGTACAGAAAAGCTACCTTTGTTTACTTTTTTGTAGAACCATAATGTAATTAATGCTTACATCAGAAACCAGAGTAGCCTTCCTAAGGAAGGGATTATAACATAGGCCTTTCATATCAATGATATTTAAATCGAACAAGCGTGCCATTTTGGCTAATTCACTGGGTTTGATGAATTTATCATAGTCATGTGTTTGTCTGGGTAACAAATTAAGCACATATTCCGCAGCAATAATAGCGCCAAGATAAGCCTTTAATGTTCTGCTAATAGTTGATAAAAATAATAGACCGTTTGGTTTTAATAAACGCCTGCAATGTCGTAATATCAATTCAGGGTTTTGTACATGTTCCAATAGTTCCATACAAGTTATTACATCAAATTTTTGATCCTCGTACTCTTCTATAGGGCTGCAATAATAATCAATCCGCAACTGATTTTTATGAGCATGTTCTTTGGCAGCATGAATGGCCTCTGGTTCTGCATCTAATCCACTCACATAAGCTCCTGCCTTGGCCATAGACTCACAGAGTATCCCCCCACCGCAACCGACATCCAATATTCTCAACTCCTTCAGATTGACATGTTCTGAAATAAATTCAAAGCGAGCGCCATTGATATCATGCAAAGTTCTGAGAGGACCATTAGTATCCCACCAATCATTTGCAAGTTGGGCAAATTTATGTACTTCTTCAAAAGCAATACTCGATTCAATTTGATTCATAAGACAATAAATCCATTGGTTTAAAGAATTCAATGACGCGTTGATTAGTAATAAAGCTTACATTATATGGGTGTTCTGAAACCAGTCCTATTAATAATTTATTTGGGGGTATTTTCTCAGCAATTTTACCAAATAAGATTAACTGCACATCAGGCTTCCTGATAGCCAATTGCTCAAATAAATTTTGCATAAAGGGCTTCCAATGACGCGCATGATACGGAACCTTACCTTTGCTATAAATCAAGGAAGCATTTAATAATAAAATTCCCTTTTTCATCATTCCCTTAAAAAAGTCTTCTGCAGTTTGTACTAAACAGGATTTATCTATCCTGGCAATCGCTTCTTGCGAAGTATTTTCGTGTAAATCGCCCCGAGCGATCAATAACGTTTTAATCCAGTTACGCAGTGAGGTTGCTCGATTCACTTCCTTACTCAACCCTGTGGAGCTCCATAATAACCCCACAGAATTATCCCAAAAAGCATACCCATTAGCAGAAATCTTGCGTGGATATGGAGATTCCCCCAAAAGAATATATTGCGTTTGACTCAAAGGCAGACTAAAAGCAGAAAATAACTGATTTAGTCCAGGTAACCAATGACTATCCTCTTGTATTTGTTTTAAGTAACAACTATCCATTGTATTCAATGCTTTCATCAGAATTTCTTTCCATTCCTCATGGCATCCAACCAATAAATTCTCATACATCTTAATTTTACCTTTGCGTCATCATAATTAAATTTTCAAATTGGGATATTTTGATAATTGCCTATGTTTTTAAAACAAGATTTCAACAACTTTAACATTATTCTTAAACCATGAGAAATTATCTTAATTTTAACATCAAGATACAAACCCGCTTCCTCCACTGAATTTGAATAAAGCCCAGGATGGCTGCTTATATGTTGATTCTGTGTTGCCTGAAAATTCAAATTACTCTAACATCATTTAAAAATGATAATCTGGAGTGATTATGTTTTTGGCCAACTGCAATATAGAGGAAGTAGTTACAGAACATATAAAACAATTTCTAGCGGATGAAGAATTGTCCTTCTCTGGCTTAAAAGATTTAATTCTGAGTAAAGCCCCAATTCCCTGGATTCATTCCTCTGTAACAGCCACTCTGCTTAAATCCAGAGACTCCGATAAAACAGAAGTAAAAAAAAACCTTGAACAGCAAGCTTATAAAGCTCAACTGGCCGAGGACAAAATTCAAAAAGAGCAGGATGATGCCGAAGCATTAAAAGATAAAAAATTAAAAGAAATTTTAACTCGTGAATTAAACCACATCCCAACCCAAATCAGCGAACAGCAAACGGAACTCAGATTACTTCATTATAAACTCGAGCGACTCTTCGAAAGCCAAGCTAAAGTCGATGTGATTCAGCATCCTGATTCTCCTTTGAAAAAGACAAAATCGTCTTCCAGCCATTCCGCATCGATTGAGCGTCTGCAAAGATCTATTAATGAACGTGAGATTAAAATTCAATCACTTTTTGAACAGGAAATTAACAACAAGATAAAATTAAACGAAATTGAAAAGCGTGCCAGCGTACGCTCACAACATCACACTAAAAGGGTTAAACGCGCTCAGGCAAGAATTGGATACAATAGTACTGGAGAGGATATTCTCAGTACATTATCAGGAAAAAATCAATCCATTTTGTTGCGTAGTATTCAAAAACAACATCATGCTCTTGAAAAAAAATGCAGTGATCTCATTCAGGAAGCTGATCAGATTAATTATCCATTATTTCTTGAGGAACTTCAGAGGTTTTTAAATAAAAAAAATCGTAATTTATCTTCTCAAGAAATCGAAGCGTTAAAGTCTGTTATAAAATTTATAAAGCAACACTTGGAGTTTGAGCATGAGGCAATCAATACGCAATCCAGTCTCCATATTAAAAAGCAATCCATCAGTTCCCAGATTGTAAAATTACGAGAACTACAAAATAAACTAAAAACCTTAAAAAACAATAACCCCCATTTGACAGCAGTAAATGAAGAATTGATTTCACGTAATTTGGAATTATCGGCTATGAAGGAGCATCACGCTAACTTACGCCATCGCTTAGGCACTCCCGCTTTGCTTTTATTTGGATTAACGTTTCTGTTTTCAATTCCTCTTATTTTAACCATAAGCGGAGTAATTCCCTTTTTCATTGCGCCCGCGCTGCTTTATATTTTGGTCTCAGCACCTCCAACCATCCTCCTGCTATCCACTATTGGTGTTGGTATAGCAGCTATCGTTTTCAGCTTTAAAATGCATTCCAATGAATCAGCTATTAAATCCAATTTGCAAGCGATCGAAACAAACTCCAATCAAATGAGTCGAAATTCTCAAAATTTAAAATCATTGGAAACGCTTACCATTCCCACTCTGGATATGCAAATCAAAAAAGATGAAAATTTAAGAGATCAATTAATGCTTTCTTTGCAAAAACTGCAACGTCAAGCTGCTCAAGCTTTCCAGAAAGCAAAAGAGGTAGAGTGTCTATCCTATGCCAACTCTTCACTTTTAAATTCCAGCAATACTCAATCGAATGACGCATCATTATCCTCGCATTCGGAAGAGCTCGAAGAAGCACTAAATGACTCTAATGACTCCCTGGAAGAAGTAAAAGAAGAAACCGTTAATGGGATAGTGTAAATTGACTTTCTATCAATAAAATTTCCATGGAGCAAGACTGAGTATTAACTCCCGGCCATAAAACTACTAGTCCAAATATTGATAAATTAATCTTTATGATCTAAAATGCGACAACTTGATTATTGGGAGTAATCTATGTCTCTTGCTACTTATGATGTAAAACAGGAACTCGTCAAGCTTACCCAGAATTTCTTCTCTATTGATCATCAATTTTCTGAATTAAAAAACTTATTAACCGATAAAAAAACCATTCCATGGATTCATAATCAAATAGTTGATCAGTTATCTCAAATTAAAAAATCAGACGAAATAGCCATGATTGCGCGGTTAGAAAAAAGCGCTTACGAACAACAAATGAAAGAAGATGACGATGAAAAAAATCGTGATGTTGAAGAGTTACGCCAAGATCTTCTCCAAAGGAATCATTTGACAAGGCAACTCGAAATCTTGCGAGTCCGCAAAGAGCAATATGAAAGAGAGTTGCTCATCCGCAATACAGTACCCAATGTCCATACTCATCCGGACACTCCGGTAGTTCATCAACATCCTTCTCAACCAATATCTGCACCCTTGCTAAACCCTAATACTCATGTACACACTCATCTTGAAGCTACTTTAAATAGCCAGGATATTGGGCTAAGTATTCAGAAGATTAACAGAAGAATTTCAGAGATAACTAAAGAATTGGAAATTCTCGACTCCAGAAATAATGCAAAAGAAATTCGCAGAGGCGATAGAGAAAAACGCCTTCAAGCACGCCTTAATTATGTTCAAAAAACAGCAGGAGTTATCAACACTCTATCACCTGACAATCAGAAAAAACTGTTATCCAATATTGAGAAAGAAAAAAAATCACTCACACAACAACATTCCTCCTTGCTTCTGAAAGCAGATCAATTAAATTACTCCATCTTTCTTGAGCAATTTGAATTGTCTTTGCAAATTATGCAAGGTACTTTTCAAGAAGTAGACGCATTGCAAACGATTGTAAAAAGAATGAAAGGGCATTTGAATTACAAGGAAAAAGCGGCATCGATTCAATCCCGATTAGATAATACGGTGCTTATTATTGGTGAAAATTTAAGAAGATTAACGCGACTTAATTCTCAATTGAGTTCCTTACAGCTTGCTAATCCTGATTTAACAAGGAGGAATGAGCGTCTGGAAGAGCAAAACAGAGAACTCCTTGAATCGTATAATAGCCATATAAAAACACGAAATAAACTGTTTTTCCCGACTCTCGTTTTATCTGGATTGTCCTTGATCTTTTCTATTCCATTGATATTAACTCTAGCTGGAATCATCCCTTATGCTATTGCACCAGCTGTATTGTTAACTTTGGTTATTGCTCCCCCTGCATTGTTATTGCTTGCTGGACTTGGTGTCGGTATTGCCACAATCACTTATGCTGTGAAAGCTTACTTCAATAATTCAACGATTGAATCCAACAAGGAAACAATAGAGAGTAATAGGCGGCAAATGGGAGCAAACCAAAAGGAAATTTACACTCTGGAAAATCAAACAATTCCTAATCTTAAAAAAGAGCTGTTACAAAATGAAGGAATTCAAAATCGCCTAACTGATGAATTACAGTATTTTGAAAGCTTGGCCGAGCAAGCATTAAAGCAGGCGAAAGAAGTAGAGCCACATACCTACCCATATAGGCCATTTTTTAACTCCGAAGTTGCTGTTCATCAACATCCTTCTGTAGACAATGGTATAGTAACTCCTAGCGCTCCCCCGCTCGATCCCCTCTATCCTACCGTTCGACATTAATTTCCAGCCTGGGTTATTAAGCCAGGCTGTCATCCGGGATGACTGAAGTTGATTTCCCGGATGACATTGTAGCTATCAGTTTCTCTTTAAATAATTACCACAGGCAATTCAGACCAGGAAGTGGTATAACAGGGAGAACGTGACTGTGCCCGCATAACCCAAGGCTTCACATACCCTTCTGCTGCCAAATGTAAGGTATGACGGCCATACTTCGTATTGATTTCATCTAATACTGACATCAATCGCTCTGTCTGATTCAATTCTTTCTCTGAAACCTGGTTAAACAAATCTAACTGCAAACAGTTTTTTTCAATTAAATCTCCTAAATAAACACCTACCTTTTGGTAATGAAATCCAGAGCGAAATATTTTACGCAGGCACAATTTGGCACAACGAATCAAATGCCGAAGATCATCAGTTGGATTAATCAATTTAAACCCTATGGATTGCTGATATTGCGGTAAATCCAAACGGAATCGATTGGTTTTAATAAATATGGAAAGATGGCATGCCATCAATTTTTGATGACGTAATTTTTCCCAAGCTCTGGCACAATGACTGCTGATGGCCTGAGCAAGAGCTGAGTACTCTGTTTGCATAGAACCAAAAGATTTGGAAGATAGGATGCTTTTTCTTGACTCAAAATCCTGTAAACTGCCGCATGAAACGCCACGCAACTCAAGCACTGTTCGTTGCAATACAACACTAAATAATTTTTTAATCAATTGCAAATCCATACCAGCCAAATCATGAGCGGTATAAATCCCTTGTTGTACTAACTTTTTACCCCATTGCCGTCCTATCCCCCATACCTCGCCAACAACTATTTTAGCTAACCAATGATATTGATTTTCAATGTTAAACACAGGGATCCTTAACTCTTTTTTAGCAATATGGTTTGCCAATTTAGCCAGGGTTTTAGTTGCTCCTATGCCTATGGATACGGGGATACCGGTATAGCGCAAAATAGTTTTTTGTAACTTGCGACAAAATTCATCATGTTCAGACTGAGGCAAAGTATTTAAATCAAGAAAAGCTTCATCAATGGAGTAAACCTCTATTGCTGGCCAATTGTCTTCGATAACTGACATAACCCGACGTGATATATCAGCATACAATGTGTAATTGGATGAAAACACATGCACTTTATACTGCTTACATAAGGCCTTGACTGCAAAATAAGGCACGCCCATTTGAACACCCAAAGCCTTGACTTCATTAGAGCGCGCAATCACACAACCATCATTATTAGACAAAACCAAAATAGGTTTATTTGCTAACGCTGGTTGAAACAACCGCTCACAGGAGACATAAAAATTATTACAATCGATCAAAGCAAACATCACGATACCGTATGAATGACATAAGTAACGACCCCCCAAATCACCACATCGTATTCCTCTGTGATATCTATGGGAGGAAAATCTGGATTTTCAGCCAGCAGTTTAACTTGTCCATATTGACGGGATAACCGTTTTACTGTCAATTCGCCATTCAGGGCAACGATTACAATTTTTCCATGAGTAGCCTCTATACTACGATCAACGATTAAAATATCACCGGAATAAATGCCGGCATTTATCATGGATTCTCCAGAAGCTCGTACAAAAAATGTGGATGCCGGATGCTTGATCAAGTACTCGTTCAAATCCAGCATGGATTCAATATAGTCATCACCTGGAGAAGGAAAACCGGCCCTTACAGAACTGGAATATAAAGGAATCGCTGGAAATTCCTTTTCTCCTTGAAGATATTTCATCACATCCTGTATGCGAGATTCAGGTATACGAACTGATCTGGTTGCTTCTCCATATTTACCTTGCCCTCGAGGACGTCCAGCACCTGCTCGTGCACCACCATGAGACATATACTCCCCAAACTTGAATTTTGAATCGAAATTCAAGTTTAGTTTTAAAGTAGTAAATTGTAAAGCTCAGACAATAATGAGAGTTCCATATGACGACTATACTGAATTGACGCCAATACTCAAATTACGCTATTGTTGGGGATTTAGTGTAAGACTAAAGAGCCATGGTTAAATTATATAAGGAAATAATCAATTCAATAGATAATCATCAGACAACGATGGTGGAGCAACTCCATCAATTTTGTGAAATCAATTCTGGAACAACTAACTTGACAGGATTGGCCATCATGGCTGAGACATTGTGTTCAGCATTCAAACCAATCGCTGATACCACAGAATTAATAAAATTACCGCCTTTGTCTGTAATTGACATGACCGGAAGCACAGTTACGCAATCCTGTGGAGATGTATTGTTCATTAGCAAACGCCCTCACTTAAAACGCCGAATTCTGCTCAGTGGGCATATGGATACGGTTTATTCCGCCAGCAACCCTTTTCAAAAATTAAGCTACCTCAATGCTAATCAAATCAATGGTCCTGGTGTTGCAGATATGAAAGGGGGACTAATCGTCATCTTGCATGCATTAGCAGCCTTTGAAAACACCAGATTTGCGGAAGAAATGGGTTGGGATGTGTTAATTAATTCAGATGAGGAAATTGGTTCGCCTGCATCAGGTTCATTATTCAAAGAATTGGCACATCGCTATCAAGCCGCCCTGGTTTATGAACCAGCAATGACACCTAAGGGTACTTTGGCAAAAAACCGCAAAGGCAGTGGAAAATTAACACTGGTAGCAACAGGAAGGGCTGCTCATGCTGGCCGTGCATTTGATGAAGGAAGAAACGCTATATGCTATCTTGCTGAAGCAGTTACTGCTGTTCATGCCTTAAATGGACAAAGAAATGGGGTAACAATCAATGTAGGTAAAATCGCTGGCGGGGAGGCGCTGAATGTTGTTCCTGATAAGGCAGTAGCACAACTGGATATCCGAATTAGTCTGCCAGAAGATGAAATTTGGGTAAGGAATGAATTGAATAAAATTATCAGACAGCTAGAGCGACCTGATTATTCTCTAAGTGTGCATGGCACTTTTGGACGGCCTGTGAAGCGTATCTGCGCAGGGACAGAACGGCTTTTTCATCGGATTCAAAAAATTGGAGAGGCGCTTGGTTTAACTATTGACTGGAAAGACAGTGGAGGTTGCTGCGACGGTAATAATTTAGCTCATTATGGCTTGGCTGTTCTGGATACCTTAGGTGTTCGGGGAGGCAATATACATAGTTCAGATGAATATATATTGCTTGATAGCTTATCAGAACGCGCTGCTCTTAGCGCAATTCTCCTGACAGATTTGGCACAGGGTGGTTTAGAGGATCTAATAAAATGATGTTATTTCGTAGTGCTCGCGACTCTGACTTGGATGCGATCCATCAACTGGCAGAAATCAGTGGTGTTGGGATGACGACTCTCCCTAAAGATAAAGAATTACTAAAAAAACGCTTGGAATGGTCTTGCGAATCCTATCAAAAAAATGTCACCAACCCTGGTTGTGAATATTATTTTTTTGTACTTGAAGAACAAAAAAATAAAAAAATTGTCGGCACCTCCGCTATAGAAGCACGAACAGGTTATGAAATACCCTTTTATTCTTATAAAATTTCTAAAAGAACCAGAGTCTGTCATACACTCAACATACGCAGTGATTATGAGGTATTAAGTCTGGTCAATGACAATCAAGGTCGCACAGAAATATGTACTCTATTTCTTCATCCTGACTATAGAAAAAATAATAATGGCCTATTGCTTTCGAAAGGACGTTTTTTATTTATGGCACAATATCCTCAACGTTTTGCCCCGATTGTCATTGCCGAAATGCGTGGGATCTCTGATGATAAAGGCAACTCGCCATTCTGGGATAATGTCGGAGCTAATTTTTTCCATATGCCTTTTGTAGAAGCGGATCGTCTGACACTAGCCACGAACAAACAATTTATCGCCGATTTAATGCCTCGCAACCCTATCTATGTCAAACTACTCTCGCCAGAAGCACAAGCAGTCATTGGCAAACCACACCAATCGACTATCCCGGCTATGAATATTCTCTTGAAAGAAGGCTTTCGTTATAACAACTACGTTGATATTTTTGACGCCGGACCTACTATCGAATCACCATTATTAGAAATTAAAACGATTGCTTCAAGTCGGATCATGGTTATTAAAAACATCAGTGATGAAGCGAGCAGCAGCAATCGCTATTTACTCGCCAATACCCAAATTGATTTTCGAGCAACAATTAGTCACGCTGTTTTTAATGAACGGGAAAATACCTGCATTATTAGCAAAGAAACAGCAAAATTACTTGATGTAAAACAAGGAGATAGCCTGCGTATATCACCCATACGTACAGAAGATACTCCACCATTGTAACAAAGGAAGAATGATGTCTAAATTACAAATCATACAGAGTAAAGGTCAGTATATAAATGGAGAATGGACAAAGGGGAATGGGATTATTCTGGAATCAACAAACCCCGCCTCCGGAACTTTGCTTTGGCAAGGAAATAATGCAACAGATGATGAAATTTCAAATGCCTGTTTCGTTGCACATCGTGCACTGAAATCCTGGGCTAATACAAGTTTTGAGGAAAGGGTTCGTTATACTAAAGTATTTGCGGAACAGGTAGAAAAAAATCGTGAGCAACTGGCACGTCTTATTTCATTGGAAACAGGAAAGCCATTATGGGAGTCTCAAACTGAAGTCAGCTCAGTAATTGGCAAGGTAAATTTGTCAATTCAGGCTTATCAAGAAAGAACCTGGCCAAAACAAACCGAAGCTGCAGAAGCCAATGCCTGCCTGCGCTTTAAACCACATGGTGTTGTTGTAGTATTAGGTGCGTTTAATTTCCCCGCTCATTTAAGCAACGGACACATTGTCCCTGCCCTGCTTGCAGGGAACACTGTATTGTATAAACCAAGTGAACATACTCCAGCAGTAGCAGAACTGATCATCCAATGTTGGCACGATAGTGGCTTACCTCCCGGGGTTATCAATTGCTTGCAAGGTAACGCAAATTGTGGAAATACCCTTTTGTCTCAGGACATTCAAGGCGTGTATTTTACCGGGAGTTATGCAACAGGGCTTCGTATACACCAACAATTCTGTGATAAACCCGAAGTGATTTTAGCTTTGGAAATGGGTGGAAACAACCCTTTGGTCATTGATGAAGTGAAAAACATTGATGCAGCGGTCTACCATACATTGCTTTCAACCATGATCACTGCAGGACAACGCTGCACATGTGCAAGACGAATTATAATTCCTGATTCCCAGGCAGGCGATCTGTTTTTAGAACGTTTTGCCAAGGCTTGTAAATTAATGAGAATTGGCCCCTTTGATAGTCAACCAGAGCCTTTTATTGGGCCTGTCATCAGCCATGTTCAAGCATTAAAACATCTTCATGCGCAGAAGCAACTTGTAGAAATGGGGGGTGAGATCATTCTGCCGATGTCACTTCTTGTTGAATACACAGGACTCCTTTCTCCTGGCATTATTGATATGACTCGCGTTAAAAACCCGCCAGATGAGGAGATTTTTGCACCATTTGCACAAATTTATCGTTATAATCACTTTGATGAGGCGATTCAATTAGCGAACCAGACACGTTATGGTTTGTCATCAGGCTTACTAAGCGATAATAAAGACCACTATCAACAGTTTTATCAAAATATTCGTGCCGGACTGATCAACTGGAATAGACCAACCACAGGTGCCGCCAGCACCCTTCCATTTGGCGGTGTCGGATGTAGTGGAAATCATAGGCCAAGCGCCTATTTTGCTGCTGATTATTGTGCTTATCCTGTAGCAAGCATGGAGCAGCCCCTATTAATAACTCCAGCGCAACAATTACCAGGTCTAGTATTGGAATAATTATTATGAATGTTTATGAATTGAACATGGATGGGCTTGTTGGGCAAACTCATCATTATGCAGGACTTTCAGCGGGTAATATAGCCTCTACAAATAATGCTTTATCTATTTCCAATCCTCAATCTGCAGCAAGGCAAGGTTTGGAAAAGATGCGTCAACTTTATAACATGGGGCTAAAGCAAGGTCTATTACCCCCGCATCAACGACCTAATTTGAATTTACTCTATCAACTGGGATTTAAAGGCACTCCCAGTGAACAAATAAACAAAGCTTATAAAACAGCACCCGAATTGCTTAGTGCCTGTTACTCTGCATCAAGTATGTGGACAGCTAATGCAGCAACCGTTTCTGCAAGCGTGGATACTGAAGACAATAAAGTGCATTTCACTGCTGCAAATTTAATCAGCAACTTGCATCGCCACCAGGAGGCCAATTTTTCAAAAAAATTATTGGAATTTATATTTTCCAACTCTGATTATTTTAATCATCATCCCATATTGCCCAAATCAATGGGCACAAGCGATGAGGGAGCAGCAAATCATAATCGCCTATGCCAAAGTCACGCGTACTCAGGAATTCATTTCTTTGTATATGGTAGAAAAGTGCTGGGAGATCATCAATTTGAACAAGGCCCAATAAAATACCCTGCTCGGCAAACTAAAGAAGCATCAGAAGCCATCGCTCGCAACCATTTATTAAAATCTGAGCGAGTGATTTTTGCGTGTCAAAATCCATTGGCAATAGATCAAGGGGTATTTCATAATGATGTCATCTCAGTTGCTAATGAACATGTGTTTCTGGTTCATGAAGAAGCTTTTTATAATCAAGCCTATGTTTTGGATCAACTAAGATCAAAAGCTGATTTTCCATTAACAATAATTGAGATCTCAAAAGAACAAATCAGCGTTAGTGAAGCAGTAGATACCTATCTTTTCAATTCTCAATTGATTACCTTACCTGATCAGAAAAATATGATTTTAATAGCTCCTGGTGAATGTCAGACAAACCTTAAAGTAAAAACTTGTATTGATGAATTAGTCTCTGATCCTCAAAACCCTATTAACTCAGTCTATTACCTGGATCTGAAACAAAGCATGCGTAATGGCGGTGGACCAGCCTGTTTACGCTTACGAGTTCCTCTGAATGACTACGAACTTAAAGCAATGCACCAAGGTATTCTAATTGATAATGATTTGTTAGATATTTTAGATAAATGGGTTTTAAAATATTACCGAACTGAACTGAAAATATCCGATTTAGCTGATCCGCAACTATTATATGAATGTCTGGATGCATTGGATGAATTAACTCAGATCTTGAAATTAGGCTCAATATATCCCTTTCAATCTTGAGTATCCGAGTCATGTGGAAAACAAAATTCGGCAAATGTATTTATATTTCACCGTCAGGATATAAAGTCTATCAAAATTTGTTGTACCGTTGGCTTACTTTAGGTAGCGAAGCATGGCAAACTGTAATTAACCGTTATATACCTCGCAGGCCTGGTTTACATTATCTGCAAATGCTGACACTTATGGCACGACAATTTCCTAATAATTGTTGTTTATTAGGCCTTGGAGGAGCAGGAATCGCTCACCTGTTGAGCGCACAAAAAAACATGCACTCTATCGTTGCTGTAGAAAATAGTGAAGAAGTAATCCACATTGCAAAACAATTTTTCATGACGGATTTAATCCCTAATTTCACCATTATTCACCAAAGCGCTCAAGATTTTGTTCGTGAAAACAAAAAAACTTTTAAGCATTTGCTTCTTGATTTATATGACGCAACACATTTTCCCGATGAATGTCATTCTATAGATTTCTTCATTGATTGCAGAAAGCAATTAGCTGATGATGGGTTTTTAGGAGTTAATTTGGCAAACGCTAGAGAACAATGGGAGCTGGTTCAATTAATCAAGAAACAATTTCCATCCAATATCATTATCCCAATAAAAAAATGTGCCAATATAGTTGTCATTGCATCCAAAAATGACAATAAAGACTTTTTTATTAAGCAAGTAACGAATACTAGTGAGATAAAAAAAATTGCATGGGTAAAAGATTGGGGTTATGTTGCTGAATATTAATGTTAATTAATAGCAAACAATAGTCTTATTATAAATGAAATCCAGCCAAAAGCTAATAGCATTTAAATATTTTATCTTATTTTCTCATGTAATTAATCGCTGCAATTAATGCCTCATCAGAACAATCGGTATTAGGAACATCTGCCTCTTTGCATAAACCACCATGGTGCATCAACCCTTTACCTATCTTAACATTGTACAGCAGATAATCCATTGGGGTTTCAAATTGTGAGGGATTATTTTTTGCTTCTATTTTTGCTTGTTTAAATCGCAGCTTCCATGCCTTTTTATCAAAAGCTGGAGGAGCTTTTATAGCCTTAGCTAAATCAGGGGCATGACAACTTTTGCAAGCAATTTCGTAAGTATATTTTCCTAAATTATCAGCAAAAGCCAGATTACTTGTTAAATAGATTAACATTATAATCAATGCATTCCTTTTCATCACATCCCCAAATTATCATCATTGCTAAAGCAATCTTAGAATTATATGAGATATTTTGCCAATTGAAATAGTTTTTTATTTTTTTAATTAAAGCGTATATATCATTATCTGGATACATGGTTATAGAAATATCGTAACCAATTTATTAGTACTGAAGAATATTTGCAAAAAATGAAATAAATATACTAAAAGTAAGATTTATAGCCTTATTATAAAAAAAGGAGTAATCTCTACTCCTTAAATTTCCATTAAATCTTTTTCTTTCTCGGCCAATACCGCATCAACTTCAGAAATATATCTATCCGTCAGCTTTTGGATCGCTTCTGCGGCACGTCGCTCATCGTCCTCGGAGATTGCTTTCTCTTTAACAAGTTCCTTTAGCTGATTATTGGCATCCCTTCTGATGTTTCGAATTGAAACTCTTCCTTGCTCTCCTTCATGACGAACAACTTTAATCAATTCCTTTCTGCGCTCCTCTGTTAAAGGTGGCATAGGAACCCGAATAGCTGTTCCAGCAGTTGCAGGATTCAAACCCAAATCAGAGTTTAATATAGCCTTTTCTATAGCTGCGACCATAGACTTTTCCCAAGGCGTAACTAAAATAGTTCGGGAGTCACTGGTAGTGATATTGGCAACCTGGCTTAAAGGTGTAGGACTTCCATAATAATCAACCATTACATGATCTAATAGACTGGCATTCGCCCTGCCGGTACGGATTTTTGACATATCCGTGTGCAAAGCTTCAATAGTCTTTTTCATACGTTTTTCTGAATCTTGCTTAATCTCATTGATCATGATTAGCTCCGACTATAGTTCCGACTCGCTCTCCAGATACAATTCGTTTCAATGCTTGAGGAGCAGCCATGTCAAATACCTGTAAGGGCATTCCTTGATCTTGGCACAAACAAATTGCTGTGGAGTCCATCACTTCCAAACCTTTGGTTAACACTTCTTTGTAGGTCAAATAATCATAACGCTTTGCGTCAGGATTTTTAAGTGGGTCAGCAGAATAAACACCATCTACCTTTGTTGCTTTTAAAACGATGTCTGCACCTACTTCAATTGCCCTCAAGCAAGCAGCGGTATCTGTTGTAAAAAAAGGATTTCCTGTTCCAGCCGCAAAAATCACTACCTGACCATTGCGCAAGTGAGTGATAGCCTTTCGTCTATGGTAAGGATCAACTACTCCAAGCATTGGAATAGCTGACATAATACGAGCAGGCAAATCAATTCGTTCTAAAGCATCACGGAGTGCCAATGCATTCATAAGAGTCGCCAGCATCCCCATATGGTCTCCTGTAACTCGTCCAACACCCGCCTGAGAAAGCGCTTTTCCTCTGAATAGATTACCACCACCTAAAACCAAACCAACTTCCACACCCATATGAATCAATTCTGCAATATCTCGAGCTAATGAATCGAGAACTGAGGGATCAATCCCAAACTGAGATTTCCCCATCAGCGCTTCGCCACTAAACTTAAGCAGAATGCGTTTGTATTTTAATTTAGGTTGACTTTCATTCATCATGTACGAACCTGAGCCATCACTTCTTCAACAAAATTGTCCTCTTTTTTCTCTATCCCTTCACCTACTTCATAACGAACGAAGGATAGTACTTCGGCATTTTTCTCTTTTAAAAGTTGACCCACTTTAATGTTAGGATCTTTTACATAAGGCTGACCCAACAAGCTTACCTCATCAATAAATTTATTGATTCGTCCATCAATCATCTTATCAATGATCTCTTGCGGCTTACCACTCTCTTTCGCTTGAGCGGTGAATATTTCTCTTTCATTTTCAATTGCTTCAGCTGGTACCTGCTCACGACTAACTACCATCGGTTTACTCGCAGCAACATGCATGGCAATATCTTTAGCTAATGCTTCACTTCCATTTTTTAATGCGACCATAACCCCAATACGGGAACCGTGTAAATAATATCCAATTACGCCGTCGCAATGCACTTTTTCCAATCGGCGCAATTTAATATTTTCACCAATTTTTGCAACCAGTTCTTGTCTTGCTTGCTCCACAGTAATACCAGAAGGTAATGCTTGATTGGACAAATCTTCTATATTCTTTGGAAGATTTGTTAATGCGACATCGGCAACAGCATTGGCAAAATTAGTAAAATTCTCATCTCGTGCAACAAAGTCTGTTTCACTGTTAATCTCAAGCATCACTGCTGTACGTTCATCAGAAGAACGCGCAATAACGATTATACCTTCCGCTGCGACTCTATCTGCCTTTTTATCTGCTTTTGCCTGGCCAGCTTTACGCATTTCAATAATTGCTTGCTCGATATCACCGTTAGTCGCTATTAGAAATTTTTTACATTCCATCATACCTGCGCCTGTGCGCTCACGCAATTGCATTACTAATGCAGCACTAATTGTTGACATTTTGATTTCTCCACATAGCAAAAAGGGGGCTTATTAAATTAACGCCCCCTTTATTCAAATAGTAATTATTCTCCGGATTTTTCTTCTTCTTTAGAATTTGAAGTGACCTCAACAAACTCTGAATCAGATGATACCCTTCCTACAGTGTTGCTATTTTTACCGTCTAAAATAGCATCAGCGACACAGCGAACATAAATGTCCACAGCACGCATTGAATCATCATTGCCTGGTATAACATAATCAATGTTATCAGGGCTATTATTGGTATCTACAACACCAATTACCGGGATTCTTAACCGACGAGCTTCTTCAACAGCAATATGTTCAAAACCAACATCAACCACAAATAACGCATCAGGCAAACCACCCATGTTCTCAATTCCACCAAGACTACGCTCCAATTTTTCAAGCTCTCTTGTCAGCATTAAGGCTTCTTTCTTAATCATGTCATTAAACAGTCCTTTTTCCTTCATTTCTTTTAATTCCTTTAAACGGAATATTGATTGACGGACTGTTTTATAGTTGGTCAACATACCACCTAACCATCTGTGATCAACATAAGGCATACCGCATCGTCTTGCATGTTCTCGAATGCTATCTTGAGCTGCTCTTTTGGTGCCTACAAAAAGAATTTTTGCTTTGTTCGCTGCCAACCGACCAACGTAATTCATTACGTCATTCAGCATAGGTAGTGTTTTTTCAAGGTTAATGATATGGATTTTATTTCTTGAGCCAAAAATATATTCACTCATCTTTGGATTCCAGAAACGTGTTCTGTGTCCAAAATGAGCGCCTGCTTCCAGCAATTCACGCATACTTACATTGTTCATATTATATCTCCAGGGTTAAGCCTCCACGCTTCCCATACGAAACCCGCCAAGGGACCCTATCGCATGTGACGAAACGTGTGTGTATTTAAAGCGCGGTATTTATAACATATTCGTGCCAATTCAGCAATGAAATTAACATTGTAATCTCTGTGCATAACAAAAAAATCCGTTATATACAAAACATTATGTAGGATACCAGTAATTGACTAAAACCAATTTGGAAATAACCCTATATTAATTTGTACATTTTGATTTATACTTCATTGCGCATGGAAGTTTTAAAAATGTTGTACTCAGGAGAATCCTATTAACATTAAATTTTAAGAGGAAACGATTATGAGTAAAAAATCTATCTGTTTAGCTGCTCTTGCTTTGGCATTTACTTTTGGACAGCCTGTTTTTGCCAATACAATCAATACTACTCAATCAAAGCCTTGTCATTGCCATGATCACAAAAAAACACTTAACCAACTTAATTTAACTCAAGAGCAAAAGAACAAAATCAAAACCATCAAAATACAAGCTCAAAAATCAATCAAAGAAAATTATAAACAACTTAAAGCAATCAAAGAACAAATCAATGCGCTCATTGCCAATGAGAAGCTCGATGAAGCTAAACTGGATAATTTAATCAGTCAAAGGAATAAAATAGCAGGAACTATGCTAAAAAATCGTGTAATGATGAAAAATCAAATTTACAATCAGCTAACGAACGAACAAAAATCACAATACAAAAAGAATATGTAAAACTTGATTGGTACCGATAATAAAAAATTCGGTACCAATCTATCCCAACTCTTCAGATATAATCATTGCTGTAATTATGCTCTTTCTCACTGTTGCTTCCTGAACAATATTTTCTGAACGCAAAAAAATGGGCAAACTTTCTCTCTACCATTAAAAAAACTGATGATATTTCGCTCAGTATGCTAACCCATAGCATGCTGCAGCAGCTGCACTGGCAATGATGCAAAGTGCAAATATTATAGTTCTCGCCATATTCTTCTTTGTTTTGGGTTTCATAACAAATCCTGTAATGACGGTTATCCTGATTGATATTTCATTTAAATTATAGTTCAAATTTTATGCACATCCAGACCCATATATTGATTGCCCTTACACAGAGTAGCATGGAGCTTTACTACAAATTCATTGCAAAACACTTGCTGCAATTATTGACTTATGACCCAATTTAGAACAACCTATATCGGCGATGAGCAATATTGTTGTTGCAGAATAAAAATGAAACCCAATTATGAGAGGACATATGATTTTTTTAAGTATTCCTAAAGGGATGGAATTTAAGCAAATTACAGAAAAAGACAATACGAACGACTATTTTGTTGATCCGAATGGAAAGTTACCACGAATTAATATTCAGGCTTTAGTTAAAGACGCTCTGCAGTATAACAAAGGTAGAAAAAAAGAAATCTCCCTGCCTGATTTCACTATTTATAGGCACAAACCACCTTATAGAGATGAACTCTTCCTTCAGTACAATCCAGATCATAATGGTAAATACTTTACAAAAGAATCTGTAAATTTGGTGAATGGTAAAGAATTTATTAAATATAAAACTCCTGCTACTTCATACGGTACTTTTTGGTTTCAAAAAGTACAACTATCCGAAAACAGAATGGATGAAGTCCTTGCCAAGCGAAGTGAACAACGAGAAAATCGCAGGCATACAGGGGATAGCCCAAACCCAACATAATCAAACAAGAATAGTGAAAAAGGCATGTACTAGCATGCCTTTTTTCAAAAAGAACAAAATGAAATTAAATGGCCAATGCAGTAGAAGCTTTGGTGTCTAATTTTGGAACCAACTGACTTTGCATGCACAAATATGCGCCTACAACTTTATAAGACTCTTGTGAATGGAAATTTTTTGTTGAGTATTCTTTAGGATAAGTGAGGCTTTCCAGCCGATTATTTGCTGCGGTTATCACTTTGTCCAAATTACTCAAGATGGTAGAGTAATTATCACCACTGTCCGTTATCGTTTTCATTTCTTCAAGAGCTTCCCTTACAACAGTCAGAATTTTATTAAAGTTTGGACCAGCACTGGTGCAACCTCGATAGATAGTAATCAGACGGTCGACAAGAGAAAAAAAGTTAATCATCTTTTGCAAATTTAATTCAAGAATACGCATGCATGTTATCATTTCTGTTGTACTGAGTTGGGGATACTTGTCCATCAATCCATTCATCACCTCGACAACCTTTTTCACAAACCCATCAACAGCCTTAACGGAATAACTATTTTTCTTAAATACTTCGAAAATAGAATGGGCATTTCTCATCGGATCCTTTAAAACATTCACACTTTTAATAAACGCATTAATCTGCTCCCAAATACGGCTACCAGCCATCTTGTTTTCTATAGCTTTTTGATAGTTTGTGATTAACATTTCCGCAGTAAAAGCATATTGAGACAGGAAAAAGCGATCGCTTTTTTCGGCCATTATAGCCTGCAAAGTAAAAATTGGATTGTTCCATTGCCCTTCATTACACGGAACATTCCATTGCTGAGCTTTCGCTCTGATTAAAAAGGTTTTTTGTTCGTTTGACAACGCAGTGATAACGTTAATTTTTGTTTTATACAATTCAAATGCATCCAGCTTTATTTTCTCTATAGCTTGTTCATGAGCTTTAATTAACTCAGCGGGAGAATCAAAATTATTAGCAAACTTCATTTGTTGCCGTTTATTGGCTTCAAATTCAAAATTACAATTGTATTTCGCCTGACGAACTCCTACTGCATTAATTTCTTTGCCATCTATGTCATAAACATCTCTGGCATTCTCAATCGCTTTATCACCAAATGCTTTGATCGTTTTAACATAGTCAGGATTAGTAAAGCCCTTTCCCTGAACAGGAGTTTTATAATTATCCATGATATGGACATTTTCACGGTTACAGGCGTATTTAACCAAATGCATCTTAACATTAGATGGAATAAGCTCGGGATTTACTGAGAAAAATTGATATAACCCTTCAAGAATGTCTTCTCGATCATCATAAAAGAAATAATCGACCTGCTCTCTCGCTTCCAAAGATGAAGCTCTTTGCATATGAGCATACACAAGTGTAGTTTTCGATTTATCATGTAACCAGCCGTTTTGAATTTTTTCGTCATTTGCAGGATCGGTTGCCTCACGGAGACTGGTTCCAGCAGGCACCAAGTTGTATGCATCAGCTAATAAAAACGGATCAAACTCCATGCCTAAGTCGGTGCAAAATTTTCGAATCTGGACAAAACAAGAACCATTGCCATTGGAGCGAGCATTACGCTTATCATCGCGGTCACTTTGACGATTCGAAGCAATTAACGTGACTTCTTTGGTATAGTGGTTTGAAGTGTCTCGAATTCTTTGGACAAGCTTTGGATTTTGCGCAACGATATTTATTAGATTGGTAACACCGACGCAACCATCATAATCAAAACCCGAATAACGAACTGGCATTTTATTTTCCTCTCAAAAAGATTACATAACCACTGTCACTTTAATTAAAGAGGAGATTTCAAACTTGGAAGTCGGAACATCGCCTTGAGTAAAGTGAAACTTTCTTCATAGCGACGCACCCGTTTCCTCATGAAACTAGAAATAACCAGTCCTCTAGGTAATCCATATAGAGAAGACACATCGAAATTTTGCTAAAGAATATTAAGCAAAGTGCATAATATTAACATTATGTAAATATATGTGTCAATTACTTGTTTATAGCAATAATAAATAAAGTCTGTTCTAGCCATAGTTTAAGTACACCCAATAAGGTTCAATTTGGAGTGCATAAGCTCTCATCTGACACGAGTTGATAGAGAGCTCAGAGTTTCATGTTAGCAGGAAATATCAAATCAAAAGTACTTTCTTTGACTTGTGACACTTTCATTCATAATTCCTAATTGCGTTAACAACGCTTCAGGCAAATGCAACCCGCTCTCCTCTAACTGAATTAATAAAATATCAAGCTCATTGGAATTAAAATCTTTTATCGCTTTTCTAAAAGCATTAATATTAAATTGATTATGACCTTCATTATTACTCATATAATTTCTTTTAAAATAATCCGGATAAAAGGCCAATAAAACAAGCGCTTTATCAAATAACTTATTATTATAGCAATGCATGACGATATCAAAATCACTCTCATCGATGTATGTAAAATATTCATTGATATCAATAGGATTTTGTTCCATTAAAAATTTCACAACAGATTGAAAATCATGGTTATTCAGGATTAATGCGGCATTATGTAAAAAAGTCTTGTCTGATCGGTCATGCACCAAAAGATTAACCTGATTTTTGATCAATAGCTGAATGATATCGATGTATTTTTTGGTATCCTTTGCTAAAGAATATCCTTTCAATGTCAAACTCAAAGGACAATGGCCAGAATGACTCTGCTGTTGATCGATATTAGCGCCATGTTCAATAAGCCATTTTACATTTTCAACTTGTCCAAGATAACAAGCAGCCATCAAAGGGGTGAATGTATCCGCTTCATCAAAATCTAATATTTTTTCGTCAGGCCCAACTTTTAAAAATGGCAAATCGATATCTGAGGCATTTAATTCTTGTTCTTTTTCAAGGGAAAAGTTAGCGAAAATTATCCTTCCTATTTGAGTCATTAACACTCTATCCCCTACTTTAAGATCAAATCCTTCCAAATTATAAGGCATTTGTTCTAATCGGTATTGAGATTGGTGAGTTTGATAAAATTCCTGTGCAGATAGCCAACCATCGCCAGGATTAAGAAAGTAATAATACCTGGAAGCTTGCTCTTCGTAAGTATTGTAGTTGATTAATAGTTGTTGCCCTGCCTTGATGTTTTTGGTGGTTATTACTTTTACAACTTTCTTGCGATTCAATGTACCTTCAACAAATTCTGCGTTATCCTGACTATCGGAAAAATTGATATAACGAGTCAAATTACCTTTTCTTGCCGCATCGACTACCCGGCCCCCGACATACATCGCATAACTTTTATCAGAACCAACGTGTTCCATTAGATATTGTTCAAATTCTTGTTCAGAATACACTTCTCCTGTGTAAATACCAATGCACGTTCCCTTTGGAATGTCTTCTCTGGCAAATAAACCTCGTCCACCGGTTTTTCTGAGTAAATGGACAGGTTGAACAATAACGAGATCGGTTCTGTCTATAGCAGACGGAATGTAATCATTGCCAGACATGTTATCAATATGTAAATCAACCATAATCTTGCTCGTGGCAATCAATTCATGATTACTTTCCGGTCCATTGACAGGAGTAAACAGTGTGTAAATATTACCTGGGAGGTGTGACATCCCAGGTCCTTTTTTCTTTGCCTTTCTTTGGGAAAATTTAAATTTAGATTTGTGCTCTTTACTACCATGATTCAATTGCTGTTCTTTAAACTTTGACTGAAGGGCACTTTTCTTTTTAAGTTTGCTATCATTCTTGCTTCTTGGCATAACACTGCTCTCTTGTAAAAAATCATATAAAATAATCATTAAGGAGCCATTATACTCTATTAGATTATTTTTTGCTCTATTTTGCATGTGATTTTCATTGAAAATCTATTATTTTGCTGATTGAAGAGTATTGTTGCTCCTCTTACCCATGTGCTAACATTTATGATTTTGGATAAACCATAATGGGCGTTACAATTAAAACTCCTGATGAAATTGAAAAAATGCGTGTCGCTGGCAGACTGGCAGCCGAAGTACTTGAGATGATTGGTCCTTATGTTCAAGTTGGCATTACAACTGATGAATTAAACACTATTTGCCACGATTATATTGTTAATGTACAAAAGGCTATTCCCGCCCCTTTAAATTATAACGGTTTTCCCAAGTCAATTTGCACCTCAATTAATCATGTGGTATGTCATGGAATACCAGGAAAAAAAACATTAAAAGATGGAGACATCATTAATATTGATGTCACTGTTATAAAAAATGAATACCATGGTGATACCAGTAAAATGTTTATTGTAGGTACTCCTTCCGTCAAGGCCAAGCATGTAGTGCAAATAGCTCATGAGTGCTTATATATCGGGATTGATATGGTTAAACCCGGTGTTCAGTTAGGCGATATAGGTCATGCCATACAGCAACATGCAGAAAAAAATCGTTGCTCAGTAGTGCGTGATTACTGCGGACATGGAATTGGTCGTGTATTTCATGAGGATCCACAAGTGCTTCACTATGGAGTTCCCGGAACAGGGATGAGGTTAGAACCAGGTATGACTTTTACCATAGAACCTATGGTCAACATAGGAAAACACCATACTCGATTATTGCCGGATCATTGGACTGTCGTTACCAAAGATCATAGTCTTTCAGCTCAATGGGAGCATACGCTGTTGGTAACTGACACAGGTGTTGAAATTCTGACTTTACGTAATGAAGAACGATAATCGCATCATAAAGAATACGATCAAACAGTTCAAAGAAAAACTGTGCAGGGACTTTAGCCAAAAAGCCAATATCACCTCCATCACACGCAAGCTTGCAGTTTTTATTGATACTATTTTAATTCAATTATTTATTAAAAATAAATTACACTTGGGAGACAATTTTTGTCTCCTGGCTCTCGGAAGCTACGGGCGTAGAGAACTTCAACTCCACTCGGATATCGACTTATTATTATTGCATACTGAAAAAATAAGCAAAATTCAACTGCAACGCGCACAAAAATTTATCCAGGATTGTTGGGATGTGGGGCTGGAGGTAAGCCATCAAATTACCACTGTTTCTTCATGTGCCAATTTGGCCAGTCAGGATTTGAGCGTAATTTCTACCATTATGGATATGTTCTTACTGTGTGGGCATGGTGCCTTAATGGAGGAATTAATATACCAAACACACACCTTGCACATGTGGCCTAGCCATCAATACTTCTTTGCCAAACTTCAGGAACAGCAAAGTCGTTATGCAAAGTATGGAGAAACAGCCTACAACCTTGAACCTAATATTAAAAATGGTCCAGGTGGATTAAGAGACCTGCAAATTTTGCTAAGCATTAGCAAACGCCATTTTAAAATTAAAAAATTAGCCGAGGGAATCGGCTACGGCTTTATTACTGATAAAGAGTATGAAGAATTAAAATACTGCCAGAACTTTCTTTGGCGCGTTCGATTTGCCTTGCATATGTTAGCAGGAAAGCCTGAGGAGCGCTTGTCATTTGATTATCAGGTTAAATTAGCTCAATTTTTTGGATATCAAGATCAGTCTCATATCTTGGCCATAGAGCAATTTATGAAAGACTACTTTAAAGTCATCAAACGCAATAGAGAGCTGAATGAAATGCTCTTGCAATGGTTCAATGAAACCATAGTCTATCATCAAAAGCAAAAAATTATTCGTCTGGATGATGAATTTCAACTGTCAAACCGATTCATTGAAGTACGCAATAACCGTGTATTTAAACAAAATCCGCAATCTATATTGAAACTATTCTATTGGCTTGTTAAACGCCCTGACATCGAAGGAGTTAGAGCAAGCACAATAAGATTAATTAGAGAATCATTATTTTTAATGGGCAAACGTTTTAGAGAATCAAAAGAGACTGCTAATATATTTATCAACATTTTCAGAACTGGTAATGATCCCTACGATGCATTACAAAGAATGAATAGATATGGGGTTTTAGCACACTATCTTGATTGTTTTGCTACAGTTACGGGACAAATGCAGTATGATTTATTCCACGCCTATACCGTTGATCAGCATACCCTGTTTGTGATCCGTAATATATCTCGCTTTAAAAAGAGCGAATATGCAAAGCAATTTCCTTTATGCGCCAAAATCATTGCTACTTTGGAAAAACCTGAAATTTTATATCTTGGTGCCTTGTTCCATGATATTGCCAAAGGTCGAGGAGGAGATCATTCTGAATTAGGAGCAATTGAAGCACAGCAATTTACACAACGTCACTTTATGGACGCAGAAGATAGCAAATTGGTTATTTGGCTTGTTCGCTACCATTTGCTCATGTCACAAACTGCTCAACGTAAAGATATTTATGACCCTAAAACCATCGAACAATTTTGCCAACTTCTACCTCATGCAAAGTATTTGGATTATCTTTATTTGCTTACAGTAGCAGATATTTGTGGTACAAATCCTACTCTTTGGAATGCCTGGAAAGACTCATTACTTAAAGAATTATACCATGCAGCAAAAACCAGACTTCATAAACAACAAGTGTTGGTTGATGAAGCCGCTCTAATATCCCTCCGTAAACAATACGCTATGGATATATTAATTTCAGATGGGATATCCTCCAGAGTAATACAGAATCTATGGGATCAATTTAAGGGAAAATATTTTCTTCATGAATCTCCTGAAGTGATAGCCAGGCACACCAAGGCAATTCTGGGCAGCAAGCGATTTCCGGTAGTAATAATCATGCCACATCATAGTCAGGGTGGGACTGAAGTATTTATTTACATGCCCCATAGAGACGAACGATTTACTATCACGACTTCAGTGTTAAGTAATCATCACGTTACTATACAGGAAGCGGCAATTATTACTTGTGATAATCAATTTGATTTAGATACTTATATCATTTTGGATGAAAACAATCAGGCTTTTTTGAATGAACAACGCGCTGAAGACATCCAAAAAAGTCTCTGCGAACATCTGGCCAATACAGGACGACTTCCTGCTATTTCTCGCAGAAGATTATCCAGAGCATTGACTCATTTTAATGTCAAAACACAAATTAATTTTATTGATGACAATACGAATCATCAAACCCAACTATTTCTCATTACCAATGACAGGCCAGGTCTTTTGGCGACCATAAGCCGGGTATTTCTTGCTCTCAACATTCATTTACATAATGCGAAAATTGCTACTGCTGGGGAGAGGGTAGAGGATATGTTTTATATATCCAACCAAACAGGTTATCCCTTGAGTCATGATGAAAAAACAATTTTAAGAGAAAAATTAATTCTGGAACTTTCTAAAAATAAGTATTAAATACTAGGGCGTGTTGACAATTGCTCCCCGCCTACGTGCCTTGGCTT